>NZ_JABBFV010000024.1 GCF_012927105.1 Sphingobium psychrophilum | reverse complement strand
AAACTCTCAAGTTTGATGTCCGATACGTACCAGCCGGAATAGGGCCGATACATACCGCTCATTTCCAGGAGCCATTCCTGCACAATATATTCTAGTGGAATATACTGAGACATATGAACGATCTGCCGAGAAAGCCCGACAAACCCCAATAAGGAACGGCCTAATTTAACCGATACATCCACGCCTGAAAGCCGTGAATAACCGGAGCCGCCGCCCACATGTCCCTTCATCTATCCAACAATGTCAAAGAACCGACAAATAAAGAGGGACGACCATTCTTCCTCGAAACTGGTTCCGAGGGAGGGTGTCCCGTTTATGTTGGCGACCGTCTGGTTCAGCGCCGCTGTGGCGTCGTCCCGTCCGGTGGAGGCCAACTAGGGGAGGCATCTGAGTCGGTCAACCGGAAAAAAGCGCGCTTTGTGAATTTTCTGAGACAATGCTGGGAAATCAACCCGCCAAAGCTGTAGAATAGCGCGGATTTCCGAGCTTTTTCATACCTCTATCCGCAAGAAGACGCGGAACGGCCCTCCCCGCTCCACGTCCTCATGTTCCGCACCGATCCTCCACCTGCCCGAATCAACATGCTGAAAGGACAAGAGAATCGCGTTCGATTCAGGCCAATGGCTCTCCCGCCCAGCATTCGGTGTCGATCTGGGCCTGCGCCTCGCGCGAATAGCGCGGCCCCGACGGCGCGTTGAAGGGGAACAGCGCCTCTACCGCCGCGATCAGATCGTTTGGCCAGACACGCGCCAAGGTGGCCAGATCCTCGTCGAGATGGGCGATGCTGGTCGTACCGGGAATCGGCACGACATGGTCGCCCTTGGCCAGCAGCCAGGCCAGGCACAGCTGCGCCGCCGTACAACCGGCTTGATCGGCCAACGCCTTCAGCCCCTCCACCAATGTCAGGTTCGCCGCCAAATGGGGAGGCTGGAATCGGGGCATGGAGCCGCGAATATCGCCCTGCGCCAGATGGGCGGCGTTCGGATTGCCCGCCAGAAGCCCGCGGCCGACCGGGGAGAAGGCGACGAAACCCGTCCCCAGTTCCGCGCACGCCCCCAGCACCGCCACTTCCGCATTGCGGGTCCAGAGCGAATATTCGGTCTGCATGGCGGCGATCGGATGGACGGCATGGGCGCGGCGCAGCGTCGCGGCCGACATTTCCGACAGGCCGATCGCCCCGATCTTGCCCGCTTCCCTGGCCCGCACCAGCGCGCCGACGGAGTCCTCGATCGGCACATTGGGGTCGAGCCGATGGAGATAATAGAGGTCGATATGGTCGACATTCAGCCGCCGCAGCGAATCCTCCAGCACCTTGCCGATCGCTTCGGGCGACCCGTCCAGCCCGCGCTTGCCGTCAATCTCCCCCAGCACGCATTTGCTCGCCAGCGTGAAGTCCCCCCGCCGGTCCATCAGCGTGCGGCCGAGTAGTTCCTCGTTCGCGCCGAAGCCATAGAGCGCCGCCGTGTCGAAGAAGGTTACGCCGACATCGAGCGCATGGCGGAGCAGCCGTTCCGCGTCCGCCGCATCGGGACGCGGGAGATAGGCGTGGGACAGGTTCATGCACCCAAGGCCGATGGCCGAAACGGTGAAGGGGCCGATGGTCCGTGTGGGGAGGCTGGTCATACTATAAAGGCAATCCTACATAATTTTCCGCGATCGTCGTCTGCGCCGCGACCGAGGAGGCGATATAGTCGAGGTCGGCGACCTGCATCCGGCGATCAAACGCATCGCTATCGGGGAAGCGGTGCATCAATGTCGTCAATTGCCATGAAAAGCGTTCGGATTTCCAGACGCGGGCCAGCGCCTTGTCCGAATAGCCTGCCACCGCGTCGCTGTCATGACGTTTGAACCAGCCGATCAACGACTGCGACAGGTAATGGACGTCGGACATGGCCAGGTTCAGGCCCTTGGCGCCGGTCGGCGGCACGATATGCGCGCTGTCGCCGGCCAGCATCAACCGGCCATGGCGCATCGGTTCGAATACGAAGGAGCGCAGCGGCGCAATCGACTTTTCCAAGGCCGGACCACGGGTCATATGCGCCGCCGCCTCCGGCCCCAGCCGGATCGCCAGTTCATCCCACAACCGGTCGTCGGACCAGTCCTCCAGTCTTTCGTCCAGCGCCACCTGCACATAATAGCGGCTGCGCGTAGCCGACCGCATCGAGGCCAGCGCAAAGCCGCGCTCGTGATTGGCATAGATCAGTTCATGGTTGCACGGCGGCACATCCGCCAGGATGCCGAGCCAGCCGAACGGATAGACCTTCTCATAATGGCGCGCGACCGACGCCGGCATCGCCTTGCGCGAAGGGCCATGGAAGCCGTCGCAACCGCACAGAAACTGCGCATCGATCCGATGGGTCGCGCCATCCTTGCTATAGGTGAGATAAGGCGCGTCGCCATCGACATCATGCAGCGCCACGTCGGCGGCGTCATAGATGATCTCCAACCCGCGTTCGGGCGCGGCCTCCATCAGGTCGCGGGTCACTTCGGTCTGGCCATAGACCATCACCTGCCTGCCGGTCAGCGCCGCGATGTCGATGCGGATCAATCGTTCCCCGTCGGCCAGGTGAAAGCCGTCATGCGGCAGTCCTTCGGCATGCATCCGCGCGCCCAGCCCCAGCCGGTCCATCAGGTCGGTGGTTGTGCGTTCCAGCACGCCGGCACGGATGCGGCCAAGCACATAATCGGGCGACGCCCGCTCGACGATGACGGCATCGATCCCCTCGGCGCGCAGCAGATGCCCTAGCATCAAACCGGCCGGACCAGCCCCGACGATAGCGACCTGCGTCTTCATGATCATCCTCTCCATGTCCTTTGGCATTGGAGGGCATGATGCCGGGTCGCTAAGCGCACGCCCATGGCGGGACCAGCCGCTTATTTGGATGATTCAACCGACCTTGCGCCGCCAGATCGGGACTTCAGGGCCAACGCGCCCAGGCAAGAGTGGACTATCCGCCGCCGATCACGCCGCGGGCAGCGTTACCACGCTGTCGGGCGCGTCGCGCAGCCGCAGATACAGATTGCCGTCCTGCGGCGCGGGTGCCTTCAGCGCAGAACCGGTATAGCCATGGGCCACCTGCGCCGCCTGGTCGAGCGTCGGCGTCGCGCCCACCGCATCGATCAGGAACAGGTCGCGCCCCGTGATCGTGCAGCCGTCCGCCTTTGCCGCACAGGCCACCGCCTCGATTTGCGGCAGCCGCGCCAGCGTCACCAGTGGTTGCCAGTCGCTCACCTCGCCACCGCGCAGCAGGCGAAAGCGCAGCGGACCGAACAGGGACGGCGCCATCGCCTTGGGGTCCAGCGTCGCGACCATCACCTTGGGGCTTTCCAGCCGCAGGCCATTGGCGGCGGTCAGCCGGATCGGCGCGCCATCCTCGATCGGCGCAACCTCGATCGCGTCGCTCGCGCTCAGCTTGGTGCCCTCGCCCGCCTGTACAGAAAAAACGAGCTGGCCATTATCCGGCAGCAGATTGTCACCGTTGAGCGTCAGCGCTTTGCTGTTCGCAGGCGGCGCGCCCAGCCTGATATCCTTGCTTAGCAAGCCTATCTGCGGCCGCGCGCTCGCAACCATCACGGTAAAGTTCACGCTCCGCCCGTCGCGCAGCTTGACCCGCGCCGTCGCTT
Source organism: Sphingobium psychrophilum (assembly GCF_012927105.1). GTDB lineage: Bacteria > Pseudomonadota > Alphaproteobacteria > Sphingomonadales > Sphingomonadaceae > Sphingobium > Sphingobium psychrophilum. Next base: position 63,703 of record NZ_JABBFV010000024.1, on the reverse strand, counting down.
CGCTGCCGGCATCGGCTGCCACCGCATCGCCCTGCACCACCAGCCGCAACCGGTCGACCGCGCCGTCGCGCGTCAGTCCGTCTGGCCGCAGCCGCAGGCCGTTCACCTCCACGCTGTCCACCTGATCCAGCCGTTGCCCGGACAGCAAGGCCGCCTTGTCCCTGGCATGGAGCAGCAACCCGTCCAGTCGGCTCGCCTGCGCATAGCTGCGCAGCGCAATCACGGACGGTTGGGCCACGCCCTGATATTTGACCTCGACGCTGAGCGCGCCGGGCTTGCGATCGGCCAGTGCCACGGTCAGCGCCAGCGCGTCGCGCCCCTGCACCTTCCAGTCCACCGCCTGAGGCGCGCCCTCCCCTTGCCGGAGCATCACGCTCTCGACGCAGGCGGGCGCGCCGCCCTTCAGCACCAGCCCATTGTCGCGCCCGACGACCAGAGCGGCGCTATCGCCCTCGACCGTCCATCCGCCCGCATCGGGCATTTGCACCATGAAGTCCGGCCCCTCGAAACGGTCGAATCCCCAGCGACCATAAAGATGGCCCTGCACCGTGCCCTTGAAGGTCGGGGGCACATCGCCCCCGGTCAGCACATAGCCGCCCCGGTCGGCGCGCGCCTCCAGCGGCAGGTCTATCGCCTGGCCCGCCGCCGTCTTCAACGCCAGCTTCACGTCGCGCGCATAGGGGGTGGAGAAGATCAGCGGTGCGCCCTCCACCGGCAACACCGTACCGGCATGCGCCACGCAGAGCGGCGCGTCGCCGCTGCGGCGCAGGCGCGGCGGACTGTCCGCCTCGATCGAGGGCATGGCGACGACCATGACCGACTTTGGTTTCTGGAAGGACGGCGCGGCATTCAGCAATAGCGACATGCCCTCTGGCTTGCGCACGCTCAGCGTCGGCAGATAGTTGAACTGCGGGCTACTGAACGCGCCGAATATCTTCGCGATATCGCGGACCACGCCGATATAGGGACTGTAGAAACCATAACCCGCCTCTCGCGTCGCGGCTAGTTGCAGCGCCAGGTCGGTCGGTGCCCCGGTCAGCGTCTCGGCAATCGAACTGCTATGCACGTCCGACAGCACCAGCGCGTCGCGATTGTCGAGCAGGCAGGCCGCCTGCATCTCGACCACCTTGGACAGGCACTCTTCGTTCAGCTTCATCGCCAGGCTGCGCGCCAGCGTCGGCGCGACGCTGCGCAGATATTCCGGATGGCTGTTTTCCTGCGCCTTGATCCCCGCCATAAAGGCGTCCAGCCGCGACCGGTCCAGCGACGCCTGGTTCAGATCCTGCGTCGCGCGGACGAATTCGCCAGGCTTCCCCCGCACCGCGTCGGACAATACGCCTTCCGCCCCGCCGGTATCAGGCACCAGGAACAGCACCATCTGCCGCGCGCCCTTCGGCACCGTCAGCACCAGCGCCTTGTCCTTGTCCTTCTTCTTCCATGTCTCGGCGAACTGGACCCAGTCCTTGGGCGGCGGGTTGGTCGCGCCGCGTAGGAAGGCGGACACCAGGATGAAGCGCGCGCCCTGATCGGCAGGCAGGTCCGCCTCGATCGATAGACGGTCGCCTTCGGACAGGCTCGGCACCTGCGCGATGGGTAGGCTCTGGTCGCCGCGCATCACCAATATGTTCATCGCCGGGCCGGGCAATTCGAACGGCGCAGGCTCCGCTGCGCCCAGCGAAGCAGGCGCCAGCACGGCCAGCATCAGCCCGCCCAGCGCGCAGCGGGCGGCCCGCATCATCCTGTCGATCGGCAAGGGCATCATATGTAATCCGACATCCAGTTTCACGGCCCCCCAAGCGCCTTTCCCATATGGTCGGGCATAAGCCAAGTAGAAGGATGACGTCGCCAGCCCCCGTCCTGTTCACCGACGCCGCTTCGCGCGCGCCAGAACCGGCCCCATCTTTCGGTAAAATCATGGGCCATATTGGCCATGGCACCATGATCCTCTATTCCAAGGCCAGAAGCCGCCACGTCGGCAGACAGGGAGAGATGATGACCAGCGACATGCACCGCCGCGGCCTGCTCAAGGCCATGCCCGGCCTCGCTCTTGCCGGCACCGCCGCCCCGCTCGCCGCGGCGCAAGGCGGCACGCTCGCCACCCCGCCACTCAGCCTCGCCATGCGCCTGCGCGTCCTGATCGGCGCGCTGCGGGAACTGGGCATGGTCGATGGCGTGCGCAAGCGGGTCATCCCCATCACCGGCGGCAGTGTCGATGGCCCCCGCCTCACCGGCAAAGTCCTACCCGGCGGCGCGGACTGGCAATCGATCCGGGCGGACGGCACCGCCGATATCCTCGCCCGCTATTCGTTGCAGGCGGATGATGGCGCGATCATCTCCGTCATCAATCCGGGCTATCGGCACGGCCCCGCGCCGGTGCTGGCGCGGATCGCGGCGGGCGAGGTGGTGGACCCCGCTCTCTATTATTTCCGCACCACCCCGCGCTTCGAAGTGTCAGGCGACGGCCCGCACGCCTGGCTTGGCCGCACCGTCTTCCTCTGCACCGCCGCCCGCTTCAAGGACCATGTCGCGCTGGACATTTTCGCGGTCGGCTGACACTAACAGACGATAGAATATAGCGGACAGGATCAAGGATGACCGACATCAGGCACAGGCTGGACGAAGCCCCCATGGGCCGGCTCCAGATCGCGGCGATCATCCTGTGCATCCTGCTCAACGCGCTCGACGGCTTCGATGTGCTGGCCATCAGCTTCGCCTCGCCCGGCATCGCCAAGGAATGGGGGATCGATCGCGCCGCGCTCGGCCTCGTCCTGTCGATGGAACTGATCGGCATGGCGGTCGGGTCCGTGCTGCTCGGCAACCTGGCCGACCGCATCGGCCGCCGCCCGACCATATTGGGCTGCCTTGTCGTCATGGCGGCGGGCATGGCCGGCGCGACCCAGGCGTGGGACGTGGTGTCGCTCTCGCTCATCCGCTTGGCGACGGGCCTTGGCATCGGCGGGATGCTCGCCTGCACCAACGCCATGGTCGCCGAACTGTCCAACGCCCGCTCCCGCAGCCTGGCTGTCGCAATCATGGCGGCCGGCTATCCGGTCGGCGCGATCCTGGGCGGGTCGGTCGCGTCCTACTTGCTGGTGGCGGGGGACTGGCGCGACATATTCCTGTTCGGCGGCATCGTCACCGCACTCTTCCTGCCCATCGCGCTCTGGCTGCTGCCCGAATCGATCGGCTTCCTGTTGCAAAAGCGGCCGCAAGGCGCGCTGGCGCGGATCAACCGCCTGCTCGCCCGCATGGGCCATGCCCCGGCCGACGCCCTCCCCGCGCCCGATCCTTCAGGGACCAAGCCATCCTTCGCCTCTCTGTTCGCCCCCGGCCTGGCGCGCACCACCATCCTGCTGACGCTCGCCTATTTCTGCCACATCATGACCTTCTACTTCATCCTGAAATGGGTGCCCAAGATCGTGGTGGACATGGGCTTCGCGCCCTCGGCCGCCGGCGGCGTGCTGGTCTGGGCGAATGTCGGGGGCCTTGCCGGCGCGCTGCTGCTCGGCGCACTCAGCTGGCGGCTGCCGCTGCGCGCCCTGGTCATGGTGGCGATGGTCGCCTCCACCGTGATGGTAACGCTCTTTGGCCAGGGGCAGACCACGCTCGCCGGCCTCAGCCTGATCGCGGCCTGCGCGGGCTTCTTCACCAATGGCGCGGTGGTCGGCCTCTATGCGCTGGTCGCCCAATCCTTCCCGACCGCCGTGCGCGCCGGCGGGACCGGCATCGTCATCGGCATCGGCCGTGGCGGCGCGGCGCTGGGGCCGATCCTCGCTGGCCTCCTCTTCACGCTGGACTTCGGCTTGCCTGCCGTCGCGATCGTCATGGCGCTCGGTTCGCTGGTCGGTGCGGCCTTGCTGGCTATGCTCCGCCCCCGCCCGGCCTGAGCGCTTGCGGACAGGCGGAGCCGGGCGCATAGATGGACGATCCATCATGTCGACCGCCCCCGTCCCCAGCTTCTATCTCTATGGCGAACCGCAGCGCAGCGTGGCGGAAGGCTTCGTCCATGTCGAAAGCCTGGACGATCGATCCCGCCCCAGCGAATGGACGATCCGCCCGCATGTCCATCGCGACCTTAACCATATCATCCTGATCGGCGAAGGCGGCGGCGCGATGCAGGCGGAGGCGGCGCAGGTCAGCTTCGACGCGCCCTGCCTGCTGCTGATCCCAGCCAGCATCGTCCATGGCTTCACCTGGCACAGCGAATCGCGCGGCCATGTCACCACCATCGCCGACGCCTATCTGCGCCATCTGATCGCCCGCGACGCCGATCTCGCCCCGCTTTTTGCTCACCCCCATGCCGTCCCCCTGCCGGTCGGCGACGGCGGCATGGCGCAGGACATTATCATGCGCATGGCGCAGGAACTGGGCTGGTCCGGCCCCGGCCAGCGCGCCGCCGTCGAATCCGCGCTCCTCTCGCTGATGGTGCTCGCCCTGCGCCGCGCCACGCTGGCGCAGGCGGCGCGGCCTGGCACCGCGCGTCAGGCCGCGCTGGTCGCGCGCCTACGCGAACGGATCGAACAGCGATTCCGCCAGCGCGAACCCGTATCGGATCACGCCAAAGCGCTCGGCACCAGCCTCACCGCTCTACGCCAGGCCTGCGCGCAGGTCGCGGGCAGCTCCCCCGCCCAGATGCTCGACGACCGCGCCTTGCTGGAGGCGCGCCGGCTGCTCCTCTATTCCCAGCTGTCGGTGGCGGAGATCGCCTATGCCATCGGCTTTGAAGACCCGGCCTATTTCTCGCGCTTCTTCACCCGCCATATCGGCCAGCCGCCCCGCGCCTATCGCGCCGCGCGGACAGGTTGACGCCGCGCGCAGCGCCCTTACATAGCCTGCCATGACAGCGGAAAAGCTAACCGACCTGCTCGTGGCCCGGCTGGTCCGCGACCATGGCAAGAGCAAGCATCACTGGCGCAAGGTGGTCGGCAAGCTGCGCCTCTACAGCCCGGCCACCCATCCCCATTGCAACTGGAACGCGACGCCGACCGGCAGCTTTCAGGATATCGCGCTGATCGAGAGCCTGCTCGACGACCTGCGCATGACGCACCCGCTGTTGACGGCATGACACGCAAAAAGGGCGCGGCGGATAAATCCGCCACGCCCTTCCTTGCGACCCCGAAGGGATTCAAGCTTAGCCCGCCAGCTGCGTTTCCAGTTCGCCCAGCACGCGATAGCAATCGAACACCTTGGCGACGCTCGAATTGGGATCGCGACCTTCGCGGATGGCGCTGATGAATTCGCGGTCCTGCAATTCGATGCCGTTCATCGACACGGCGACCTGGCTGACGTCGATCGCCTCTTCCTTGCCGTTCACCAGATCGTCGTAGCGCGCGATATAGGTGTCGCTGTCGCCGATATAGCGGAAGAAAGTGCCCAGCGGCCCGTCATTGTTGAACGACAGCGACAGGGTACAGATCGCCCCCGTCTCGCTCTTCAACTGGATCGACATATCCATGGCGATGCCCAGTTCCGGATGGATCGGCCCCTGGAGCGCGTGCGCCGACACGATCTTGCCCGCCTGATAGGCGAACAGGTCGACCGTATGTGCGGCATGATGCCACAGCAGATGATCGGTCCAGCTGCGCGCCTCGCCCTTCGCGTTGATATTCTTGCGACGGAAGAAATAGGTCTGCACGTCCATCTGTTGAATATTGAATTCGCCCGCCTTGATGCGGTTGTGGACGAACTGGTGCGACGGATTGAAGCGGCGGGTATGGCCGACCATGCAGGTCAGGCCGGTTTCCTTCTGCTTGGCCAGCACCGCCTGCGCGTCGGCCCAGCTATCGGCCAGCGGAATCTCCACCTCGACATGCTTGCCCGCCTCCATGCAGGCGATCGCCTGGGCCGCGTGCATCTGCGTTGGCGTGCACAGGATCACCGCATCCACGTCGCTGCGGCTAAGCGTATCGTTCAGGTCGGTCGTCACATGGCCGATGCCATATTTCTCCGCGACCTTCTTCGTGGCCTCCAGTTCGCGACCGATGATCGACGTGACGGTCACGCCATCGATATTCTTGAGGCCATCAAGATGCTTTTCGCCAAAGGCGCCGGCACCGGCCAGGGCAATACGCATGAGAAACTCCGTACTTTAACCCCCTCCCTTTCAGGGAGGGGTTGGGGGTGGGTGCGATTGCGCAGCAATCGCTAGCAACGCCTGCGGGTAGATCGTGGGCTCGCAATGCTCGCCACCCCCTCCCTTTCAAGGGAGGGGCGTCAAATTAGCTATTCCGCCGCGATCACCACGACATCGCTGCCGGTCATGTCCAGTCCTTCGCCATTATCCGGGCGCAGCACCATATGGCCGATCGCGGTGTTGGAGCATGGCACATGATAATGGCGGTGCAGCGCGCGCGTCTTCTTGCCCAGCGCCCCGCGCATCACCAGCCACATCACCATCTCGATGCCCTCGCTGCCGGTTTCGCGCAGATATTCGATATGCGGAATCCGGCGCAAATGGTCGCTGTCGCCGACCAGCCCGTCAAGGAAGCGGTTGTCCCATTCCTGGTTGATCAGGCCCGCGCGCGGCCCCTGCAACTGGTGGCTCATGCCGCCCGTGCCCCACACCTGGACGTTCAGATCTTCAGGATAGCTTTCGACCGCCTTGCGCACCGCTTCGCCCAGCGCCCAGCAGCGATTGCCCGACGGCGGCGGATAGGTGACGACGTTGACCGCCAGCGGGATCACCTTGCACGGCCAAGCTTCGGGTCTGCCGAACATCATGCTCAGCGGCACCGTCAGGCCATGGTCGACATCCATCTCGTTGATGATGGTCATGTCGAATTCATCCAGAATCAGGCTTTGCGCCATGTGCCAGGCCAGGTCGGGATGCCCTTCAACATCGGGCACCGGCCGCGGCCCCCAGCCCTCGTCGGCCGACTTATAGCGTTCGCCGCAGCCGATCGCGAAGGTCGGGATGATCTTCATATCGAACGCGCTGGCATGGTCGTTATAGACCAGCACGATCACGTCAGGCTTTTCGGCCTGTTCCCACGCGCGGGTCCAATCATAGCCGGCAAAGATCGGCCCGAAATAATCGTCCCGGTCCTTGTTGAAGTCCGACGCCACACCCAGCAGCGGCACATGGCTCGACGCCACGCCAGCAGTAATCCGCGCCATTTCAGCGATCCTCTTTCTTGGCGGCGGCGGCCGCTTCATTGGCCTTGATCGACCGCACGCCTTCGGGCGATCGCCCGCCGGCCATCATCATCGCGCGATATTCGGGGAACGCCATGTCGGTCATGGTGCTGACCGCCTCGGCAAAGGGAATGCCGTCGGTGGAAAACAGTTTGGACAGAAAATAGACGTTGCCGCCCAGGTCCAGGCACCGATTATAATCGCGCGCCAGCAACGCCTGCTTCTGGTCCTCGGTCAGCGGCCATTCGTCCATATAGGCCCGCTCGTCCGCCTTGAACTTCGCGCGATTTTCGTCCTTCATCAGGCTCATCGCAAACTGGTTGATATGATAGCCCTGCCGCGCGCGCTTGGCGGTGAAGACGCGGGTGCCGGGAATATCTTCCATCTCGGCCAGATATTCGTGGATATCCTGATGCTTGGGATCTTCTGTTATCATAGTCCCCTCTCCTTCAATTTTGCGTCGAGGCGCGGGAAGACGCGACGGGCATTGCCCGCGAAGATCGCAGCGCGCTCCTCGTCGCTCACGTCCAGCGCATCGACATAGCGTTTGGTGTCGTCGAAATAAAATCCGGTGGTCGGGTCGATGCCGCGCACCGCGCCGACCATTTCCGACCCGAACAGGATATTCTTATTCTCGATCACGTCGGCCAGCAGGTCCACGCCCGGCTGATGATAGACGCAGGTGTCGAAGAAGATATTGTTCATCAGATGCGTCGACAGATCAGGCTTCTTGAGCATGTCGGCCAGACCCCGATAGCGCCCCCAATGATAGGGCACCGCGCCGCCGCCATGCGGGATGATGAAGCGCAGCGTCGGGAAATCCTTGAACAGGTCGCCTTCCAGCAGCTGCATGAACGCGATCGTATCCGCCGCGATATAATAGCCGCCGGTCGCGTGCATCGCCGGATTGCAGCTGCCCGACACATGGATCATCGCCGGCACGCCCAGCTCGACCATCTTTTCGTAGAAGGGATACCAATATTTGTCCGTCAGCGGCGGATGGGTAAAATGCCCGCCGCCCGGATCGGGATTGAGGTTGCAGCCGATAAAGCCCAGTTCGGTGACGCAACGCTCCAGCTCCGCGATCGAATTGCTCATGTCCGCCTTGGGCGACTGCGGCAACATGCATACGCCGACGAACGTATCGGGGAACAGGCCAACGACCCGCGCGATCAGGTCGTTGCAGCGGATCGCCCATTCCTTGGCCACCGCCTCGTCGCCGATATGCGGCGCCATGGTGGACGCGCGCGGCGAAAAGATGGTGAAGTCCGCCCCGCGCTCCTTGATCAGGCGCAACTGGTTCGCCTCGATCGTCTCGCGGATTTCCGCGTCGCTGATCTCAGGATAGGGCGGGCACGCCGTACCGTCCTTGAACGCCGCCTTCTGCGCCTCGCGCCAGGCGTCATGCCCCTTGGGCAGGACGGTGTAATGACCGTGGCAATCGATAATCAGGCTCATCGCGTCTCTTTCCTCAACCCTTATTCCGTCACCCCAGCGCAGGCTGGGATCTCAGGCAACAGCACGCTATGCCCGCCCCAAAAACGCCGTCATCCCGAAGAAATAACCCCGATCTTCTCCGCCAACCGCTCCGGCGGCGCCTTCACCCCCAACGCGCCGATCGCGGCCTGCCGCGCCACCGTGCCGCGCGTCATCGCCGCGCCGGTGCCCAGGCCATCCAGCGTCTTGACCACTTCCTCCATCTCGGCCGCGCGGCGCGTTCCGTGCACCAGCATCCGGTCGAGATTATAATCCGCCCGCACGGGCCAGGGTTTCGCCTTCTCGCTCGCATCGAGCGAGGCCAGCACCTCGTCCAGCACATCCGCTTGCGCCGCGGCCAGCACACATTCGGCGGTCAGCGCCTCGATCCCCTTGACCATCACCGACCGGATCATCTTGATCGAGGAGGCCCGGCCGACATCTGCGCCCACGACCCGCGTCTTGGCAAAGCCCAGCGCATGCAACCGCATTTCCGCCTCTTCCGCCTGCGCCCCGCTCAGCAACAGCGGTACGGCCATGCCCGCCGGATCGACCGGTGCCATCACCGCGACATCGACATAATGGCCACCCGCCGCCTCAATCAGCGCGGCGGCGGCCTGCTTGGTCTGCGGCGCAACGCTGTTCATGTCGCAGAACAGCGTCCCCGGCGCGATCAGCGCCGCGGCGTCGCGCGCCACCGCCAGTGCCTGATCGGCCGTCACCAGCGACAGGATCATCGACACGCCCTGCACCGCATCGTCCAGCCGATCGCGACAGACAACGCCCAGATGCGCCATCACGCTCGCCCGCGCCGGATCGCGATCATGCGCCAATGCGCGCGCGCCCCACGCGCCGGCCGCCGCGAACGTGCTGCCGGCCTCGCCAAATCCGATCAGGAGAATATCGGTCGTCATGGCAGGAAATCTGCCTGCCCATATGCACGGCGACAAATCGGAACAGCCGCGCAGTCATAAGCGGACGCTAAATATGACAGTATGACGCGGGCCGCCCATCTCGCCGATTATCCGCAATCCCTATGGACGATGCCCGCGATGACAGACCACAGGGCAGCGCATATTCTCCGGTCCGTCAACGCTGCGACACCGCCTCCAGATCGGCCATGAACTCCGCCTGCACCGTTGTCGGGCGCCAGGATGCCCGCGTGGTCACGCCGATGGATCGGCTGGCCGGCGATACCGGCGTGTCGATCCGGCACAGCCACCCTGCCTCCAGTTCCACCCTGACCTGGTCGGGCGACAACAGGGTCAGGAAATCATTGTCGATCAACAATTGCCGGATCGTCATGACCGATCCCGATTCGATCGGCACCACCGGCAGGCTGATGCCCTGCTCGCTGAACAACGCTTCCCAGCTCTCGCGCAGCGGTGCCCCCGGCGCGGCGATGATCCAGGGATAGCGCGCCAGATCAGCCATGGCAGGCTGCGTCTCCGCCAAAGGATGCCCCGCCCGCGCAATCACTACCGGCCGGTCCTCGAACAGCGCCGCCTGCTCGAAATCCGCCTCCAGCAATGGCAGGCGCAGCGCCCCCACCATCATGTCGATCGCGCCATTGCGCAACGGCTCGATCAGTTCGGCGCGCGACCCTTCCAATATGGTGATCCGCACCCCCGGTCGCCGCCGCAGGAATCGCGACACGGCTGCGGGCAGCACTCGCGCCCGCGACAGCGGCATCGCCCCGATCGCGATGCTGCGCGTCTCATGCCCCTTGAGCGCGGCCAATTCGGCCAGCCCCGCCATCAACTCGACGCGCGCCAGGCGAAAGGCGCGCGCCATCCGCACGCCCGCGTCGGTCAGCATCACCACCTTGCCCCGCCGCCGCACCAGCGGCCGCCGCAGTGAAAGGCTGAGGTCGTTGACCGCGCGATGCAGCGAGGGGATCGAAAGGCCCGTCAGCGCGCTCGCCGCCGGATAGCTGCCCGCATCCGCCAGCGCGATCAGCGCGCGAAACCGCGCCATCGTCACATGCGGGCTGGCGATATGGTCCAGCGCGCCGCGAAATCGCGGCACCAGCAGCGCGCCCGCATCGGTCACCGTCATCCCGTCATGGCGGCGGTCGAACAGCGGCACGCCCAGCATGGTTTCGAATCGCGCCAGCGCCTGGGTTATCGCCGGCTGGGTCAGGCTGACCGCAACCGCGGCCGCGTTCATGGTCCCGCGATCCGCGATTTCCACGGTCGCGCGCAAATGACGAAGGTTGATGTCGGTCCAGTCCACATCGCCATATTTAGTGAAAACTAATGGCTTGGCCAGATTTCCTTTTTGCCCTTTCCCCCGAACGGGTCCAGCCACCATCCTGTCCCGCGCCGCCTGACCATCCGCTTGGTCCGTGCGCCGCAATCGTCAAGGAGAAGGTCAGCATGTCCGGCATCGTCGTCCAGAATATTGAACGGGCGGACCTTAGCGTCGTCGACGGTCTCGCCAAATGCGGCGTCGCGACCGTGCATGAGGCGCAGGGCCGCACCGGCCTGCTCGCCTCGTACATGCGCCCGATCTACACTGGCGCGCGCATCGCCGGCAACGCCGTCACCATCTCCGCCGCGCCCGGCGACAATTGGATGATCCATGTCGCGATCGAACAATTGAAGGAGGGCGACGTCCTCCTCCTTGCCCCCACCAGCCCCTGCACCGACGGCTATTTCGGCGACCTGCTCGCCACCTCGGCGCAGGCGCGCGGCTGCCGCGGCCTCATCATCGACGCGGGCGTGCGCGATGTGCGCGACCTCACCCAAATGCACTTCCCCGTCTGGTCGAAGGCGGTCCATGCCCAGGGCACGGTCAAGAACACCATCGGATCGGTCAACGTCCCCGTCGTCTGCGCCAATGCGCTGGTCCATCCGGGCGACGTGGTGATCGCCGACGATGACGGCGTGTGCATCGTGCCCCGCGCCGAGGCCGCCGCCGTGCTGGAAAAGGCGAGAGGGCGCGAAGCCGCTGAAGAAGCCAAGCGCGTCCGCCTGGCCGCCGGGGAACTCGGCCTCGACATCTACAATATGCGCCCGCGCCTGGAAGAAATGGGCCTGAAATATATCTGACGGAACCGTGTTCCCGCGCAGGCGGGAATCCAGTCCTGCCGTCGCATGATCGATCGACCGTCTGCACTGGACTCCCGCCTTCGCGGGAGCACAACAAGGGCGGAACCGGAGTTTGCTTATGACCATCACCCAATCCCCCGTCCTATGGATGCGCGGCGGCACCTCCAAGGGCGGTTACTTCCTCGCCGAAGACCTGCCCGCCGACACCGCCGCCCGCGATGCCTTCCTGCTGCGCGTCATGGGTTCGCCCGACCCGCGCCAGATTGACGGCATGGGCGGCGCCGACCCGCTCACCAGCAAGGTCGCGGTGGTGAAGAAATCGGCGCGAGACGGCGTCGATGTCGATTATCTCTTCCTCCAGGTCTTCGTCGACAAGGCGGTGGTCAGCGACGCGCAGAATTGCGGCAACATCCTTGCGGGCATCGGCCCCTTCGCCATCGAACGCGGCCTCGTCACCGCGCAGCCGCACGAAACCCGCGTCGCCATCTTCATGGAAAATACCCGCCAGATCGCCATCGCCACCATCGAAACCCGCGATGGCAAAGTCTGCTATGACGGCGACGCCAGGATCGACGGCGTCCCCGGCAGCGCCGCCCCCATCCCGCTGGAATTTCGCGACACCGCCGGCTCCTCCTGCGGCGCTCTCCTCCCCACGGGCAACGCTTTTGACGAGGTGGAGGGCGTCCGCGTCACCCTGATCGACAATGGCATGCCCTGCGTGGTGATGAAGGCGCAGGATGTCGGCATCACCGGCTATGAGGATCGCGATACGCTGGACAATGATACAGCGCTCAAAGCCCGGATCGAAAAGATCCGCCTGGCCGTCGGCGAGCGCATGAACCTGGGCGATGTCACGGACAAATCGGTGCCCAAGATGATGCTGGTCGCTCCGCCCCGCAATGGCGGCGCGGTCACTGTGCGCAGCTTCATCCCGCATCGCGCTCATGCCTCGATCGGCGTATTGGGCGCAGTCAGCGTCGCCACCGCCTGCCTTGTCGAAGGATCGCCCGCCGCCGAGGTCGCCTCGATCCCCGACGGCAATCGCAAGACGCTCTCGGTCGAACATCCGACCGGTGAAACCACATGCGTCATGGAACTGGACGACAGCGGCAATGTCACCAGCGCCGCCATGCTGCGCACCGCGCGCAAGCTGATGGACGGCGTCGTCTTCGCGTAAACTCACTATTGCCGTTCGCCCTGAGCCTGTCGAAGGGTCTTTCTTTAAACAATTGCAGGGCTTCAAATGGCTCAGCCTGAACGGAGTTGGAAACAATGACCCGCATCACCTCATGGCATAGCGCCCCGTCCAAACCGCTCTACACGCTACCCGCTGGCGCGATCGACGCCCATTGCCATGTCTTCGGCCCGATGGCGGACTTCCCTTTCAGCGCGAAGGCGAAATATCTCCCGCAAGACGCCGGCCCGGACAAATTGTTCGCGCTGCGCGATCATCTGGGCTTTGCCCGCAACGTCATCGTGCAGGCCAGCTGCCACGGCACCGACAATAGCGCGACTTTGGACGCCATAGCCAAGGCGAACGGAAAAGCGCGCGGCGTCGCCGTGGTCAATCCGGCCATCTCCGACGCCGATCTCGCCGCCCTGCATGATGGCGGCATCCGCGGCATCCGCTTCAATTTCCTCAAACGCCTGGTGGACGACGCGCCCAGGGACAAGTTCCTCGACGTCGCCAGGCGACTGCCCGCCGGCTGGCATGTCGTCATCTATTTCGAAGCCGACATTCTGGAGGAATTGCGCCCCTTCATGGACGCGATTCCGGTGCCGCTGGTTATCGACCATATGGGCCGCCCCGACGTGACCCAGGGGCCGGACGGTGCCGACATGAAGGCGTTCCGCGCCTTCCTCGACAGCCGTGACGACATCTGGTTCAAGGCCACCTGCCCCGACCGCCTTGATCCGACAGGCGATCCCTGGAACGCCTTCGCCGACGCGGTCGCGCCGCTGGTCGCCGATTATCAGGACCGCGTGTTGTGGGGCACCGACTGGCCGCATCCCAATATGCAGGACGATATTCCAGACGACGGCCATCTGGTTGATATGATCCCCCGCATCGCGCCCACCGCCGAATTGCAGCGCAAATTGCTGATCGACAATCCGATGCGGCTCTATTGGCCGGAGGAAGCATAACCCATTGATATAAAAACAAAAAGGCGGCATCCGACGATGCCGCCTTTTCCATTTTAATTGTCCAACTCGCCGTCTCAGTCGTCAATATTGCGGCGGAACGTCTCCGGCAGGAACAGCAGCCCGATGACCACCGTCGCCGCCGCGATGACCACCGGATACCACAGGCCATAATAGATGTTCCCGGTCGCCGCCACCATGGCGAAGGCGGTGGTGGGCAGGAACCCGCCGAACCAGCCATTGCCGATATGATAGGGCAGCGACATCGACGTATAGCGGATGCGGCTGGGGAAGAGTTCCACCAGCATCGCCGCGATAGGACCATAGACCATCGTCACCAGCATCGCGAGCGCCCACAGGATCGCCACGACCGCGACCTTGTTGATCTTCGCCGTGTCCGCCTTGGCCGGATAGCCTGCTTGCGCCAGCCCCGCCTTCAACTGATCCTGATAGGTGGCGATCGCCGCCGTCTTGTCTGCCCCCGCCAGCGTCGCGGCATTGGGCGCGGTAAAGCTGGCAGCGCCGATCCTGACCACCGCCGGCGTGCCGGCTGCGGCCTCGACATTGTCATAGCTGACGCCGGTCTTGGCCATGAAGGTCTTGGCGACGTCGCAGCTCGACCGGTCGAACTTGTTCTTGCCGACCGGATCGAACTGGAACGAACATTCCTCGCCATGGGCGACGATCGTCACAGGCGCGGAGGCCTGCGCCGCCGCCAGCGCCGGGTTGGCGGCATTGGTCAGCGCCCCGAACAACGGGAAGTAGGTCATCGCCGCAAGGGCGCAGCCGCCCAGGATGATCGGCTTGCGGCCGATCTTGTCGGACAGCCAGCCGAAGAAGACGAAGAAGGGCGTTGCCAGCGCCAGCGCGATGGCGATCAGGATATTGGCCGTCGCGCCATCCACCCGCAGTGTCTTTTCCAGGAAGAACAGCGCATAGAATTGCCCGGCATACCAGACTACCGCCTGCCCCATGACCGCGCCGAGCAGTGCGATGATGACCCAACGCAGATTGCCCCATTTGCCGAACGCCTCAGTCAGCGGTGCCTTGGACGTCGTGCCCTCATCCTTCATCTTCTGGAAGACAGGGCTTTCGTTGAGCTGCAACCGGATCCACATCGATACGCCCAGCAGCAGGATCGAAATCAGGAACGGCAAACGCCAACCCCATGCGGCAAATGCTTCCTCGCCCAGCCCGTACCGAAATCCGATAACGACCAGCAGCGCCGCGAACAGCCCAAAGGTCGCCGTCGTCTGAATCCAGCTGGTATAAAGGCCGCGTTTGCCCTCCGGCGCATGTTCCGCGACATAGGTCGCCGCCCCGCCATATTCGCCACCCAGCGCCAGGCCTTGCGCCAGGCGCAGGACCAGCAGGATGACCGGCGCAGCCACGCCGATGCTGGCATAGTTGGGCAGCACGCCCACCGCGAAGGTCGACAGGCCCATGATGCCCATGGTCACCAGAAACGTATTCTTGCGCCCCACCATGTCGCCGATCCGCCCGAACACGATCGCGCCGAACGGCCGCACCGCAAAACCGGCGGCAAAGGCGGCGAGGGCAAAGATGAACCCCGTCGTCTCGTTCACGCCCGAAAAAAATTGTGCGGAAATATAGGTCGCCAGCAGGCCGTAAAGATAGAAATCATACCATTCGAACACCGTGCCCAGCGACGACGCGGCAATGACGAGTTTCTCGTTCTGCCCCGTCACGCTATGCTTTGGCCGGCCGTCTTCATATGTTGTCGCCATCTGCCCTCTCCCTTAAAACGTGAATTTAGCGGCCATTTCCAGGCGGTCTATCTCGCCTTTTAAGCCACTGGCGACTTCGCGCTGACCATGGCGATACTCGATCCCCAGATCCAGTTGCTTGACCGGCGACCAGAAAATATTGCCCGCAACGCTGTAGGCCGCGACATTGGCCAGATCCGGCAGGGCTATCGCATCGGGATACCAGGCCTTTTGATAGGCCGCCATGACGGTGGATCGTATCGTATCGGTCCAGCCCAGCTTGATGGCCGCAAACCCGGCGAAATTGTCCACGATATAGAGCCGGTCGCCGATCGCGGGATCATAGATCGCGTCAGGCACGAAACCGACCGTAAAATAGCGCCCCATGCCCTGACCATAGGTCGCGCTGAACCGGATGTCGTGGCGCCCCTGCGGCCCGAACGGCACCTTGCCCGCCGCGCTTATGCCCCATCCGTTCGCCGTGTCGCCAAACCCGTCGCCATGGATGGACAGCTTGCGATACAGGCCGGCGATGTGCATTTCGCCCGCCTCGCCCTTATAGGCCAGCTTGGCGACCAGGTCGGGCATCCGGTCGCTGTCATTATCTTCCAGCGCGGCCGACGTCGTGCCGATCGTCTCGGTCTGCGGATTTTCCGCCGCCAGATACAGGCTCCAGTCGGCCGACAGCGGCTGCCGATATTGCACCATCATCTGCCGAACGAAGATCGCGCCATCCATCGGCCCGACGAAATCCGTGGTTTCGGGGAAATGATTGGGGTTCTGGAACGTGGTCCATTCCTGCCCTACCAGCCAGTTGCCATAGCTGATGAAGCCCCGGCGGAAGGTCGGCGTATAGGGATTGGTCGCGCGCTGTGCGCCGAGCGGCGCGGCGGCCAGTGCGAAGTCGAACTCGACCACGCTCTTGACCTCCTGGCCGCCCAGCGGCGTAGAGGTGCTGAACGCCAGTCGCGTCTGCCGCGCATGGCCGATGATGTCGCGGCTGCTGCCGCCGCCAACCGGTATCTGTTGCGGCAGGTAGAACTCCTTGCCCAACGATCCGCCCGGCACCACGCCATCGTCATAGCGGGTGGCGCTGCCCACTACCTTGACGAATCCGCCCAGCTTGAATGTGGTCGCTCCGACCTTGAAGCCCTCGGCGGCTGGCTTGGCCTCCAGCGCGGCAACGCGGCTGTCGGCCTTTTGGACTATCTGGGTTGACGCCTGCTGTTCGCTGCGCGCCTGCGTCAATTCGCTTTTCAACGCCGATACGGCAGCTTCCAGTTGGTTGAGCCGCGCTTCCAACTCCGCTTCGCGCTGTGTCTGCGCTACAGCGCCGGGCGCGGCGCTCATCGCCACGGCCATCGCGCCGATCGCCACGCTGCGCCGCCAGTATCTGCTATTTGGCGTCTGCGCCGTCAGGGTTCGCATCATCATTCCTCTCCCGCCGATCGACCCGTCTGTGCGGGGTTGGTGGCGATCAAACCATGGCTGCATCATGCGGAGGATACAGGGGCGGGGAGAAGGCGGACCATGGTCGGAAGGGCACCCGACTTTGGTCGAGGATGCCGCCCCCGCCTGCATGCGTTACGCTAAGGTCGAAAGAGCTTGGAGAGGTTCTCACCAAATGAGCGAAGCCCTGTATCCCGTCCCCGCCGCCCTGGCCGCCGACGCCCGCATCACCGCCTCGACCGCCGCAGCCATGCATGCGCTGGCCGCCTCCGATCCCGATACATTCTGGCGGCAACAGGCGCAGCGGCTCGACTGGATCACCCCCTTCACGAAGGTTGATGAAAGCAGCTTCAACGAAGCAGATTTCGGCATAAGCTGGTTCGCCGACGGTCAGCTCAATGTCAGTGCCAACTGTATCGACCGTCATCTGGCGACCCGCGGCGATCAGCCCGCGATCATCTGGGAAGGGGATGATCCCGCCGACAGCCGCGTCATCACCTACGCCCAGCTGCATGAGGAAGTCTGCCGCTTCGCCAATGTCCTCAAAAGCCATGGCGTGCAGCGCGGCGACCGGGTCACCCTCTATCTGCCGATGATTCCCGAAGCCGCCTTCGCCATGCTCGCCTGCACCCGCATCGGTGCGGTCCATTCGATCGTCTTCGCCGGCTTCTCCCCCGACAGCCTCGCCAGCCGCATTCGTGACTGCGACTCCCGCATCGTCGTCACCGCCGACGAAGGGCTGCGCGGTGGCAAACGGGTGCCGCTCAAGGCCAATGTCGATGCCGCGCTCGACCATTGCAGTTCGGTAGAAAAGGTCATCGTCGTCCAGCGCACCGGCGCCGACGTCGCTATGGTGGCCGGCCGCGACCTTTTCTACGGCCCGGCCCGTGACGCCGCCGCCACCGACTATGCGCCGCAAGCCATGGGCGCTGAAGACCCGCTCTTCATCCTCTATACCTCCGGCTCCACCGGCACGCCCAAGGGAGTATTGCACAGCACCGGCGGCTATCTGCTCTGGGCGTCGATGACCCATGAGCATGTGTTCGACTATCGCCCTGGCGAGGTCTATTGGTGCACTGCCGACATCGGCTGGGTAACCGGGCACAGCTACGTCGTCTACGGCCCGCTCGCCAATGGCGCGACGACCTTGATGTTCGAAGGCGTCCCCAACTATCCCGACCACAGCCGCTTCTGGCAGGTGTGCGACAAGTGGAACGTATCGATCTTCTACACCGCGCCCACCGCGCTCCGCGCCCTGATGCGCGAAGGCGACGCCTATGTGCAGGCCGCCAGCCGCGCGTCGCTCCGCATCCTGGGCAGCGTGGGCGAACCGATCAATCCCGAAGCCTGGGAATGGTATCACCGCATCGTGGGCGATGGCCGCTGCCCGATCGTCGATACCTGGTGGCAGACGGAAACCGGTGGTATCCTGATCGCGCCCCTGCCCGGCGCGACCGATCTCAAGCCCGGCTCCGCCACCTTGCCGCTATTTGGCGTCCACCCCCTGCTGGTCGATGCCGAAGGACAGGAACTGGACGGCGCGACAGAAGGCAATCTCTGCATCGCCAAAAGCTGGCCGGGTCAGATGCGCACCGTCTATGGCGACCATGCGCGCTTCTTCCAGACCTATTTCACCACCTATCCCGGCCGCTATTTCACCGGGGACGGCGCCCGCCGCGACGCCGACGGCTATTATTGGATCACCGGCCGGGTCGATGACGTCATCAACGTGTCGGGTCACCGCATGGGCACCGCCGAAGTTGAAAGCGCGCTGGTCGCACATGCCAAGGTCGCCGAAGCCGCGGTCGTCGGCATGCCCCACCCGATCAAGGGCCAGGGCATCTATGCCTATGTAACGCTCAACGCGAACGAGGAGCCGTCGGACGACTTGCGCAAGCAGCTGGTCGCCTGGGTCCGCAACGAAATCGGCCCGATCGCCACGCCAGACATCATCCAGTTCGCGCCGGGCCTGCCCAAGACCCGATCGGGCAAGATCATGCGCCGCATCCTGCGTAAGATCGCGGAAGGCGAAACCGGCGCGCTCGGCGACATTTCGACGCTGGCCGATCCGTCCGTGGTCGAAAAGCTGATCGCCGATAGCCAACTCGCCAGCGCGTGATCGAAAGGACTTGCCCGGCCTACGGGCAAGTCCCTATTCCAAGCTGGCGACAGACCGGCCAGATTGCCGCCCGGAGAGGAGCGCGACGCTGACGACACAGGGCACCATTTTGGTGGCGGACGATCATCCGCTCTTTCGTCACGCCCTGGTCATGGCGGTGGAATCTGTCGCGCCCCACGCCCGCATCATCGAAGCGGCCACGCTGGACCGTGCGGTCCAGGCGGCAGGCGCAACCAGCGACTTGCTGCTCATCCTGCTCGACCTGAAAATGCCGGGATCGGCGGGCTTCTCCGGCGTCGCCCTGCTCCATGCCGAACGCCCGTCCGTTCCCATCCTCGTCATCTCTAGCGCAGAGGCGCAGGTCGCCTCGCCCGAAGCCCGCCGTTATGGCGCGGTCGGCTTCATTGGCAAGGACCAGCCTCTGTCGGTCATGGAGGAAGCGATCGCCGCGGCGCTCGACGGCAACAGCCCCGCCCCCCTGTCCGCAGTCGAAACGGACGACATGGCTGACAAGGTGGCCGCGCTCACCCCTACCCAGTTGCGCGTCCTGCTGGGCGTGCTCGACGGACGGCTGAACAAGCAGATCGCTTTTGATCTAGGCGTGGCGGAATCAACCATCAAATCCCATATGACCACGATCCTCGCCAAGCTGGGCGTGCAGAACCGTACCCAGGCCGCGCTGGCCGCCCGCGCACTGGGCCTCGGCGCGGATCGATAGGGCGAAACCCTCCTCCGTTCGGGCTGAACCTGTCGAAGCCGATTTCTTCTTGAGGGCGTAGAAGAACAAACCGCCCACCCTACCGCGTGCCGTATCGCGCGGCAGGGCTTGGCCAGGATCATTCAGCCTTATGCGCGGCCTTCGCGCGCCAAACCGGCGAGCCAGTCGTCCAGCACCGTACCGCCCAGCGGCTTGGCCAGTATCGCAACGCCGCGCTGCCGCGCTCGCTTGTGCATGGCTTCCCCCTGCTCTGCCGTCACCAGCGCCACCGGTAGGCCCGGCCGTCGCGCCCATAGCGCGTCGATCAGGTCGATCCCGTCACGCACCCCGTCCAGCGCAAAATCCACCAGCGCGCCGTCAAACACCTCCGTCGCGGCCAGGGCTTCCCCCTCCCCCGCCGCCGTCACGCAACTATGGCCCATGGCCTCCAACGCAGCGCGCATGGCCGCACGATTGGCGCTGTCGTCGTCCACCACCAGAAGCCGCAGGATGGCCGCACCACGCGCGACCACCATGTCAGCTATCGCCGCGACAGGCGCGTCTGCCGTAACCCGCGGCAGGCCGATCGCAAAGCAACTCCCCCTGCCCTCCTGCGACCACACATCCACCCTCGCCCCGATCAGCGCGGCGGACCGCTCCACGATCGCCAGCCCCAGGCCGATGCCATTCTCGCTTCCCTGCCCCAGCCGCTCGAACTCGCGGAAGATGATGTCCTGCTTGTCGGCCGCAATGCCGATGCCGCTGTCGCGCACCTCGATCCGCATCTGGTCCCCGCGCTGCCGCGCCGCCACGATAATCCCGCCCCGATCGGTATAGCGGATCGCGTTGCTCAGGAAATTCTGGATGATCGACCGCAGCAACGATCGGTCCGTCTCAACCCAGCCATCCCCCGCCCCGACCCGCAGCGACAGTGCCTTTTCGGCCGCCAGTGGCCGCAGGCTTTCGACAAGATCGACCAGCATCGGCCGCGCCGCAAAGCGCGTCGGCTGCGGCGTGACCCCGCCCGCGTCCAGCTTCGATATGTCGAGCAGCGCGCGCAGCAGGTCGTTTGCACCTTCGATCGAACGGTCGAGCCGCGCCAGCATCGCCCGTTCCGGCTCCTCCAGCCGCCGGCGCAACGCGGACGAAAACAGCATCGCGGCGTGGAGCGGTTGCAACAGGTCGTGGCTCGCCGCCGCCAGGAAGCGCGTCTTGTCCGCCATCGCCGTCGCCAGTTGCGTATTGACGTCGGACAGCTGCGCCGTGCGCTGCGCCACCGCCTGTTCCAGATCACGCCGCGCCGTCTCGGTCGCGGCCCGCGCCTCCGCCTCGATCGTGATGTCGGTGAAGCTCATGACATAGCCGCCATCGGGCATCGCCCCACCCACCGTCTTGATCACGCGACCATCGGTCCGGTGCCGCTCGAAACTATGCGGCTTGCGGCTGCGCATATGGCCCAGCCGCCGGGCGACATGGTCTTCCACTTCTCCCGGCCCGCAATCGCCCCGCTCCGCGTTGAATCGGATCAAATCGGCAACGGGTACGCCGACCCGTATCATTCCATTATCGTAACGAAAAAGATCGAGATAACGGCTGTTCCACGCCACCAGCCGCAGGTCGCGGTCGATCACGCTGATCCCGACATCGATATTCTCCAGCGTCGCGGCGAGAAGCCCTTGCGAGAAATGCAGCGACTGCCCCGACGCATCCAGCATCTGCGCCACATCGGCAAAGCCCATGCCCTGCCCGGAGATGGCCGACGCCATGATCGCGCGCGCCGATGACGCCCCCACCACGCTGCCGATCAACCGTTCTGCTACGCGCGCGCTGGTCCGGTCGATCCTGCCGTCCCCCGAATGCGGGCTGCCAAAGGCGTCGGCGGCCGCCTCGCTGCCTACGAAGCGCGTCACTAGGTCGCTGAGCGCCGCGATCGTCCCGATCGGCGCGATCCCCCGCTGCCGCACCAGCGCCGCCACCCCTACGCCCCGCGCCGACACGAGCAGATAGGCCAAGATGTTGCCGCCCAGGCTGATGACCGTGCCTAGCGTCACCGCGTTTACGCCATCCCAGCGGTCAAGCCAGTCGGGCATCAGATCGATCGCCGGCAGGAATAATGTCCCCATCCAGATCGCAAAGCCGGTCATCAGCCCCGCCCCGCCCGCCATCGCGTCGTTATGCGGCCGATAGACAGCGAAAATCAGAGCAGGCGCGCATTGCGCGATCGCGACGAAAGCGATCAGTCCGACCGACGCCAGCCGGGTCGTCGACGGCGTCGCGATGGCGTAGAGGGTGGCGGCGGCGACCAGCCCGACGATCGCGGTGCGCCGTATCCACAGCAGCCGTTCGCCCATATGGGTGCGACCGGTCGAACGACGCAGCAGGATAGGCGCGAACAGGTCGTTGGAGATCATGCTGGAAATCGCGACGACCTCAGTCACGACCATTGCCATCGCGGCGGACAGACCCCCGAAAAAAACCAGCAAGGCCAACCCCTGAAAGCCGAAATGCTGCGGCAGGCTGAGCACGAACAGGTCCGGCGCGGCCCCATCGTCCAGCAACGCGATACCCGCGGCGGCGATCGGCAACACCGCGAGCACCGTGACGAGCAGATAGGCGATGAACCCCCAGCGCGCCCGCAATATGTCGTCGGGTCCGCGCGCTTCCATGACGCTGACGAAGAAGTGCCGCGGCATGCAAATGATGGTCAGCATCGACAACAGCGTCGTGACGACGAAATCCCCATCCAGCCTTCCGGGCGAAAAGCCGCTGCGAAAGACCGCGATCCCCGTCCCTACCTGCCCCAGCGGTATCGTCCACAGCAGCCAGCCGGCCAGCCCCGCGACCAGCAGCAGGGCAACCAGCTTCAACACGGATTCGGTCGCGACCACGAACAGGATCGCCTCATTTTGCCCCGCCACCTGATAGCGCCGCGCGCCGAACAGGATGGCGAACAGCGCCAGCGCCGCCGATGCGCCGATCAGCGGCACCGTGCTTTCGGGCGTCTGCGACACGAGCGCAAAGCTGAAGGCGACCGATCGCAACTGCAGCGCGACATAGGGAATCGTGCCGAACAGCAGAATGATGGTGACCAGCGCCGCGATCGCCCGGCTCTTGCCGAAGCGCGACCCGATGAAGTCGGAGATCGACGTCGCGCCGTCACGATGCACCTCGACATGCAATCGCCGCAGGAAGCCCCCACCCAACGCCATCACCAGCGCCGGTCCCAGATAGATGGGCAGATAATCCCATCCCCCGGTCGCCGCGCTCCCGACCGCGCCGAAATAGGTCCAGCTGGTGCAATAGACGGCCAACGCCAGGCCATAGGCATGGATACGCCAACGCGATCCACTCAGACGGGCGCGATAGCGATGGGCCAGCGCCGCGCCACCAAACAGCAACGCGGCGTACAGCATGGCCAAGAGGATGGCGATGGACATGCACCCGCCATAGGCGCGTCGCGCGCGCACGCCAATCGGTCCGAAAGATGAAGGATTGGCGGCCAGCAAAATTCGATGTAGAACTAGACTATCTAAAAGGAATATATCGTTTAGTATATCATCATATATAATTGATTTAGCTGTATATTTTATAGGTAATGATATTCATGCATATGCCGCTGCTAGGCGAAAATTTGGACGGTGACGCGATGGGCGATACCAGCATTCTGTCACTCTATGCTGACGCTCAAACCACATTGGCGCGGATCGAGGAGCGCCGGCGACTGAGTCCGGTGCGCCGCCCCTGGAAGATACGAAGCTTCATCGCCGAACGCCAGGCCCTGGCATGGGTCGATGCGACATCGGTCGAGGCGAGTGCGTTTACGGTCGACGGCCGCGGCAGCATCGGCGGCGCGGCCTTCGACCTTACCCATTGGCGGCAGGCCGTCGGCGCGCCGGTAACGCTGGATACGTTACGGACTGACATCAACGGCCTTCTCGACTGGCTCGGCGTGCATGATGTCCCTGCCAATGTTGGTCCGTGGTCACCCCCAGGCCTCCCGCTCGCCGACGTGCGACAGCATGTGGCGCGATGGCAGGAGGAAGCGGCCGCCCTGCCCCCCTCCCCGCCCCTGCTTCATGGCGCGCGCCTGGCGCTGGCGTGGCGACGTTGCGCACCGATCGGGCGGGGCGATGCCGTGGCCAGCTTCCTGATCGGCGATCGCCATGGTCCGGGCCGTTGGGATGCCTCTTTCGGCGGCCTCGTCGCTCTGGGCTTTCAGGTCAGCGCTGCCGCGTGGAAGATCGCTGACCCGGCTCAGTTCGACCGGCTATGGCTTCGCGCCATCGTCCTGGGCGCCAGCGACCATCTCGATCAGGAAGCGCGCTTGCGTGGATATGCGGATCGGGCAGCCAACCATATCGCATCGCGCCGTCGCCCCGGCCGTCTGAAGGACGTGCTAATGATGGCGATGTCGCGTCCCTATATCAGCAGCCGACTTGTCGCCGATCAACTGGGGCTGACCTCAGCTGGCGCAATCAAATTACTAGGCATCGCAACCGTTGCTGGATTGCTGTTGGAGCGATCCGGGCAAAGCAGCTATCGGACCTATGCAATCCCGGTGAGCCATGCGACCCATGCCGCCTCCGCGCCGGACCCGCTTGCCGACCCTGACAGCGCCGACTTTTGGTCCAGAGACTGAAAATTCAGCCTCGCCAGAAGGCCGCTGAACGCGATGCGCCGCCACCGACATAGAACAATGTGCCAGGAGCATGGCAGCGCCCAAAGGCGCTCCTGGGGCCTCTATTCCAATTTTCCGGTTTTGTTCTTCGTGGATGATCTAATTTTATCAGCTGAAGTTTGATTGACTCGCTCTCCCTGCGACCCGCGCCGAAGCTACGATGACTTCGATCTTACAAAGGGATTTGGTCACGCTCTCATCCGTTTGGAAAGGTCCATGTCGATGCAGCTTACCAAATTACGCGACCCCCAAGATGCATATCCAAAAGCACGTCTAAGCACGACCTCTACATCTCACCATGCTAGACGCAGGTCATCAGTCCGCGCGCAGCATTGAAATGTGGGCGATAGCGGAGAAGGGGAGGGGTTAGGTTTGAGCGACTTTTAGGCGATCATCGTGTTTTCAGAATCGCAGTGACCCGGAAGATGTCCATCGCAGCTTACCGCCATCACGACCCAGCGTCCGCTTAGTAAGACGGTCAGACGCACGCTTTTCCTGCGATTATCGATCTCAGCCCGCGGGGCAGGACAATTGATCCAAAGCCAAGTTGGGAGATAGCCCGTCCGAAACACGTGATTCTGAAAACACGTTGATGGGCAGATATCAGGACCGAAGCTGATATTTATTGCGGCGATGATGTTCCTTCACGAAGCCATAAAAGCGCTTCGAATAGTTCCGCGGCAGCTCATGCGGATTGCTGCCTAAGAAGGCATCGAAGCGGCGCATCAACTCATCATAATCCCAGCCCGGAAACTCGCTGCGGATTGCGGCATGGACGTCGGCATCCAGTATCTCGCTGGCGCGGCCGGTGATGACTGGCGCGCGACGCGCCTTGCTCTTGTCCGCACCCGGACTGCGCAATCCACCAGCCGCCTGCGCGATCAGCTTCATCGCTTGGCGCGGATCGATCATCGCGTCATCACCAGCCGCTGGCGGGGCAGGGGAAGGGAGAGGGGCCGCGCGACGACCGGCACGGGCCCGCTCGTCCATATGGCGGCGCATGACCATGCGCATCTTGGGCTTCGGGCTATCGGCATTGACGACTTCCAGACTGATGTCTGGCAACTCATTGGTGCGGGCTAGGTCGAGCAACTTGCGCTTGAACACCGGATAGCTGCTTTCGCTGCCGCTCTTCTGGTGCAGCGTTTCGAACCCGATGACGAAGCCGTCCGCACCATTACCACCCGCATGTTTGCGGGACGCGCGATAGAGCCATTTGCCAAGTCCGCTGGTGATCTCGAAATAGAGCGGCGATATGGCGAGCACGTTACGCTTGTCCATTACGCCGTCGAAGAACCATTTGGACAGGGTTATCTCCATGCCCAGCGATCGCTGCGTGCGCTCGTCCACAAGATGGGTATAGCTGTCGATCCAGGAGAAGGTCGTTTCCCGGCTCTTTGCGCTCGCACGGATGTTGGTCTTGATCGTCGTCGCCTGCAACCGGTCTAACGCGCTCACCAACCGCTCATAGGCCCGGCCGCTGGTGCCCCAACAGATGCGCTTGAGCAGGTCGCCGGGTTGGAGCCGAACGACGGGAGACAGATCGTTCAGCCCGCGCTCGCGCAGTTCATTCAGGTGCGACGCCAGATAGATCATGATGTCCGCGTCCCAGATCGTCGCCATGCCATAAGTCGGATTGGCGGAAACATGGACCGTCACCGACTTGTCGGGACTGACATATTCGATCGGTTTCACCCGCTTGCGTTTCGCCAGGCTGAAGAAGGGACGCTGCATCGTCTCTTGATAGTCACGCAGCGAAATGTCGCTGAAATCGGGCAGGGTGAAGAACATTTCGAACTGGACCTTGCGCTCCTTCAGCGCCGTCTTAAGTTCCCCCTCATTCCCCACTGCACCATCCCGTTCCCGCTGTCCCCCCAAGGGGAATTTCGAATAACAAACTGAAATATAAGGGTTATTCCTCTATTTTCAGCTTTTCACTCCTGCATGATCGTCTGTTAGCGCCGTTTAACGCCGCGAATACGTGCCGCATCGATCACAGGACGCAACGCCTCCAATATTGCATCGGTCGACAGGTCGGACGGCGTCAGTGACAGGGTCAATATCTTCTGTTGATCCTTCACCACCTCGCCGATTGCCTTGCCATTGCCGGCCGCGATCGACGCCTTCTGCACGCGCCCCTTCACGGCCACGGCCTTGAGCAATCGCCCCATCACCTCGACGCCTGCGATCGGCTGCTCATCGCCCGACCGGCGGAAACTCTGCTCCGACGCGATCTGCTCGGCCGCCGCCTCCAGCTTCGTCCGGCTTGCAGGATCACGCAGCAAGGGCAAAAGCCGCTCGCCATATTTCGCCTGCAAATCCATCGGCGAATGGAAAGCGCTGACCAGGAAGGGCGGGATCTCGGTTAAGGCGATATAGCGTGACAATTGCGACTTGGAGATTTTCAGCCGCTCGGCCATCCGCAACTGAACGCCGCCGTAGAAGCGATCGACGGCCGCCTTGTAATTGACGCCCCGCTCCAGGTCGGAAATATCTTCCCGCTCGCGATTTTCGATGTCGGCCAGCCGAAACGCCGCCTCATCGTCCAGATCCTCGATGATGGCGATCAGGTCGATGTCGGGATAATGATTGCTGTTGAGCCAGTTGATCGCCCAGTGCCGCCGCGTCCCCGTCACCAGTTCATAGGGCAGGGGGCCATTAGGCGTGCGCCGCACCACCGCGGGAATACGGTTGCCGCCTTCCGCCAGCACCGAATCGATCAGGCTGCGCAGCCGATGCTCGTCCAGCAACGTATAGTCGCGCGCATTGCCCGGCCAGATCGAACATTCGGCGGGCTTCAACCGGATGGTCGGCCGCTTCACGATCCGCGCCGCCTCGCCAAAGGCTTCCAGACGCTTGTTAGTGAAATTGACGCGCCCGGCCGCTGCTGTCGCTTCCGCCTCTGTGGGCGCAAGCGGCGTCGGCTCGTTGGCAACAGCGGCCAGTGCTTCGCTGATCAGTGACCGCCGGCTCATGCCGCGACACTCACGCTGGCGTCCGTACCGGTCAGGCTGGTCGATGACCATTGCTGCCTGATTTGCTGAACGACTTCGCCGAACACGGCGTCCAGATTGTCGCGGCATCGCGTATAGGTCTGGTGCGAGGCTGACGGCTTGGATTCATAAATGGATCGGAATGCCTGCGTCGCGTTCTTGATTTCCTCGGAAGCCAATATGGGTTGCCCCAGTAACAGCCCGGCATAGGTTGCCTGCATGATCCGCCACATGTCATTCTCGCCGGGCTTGCTGGGCGAAAAGGTAGAACATACGACGCGGATGAAGCCGTAATTGACCGGCGTGCCATTTTGTTCGAGGATCTCGATATTGTCCGCGATGGTGTCCATGAAATGGATGGTCGACAGATAATCGAGCTGGCGCGCCGGCACCGGGATTAGCAATCCGGTCGCCGCCGCCATCACATTGAGGCCCAGAAAGCCCATGGCTGGTGGCGGATCGAGCAGGATGACGTCGAAATCCTTAGTCACGCTGGCAATGCCGATGCGCAGGGCTTGCAAACTCTCTCGCACCGCCTGCCCGCCTTCGCGCAGGGTGGACGTCAAATCCCATTCCGCATCCTGAAGCCCCAGGCTGGACGGCACGATCTTGATCGTTGGCCAGGGCGTATCGCGGATCGTTTCGGCAAAATTGCTGAAGGTGCTGCGCGGCGACAGGAACGCGCCCAGCGTCTGGTCATCGTCGATCAGCGTTTCGGGCTGAATGTCGAACATGGTGGTCGTCGATGCCTGCGGATCGCAATCGATCACCAAAACACGATAGCCATGCAGCGCCAGATAATCCGCCAGATGCTTCGTGATCGTGCTCTTGCCGACGCCGCCCTTGAAATTCTGCACCGCCAGCACGACTGCATCCTCGTCCGGTTGCTTGCCGACATGGATGCCCAGCGCTTCACGAATCTGGGTCAGGTCTTCCAGCGTATAGTAGCGGCGGCCATTGGGCAGTTGTTTGGGCTGGGGCAGGCGTCCCTTGGATTCCGCCTTGGCCAGAGCCTCCGGCGTGCGCCCGATCAATTCAGCGGCGACGGTCGGGCCGAATGTGATGTCGAGCGTTTTATGCGCGTCGGGACGGAACACGATCGTCTTGATATGATCGCGCATTTGCTGGCATGCCGTCGTGACGTTGCGCAGCGTGTTGACGGTAAACGACATGGCGCCCCTCATAACCGAATCATGACGATAAACTGGTTGGCGTTTTATGCGCTCAATCCCCACCGGAAGTCAAACCGCAGGATAAGCAGCTCCATGAAAGCGTTCTTCCTCTGCTGCGGTGCATCAAAAGACAACCATGGGGCAGGGCGCGAGGAGAATGGATTGGAGCCAGCTGATAGCCCTTCAACCTCTAACCACAGCAGGTGCTGTGGGGAGACGGGGCTTTAGGGATTTTACTGAGGGATTAGAGGGGTTAACCGCCTGCCACAGGGTCCAAAACCCGCAAAATGAGGCGATTCGGCACTAAACCCCACAATCCGATCACACGTTCATCACTGTCTGATAACACGCCGAAACGATTCCGAAAGCACGATCGATTGGTGGTGATAGCACGTTGCATAGCGCCCATCTCAGCGATCGGCGACCGCCCTTGCGCTCTCCTCCGCACCGATATCCATCATCTCGGGCGCGGCGGGATCATAGCGTCGCCAGCCTGGTAACCCATCGCCATTGGGATCGCCCGTCTGGACGAAATTGACCAGATAGCGACTGCTGATTCGGCCGATCCCGCGATCCGTGTCCGTGGTCGCGGC
Organism: Sphingobium psychrophilum; assembly: GCF_012927105.1. Taxonomy (GTDB): domain Bacteria; phylum Pseudomonadota; class Alphaproteobacteria; order Sphingomonadales; family Sphingomonadaceae; genus Sphingobium; species Sphingobium psychrophilum. Next base: position 34,470 of record NZ_JABBFV010000024.1, on the reverse strand, counting down.
GCCATATTTCACCGCGACCGTATCGAAGAAATAGGGGATTTCGCTGGCATGACCCGCGCCCTTCGTCGCCGCGGTCCGCAGCGCCTGTGCGACATAGGAGAAGCGATAATGATAGGTCGGTATGCCTGCCTGCGCAAATAGCTGCGCCATCGTGCGGGCGCCCGTCACCATCGGCCCGGTCCGCCCGCCAATATCGTCGCTGGTCGCGCCGATCATCACCGGCACCTTGGCGAAGCGGCCCGCCTGATAGGCAACCAGGCTGTCGACCGCGACCCGGCCGTCGGCGATCGGGCTGCTATGGGTGCGCGGGCCGGCCGCAAACAGCGCCGCCAGGTTCAGCCCGTCCACCACGGCATCGGCAGGCAACGCTCGCAATTTCGTCAGTGCCTTGGGATCGTCGGGCGCTATACCCTTCTTCTGCCCGAACGCCGCGCCAGTCGCCTCTGCCGCCGCCAGCGTGGAGTCGCCCATCGGCATCGGCCCACCCGACTGGATCACCGCCTTGTGGAACAGGCCCTGCGCCATGGGCGACGTCAGTAGCGCATGGACCGACATGCCGCCCGCGCTCTCGCCGATAATGGTGACATTGCCGGGGTCGCCACCAAACGCGGCGATATTGTCCCGCACCCAGCGCAGCGCCGCGATCTGGTCCATATAGCCATAATTGGCTTGCCGTCCGCCGTCCGCATTTGCCTTGGTCAGCGCAGGGTGGGCAAACGTGCCAAAGCGTCCCAGCCGATAGTTGAAGCTGACCACCATGATGCCCTGCCGGGCCAGCGCCGTCCCCGCATAGGTTGGCGGCGACGACCCGCCATTGACGAAACCGCCACCATAAATCCACACCATCACCGGCAGCTTGGCGGTTCGCCCCTGCGGCTTCCACAGATTCATAGAAAGGCAATCTTCCGCCGGCGGCGTACCGAGCGGCGCGGCGTCGCTGGGAAAGGGAAGCTGCATACAGTCATGGCCATAGAGGCTGGCATCGCGCACCCCCTGCCAGCGGATTACCGGCTGCGGCGCGCGCCAGCGAAGGTCGCCCACCGGCGGCGCGGCAAAGGGAATGCCCTTAAAGGCGACTATTCCCTCTTCGCTTACCCCGCGCAGCGCACCGTCCGCGATCGTCACCACCGGTGCCGCGTCGGCCCGCGCACTGGCGACAGGCGCTGTCAGGGCAGCGACCAACAGCAAAACGCGCAAGGGCAAAGCCATGTCCTATTCTCCATTCCTTCAGGGCAGCGGCAGCGCCACGACCCGGTCCTCGCGCGCCGACACCAACGCCGCCTCGATGACTTCCTGCACCGCCACCGCCTCGTCCAGTGAAATCGGCGCCGCGCTTCCGCTGGCCCATGCATCGGCCAGTTGCCGGTAAAATCGCTCCTGGCATCCCGTCGCCGCCGACCGCAGCGTCATCCCGCCCGCACCGTCATGCACTTCGACCGGATCGGGATCGACGCCCCATCCCGCGTCACCCGGCCGCTTGCCCGCGATCAACTGCGACTCCTGCGGATCGAGCCGCCGCTTGATGAGCGATCCCTTGTCCCCATGCACGGCAAAGCGCGGACTGCCACCGCTGCCATCATCGGGCGCATTCAGGCTGGCGTGCAGGACAGCGCGCATCCCGTCATAGCGCAGCACCACATGCGCCCAATCGTCCGCGCCCGATCCGGGGCGCAGCGCAACGATATCGGCGCTCACCGCCAGCGGCCGCCCGAACAGCGCCAGTGCCTGATCGACCAGATGCGGTCCCAGGTCGAACCATACCCCCGATCCTGCCGACCCATCCTCGCGCCAGCGGTCGCGCACTTCCGGCCGGAACCGGTCGAAATGCGACTCGAAATGGGCGACCCGTCCAACCAGGCCTTCCTCTATCGCCGCCCGGATGCTCAGATAATCGCTGTCGAACCGACGATTGTGAAACACCGCCAATTGCCGCCCGCTGCTTCGGGCCAGCGCCGCCAGCGCGCGTGCCTCGTCCAGCGACAGGGCAAAGGGCTTGTCCACCACCACATGCTTGCCCGCCCGCAGCGCATCCGCCGCAATCGCTGCATGTGTCGCACTCGGTGTCGCAACCGCCACCGCTTGTATCCACGGGTCGGCCAGCAGATCGTTGGCGCTTGCCACGCAACGGATCGCCGGATCGAGCGCCGCGACCTCCTCGGCCCGGCTGGTGACGATCGCCGCCAACTCCAGTCCAGGCGCAGCCTGGATCAACGGCGCATGAAACACGCGCCCCGCCATGCCATAGCCGATTAGACCAACCCTGATCCGGTCCGTCACGATGGCAATGCCCCAGCCACCACCGGCGCCAGCTTGCTCACTATCACGCCCACGCCCTTGTCGTTGGGATGAATGCCGTCGGGCAATTGCAGCACCGGATCGCCAATCACCCCATCCAGCATGAACGGATAGAGCGTCGCATCATATTTACGCGCCATGTCGGCAAATATGGGGTTGAACGCCGCGGCATAGTCCGGCCCCATATTGGGCGACGCCAGCATGCCCGTCAGCAGGATCGGGATGCCACGCTTTTTCAGCTCCGCCAGGATCGCGTCCAAATTGGTCCGCGTCTCCGCTGGAGGTAGCCCGCGCAGCATGTCGTTGCCGCCCAGCCCGACTAGCATCAGGTCGGGCTTGCGTGGCAGTCCGTCCAGCGTGAAGGCCAGCCGGGCCAGCCCCGCCGCGGTCGTATCCCCCGACACGCCGGCATTGACGACCCGCGCCTTCACCCCGCGTGCCTTGAGTGCCGCTTCCAAGACCGGCGCCAGCCCCTTGTCCTGGTCCAGATTATAGCCGGCATAAAGACTGTCCCCGAACGCGACGATCAGCCGCTCGTCCGCCGCGGGTGTCGCCGCGACGGCGGCGTTGGCGACCGGCCTGTCATCCCCGACCGGGGCCGGCGCAGCTGTTTTATCCGAACAAGCCACCGCCAGTTGGACAATCAGCGCCAACGCCCCATATTGCATCCACCTGCCCGCCAAGGAGCGCTCCTTCTTCATGCATTTGCCCATCGATCCCGCCACTATCGCGATCCGCGCGCAGGATGTCACCCTTTCGCTTGGAACGCGCGATGCGCCGGTGGCGATCCTCAAGGGTGTCGATCTTACCATATTGCGCGGCGAAAGCCTGGCGATCCTCGGTGCATCGGGATCCGGCAAAAGCTCGCTGATGGCGGTATTGTCGGGTTTGGAACGGGCCACGGGCGGCAGCGTCAGCGTGGGCGGCGTGGATTTCGGCGCACTGGACGAAGATGCGCTGGCCCGCGCGCGGCGCGGCCGCATCGGCATCATCCTGCAAAGCTTCCACCTGCTCCCCACCATGACCGCACATGAAAATGTCGCCGTGCCGCTCGAACTGGCCGGCCATGCCGATGCCTTTGATCGCGCGGCGGACGAATTGCGCGCCGTGGGCCTTGGCCACCGGCTCGATCATTATCCCGCACAATTGTCCGGCGGCGAGCAGCAGCGCGTCGCCATCGCCCGCGCCGTCGCCCCGCGGCCGACCCTGATCTTCGCCGACGAACCGACCGGCAATCTCGACGTCACGACCGGCGCCACCATCATGGACCTGTTGTTCGAACGGCAGCGGGCGGCGGGCGCGACCCTCGTCATCATCACCCATGATCCGGTCCTTGCCGAACGCTGTGGCCGCATCGTGGAAATGCGCGACGGCCTCATCGTTTCGGATCGCCCCGCATGAACGCTATCGGCTGGGGCGCGAGCTGGCGCATCGCCCGGCGCGACCTGCATCTGGGCTTTCGCGGGCTGCGGCTGCTCTTCCTCTGCCTGTTCCTGGGCGTCGCCACGCTGGCCGCAATCGGCAGCCTGACTGCCGCGATCACGCAGGAATTGAGCGACCGGGGCCGCACGTTGCTGGGCGGCGACATCGAAATCGCCATGACGCAGCGTGAAGCGCGCCTTGGTGACAAGGAAGCCTTCCGCCAGCTCGGCACGCTCAGCGAAACCATCCGCCTGCGCGCCATGGCGCAGCGTGACGGCCAAATTCAGCCAAGCGGGACGGGCAGGGGGGACGCCCCGCCTGCCGTGCTGACCGAATTGAAGGGCGTCGATGTCGCCTATCCGCTTTATGGCACGCTTGCGCTGCGGCAGGGCGCTTATCGCCCGCTCGACCCCGACCATATCCTGATCGGCGATGCCCTGGCCGATCGGCTGAACCTGCGTCCCGGCGATCGGCTACGTTACGGCACCGCCAGCTTCACCGTTGCGGCCATCATCGCTGACGAACCCGATCGCCTGGGCGAAGGCTTCACCCTTGGTCCGGTCGCCATCGCGTCGCTCGACGGCCTGCGCCGAACCGGCCTGATCCAGCCGGGCAGCCTCTATTCCAGCAAATATCGCATCCGCCTCGCGCCCCGCTTCGACGCCGCTACCGTGCGCGCCGATCTTGAAAAGGCGCATGAGGCGGACGGCTGGACCTTGAAGGATCGCGACCGCGCCGCCCCCGGCGCCAACCGCTTCATCGATCGGATGGGGCAGTTCCTGTCGCTTATCGGGCTCGCCGCGCTCGTCATCGCCGGCATCGGCGTCAGCAATGGCGTCGCCTCCTATCTCGCCGCCAAGCGCGGCGGCATCGCGACCTTGAAAGTGCTGGGCGCAACCTCGACCGATATCGGCCGCATCTACCGGATGCAGGTCGGCGCGGTGGCTGTGCTCGGCATCGTTACCGGCCTGATCGTCGGCGCGCTTCTCCCGCCGCTCATCGTCGCGCTGGCGGGCGACGTCCTGCCGGTCAGCCCCGGCTTCCGCCTCCATCCTTTACCTCTGTTGACCAGCGCCGCCTATGGCCTGCTGATCGCCTTCCTCTTCACCTTCCCGCCGCTCGGCCGTGCCCGCACACAGCCGGCCGCCGCCATCTTCCGAGGCGCGGTGGAAAGCGGCAACGGCATCGACCGCCGCAGCCTCGCCGCCATGGGCGGGGCAGGGGCTTTGCTCGTCGCCCTCGCGCTGCTGACCGCGCGCGAACCGCTCTTCTCCGCCGCCGTCCTCGGCGCGACCGCCGCCGTCTTGCTTCTACTGCTGGGCCTCGGCTGGACGGTCCGTCGCCTCGCCCTTATCGCCCCGCGCCCGCGTCGTCCGCTGCTGCGTCTCGCGCTCGCCAATCTCCACCGCCCCGGCGCGCAGACCGCCGCGCTCATCGTGGCGCTGGGCCTTGCCCTCACCCTGTTCGTGACGCTGGCGGGCATCCAGACCAGCCTCGACAGCGAAATCCGCAACGTCGTGCCGGACAAGGCGCCCAACCAGTTCGTCCTCGACATTCCGTCGCGCCAAGTCGACCGCTTCCGCACCATCGCCCTCAAACAAGCGCCCGAAGCGCAACTCAACATCGTCCCATCGCTGCGTGGCACGATCGTCGCCTATGGCGCGCAACGGGTCGCCGATTTACAGGAACTGCCCGAAGGCGCCTGGTTCCTGCGCGGCGAACGTGGCGTCACCTACAGCGCCGTCCTCCCGCAGGGCAGCGATCTGACCGCCGGCCAATGGTGGCCGCGCGACTATACCGGCCCGCCGCTCGTCTCGCTCGATGAAGAAGCGGCGAAGGTCATGAACATCGGCATCGGCGACACGCTGACAGTCAGCGTACTTGGCCGCGAAATCACCGCGCGCATCGCCTCCCTGCGCAAGGTCAACTGGGACACGATGGGCTTCAACTATATCCTGGTCTTCTCGCCCAACGCGCTGGCGGCCGCGCCGCACAGCATGACCGCTACCATCACCATGGACGTGCGCCACGACGGCGCCATGACGCGCGCGCTTCTGTCGGCCTTCCCCGGCATATCGGTGATTGCGGTGGGCGACGTTATCGACCAAGTCGGCACGATCATGACGCAAATGTCGCGCGCCATCGTCGCCGCCGCCTCGGTAGCCGTCCTCGCTGGCATCGCCGTGCTGGTCGGCGCGATCGCCGCCTCGCGCCAGGCGCGCAGCTATGACAGCGTGATATTGAAGACGCTGGGCGCAACCCGCTGGCAGATATTGGGCGGCCAGGCGCTCGAATATGGCCTGCTCGCCTCCATGCTGGCGCTCGTTGCGCTGGCGCTCGGCACGACGGCCGCATGGTTCGTCATCGTGCGCATCTTCGAATTTAGCTGGTCGCCTGACTGGCCCATCGTGCTCGCGACGCTGGCCGGTGGCGCGCTGTTGACGCTGGGCATAGGCCTTGCCGGCGCGATTCCGCTCATGTCGGTCCGCCCTGCGCGCGCGCTGCGGCAGTTGTAGCGGCGCGGGACGCGGCAAACGGCAGGGCGCACGGTCCCGCCCGGCGCTCTTGGCGCATAGTGCCGCGCGCACCGGATATCCTGTCGGACTTCATCCCATCCAAGGAAGGCCGGCATGACCAGCACCGCCACCCAAACCCGCACCCGTTCCTTCATCGACCTGCGCGCCTGGGCGGCCGATGCCGTGGCCGCCGCGCCGTCGGCCGATCCCTTCCTCACCGCGCGCGCAGACCTGCCGCTGGCGGAAGGGCCGATCAGCGTCGGCCTCATCGCGCTGCCGCAGGGCGCAGGCGAAGTCACGGCGCTTGCCGCCGAAGAGTTTATAATCTTGGAATCGGGCGCATTGCGCATCGAACAGGGCGACACAGCCTTCATGCTCAGCGAAGGCGATAGCCTGCTACTGCGCGACGGCGCGGCCTTCACCTGGTCGACCGACACCGATACCCGCCTGCTGTTCATGCGCCGCACCGGCGGCCCGGCCGGCGACGGCGCGATCATCCCGGTCGATACCGACGCCCCGCTCGAACCGTCGGGCGCGCCGCTCGCCGAATTGCTGGTCGGCCCGACCCCGCAATGCCGCAACCATGGCGATTATAAATCAACGGACGGCGAGTTCATGGTCGGCACTTGGGATTCGACCCCCTATTATCGCCGCGCCATGGTCTATCGCCATTATGAGCTGATGTATCTGCTCGACGGCAGCGTGACCTTCATTGACGAAGCCGGCGCGAAAGGCACGTTCGACAAGGGCGATATTTTCCTGGTGGAGCAGGGCGCCGCCTGTAGCTGGGACAGCCAGGTCGACGTGAAGAAAGTCTATTGCATCTACCGCCCGGCCTGACCTGATCCGTCATTGCGCGCGCATGATGATCGCTCACCCCATCGGATCGAGCGTTCCCAGCCACGCCACCAGCCCGATAATGCCGACAGCCGCGCTTGTTTCCGCCAGCAGCGACAGCTGCAGATGCGCGACCGCGCGCTGCGGCGTCCCGCTCTCCAGCAGGGGTGTCAGACGCCAACGGTTCCATCCCGCCAGCCCCAGCATCACCCCGAACAGCGCCAGCTTCGCGCCCAGCAGCCACCCATAAAGGCTCCCCGCCAGATCCGGCAATTGCGCCAGCCCCACGATCATCACGCCATTGATCGCCCCGCTGACCAGCAAAGTCGCCACGATCAGCGTCCCCATCAGCGCAAAACGCGACAGCATCTTGGCGACGCGCCGCATCTCCGCCGTCGTCGGCCGCAGCGTCATCATAGCGTGCACCAGCACCGCCAGTGCCCCGATCCACCCCGCCGCCGCCCAGATATGGGCGACATCGGCGACCCGATGCACAGTCCCGGCCATATCCTCGGTCGCGCCCGCATGACCCGTCCAGGCCAGCGTCGCCGCCGCGACGGCGGCGGGGATCAGGGTCAGGCGAGGGCGGTTCAATTCCGCAAACACCAGCGCCAGCAGCAACGCGCCGCCGCGCACCGCCAGCACCGGGCCGATCGGCGTCATGGTCAGCAAAATCTGCGTGCTGGCCCATTCCGGGGTCGCGATCGGCGTGCCGGTCATCGCCGCCACGCTCGCCATCAGCCATAGCGCAGACAGCGCCATGCCCCCCAGCGCCAGCGCCGCCAGAACGCCCCGCCGCCCCGCCATGCCCATCACCCACCAGAACAGCGGCAGGCCCATGAGCAGGGAGAGGTCGATCATCAACGCAAACCGCGCCCCGATCCAAGCCCCCTCGGTCATTACTTGACCTTGAAGCTGTAACCGCCTTCCATCTTGTGCTGGTCCGCGCCCACGATATGCCATTTCAGGTCATAGCTGCCGGGGGGCAGCGCGCGGGGGAAGGTCAGCGTCATGGTCTTGCCCTCGACCGCGGTCTTGAAACCCTTGATCGGCATGGCGGGATGGTCGCTCATGCCGGGCATCCCGGTCATGACCAGTTCCGCGCCGCTCATCGGTGCCAGGAATGTTTCCGAAAAGGTCAGGGTCAACTTGGTCGGCTTGGCTACCGTCGCATTGGCGGCCGGGGTGGACGCCACCAGCTTGCTGTGCGCGCTCGCGACGCCTGGCAGCGCCAGCGCGCAAGCGGCGACGGTCAGGAAATAACGGTTCATGGCAATGTCTCCAACAATGGGCGTTACGGGGCATTACGCATGGACTTGCCGGACCCCTCGACCCATGCGCATAATTTTTTTGCCTCATCCGATGAGGGATGCACGTCCCCCGCGCGTATGCGGGATGAGGATGGAGACTATGATGACCGATCTGGATGAGTTGCTGGCGACGGCGCGGGCGATGCCAACCGATGCGCGGCTGGCGGACATGGACGCCGCCGTGATGGCCGGGCTTGCCCAAAGGCGCGACCAGATCACGGCGCGGCGCAGTCTGGCGCTCGCTGGCCTGCTGGCGGTCGGCATCGGCTGGGCCGGCAGCATCCTGCCCGCCGCACCCGCGCAAGCCGCGCCCATGCCGATCGGCATGTCCGACTATGCGCCATCACGCCTGCTCGGCCAATGACAGTTCGCCGCTATGCGCTGGTGGCGCTGGTCGCTTTCGCCGCCGCGCTGGCGGCGGTGCTGGTCGCGCGCACCTGGCTCGCGCCCGCGCCGCGGGTGGAAAGCGAAGTCCATGCCCTGCTGCATCAGCGGCTGACCCTCGACGCTACGCAAGAACAGCGCATCCACGCACTGGAGGCCGCTTTCGCCACTCGCCGCGAAGCGCTGGAGGCGGAAATGCGCGCCGACAATGAACGACTCGCCGCCGCGATAGAGGGCGAACATGGCTATGGCCCCAAAGTGGCTGAAGCGGTCGACCGCTCGCATCATGTGATGGGCCAACTGCAAAAGGAAACGCTCCAGCATATCTTTGCGATGCGCGGCGTGCTGCGGCCCGATCAGGCGGCCCAGTTCGACGCCGCCATCGTCAAGGCGCTGACCCAGCCCGCCCAGACAACCCGATAAGGTGAGTCATCCCGAACCCGACGACCGGACGCTTGCCGCCAGTGCGCTGGCGGGCCATCAGGCGGCCTATGGCGCGCTGATGGCGCGGCACCGCGACGCCGTCTATCGCCTCGCCCGCGGCCATGTCGGCGATGGCGACGAAGCGCTCGACATCACGCAGGAAACATTCGTCGCCGCCTTCGCCGCGCTCGCCCGCTATGACGGCGCCCGCCCGTTCCGTATCTGGATCGCCCGCATCGCGCTTAACAAATGTCGCGATTGGGCGCGCCGCCGCGCCGTCCGCCGCTTCTTCGCCTTCGCCAAGCCGCTCGACGACGCGCTCGAAATCGCCGCGTCCGACGCCACGCCGGAGGAAGCCGCCCACTCGCACCGTGAAGTCGCCCGCATAAACGCCGCCATCGCAACGCTGCCCGCCAATCTCAAGGACGTCCTTCTCCTCCGCACCATCGAACAGATGAGCCAGGCGGAGGCGGCGCAGGTGCTGGGCGTCACGCAAAAAGCGGTCGAAACCCGCCTCTATCGCGCCCGCGCGAAATTGACCGAAATTTTGAGGGATTAGCAGCCCACCCGCGTATGACAGGGCATGACGACACCCATCGCCCTCGACCGCCGCACCCTCATCAAAAGCGCCGCGGCGCTCAGCCTTGCGGGCGCCTTCCCCGCCTGGGCGCAAAGCGGCACGCCGGGCCTCCGCCCCGCACCGGGCGTCCTGTCGGGCGATCGTATCGCCCTGACCGTGGGGGAAAGCCATTTCGGCACCGGGGGCCGGTCCGCCCATGCGATCACGATCAACGGCACCGTTCCCGCGCCGCTGATCCGCCTGAAGGAAGGGCAGCGCGTCCAACTCGCCGTCACCAACAGCCTGAAGGAAGACACCTCGATCCACTGGCACGGCCTGATCGTCCCCTTCCAGATGGACGGCGTGCCCGGCGTCAGCTTCCCCGGCATCCGTCCCGGCGAAACCTTCACCTACGACTTCCCCATCCGCCAGTCCGGCACCTACTGGTATCACAGCCATTCGGGCATGCAGGAGGCGATGGGTCATTATGGCCCGATCGTCATCGATCCCGCCGGCGTCGATCCGGTGCAGGCCACCCGCGAACATGTGATCGTGCTGGCCGACTGGTCGCCGGTGCATCCGCATGTCCTGCTCAAACGCCTCAAGCAAATGGGCGGATACCATAATTTTCAGCGCCAAACGCTTGCCGGCCTGCTCGCGGGGAAGGACCAGCCGCTCAGGGACCGGATGGACTGGGGCAAGATGCGCATGGACCCGACCGACATTTCCGATGTCACCGGCTCCACCTACAGCTTCCTCATCAACGGTCATGGCACGCCCGAAAACTGGACCGGCCTGTTCACGCCCGGCGAGCGCGTCCGCCTGCGCATCATCAACGCATCGGCCATGACCAATTTCAACGTCCGCCTGCCCGGCCTTCCCATGACCGTGGTCCAGTGCGACGGCCAGCATGTCCAGCCGGTCGAGACGGACGAGTTTCAGATCGGCATCGCCGAAACCTATGACGTCATCGTCCAGCCGACCGAAGCGAAAGCCTATGGTCTGATCGCCGAAGCCATCGACCGCTCCGGCCAGGTCCGCGCCACGCTCGCGCCGCAGATCGGCATGGTCGCGCCGATCCCCGACCTTCGCCAGCGCCCGCTGCTCACCATGAAGGACATGGGCATGGACATGGCGGGCATGGACATGGGGCAGGGGGGCGTCATCGACCTAAGCCAGCCCGCCAATGACAGCATGTCCGGCCATAGTATGAAGATGCTCGACCCCTCGGCTGCCCCCGAAGTTCCCATGGGACCGGGCGTCGCGACCCTCTCCTCCATGCCCGCCGATCGCACCGCAGACCGACCGACGGGGCTGGAGGATGTCGATCATCGCGTCCTCACCTATGCCGATCTGCGGTCGCTCGAACCCAATCAGGACATCCGCACGCCCACCCGCTCGCTCGACATCCACCTGACCGCGAATATGGAACGCTATATGTGGTCCTTCGACGGGGTGAAGCTGTCCGACGGCGCGGACCCCATCGCCTTCCGCCACAACGAGCGGGTCCGCATCACCCTCATCAACGACACGATGATGCCGCACCCCATCCATATCCACGGTCATTTCTTCCAATTGCTGACCGGCGACGATCCCACCCACAATCCGCGCAAGCATACGGTCAACGTCCTGCCCGGCGGCAAGATCAGCTTCGACCTGACCGCCGATGCCCTGGGCGACTGGGCCTTCCACTGTCATATGCTGATGCATATGCACACCGGGATGATGCGCGTCGTCACGGTCCGCCCCGCGGAGGACGCAGCATGAAGCGCCTGCTCGCCGCCGCCGCCCTGCTCGTCGGCATCGCAACGCCCGCAATCGCCCAAGACCATGGCCAGATGGACCATAGCGTTCACCAAATGCCGCAGGCGGAAGCCGCGCCAACAGCCGCCGAACCTGTCGATCCACATGCGGGTCATAGCGTCCCCGCGCCAGCGGAACCGGTCAATCCCCATGCCGGCCACACCATGCCCGCATCGGACGATGGCGTGCCCAAAGGCGTCGCTCCCCCGGTCCCGACCGACCGCGCCGCCGAAGCCTTTTACGATCCCGCCACCATGGCCCGCGCCCGCGCCGCCATGCTGAAGGAAAGCGGCGGCATGACCTTCTCCAAACTCATGCTCGACCGCCTCGAATATCGCGCGCAAAAGGGCGCGGACGGCTATGCCTGGGAAGGCGAAGGCTGGATCGGCGGCGACATCAACCGCCTCGCCATCAAGTCGGAAGGGGAGGGGGACGTCGACGGTCTGCTCGAAAGCGCCGAACTCCAGGCGCTCTACAGCCGCGCGATCGATCCCTGGTGGAACCTCGTCGCGGGCGTCCGCCAGGATTTCCGTCCCCAGCCCCAGCGCACCTACGCCACGATCGGCATCGAAGGCCTCGCCCCCTATTGGTTCGAACTGGAGGCGCAGGCCTTCCTGTCCGACAAGGGCGACGCCCATGTCCGGGTCGAGGGCAGCTACGACCAGCGCATCACCCAGCGCCTCGTCCTGCAACCCGCGGCCGAAGTGAATATCGCCGCGCAGGACGTGCCGGAACTGGGCATCGGCTCCGGCCTCTCCACCATCGAACTCGGCCTGCGCCTGCGTTACGAATTGGCCCGCGAATTTGCGCCCTATGTCGGCGTCCATTGGGAACGCAGCTTTGGCGATACCGCGCGCTACGCCCGCGCCGCGGGGGAAGGGGCGTCGGCCACCAGCCTGGTGATGGGCATCCGCTTCTGGTTCTAATGCGAGTCATTGCGGCATAAGCTGCTGCCCGCCGCCATGAATTTGTCATCATGGCCGCGTCCGTGCGCGCGCTTCGCGCTATAGCGTTGCGCCGCTTGCCTAGGCTCCTGATCGATACCGAAAAGAACGGATCAGGGTAGATGCCGCGTTCCGCCTGTCTGGGCTTCCTCTACTTATGCGCGCTACTCATTGCAGCGCCCGCCGCCGCGCAGGATACGAACGCCTGGACGCTCAGCGGCGGCTTCGACCTGATCGAACTCCGCGGGGGCCGGGGCAGCGACGTCTTCCTGTGGGACGGCACATTTTCGCTGGGCGACGCCACCGACCAGATCATGCTGGTGACCCAGGGCGGCGGCGCGCTCGGCAACCAGATTGACGAGGTGCAGGCCCGCCTCTTCTATGGCCGCACCGTCGGCAATGCGACGCTGCTGGTCGGCGTGCGCAAGGATGTCACGCCGCACCGGCGCGACACCCACGCGATCGTCGGCGTCCAGGGCAATGTCGGCACGCGGCTGGGCTGGGAAACCTATGTGTTTCTCTCTGACGAGGGCAATCTGACCGGGGAGGGCCAGATCGTCTATCAACTGCCGATCACGCCGCGGCTCTATCTGGAACCGCGCGTCGCGGTCGGCTGGTCGGCGCAATCGAGCGTGGCGGAGGCGACGCGATCAGGCTTTACAGAAGGGGAAGGGACGCTGCGCCTGCGCTATCGCCTGACGCCCAAACTCAACCTCTACACCGCGATCGTCCATGAACGACTGCTCGGCCCCACCTGCCGCCTCGCCCGCGCGTCTGGCGACACGCGACAATCGACCATGGCGGTCATCGGCTTCGGCTTTAGCCTTTAGCAAGCCCTTCTTCAAAGCGCTGCGTGTTCCCGCGCAGGCGGGAACACGCAGTAGCTCAGCCACCCAGCCCCAAATGCCGCTCCGCCAGCGCGACATGCAGCCTGATGCCCAGCCCCAGCACATCGTCGTTGAAATCATAATGCGGATTGTGCAGCGGCATCGACCCCTCCGCCTTGGCCTGCCCCAGCCAGATATAGGCACCCTTGCACGCCTGGAGCATGAAGGCGAAATCCTCCGACGTGAAGGCCGGGTCGGGTGCCAGTTGCGCGATACCCACACTCGCCGCCGCGTCCAAAGCCTCCTGCGCCGCTTCCGCGTCGTTGATCGTCGCAGGATAATAGCGCTGATAATCGACCGTCGCGGTCAATGCGTTCGCCAACGCGACACCCGCCACGATCTCGCGAATGGACGCCTCGATACGGTCCTGCACCTTCGGATTGAACGTCCGCACCGTGCCTGAAACCGTCACCAGTTCGGGGATCACATTATGCGTATGCCCGCCATGGATCTGCGTGATGGAGAGCACGGCAGACGCCGTCGGCGCGATCCGGCGCGACACGATGGCGTTCAATTGCTGCACCAATGCTGCTGCAGCAAAAATCGCGTCGGGCGTATCCTGCGGGATCGCGGCATGGCCGCCGCGCCCCTCCAGCCGGATTTCGAACTTGTCCGCCGCGCCCATGATCGGGCCGGGCCGCGTCGCGATCGTGCCGGCGGGCAGGTCGGGCCAATTATGCAGCCCGAACACCCGGTCACACGGAAAACGCTCGAACAATCCCTCATTGACCATCTCGCGCGCGCCGCCCTGGCCTTCCTCGGCGGGCTGGAAGAAGAAATTCACCGTCCCATCGAAATTCCGGCTGCGGCTCAAATGGTGCGCCGCGCCCAGCAGCATCGCTACATGCCCGTCATGGCCGCAACCATGGAAACTGCCGGGCGTCATACTGGCATAGGGCAGGTTGGTCTGTTCCTGTATCGGCAGCGCGTCCATGTCCGCCCGCAGCCCGATGCTGCGCCCCGACGCCCCGTTGCGCAACACGCCGACCACCCCGGTCCGTCCGATCCCCTCATGCACCTCCAGCCCCAGCGCGCGCAGTTGCTCGGCAATGCGGCCAGCCGTGCGATGCTCGCAGAAACCCAGCTCAGGATGCGCATGAATGTCGCGCCGGAACGCGACAAGCGGTTCGATCAGGTCGGATATGTCGGTCATGGCAAAAAATGAGTTCCTATATCCCATTCCGTTCCCCGGCGAAGGCCGGGGTCCAGATCAAACGGCCGAACTGGACCCCGGCCTTCGCCGGGGAACGCTACTCGAAGGCTCCGCTACGATCCTATCTCTGTTCCCCGAACAGATGCTGGATCGGATAATGATGTTTGATGAAGGGCGACTTGATCACGACATAGCTGAAATATTTCTCGATGCCGTAATCGCTTTCCAGCATCCCCTCGATGATCGACTGATAATGGCCCACGCCGCGCGTCACGAACTTCAGCAGGTAATCATATCCGCCGCTGACCAGATGACATTCGACGATTTCGTCCAGCTTGCGGATGCGCGTTTCGAACCGGGAAAAATCGCCCGCCCGGTGCTCGGTCAGCGTCACCTCGGTAAAGACGGTCAGATATTCACCCAGCTTGTGCAGGTTGATATGCGCGCCATAGCCGGTGATATAGCCCGCTTTCTCCAGCCGCTTCACGCGGGTCAGGCACGGGCTGGGGGACAGGCCGACCGCATCGGCCAGCTCGACATTGGTGATCCGGCCCGACTGCTGAAGCTGCGTCAGGATTTTCAGGTCGATCCTGTCCAGTCTGGGTCCGCCCAACATATGCCTTGCTCCCCGTTTCTTATCCCAGCGCCGCGCGAATATCCGCTTCTTCGAGCATGTCGTCCAGCGTCTTGGCGATGCGGGCGAATATCTCGTCCATCTCCCCGTCCGACGCGCAGAGCGCAGGTGCCAGGCCGATGATATTATCGGCAAAGGCGCGGAAAATGACGCCATTGTCATAGGCTTTGGCGAACAACCGGTCGGCCAGTTTCAGGCCGGGATCGAACCGCGCCTTGCTGCCCTTGTCCGCAACCAGCTCGATCGCGCCCAGCAGGCCGCGGCCGCGCGTGTCGCCCACCATCGGATGATCGACCAACCCCGCCAGCCCCGCGTCGAAGCGCGCGGCGACCCTCTGCCCGTTCGCCAATATCCCGCCATCGGTATAGAGGCGCAGCACCTCCAGCCCCACCGCCGCACTGACGGGATGCCCAGAATAAGTCGCGCCATGGCCGATCGCGACATCGGGTGCCGCGCCGTTGGCGATCCCCTGATACACCTTGTCCGACATCAACAGCGCGCCCATCGGCACATAGCCGGCGGTCAGCCCCTTGGCCAACGTCATCAGGTCCGGCGTCACCCCCTCCGCTTCGCAGGCGAACATGGGACCAGTGCGGCCAAAGCCGGTGATGACCTCATCGGTGACGAACAGGATATCGAGCTGCGTGCACGTCTCGCGCATCGCCTTCAGCCAGCCCACCGGCGGCACGATCACGCCGCCCGATCCCTGGATCGGCTCGCAGAAGAAGGCGGCGACAGTGTCCGCGCCCAGCGTCGCCACCTTGTCCTTCAAATCCTGCACCGACCGCGCGATGATCGCGGCATCGTCCCCTTCCAGATCGCTGCGATAGGGATAGGGCGACGCGATATGATGTTGCCAGCGCAGCGGCAGGTCGAACCCGCGGTGGAAATTTGCCAGCGCCGTCAGCCCCGCGCCCGTGCTGCTCGACCCGTGATAGCCGCGCTCCAATGCAATGAACTGCTTCTTTTCCGGCTTGCCGATCGCGTTGTAATAATGGGTTATATAGCGGATCGCGCTATCCACCGCGTCCGACCCGCCCAGCGTGAAATAGACATGGTCGAGGCCTTCGGGGCTAAGGTCCACGAGCCGCTGCGCCAGCCGTACGGCCGGTTCGCTGCCGAAATGGAAATATCCGGTCGCGTAGGGCAACCGGCGCATCTGCTCGGCCGCCACCTCGGCAATGCTGTCGTGGCCATAGCCGACATTGACGCACCACAGGCCGGCAAAGGCGTCGAGCAGTTCCTTGCCTTCCCTATCCTTCAACCACATGCCCTTGCCACTTTCCAGAAGCAGCGCGCCATGCGCCTCATGCCCGCGGAAGGAGGTGACCGGGTGGATCAGATGGTCGCGGTCGATGTCCAGCAGGGATCGGTTGGATTGATGCATCGTCGAGGTGCTCGCCATTGTGGTTCTGGGGTTCAGCCTATCCTTATGCCGCGGGGCGAAAGCCCGATATGGGGTGAATAGGCACTGTCGCCGACTTTAATTGCGAACCGGGGCAGCATATTCTGCCGCTATCCCGCGGGATGTCCGATTTTTTTAAGCAAGGGTGTTCCCGCGAAGGCGGGAACCCAGTCCTGCCGTTTGAACTGGGTTCCCGCCTTCGCGGGAACACGCGGCTTTCGTTCATCTATGCAGGTTCAGGCCAGCGCGTCGGCGATCGCCTTGCCGCATTGTTCGGTATTCGCCTTGCCCTTCAGGTCGCCGGTGCGCAGGCCCGGTTCCGCCAGCACCGTCTCCACCGCGCGCATGATCGCGGCGGCGGCGTCCGCCTCGCCCAGATGCTCCAGCATCATTGCCGCCGACCAGATCTGGCCGACGGGATTGGCGATGCCCTTTCCGGCGATATCGGGGGCCGAGCCGTGAACCGGCTCGAACAGCGACGGGTGCGTCCCATCCGGGTTGATATTGCCCGACGGCGCAACCCCGATCGTGCCGGTGCAGGCCGGGCCAAGGTCGGACAAGATGTCGCCGAACAGGTTGGATGCGACCACCACGTCGAACCGGTCGGGGTTCAGCACGAACTGCGCCGTCAAAATGTCGATATGATATTTGTCATGCGTGACGGCCGGGTAATTCTTCCCCATCTCCACCACCCGCTCGTCCCACCACGGCATGGTGATGGCGATGCCGTTGGACTTGGTCGCCGACGTGACATGCTTGCGCTCTCGCGTCGCCGCCAGTTCGAAGGCGTAGCGCAACACCCGGTCGGTGCCATGCCGCGTCATCACCGTCTCTTGAATCACGATTTCGCGATCGGTGCCGGGGAACATCTTGCCGCCGACCGAACTATATTCCCCTTCCGTATTCTCGCGCACCACCCAGAAATCAATATCGCCCGGCTCGCGCCCGACCAGCGGGCAGGGGACACCGGGCATCAGCCGCACCGGGCGCAAATTGACATATTGGTCATATTCGCGCCGGAACTGGAGCAGCGACCCCCACAGCGACACATGGTCCGGCACCGTATCTGGCCAACCCACCGCGCCGAAGAAGATCGCATCGGGCTTGCCGATCCGGTCCTTCCAGTCGTCCGGCATCATCTGGCCATGTTTGGCGTAGTAATCGCAGCAGGCGAAATCCTGCCATGTCTGCGTAATGCTGAACCCATAAAGGCTCGCCGCGCGCTCCAGCACGCGAATGCCTTCGGGCATGACCTCCTTGCCGATCCCGTCGCCGGGAATGACGGAAATATTGTAATTACGCACCATAAATCTCCCGTTCGGGCTGAGCCTGTCGAAGCCCTCTACTTCTTGCGAGAAAAGCGCTTCGACAGGCTCAGCGCGAACGGATGAAAAGGGGCAGTTACAGTTTCAGCCCCGCAATATGGAACGCCTTGGTTTCCAGATATTCCTCGATCCCCGCATGGGCGCCCTCGCGGCCCAGGCCCGACATCTTGACCCCACCGAACGGCGCGACCTCCATGGCGATCGCTCCGCTGTTCAGCGCGACCATCCCCGCCTCCAGCCGCTCCGCCACGCGAAAGGCGCGGTGCAGATTTTCGGTATAGAAATAGGCGGCCAGGCCAAAGCTGGTGGCGTTCGCCAGTTCGATGCCTTCCTCTTCATGGGTGAAGCGGAACAGCGGCGCGACCGGGCCGAACGTCTCTTCCTGCGCCAATCGCATGTCCCGCGTGGCCCCGGTCAGGATCACCGGCGTCGCAAACCGATCGCCCGTCGCCCCCTCCGGCGCCTGCGCGAACAAAGTCGCGCCATGCGCCAGCGCATCTTCGACATGCGCCTGCACCTTCTGTGCAGCAGCGACGTTGATCAGCGGCCCGATCGTGCTGCCCGGCATGTCGCCCGGCGCGACCTTCAGCGCGGACACCGCCCTGGCCAGCTTCTCGGCGAACTGGTCATAGACGCTGTCCTGCACCAATATGCGATTGGCGCACACGCAGGTCTGGCCCGCGTTGCGGAACTTGCTGACCATCGCGCTCGCTACGGCAATGTCGACATCGGCGTCGTCGAACACGATCAACGGCGCATTGCCGCCCAGTTCGAAGCTCACCCGCTTGATCGTGTCGGCGCATTGCCGCATCAGCAGCGCGCCCACCCGCGTCGATCCGGTGAAGGAAAGCTTCCGCACCACCGGACTGGCGGTCAGCGCCCCGCCGATCGCGCTCGGCATCCCGGTGACGATATTGAACACGCCCGCCGGGAAACCCGCTTCCTGCGCCAGCTTCGCCAGCGCCAGAGCGGTGAAGGGCGTCAGCTCCGAAGGCTTCACCACCACCGGGCAGCCCGCCGCCAAAGCCGGCGCACATTTACGGGTGATCATCGCGGCGGGAAAATTCCATGGCGTGATCGCCGCCGAAACCCCCACCGGCTCCTTCATCACCAATATGCGGCGATTGGCCTCCGGTGCGGGAACGATCCCGCCATCGACGCGGCGCCCCTCTTCCGCGAACCATTTGATGAAGCTGGCGGCATAGCGAATTTCGCCCTCGGCCTCAGCGATCGGCTTGCCCTGCTCGGCAGTCATGATCCGGCCCAGATCGGCGACATTGTCCAGCACCAGCGCGTGCCAGCGCTCCAGCACCGCAGCGCGATCGGCCGCCGTCCGCGCCTTCCACGCGGGGAACGCCGCCTCGGCCGCCGCGATGGCCGCCAGCGTATCGCCCTCGCCACAATCGGGCACGGTGCCGATGATCGCGCCAGTGGCGGGATTATCGACCGGCAGGGTCGCCCCGGACACCGCGCCAACCCAGTCGCCGCCGATGAAGGCCTGTTGGATGAAAAGGGCGGGGTTGTTGAGGGTAAGGGTCATCCGAGCGCCTGCGTGGTAAGAGAAAAGGTCGTGATCGAAGGATCGATCACCGGCTGCGGCCCGCGCACCATGCGCACCACCCGCCCGACGCAGGGCAGGCCAAGCTCATCGAGCCAGCCGCCAAGTCCGCTTTCTTCGGGTATGTCCAGTCGGCAGAACATGCCGCTATTGGACCCCAGCCAGTGCGAAATCAGCGCCTTCGCCCCGCCCGTATCCGGCGCGATCGTCGGGCCGACGACATAGCCCCTTCCGAACCGGCGGAACAACGCAAAACCAACCGGCTCATTACTACGGGTCAGCACCACGCCCTGCGCGCCTGGCACCAGCGCGTCGAGCAAGGCGTCGCGATCCATGCCCGTCGCGCGGCGCGCCAGATCATGCAATGTGCCCATATCCTTCACGCCCAATGGCCGCACCCGCTCGTCGGGGATCAACTGCGCCATCGGTACAGCAAAGGCCGCGCCCTGATGCTGGAATACCGGACCGATGGTTTCGAACCCCAGTTTGCGATAGAGCGGCGCGCCTTCGTCGGTGGCGTTCAGTAGCACGGTACGGTCGCCCAGATCGCCCAGCACCGCCTCCATCAACCGACGGCCCAGCCCCATGCCCTGCGCCCGCGGCGACACGATCACCATCCCCAGCGTCGCGGCATCCGCGCCATAGAGCCAGGCCATCGCCGTCCCTATGACTGCACCATCGCGCTCAACCACATAGCCAAAGCCCAGCCCGAACAGCATCTCCCAATCCTCGATGCGATGCGGCCATTTCTGTTCGCTCGATAGGGTATGGGCGGCGGCCAGATCCTCGAGCGTCATCCGCCGCAGGTCCACCATCGCCTCTATGCCTGTCGCCATGCGTCTTGCTCCTTGGCGGGAAAGGGACGCCCGCCTGCCTCTATTCGGAATCAGTGGTCGGACATTAAGATGCGGCCCTAAGCATTGGCTGCTGCCTTCGCCCTGATTTTGGAAGATTATCGCGCACATTTTCCCGTGCAACTGCAACAAATGCCGCGACGCGCGCCTATTTTATCAGAATGTCCGTATGAAGGAGATTATGCCGTGACCGGTTTCGACCCCGATCAGATCAGCCTTCCCCAGGCGAATAATTTCATCGGCGGGCGCCGCGTCGCCGGGCGCGGACCCGCGATCATCGTGCGGCGGCCATCCGACGGCCGCATCCAGGCCGAACTCGACAGCGTCGATGCCGACCAACTGGTCGAAGCCGTCGCCGATGCACAGCGCGCCTATAAGCGCAGCGGCTGGGCGCAGACCGACCCCCGCGGCCGGATGAAGGTGATGCGCCGCTGGGCCGACCTGATCGAGGCTGACGCCGCGACACTCGCCCCGCTAGAAGCCCTGGGGTCCACCCGGATGCTCAAGGAAATCAACGCCTGGGATTTGAGCTACACCGCCGAAACCATTCGCTTCTTCGCCGAATGGGCGGACAAGGTCGGCGGCGAAGTCGCGTCCACCACGCCCGACAAGCTCGGCCTCACCATCACCGAACCCTATGGCGTCGTCGCCGCGATCGCGCCGTGGAACCTGCCGCTGGTCATGGCCGCCTGGAAGATCGCGCCCGCCATCGCCGCGGGCAACAGCATCGTCCTCAAACCCTCGGAAATGACGCCCTTCAGCATCGTGCGCCTGGCCGAACTGGCGATCAAGGCCGGCCTCCCGGCAGGCATCTTCAACATCGTGCAGGGCGACGGCCGCTCGGTCGGCGATCCGTTGGTGCGTCGCCCGGAAGTGGCAAAGGTCACCTTCACCGGCTCCACCCGTACCGGCGCTGCGATCATGGCGGCCTGCGCGCAAACCGGGCCGAAGCCGGTGACGCTGGAACTGGGCGGCAAAAGCCCGCAGATTCTCTTTGCCGACGCGGACCTCGACAGGGCATCTGCCCTCGTCGCCCGCGCCATCACCTTGAATGCAGGCCAGGTCTGTGTCGCCGGATCGCGCCTGCTGGTGCAGGACACAGTCGCGGACCAGGTGATCGACCGCCTCGTCACCGCCTTCAATATGCACCGGTCGGGCCCGACCTGGGCGGCTGATACCACGCTCGGTCCGATCATCTCCGAAGGCCAACTCGACCGCATGGCCGGCATCGTCGGCCGCGCGACCGCGGCGGGTGCGCAAATCCTGACCGGCGGCGGTCGGGCGACCGCGCCGCAGGAGGGCAGCTATTTCGCACCGACCCTGCTGACCAACGTCGATCAACAGAGCGAAGTCGTACAGGGCGAAATCTTCGGCCCGGTGCTGACCGTCCAGACTTTCGCCGACGAGGAGGAGGCCTATGCGCTGGCGAACGACAGCGACTATGGTCTTGCCGCGGGCGTCCACACCGGCGACATCGGCCGCGCCCTGCGCGCCACCCGCGCACTGGAAGCCGGCACCATCTGGGTCAACCGCTACGGCCGCAGCAACGACTTCATCCTCCCCACCGGCGGCTACAAGCAATCAGGCATCGGCAAGGATCTCGGCCGCGAAGCCTATATGGCGAACCTCAAGACCAAGGTGGCATTGATTGAATTCTGATATTGGGCATGGGCGCTCCATGTGTTACATTGCACATCACATACAACACATGGAGCGCCCATGCCGTGAATGAGGCAACCTTCACCTTTCGCGTCGATCAGGAACTCAAAGGCCGCTTCGCCCGCGCCGCCAAGGCGCGGGATCGCACCGGCGCACAGTTGCTGCGCGATTTCATGCGCGATGTGGTTCAGCGTGAAGAACAGGCAGAAAGCCATGACGCCTGGTTTCGCCGTCAGGTCGAAATCGGGCAGGCATCGGCGCAGGCGGGCCATATGATCGCGGGCAATGATGTCGAGGCGCATTTCGCCGCACGTCGCGCCGCCACCCTGCGGAAGCTAGACGAGACGCAATGACGCTGCACTGGACGGCGGACGCCGTCGAGGATCGTAACGCCATTTACGATTATGTTGAAGCCCGCAGCCCGCGCGCCGCGATGAGCCTCGACACCCTCTTTTCGCAAATGGCTGCCGATCTTGCCCGGCATCCCGCCATGGGCCGACCCGGCCGCGTACCGGGCACGCGCGAATGGGTGGTCCACCGCAACTATATCCTGATCTATGACCAGACCGATACGGACGTCCGCATCCTGCGCCTACTCCACGCCGCGCGCCAATGGCCGCCGCGCCGTTGATCCACGCCGTTATCCCGCCGCAAACCGCTCGATCTGGTACGGCCCCATCGGAATATCCGTCCCGCCCTTGGCGATGATCTCGGCCATCGTCTCGCCCACGCCCGGCCCGATCTGGAATCCCGACCCCGAAAAGCCGAAAGCATAGTATAGCCCGCTGGTCGTCGCGCTTGGTCCCATTACCGGCTGGCTGTCGGGCATATAGCCTTCGATGCCGGACCAGACCCGGATGATATTCAGCTTCCCCAGCGACGGTGCCAGCCGCCGTATCTGCTTTAACTGGCTCAGCGTATTCTGCGGCTCGACATAGGCGCGATACTGGTCGGGGAAGGACGGGCCGCGCGTACTGCCGCCCAGCACGATGTTGCCGCGCGCGACCTGGCGGAAATAGACCGTCTCCTCCTCGATCGGCGTCATCACGCCGACCGCAGGCAGGATCGCATAGGGCACCGGTTCGGTGACGCTCATGTTCGGCCCGCGCGGCACGATCGGCACCGGCTCGCCGAACTGCGACGACAGCGCATTACCCCATGCCCCCGCCGTAATCAGCAGCGTCGGCGCGCGGAACGTCCGCCCGTCCGCCGCCGTGACGATGAAATCCTCGCCGACCTTCTGCGCGTCGACAATCTTCGTATTCTCATGGATCATCGCCCCCAGCCGCTCTGCCGCCCGCGCAAAGGCGGGCGCGGCAAGGCGCGGATTGGCATGGCCATCGGTCGGCGAATAGGAACCGGCCAGCACGTCCGGCCCGAAAAAGGGAAATTTGTCGCGCAGCGCATTGCCGCTCAACAATTCCAGGTCCAGCCCTTCCGCGCGGGCCTGCGCCGCATACTCCTCCATCGACCCGACCAGTTCGGGCCGCTCGCGATAGCAGACCCGGATATGCCCGGACTGGAGATATTCGACATCCGCGCCCAGCAACTCGCGCGACCGCCGCCAGATGGCGATGGCGCGATTGGCCAGCGGCAGCTGGTGAATCCCGCGCCCCTGTCGCCGGACATTGCCGAAATTGGTGCCGCTCGCCTGCCGCCCGATCAAGTCGGCTTCCAGCAAAGTGACCGAAATCCCATGGCCGCGCAGGAACAGCGCGGCGGATGATCCCATCAACCCGCCGCCCACGATGATGACGTCGCTGGCCGCGCTCATTGCCCCGCTCATGTCTCGTCTCCAATCGCGATAGGCAGCGGCTTGACCGGCGCCTGCCCCCGCAGGCGGCCGACCTGCTCGATCGGCACGCCGCTTTCCGCCGCGATCAGCTCGGCCGCGGCCAGCCCGCAATAGCGCCCCTGGCACCGGCCCATGCCGACCCGGCTGAACGCCTTGGCCCGGTTCGCTTCCTGCGCGCCCGTCTCGCGCATCACGCCGCGCAGGTCGCCCGCCGTTACGCCTTCACAGCGGCACAATATGGCGTCGTCTGGTAGGACCGCGGCCTGGGCCGACGGCCAGGGGAAAGCCCTGGCCAGCCCCCGCGCGAACTTTGCATAATTGGCCACGTCCCCGCGCAGCGACGTCATCTCGCCCTTGTCCACCGGCAGCCCCAAATCGGCCAAAGCCGCCAAAGCCGCCAGCCGTCCGCTCGCCTCGGCCGACCGAGCGCCCAATATCTTCGCGCCATCGCCGGCCAGATAGACGCCCGCCACGCTCGACCGCCCGTCGCCGTCGCGCTCAGGCAACCATTGCCGCGTCCCGGCATCGAAGGTGAAGGCGCAGCGCGCCAGATCGGCCAGTTGCGTCTCCGGCCGCAGATGATGGCCTATCGCCACCGCGTCGCAGCGAACCGTCTCTTCCTTGCCCGAACCGGTGCGAAAACGGATGCCGCTTACCCCGCTCTCGGCATCGCCCATGATCTCGACCGGCGTCACGCCCAGATGCACCGCCACGCCCGCGCGCTTCAACGCTCGCGTCAGCGCCACGCCGTTCCACAGCACCGACGGCATCGCCAGCAGGTCGGGCAGCGCCTTGACCCGCGCGCTGAACGGCGACGTATCCAGCACCGCCGCCACATCCGCACCGGCCTCCACATATTGGCTCGCGACTAGATAGAGCAAAGGCCCCGATCCCATCAACACGACTTTGTGCCCGATCGACACCGCCTGGCTCTTGAGCGCCACCTGCGCCCCGCCCAGACTGTATGCGCCCGCAAACTGCCATCCCTTGACCGGCATCAACCGATCGGTCGCGCCCGTGCAGAGCAGCAGCGCGTCGAACGGCATAGCCTTCTGAACTGTCCCGCTCGCTGTCCACACATGGCCGCCCGCGATATTCCATACCAATGTTTCGGGCCGATAATCGATCGCGCCCTTCAGCCCGTCGAACGTCTCGTGCAGCACCTGCGCCCGTCCGGCCTCGGTGCCATAGAGTTTGGCATAGGGACGGGTGAAATTGTCCGGCTGGCGGCGATAAATCTGCCCGCCGTCGCGCCGTGCCTCGTCGATCACGATCGGCCGCAGCCCCGCCGCGACGCAGGCCTGCGCCGCGCGTGTCCCCGACGGGCCTGCGCCGACGATAATTATACGTGGTTCGGCCATGACGCCCCCGGCTGGCTGGTGACGATGCGCTGGCCCGACGCGGCCAGGGTGGAACAGGCGCGCAGGCGGTCGCCACTCTCGGTCCATACCCAGCAATCCTGGCACGCGCCCATCAGGCAGAATCCGGCCCGCTGCTCCGGCCCGAACTCGCTTTGGCGCAGCGTGCCGCCCGCGCTCAGCAGCGCGACCATCAACGTATCGCCCTCCAGCGCCGCGACGGGCGCGCCATCGACATGCAGGGTGATGGGCGGGCGATCAGTTTCGCCCAGTCGAACGAACCGGCTCATAACGGGATCAAACTTTCATCTCCATGATGGCACAATATGCGGCTGGCCCCCGCCGATCCCTTATCCAGCCCATGGCGGGGCGGCGGGGTGATGTTGCACAGGCCGTCCACCCGCGCGGCGCAGCGCGGCAGGAAGCGGCAAAGATCGGGATGGTCGCCGGCCGCACCGATCGGCGGTGGCGCAGCGCCGGCATGGCTTTCCTCCAGCCACCCCGCGCGCATTTCCGGCACCGATCCGATCAGCAGGTCGGTATAGGGGTGGAAAGGGGCGGTGGCGAAGGCCGAACGCGGCCCGGTCTCCACCATCGTCCCCGAATAGAGGACCAGGATATCGTCGCAAATCGCCCGCACCGTCGAAATATCATGGCTGATGAACATCGTCGCGATGCCTAGCTCCCGGCGTAATTCCGCCATCAGCTCCAATATGGCCGCACCCACCACGGTATCGAGCGCCGATGTCACCTCGTCGCACAGGATGATCTGCGGGTCGGCCGCCAGCGCGCGGGCCAGGTTGACGCGCTGCTTCTGCCCGCCCGACAGCCCGCCGATATTGCGGTCGATCAAACTGGCGGGCAGGCGAATGAGGTCCAGCAGTTCCAGCACCCGCAGATGCGCGGCATTGCCCTTCAACCCGGCATAGAAGGCCAACGGCCGCGCCAATATCTGCCCCACGCTGTGTGCGGGATTGAGCGCCGTATCGGCATTCTGGAACACCAGTTGAATACGGCGAAACTGCTCGCGACTGCGCCCGTCCAGCCCCGGCGGCAATGGCTCGCCGTCCAGCAGCACCTGCCCGCTCGCAGGCGGCAACAGCCCGGCGATGACCCGCGCGATGGTCGATTTGCCCGACCCGCTTTCCCCGATCACGCCCAGCGTACCGCCACGCTCGATCGTCAGGTTGATGTCGCGCAGCACCGGCACGCGCGGCAATCCATCCTTGCCGATCTTGCCATAGCCGGCCGTCACATTGCGGATTTCCAGCAGCGGCGCGGCGGCGGGCAGGTCCGCTTTGGCCGGGATCGGCCGGATCGCCGGGCGCGCCGCGGCCATCAGCGTGCGGGTATAATCATCGGCCGGCGCGTGGAGTATTTGCGCCGCCGCCCCGGCCTCGCGGATGCGCCCGTGATTGAGCACGACGATCTGGTCAGCCATCTGCGCCACCACGGCCAGGTCGTGCGACACATAGATGGCGGTCGCCCCGCGCTCAAGCACCACCGCCTTGAACGCGCGCAGCACCTCGATCTGCGTCGTCACGTCCAGCGCTGTGGTCGGCTCGTCCAATATCACCAGTTCGGGGTCGGTGATCAACGCCATCGCCGCCATCAGCCGCTGCAACTGCCCGCCCGACAATTGATGCGGATAACGCGCGCCGATCGTGTCGGGGAAGGGCAGGGCGAGCGCCCGGAACAGGTCCACCGCCTTCCTCTCGGCGGCGGCGCGCGACATCAGGCGATGGATCATCGCCGGCTCGACCACTTGGTCCATGATCGTGCGAGACGGGTTGAAGGCCGACGCGGCGCTCTGCGCGATATAGGCGATACGGTTGCCGCGCAGCTGCGCCAGCGCGCCGCGATCCAGCTTGGTCAGTTCAGCGTCACCCACGCGGATCGACCCGCCCGCAATCGTCGCCCCCGGCCGCGCATGGCCCAGCAGCGTCAGCGCGATCGTCGTCTTGCCCGACCCGCTTTCCCCGATCAGCGCCAGCACCTCGCCGCGCTTCAGCGCGAAATCGATGCCGCTGACGATCGGAAATGTCTCGCCCGCTGGATTGCGCGCGGTCACGACCAGGCCCTGCACCTCTACATGCGGTCTATCGCTCATCGGCCTTTCCCCCGTCCCGGCAGCGCGTCGATCAGCAGGTTCACGCCCACCGTCAAAGTCGCGATCGCCACCGCCGGTGCCAAAATCGCCAACGCCCCTTCGCCTAGCCCCGAAATATTCTCGCGCACCAGCGACCCCAGATCGGCGTCCGGCGGCTGCACGCCCAGCCCCAGGAAAGACAGGCCCGACAGCAGCAGCACGATGAACACGAAGCGTAAGCCAAAATCGGCCAGCAGCGGGTGGATCATATTGGGCAATATTTCGGTGATCGCGATATGGAACCGCCCTTCGCCCCGCGCCCGCGCCACCTGCACATAATCCATCTGCGCCAGATTGACTGCCAGCGCACGGGCGATCCGGTAATTGCCCGGCACATAGGTAATCGCGGCGATCAGCAGCAACAGCGGAAGCGACGATCCAAACGCGGCGACCAGCACCAACGAAAATATCTTGGATGGAATGGAAATCAGCATGTCCATGAAGCGCGACAGCGGCTCATCCACCTTTGCGCCACCTACGGCCGCCGTCAGCGCCAGCGCGGTGCCGGTCGCGCTCGCCAGCAGCGCGGCGGCGGCGGCCAGCCCCACCGTGTAGCGCGCGCCTGACAGCAACCGGCTCAACACATCGCGGCCCAGATAGTCGCTGCCCAGCCAATGCGCCGCAGATTGGCCGTCGAACACGTCATAGGCGACGAAGGCACCGACCGGATAAGGCGCCAGCATCGGCCCGAACAGCGCGACAGCCAACCAGAAGATGACCAGCACCAACCCGACCTTGCCCGACATAGGCAGGGCTTTTGCCCGCTTGAAAGCAGCACCCATCATTGCGCCCGCAGCCTGGGATTGGCCAATATCGCAGTGACATCCGCAATCAGCATCAGGAGGAGATAGGCCGCGCAGAAGATCATGGCGCAGGCCTGCAACAACGGCATGTCGCGGCTGGTGACGGCATTGACCATCAAACTCGCAAGCCCCGGATAGTTGAAGATCGTCTCTACGATCACCGCCCCGCCCAGCAGGTAGGACAGGCTCAATGCCATCGCGTTGACGATCGGCGCGATCGCATTGGGCATGATATGTTTCAGCACCACCTGCACCGGCGCGACGCCCTTCAGCACTGCCATCTCGACATAGGGCCGGTCCATCTGGTCGATCACCGCGGCCCGCGTCATCCGTGCCATCTGCGCGATGACGACGACGCTCAGCGTCAGGATCGGCATCGCGACGCCGGGCAGATACTCGCCCCATGTCATGTCGTCGGACACCAGAGCGATCGACGGCAACCAGCGCAACTTCACCGAAAAGATCAGCACCGCGATCGTCGCGACCAGAAATTCCGGCACCGCCACCATCGACAGGGTGGCGATATTGAGCGCCCGGTCAATCCGCCCGCCGCGGTTCATCGCAGAGCCAATGCCGATCGCCAGCGCCACCGGCACCGCCACCAGCGCGGTCAGCGCGGCCAGCAGCAGGCTGTTGGGCAGGCGCTCGGCAATCACCTCCGCCACCGGCATGTTGGCGACCATCGACTGCCCCGGATTGCCGCTGACCATGCCGCCCAGCCAGTCGGCGTAACGGACATAAGCGGGCCGATCCAAACCCATCTCATGCCGCAAAGCCGCAATCTGTTCCGCCGTCGCACTCTGACCCAGCGCTTCCTGCGCGGCGTCGCCGGGCAGCAGCTGCGCGATGACGAAGATCGTCACCGACACCAGCAGCAGCGTCAGCAGCGACGATGCAAAGCGCTGGGTCGTCAGCGTCAGCGCGGCCTTCATGCCGCTTTGGGAGGATGCGCCCGCCATCAGCCTTCCCACCACACATGTTCGGCGAATTGATAGCCCATCAGGCCGCCCAGCGAGACAGGATACAGCCCCTTCAATCGCCGGTCATAGCCGTCGATCAGGCTTATGAACACCGGGATGCCGACCCCGCAATGGTCATGGACCAACCCCTGCATCTCGCCATAAAGCTGCTTGCGCCGCGCCTGATCGGCTTCGCCCCGCGCCTCCAGCAACAGCCTGTCGAAGCGCGGGTTCTTCCATCCGCTCTCGTTCCACGCCGCGTCGGACTTGTAGAAGAGGCTGAACAGCAGGTCGGCGGTCGGGCGCGGGTTCGTGTTGCCGAAGCCCAGCGGATGCTTCATCCAGTGGGTCGACCAGTATCCATCGCCCGGCACCCGGTTGACCGCCAGCTTCAACCCCGCGCGCGACCCATATTCCTGCAAGATCGACGCCATGTCGACCGATCCGTCGGCGGCGGGCGACGCATAGACCGGCAGGCGCACGCCCGTCAGGCCTGCGCGTTGCAAATGCCATTTCGCCTTGTCCAGATCGAGCGACCGCTGCGGCAGGTCGGCGCGATAATAGGGGTGGAAGGGCGGAATCGGCTGGTCGTTGGCGATCGTCGCATAGCCGCGATACAGCGCCCGCTTGATCAGCGGCCGGTCGATCAGATATTGCATCGCCGCGACGAAATGCGGGTTGCCGGTCGGCAACTGCCGCTGCTGCATGATGAGGTTGGTGTAGAGGCCCGACTGGGTTTCCAGCAGCGCATGGGCGCGCGACGCCATGATCCGCTTGGTCGATCGCGGATTGACCGCGATCACCAGATGGACGTCGCCCGACAGCAGTGCATTGACCCGGCTGACCTCATCGGGAATCCCGATTAGCTCGATCTCGTCCAGATAGGGCTTGCCCGGCTTCCAATAATTGGGGTTGCGCCGCGCCAGCGTCCGCACGCCGGGCCGAAATTGCGCACACAGATAGGGGCCGGTTCCGTTGGCCGTCCGAAAATCGCGCGTCCCGGCCCGCAGGATCAGGAAATGGGACTGCGCCAATATGGTCGGCAAATCCGCATTGGGTCCGGTCAGGCGGATGGTGAGGTCATGCCGCCCGGTCGCCTTGACCTGCGCGAACTGCTCGGCGATCTGCGCCATTTTGGAGCCCGTCGCCGCATCCTTGTGCCGCAGCAGCGACCACACGACATCGGCGGCGGTCAGGTCCGCGCCGTCATGGAATGTTACGCCCTTGCGCAACCGCACATGCCAGGCGATCTGGTCCGTGCTGTCCATCCGCTCGGCCAGTGCCGGCCGCGCGATCAACTGCCGGTCCAGCACGGTCAGCCCGTTATAGAACATATAATGGCGCACATAGTCGGTCGACAGCGCGCCCTTGGCCGGGTCCAGCGTATCGGCCGTAGAACTGGACAGGCTGGCGACGCGAATGCGTCCACCCCGGCGCGGCTTGGCGGCGGCCAGCGCGCCGTCGGGCAGCAGCAGCCCGGCGCCAATGCCAAGCCCCGCGCCGATCAAATCCCGGCGGGAAAAGGGCGACATGGCATCCATCAATGGATCACATCCTGCCATTTATACCACAGGCCAACCAGCGGCAGGAACCACGGCTTGCCGAAATGGCCCGGCACGCTCGGCCAATCCAGCCCGGCCCACGGGTTCGCGCCCGGCTCGCCGCTGATCACGCGGGCCATCTGTTGTCCCATATAAGTCGCCATCTGCACGCCATGGCCGCTATAGCCCATCGAATAATACAGCCCGTCCGTCTCCCCCGCGCGCGGCAGCCGATCGGCGGTCAGGTCCACCATCCCGCCCCACACATGATCGATGCCCACGCCCTTCAACGCCGGGAACATCTCGGCCATGGCGGCCTCCAGGATCAGCCCGCTTTTCGCATCCGACCGCGGATCGCTGATCGCAAAGCGCGCCCGCCCGCCGAAGATCAGGCGGTTGTCGGGGGTCAGGCGGAAATAATTGCCGATATTCTTGCTGGTCACATAATTGCGCCGCCCTGGCAGCAATCGGTCGATCAGCGCATCGTCCAGCGGCTGCGTCGCGATGATGAAACTGCCGACCGACACGATTCGCCGACGGAAGAAACCAAACGGCCCGACGGCAGGCGCGCCGCCGGTGGCGACCAGCAGCTGCTTCGCCGTCACCGTCCCGCGCGAAGACGTCACGCGCCACCCCTGCGGCTCGCGCTGGAAATCGCTGACGTCGGCCTGTTCGTAAATCAGCGCCCCGGCCCGCGCCGCCGCCTCGGCCAATCCCATGCCAAACCGCGCGGGATGCACCTGCGCGCTCGTCGTCTGGATCAGCCCGCCGTGGAAAGCGTCCGACCCCACTTCGTCGCGGATGCGGTCGGGCGGCACCAGTCGGACATTCTGATCCACTTCGGCGGCCAGCAAATCATGCGCCCGAACCAGCTTGTCATAATGGGCCGGCTTGGCCGCCAGCTTCATCCGGCCGCAGCGATTGAAGTCGCAGTCGATGCCCTCCTCACGCGCCAGCCGCTCGACCGTATCGACGGCATCGCAATGGGCGCGATAATAGGCCTTGGCGATGTCCTTCCCGAACCGGGCCGACAGCGCGCCATAATCCTGGGCCGTGCCATTATTGCACTGGCCCCCGTTGCGACCCGAAGCCTCGCCGACGACGCGCCCCTTCTCCAGCAGCACGACACGCGCCCCGCGCTTGGCGAGCGCCAGCGCGGCGGACAGCCCGGTAAAGCCGCCGCCGATGATGGCGACGTCCGCCGAACCATCGACCCCGCCCTCCGCCCCGCCGGTGAAGGCGGGCGCGCTGGCGAGCCAGTAGGAGAGGGGGGAGGGCGCGGCCATTATTCGATCAAAGACCCACGACCGCCGGCAGGCAACCGATATGGGGGATTTCAACATCGCGATAGAAGGGGTTGGACGGCTCATGCCCCCGGCCCACGAACACGCGGCAGCCGAAATGCAGGTCGGTCGCCGTATTCTGGTCATAACGGAAGCTGGACGATACGTGCATCATATCCTCCGGGTTCGCGCCCAGTTGATCGAACATATATTCGAACGCCTGCATCCGCGGCTTATACGCCTGCGCCATCTGCGCGGTATAGACCGCGTGGAAGGGCGCGCCCAGCATCGCGACATTATGATGGATCTGCTCGTTCATCGCGTTGGACAGGATGACCAGCGGGATCTTGTCGCCGATCTGGCTCAGGCCGCCGGCGACATCGTCATGCGGACCCCAGGTCGGCACCGCGGCATAAACGGCATCGGCATCGGCTTCGTTATAGGCGACGCCCCATTTCTCGCACGTCCGGCGCAACGAATTGCGGATAATCTCCTGATAGGGTTCCCACGGTCCCATCACCTGATCGAAGCGGTATGCGCCCCAATCCTTGCAGAAAGCGGGCAGCTTCTCCGCATCGATGCGATTGGCCATGAAGGCGCTCGCCATCTCCGTCATGCGGAAACGGGTCAACGTGCCATAGCAATCGAAGCTGATATATTTGGGCCGGAAATTGGGCATCGGCGAAGCGTCCTTTGCGGGTTCTACAGGTGGCCGCTGGGGCCGTGTGACAACAGCATTACGACATGGCTGCACCGGAACATGAAGCCCATTTTTTAAAGGCGGGCGCAGATTATAGGCTTTTATCAACATGCATTCGGCATAGCCTGCCGTGATCGATCACGCCCATAATTCCGGCAGACTATCCGCCTCTGACGGCTATCCTTTCGGGCTGGCGCGGCATGGCATGTCGCGCGTCAATAGCCCCGGTCGCGCGCGACTTCGCCGTCCATCGGCTGGCCGTCGGCAAAGCGCCGGATATTGGCGATCAGCGCGCGCGCCGCGCCATCCGGGCGGGTCATGCTGGCGACATGGGGCGTCAGCATTATGCGCGGATGCGCCCAGAAAGCGTGCCCGGCCGGCAGCGGCTCCGGCTCGGCCACATCCAGCACCGCGCCCGAAACATGCCCGTCCTCCAGCAACGACAGCAGATCCTGCTCCACCAGATGCCCGCCCCGCCCGACATTGATGATCGCCGCCCCGCGCGGCAATTGCGACAGCGTATCCCGGCACAAAATGCCGCGCGTCTCGTTGGTCAGCGGCAGCAGGCAGATAAGGATGTCGCAGCCCGCCAAAAATCCTGGCAGCCCATTTTCGCCCGCATAACAATCGACCCGGTCGATGGCATGGGCCGACCTGCTCCATCCCGACAGCGGAAAGCCGAACGGCCGCAATGCGCCCAACACCGCCTGGCCCAGATTGCCCAGCCCCATCACGCCGATCCGCCGCTCGCCCGCGGGCACCAGCTTGATCGGTGCCCAGCGGCCTTGGCGCTGCGCGATGCCATAATCGATCAGGTTCCGGTGCAGCGCCAGCACCGCCATGGTCGCATATTCGACCATCCCCGCTACGATCCCCGGCTCGATCATGCGGACCACCCGGATATGGGGCGGTAGCGCGTCCATGTCGAACTGGTCGATCCCCGCACCGATCGAAAAGAGGATGTCCAGATTGGGCAGGCTGGCGATCAACGCGGCCGACGGTGCCCAGGCGGCGAGATAGCGGATCGCCGCGGGATCATGCGGCTGCGACGGATCGACAAAAGCGATGTCGGGTGCTTCTTCGGCGAAAATCGCACGCCATACGCCGCCACGGACGGGATCGGATGTGTAGAGCAAACTCATATCGCGCGACCTTACAGGAAAAAGGCCGCCGACGTCCCCAGGGCTTGGAGGGGGGAACGTCGGCGGCCGATCGGAGCCTCGCGGCCCCGAAGTCAGTCGATCAGAAGTTGAAGCTCGCCCGCACCGTGAACGACCGCGGCGTGCCCGGCTGGACCCACAGCGCCGAATAGGAACTGGCATAATATTTCTTGTCGAACAGGTTGTTCACGTCCGCCGACAGCTTGATCTGCTCGGTGATGTTGAACGACCCCAATATCTTGGCGATGGTGTAGCTCGGCAGATAGAAATTCGCCGCCGTCTGGCCCAGGCGCTTGCTCAAATGGGTCACGCCCGCGCCCAGCATCGCCTCATGATCGCCGATCGCAAAATTCTTGAACAACAGCATATTGGCTTGATGCTTGGGGATGTTGATCAACGGATCGTTCTTGAATACCCCGGCGGAGCCATAGTCGTCGGCCCAGCCTGCGTCGGTATAGGCATAGGTCGCGAAGATTTCGAACCCGGCAGGCAGCTTGGCGTTGACGTCGAACTCCACGCCCTGGCTCTCGGCCGCGCCGACCGCCACCGACAGGCCGGTCAGCAGATCGGCGGTCAGGACGTTGCTCTTCTTCATCTTGTAGAGCGACAATGTGCTGGTGATTTTGCCATCCGTGTTGCCTCATGAAGCGATGTTCCCGAGCGGCATAGCCATTGCCTCACGTAAATGCTCCCTACAGGAGATCACCCTCACGGACTATTCCTTGCGCGACTGGGGGCCGCGCAGCGGAGCCGG
>NZ_JABBFV010000023.1 GCF_012927105.1 Sphingobium psychrophilum | reverse complement strand
GGCTCCGCTGCGCGGCCCCCAGTCGCGCAAGGAATAGTCCGTGAGGGTGATCTCCTGTAGGGAGCATTTACGTGAGGCAATGGCTATGCCGCTCGGGAACATCGCTTCATGAGGCAACACGACCGCCGAATTTCTGTTCGACGTCCAACGGCAGGAATTTTACTTCATTGAGGTCAACGCCCGCATCCAGGTGGAGCATCCGGTCAGCGAAATGATCACCGGCTTCGACTTGGTGCAGGAACAGATCCGCATCGCGGGCGGCGGGGGCCTGTCCGTCAGCCAGCAGGACGTCAAGATCAGCGGCCACGCCATCGAATGCCGGATCAATGCGGAGGACGCGGCGCGCGATTTCCTGCCCAGCCCCGGCCGCATCACCCGCTGGGAACCGCCGCAGGGACCGGGCATCCGACTGGACAGCCATATGTCCGCCGGCGCGATAATCCCGCCCTTTTACGACAGCATGGTGGGCAAGCTGATCGTCCATGGCAGCGACCGGGCGGACGCGATCGCCCGGCTGGCTGACGCCATCGACAATTTCGTGGTGGAAGGCGTACCGACCACGCTGCCGCTGCATCGCGCGATTATCGCCCACCCTGATTTTATCGAGAACCGCATCCACACCCGCTGGCTCGAACAGGTTCTCCTCCCCGACTATGGAAAGAAAGCGGCATGACGGCCGAAAAAGACCCCGTGATCGCGGCGATCGACGATGCCCGCGCGCTGCTCGATACGCTGCTGACGGGCGGCTGGCAGCAATTGCATGTCGCGTCCGGTGACACGGAAATATTTCTGGCGCGCGACGGCGGCGGGGCCAATCCGATGCGGACGGTTGCGCCTGCGCCTTTGGTTGCAGCGCCCGCGCCGCAGGCCGGCCCCGAAACCGCGGTGCCGGTCCCCCATGTCGCCACGCTGGAACAGGCGTTGGCCGTGGGTACGCAGGTGGTCGCCGGCCAGCCCGTTGCGACCTTGCGGGTTCTGGACGAGCAGGAGGACATAACCGCCCCGGTTTCCGGCACGATCGTCCGCGTGGACGCGGTGCCCGGCGCGCTGCTGGAATATGGCTCGACCCTGTTATCGATCGCGGCGGCGGCGTAATGAACGCCACGATCGGAAAAGTCGCCGTCTGCGGCGCAGGCGCCATGGGATCGGGCATCGCCCAGGTCGCGGCGCAGGCCGGCGCGTCCGTCCTCATCTTCGACGTCAATATAGAGGCGCTGGAAACGAGCCGCACTCGGACGCTGGCTGACCTCGACAAGCTGGCCGCACGCGGCAAGCTGTCGGCGGACGAAGCGCGGACGATCGGCGAACGGATGCAATGGGTGTCCACGCTCGATGCGCTGGCCGACCGCGACCTAGTGATCGAAGCGATCATCGAGGATGCGGGCATAAAGGGCCAGTTGTTCGAACGGATCGAGGCGATCGTCGCCCCGGACGCGATCATCGCGACCAACACCTCATCCCTGCCGATCTCCCGCCTGGCGCGGGGCCTCAAGCAACCCGCGCGGTTCGTCGGCATGCATTTCTTCAATCCGGCGACGGCGATGAAGCTGGTCGAGGTGATTTCCGGCGCAGCGACCGATCCGGCGGTGGCGGCGCGGATCAGGGCAACGGCGGAAAGCTGGGGCAAGGTCGCGATCCCCGTCGCCGACGTGCCGGGTTTCATCGTCAACCGCGTGGCGCGGCCCTTCTATGGCGAGGCCTTCACCGCGCTGAACGAGGGCGCGGCAGATGCCGCGTCCATAGACGCCCTGTTCCGCGCGGCAGGCTTCCGCATGGGACCGCTGGAGCTGACCGACCTGATCGGCCAGGACGTCAACTTCGCCGTCACTCGGTCCGTGTTCGATTCCTATTTCGGCCGCACCCGCTTCGTGCCGCAACTGCGCCAGGCGGCGCTGGTCGATGCCGGCTGGTACGGGCGCAAGTCGGGCCGGGGCGTCTATGACTATCGCGACGGCGCGCCGAAGGCCGCCGATCCACAAGCTTCTGATATAATCGTTACGGATACGTATCAAAAAGCGATGGCAGCGCTCAAGGATGCCGCGCCCGGCACCTTCCTGCGCTGCGGCGCGCTGTTCGTCGGCATGACCCAGGGGCTGACCGCGCGCCGGGAAAGCGACACCTTGGGCGCGCCGGTCATCCTGTTCGATTGGTCCCCGGCCGACGCCACAGGGCCGGTCGGCTTCACCCTGTCCGACGAAAGCGCACGGCCCGATGCGCTCAGCCTGCTCGCGGCGCAATCGCGCGCTGGCGTCGAAATCGCTGATCGACCGGGCATGATCGTCGCACGGACGCTGGCGCAACTCGCCAATGCCGCCGCCGACGCCGTGCTGGAACGGGTGGCGGACGAACAGGGCATCGACGCTGCGCTGCGCTATGGCGCCAACTATCCCTATGGCCCCTTCGCCTGGGCCGACCGCTGTGGCCGCGGGGCGCTCGTCCGCCTGCTCGATGGCATTGCGGACGGCACTGGTGAGGCAATGTACCGGCCATCCCATTATCTGAGGAACGGCGCATGAGCGAAACGCAGGACATCTTGCTGATCGAACCGATCGGCGCCCATGGGCTGCTGCTGCGTCTGAACCGGCCCGAAAAGCGCAATGCGCTGGCGACCGACCTGCTCGGCTGGGTCGCCGATGCGCTGGACGCCGCCGCGGCCGACCCCGCGATCCGCGCGGTGGTCATCACCGGTGCCGACCGCTTCTTTGCTGCGGGCGCGGACATCAACGAACTGGCATCCCGCGATACCGGCGGCGCACTCGCCGATCTCCGCCCGGCGATCTGGACGCGCATCCGCGGCTTTTCCAAGCCGTTGATCGCGGCGGTCGAGGGGTGGTCGCTGGGTGCCGGGAACGAACTGGTGATGTGCTGCGACCTGGTCGTGGCCGGGGAGAGCGCGAAATTCGGCCAGCCCGAAACCAATCTGGGCATCATTCCGGGGGCCGGCGGCACCGCAATCCTGCCCCGGCTGGTCGGCCGCAGCCGGGCGATGCGGATGGTGTTGCTGGGCGATCCGCTCTCCGCCGCCGAAGCATTGCAGGCAGGCCTCATCGCGCAAGTGGTCGAGGATGGGCAGGCATTGCCAGTCGCGACCGATCTTGCCACCCGCATTGCCGCCCGCGCGCCGCTGGCGATGCAGCAGGGCAAGGCGATGGTCCGCGCGACCTTCGAAACGCACCAGTCCGCGCATCTGCTGCTGGAACGCCAGGCCTTTTCCGCGCTGTTCGGCACCGCCGACAAGCGTGAAGGCACAACCGCCTTCTTCGAGAAGCGCGACCCGCAATGGAGCGGCACATGAATCATCTGTCCCCGCTGGACGCTGCGCCCGCCCAATCTCTAACCGAGGAATCGCTGCCCGACAT
Source organism: Sphingobium psychrophilum (assembly GCF_012927105.1). Classification (GTDB taxonomy): domain Bacteria; phylum Pseudomonadota; class Alphaproteobacteria; order Sphingomonadales; family Sphingomonadaceae; genus Sphingobium; species Sphingobium psychrophilum. The sequence goes on along the minus strand of NZ_JABBFV010000023.1, from coordinate 65,320 downwards.
AGCGCGCGAAACCATCGCAGCCCTGTTCGATCTGCCCTTCCTGGATCTGGTGGCGCAGGCCTATGCTGTGCATATCCTGCACCATCCGCGCAACGCCGTACAACTGTCCACTTTGCTGTCTATCAAGACGGGCGGCTGCGCAGAAGATTGCGGCTATTGCAGCCAGTCCGCCTTCGCCAAGAGCGGGGTGAAGGCGCAAAAGCTGATCGATGCCGACACGGTCGTCGCCGCCGCGCGGGCGGCGAAAGCCGCCGGTTCCAGCCGTTTCTGCATGGGCGCGGCCTGGCGCGAACCCAAGGCGCGCGACATGCCCGCGTTGTTCGATATGGTGCGGCGGGTGAAGGCGCTGGGCCTGGAAACCTGCATGACTCTGGGCATGTTGAGCGGCGATCAGGCCGATGCACTGGCGGAAGCCGGGCTCGACTATTACAACCATAATATCGACACCAGCCCGGACTATTATGACCGGGTCATCACCACCCGCAGCTTTCAGGACCGGCTCGACACGCTGGACCATGTGCGCCAGGCGGGCATGGCGGTATGCTGCGGCGGCATATTGGGGATGGGCGAAACGCGCGAAGATCGCATCGGCTTCCTCCATGCGCTGGCCAGCCTGCCCGAACCGCCAGACAGCGTCCCGCTGAACGCGCTGGTGCCAATCCCCGGCACTATGTTGGGCGACATGCTGGCGGACACGCCGCTGGCGCGGATTGATGAGATAGAATTTGTGCGCACGGTCGCTGTGGCGCGGATCACCATGCCCCGCAGCGTCGTGCGCCTCTCGGCCGGCCGGGAAAGCATGAGCGAGGCGGGGCAGGCGCTCTGCTTCATGGCCGGCGCCAATTCCATCTTCACCGGCGATCGCCTGCTGACCACGAGCAATAATGGCGGCGACGCAGACACGGCGCTGTTCGCCAAGCTCGGGTTGGCACCGTCAAGCTGAGATGAGCTTGCGCACCCGCGTTACCGATCTTCTGGGCATCCGCTATCCCATCGTGCAGGGCGGAATGCAGAATGTCGGCTATGCGCCACTGGCGGCGGCGGTTTCGAACGCCGGTGGCCTGGGCATGATAACCGCGCTGACCTTCCCCAATCCTAGCGCGCTGGCGCAGGAGATCGCGGCCTGCCAGGCGCTGACGACGGCGCCCTTCGGCGTCAACATCTCCGTCTTCCCGACCATGCGGCCGCCCGACTATGGCGCCATTGTGGATGCGATCGCCGATGGCGGTGTGAGCGTGGTCGAGACTGCCGGCACCCCTGAGGTGCGTGAAGTCTGGGATCTGCTCTTCGCGCGCGGCGTCCGCGTCATCCATAAATGCACCTCCGTCCGCCACGCCTTGTCGTCGGAACGCTATGGCGTCCATGCCGTGTCGATCGATGGCTTCGAATGTGCGGGGCATCCGGGCGAGGATGATGTGCCGGGTCTGGTGCTGATCCCCGCCGCCGTGGATCGTCTATCCGTGCCGCTGCTGGCGAGCGGCGGCATCGCTGACGGTCGCGGGCTGGCGGCGGCGCTGGCGCTGGGCGCTGACGGGGTGACGATGGGCACGCGCTTTTGCGCCACGCGCGAAGCGCCGATCCATGACAATGTGAAGCAGGCCTATGTAGACAAGGACGAGCGCGAAACCGACATTCTCTTTCGCCCCTTCCGCAATTCCGCCCGCGTTGGCCGCAACGCTGTCTCGACCGAAGTCCTTCGTCGGACCGCCGCGCCCGACGCCGTCTTCGCCGACGTCGCAGAACTGGTCAGCGGACTGCGCGGCAAGGCGCTGCTGCAATCGGGCGAGGTCGACAGCGGCATCTATTGGGCCAGCATGGCGCAGGGGCTGATCCACGACATACCCAGTTGCGCCGAACTGATCGACCGCATGGTCGCGGACGCGCGCGCGATCATTACGGACCGGCTGGCAGGCATGATCTGCGGCTAAGCGCTCAGTCGATCAGCACGACGCATTTGCCCGCATGTTTGCGTGCCAGAATCTCTGCATAGCCCCGCCGGGCATCCGCAAAGGCGAAACATGTCCCGGCCTGCGGCTTGAGCCGTCCGTCCGCCGCCCAGGCCAGCATCTCGCGAAAGTCGTTCCAGCCCTGCTCGCCCATGCGCTCTATGGCGAGCCGACCTTCGACCCCGATGACCGATATCATCTTGACCAATAGCACATTGGTCCGGGCCATGGCGGGACGGCCGGATGTGAAGCCGATCACCAGCAGGCGGCCGCCGGTCGCGATGGCGCGCATCGACTGATCGAACAGGTCGCCACCGACGGGATCGAAGATCACATCCGCGCCTCGACCGCCGGTAATCTCCAATATACGTTCGCGCAGCGGCGTCGTGACATGGTTGATCCGATGGTCGGCGGTTACGCGCGCCAGCTTCGCATCGTCGCTGCCGGTGGCGATCACCGTCGCGCCGATCGCGCGACCGACGTCAAGCGCCGCCGACCCGGTTCCGCCCGTAGCGCCATGGACCAGCAGCACTTCGCCCGCTTGCAGATTGCCTCGCCGCACCAGCGCATTGAAGGCGGTCCAGTGGTTCATCAGAAATCCGGCGGCATCCGCGAAGGCCAGGTCGTCGGCGATGCCATGCACGAAGGATTCGGGCAGAACGCAATATTCGGCGAGGCCACCGCCGTCGAGCGAGACGGAGAAAGCCGCGACACGCTGGCCCGGCACCAGCCGCGTGACGCTGGGACCGCAGGCATCGACCACCCCCGCCATCTCGCTTGACGGGATATAGGGCAGGGGCGGGGTCTTCTGATAACGGCCTTCCAGCACCATCGTCTCGCCAAAGGACAGGCCGGCCGCATGGACGCGGATTCGCACTTCGCCCGGACCCGGTTCGGGCACCGGCATATCTTCTATCGCAATGTCGAAGGGCGCGGCGAAACGGCGGCATACCCACGCCTTCATGGCGCGTTCGCCAGCCGGACACCGAACTCCGCCAATATCGCGTCACGGTCCGCGTCCAGCATCGGCGCATGACGATGCAGCCGGGTGGGCGTGCCGGAAAAGCGGATGGGGTGGACGGGTTGGCGATAACGGCCTGCTACGGGATGGTCATGCTCGGCTAGCGCGCCGATCGCCATGATCTGCGGATCTGCCGCCAGATCGTCCGGCCGGTTGATCGGGGCGTAGACGGCGTCCGCCTCTCGCAAGCGGGGTAGCCAATATCCGGTGGGCTGCTGCAACAGGCACGCGCCGATCAGCGCGTTCAACGCCGCCGCATTGGCAAAGCGCTTGGCCACCGTATCGAAGCGGAGATCGTCCGGCAGGTCCGGGCAACCCAGCACCCGGCAGACGCCGGCAAATTCGTCATCGGTCACGAAACCCACCAATATATGGCCGTCCGCCGTCGCAAAGCAGTAGCGCACGCCGGCCATCGATCCGCCGACCACGACGTCCTCGCCGATCAGCGTGCTGCTGCTCATCACCTCCGGCCAGATGAAGGACAGGGCGACGTTCAACATGCTGACGCGGATATGCTGGCCCATGCCGGTCCGTTCGCGCACTAATAGCGCGGCGGTGACGGCCTGCCAGACCACCAGCGCGGTCGCCTTGTCTACGATGGCGTTGCGGATCGTGGTCGGTTCGCCGGTCACGCTATCCGCCTGAACGGCGGCGATCCCGGCGATCCCCTGGACGACGATGTCATAGACGCGGCGGTGCGCCTCCGGGCCGCTGTCGCCCAGACCATCGATCGACACATAGATGATGTCGGACCGCATGGGCGCGATCGCGTCATAGCCGATGCCGATGCGATCGGCGACACCGGGCCGGAAATTCTGCACGACGACGTCGCACTGGCCCGCGATACGCAGCGCCGCATCCAGATGATCGGCGCGCTTGAGGTCGAGCGCGATGGAGCGCTTGTTGCGATTGGCGTTCAGGAACATCGCGCCCATCTTGGCCACGCCGCTGCGCTGGTCGCCGCTGCTGCGCAACTGTTCGCCGGCGATCGGCTCTACCTTGATGACATCCGCGCCCTGATCGCCCATCAGCATCGTCGCCATGGGCGCAGTCAGATTGGTGCCGAACTCCAAGATACGATAGCCGGCCAGTGGGCCAAATCCAGCCATTGCGGGCTTGTCTTCGGCAAGGTCGTTCAGGCCCGGCATATGCTCTCCACCCAATCTATCTCGTCCGGCCTGTCAGGGGCGCGATTGCTTTTTCTGTCGTTCCAGCGCCGCCAATACGCCCGCCTCGCTTTCGGGATGTTCAACCAATGTGGACGACGCCTCCTGCGCCTCCAGATAGGCGTCCATCCATTCCGACCCTTCCCAGGTCAGCGACGCCAGCTTGCGGGCGCGCAGCGTCGGCATGCTCTTGCGCGCCATCTGGTTGGCTAGGTCGAGCGCGATCGGCAGCACGGCCGGGGAGGGGACGACATAGTTGAAGAAGCCGGTGGATTCGAGTTCCCGCGCGGTGAAAGTACGGCCGGTGTAGATCATCTCGCGCACCTTGGCCTCCGGCATACGCAGGCTCGCGAACAGACCTGCGCTGCCGCCGACCAGCCCATAATCGACCTCGGGGCAGGCGAAGCGCGCATCCTCGGCCGCGATGCGCAGGTCGCACATGCCGGCCAGCATCACGCCCACGCCGACCGTCGCCCCCCGGATCGCGGCGATCATCGGCCGGTCGATATGATGGAAACGGGGCAATTGGGCGTTGATGAACTGGTAGCGCTCCTTACGCTTTTCCGCCGTCATCCCCTTGAACTCGTGCAGGTCCGCGCCGCCGCACCAGGCGCGGGCATCGTCCGGCGCGGTGATGACGATCACGCGGATCGTCTGGTCCGCCGCGACATGGTCGGCAAAGCGGCCGATCTCCTCATAGACGGAGAGAGACACGGCGTTGACCGGCGGACGCGAGAAGGTGAGCAGTCCCACCCCATTGTCCCGCACATCCAGCGTGAAAGCGCCGAAGCTGTGGCTGACGGTCATGCCGCTTTCCTCCTCACGCGATTTCCAGCGCCAGTTGCAGGTCTACGCCCGTCATGTCGCGCAGTTGGTCGATCGTCAGACCCGGCACCATTTCGATGACATGCGCGCCCGCCGGACCCACGTCGAAGATTGCGACGTCGCTATAGACGCGCGATACGCAGGACAGGCCAGTCAGCGGATAGCTGCATTGGGCGACCAGCTTGCTCTCGCCGGCTTTGGTCAGCAGATCCATCATCACGAACACTTGTTTGGCGCCCACGGCCAGGTCCATGGCTCCGCCCACCGCCGGAATGGCGTCCGGTGCGCCTGTATGCCAGTTGGCCAGGTCGCCGTTGACCGACACCTGGAACGCGCCGAGCACGCAGATGTCGATATGCCCGCCCCGCATCATCGAAAAGGAATCGCCATGGTGGAAGAAGGAGCCACCCGCCAGCAGCGTCACGGGCTGCTTGCCTGCATTGATGAGTTCCCAGTCGATATCCTCCTCGGCGGGTGCCGGTCCCATGCCCAGCAGGCCGTTTTCGCTCTGCAGAAAGATGTCGCGTTCCTGTGGTAGAAAATTCGCCACCCTGGTCGGCAGGCCGATGCCCAGATTGACATAAGCGCCCTCTGGAATGTCCCGCGCGACCCGCGCGGCCATCTCTTCACGGTTCATCCGCTGCATGATGCTTGTCTCCTTTAGGCCGCAGCTGCGACGGATAGAGGTGCGACCTGCACCACCCGATTGACGAAGATGCCGGGCGTGACGACCGCTTCGGGATCGAGCGCCCCCAGTTCCACGACCTCAGACACCTGCGCTATCGTGGTCTTGGCCGCCATGGCCATGATCGGACCGAAATTGCGCGCCACCTTGCGATAGACGAGGTTGCCCCAACGATCGCCAGCGCGCGCCTTAATCAACGCGAAGTCGGCATGAATGGGATATTCCAGCACATAATTGCGCCCGTCAATCTCACGGGTTTCCTTGCCCTCCGCCAGCAGCGTGCCGTATCCGGTCGGCGTGAACACAGCCCCCAGGCCCGACCCTGCCGCCTGGATGCGCGCGGCCAGATTGCCCTGCGGGACAAGCTCCAGCTCGACCTCTCCGGCGCGATAGCGCGCGTCGAAATGATGCGACGCCGCCTGCCGCGGGAAGGAGCAGATGACCTTGCGCACCCGATTGGCCTTGATGAGCCCGGCGATGCCCGTCTCACCCGCGCCCGCATTGTTGCTGATGATCGTCAGGTCGCTCGCGCCATGTTCGATCACCGCCTCCATCAGTTCGTGCGGCGCGCCCGCGTCGCCGAAACCGCTGATCATGATGGATGCGCCGTCATGGAGATCGGCTACCGCCTGCCGCAGGGACGGACTGATCTTGTCTATCATGCGAAACCCTCTCATCTTGTCTCGTTCCCACCTCTATAACCGATAATATTTCGGATATTACCTAGGTGAGATAGCCATATTTGCCACCATAGCTTCCTTGTCGTCGAATAAACGACATGGACATGGAGCAATGCGTCAAAGGATCATGTCGAAAGCTTAATCCGATTAAACGTCGGATATAGATAGAGGCGATGAATGATGGAGGCAAGCGTCAATTTCCAGAGCAGCCCGCAGGAGCCTGAGCCACATAATGGCTTCTTCGGCGGCCTCGCCGATAGTTTTGATTTTCAATGGGAATGGAGCGATGGCGAACGCATCCCGGCCTTGGCGAGCAAGGGGCTGGTCGCATCCGTGTGACCGCTTGGTTGACTGGACGGCCTCGGTTGAGCCCTGGATCGCGCTGCCGCTAGCGTTCCAAGCGAATGAAGGACGCGGCTTCCATTCCAACGACATGGGCGATATTCGCGCTGCTGGATCTACCGTTGTAGAATATGGGTCTTACGCGGTTATTGGGGGCTAGCTAAGTGGACGCCGGCGGGCGGATTATGCATCTCCCGCAGGCGTCCTGATATTTCAGGCCAATTTCCCCAACAGGCTGTCCACAGCGACCTTGGCGTCGCCGTAAAACATGCGGGTATTGTCCTTGTAGAAGAGCGGATTTTCGATGCCGGAATAGCCGGTGCCCTGTCCGCGCTTCGACACGAAGACCTGCTTGGCCTTCCACACTTCCAGCACCGGCATGCCGGCGATCGGCGAGTTGGGATCGTCCTGCGCCGCCGGATTGACGATGTCGTTCGAACCAATGACGATTACCACGTCGGTCGACGGGAAGTCGTCGTTGATCTCGTCCATCTCCAGCACGATGTCATAGGGCACCCTGGCTTCGGCCAGCAGCACGTTCATGTGCCCCGGCAATCGGCCTGCGACCGGGTGGATTGCGAAACGGACCTTCTTGCCCGCCGCCCGCAGCTTGCGGGTGAGTTCGCTCACCGTCTGCTGCGCCTGCGCCACCGCCATGCCATAGCCCGGCACGATGATGATGCTGTCTGCTTCGTTGAGCGCGGAGGCTACGCCATCGGCATCGATCGCGACCTGCTCGCCCTCGATTTCCGCGGCCGGACCGGTCGTTCCGCCGAAGCCGCCCAGGATCACCGACACGAAGGAGCGGTTCATCGCCTTGCACATGATGTAGCTCAGGATCGCGCCCGACGAGCCGACCAGCGCGCCAGTGACGATCAGCAGGTCGTTGCCCAGGGTGAAGCCGATCGCGGCGGCCGCCCAGCCGGAATAGCTGTTGAGCATCGACACGACGACGGGCATGTCGGCGCCGCCGATGCCCATGACGAGGTGGAAGCCGATGAACAGCGCCAGCGCCGACATGGCGAGCAGGACGGTCAGTTCGCGGCCCTCTACGCCGATATTGCCGACATACATCATCAGCAACACGAGCGTCGCCAGCAGCGCCGAGGCGTTGAGGACGTGGCCGCCGGGCAGCTTTTTCGCCTTGCCGTCCAGCTTGCCCGCGAGCTTGCCGAAGGCGACGATCGACCCGGTGAAGGTCACCGCGCCGATGAAGATGCCCAGAAATTCCTCGACCTTGAGGATGTTGATTTCCACCGGCGTCTTGTGCGCAAGCAGGCCGGCAAAGCCGGTCAGCGATTCGCGGGCGGCAGGATCGAGCGCGTTCACCGTTTCCAGTTCGAAATGCGCGTTGAAGCCGATGAACACGGCCGCAAGCCCGACGAAGCTGTGTAGCGCGGCGACAAGCTGGGGCATTTCGGTCATCTGGACGCGCATCGCCACGATCCAGCCAATGACGGCGGCGACGGCGAAGGTGCCGGCCACGATCGGCAGATTGGCAACGCCAGGGCCAACGAGGGTCGCCAGCACGGCCAGGGCCATGCCGGCAATGCCGTACCATACGGCGCGCTTGGCGCTTTCCTGATTGGAAAGGCCGCCCAGCGACAGAATGAAAAGGACCGCGGCCGAGAGATAGGCTGCGGACACCACACCGGTATCGAACATGAAATCTACCCCCTTAGGACCGCTGGAACATGGCCAGCATCCGGCGCGTGACCAGGAAGCCGCCAACGATGTTGATCGACGCGATCAGGATCGAGATCGTCGCCAGAACCATCACGATGGTGCTGGACGACCCGACCTGGAGCATTGCGCCCACAACGACGATCCCCGAAATCGCGTTCGTCACCGCCATCAACGGCGTATGCAGCGAATGGCTGACATTCCAGATCACCTGGAAACCTATGAAACAGGCCAGCACGAAGACCGTGAAATGGGCCATGAAGCTGGCGGGCGCCACGGCGCCGACGGCGATCAGCACGACCGCGGCGACGATCAAATTCGTGACCTGCGACCGGGTCTGCGCCTTGAAGGTGGCGACGTCCTTCGCTCGCTTCTGTTCGGGCGTAAGTTCCTCCGCCTTGGGCTTGGGCTTTTGTGCCGCGATCGCCTTGATCTTGGGCGGGGGCGGCGGGAAGCTAACCTGGCCTTCAAAGGCGATGGTCGCGCCGCGGATCACGTCATCCTCCATATTATGGACGATCACGCCATCCTTGCCCGGCGTCAGGTCGAACAGCATGTGGCGGATATTGCTGGCATAAAGCGAACTGGACTGCGCCGCCATCCGGCTGGGAAAATCGGTATAGCCGATGATCGTGACGCCACCCGGCGAAACGATCTTCTCGTCCGTGACCGTCTGCTCGCAATTGCCGCCGCGTTCCGCCGCCAGATCGACGATGACCGATCCGGGGCGCATCGCCTCGACCATGTCCTTGGTCCACAGAACCGGGGCGTCGCGCCCCGGAATGAGCGCGGTGGAAATGACGATATCGACGGTAGGCGCCAGTTCGCGAAACTTCTTGAGCTGCGCGTCGCGAAATTCCGGGCTGGACGGGGCGGCATATCCGCCGGTCGCCGCGCCATCCTGCTGTTCCTCGGAAAAGTCGAGATAGACGAACTGCGCGCCCATCGATTCGATCTGTTCGGCGACTTCCGGCCGCACGTCGAAGGCCAGCGTGATCGCCCCCAGAGAGGTCGCCGCGCCGATCGCCGCCAGACCGGCGACACCCGCGCCGATTACCAGTACACGGGCCGGCGGCACCTTGCCCGCCGCGGTCACTTGGCCCGTGAAGAAACGGCCGAAATTGGCACCGGCTTCGATCACGGCGCGATAGCCGGCGATATTCGCCATGGACGACAGAGCGTCCATTTTCTGCGCGCGCGAGATACGGGGCACCATATCCATCGCGATGACATTGGCACCGGTCGCGCTGATCGCGGCCAACTCTTCGCCACGCTGGCCAGGATAGAAGAAGGAAATCAGCGTCTTGCCTGGCTTCAGCTGGGCGGCCTCGTCCGCTTCGGGTGGACGCACCTTGACGATGACGTCTAAAGCAGCCCACAATTCGGCAGCGGTTGGGACCACCGTCACGCCGGCCGCGCGATAGCTGTCATCGTCGAAGCCGGCCGCTTTGCCCGCGCCGCTTTCGACAAGACATATATGGCCCAGCTTCTGCAATTGCAGCGCGCTGTCGGGCGTCAGCGCAACGCGCGCTTCCCCCTGTGCCACTTCTCTGGGTGCACCGATCTTCAAATCTTCCTCCCCCCGGTTTATTTTTGCGTGGCATATGCATGCCGCAACGCCCTATTGATCGTTGCGGCGCGATAAATCTATCGCGAAAGACTTGTCGGGCGAAAAGCGTATATTTATGCTAGGCTGACAGCATGTCGCGCGCCATGGTAGGTTGATATCAACAACAATGAACGGCGACGCGCTTGTTCCCTGCGGTTTCCCGTGATGATGTTGCCTCGTCCGACCATCCCGGTTGGCCTGCGTTCCTAGCCTGCTTTAGGAAACGTCGCCGCTCACCGCCGGCGCAAGGCGATCGACCAGGATAGCGCTGGCCTGATTGAGGCCGATCACCTCAACCGATATGCCATGACGGCGCATCTTGCCGACCACTTCTTCCAACGCGCCAACGGCAGTAACGTCCCACAAGTGGCTCGCGGTGAGATCGATGCGAACATGCCCGGCTGTATCGCGCAAGTCGAACCGGTCCGCGAAAATATCCGCGCTGGCGAAGAATATCTGGCCGGAGATCGTATAGATTCGGGTGTCTGTCGCATCGTCATAGTCGGCGCTGATATGCATCAGGCGCGTCACTTTGAATGCGAAGAAGACGCCGCTCAACATGACGCCCACCGCGACCCCCGCCGACAGATCATGCGTGGCGACGGTGACGACGACAGTGGCGACCATGACGACGCCGGACATTTTGGGATGGCGCGCCAGGTCGCGGATCGATCCCCAGGAGAAAGTACTGATCGACACCATGATCATGATCGCGACGAGTGCGGCCACCGGCACTTGGCTGACCCATGGCCGCAGCGGCACCATGACGACAAGCAGGAACAGGCCCGCGACCAGGGTCGAGAGGCGCCCGCGCCCGCCATAGCGCACATTGCCGACCGTCTGGCCGATCATGCCGCAACCCGCGATACCGCCGAAAAGCCCCGCGGCGACATTGGCCAAGCCCAGGCCTGTACATTCGCGCGCCTTCGAACTGGTCGTGTCGGTCAGGTCGTCCACCACACTGGCCGTCATCATCGATTCAAGCAGGCCCACCATCGCCATGGCCAGCGCGTAAGGTGCCACGATGCGTAGGGTCTGCCAGACGAGCGGCACAGCGGGAAACGTCAAGGACGGTAGCGCGGAGGGCAGCCGGCCAAGGTCTGCGACGATAGGGATGGGCATGGGAAAGGCCATGCTGATCGCTGTCAGGACCAGGATGCAAATCAGCGGCGATGGAATGGCGGTCGTGATCCGCGGCATCAGGTAGATGATGGCGAGGCCACCGGCGATCATGGCGTAGCTGTGCCATGTCACCCCCAGCATCTGCGGCAATTGTGCCGAGAAGATCAAGATGGCGAGCGCATTGACGAAGCCCGTTCGCACGGATCGCGATACGAAACGCATCAATAGATGGAGTTTCATCAGGCCGAATGCGATCTGGAAAAGTCCGGCCAGGAGCGTGGCGGCGAGAAGATATTGCAGCCCATGCGCATGGACGAGTGCCGCGGCGACCAACGCGACCGATCCTGCCGCACCGGATATCATCGCGGGACGACCGCCGGCGAAGGCAATGACGATGCCGATCACGAAGGACGCGAAGAGGCCCACTTCCGGGTCGATGCCAGCCACGAAGGAGAAGGCGATGACTTCGGGGATCAAAGCGAAGGTGCCGACCATGCCGGCCATTATATCGCGCCGGGCACTGGCCGCGTCATGGAACCATTCGGCGCGGTAGCGCGAAAGACGGGTGCTGTTCATGAACAAAACCGACGTAAATCGCACAGGGGTATGAGCAAGCAGCGTAGGCCGGTCGCCATGCGATATGCGTTGTCCGGCGGATCGGCGGCCGGAATAGCCACCCGGAATTGCACCGGGTCCATGCGAATGTGGCCTCCTAACCCAACGGATCGCAGGCGGCAAGACGCGCGGGAATGATCGTCCGTCGACAGGATGTCGGACCAGCGATGGGCGACGGACAAAAAGGCGCTGGAATGACGTCCATATGTCCAAGCGTCCGGCGTTGACGGTTTGACGCATCTGCCTGTCGGCGCTACCGCAGCCGGGATGATCGCCCTGCTTTCCCCCGCCAAGACACTCGATTTTGAGCGCGCGCTGCCGCCGCTCGACGCTTCCAAGCCGCATTTCGCCGACGAAGCGCTCGGCCTTGCACGATCGGCGGCGAACTTGACGCAGAAACGCCTGTCCGAATTGATGCATATCTCGCCCCGCCTCGCCAAGCTGAATGCGGATCGCTTTCGCGACTTTGCCGACCTGCCGGAGCGACCGGCGCTGTTCGCCTTTGCCGGCGACGTCTATACCGGCTTTGAGGTGGACACGCTGGATCAGGCGGGGGTTTCATTCGCGCAGGATCATGTGCGCATCTTGTCGGGTCTTTACGGGTTGCTGCGGCCACTCGACGCCATCCGGCCCTATCGGCTCGAAATGGGTACGCGCTGGGCACCGCGGCGCAAATGCCTGACCGACTGGTGGGGCGACGATATTGCCCAGCGCATGTTGGCCGAACTGGCCGAAGAAGGGTCTGGCGTCGTCCTCAACCTTGCCAGCCAGGAATATTTTGCCGCGGTCAAAGGCCGATTGGCGGGCGTGCGGGTCATCGAAGTGGAATTTCGCGAACCCGGTCCGGACGGTCCGCGTTTCGTCAGCTTCAATGCCAAGCGCGCGCGCGGCATGATGGCCCGCTGGCTCTGCGAACATCATATCACCGACATAGACGCGATGCGCGGTTTCGACAGCGATGGATATCGCTTCGATGCGGATGATAGCGACGCGGATCGCTGGCGCTTCACCCGGACATGAGCCAGTCTGCTAAGACATCCGCCGTCATCATCGGCGCTTCCGGCGGAATCGGCGCGGCATTGGAGGCCGCGCTGGTCGAGGAAGCGGCGTTCGACGTCGTACATGGTTTCGCACGGTCGCGGGTCGGATCGCAATATCTCGACCTGCTCGATGAAAGCAGCATCGCCTCCGCCGCCGCGCATGTCGCCGGCGGCCCGCCACCGACCCTGGTCATTGTCGCTACCGGCCTGCTCCATGCGCCGGGTCGCGGCCCTGAAAAAGCGTTGCGCGATCTGGACCCGGATTGGCTGGCACAGGTCTATGCCGTCAACGCGATCGGTCCCACGCTGATCGCGAAACATTTCCTGCCGATCATGCCCAAGACCGGGCGCACGGTGTTCGCTGCCCTGTCAGCGCGCGTAGGTTCCATTAGCGACAATAGGTTGGGCGGATGGCATGGCTATCGAGCATCGAAGGCGGCGCTCAACATGCTGGTGTGCAACCTGGCCATTGAGGAACGCCGTCGCAACGATCGAGCGATCGTCGTGACGCTGCACCCCGGCACGGTGGATACCGCCTTGTCTCGGCCGTTCCAGGCCAATGTTCAGGCCAGTCGCCTGTTCGACCCGGAGCGCGCCGCGCTGCAATTGCTCGATGTGGTCGAGGGACTGAAAATATCCGACAGCGGGAAACTCTTCGATTTTCAGGGCGAGCTAATTCCGTTCTGACAATTTGAACGGCGATTTGCTTCGCCTTTCACACCATCACCTGACGTCGGATTGTGCCGTGTTGTCCGCCGTAACCTGATCCGCGCCCGTCCGATCCGTTTCGAAAAAGCCGAAGGCCAGACTGGCCACAAGCGCCACGATGACGAGAAACAGGCTTACCACCAGAATATTGCGGCTTACGCGGGACTTTGACCCACCTTTTGCCTCGACTGCGGAAACATGGGTTACCACGTCGCCATCCTGCTGTTCCTTATACATGTGCTCATCTCCTCTCCCATCAGAACAGGCGCATGGACGTGCTTGTTCCGTCGAAACCGCCAGCGGCAGGCTTGGACCGTGATGGGACAGGGTTCGGTTCGTCCCGTCGATAGGAAACTGTTAACCTTCCTGCTCAACAAAGACGGCATGGAGAGACGACACCAGACTGATGGCCGACGATCGGGGCTGGCGCTGTTCAATCGCGCCACTGTTCCCGTCGTGCCCAACGCGGTCTATCGTGACCTTGTCTCCACATTGTTCACCATGACGACGCCGATCATCGGTTTTGGCATCCTCTATGCGCTGGTCGGGTCGCTCATCTACCTCAAATGGCATGATGCCATGATATCCGCGCTGGTCGCTATGGCGGTCGTCGTGACGGCTGGGCGCGTGCTGTTGATCCGGGGTTATCACCGATCGGGTGGCGCATCTCAGGATATCGGGCAGCTGGCGCACTGGGAACGGCGCTACGCCGTCCTGACCTATATGTTCGCGATCCTGATCGCGACATTGAATGTGCGCGTGTTGATGGCGCATGAACCGCTGGTTCATCTCGCGACGGTCAGCCTCGTCTTCACTTTCGGCGCTGGCATCGTTTCCCGCAACGCCAGTCGCCCATGGCTTTGCGCGACCAGCCTGTCCCTGGCGGTTGGGCCGGTCGCCGCTGCGATGCTTGTCCACGCCGCAAGCGATTATGGCGAGAAACTGCACGCCGAGTTTTTCGCCCTCGAAGCGCTATTGCTGATCGTGGTGGGGTTGATGAGCATGGCATCGGCGCGACATCTCTATGCGTCGCTGGTCGAACATCTGACCGCCAAACATGATCTTGCAAAGCTGGCCCGCTTTGATTCCCTCACAGGCTTGCCCAATCGGCTGCTGCTGCGGGAATCCTTTCATGCAAGGCTGAGGTCCGCGGATGCCGCCGGTCAACTGGCCATTCATTATCTCGACCTGGACGGGTTCAAGGCGATTAATGACCAATATGGCCATCCCGTGGGTGACAGCATGCTGGTCGACGTCGCCCGCCGCCTGGCCTCCACCATCCGGGCGGAAGATGTTGCCGCGCGCCTCGGCGGCGACGAATTTCTGCTGATCCAGGCGGATGTGAAACATCCTGACCAGTGCGAACTGCTTGCCCGCCGGGTCATTCGGCAATTGAGCGAGCCTTATGTCATCGATGGCGTGGCGATGCGCATCTCCGTCAGCATCGGCATCGCGCTTTCCCCTGACCAGGGGCTAGACCTTGAACGATTGATGGCATGTGCGGACGCCGCGCTATATCGTGCGAAAGCCAAGGGGAAGGCGCAGGTGCAATTTTGTGGGCCGGACGATCTGCACCATGTTGGGCGGGCCGTCGCATAATCCATGTCCCGGCCGCTATGTTGCGGTCGATGTCCGACCTGCACGGCTTGACCTGAACGGCGAGGTGGAAGCGGGCGGCCACGCCGACGCGCTGCCGGGCCTTAACCTGCGCGCCGCCTTCTTCGTCGCGCAAAGCGTCGCGCGGCGGATGATCAGTGCTGGTGTGCGCGGCTCCATCATCCATATGGGGTCGCAGATGGGCCATGTCTGCGGTCCGCGGCGCACGCTTTATTGCAAGGCCAAATGGGGACTGGAGGGATTGAGCATCGGCCTTGGCGGATAGGCTGGGGGCAGCTATCGTCATGCTATGGACACGCATGACACCGCCCTGACATTGCATGGCTATTGGCGGTCCGGCACCAGCTATCGGACGCGGATCGCGCTCAACGCGAAGGGGCTGGCCTATCGCCAGGTAAGCCATGATTTGCGGACGGGCGAACAGCGCACGCCCGACTATCTGGCGCTCAATCCGCAGGGGCTGGTGCCCGCGCTGGAGGTGGGCGGGCATGTCCTGACCCAGTCCAGCGCGATCATCGAATGGCTCGACGAACGCTATCCCCATCCGCCGCTGTTGCCGACCGATGCCGATGACCGCGCGATGGTCCGCGCCATGGCGATGATCGTCGCCTGCGACATCCATCCGCTCAATAATGTGCGCGTGCTCAATCGGTTGCGTGATGAGCTGGGCACCGGATCGGACGCGATGCGCGGTTGGACCGGGCATTGGATCATGGAGGGATTCGGTGCGCTCGAATCGATGGTGGCGCGTTATGGCGGCCGCTTCTGCTTTGGCGACAGGCTGACCGTCGCGGATTGCCATATCGTGCCGCAACTCTATTCGGCGGAGCGCTTCGGCGTCGACCTGACGGCCTTCCCCCGTCTGCTCGAAACCGTTCGCCGCGTGCGTGAGCAGCCGTGCGTCGCCGCAGCCCATCCCGACAGGCAGGCCGACGCGGCCTGACGCCGACAGGCAAGCTGCGCCTGCGCGCTGCCGATCGGCGCGAACAGTAGCCAGATACGTTTGCCGAGCCAAGGCAGGCGGACGCCGGTTCGACAGCTTTGGAATAGCCTGACACGATCAGCGCGGCTGCATATTGATGCAGATCAGCTTTGCATGGGTGCCCGCCGCAATCCCGGCTGATCCGGCAAAACAATTGCTTGGCGGATGGCCTAGACCCCTTTACGCGAACGTCCATGGCAATCGGAAAAACAGCTTTTGCGGCCAGCCCGCTGTCGCGCGCATCGATCTGGGCAGCATTGGGGTTGGCCGTTGGATTGGCCTTTTTCGTCATCAGCGGCGCGGTCGCCTATCGCAACATACAGAGCCTGCGCGACAGCGACGGCGCGATCCGCCACACCCATAGCGTGTTGATGGCGCTGGACGAACTTCTATCGGCTACCCAGGATGCCGAAACGGGGCAGCGCGGCTATCTGTTGACAGGCAGCCAAGCTTATCTGGAACCTTATGACAGTGCGGTGAAAAATCTCAACGGACGGATGCAGGCGGTCGCCACCCTCACCCGCGACAATCCCACGCAGCAGGCCAATGTCGCCGCGCTGAAGCGGCATGTCGACGCCAAGCTGGCGGAACTGCGCGAAACCGTAGATCTGCGCCGGACCCAGGGAGTCGCCGCGTCGCTGGCCGTGGTGATGACTGACCGCGGCAAGATGGAAATGGATGCGATCCGGGCGGAACTGAACACCATGGCGCAGGAAGAGTTACGGTTGCGCCAGATCCGCATGGACGACATGGCCGCCGCGTCGCGCACCGCCATCATGACCGGGATCATATCCAGCCTGATCGGCGCGGGCCTGACCATCGCCATCTTCATCCTTATGCGCATCAGCAACCGCGCCCGCGCGCGGCAGCAATGGTTGCAGGCCGGCCAATTGGGCCTGGCCAAAGCGATGGGCGGTGAGAAATCGGTTGAAGAGGTGGGCGAAGCGATCCTTGTCTTCCTGGCCCGCTATCTCGGCTTTCAGGGCGGCGCGCTGTTCAAGGGCGAAGGGGGCCGTTTCCAGCGCGCCGCCACGCTCGGCATTCCCGCCGACGCCGATATGCCGTCCGGTTTCCTGGTCAAGGATGGGCTGCTTGGACAGGTTGCCGCGGAAGGCGCGCCGCTCGTCCTGCAAGATATTCCCGCTGGCTATATGACGATCGGATCGGCGCTGGGCAGGGACCGGCCCCGACATCTGGTCATTATCCCTGCCAAGGCGGACGAGGTCGTAAACGCCGTGCTGGAATTGGGCTTTTTCAGCCCGGTCAGCCCCGCCGTCCTCGACCTTCTGGACCAGGCGGCGCCCGCGATCGGCATCGCCCTGCGATCGGCCCGCTTCCGCGCGCGGTTGCAGGATGCGCTGGAGGAAACCCAGCGCCAGTCGGGCGAGTTGCAGGCGCAGAGCGAGGAATTGCGCGTTTCTAACGAGGAACTGGAAGAACAGGGGCGTGCGCTCAAGGAGTCTCAGGTTCGGCTGGAACAACAGCAGGTCGAACTGGAACAAACCAACAGCCAGTTGGAGGAACAGGCGCAGACGCTGGAGAACCAGCGCGATGAACTGGAACGCGTAGCCGTCACGCTACAGACGAAGGCGCGGGAGCTGGAGCAGGCGAGCCAGTATAAGTCGGATTTCCTGGCCAATATGTCGCATGAATTGCGCACGCCGCTCAATTCGCTGTTGATCCTGTCAAAGCTGCTCGGCGACAATCCCGATGGCAATCTGTCGCACGACCAGGTCAAATTCGCCCGCACGATCGAATCGTCGGGCAATGATCTCCTCACGCTCATCAACGATATTCTCGATCTGTCGAAGATCGAGGCGGGGCATATCCAGGTCCAGCCCGAAACCGTGCCGCTGCAACGGCTGGTCGGCGATTTGCGCCAGATGTTCCAGCCCGTTGCCGCAACCCGCAACCTGGCGTTCGAGATAGAGGTTGCGCCCGATTGCCCCCGCGCGATCGAAACCGACCGGATGCGGATCGAGCAGATCCTCAAGAACCTGTTGTCCAACGCCTTCAAATTCACCGAGCAGGGCAGCGTGCGCCTGACCCTGTCGCCGGTGGAGGGGAACCGGATCGCCATGGCCGTCACCGACACCGGCATCGGTATGTCGAAGGAACAGCAGGGGCATATCTTCGAGGCGTTCCATCAGGCGGACAGCACGATCAGCCGACGCTATGGCGGCACTGGCCTTGGCCTCTCCATCTCGCGGCAGCTTGCTCGCCTGCTTGGCGGCAGCATCAGTCTGGACAGCAAGCCCGGTGAAGGCAGCAGCTTCACCCTGATCGTGCCGCTTGCCTATGATCCGGCCACGGTTGCGTCCCGCGCCGCCACACCGCCCTCCCGCGTCGAACCTGCGCCGGTCGCGCCTGCAACGCCCGCGCCCACCAGAAGCGTGCCGAGCCAGCCCAAATGGATCGTGGAGGACGACCGCGCTTCTATCGCCGAAGGGCGCCGCCTGCTCCTGATCATCGAGGACGATGAGGTGTTCGCATCCATTGTGTGCGAATTGTCGCGCGACTTGGGCTTCCAATGCATCATCGCGGGCACCGCGGAAGAGGCGGTGAAGCTGGCTCGGGAATATAAGCCCAGCGCGGTCGTGCTGGACCTCGGCCTGCCCGACCAGTCCGGGCTGACCGTGCTCGACCGGCTCAAGCATGACGATGCGACGCGCCATATTCCGATCCATGTCGTGTCTGCATCCGATCATAGCCAGGCGGCGCTGTCGCTCGGCGCGGTCGGCTATCTGGTGAAGCCGGTGAAGCGCGAGCAACTGGCCGAAGTGCTGGAAAACCTGCACGCCAAGCTGGCGACGCGGGTGCGGCGCGTCCTGATCGTCGAAGATGACGCGGTCCAGCGCGACGCCGTCGCCCGGCTGCTGCTGACCGACGACGTTGAAACGGTGGGCGTGGGCACCGCGGCCGAATGTCTGGAGCAGCTGCGCCACCATACGTTCGACTGCATGGTGCTGGACCTCAGCCTGCCGGACACGTCGGGCTTTGCGCTGCTGGAGACGCTGAGCGAGGAGGGGGATCATGGCTTCCCGCCCGTCATCGTCTATACCGGCCACGACCTGTCGCCCGACGATGAGCAGCGCCTGCGCCGCTATTCCAGTTCGATCATCATCAAGGGCGCCAAGTCGCCCGAACGGCTGCTGGACGAAGTGTCGCTGTTCCTGCATCAGGTCGTGTCCGAACTGCCGCCCGAACAGCGCAAGATGATCCAGAAGGCGCGCAATCGCGACGCCGCGTTGGAAGGACGCCGCATCCTCATTGTCGAGGATGACGTGCGCAACGTCTATTCGCTGACCAGCGTACTGGAACCGCGCGGCGCGTCGGTCCAGATCGCGCGCAACGGGCAGGAGGCGATCGATGCGCTGGCGGCGTCTGTGGACGATCCCGCAAAGGGCATTGACCTTGTCCTCATGGACGTCATGATGCCGGTGATGGACGGGCTGACCGCCACCCGCGCGCTGCGCAGCGATCCGCGCTGGGCTGGGCTGCCGATCCTGATGCTGACCGCCAAGGCGATGCCCGACGATCAGCAGCGCTGTCTTGAGGCGGGCGCCAACGACTATATGGCAAAGCCCATCGACGTCGACAAACTGCTCTCGTTGGTGCGTGTATGGATGCCGCGATAATGCAGGGCCAGGTGCAACCAGGCGTCGAGGATATCGAAATCCAGCTGCTGCTGGAGGCGCTGTATCAACGCTATCATTATGACTTTCGGCATTATGCGCGCGCGTCGATCAAGCGCCGACTGGTCCAGGCGCGCGGGCAACTGGGCTTCGCCAGCTTTTCCGCCATGCAGGACCATCTGCTGCACGATCCCGCGACGTTACCGCGCCTGCTCAACTATCTGACGGTGCAAGTCAGCGAGATGTTCCGTGACCCCGGCTATTTCCGCGCCTTGCGGGAAAAGGTGATCCCGCATTTGCGGACCTATCCCTCGCTCAAGGTCTGGGTCGCAGGGTGCAGCAATGGGGAAGAACTTTATTCGCTGTCCATCCTGTTCCGCGAGGAGGGGCTGGACCAGCGCACGCTGTTCTACGCGACTGATATCAACCCCAATGCGCTTCAGGCGGCCGAAGCGGGGATCTATCCACTCGACCAGATCCGCAAGTTCACGCAAAACCATCAGCAATCGGGCGCTCGTTCGTCGCTGTCGGATTATTATACCGCGGATTATGGGCGCGCGGTGTTCGACAAAAGCCTGCGATCGCAGGTCGTTTTTTCCGATCACAGCCTGGTGACCGACGCGGTCTTTGCCGAAATGCATCTCATTTCGTGTCGCAACGTCCTCATCTATTTCGATCGCGACTTGCAGGACCGGGCGCTCGGCCTGTTTCGCGACTCGCTCGCGCGCAAGGGCTTTCTAGGGCTGGGGTCGAAGGAGAGCCTGCGCTTTTCCTGCCACGCGCCGTCCTTCGCTGATTTCGTGCGGGAAGAGAAAATCTACCAGAGGCGGGAGCCATGACGGCCCAGCCGATCCAGGCGATCGCGATTGGCGCGTCGGCCGGCGCGGTCCAGGCGTTGTTGCGGATATTGCCGGCGCTGCCCGTCGCCTATCCGCTGCCGGTGCTGATCGTGGTGCATGTGCCGCCTGATCGCCGCAATGCGCTGGTGGCTTTGTTTCAGTCCAAATGCCCGCTTCCGGTTCGGGAAGCGGAGGACAAGGAACCGATCGCGGCGGGAACGATCTATTTCGCGCCCTCGGACTATCATCTGCTGGTGGAGGCCGACCGCTCGCTCGCCTTGTCCTGGGACGAGCCGGTGAACCACAGCCGCCCGGCGATCGACGTGCTGCTGCAAAGCGCGGCGGACGCCTATGGCTCCGCGCTTGCAGGGATCGTCCTGACGGGCGCCAATCATGACGGCGCTGCCGGCCTTGCGGCGGTGGGTGAAGCCGGTGGTATCGCCATCGCGCAGGAACCCGGCGAAGCGCAGGTGGCGACCATGCCAGCAGCGGCGCTCGCCGCCTGTCCGTCGGCGCGTGCCATGACCTTGGACGACATCATTCTTTATCTTCTGACACTGGCGACGACATGACGAGCGACAACCAACCCCTCTATTGCCTGCTGGTCGACGACCTTGAGGAAAATCTGCTGGCGCTCGAAGCGCTGCTCAAGCGCGACGGCCTGATCTGCCTGAAGGCGCGGTCGGGTGAGGATGCGCTGGAATTGGTGCTGGTCCATGACGTCGCCCTAGCCTTGCTCGACGTTCAGATGCCGGGCATGGACGGGTTCGAACTGGCCGAATATATGCGGGGGAACGACCGTACCCGTCATGTCCCGATCATCTTCGTCACCGCGGGCAGCGCCGACCGGCAACGCCGCTTCCGCGGCTATGAGGCAGGTGCGGTGGACTTCATCCAGAAGCCGATCGAAGCGGATATCTTGCGGTCGAAGGTCGCCATCTTCTTCGACCTTCACGATCAACGGCGACAAATCACCGCGCAGCGCGACGAACTGGCCTCGCTCGCCGCTGCGTTGCAGGTGGCCGATCGGCGCAAGAATGAATTTCTTGCGATCCTGGGGCATGAATTGCGCAACCCGATCGCCGCGCTGGGTGCGGGCCTGCACCTGTTGGAAAAGCGAGAGGGGACGGATGCTGCGCGCGACATTCGGGCGCGGATGGGCCGGCATGTCCATCATCTGTCCCGCCTGATCGAAGATATCCTCGATATCGCCCGCATCGACCAGGGCAAGATTTCGCTCAAGACGCAGCATGTCTTGCTACAGGACGTCCTCGCCTTCGCCGTGGAAACCTGCCAGCCGACGATCGAGGCGGCGCAGCACCGGCTGGTCATCGATATCACCGACGATCCGATCTGGATCGACGCCGACTATGCCCGTGTAGTCCAGATCGCCAGCAACCTGCTGAACAATGCCGCCAAATATACGCCGCCTGGCGGTGAAGTGCGCCTGAGCGCGCGCGTCGTGGATGGCTGGGCGGAGATAGAGGTGGCGGACACCGGCATCGGTATTGCGCCGGACATGCAGGCGCGGATTTTCGATCTGTTCGCGCAGGTGAAGCGGCCGACCGGCGATGCGCAGGACGGCCTTGGCATCGGGCTGGCGCTGGTCCGGCAACTGGTGGCGCTGCACGGTGGCGCGCTGTCGCTTAAGCATAGCGTGCCTGGCGAAGGCAGCGTCTTCCAGGTCCGGTTGCCGACGGTCGGTGCGCTAGTGGCCTGATCCTTGGCCTGATCCCGCGCACGGCCGCCGTGGCCGTCGCGGGCAGACAATGATAGGGAGGCGGCATGCTCACCCTGCGCCAGATCGAAATATTCCGCGCCATCATGATCGCCAAGACGGTCAGCGCCGCCGCGCAGATGCTCGGCACGTCGCAGCCTGGCCTCAGCCGGATGCTCGGCCATATGGAGGACAAGCTGCATTTCCGCCTGTTCGACCGGACACGCGGCCGATTGGTGCCGACCCATGAAGCGCGCGTGCTGTTTCAGGAAATCGAGCATGTCTATAAGGGGTTCGAAGACCTCAACCATGTCATCAAGCGGCTGGCCAAGGGTGAGGACCGGACGTTTCGCGTCGGCGCGTCGCCCTCACTCGGTCATTCGGTAGTGCCCAAGATGCTGGCCCGGCTGACCGCCAACTATCCCGGCCTCACCATCCAGTTCGACATATTGTCGGTCGAGCAGGCGTCGGACTATCTGGCGTTGCAGCGTGGCGACTATGCGCTCAGCGTCTTCCCGATCGACCATCCCAATATCCTGTCGAGCCGGATCGGTGCGGGACGAATGGTGTGTGCGGTGCCCACCAGCCACCGACTGGCCGACCGCGCGCGGATCAGCGTCGCCGACATCGCCGATGAACAGTTGCAATCCTTCCGTCCCGACACGCCGCACGGTCGCATCATCGCCGACATGTTTGCGAGGGCGGGGCAGCAATTGGAGGTGGAAACCTATATCCGCTTTGCTGAAACCGCGGTCGCCTTCGTCGCCAACGGCATGGGCGTGGCGTTGGTGGACAGCTTCACAGCGATGCAGGCCCATGCCGAAACGGTGCGCTTTCTGGAGTTTGACGATCCGGGGACCCTGCCGGTCTATATCAATCGCAATCTGGAATCGCCGCGCGCGATCATCGGCGAGACGTTCGAAGAGATAGCCCGCACCATGTTGCTGGGCGTTCCCCGCCCAAAGCCATAACATAACAGCATGGATGACCGCATTTGAGGCTCTGGAAAGCAAGGATAAATCGCAACATGGTGACCAGACCCGCAGAATAGAACCGGAGACGGCACCGGGTTGGTTCGAGCTATGGGGCATGGTTCCCCCCGCGAGAGGATGAAAGGCGTTTCTTCAATGGCCAGCTATTCCGCCAGCGGCACTGTGTCCGTCCGGCCCTATGTGACGGTGGACAATCCCGCCACGCCCACATCGGCATTGGCATCGGACAGCGTCTGGACGGCGCGTCAGATACTGGTCGTTGCGACCTGCTTCATCCTCAACATGCTGGATGGCATGGACGTGCTGATCCTGTCCTATATCGCGCCGGCCCTGTCGAGCGACTGGCAGGTCAGCCCCGAAAGCCTGGGCGTCGTCTTCAGCGCGGGCCTGGCCGGCATGGCCGCGGGCGGTCTGCTGATCGCGCCGCTGGCGGATCGCTTCGGCCGTCGCAAGCTGATCCTCGCCTCGCTGGTCATGATGGCCGCCGCGATGTTCGCGTCCGGCATCGCCACGTCGATCGGCGAACTGATCGCCAGCCGCTTCATCGTCGGCATCGGCATCGGCACGGTGCTGGCCAGCATGGCGGCACTGACCGCCGAATATGCGCCGAGCAAGCATCGCACCTTCGCGGTCGGCTTCCTCCAGGCGGGCTATCCCGTCGGTGCGACACTCACCGGCTTCGTCGTCGCCAGCCATCTGGCCGACCATGGCTGGCAGGCGATGCTGCTCGCCGCCGCTGCACTGTGTGCGATCGCCATCCCGATCGTCTGGCTGGTGCTGCCCGAATCCATCGCCTTCCTGCTCAGCCGCCAGCCCAAAGGCGCGTTGCAGAAGGCCAACCGGCTGCTCGCCTCGATCGGCCAGCCGCAACTCGATGCGCTGCCGCCACAGGATGTCAGCGAAACCCGTCATGCCGGCGTGCGCGGTCTGCTAACCGAAGGCCGCGCGCGCAGCACCATCCTGCTGTGGCTGGCGATCACTTTCAGCTTCATGACCCTCTATTTCGTCATCAGCTGGATTCCCAAGCTGGCGGTCGAGGCCGGTCTGCCCGCAAAGGACGCCATCTATGCCGGCGCCGTCTACAATATCGGCGCCTTCATCGGCACCTCCTCCATCGGCCTGGTCGCCATGCGTTTCGACCTGCGCCGCCTGATCCTGGTCTATATGGCGCTGGCCGCCGCAGCGCTGACCGTCTTCGGATCGGTCGCGATGCCGCTCGCCGCTACGCTCGGCACCGCCTTCCTGATCGGCGTGTTCGTGCAGGGGGGCTTTAATGGCTGCTATCCGCTCGCCGCCAGCCTCTATCCGCCCGAAGCGCGCGGCACCGGCATCGGCTGGGCCATGGGCGTCGGCCGGATTGGCGCGGTGATCGGCCCGATGCTCGGCGGCTTCCTGCTCGCGGCCAAAGTGTCGCTGCCTGTCATTTTCGGCATCTTCGCGGTGCCGGTGGTGCTGGCCGGGATTTGCGCCTCGCTGATCCGCCTGCCCAAAGCCGCCTGACCCGCTTCATCCAAGGATCACTGCCATGTCCTTCGCTTCCCCCGCCGATGCGGGCTCATCCCGCGCGTCCATCCTCTGTGGCCTGATCGGCAGCGGCATCGCCGGATCGCGCAGCCCGGAGATGCATGAGGGAGAGGCCCGCGCGCTCGGCATCCCTATGGTGTATCGCATCCTCGACGGGGAAGTGATGGGCTATGATGCAGAGGGCCTGCCGCGCCTGCTCGCCATGCTGGTCGGCATGGGTTTCGACGGCATCAACGTCACCCATCCTTTCAAGCAGGCGGTGATGCCGTTGGTCGATAGCGTGTCCGACGCGGCAAGGGCCTTGGGCGCGGTCAACACCATCCTGTTCCGTGACGGCAAGCGTCATGGCGACAATACGGACTGGTCTGGCTATCGCGCGCATTTTCTGGCGGGCCTTGGCGATCGGCTGCGTGCCCATGTTGCGCTGATCGGTGCGGGCGGCGCGGCGGCGGCGATCGGTTATGCCCATCTCGACCTTGGCGCGCAGTGTGTGACGATCACGGACCCCGCGCCTGAACAGGCGAAAGCACTCGCCGATCGGCTTGGCACGCTGTTTCCGCAAGCTCAGGTGAAGGCGGCACTGTCGGCGGAAGACGCCATTCGCGGCGCGGACGGAATCGTGCAATGTTCGCCGATCGGGATGCTCAGCCATCCGGGCCTGCCTTTCGACCCTGCCTTGCTGACGCCCGATCAATGGGTGTCGGACATCATCTATTTCCCGCTGGAAACGCCATTAATCCAGGCGGCTTCGGCCAAAGGCTGCGCGACGCTAAATGGTGGCGGCATGGCGGTGATGCAGGCCGCCCACGCTTTTGCGCTGTTCACGGACATTGCGCCTGACGCCGCGCGGATGTTGCGTGCTTTCGACAGCCCCAGCGATCGAAAGGCCGCTGTATGATCGCTGACAGCCCGCCCGCCATGATCATCGCCGCGCCAAGCACCGCGGTCGCGCGGCAACTGCAAGGGCCGTCCGCCGGTCCCCAAACGCCGGTGCCGTCACCGCCGGCTGACAAGCCGGGCTGGCGCACCCGCCTGAAGGATAAGGGCGTCGAACTAACCTTCTCCTATGTCTCCGAAAGCGCTGCGTCCATCACGGGCGGGCGCGACGGCGGCGCGGCCTACACCCAGCAATTGCTCGCCTCTACCGCGATCGACACCGGCAAGGCGTTCGGCCTGGAGGGCGGCAAGATCATCGCCACGATCATCCACCGCAAGGGGGAGGATCTGACCGCGACGCGCCTTGGAAACCTGTTCGAGGTGCAGGAATTATTCGGTGGCGGGCAGGATTTGCGCCCGGCTGAACTCAGCTACGAACAGAAGCTCAATGGCGGCAAGACCGCGCTCAAATTCGGCCTTTATCATACGGGCGACGATTTCGCGACCTTGCCGAGTGGCTGCCAGTTCCAGAATTTCGCCTTCTGCCCGCGCCCAACCACGCTCTTCTATAATAGCGGCTTTTCGGGCTTTCCGATCCCGCGCTGGGGACTGCGCATCCGGCAGGAAATCGCGCCGAACCTGACCGTGACGGTCGCGGGGTTCGAAGTGAACGCCTTCCGCGCACAGACCGGGGCAGGCTGGAAGCTGGCACCGCGGTTCGACAGTTTCGTACTGCCGGTCGAACTGGGCTGGAAGACGGGGCAGGGGACAGGCGGCCTGCCCGGCCTGGTCCGCATAGGCGCGCTGGTGGACACAACCAACCGCGCCAACGTGCGCGACGATGTGAACGGGCAATCATATGTCCTGTCCGGGCTTGCTCCCGCGATGCGGCAGGAACGGTGGAGCGCCTGGGCGATGGCGGAAAAGATGGTGGTCCGATTCGGTCCGGGCGATCGCGGCCTCAGCCTGTTCGGCACGGCCACCCTGTCGGATCGCCACACGGCGCGAGTGCCCATTTTCGTCAGCGGCGGCTTCGTCGCGCGCGGGCTGTGGGACAGCCGGCCCAGGGATAATTTCGGCCTCGGCCTCGTCTATGCCCGCGTCAATCCCCGCATCACGGATCGGCAGCGCGATCAGGTTGCACTTGGTCAGAATGTCGCGGTGCAGACCTATGAGATCAGCGGCGAGATTTTCTATGGATGGCAGACGACCCGGCAATTGCTGCTGCGGCCCAACCTGCAATATGTCCACCGCGTCGGCGCAACGAACCTTTATCCCGACGCGCTGGTGGCGGGCGCAACCGTCAAGTTCATCTTCTGACGGATCGCGCCTCCGTCCGTTCGCTTCGACAAACAGACGGAGGTAAAGATTTATAGCGTGGCTGTCGGTGTCGCTTCGGGGCGAAACCGGTTCTGCGCGGCCAGCCGCACCCCGGCATTGGGCGCGCCATAACCGGCATAACCATCGGCGCGCTGCACGAATTCGAAGAAGAACAGCTTGTCGAAGGCGCGGCTGTAAAGCTGCCAGAAGCCTGCGCCGTCGCTATCCTCGTCATACAGGATGCCAAGGTCGGCCATGCGCGCAACCAGCGCGTCGTCCAGATCGAAGCGCACCGCCAGATCGGCATGATAGTTGGTCGGGATATCCAGCATCGCCGCGCCTTCGTCTCGCAGCGCTAGCGCCGTGCCAAAGATATCGTCGGTGGTCAGCGCGACATGCTGATAGCCGCCGCCAATGCCATGGTCCAGAAAGCGTGCGGACAATGTCTCGCGTGCATCGGTCGCGTTGATCGTTACCCGGAACGCGCCGTCCGCCGATTGCAGCGCCTGGCTGTGGACCAGGCCGGACGGGTCGATGACATCCTGCGCCGCGCGCGCTTCCAACCCGAACAAGGCGCGCCAGTAGAGCTGCCACGACAGAAATTCGTCATTATGGACGACGGCGGCGAGGTGATCGATGCCGCGGGCATCGGCACCGACCGCGCCCGCATCGCCATCAGCCGCGTGAAATTCGCGCGCCCACAATCCCTCGACCTCGTCCGCGTCGATCAGATAGACCAGGCTGCCGCCCACGCCGCGCAGCGCCGGCATGGCGAGGCGACCGGGGCGGCCTTCCGGGCTATAGGCTTTGATGCCCAGCGCCGCGGCGCGGGCCAGTACCGCCATCTTGTCCTTCACCCGCACGCCGATCGCACAGATCGCCGTGCCCTGCGCCGCGCGATAGGCGCTGGCAAAGCCCTTGGGTTCCGCATTGATGACCAGATTGACACCGCCCTGCCGCCAGCGCGTCACCTTCTTGTGGCGATGCTCGCCGACCAGGGTGAAGCCCAGCGTCGCGAAACTGCTGCCCAAGCGCGCGGCATCGCGGCCATCGGCGGTGAATTCTACGAACTCGGCACCCAGCACCGGTTGCGGCGCAGGCATATCGGTGGGTTGATCGATCAACCGCTTTGCCGCGTCACGCACATAGTCGAGCGACCGGCAGCCATCCTCGGCAACCAGCCGCGCGGCATTGGAGCGGAAACGGTCGTTGAAGATTTCCAGGCTGAGTGGCCCAGTATAGCCGGCGCGCAATATTTCCGCGACGAAGCCTTCGACATCCAGGCCGCCCTGGCCCGGCAGGTTGCGGAAATGGCGGCTCCAATAAAGCAGGTCCATGTCGAGCAGTGGCGCGTCCGCCAGTTGGACAAAGGCGATCTTGTCGCCCGGTATCGCGCGAATGCTGTCACTCGGGATCTTGCGCGACAGGGAATGGAAGCTGTCGAGGATGATGCCGACATGGGGATGGTCGACCGCTTCCACGATGGCCCAAGCGTCGCGATGGTCGTTGACATGCCGACCCCAGGCGAGCGCCTCATAGCCCAGGATGATGCCGCGTTGCTGCGCGATGTCGCCCAGTTCGCGGAAATCATCGACAATGCGCTGACGTTCGCCCAGCGCCGCGGGGTGGCAGTTGGAGCAGATGAGGATGCGGTCGGTGCCCAGTTCATCCATCAGGTCGAACTTGGCCTTCGCCCGGTCGAAGGCGCGGCGGCGCAGATCGCCCGGCATCCCTTCGAAATCGCGGAACGGCTGGTAGAGCATGCAGGCCAGGCCCAGATCGCCCAGCATCGCGCGGACCTCCCGCGGGGCGAGGGCGGAGCCGATCAGGTCATTCTCGAAAATCTCGACCCCGGCGAAACCGGCGGCGGCCGCGGCCTTCAGCTTTTCCTCCAGCGTTCCGCGCAGCGACACGGTGGCGATGGCGTTCTCAGACAGGGGGATGGACATGGCGGCTCCTTATCAAGCCGTCATAGTCGTGGCCCCGGTCAATATCCGCAATTGGGCCGAACTGACCGGGGCATAGCTTATGGTTATAGCATGGGACCGTGGCGACCTATTTGCGCTGGGTCGTCGTCGCATCGCGGGTCGCGCGAAATTCGCTGTCCGCCGACCAGTTCGGCCAGTCATGGCTGTCGGCCACCCGACGACCGACATTGTAGAGCAAAGTCAGGTCGCCCGCCCAACTGCTGGTATCCCAATGGGCGTCATATTCGTCGGCCGGCTGGTGATAGCGGTCCTTGGTGTAGGCGTCCTGCAAGATCTTGCCACGATCGGCGCCGCCATTGACCAGTTCGCGCCCCGGATTGAAGGAAATGGCGGGCACGCCGCGCTTGGCCATCGGGAAATGATCGGAGCGGTAGAAGCTGCCCGCCTCGGGCCGCGCGTCCGGCGTATAATGCCGCCCCAACTTCTCGCCTTCTTCGGTCAGCGTCGTCAGCAGGTCCAGCTTGGCCGCGCCGGAAATGCTGAAGTTCCTGGTTTTCTCGAACCCGAACGGCCCGTCCATATTGACCACGCCGGCGGTGGTCGCCAACGGCCGCAACGGATTGTCGGCATAATATTCGGACCCAAGCAGGCCCTTCTCCTCCGCCGTCACCGCCAGGAACAGGACGCTGCGTTCGGGCTTTGGCCCCTTGGCATAGGCGCGCGCCAGTTCCAGCAGCGCGGCGGTGCCCGATGCATTGTCCTTCGCGCCATTATAGATGGTGTCGCCCTTCGCATCGGGCGCGCCGATGCCCAGATGGTCCCAATGGGCGGAGTAGATCACCGTTTCGTCGGGATATGTGCTGCCTTGCACCAGGCCCGCGACATTGTGCGACGTGATGATGTCGGACGTGACCGCATAGCTGGCGCTCATCGTGGCCTTGAGCGGGATGGGCCGAAAATCCTTCTTGCGCGCCGCCGCCTTGGCCGCGTTGAAATCAATGCCTGATGCGGCCAGCAATTTGGCCGCCAGATCCTGCTGCATCCAGCCTTCCATCTGGGTATGCGCCGCCTTGGGATCGGCGCGGACGATGTCGAACATCGTGTTGGTGTTGCTGTTCTTGACCGTCGCCCAGCCATAGGAGGCGGGTTCGCTTTCATGCACCACCAGCACGCCGGCAGCGCCCTGCCGCGCGGCTTCCTCGTACTTATAGGTCCAGCGGCCATAATAGGTCATCAGCTTGCCGCCGAAATCGCCTTCACCGCCCTCGAAATCCGGGTCGTTGACCAGGACGACCATGATCTTGCCCTTCAGGTCCACGCCCTTGAAATCGTCCCATCCGCGTTCGGGCGCTTTCACGCCATAGCCAACGAAGACCAGCGGCAGGTCGGCGAAGCGGACCGAGGACTGACCCGTTTCCGCTGCACGCACGGCGATTTCGCCCCCTTGCGTCAGCGGCTGGGCCGCACCGCCGATCGTCATCGACAAAGTGGGCGTGCCGGTGATGTTCGACATGCGCAGCGGCACGTCCTGAAACCAGCTGCCTTTCGGCCCGGCAGGTTTCAGGCCCGCCGCCTTCATCTGCGCGGCGATATAGTCGATCGTCTTGACCTCCGCCCGCGTGGCCGGGCCGCGTCCTTCATATTCGTCGCTGGAGAGCGTCTTGATGTCGGCGCCCACGCGCGCCACGTCGAAACTGGGCGGCGCAGCCATGGCGATGGCGGATGTAGATAGCAGCCCGGCCAGCATGAACGGACGGAAGGGCGATAAAGAGGGCAGCATAATCAACTCCTTGGCGCAGGGCTGCGCAATGAGTCGGATCATGCCGATCAGGCCGCCAATGTCGACAGTCTTTATGCCAGACCGGGACCGGCGCGGTACGCTGGCATATCTTATGGAAACATTGTAGCGCCGGGTGCCTCATGGAAGAGGCCCATATGATGGATATATCCCGCCGCGAATTTTCGACCCGCGATGGATTGACGCTGGTCGCCGATGTCGGTGGTCCAATGCATGCCCCTACGATCATGTTACTGCATGGCGGTGGGCAGACGCGCCATAGCTGGTCGGGCGCGATGCGCCGCATGATCGCGGAGGGCTATCATGTCATCAATTTCGATGCGCGCGGGCATGGCGACAGCAGTTGGTCGGACGAGGGCGACTATTCGCTCGCGGCGCGCGGTGCGGACCTGCAGGCGGCGATTGGCGATCGCCGGCCGGTCGCGCTGGTCGGCGCATCGATGGGCGGCATGACCAGCTTCTACGCGGTCGGCATGGGGCAGGTGCCGCAGGCGACCGCGCTCGTGCTGGTGGACATCGTGCTGCGTCCGGCGACGGCCGGGGTGGAGAAAATCCAGAGCTTCATGCAGGCCCATGCGGGTGGTTTCGCCACGGCCGATGATGCGCTCGCCGCGGTCATCGCCTATAATCCGCAGCGCAAGGCGCAGCGTGATCCGTCGGGCCTGATGAAGAATCTGCGACGGCGCGACGATGGGCGACTTTACTGGCATTGGGACCCGCGCATGCTGGCGGCGCGACCGAGCGCCGAACCGCCGGCCTGGACCGAGGAGTTGCTGGCGGCGAGCAGCCGGGTGACGATCCCGACCTTGCTGGTGCGGGGCGGCAAGAGCGATATCGTGGATGACGCGGGCGTGGCCGAGCTAGTCAGCCTTGTGCCGCAGACGGAAGTCTATTGCGTGCCGGACGCCGGCCATATGGTCGCAGGCGACAGCAATGACATGTTCAACGATGGTGTGCTGGATTTCCTGCGCCGCATCCGTTTCGGGGCGGAATAGCTATCCATCCACGAATGTCGCGACCTGATCCAGCGGCACGCGGGCGACCGGCAATCGGTTGATCGCTGCCTCCGGGTCGCGATAGCTGACCGATATTCCGCAAAAGAGGGCCGCTGCATGCGGGCGTTTGCAACGATAGTGGCGGCATGGCCTGCCAACGATGTGCGACGGCGAGTTGGACAGCTGTACGCGATTGCGGCGATAGCGCGGATTTAACATAATCCTTATTATCGAACTTTCTGATTGTAAGCGCAATTTGGAGATGCCACTGCCCGCAATTTAGAGATGTCACAGCCGGGACGTCTCGCGGTTCCGGTGGCATGTTTCTCCTGCATGCGGGAGGACACGCTTATGACGGTGGTGGCAATGAGCCGTGGCGAGCTTTCCCGGTATGATACACTGCTTCGTTTCGACCGTGGTGAACTGAGGGTCGAGGATGCAGCGATGCTGCTTGGGGTCTGTCGCCGCCAGGTGTACCGGTTGCTCGACCGATTACATACAGATGGCCCTGAAGCACTTGTGTCTTGGAAGCGCGGCCGCCCGAGCAACCGCGCCTTCAAGGAGGACCTTCGCACACGCGTTCTCGACCTGGTGCGCCAGCACTATCATGATTTCGGTCCGACTCTAGCGACTGAATATCTCGCCGGGCGGCACCAGATCACGATTTCGCACGAGACTTTACGCCAGTGGATGATTCAGGCCGGATTCTGGAAGGACCGTGACGCTCGCCGTCCTCGCCCATATCAGCCGCGTTATCGTCGGGATTGTCGAGGTGAACTGATCCAGATCGACGGCTCAAAACATTGGTGGTTTGAAGATCGCGGCCCGCAATGCACCCTGCTGGTTTATATCGACGACGCGACCAGCGAACTGATGCACCTCAGGATGGTCGAGAGCAAGAGCACCTTTGCCTATATGGAGGCGACCCGCGCATATATCGAATGGCACGGCAAGCCGGTGGCCTTTTATTCCGATAAGCACAGCGTTTTCCGGAACGCGCGGGCCAGCGCCGCTCGTGGCGATGGCATGACGCATTTTGGTCGCGCGCTCGATGCTCTGAACATCGAGATCATCTGCGCCAACTCGCCGCAGGCCAAGGGCCGGGTCGAACGGGCCAATGCCACCTTGCAGGATCGCCTGCTCAAAACGATGCGCCTGGAATGCATCTCATCGATCGAGGACGCCAACACCTTCCTCGACAGCTATAGGACCAGGCACAACGAGCGGTTCGCCCGACCCGCCTTCGATGCCCGCGATATGCACCGTCCGCTTGCACCGCATGACGATCTGCGCTCAATCATGGTCTGGCGTGAGCAGCGGACCGTGACGGCGGCGCTGACGCTGCATTACAACAAGGCAATGTTCATTCTGGAGCCGAACGATGTCAGCCTAGATCTGGCGCGCAAGCGGGTGACGGTCTGTGAATATCCCGACGGTCGACTGGAGATCGAGCATGAGGGCCATGTCCTGCCCTATCGTCAGTTCGACAAGATGCGGCAGGTGAACCAGCCTGCCATTGTCGAGAACAAGCATCTGGACGCGGCGTTGCTGCTGGCCCGGCAGATGCAGGCGATCATGCCGCATCACCGCAAGCGCAACAACCACGCCCCTGCCCGCCGTGACCAGCCCATGCATATGTTCTCCGAGCCGGAACCGCCTGCGAAGATCGATCGCCGCACACTGGGCGGCTCGAAGCTCAAGCGTAGTCCCAGGCTCAGTGATGAGACGTTGCGCGAACGCGGCACGCTCAGGTTCGTGCAGAGGACATGACCGGGCCCACTGCAGGGCAGCGGGTCCATGGTGCACCACCCCAAAGTCAGCGCATCAGCAGGGGCTGCGCTGCGCTAGGCCGATGGCTCCGCGCAGCCCCTGCTGTCTTCAACGTGTGACATTTCTATATGGCGGAGATAGTGACTTCTCTAAATGGCAGGAACAGCAATGCCGATCCCGCCTACAGCCGGTCGCGCATCGTCCGCATCACGTCGTCGATGAAATCGATCGTGGCCCTGATCCGGGTCAGCCGTTGCAGATCGGCATGCATCACCAGCCAGTAGCTGCGCCATACCTCGATCTCCTGCGGTAATATCCGCACCAGTCGCTCATCTTCGCCCGCCGCAAAGACGTGCAGCACGCCGATGCCCACGCCCGCCACCACCGCGGCATGCTGCGCCGCGCTGGAGCTGGACCGGAAGCCGATCGGCGCGCCGGGCAAGATCTGGTCCAGGGCGATCATTTCGGGAAATCCGGCCAGTTCCTCGATATAGGATATGAAGGCATGGCGATTGAGGTCGGCGCGCACCGTCGGTTCGCCATGGCTGTCCAGATAGTCTCGCGACGCATAAAGACCGAGGCGATAGTCGACCAGCTTGCGGGTCACCAACCGCCCCTTGGGCGGCGGTTTCAGCATCACTGCGATATCAGCCTCGCGCTTGGACAGGCTGGCCACCCGG
The DNA here is from genome assembly GCF_012927105.1 of Sphingobium psychrophilum. Classification (GTDB taxonomy): domain Bacteria; phylum Pseudomonadota; class Alphaproteobacteria; order Sphingomonadales; family Sphingomonadaceae; genus Sphingobium; species Sphingobium psychrophilum. Next base: position 31,205 of record NZ_JABBFV010000023.1, on the reverse strand, counting down.
CTTTCCGACGCCAGTTCCAGCGTCAGCCGGGGATGCCGGGCGCGCAGGGCGGCGACATGGGGCGCAACCAGATAGCTGGCGCAGGCTTCGGGCGTCGCCAGGCGCACCGTCCCCTCGACCTCGCTGTCCCGGCCGGACACGCTTCCGACCGCCGCCAGCAATTCGCTCTCGATCCGTTCGGCATGACCCACGAGCGCGAAGGCGGCCTGGGTCGGCGTGACGCCGCGTGGCGACCGATCGAACAGGCGCGCGCCCAGTGTCGCCTCCAGGCTGGTGATCCGCCGGGCGACGGTGCTATGGTCGACACCGACGCGTCGCGAGGCCGCCAGCATATTGCCTTCGCGCATGACGGCCAGGAAGAGGCGGAGATCGTCGGAATTCAGCATAGGTATAACTGCACAACCAATGTGTCGCCATATGCATATCCCTGCCAAGCTGCCGCGTCTATAAGATGTTCGTTCCGATCAGGAGAGGATCAGTTATGAGAACCGTCACCCATTTCATCCATGGCACGTCCACGTCCCTGCCCGGCGCGCGCCTGTCCGACATACTCGATCCGTCGACCGGCGCGGTCCAGGCGCAGGTGGAACTGGGCGATGCCGCCCATCTCCAGAAGGCGATCGATTCCGCGCTGTCGGCCCAGCCCGACTGGGCCGCGACCAACCCGCAGCGCCGCGCGCGCGTGATGTTCCGCTACCGGGAACTGATCGAAGCGAATATGGACGAGCTGGCGCGGATGCTGTCGTCCGAACATGGCAAGGTGCTGGCCGACGCCAAGGGCGATATCCAGCGCGGTCTGGAAGTCGTGGAGTTCGCCTGCGGCATCCCGCATTTGCTGAAGGGCGATTATACGCAAGGCGCCGGCCCCGGCATCGACGTCTATTCGATGCGCCAGCCGCTGGGCATCGTGTCGGGCATCACCCCGTTCAACTTCCCGGCCATGATCCCGCTGTGGATGAGCGCGATGGCGATCGCGTGCGGTAACGCCTTCATTCTCAAGCCCTCGGAGCGTGATCCGTCCGTGCCGGTCCGCCTGGCGGAACTGGCGCTGGAAGCGGGCCTGCCCGCTGGCATCCTGAACGTCGTCCATGGCGACAAGGAAATGGTCGATGCCATTCTGGACCATCCTGATATCAAGGCAGTGAGCTTCGTCGGGTCGTCCGACATCGCCAATTATGTCTATCAGCGGGCCGCCGCGAACGGCAAACGGGCGCAATGCATGGGCGGCGCGAAAAATCACGGCATCATCCTGCCTGACGCGGACATGGACCAGGCGGTCGCCGATATCGTGGGCGCGGCCTATGGTTCGGCGGGCGAACGCTGCATGGCGTTGCCGGTCGTGACCCCGGTGGGCGAAGCGACGGCGGAAATCTTCCGCACCAAGCTGATCGCCGCAATCGAGACGCTGCGTCCCGGCATACCGACCGATCCCGACGCGCAATATGGTCCGCTCGTCACCGCCCAGCACAAGGCGCGGGTCGAATCCTATATCCAGATGGCGGCCGATGAAGGCGCGGAAATCGTGGTCGACGGCCGCGGCTTCCAGCTCCAGGGCTATGAGGAAGGCTTCTACCTCGCGCCCACGCTGATCGACCGGGTCACCCCGCAGATGAAAAGCTATCAGGACGAAATTTTCGGCCCGGTGCTCCAGATCCTGCGCGCAGAGACGTTCGAGGAAGCGCTGAGCTATCCGAGCAAGCATCAATATGGCAACGGCGTCGCCATCTTCACCCGCAACGGCGATTATGCCCGCAAGTTTGCCGCGGAGGTCGAAGTCGGCATGGTCGGCATCAACGTGCCGATCCCGGTGCCGGTCGCCTATCATAGCTTTGGTGGTTGGAAGCGTTCGGGCTTCGGCGATATGGACCAATATGGCGAGGATGGCGTGCGCTTCTACACCCGCAACAAGAAGATCACGCAGCGCTGGCCGACCGGCGGCGCGGTGGTGGACCAGAGCTTCGTCATCCCGACGATGAAGTAAGCGCTTTTGCGCGGATGTTAAGGGGACGGGCGATCGCTGCGGCCATTGCCCGTCCCTTCCCTTGCTTCCCGTCCAGCAGAAACCGCGTTATGCTGGGCGAATGACCACCATCTTCCTCGCAGGCGCTACGGGCCTGGTCGGCGGCATAGCGCTGACGCTGATGCTGGACGATGATCGCGTGACGCAGGTCGTGGCGCCCACGCGGCGGCCATTGGCGCCCCATTCCAAATTGCTCAATCCGCTGGTGGACAGCGGCACCCTGCCCCGTGATGCGCCATGGTGGGCGGCCGATGGCGCGATTTGCGCGCTGGGTACGACGCGCAAGAAGGCCGGGTCGGTGGCGGCTTTCCGCGCGGTCGATCATGACTATGTGCTGGCGATCGCCGCGGCGCTGCGGCGCGGTGGGGCGCTTCGCTTTGCACTGACCTCCTCCATGGGCGCGGACAGCCGCTCGCCCTTTCTCTACCCGCGGACCAAGGGCGAGGTGGAAGCGGCGGTGCGCCAGCTTGGCTTTCCATCGCTGACGATCCTGCGGCCGGGCCTGCTGGGCGGCGAGCGGGCGGAGCATCGGGCGATAGAACGGATCACGGGCAGCGTGCTGCGGATCGCCGGACCCATCCTGCCGGCCAGCGCCAGGATCAGCCCGGCGGTCACCGTGGCGCAGCTGTTGGTCGCGGCGGCACTAAGCGGGCAGCCCGGCACCCATGTCATAACGGCGGCGGATATTGCCCGCGCCGCCGCGCTCTAGATCAGCTTCAGCACCATGTCGGCATGTTCGGGCCGACAGATGAGCAGGTCCGGCAGATAGACATCGGCCTGATTGTAGATGAGCGGCGAGCCGTCGATGCGCGAGCAATGGAGGCCATGGGCGCGTGCGACCGCGACCGGGGCCATGCTGTCCCATTCATATTGGCCGCCGCTATGCAGGTAGATATCGGCCTGGCCCAGGATGATCGCCATCGCCTTGGCTCCCGCCGACCCCATCGGCACCAGTTCCGCGCCCAGATGCGCGGCCACTTCGATCGCTTCGGCCGCCGGGCGGGTGCGGCTGACGACCATGCGCAGCCGGTCGGGTGCGGAGGGCAAGGGGATGGGCTGGTCGGAGCGCAGGACGAGGCCACGCCCGCCCCCCACGCCGTCCATGCCCGGCAGCGCGACCGCGCCGATCACCGGCTGGCCATCGATCGCCATACCCACATGCACCGCCCAGTCGGCCCGCTCCTCGCCATATTCGCGCGTGCCATCGACCGGATCGACGACCCACACCCGGCTCTTGGCCAGGCGATCTTCATTATCCTTTTCCTCCTCGGACAACAGCCCGTCGTCGGGCCGCTGTTCGCGCAGGGCATGGACGAGGAACTGGTTGGCGGTCTGGTCGCCGGCCTTGCCCAGCGCCTTGGGGCTGAACAGGCCGGACGCCCGGACGTCGAGCAGCAACCTGCCCGCTATTTCGGCGAGATAGGCGGCCAGCTTCGCGTCGGACAGGTCCAGGCTCATGGGATCAGCCTCGCGACGATCGCCTCGGCCGCTTCCTCTGCGGTCATGTCCGCGGTGTCGATGCGGATCTCCGGGTCTTCGGGCGCTTCATAGGGGCTGTCGATGCCGGTGAAATTCTTGAGCTGGCCCGCCCGCGCCTTTTTATAGAGGCCCTTGACGTCGCGCGCCTCGGCATCGGCCAGCGTGGAATCGATATGCACCTCGATAAACTCGCCCGGCTGCATCATCTGCCGCACCATGTCGCGTTCGGCGCGGAAGGGGGAGATGAAGGCGGTGATGACGATCAGGCCCGCGTCGGTCATCAGCTTGGCGACCTCGCCCACGCGGCGGATATTTTCCACCCGGTCGGCGTCGGTGAAGCCCAGATCCTTGTTCAGGCCATGGCGGACATTGTCGCCGTCCAGCAGGAAGGTGTGGCGGTTCATGCGGGCGAGCCGCTTTTCGACCAGATTGGCGATGGTCGATTTGCCCGCCCCCGAAAGCCCGGTGAACCACAGCACGGCGGCTTTCTGATTCTTGAGGCCCGCATGGAAATCGCGGCTGACATCGGTCGCCTGCCAATGGACATTCTGGGCGCGGCGCAGGCTGAAATGCAGCATCCCGGCGGCTACCGTGGCGTTGGTGATCTTGTCGATCAGGATGAAGCCGCCCAATGTGCGGTTCGCTTCATAGGGTTCGAACACGATCTGCTTGTCCGTCGACAGATTGGCGACGCCGATGGCGTTCAGCTCCAGCGTCTTGGCCGCCAGCTGCTCCATCGTGTTGACGTTGACCTGATATTTGGGCTGCTGGACCGTGGCTGTGACAGTCTGGGTGCCGATCTTGAGCCAGTAGGAGCGGCCCGGCAGCATTTCCTCGTCCGCCATCCACACGATCGTCGCTTCGAACTGGTCCGCGACCTGGGGCGGATTGTCGCACACCGCGATCACATCGCCGCGCGAACAATCGACCTCGTCGGCGAAGCAGAGCGTGACCGACTGACCGGCGACGGCTTCGTTCAGGTCGCCATTAAGGGTTACGATGCGGGTGATCGTGCTGGTCTTGCCCGACGGCAGGACGCGGATGGCGTCGCCGGGCCGCACTGATCCAGTTGCGATCTGGCCGGAAAAGCCGCGGAAATCCAGATTGGGGCGGTTGACCCATTGCACCGCCATGCGGAACGGCTTGTCGGCGTCGGCTGCGCTGTTGACCTCGACCATCTCCAGATGCTCGATCAGCGCCGGGCCGGTGTACCAGGGCGTGTTGGCGCTGGGGCCGGTGATATTGTCGCCCTTGAAGCCGGAAATCGGCATCGGCGTGAAAGCGGTGATGCCGATCGAGCGGGCAAATTCGGTATAATCCTTGACGATCCGGTCGAACACCGCCTGATCATAGCCGACCAGATCCATCTTGTTGACGGCCAGCACGATGTTGCGGATGCCGATCAGGTGGGCGAGATAGCTGTGGCGGCGGGTTTGCGTCAGGATACCCTTGCGCGCGTCGATCAGGATGACGGCCAGGTCCGCCGTCGATGCGCCGGTCACCATGTTGCGGGTATATTGTTCGTGGCCGGGGGTGTCGGCGACGATGAACTTGCGCTTTTCGGTGCCGAAGAAACGATAGGCGACGTCGATCGTGATGCCCTGCTCCCGCTCGGCGGCCAGGCCATCGACCAGCAGGGCGAAGTCGATCTCCTGCCCTTGCGTACCGACCTTCTTGCTGTCCGCCTCCAGCGCGGCCAGCTGATCCTCGAAGATCATCTTGCTGTCATAGAGCAGCCGGCCGATCAGCGTCGATTTGCCATCGTCCACCGACCCGCAGGTGATGAAGCGCAGCATCGTCTTATACTCATGGACCTTGAGATAGGCGTCGATATCTTCGGCGATGAGGGCGTCGGTCTTGTAGATGGGGTCTGTGAGGGTGTCGGTCATAGCGTTCTAAATCCGTTCGCCCTGAGCCTGTCGAAGGGCTGTTCTTCTGAAGAAAAGTGTGGGGCTTCGACAGGCTCAGCCCGAACGGAAGGAAACTTCCTTAGAAGTAACCCTCCTGCTTCTTCTTCTCCATGCCCGCGCCGCCCGCATCCTTGTCGATCGCGCGGCCCTGCCGTTCCGACGTGGTCGTCAACAGCGTTTCCTGAATCACTTCGGGCAAAGTCTTGGCCGTGCTTTCGACCGCGCCGGTCAGCGGATAGCAGCCCAGCGTGCGGAATCGGATCGAGCGCATCACCGGCGTTTCGCCGGGCATCAACGGGAAACGGTCGTCATCGACCATCAGCAACATGCCGTCCCGCTCCACCGTGGGGCGTTCATCCGCGAAATAGAGCGGCACGATCGGCACGTCGTTCAAGTGGATATATTGCCAGATATCCAGCTCGGTCCAATTGCTGATCGGGAAGATGCGGATGCTCTCCCCCTTATTCTTGCGAGCGTTGTAGAGGTTCCACAGTTCGGGCCGCTGATTCTTGGGGTCCCAGCCGTGCGACGCGGTACGGAAGGAGAAGATGCGCTCCTTCGCCCGGCTCTTTTCCTCGTCGCGCCGCGCGCCGCCAAAGGCCGCGTCGAAGCCATAGAGGTTGAGCGCCTGCTTCAACCCCTCCGTCTTCCACATGTCGGTGTGCAGCGCGCCATGGTCGAACGGGTTGATGCCCCGGTCCATCGCTTCCTGATTATGATAGACCAGCAATTCCATGCCGCTTTCCTGCGCCATGCGGTCGCGCAGCTTGTACATTTCCTGAAATTTCCAGGTCGTGTCGACATGCAGCAGCGGAAAGGGCGGCGGCGAAGGATAGAAGGCCTTGCGCGCCAGATGCAGCATCACCGCGCTGTCCTTGCCGACCGAATAGAGCATGACCGGCTTTTCGGCCTCGGCGACCACTTCGCGCAGGATGTGGATGCTTTCGGCTTCGAGCCGCTCCAGATGAGTCAGGGTCTTCACGTCCGCCATAAATCCTCGCAATCGCCTTGCCACCGGTTTTGGCAGCAAGCAACTAACATTGGACCTCCCAAATGGGAGGGTGTAGTATCGCCTCATGCGATTGGACGATTCTGGTCTCCTGGTCAGCCTGAGCGAAGGCATGTTCCAACAACCTCTCTGGCATGATTTTCTCGAACGGCTGCGGAGCCGGACGCAGGTCCGTTATGTCAGCCTGGCCTTCCGTCCGATCGACGAGAAGAATATCGTCGAGCTTTATGCCGGCCCTGCGGCGCCGCCACATCTGGGCCGGCTGTTCGCCGAGAAATATGGGCACGATCCCCTGCCCTATCGCAACATGCGGGAGGGGCGGGTCTATGCGCTCGCCGAGCTGATCCCGCCGGACAATGCTGCGTTGCAATCCTATCGGCACGACTTCCTGCATGGCATGGGCGTGGAGGACATAAGATCCGTGCGGGTGACGGAGAGTAGCGGGGTCGACGCCTGGCTGAGCTGCGCGGGCGCGCGCATATCGTCGTCGGCCACAGCGTTGCTGACCGCGCTCGCCCCGCATCTGCGCACGGCATTGCGCGGTTTCGTGGCGTTAGAGCGCGAAAAGTTGCGATCGACCCTGACGTCCGAAGCTTTTGGGCGGCTGAATTTCGGCTGGCTGACGCTGGATGCCCAATGCCGCATCCTCGACATGACGCCCCATGTCGAACAGCTGTTCCAGCGAAACACCATCCTGCGGCGTGGGCGCTATGACCGATTGACCCCGACATCGCCGGGGCTGGACCGCGAACTGACGGCGCTGGCCAAGGCGTTCGCCCAGGATGCGGAGGCGCGGCCGCGCGCGATCAATTTGAGCCGCGATCCGTGGATGGACATGCTGGTCGCGCCGTTCCGCGGACAGTCGGTGGCGGCGGGCGGGACGCCGGTGGCGATCGTCTATCTGAGCGGTGACCGATCGTCGCAGGCGGACCGGTGCGAGCAGCTGGTCGATCTGTTCGGCCTGCTGCCCAGCGAGGCGCGGCTTGCCTGGGAAATGGGCCAGGGCATCCCGATCGCGCAGGCGGCCGCCAATCTCCATCTGACGGTCGAAACGGCGCGCAACTATTCCAAGAAAATCTACGCCAAGATGGGCGCGCGCGGCCAGGCCGAACTGGTGCGGATCATCTTGAGCAGCGTGCTGGCGATCGCCTGACCGCATCCGGCGAAGCTCATGTCGCGAGCATCTGCCCGATCGAACTGTCGAAATGTCGGTCGATCGCCGCAGCGGCGGCCACAGCGTCGCGGTCCACGATCGCCTGGGCCAGATCGAGATGGCAGGCGATGATATACCGCCGCTGTTCATCGGTCCGGCGCGTTTCCCAGGCGCGGGGCACCGCCGTTTCCATCAGCGGCGCGAAAGACCGCATGATCTGCGCAAAGAGCAGGTTAGACGCCGCCTCGGCGATCGCATTATGCAGCGCGATGTCGAGCCGGGTCACCTGCGCCATGTCTTCGCACCCTTTCGCCATGGCCTGCGCGATGGCCAGGATGGCGCCGGCCTGCGCGTCGGTGCGCCGCTCCGCTGCGAGCGCGGCGATCCGCAGTTCGAGCGTGCGCCGCACGTCCCACACATCGGCGACGCTGACCTGCTCGGTCGATACCGCATGGTCGATTGAGGCCCCCATCACCGACCCGTCGATCGCCCCCACCCTTGCGCGGCGGCCATTGCCGACGTCGATCAGGTGCAAGGCGGCGAGCGCGCCAAAGGCTTCGCGCATCACGGCCCGGCTGACGCCCAGGGTGGCGGCGAAGGCGCCTTCCCCCGGCAGCGTGTCGCCGACCCGCAGGCTATGGTCGCGGATATGGTCGCGCACTGCCTGGATGGCGCGTTCGACCAGCGACCCGCCATCGTCGATTGCCCGGCTCGTCATGCCGCCAGCCCCTCGGCGCGATAGAGCGTCGGCGCGACGCCGAAATGGCGCGCAAAAGCACGGGTGAAGCTGGCATTGTTGAGATAGCCGCAGCGATAGCCGATCGAGGATACCGGCAATTCGGTCGCAACCAGCATCTCCCCTGCCCGGTCGAGCCGCTGCGCCGTGATCGCATCGGCGACCGAACTGCCGAACATGTCGCGGAAGCCCCGCGTCAATTTGGCGCGATTGAGGCCACAGGCGCGGGCGATGCCGTCCAGCGTCAGTTTCTCGGCCCAGCGATCCTCGATCATGCGCCGCGCCGTCAACAGCCTTTCGCTGTCGGCGCGCGACAGCGAAGCATCCTGTCCGATCGGCACGAACCCGTCTTCGCGCCCGGTGCGCAATAATTCGCAGAAAAGCTCGATGCTCTTGGCCAGCCGATAGGGGGCCGCGGCCGCGTCGTGCAACCGGCAGTCGCGGATGGCGATCGCGATCGCGCGGAGCGGCGCGGGCAGATAATAAGCGACGCCCGGCGTCAGCGGCACCGCGCCGTCCGCCACGCGCGCGCAGGCGTCCGGCGCGACCAGGAGGATAAGGCGGCTGCCCGGATCGTCGTTCAGGTCGGCGAGCGTGGGTTGCTCGACCAGCCGGACCGACGCCGCCTGCCCCACCGCGCCGAAGCCCAGCAGGAAGGCGGCGGAAAGGCCCGCATCATTGGCGGGTGTGGCGATGCCCGGCCCGACCAGCGCGGTCATCTCCGGCGACACAATGATTCGGTCCATGGCCATCTTCTCCTTGGCTCCATCCTTACCTATCTGACAGCTTTTGGCAATAGCTATCAGATAGGTCTGGCGGGCGCGCGACGCATGGCCAGCCAGAAGGCGCCGACGGACACGATGCTGACCGAGACGCCGACGGTAGCGAGGCCCTCGCCCAGATGCGCTTCGCCGCCGAGAAGGCCACTGATCGCGGTCACCAATGTCGGTGCTACGCCGAAGCCGATCAGCCCGGCTATGGCGATGAAGGCGCCGATGCACAGGCCGCGCAACTCGTTGGGCAGCATTACCGTGAGCGCGACGGAGGTGATGAGGCCGGTGACGGTGCCGCACAGCATCAGCGCGCCCAGCGCCACGGCAAAGGATGGGATGCCGGGCATGATCGGGAAGAGCGCGGCCGGGATACCCAGCGCCGCCGCAATCACTGCGCCGATCAGCAGGCCGCCGCGCCGCCCGCTCTTCTGCCCGATATCGGCCGCGATGCCGCCCAGGACCGATCCCGCCACCCCGGTCAGGAAGATGAGGCTGCCCATCCAGCCGGCAAAGTCGGGCGGTGCCAGGCCATAGCTGCGCGACAAGACGGGCGAGGCCCAGATCGCGGCGGCGGCGTCGGCCATCACCACGCTGACTTGTCCGATGAACAGGGGGCCGAGAAAGGCGCGGCGTGACCATAGCTCGCCCATTACCACGCGCCAGGGCGCATGAATGCCCGCCGTCACTTCCCGCCGCGCCGGTTCGCGCAACAGGCATAGGGGCAGGATGAGCGCGGCGCTGATCGCCGCCAACGCGAAATGAGTGGCGCGCCAGGGTGTGACGTCCGCGAACAGGCCCGCCGCCCCCTGACGCAAAAACAGGCTGAGCAGCCAGCCCGCCAGCGCGAACGCCCCCGCCTGCCCCAGCGCCTTGCCCAAGGTCACGACCAGCAGCGCCCTGCCCCGCTGGTGCGGCGGGCACAGGTCCGCGCAGAGCGACAGCGCCGCCGTCAAGGCGCCGGTGGTGCCGATCCCGGCGAGCATCCGCGCCATGAACAGCGCGGGCACGCTCTGCGCCGTGGCGGTCAGGAAGGTGCCCAGCGTCCAGATCAGCGCCAGCCCGATGAACAGGCGCAGACGATTGGTCCGATCGACCAATAACCCAATGGGTATGGAAAAGAGCAGCAGCGGCACCGCGGCGGCCACGCCCTGAACCAGCGACAATTGGAAATCGCTCAGGCCCATTTCGGCCTTGGCGCCTTCCTGCACCATGCTGAACGATCCCATCATGGTGAAGCCGGCCGCCATCGCCAGCGCCAGGATCAGCAGCGGCGGCAACAGGCGCAGAAAGGATGGGGCGTGAGCGGATGGAGTGGCCATCGGGGTAAGCCTTTGCTTGGCGTCGCCGCAATGGCGCTGCCGGATATGGGATGCCCGGCCGCGCCAAGGGCAGTCGACGCGACCGGACAGTTTAGCCCCCGGCTAAACGGCGTATTAGAGCGCGAAAATCTTGCCCGGATTGAACAGGTTTTTGGGGTCGATTGCGCGTTTAATGACGCGCATCAGGTCGACCGCCTCGCCCAGTTCCTCGACCAGGCAATGTTGTTTGCCGATGCCGATGCCATGTTCGCCGGTGCAGGTGCCGTCCATCGCCAGCGCCCGGTCCACCAGCCGCTGGTTGAGCGCCTCCACCTGCGCCATCTCCTCCGGCGCGCCTGGGTCGATGGAGAAGATAACATGGAAATTGCCGTCGCCGACATGGCCCAATATCGTGCCGGGCACGCTGCTGGTCGCCAGGTCCGCCTTGGTCTGGGTGATACATTCGGCCAGCCGACTGATCGGCACGCAGACGTCCGTCGCCCAACCGATCGCGCCGGGGCGCTGGTTGACCGCGGCATAATAGGCCTCATGCCGCGCCTTCCACAATTTGGAGCGTTCCTCCGGCAAGTTCGACCAGCGGAATTGCCCGCCGCCGTTCGTCGCGGCGATCTCCTCCACCGTGCGCACCTGTTCCTCGACATAGGTTGGCGACCCATGAAATTCGAAAAAAAGCGTGGTCTGTTCGGGATAGTCGAGTTTCGACCAGCGGTTGACCGCGCGCATCTGCGCGTCGTCCAATATCTCGACCCGCGCGAGCGGAACGCCGATCTGGATCGACTGCACCACCGTATCGACCGCCCCTTCGAGACTGTCGAAACTACACACAGCGGACGATATCGCTTCGGGAATGGCATGAAGCCGCAGCGTGACTTCGGTGATGATGCCCAAAGTCCCCTCGCTACCGATCATCAACCGCGTGAGGTCATAGCCCGCCGCCGACTTGCGCGCGCGCCGCGCGGTGCGGACATCGCGGCCGTCGGGCGTCACGATGCGCAGCGACAGCACCGCCTCGCGCATCGTGCCGTAACGCACGGCATTGGTGCCCGACGCGCGGGTGGAGGCCATGCCGCCCAGCGTCGCATTGGCGCCCGGATCGATCGGGAAGAACAGGCCCTGGTCGCGCAGATATTCGTTCAACTGCTCACGCCGCACGCCCGCCTGGACGGTGCAGTCGAAATCCTCCATATTCACCTGGAGGATGGCGTCCATCCGGCTGAGATCGACCGTCACCCCGCCCTGCACCGGCAGGGTGTTGCCTTCGATCGACGTGCCCGCGCCATAGGGGATGATCGGCACGTCGGCGGCGACGCAGAGATTGACCAGCGTCACGACATCTTCGGTCGAACGGGCGAAGACGACGGCGTCGGGCAGGATGGGCGCGAAATGCGTTTCGCTCTGGCCATGCTGGCTGCGCACCGCCTCGCCCAGCGCCAGATTGTCGCCAAAGGCGGCGGCAAGCTGGTCGAGGAAGCCGTCCGGCAGGGCTTTGCGGGGTGGGAAGGCGAGTGCGCTCATCGGATCAGAACCGGAAGCTGGCGCGCACGCCATAGCGGCGCCGGTCGCCAATGATGCCCAGGTCCGATGCGGGCAGGCCAGCAAGGATGAGCGTCGTCTTCTCGATATAGGCGTCGAAATATTTCTTGTTGAACAGGTTGGTGCCGAAGACCGCCAGTTCGATCCCGCCGCTGCGGTAGGTGATCGACCCGTTGGCCAGGATATAGGATTTCAGGAATGTCGGCGTCGTCTCATTGAGCGTGCCGGCCAGCCGCTTGCCCTTGCCGGTCAGGCCTGCGTTGAATGTCAGGCTGTTGTCGTCGCCCAGCGGCACGACATAGTCGCTCGACAGGCTGAGCATCCAGTCGGGCTGGAAGGTCAGCCGGTCGCTCGACAGGGTGCGGCCGGTAATGGCGGTATAGGGGGAACTGTCGGTCAGGCGGGCGTGCATGTAAGTCAGGCCGCCCGATAGCGTCCATTGCTCCACCGGCTTGAAAGCAAATTCGACTTCCGCGCCATAGCTTTCGACGTCGCCGCTGTTGAGATCGACGGTGACAAGGCCGCCGGTCGAGGCCGGTGCGATCGAGTTGAGGCCGATATAATCCTTGTAATCGCTGTAGAATATGTCGCCCGACAGGGTCAGGCGGCGGTCGGCGGAGGCATATTTGGTCCCGATTTCATAGGTCCAGGCCGAATCGCCCTTATAGACGCGGACCGGCGCGGTTACGGCGTTAAAGCCGCCGCCACGATAGCCGCGCGCGACCGAGGCGTAGGACATCAACTCGCGGTTCCAGTGACGGGTGACCGACAGGCGCGGTTCGACCTCGTTGGATTTCAGCCCCACCGGCGACGGCGCGCCGCCATTGACGCTGCCGACGGAAGAGCGATCCTCATGGTCGTAACGCAGGCCGAGCGCGACTTCCCAATCCGCATTGGGTTTCCAGAAGGCGGTGCCGAAGGCGGCATAGGTGTCCGCCTTGGTCGCGTTCTGGGCGCGATTGTTGATCGCGACCGGGAACGGGCCGGTCGGCAGGGGCAAGGTCAGCTGGATATTGGTCAACTGGTTCGCCCGCGTCGTCTCGCGGCTGTAGAACAGGCCGACCAGGGTGGAGAACTGGTCGCTATATTCGGTGTCGAAACGCAGTTCGAGCGTCTTGGTGCGCAGGCGGTCGCTGCTGCTCTGCCGCACGGCGGGGACGGGCGTGGTCGCGTCGCTGGGACCAAAATCGCCGTCGGTGTCGGGCGCGCTGGTGTCGCGTGCGTCATAGGCGGCCAGCAACGACACTTTGGTGTTGATCGCGTCGATCGGCGTTTCGATGCGGGCGTTGACCCCGCGATATTTGTAGGTGGTGGTGCCCAGCGTATCGAACTGGTTGTTGCGCGAATAATCGGTCGGGCCGGCGACGCGGGCATAAGGGACGTTGGCGCCCTTCACCCAGTCATAATAGCCGTTTACGACGATGGTCAGCTCTTCGCCGGGGGTGGCGCGGATGGTGGTGCTGAGCGAATCTGTGTTGAAGCGGTTCGCCTTGCCGCCAATATTTATGTTGTTGATGAAGCCGTCCTGCTCACGATGCGAGCCGCCGACGCGGATCGCCAGCTTGTCCTGCACGATCGGGGCGGACACCGAACCAGACACCAACCAGCTATTATCAGGACCGGCATAGCTGGCCGCGCCCCGCGCCTCGAAATCATTGCCCGGCTGGCGGGTGATGACGTTGATCGCCCCGCCCAACGTATTCTTGCCATAGAGCGTACCCTGAGGCCCGCGCAGCACCTCGATCCGTTCGACGTCGAGCAGCGGGTTGTTGAGATAGGCGGTGTTGGGGCGATAGATGCCGTCGACGAAGAGGCCGACGCCCGGCTGCACCGACGACACCAGGGTGACGCCGACGCCGCGGATCGAAACAAAGGCCCGGCCAGCGCCGTCGCTGGAGATATTGAGGCCGGGCGACAAGGCGGCGGCTTCGCGCACCGAATTGATGTTGCGCCGGGCGAGCGTATCACCGCTGATCGCCGTCACCGCGACCGGCACGTCGAGCAGCGTTTCCTGCCGCTTGCGCGCGGTGACGATGATGTCGGACGATCGTGCGTCGGCGGCGGACACCTGCTGCGCCTGCGCCACAAAAGGAAAAGGCACCGCGATCGCGACACCGGCAAACAAGAGGGCCTTCAACGTCATCCTTTTTCTCCTCCCGACGTCCGGTGATATCATGTCCAGCGGATCGCCTATGGGCCTATCTGATAGGTAAAGCTTTCAGATAGGTTTGGCGAGATAGACCATTATGCCGTCCGGGTCGATCGCTTCGCCGATCGGATTCGGCATAGCGGAGAAGCTGTCTGACTCCCTGTCTCTTTTATGCGTCACCAGCAGCTATAGCCGCCGTCGGCCAGCACGATGCTGCCGGTCATCAGGCCGGCCGCGCCGGACGCGAGGAAGGCGACTTCCTCCAGCCAAATAAATGGGTTTCTGTCAGGGCAGGTACGGCGCGCAGGGCATGGGCGGTTCATAGGTCGCCTCCCCGTCTGCAAGTTGATAGACCAGCCGATTGTAGGGTGTGAACGCATCCCAGGGCAGGCGGCCGTCGGTGGCGAAATCGACCCAGATGCGATGCACCCGGTCGGCCAGCGATTGCGGCGGCGCGTCGCCGCATATGCCTTCGGGGCCGGTCGTGCTGGCGAGCGTGTCGAAGACGAACGGCAATTCCATCGCGTGCGCCGCGCCCAGGCCGATAGAAGTTGGGGTGGCGAACAGCGGCGATCGCCATGCGAACTCGTACATATGCCTGCGGCCGCGATGTTCCTCGGCAAAGCGGCGGGCGGGCCAGCGGAACACCAGATCGTGCAAGGCGTCGGTGAAGGCGTGGCCGGGCTTCACGCCCTTCGTCCCCATGCCATAGGCATTGAGCAGTTTGCGGGCCTGCGGCTGATGTTTGTGGACGAACCAGGTCGCGAGCCACCGGCCGAGCTTTTCCCGCACGCCCGTCGGCACGAAATAGAGGTTCATTTCCTCCGCATTGGTGCCGATCAGCAGGTCGATCTCCGCACCCGCCCCCGTCTTCAACGCGTCGAGCGGCTTTTGTGGCAGGACGTCGTCGCCATGGACGGGCACGAAGCGGCTGATGCCGAACACCGGCTCCCGCCCGTCAGCGTCGCGCAGGTCGAGCCGCGCGGTCGGCTTGCTGACTGCCTCCATCGCGTCCAGCATGTCGCCCGGCGCGACCGACCGGAAGCCGGCAGCGTCTGGCGTGATCTTCAGCCGCTTCGCCAGCGCCTTGACCAGTCGCTGCGCCACGCCGATGTCGCGGGTCATCGCGCCATGGCCGCTTTGCACGATGGCGCGGCGAAACAGCCCTTTGGCCAGCGGCGATGCAATCAGGTTCGCGACCGACATGGCCCCCGCCGATTCGCCGAAGACGGTGACGTTGGCGGGATCGCCGCCAAAGGCCGCGATAGTGTCCCGCACCCATTGAAGCGCGAAAATCTGGTCGCGCAGGCCCAGATTGGTCGGGATGCCGGGGATGGGCAGGAATCCTTCGACGCCGAGCCGATAGTTGATCGCCACCATCAGCACGCCGTCGCGGGCGAACGCGCTGCCGTCCTGCACCGGCGCATCCTTGCTGCCCAGCACGAAGCCGCCGCCATGGATGAAGACCATGACTGGCAGCGCGGTGCGATCGTCTGCGGGTTTCCAGATGTTGAGCGTCAGATAATCGTCACCGGGAAGCCAGCCCTTGCCCACCAGAGCCTCGACATCGACTCCTGGCACGCCGCGCACCCGCTGCGGCGCGCTGGCGCCGGGGTCCAGCGCATCGCGCACGCCATCCCAAGATTCGGGCGGTTGCGGCGGGGCGAAGCGGCGGTCGCCGGTCGGCGGCGCTGCATAGGGGACCCCGAGGAAGCGGGCGACGCCGTCCACCACGGTCCCGCGCACCAGGCCGGCCCCTGTCGGCACGATCATGTCCATCCCATCGGCTCCTCTCATTCTTGCGCGGCAGCATAGAGGGTGGACGATGCAAGCAGGAGGGAAAAGCCTTTGCCGTGCGGCACGGCCATGGTGCCGAACGGCTGGGCCTGCCGTTTCGAACAGGCTTTTGCATCGTGGAAAATTATGCGGGGATGCTGCTAATGCGATTGACTTGCATGATGCGCGTCGGATAATCCCGTCATCGTTTTGACGAGGAGTTTTCCGATGGCCGCGCCCATCCATTATCGGGCGAGCCGCTGGCGATACCGCGCCAATGTCGCTTTGCGTACCATCGCCGGGACGGTCGGTGCCTATGGCGTGGCCGCCCTGGGCGCCGCTGCGATGGCGCGCACCCTGCCGATGGCACGGGTGGAGGCGGTGACTCTTGCGACCATGATCGCCTATCTGATCGCGCCCGGCGTCACCATTTGGGCCTTTCTGGCGCGCGGGCCGTGGCGCGCGGTCGCGGGCGTGATGCTGGCGGCGTTGGCGCTGGGCGGCATCGCCTGGATCGCGGGGCAACCGGCATGACCGGGGCGAGCGCGATGGTGCGCGATGGCGCGCGGCAGGCGATGGCCTGGCTGCATGGCTGGACCGGGCTGCTGCTTGGCCACATCCTCTTCATCATCTGCCTTGCCGGGACGCTGACCGTGTTCAAGCCGGAAATCAGCCGCTGGATGCGCCCGGAAATCAGCGGGCAGGCCGATCCGGTGCGGGCGATCACAGCCGCGACCGACTGGCTGTCGGCCAATACGACGGGATCGGCAGGCTGGTATCTGTCCGCACCCGACGGCCGGTCCAACGTGGTCGAGGCGACCTATGACAGCGGCGGCGCCTATATGAGCCGCGCGCTCGATCCGGTGAGCGGCGCGCCGGTGGCGCGCGATACGCTGGGCGGGGAGTTTTTCTACCGCCTGCATTTCGAACTGGAACTGCCCTATCCCTGGGGGCGGTTGCTGGCGTCGCTGGCCGCGATGCTTATGCTGGTGGCGATCGTGACCGGCATCATCGCGCATAAACGCTTCTTCAAGGACATCTTCACCTTCCGCGCGGGCAAGGGGCAAAGATCGTGGCTGGACGGGCATAATGCGCTGGGCGTTTTGTCCCTGCCCTTCCACATCATGATCACTTTCACCGGGCTGCTGACGCTGGCGTCGCTCAACATGCCGTGGGGGATTGCGGCCGGCTATGGCGCGGATGTCGCGACGCTCTACAGCGATCTGACGCCCGGCACGGTCAGCCGGGCAGCTAGCGGGACCAAGGCGCCGCTCGCCCCGGTCGGGTCGATGCTGGCGCAGGCGCAGCGCTATTTCGGTGGCGCGCCGGTGAGCCGGATCTACATCTTCAACCCCGGCGACGCCGCTGCCGTCGTGACCATCTATCCGGTCGAGGCGGCGGCGATCGGCATGCTGCCCGCGGAGATCAGTTTCGACGGCGCGACCGGCAAGGTGCTGAAAGCCTGGACGGAAAAGCGTGCGGGCGTGCGCGCCTACCAGACCATCTATGGGCTGCACATGGCCCATTTCGCGCCGCTGCTGACGCGCTGGCTCTATTTTCTGGGCGGCGCGATGCTGACCTTGGCGATCGCGAGCGGGATGGTCCTGTGGATCGTCAAGCGGCGGGAACGCGCCCCTTTGTCGATCGGCAACCGGCTGCTGGAGCGGTTGAACGTCGGCGGGCTTGCAGGCGTGCCGATCGGCATGGCGGCCTTCCTGATCGCCAATCGCCTGCTACCGCTTGGCCTGGCGGAACGCGCGCAGCAGGAGGTGTCGGTCGCTTTGTGGAGCGCTGGCGCGGCGCTATTGCTGGGGCTGGTCCTGCGGCCTGCGCTGGGCTGGCCGCTCCTGCTTGGCCTGCTGGCGCTGCTATGCGCGCTGGCCGCTGCATTGGGGCCGATCTGGGCGGGAGACGGGGTGATCCTGTCCGGCAATATGCTGTTGACCGCGACCGCGGTCGCGCTAGGCCTGCTGGTCTGGAAGCAATGCCGCCGCCGCAGCGCGCCGACCCCGGTGCGCCGCCGGATGGCGCCGGCATGATGCTCACCATCGGCCTGCTTTACCTTTCCCTGTTCGCGCTGGCGGGGCGGATGCAGCGGCATAGGCCGGTGCTGCTCGATAGCTGGCAGCGTCGCCCGTGGGTCGCCCATCTGCAATTGGCGGGATGGACGCTGTTTGGGCTGTCGCTGCTCAGCCTGACATTGTGGGCGGATTTCGGCATAGCGCTGGTCGCCTGGATCGGACTGGTGCCGTTGTTGGGCGGAATCGTGGTGCTGGGCATGACCTATCGCCCCGTCGTGGCGCGGGCGGGCGTGCCGGTTGCGGCGGCGCTGACGTTTGCCGGATTGCTGGTTTAGGCCTTCATGTCGATGGTGGCAATCAGGCCGCCATCATCGGCATTGCGCAGGCGCACCGATGCCTCGAAGCTCATCGCCAGTGACCGGCTGATGGTCAGGCCAATGCCGGTGCCGTGGCGCCCGCCCGGCTGGCTGCTGACGCCGCGGGTAAAGGGTTCGAACATCTGGTCGAGCTGATCGACGGGGATGCCGGGGCCATGATCGCGCACATGAATGAGCAACCTGCCGCCCGATCGCACGCAGCTGATCTCTGCACTGCCGCCATAGCGCACGGCGTTGTCGACCAGATTGGCGATGCAGCGGGTCAGCGCATTGGGCTTGACCCGCACCGTGCCGCCGCAGCCGCTTAAGAAGCGGACGGGCGCGCCCAGTTCCTCGGCATCCTCGGCCATGCTGGTCAGCAGCGAATCGATGTCGAGCGCCGACCATAACTCGCGTGCCTCGATGCTGCTGGCCAGGTCCAGCCCCTCGCGCACCAGCGTCTGCATCGCCTGATGATCCTGTAGCAGCCGCGCACGCAGTTCCTCATTCTCGACCAGTTCCAGCCGCAGCCGCAGGCGGGTCAGCGGGGTCTGAAGATCATGGCTGATCGCGGCAAGCAATTGCGTCCGTTCGGCAAAGCCCGCCCGCGCGCGGCGCTGCATCAGGTTGAAGGTGGACAGGGCGGCGCGTACCTCCTCTGGCCCGCGTTCGGGAATCTCCTCCGGGTCGAGCGACACCGAAAAGGCTTCGGCTGCCCGCTCCAGGCGGCGCAGCGGCTTGGACACGAAGCGGGCGACCAGGATGGCAAGACCCGCCGACGCGGCGATGATGACGATCAGGTAGAGCGGATTGAAGATGGTGCTGGGCGGTTTGGCGATGCGCGGGAAGCTGAGCGCGATCGCCCGGCGCTGCCCGATTCCATCGGTATAGCGCACCACCCAGCAGTCCGGGCGGGGCGCGTCAATCAGCCCGGCGACCAGTTCCTTCGATCTGTAGCGGTCGGGAAAGCAGAGGCCGACCGGCACCTGCCCTGCTTCGGGCTGCGATTGCGCGCCGAGCCGCGCGCGCAGAAGGGATTGGAGGTCGTCATCCGGCTCGTTCAGACTGATGCCTTCGGGCGCAGGCGCCGCGCCGATGATGCTATGCGTCGCCATCATTTTTTCGATGCGCCGGGGATCGCGGCGGAAACGATCGGCGACGTCGATGGCGCTGGCAAGAACGCGCTGGCGGCGGACCCGCTCGAAATCGTGGCGGCGCGTCTGTTCCGCCACCAGCAGCGCGATGATCGCGGCGACCGACATGCCCAGCGTCAGGATCAGGAAAATCTGTCCCGCCATCGACCGGAAGAAGGAGTGGGTGCGGCCGGTGATCTTGCGGATCATGAATGATCGACCGAACAGGCAAGGACATAGCCTTCGCCGCGCACCGTCAGGATCAGATCCTCGCCGCCCGGCAGGCTCGACAGCTTGTGGCGCAGGCGGCTGATCTGAAGGTCGATCGATCGGTCGAAGGCGGCGGTGGCGCGGCGTTCGGGCAACAATGTCTCCCGGTCCAGAACGACATTGGGTTCGTCGATGAAGCGGCTGAGCAGCCGAAATTCGGCCGAGGACAGCATCACCAGCCGATCGTCGGGCGCGACGAGACGGCGTTGCACCAGATCGACGCGCCAGGGACCGATATGGGCGTAACGCATCGCACCGGTACGCGCGGCTGGCCCGCTGCGCGGCCGGCGCAGCAGGTTGCGGATGCGCACCAGCAGTTCGCGCGGCTCGAACGGCTTGGTCAGATAATCGTCCGCGCCCAGTTCCAGCCCCAGCACGCGGTCGATCGCGCTGCCGCGCGCGGTCACCATGATGATCTGCACGTCCGATCCCTCCGCCCGCAATTCGCGGCACAGCGACAGGCCGTCGCCATCGGGCAGGTTGAGGTCGAGCACGATCAGGTCGACCGCCTCGTCCCGCAATGTCTGGCGCAGGTCGGCCAGATTGGCGGCGGCCAGCAGGCGGTAATTTTCCTGCCGCAACTGGCCGACGATCAGGTCGCGGATATCGGCGTCGTCATCGACCACCAGCACCGTGGCGGGACGGAAGGATGCAGCATCGGCCATGACCCGTCCTAGCGCGCGGCGCGGTAAAAGTCTGCGCTTCTTCTTCGTCGATACAGGCCGATACACAGCGATACGAAGATGCGCGGTCATGCGACATATCGTCGCATTCCGAAAAACAGTCGCTCTACCATGAGACGGGCAAAGCCGCGAAGAGGGCCGGGTCGGCTCCCCTGCCGACGCTAACGGAGTCCTTGCGATGCCTAACCCTGCCATCCTGGCTGGAAACCCGATGCAACGGCCCGAATCGGTCGCGCACGTCCCTCCCCCCTCCCCCTCGTGCGCCCGGTCCGGTTTTTTCCATGCATCGGCGGGCATCGCAGGGGCCTGTCCGGCAGCGTTTCGAGGATAAGCGTCAGACCATGTTCCTTTCCGCCACCTTGCGCAGCCTTCGGGTCGCACCGATCGCTCTTGGCCTTTCGCTTGCAGCCTGTGGTCAGCAAAAGCCGCCGCAAAAAGGGCCGGTGGAAGTGGGCGTGGTTACGCTGAGCACGCAGGACGCCACGGTATCCAGCGAACTGCCGGGCCGCACCGTATCGACCATGATGTCGGAAGTGCGGCCGCAGGTGGTGGGGCTGATCCAGAAACGGCTGTTCACCGAAGGATCGATGGTCAGCGCAGGCCAGCCACTCTACCAGATCGACGCCCGCCTTTATCGTGCCTCGCGCGATGAAGCACAGGCCAGTCTGGCGAGCGCGCAGGCGACGGCGGTGGCGGCGCAGGCCAAGGCGCAGCGCTATCGCAGCCTGGGCGATACCGAGGCGGTCAGCGCGCAGGACCGCGACGATGTGATCGCCACCGCGCGGCAAGCGAGCGCCGCGGTGCAACAGGCGCGCGCCAGCCTCCAGACCAGCAGCGTCAACCTGGACTTCACGCTGGTTCGGGCACCCATCAGCGGGCGGATCGGCCGCACTCTGTTCACCCCCGGCGCGCTGGTGACGACCAGCCAGACCGACCCGCTGACCACGATCCAGCAGCTAGACCCCATCTATGTCGATGTGACGCAATCCAGTTCGCAGATATTGGCGCTGCGCCGGTCGCTGGCGGCAGGCAAGACGTTGGCGGCCAGCGCGACCATCCGGCTGAAGCTGGAGGACGGCACCGACTATCCCCAAGAAGGGCGAATCGAGTTCGCCGAGCCGATCGTCGACGTCAACAGCGGCACGGTGACGTTGCGGGCGCGCTTTCCCAATCCTGACGGGCTGTTGATGCCCGGCATGTTCGTGCGCGTGGTCGCGCCTCAATCGGTGGTGCCCGGCGCGATCCTGGCACCGCAACAGGGGATCAATCGCGATCCCAAGGGGAACGCCACGGCGCTGGTCGTGAACAAGGCGAACAAGGTGGAACGCCGCATCGTCACCGCCACCCAGGCGATCGGCGACAAATGGCTGATCACCGCGGGCCTCAAGGCCGGCGACCGCCTGATCGTCGAGGGCACCGACAAGGTGAAGGCCGACGACGTCGTGAAGCCTGTCGCCGTCAAGTCGACGAAGTAGGAGCCGACCTTTGCTCAGCCGCTATTTCATCGAACGGCCGATCTTCGCCTGGGTCATTGCCATCGGCATCATGCTGGCGGGCCTGGGCGCGATGTTGTCGCTCCCCATCGCACAATATCCCGACATCGCCCCGCCCGGCGTCGGCATCAGCGCCACCTATCCCGGCGCATCGGCCGAAACCGTCGAAACCAGCGTGACGCAGGTGCTGGAACAGCAGCTGACCGGCATCGACGGATTGATGTATTTTTCCTCCTCGTCCTCCGCAACGGGGCGTGCGTCGATCACCGTCACCTTCCAGAAGGGCACCAACCCCGACACCGCGCAGGTGCAGGTGCAGAACCGGGTGCAGCAGGCGCTGAGCCGCCTGCCCAATGCGGTGCAGCAGCAGGGCCTGTCCGTCACCAAGCAGCAGACCGACTTCCTGATGCTGGTCGGCTTGTATGACGAGACGGACACGGCGACGCAGGCGGATATCGCCGATTATCTGGTGAATAATTTCCAGGACCCGATCGCGCGCATCGACGGCATCGGCGCGACCCAGATATTCGGGTCGCAATATGCGATGCGGGTGTGGCTGGACCCCTATAAGCTGGCCGCCGTCAAATTGATGCCGTCCGACGTACAGAACGCAATTGCGGCGCAGAATGTCGAAGTGTCGGCCGGCCAGATCGGCGCCGATCCAGCGCCCGCCGGGCAGCAGATCAACGCGACGGTAACGGCGCGTGCGCGGTTGCAAACGCCCGAACAATTCCGCAACATCATCGTCAAGACCCAGACCGACGGATCGATCGTCCATCTGTCCGACGTGGCGCGGGTCGAACTGGGCAATGAAAGCTATACAACTGCGGCGCGGCTGAACGGCCATCCCGCATCCGGCGTCGCGCTGCAACTCGCGCCGGGCGCCGATGCGCTCAAGACCGCCGAACTGGTCAAGGCCAAGGTCGCCGAACTGTCCGGCAGCCTGCCCCCCGGATACAAGGTCGTCTATCCGCGCGACACCACGCCCTTCATTCAGCTATCGGTCGAGGAGGTCATCAAGACGCTAATCGAAGCGGTGGCGCTGGTCGTCGTGGTGATGTTCGTCTTCCTGCAGAGTTGGCGCGCGACGCTGATCCCCGCCATCGCGGTGCCGGTGGTGTTGCTGGGCACATTCGGCATTCTTGCCCTGTTCGGCTATTCCATCAACACGCTGACCCTGTTCGGCATGGTGCTGTCCATCGGTCTGCTGGTCGACGACGCGATCGTCGTGGTCGAAAATGTCGAGCGCATAATGGAGGAGGAAGGGCTTTCCCCGCGCGAGGCGACGATCAAGTCGATGGAGGAGATCGGCAGCGCGCTGGTCGGCATCGCCCTGGTCCTGTCGGCGGTGCTGCTGCCCATGGCCTTTTTCGGTGGATCGACCGGCGTCATCTATCGCCAGTTTTCCATAACCATCGTGTCATCGATGATGCTGTCGGTGGTGGTTGCGCTCATCCTCTCGCCAGCGCTTTGCGCCACCATCCTCAAATCCGCGAGCGAAGAGCATCGCGATAAGGGCTGGGCCGGCAAGTTCAACCGCTGGTTTGAGAAGCTGACGAACGGCTATGTCCGTCGCACGCAGCAGATGCTGGGTCGGCGCAAGCTGTTCTGGGGCCTGTATGTCGTGGTGCTGGCGCTGCTGGTGATCATCTTCGTCCGCTTGCCGTCCAGCTTCCTGCCGGTCGAGGACCAGGGCCAGGTGATGGTGCAGGTTACCCTGCCCGCCGGCGCCAAATCCAGCCGGACCAACGCCGTCATCGATCAGGTGCAGAATTATTTCCTGAACGATGAGAAGGACAATGTCGCCTACGCCTTCATCATGACCGGGTTCAGCTTCCAGGGTCAGGGCGAGAATGTCGGGCAGGGCTTCATCAACCTGGCGCCATGGGATGAGCGCAAGGGGACGGCGAACACGGCCGGGACCATTGCCGGACGCGCGACCAAAGAATTGGCGGCGATCCGCGACGCCAAGGTGCTGGGCATGACGCCGCCCGCCATCCGGGGCCTCGGCCAATCGAACGGCTTCACCTTCGAATTGCTCAACAATGGCAGCCTCAGCCGCGCGCGCTTCCTTGAATTGCGCGATCAGTTGATCGACGCGGCGTCCAAAGACCCCGTGCTGGCAGGCGTGCGCGCCGCATCGCTGGAGGATACGCCACAGCTCAAGGTCGATATCGACAATGAGAAATTGGCCGTGCTGGGCCTGACGCAGAGCGATGTGGACGATGTGCTCAGTTCCGCCTGGGGCAGCACCTATATCAACGATTTCGTCGATCGCGGCCGGGTCAAGCGCGTCTACATGCAGGCAGATGCCGCCTATCGCGCGTTGCCGACGGACATCGACAATTGGATGGTGCGGTCCAGCAGCACGGGCCAAATGGTGCCCTTCTCCGCCTTTGCGACGACGCATTGGACGATGGGACCTAGTACCATGGCACGCTTCAATGGCCTGTCGTCGTTCGAAATTCAGGGCCAGGCCGGGAGCGGCGCCAGTTCGGGCGACGCGATGGACCGGATGGTCGAGTTGCAAAAGCAACTGCCCGCCGGCACCAGCTATGCGTGGAGCGGCCTGTCCTATCAGGAGCAATTGTCCGGCGGACAGGCGCCCCTGCTCTATGGCCTGTCGGTGCTGGTCGTGTTCCTCTGCCTTGCTGCGCTCTATGAAAGCTGGTCGATCCCATTGGCGGTGCTGCTGGTCATCCCGCTCGGCCTGGTCGGCGCGGTGATCGCGGTGTGGGCGCGCGGGCTGGAGAATAATATCTTCTTCCAGGTCGGCTTGCTGACCACCATGGGGCTGGCAGCCAAGAACGCGATCCTGATCGTCGAGTTTGCCGAATTGGCGCACAAGCAGGGCAAGGATCCGCTGACCGCGGCGCTGGAGGCCGCGCGGCTGCGCTTCCGTCCGATCCTGATGACCAGCCTCGCCTTCATCGCCGGCGTCATTCCGCTGGCGATCGCGACGGGTGCAGGCGCACAGAGCCGCGTTGCCATCGGCACGGCAGTCGTCGGCGGCATGACGACTGCAACGGTGCTGGCGATATTCTACGTGCCGCTGTTCTTCGTCACGATTGCGGGCCTGTTCGCCGGTAAAAACAATGCCGCGCCGCCGGCCCCGGCACCCGACGCAGGAGTCCCGGCATGATCCGCCTATCACTGTCAGCCGTATCGCTGCTGGCGTTGGCCGGGTGCAACATGGCGCCGACCTATGTGCGACCGGCCGCGCCCGTGCCCGCCGCCCTGCCGATCGGCGAGGCCTATGCGCCGGGCCAAGCGGGGCAAAAAGCAGGCCTGGCCTGGACCGAACTGGTCGGCGACGCAAAGCTGCGCAACGTGATCGAGCGCGCGCTGGCGAACAATCGCGACCTGCGCGCCGCGATCGCCAACATCCAGTCGGCGCGGGCGCAATATAAGGTGCAACGCGCCGCCCAGTTGCCGACCGTCACGGCCGACGGCGGGGCCAGCTTCACCCGACAGAATGACAATCGGCAGAATAGTTACAGCGCCGACATCGGTTTCAGCGCGTTCGAGATCGACCTGTTCGGCCGGGTGCGCAGCCTGACCCAGTCGGCGCTGGAAACCTATCTGGCGACCGAGGAAGGCGCGCGGTCGACACGGATCGCACTGATCGCCGAAACGGCGACCGCTTATGCGACGCTGGCCGCCGATCAGGAACTGCTGGCGGTTTCGCGCCAGACCCAGGCGAGCGCCCAGCGCACGCTGGACATCACCCGCCGGCTTAATGCCGCCGGTTTGATCGGAAAGCTCGACGTCCATCAGGCCGAAACGACGGTCGAGCAGGCAGCGTCCGACGTCGCCGCCACCGTCACGCAGGTCGCGCAGGATCGTAACGCGCTCGACCTGCTGGTGGGCGCGCCGGTGGAGCAGGCGTTGCTGCCCGCCTCGCTCGACAGCCTGATCGCGGGCGTGGCGAAGGTGCCGGCCGGCCTGTCATCGGACGTGCTGCTCCAGCGGCCCGACGTGCTACAGGCGGAACATCAGCTCAAGGCCGCCAATGCAGATATCGGCGCGGCGCGCGCGGCGATGTTCCCCACGATCAGCCTGACATCGGCGATCGGCGTGGCGAGTTCGGCTCTGTCCTCGCTCTTCACCGGCAACGGCTTTGCCTGGTCGGCCAGCCCGTCCGCCAGCCTGCCGATCTTCGGCGGCCCGAACCGCGGGAATCTGGAGTATAGCAAGGCGCAGCGCGACCTCTCTGTCGCCCAATATGAAAAGGCGGTGCAGACCGCCTTCCGCGAAGTCGCCGACGGACTGGCGCGCGAGGGGACGATCGATGCGCAGCAGGCGGCGCAACGTCGGCTGGTGATCGCCAGCCAGCGCGCCTTTGACCTGGCGGATCAGCGCTATCGGTCGGGGATCGACACATTCCTGACCGCACTGACCAGCCAGCGCACCCTTTACAGCGCGCAGCAGTCGGCCATCGCCACCGACCTCGCGCTGGTCAGCAACCGCGTGCTGCTTTATCGCGTCGTCGGGGCGGATCAGTAACCCGACACTGCGATTTCTCCCCCTTCTCCTGCGGCGCGAATCTGTTATCATGCCGGGATAATAAGGGAGAGGAACCATGCTGTTATTGGCAAGGTGTCTGGATTGGCTCTGCCAATTATTTGCGTCGGGCGCGCAGGATGAAGTGCGTCTGAACCAGTTAATCTCGCGCTGCGGCGCGCGCGACCATAGACCGCGCCGACCCTGACGGGGGCAGCTTGGGATGCGCAGCACTCAATCGGTTTAGGTGGAGCCGACTGGCTTATCCAAAGCCGGCTCCCGGCCTTTACCACATGATGAGTTAGCGCGTTCCGCTCGGCCGTTCCGCCAATGCCAGCCGCTTGGCCGTCGTCAGCGTCTGGCCGATGAACAGCAGCACCAGGATGGCGCCGATCACGCCCACGAACAGATCGAACCCCGAGACCGCACCGAACCAGCCGGGGGCATAGCCCAACAACATCATCGCGATCGTCAGGCCGATCAGCAGCAGCCGCAATTCAGTGGGTCCGGCGGCAAGATAGGATAGTTTGAACTCCCCCAATACCCGCGCCGACAGGTAAGCGTGGATCGACAGCAGCAGATAGCCGGCCAGCGCCACCAGCGCGACGTCCATGCGAATATAGGGACTGGCCCCCATGCCGGCGAGGATCAACAGGGTCGCCAGACCATCGCAGCTATGGTCTATGAAATAGCCATAAGACGGCCGCTCGATATGGCGGAACCGGGCCAGGCTGCCGTCCAGGGAATCGCCGAACCATTGCAGCGCATAGCCCGCGATCGCCAGCCACAGCCAGTCGACGCCCCAATTGCTGGCGGCATAACCCGCGAAAATAGCGAAGGCGCCGACCATGCCCAGCGCGGTGAGCATGTCTGGCGTGACCCAGCGCGGCATATGCGCGCACAGCCAGTTGAGCAGGCGCCTTTCTGCTACGGCGAGAATATTCTGTTGGATACGGGCGATGGGTGGGGCCGATTGGCCGGAAGGCAATGACATGGCGCTTTATGACGGAAGGATGACAAATAGACAATATTCGTTGCACCGCACGTCACAAGGTCATTGCCTGTCCGCCGCCTTCCGGGCCAAAGGCGGCGACCGGGCGGGATGCCCCGTGGAGGAGCATATGAGCAAGGACCGGCCCCAGGATGTGCGCGATATCGTGGTGCGGATGGAGCAGCGACCCTCCAACCCAGTGCGCCGCGCGCGGCTGATGGTGGAGCAGGAAGTGCCCCCCGCCCGCCGCGGGCCGGGATGGGACCGGCATTGGCGCGAGCTGGAAGCCTATCTGGACGAGGGCATCGCCTGGACGATGCCGCAGGGTCTGGACGACACGCAGTCCGAAGACGACAAAAAAAGGGCCGATCCGAAGACCAGCCCGTAAAGTTTTAGGAGAGGATGCCTGAAAGGCACGATCTTTGTGTACCAACCGGTGAGTTGCCGCAAGTGCGAACGACTGCTTTGCGATTGCAAAAATTGCATCCGTAGCGATACGCAACGCTTTCCGTAGGGGAAGACCTTATTATGGTCGGACCAAATTAGGGTGGTTGCCGCCGCCACAGGACGCCCGAATCGCTGCGTCGGCTCACGCCCTGATTCGCAGCGTCGCCAGCGCTGCCAGCAATAGCGTGGCTGCCGCGAAGGCCATGGTCCAGATTGGGTCACCGGGGAAGAAAGCCTTCATGATCGATCCCATAGCTGTCGCCACCAGCAATTGCGGCAACACCACGAAGATGTTGAACACGCCCATATAGACCCCCAACTTCGCCTGCGGCAGGCTGGAGGCGAGCATGGCATAGGGCATGGCGAGAATGGAGGCCCAGGCGATGCCGATGCCTACTTCGCTCAACAGCAGCAGGTCGGGATCGCGCACGACCAGGAAGCTGCCGAAGCCCGCCGCGCCCGCGACTAGGCACAAAGCATGGGTTCGCGCCTTACCGATCCGCGCCGCCACCCAGGGCAGAAGCGTCAAGGCAGCGACTGCGGCGACGCCGTTATAGACCGAGAAGAGCACCCCGACCCAGTTGCCACCAGCCTGATAGGCGGCGCTGGCGGGATCGGCCGACCCGAACATATATTGGGCGACGACCGGCGTGGTGTGAATCCACATGATGAAGAGCGCCGACCAACTGAAGAACTGGATCCATGCCAGCTGTCGCATGATCGGCGGCATGCCGCCGATATCGGCGACGATATGCGCCAGCATGTGCGCGCTTCGTCCCGCACGGGCCAGCAGGATCGCGATCAGGCGGGCCAGGCCGTAGCCCGTTAGAAGCCCGGCGAGCAGATAGACTTCCTTTTCCATCGCCCAAAGCGCGACGAACAGAGCGATAACCGCGCCGACACCAATCCAGGCAAAGCAGGGGCCGATGGCGCGGCCTGCCAGATCGGGCGCCGTGGCGGCTGCGTCGTCAGCATCGGCAAAGGCGCGCATCTGGTCCGGCGTATATTCGCGCGTCGTCAACACCGTCCAGAGCACCGCGGCCAGCAACGCTGCGCCCCCCGCCCAGAAGCTGTAGCGGACGGTATCGGGCACCTGCCCCGCCGCCGCGACGTTGGGGACCCCCAGATGGTCGAGCATATAGGGGAAGAGCGATCCCACCACCGCGCCCGCGCCGATGAAGGCGGTTTGCACCGCATAGCCGATGATATGCTGGTCCTTGCGCAGCATATCGCCGACAAAGGCGCGGAACGGCTCCATCGAGATATTGAGGCTGGCGTCGAGCATCCATAGCAGCAACGCGGCCATCAGCAGCCCGTCACTCTGTGGCATCCCCAGCAACGCCAGCGCGGAGAGGGTCGCGCCCGCCAGAAAATAAGGGCGGCGGCGGCCGAGACGGCCGAGCCAGGTTCGATCGGAAAGATGCCCGACGATCGGCTGGACCAGCAATCCGGTCAGCGGGGCGGCGACCCATAGAGCGGACAGATCGTCGATGCTGGAACCAAGCGACTGGAAGACCCGGCTCATATTGGCGTTTTGCAGCGCGAAGCCGATCTGGATGCCGAAAAAGCCGAAGCTGATATTCCACAATCCGGCAAAGCCCTGTTTCGGCTTGTCCATGCCCATCCCTTCCCGTCGCGACGCGGCCGGCCTGTCGCCCGCCTGCATCAAACCGTGACCGCTCGCATGGCGTGGTGGGCAGGGCAAGCTACGCATACGAATTCATACAGAATCGGCATGACACATTGGGGATAAGCTACGGAATTGCTGGCCAGATTCTCAAATAGGGCGTGACTGCAGTGGGTTAGATGGGATTGTGAAGACTGGATGCCTAGACCGAGCTAGTCTCGGCTAGGCGAGTTTGGACACCCCTTTTATCGCGGTTTTTATCGCGATTATCCTCTGTGGCCACGCCGTGAAGGTGCCAACAGATGAAAGCTAAGACTGGTTTCTCTCCCTCGCTCATCGATTCTCTGAGAAACGGGAGTCTGAATGATCCCCTTTCTCTAGGTCTATCGGTAAAGGTGCTATCGAGCGGAAAATTGGCTTGGAAGTATATGCGATGGCTGCCGTTCAAGCGTCTGTTTTTGAGGCGCACATTAGGACTGTACCCGCATGTCTCAATTGCTCAGGCTCGCGAGGCCGCGGCTATGCTCAACCAACAAATCGATGCCGGAGTCGATCCCCGAGAGATTGAGAAGGAGAAAAACCTTAGGGAAAGCATGACGGTAAATCGGGCCCATGTTCTGTACATGACTGCGGTCAGAGAGGGTCGGCACCTGAAAAGGGCTCGGCTGTGCAAACCAGTCACTATAGACGACAAGATTTGGCGCTACGAAAAATATATCAAACCGAAGATCGGATCTCAAATAATATATAATATAACAGAGGATCAACTGATAAGAATTATTAAAGATGTTCAATTAACAGCAAAAATTCAATCTAATAGAGTTATATCAGAAGTTAGGGTATTTTTTAGATGGGCTTCCTCGCTCAGGGGGCTTGAGATTGGACTTGAGAAAGATCCCGCTTGTCGACTTGGCGATCTGCAGGTTCCTGAGTATCCTAAAAGCAGAATATTGAATCTAGACGAAATAGAATGGCTTCTCCATTCGATTTCGGATGAAGCAGAATACTTGCGACGCGCAATATTGCTGTATCTGCTCACAGCAGTTCGTCGATCCGAACTTGAGTATGCGCGATTTGACGAACTTCAGGACGATGTGTGGATCATTCCTGGAGGGCGAACGAAGAATGCAAAAGAACACAAGATTCCGCTCGGGCCATGGGGTCTGAAGCTGTTTCTAGCAGAAGTCGATATGGACGCAGAGTGGGTTTTCCCTTCAGAAAAAATCGCTGGGCCTAGAAAAAATGATTGGAGCGCCACACTCCGACGCATAATAGGGAAAATGTCCACTGTTGGATGTCAGAATGTACCAATGTTCACTCTGCATGATTTGAGAAGAACATTTAGGTCAAATACTAAAAGAGTTGGAATTGATTATGAAACAGCAGAAGCTATGCTGAACCATTCAAAAACTGGACTCGATAAAGTTTACGACCTTTACGATCATGATAATGAAAAGCGTAGCGCATTCTTAGCGTGGGAGAATGAGATATTAAGGATTGCAAAAAAGGCAGGTATTGAGCAGCTACTCGACGCCCCTCGGGAGCGAATCCCTTCACCACCAGAGGGCTCGAGTGTCAAACCATCGTTGGACATTTGACAGGCGAAATCGGGGGCAGCGGCGAAATTTACTGCTGCCTTCACTTGGCTTACACTCTCGAGGAAAGTTGGGCGGCCGCCGACCTCGCAGCCTGTCAATCTAACCCAAGTTGAACAGTGCTGGCGGAACACGCGGGGAACGCGAGATCGTAAGTATCTGATTTTGCTTGGGGTGAGTTTCGCGGCAAAATCGGATGTGCTAACAACATTTTGCCTCTGACTGGCGG
>NZ_JABBFV010000022.1 GCF_012927105.1 Sphingobium psychrophilum | reverse complement strand
CGATCAATTCTTTCCGCGTTGCCATGCTCATCTTCCTCATCGTTCCCTCCCGACCGTTGCCGGGAGCATTCTAGATGAGGCAACGGCCTGTCACTCAGGAGCAAAAAGGGTGAGGCAATGCGGACGTGGGCGACATAGCCACGCCCGGCTTCCTCGGTGCGGGCGAGGATGCGGTCGCCGATGGTCAGAGCGCCGCGTTTGCCGCGCTCCAGCACGCGCAGGCGGGGGGCGGGCTGGCCTTCGGCTTCCCACCGTTCGGGGGTGGCGATCAAAGTCGTGTCATCGACATCGATGATGCGCAGCACCGTGACCTTCGGCACGCCGCCCATCTTGTGGAAAGCGCGGGCGGGACCAAGATCGATCAGCCCTTCGTCGGCCATATCCTTGAGCAACGCCTTGAGCGCGATCTTTTCCTGCCCCTTGAGGCCGAACGCCTTGGCGATCTCGCGCTTGCCGGCGGGCTGGTCGGAACTGGTGATGAAGTCCACAATCTCGTCGCGGGTCGGGAAGCCGGCCGGCCGGACCTTGCTATGGGCTGACGTGCGCGCAGAGGCGGATGCTTTGTTCTTGGGGGTCGATGCCATGGACCAGCTATAGGGAGCCGGTGCGGCCGATGCCAGCGCTATGGCGGGGCATAGGAGCGCGGTCGGCGAGTGTCGCCGTCGTCGTCGCCGCGTTACGCCGCCAGCTTCCGCGCCCTCTCCCGCCAGGCTTCGGCCAGCAGCGGCATGTCTGCGAGCGTGCGGACCGCGCCGGGATCGCTTTTGTGGCCGCCGGCGATCAGCAATCGGAATATCCGCGCGATACTCCATTCGGCCAAGGGGCGTTCGAGCAGTTCCATGCGCGTGCCGGATTCCGCCTCCCCCTGCCGGATGACGCGGAAGTAGAGGCCGCTGCGGGCGGTCTTGACGATGGTCGCCATGACGTCGCGCGCGCCGAAGCGATGGTCGAGCTTCCAGCAGGGCTGGCGGCCGTGACTCACCTCCACAATCGCGCTGCCGAGCGAGAAACGATCGCCCAGGCAAATGTCCGCCTCCGTCATCCCGCGCGATGCGATATTTTCGCCGAATGCGCCGGGCGCATCGAGCAGCGACTGGTCGGGCTTGCGCTCCCGCCACCAGCCATAATGATCCTGCGGGTAGAGGTGGATCGCCTTGTCCCAGCCGCCATGATGGATGGGGTCCGCGACGGCATCGCGTTCGAAACCGTCCCAGGTGATGCGCACCGGGCCGGCGACCGGCTGCTTGGCTATGGCGCTATAATCGCCGTCGCGAAAGGGCGCGGGCGTGCCGACAAGCAGCGCGTCTATGGTCATGAAAGGCGTCGTCATATCGACC
Organism: Sphingobium psychrophilum; assembly: GCF_012927105.1. Classification (GTDB taxonomy): domain Bacteria; phylum Pseudomonadota; class Alphaproteobacteria; order Sphingomonadales; family Sphingomonadaceae; genus Sphingobium; species Sphingobium psychrophilum. The sequence goes on along the minus strand of NZ_JABBFV010000022.1, from coordinate 71,011 downwards.
ATCATGCCATGATCGCAGGCGCGGCGCGATGGCCGGTTGAAGGTAAGAGGCGTTAACCGTTGCTCAGTTCCGACCGCAGTTTCAGCACTTCGCTGCCGCTGTCAGCGCGGATGAGATAGGCGGGATCGCGTGGCGAGCCGTTGCGGCGGATCAGCGATCCTTCGATGGTGCGCTCGACATGCCGGTCGAACCGTTCCGCAATCCGCCCCCGGCCGACGCCCTGTCCCCAGTTCCACTTGACCCGCGATCCTTTCCGGAAAGTCTCGGTCATAGGGGCATCCTCTCCATTTATGGGCGCATACCGCGCCGGCCGGTTTCTTCACGAACAATTGGCATAATTCCCAGTAACTTGACTGGTTCCATTGGGCATTTGCAACACCGTGAATTTATCTGGCAACGGCGCTATTCCGTCGATTGTCCGCGGTTTCGCGGCGGCCAGTTATGGTCTAAGGGGCGGCGATGGATGCTACCGGCCTGCGCGTTGCCCTGTTCAGCGGCAATTATAATTATGTGCGCGATGGTGCGAACCAGGCGCTCAATCGCTTCGTGACCTATTTGCTGCGGCAAGGGGCGGCGGTGCGCGTCTATTCGCCGACCACGGCGACGCCCGCTTTCGATCCGGCCGGCGACCTGGTCAGCACGCCGTCATTTCCGGTGCCGGGGCGCACGGAATATCGCGTTCCCTATCGCATGTCAGCGCAGGTTCGCCGCGATTTGAAGGCGTTCGCGCCCAATGTCGTGCATCTGTCGAGCCCCGACCCGCTGGGCCATCGGGCGCTCAGCTGGGCGCGGGCGCGCGGGCTGCCGACCGTCGCGTCGGTGCACACGCGGTTCGAAACCTATCCACGCTATTATGGGCTGGCGTTTCTGGAGCCGCTGATCGAATCGATCCTGCGCCGCTTCTATCGCCGCTGCGACGCCATCGTCGCGCCGTCCGAATCGATGGCGCAGTTGCTGCGCGACCAGCGGATGAACTATGATGTCGGCATCTGGACTCGCGGCATCGACCGGGAGATTTTCCATCCCGGCCGCCGAGACCTGGACTGGCGACGGTCGCTGGGCATTGCGGACGATGCGCCTGCAATCGGCTTCATCGGCCGGCTAGTGATGGAAAAGGGGCTGGACGTCTTTTCCGACGCGATCGACCAGCTCGCCGCGCGACAGGTGCAGCATAAGGTTCTGGTGGTAGGCGAAGGCCCGGCGCGCGAATGGTTCCAGAACCGCCTGCCCGATGCGGTTTTTACCGGGTTTCAGAAGGGGCAGGATCTGGGCCGGGCGGTCGCCAGCATGGATGTGCTGTTCAACCCGTCGGTCACCGAGACGTTCGGCAACGTCACGCTGGAAGCGATGGCGTGTGGCCTGCCCACGGTCGCAGCGCGGGCCACGGGTAGCGAGAGTCTGGTCACCGACGGCGTGACCGGGCGGCTGATCCGCCCCGGCGCGATCGGTGCCTTCGCCGATGCATTGCAAGCCTATTGCATCGATGACGGCGCGCGGCAGGCCGCTGGCGCGGCGGCGCAACAACGGGCGGAGCGTAATGGCTGGGATCAGGTCAACCAGGCGCTGGTCGACACCTATCTGCGCGTCATCCGCCAGCGCGCCCAGGGGCTGGCGCCGCGATCCAGCCCGGTTCCATAATCTGTCCCACACCCTATATCGGTAGCAATGGCCGACCTTTTCGCTTCCGATGACCTGCCCGGTGACGGGCCGGCGGATACCGCCCCGCTCGCCGACCGGCTGCGTCCGCGCACCCTGGCCGATGTGGTCGGGCAGGAACATCTGACCGGGCCGGATGGCGCGATCGGCCGGATGGTGGCGGCGGGGCGGCTGTCTTCGATCATCCTGTGGGGGCCGCCCGGCACCGGCAAGACGACGACGGCGCGGCTGCTGGCCGATGCGGTGGGGATGCGCTTTGCGCCGATATCGGCAGTATTTTCCGGCGTTGCTGACCTCAAGAAGCTGTTTGCAAGCGCCAAAGACCATGCCCGGCGCGGCGAAAAGACATTATTGTTCGTGGACGAAATCCACCGCTTCAATCGGGCGCAGCAGGACGGCTTCCTGCCCTTCGTTGAGGATGGCACAGTCACGCTCGTTGGGGCGACGACCGAAAATCCCAGCTTCGAGCTGAACGCGGCGTTGCTATCGCGGGCGCAGGTGTTGATCCTGCGGCGGTTGGATGCGGCCGCGCTGGAGCAGCTCCTCGACCGGGCTGAAGCACTCACCGAGCGGCCGGTGCCGATCGACGCGGCCGCGCGCGAGGCTCTGGTGGCGAGCGCGGATGGCGACGGGCGTTTTTTGCTGAACCAAGTGGAGACGCTCTATTCGATCGACCTGCCGCAGCCGCTGGATGCGGCGGGCCTGTCCGCCCTGCTCCACCGCCGCGTCGCGGTGTACGACAAGGATCGGGAGGGGCATTATAACCTCATCTCCGCGCTGCATAAGTCGCTGCGCGGATCGGACCCGCAGGCGGCGCTCTACTATCTGGCGCGGATGCTGACGGCGGGGGAAGAGCCGCTTTATGTGTTGCGCCGGCTGGTGCGCTTCGCGACCGAGGATATCGGCCTCGCCGATCCGCAGGCGGTGGTCCAGTGCCTGGCCGCCAAGGACGCCTATGATTTTCTGGGATCGCCCGAAGGCGAACTGGCGATCGTGCAGGCGTGCCTCTATTGCGCGACCGCGCCAAAATCCAACGCGGCCTATGCCGCGATGAAGGCGTCGTTCAAATCGGCGCGCGACACCGGATCGCTGATGCCGCCGATGAATATCGTCAATGCCCCCACCAAGCTGATGAAGCAGGTCGGCTACGGCAAGGGCTATCAATATGACCATGACGCAAGCGAGGGCTTTTCCGGAGCGAATTATTGGCCCGAGGAGATGACGCCGCAGACTTTCTACGCACCGACCGATCGCGGGTTCGAAGCGCGGATCGCCGAGCGGATCGCCCATTGGGACCGGTTGCGGGCGGAGCGAGCGGGCGGGTGACGCGGTTTGCGCGGTTCGTCGCGATCGATTGGTCGGGTGCCAAGGGCGCGCGACACAAGGGGATTGCGGTCGCGCTGTGCGAGGCGGGCGACGCCGTTCCGCAGTTGGTGGCAGCGCCAAGCAGTATCTGGTCGCGGCAGGCGGTCGCCGACTGGCTGGTCGATGCCGGGCGGCAGGCCCCTACCCTGTTCGGCTTCGACTTCAGCTTTGCGCCGCCGTTCGTGGCCCGAGGCGGCTATCTGCCCGGCGATCCCGTGCCGGAAGATGGCCCTGCTTTCTGGGCCTATGTCGATACGATTTGCGAGGATGTCGATCTGGGGGCGGCCAGCCTGCTGGAGGTTGCACATCGCCGCCATTTCTATTTCGGCAAGGCCGACGGGGTGAAGGCCGCGTTCATGCATAATCGTGTGTGCGAGGCGCTTTATAATGCCGGCGGCGGGGGCAAGCCTTCGACCGTCTATGACGCGATCGGCGCGGCGCAGGTCGCCAAGGCCAGCTTTGCTGGCATGCGGATGCTGCATCATCTGCGCGGCAAGCTACCGGTCTGGCCCTTCGATCCTTTGCCTGATGCAGGGTCTGTCGTGGTGGAAATCTATACCAGCATCGCCGCGCGCGCCGCCGGACGGCCCAAGGGGCGCAGCAAGATGCGCGATGCCGCGGCGCTGAACGATGCACTGGCGGCGCTGGGATCGGCGGCGCATGATGGCGCGATGCCGGACGACCATGGCGCGGACGCCATCGTCACCGCCGCATGGATGCGACGCACGGCGGCTGAGCCGGCCTTATGGACGCCCGCCATGCTGACGGCGCAGATAGCGCGTACTGAGGGCTGGACGTTTGGCGTCATCTGATAGTAAGGGCATGCCGTCGCAAAGGCGCGCCGGCTTAGCTCAGTTGGTAGAGCACCTGATTTGTAATCAGGGGGCCACGGGTTCGAATCCTGTAGCCGGCACCACCTTTTTAGCCTCAAGCGACGGCGCGGGCATCCGCCCGCTTGGCTGTCCTCGCATAAGCTCGGGCGGCCGTTCGGCCTTGCGAACCCTGACGGGTTCGACATCGCTCCTTCCGGGCGCATCATTTCTATCGTGCCATTGCACCATCGGCCGCCGCTGCCCCCAAACGCAAAATGGGGGCCGGCATTGCTGCCGGTCCCCATTTCCGTCGGGTCATGCGATCCGCGTCCCTTGCGGGATGCGATCATCGGCCCGGCGTATCCTGTGCGTCGTCCTCGGGCGAGGGCGGCCATACAGGCTTTGCTTCGGGTTCTAGGCCAAGGGCCGCCTTCCCGTTGCAGGCTGCTTGCTTCCGATGCCCGACGTTCACTTTCGCGCGTACCCGGCAATGGTCCCAAACACCCCGTCCGTCTGCCCGGCGCCATCCTTGCGAATCTTGCCTGCAAGCGAACTATCTAAACGGCATAAATCCCTGATTTCTCAGTGATTTTGGATATGGATCGCTCCGTTTCCGCCGTCTCGATAGCTGGATCGTCTCACCATCAGCGAGTCGCTCCAAGCGAAATCGGACGGATGTGTGACGGCGCGGATCGCAAAGCTGTGGATAAGTTTCAGCCGGGCGGCGACCAGTCCGGCGGCGCGAGGGAAAAGCCCGCAAAATCAAAGCCTGGCGTGACGGTGCAACTGACCAGCGTCCATCCGCCCTGCGGCGTCGATGCCTGCCAATGATGGGCCGGCACCCAGCCTTGCGGCATCTGACCATCCAAGATATCCGGCCCCATCAGCAGATCGCGGGCCGGCTCGCCCGGCGCGGCGATCGACAGGATCAATGGCGCGCCGGCATGCCAGAACCAATGTTCGTCGGCGTCGACACGGTGCCAATGGGACCGTTCATGCGCTTCCAACAGGAACAATATCGCGGTGCCGCCAGCGCGCTGCCCAGGGGCAGAATCGGCCCGCCACGTCTCCCGATACCAGCCGCCTTCGGGATGCGCGGCAAGGCCAAGCCTATCGATCAGCGCACGCCCATCCCGCTCGTCGTCCGCCCGCATCTGTTCACCTCAAATTATATTGCCGTAGAAACAGTCGCTTAGATTGTTGCCTGACGTTCATGCAACCTCGATCAAGGTCAACGTGTTGAAGCGACAAATCACGCTATCGGAGGAGATACTCATGCGTAAAGCCCTACTCGCCCTGGCCGCCTTTTCGCTGGCCATTCCCATGTCAATGGCGGTGCCCACCGATGGTGCCCAGGCCCGTAAAAATTATCGGTACAAGGAATGGCGCGGTCGCGATGGCCGGACCTATTGCCGCAAGTCCAATGGCACGACTGGCCTGATCGTCGGCGGCGTGGGCGGCGCTCTGGTCGGCCGCGCGATCGATACCCGCGGCGATCGCGCGACCGGTACGATCCTGGGCGCAGCCGGTGGCGCGTTACTTGGCAAGTCGATCGACAGCAAGCGCAGCTGCCGCTGAGGCGCAAGAGCCGGCCGGAAACGGCTGGCTCTTTCCAACAGCTTTGTAGCCAACAAAAAAGGGACGGCATCCCGTCGGATGCCGTCCCTAAATTCTGATAAGCTCGAAGGCTTATTCCGTAGCGGCACCGCGCGCGTCTTCGACCTTGAAGGCGACCTGCTGGCCACCCGACACGCCCGAAACCTTGCCATTCTTGACGGCCAAGTTGAACGCGACGGCGTCGGGGAAGCGACGGCCGGAAATGACCTTGCCGGTCTTGGTGTCCTTCACCTGATACACGTAGGTATAGCCTTCGTGAGTGAAGCGCTGCTTGCCGGCTTCTTCAGCCTGGGCAGGGGCGGCGACGGCAACGATGGCGCTCAGGGCGCCGGTGACAATGAACTTCGACAGCATTCGCATGGGTAAACTCCTTGTGAATGCCGATCAAACACCTCTTGTTTTTTCTTGTTCTGTTGAGGGCGCTTCTATGTTGCAGCGCGGCAAAGCCACAATCGCAAAAAATGGCGCGCCAGTTGCATCATGTGCAATCGCGCCACGCCGCGCAGATCAAGCCTTTGACATTGCAACGATATGATCGAATTGCGCCTTGGTCAGTGGTGCCACAGACAGGCGCGATTGGCGCAGCATCACCATATCGGAGAGGGCCGAATCGCCCTTCATCGCCTTGAGTGATACCGGTTTGGCGAGTTTTTCATGCGGCGCGACATGAACCGCGATCCATTTGCCGCTGTCATCTGTGCTGTCGGGCGCGGCTTCTTCGACGATGGTCATGATGCCGACCGCCTCCAGCCCAATATTGCTGTGGTAAAACAACGCGCGATCGCCCTTGCGCATCGCCCTCATATGGCCTTGCGCCGCATGGTTGCGCACCCCGTCCCATTCGGCCTTCGCCTTTTTGACCAGGTCGTCATAGGAAAAGACATCGGGTTCCGATTTCATCAGCCAATAGTTCATTTTGCCTCCTTGCAACAGCGTCCCGGCGCGATCAAGGATGCGTAATGCACGGGCCGCCCCATATGCAGGGCATGGCCCCGACAAACGATATTTGGAGATAAGACGTGTCGCAAGCGGTACTGGATCAGGTGCCTGTCCTGTCCATGGCGGAGATGAGCAAGGCGGATTTCGCCGAGGCGTTCGGCCGATCCTTTCAGCAATTCGGCTTCGCCATGGTGAAGGATCATGGCATGGACCAAGCGCTGGTCGATGACGGCTGGACCTTGGCGCAGCGCTTCTTTGCGCTGCCGGAAGAGGTGAAGCAGCGTTATAACGCCAAGGTGAATGGCGGGCAGCGCGGCTATACCGCGTTCGGCACCGAAATCGCGAAGGGCGCGAGCGAGAACGACCTGAAGGAATTCTGGCACGTCGGCCGCGACCTGCCTGAAGGCGATCCGCTGGCCGAAACCATGCCGCCCAATATCTGGCCCGATGACATGCCAGCGTTCGAACCCGTCTTCGCCAAACTCTATCGTGAGTTCGACCGGGTGGGCGCGGAATTGCTGTCGGCGATCGCCCTCTATCTCTGCCTGCCCGAACGCTGGTTCGACGGCCCGATCGACAATGGCAATTCGATCCTGCGGCTGCTCCATTATCCGCCGGTATCGGCGCAGGCACCGGGCATCCGTGCGGGCGCGCATGAGGATATCAACCTCATCACGCTGCTGCTAGGCGCGGAAGAAGGCGGGCTGGAGTTGAAGGATCGCAGCGGCAACTGGCTGCCGGTCGTGCCGCCACCGGGCGCACTGGCGATCAATGTGGGCGACATGTTGCAACGGTTGACCAACCATCTGCTGCCATCGACCAGCCATCGCGTGGTCAATCCGCCGCCGGAACGGCGCGGCCATTCGCGCTATTCCATGCCCTTCTTTCTACACCTGCGGCCCGACTTCATGATCGACGCGCTGCCGCAATGTGTGAGCGAGGCAAATCCGCGGCGCGATCCGCCGATCAGCGCGCATGATTATTTGACCGAGCGGCTGATCGAGATCGGGCTGATCAAGAAAGGGTGAATTGCGTGCTCCCTCCCGCGCGGGCGCACGCTGTTTCATTGCCCAGCGAGACTTATTTCCGGCCGCGGCCCAGGGTGATGCCGATTTCTTCGCCGCGTTCGGACAAAGCGAGCTTGACGATCTTTACCTCGACATGGCTGACCTTGTCGTCCTGCAGGAAGATGGTGTCGATGATATGGTCGGCCACCCCTTCGATCAGGGTGAAATGCACCCCTTCAGGTAGCGCAGTCGAGGCGGCGTGTTTCAGGTCCATATAGTTTTTGGACTGGCTGAGCGCGGTATCCGGCTCATAATGATCGGCGATTCGCAAGCGGGCGCGGATGGAGATGCGCAGCGGCTGGGGGAGATGCGTCTCCTCCGAATAGATGCCGGTCAGCACGTCGACATGGAGGTTGTTGACCTCCAGCGTCAGAAAATCGTCAAATCCAATATGCATAATTCGCCAACTTCAGGCCCATTCCGTGCCGTGCGGGCAGGCCAATTTGCTCTTTCATTTTGCAAAGCGAGCGCTAAAGCCCCGCTTCCGGCGCTGCCCCATGCGCCATTGATGGCGGATCGGCAAGACGTGTCTCACATTCTCCCTCTGGACAGCCAGCCCGATGCGGCGATCGAGCGGTTGCTCGATGCGGCGTTCGGCATCGACCGGCACGGACGCACCGCTTATGGCATCCGCGCGGGGATGCCGTGGTTGCCCGCCCTCTCCTTCGCCACCGTCGATGCCGATGGCGCGCTGATCGGATCGCTACAAAGCTGGCCGGTCGCGTTGCGCCAAGCCGATGGCAGGCAGATGCCGCTCATCATGGTAGGTCCGGTCGCAGTCGACCCGGCGCATCAATTTGGCGGCCATGGCCGGGCGATGATGGACGCGGTGGTGGCCGCCGCGCGCGCACAGAGCAGCGAGCCGCTGATGATGATCGGCGATCCTGAATATTATGGCCGCTTCTGGGGCTTCGTTGCGGACGGCACGGCCGGCTGGGATGCGCCCGGTCCGTTCGAGCCGCGCCGGTTGCTGGCGCTGTCGGTCGATGGCCGTCCGATCGGCGGCAACGGGATGCTCGGACCCAGAATCGCCGTCGCCGCCTGATTTGCCCTTTGCCTTCGGGCAAGAGGCTCCTATCTCCGCCCCATGCCCATGGAGCCCCTGCCCGACCTGTCCACCCTCTCGCTTGCCGACATTGCCCGGCTGGCCGCCGAAAAGCGCCTGCCGCCGGTCGAGAAATGGAATCCCGACCATTGCGGCGACAGCGAGATGCGGATCGCGCGCGACGGCACCTGGTTCCACCAGGGGTCGCCGATCGGCCGGGAGACGATGGTGCGCCTCTTCTCCTCCATATTGCGGCGCGAGCCGGACGGTAGCCATGTGCTGGTAACGCCGGTCGAGAAGTTGGACATCGCTGTGGAGGATGCCCCCTTCGTCGCGGTCGAACTGAAGAGCGAGGGCGAAGGCCGGGACCGCACGCTCGCTTTCCGAATCAAAAATGGCGATATCGTGACCGCTGGGCCAGCCCATGCGCTGATCCTGCGCGAGACGCCGGACGGCCCGCATCCCTATCTGCATGTGCGCGGCGGGATGGAGGCGCTGGTTGCGCGCAGCGTCTATTATGAATTGATGAACCTGGCGCTGGAGGAAGACGCCGATCGGATCGGCCTGTGGAGCGAGGGCGCTTTCTTCCCGCTGGACGGCGCGGCATGACGCTGGCGCAGCGGCTGCGCGCTGCGCTGGACGAGGGGCACAGGCGGGACGATCTGGCACCCAGCGACATGCGCGATCCGCGGATAGAGGGCGAGATCGTGCTGGCCCCCGCGGCCGTGCTGGTGGCGATCACCGACCGGCCGGAACCGGGCCTGATCCTGACCGAGCGATCATCGCGCCTGCGCAAACATGCGGGGCAAATCGCCTTTCCTGGCGGCCGGGTGGATGACAGCGACGCCGACGAAATCGCCGGCGCGCTGCGAGAGGCGCAGGAGGAGATCGCCCTGCCGCCCGACCAGGTACAGGTGATCGGGACGACCGACCGCTATCATACCTTCACCGGCTTCGACATCATCCCCGTGCTGGGCATCATTCCGCCGGATCTGCCGCTACGCGCGCAGGAAAGCGAAGTCGCCGACTGGTTCGAACTGCCGCTCGCCTATGCGCTCGACCCCGCGCGGCGGGTGCGCCATGCCGTCGAATTTGAAGGCAAGCAGCGGCATTATTACGAGATATATTGGGAAGGCCGCCGCATCTGGGGGATTACCGCCGCCATTCTCGCCAATCTTTCGCGCAGGCTGGGCCATGACCATGAAACTGCCTGATGCGCCATGGCGGCATCGTCCTGGGCTGGACGGCCTGTTCGCCGCGCTGGATACGGCGGAGGGCAAGGCGCGCTTCGTCGGCGGCGCGGTGCGCGACGGGCTGCTCGGCCTACCGGTCAACGATATCGACATCGCCACCACGCTGGACCCGCATGACGTCGTCGCCCGGCTGAAGCGCGCGGGGATCAAGGCGGTGCCGACCGGTATCGATCATGGCACTATCACCGCCGTCCTGCCCGACGGACAGGTAGAGATCACCACGTTGCGACGCGACGTCAGTACCGACGGGCGACGCGCGACCATCGCCTATACCGACGACTGGCAAGAGGATGCGGCGCGGCGCGACTTCACCATCAACGCCCTTTATGCCGATCCGCTGACCGGCGCGATCAGCGACTATTTCGACGGGATCGCGGATCTGGAGGCGCGGCGGCTGCGCTTCATCGGCGATGCGTCGGCGCGGATCGCAGAAGATCATCTACGCATATTGCGCTATTTCCGCTTCCTGGCGCGCTATGGCGACAACGAGTTGGACAGTAGTGCGTATGATGCGTGCGTCGCCGCGGCCAACAGCCTGATGGCGCTGTCGCGCGAACGGATAGCGGACGAATTGCTGAAATTGCTGGGTGTCGCTTCGCCGGTCCATGCGCTGCGGCTGATGGTCGAGGGCGGCATATTGCGCCCGGTGCTGCCGGAAGTGGATGCGGCCGGGGTCGAGCGCATCGACCGACTGATGGCGCGAGAGGCGGAGGCCGGGATCGGTGCGTCCGCGTTGCGGCGGCTGGCTGCGCTGTTGCCGGCCGACGTGGCACTGGCCGATGCAGTCGGTGCGCGGTTGAAGCTGTCGAACAAGGCGCGCAAGCGGCTGGTGGTAGCGCTGGAACCGGCGGCGGGGATCGAAAGTCCGCGCGCGCTCGCCCATAGGATCGGCGTCGAAGGCGCAATCGATCGGCTGCTGCTCGATCCGGACAAGCCGCTGGCGACACTCGAACAGTTGCGGGAATGGACCCCGCCTGCCCTGCCGATCGGCGGCGGAGCGTTGATCGCGCGCGGCCTGGCACCCGGCCCGGATGTGGCCAAGGCGTTGCGTGCGGTTCAGGATCAATGGGTGGCGGAAGATTTCCCCGACTCGAACCGCGTCGCAGGAATCGCGGATCAGATCGTCTCGAAATTCCAGCGCGCGCGCCAATAGTCGAAGGCTTCCGCTTCGGGCATCGGCTTGGCGAAATGATAGCCCTGCCCCTGCCAACAGCCCATCTGCTGCAAAGCAAGAGCAAGCGCCTGCGTCTCGATCCCTTCGGCCGTAACCTTGAGATTGAGTGATTCCGCGAGTGACAGGATCGTTCGGACGATCACCGCCTTGTCATGATCCTCCAGCATCGTGGACACGAAGCTGCGGTCGATCTTCAATATGTCGATCGGCAGGCTGTGCAGGCTCGCGAGGTTGGAGAAGCCGGTGCCGAAATCGTCCATCGCGATCGGCATCTGCAATCCCTTGAGCGCGACGAGCAGCTTTCGCGCCTTGTCGGGGTCCGCGATGATCGCGCTTTCGGTGAGTTCCGCCGTCAGCCGATGGCCGCTGATCCCGGCATAGCGCAAGGCTTCCTCGAACATCGAGGCGACATCGTCGCGCGCCATCTGGATCGGTGAGAGGTTGACGTTAACGCCTACGGGCAGCGGCTGGCCGAATTTTGCATCCCAGCGCGACAGAGCCTGAGCCGCCTCATAGGCCGCCCAGCGGCCCAGCGGCGTGATGAGTCCGCTTTCCTCCGCCACGGCGATGAACTCCACCGGGGGAACATGGCCCAATTCCTCGTCATTCCAGCGGGCCAACGCTTCGAAGCCGGTGATTTCGCCAGTCTGGAGATGGATGAGCGGCTGGTAAGCGAGCGTCAGCCCGCCCTGGGCCAATGCCTCCCGCAGACGGCTTTCGATCGAAAAGCGCCGCTGCGCTTCCTTGAGTACGCCATTGCGGTAGATTTCCACCTTGCCGCTGCGCTTGGCGATCTTCACCGCGGCCTGCGCCTTGCGCACGACGTCATCGGGATCATCGTCCAGGTTGAGCGAGAGGGCGCAGCCGATCGCGCAATCGACGCGGATTTGCAGATCGCTCAATCGGATCGGCGAGCTAAGCGCCTCCTTGATCCGCTGAACGATATGAAGAGCGTCAGACAAACCATTGTTAAGACGAGCGAAAATAGCGAAATCATTGCCGCCGATACGGGCCAGCACATCGCCCTGGCGCAAGCTGGATTTCAGGCGCTTGGCGACGGTGATCAACAATTCGTCGCCCGCCATTGGGCCGAGCGATTCATTGACCCGGCTGAAACGGCTAAGATCAATCGCGATGATGCCGAACTGGGCCTTGTCCGGCCATGCGAAATTAGCGAGACGATCGTCAATCTCTTCGCCAAAACCTGTGCGATTGGGCAGCGCAGTCAGGCCGTCCGACAGCAGTTCCCGACGGAGATTCTTTTCGATCGTCCGCTCGCCGGTGCGGTCGGTGGCGGTGAACAGATAATGTTCCGGACGCCCGTCGACCGCTGGCAGGCGGCCGATGGTGCACATGAAATATTCCGGCCCCAGCTTGCCGTCGCGGCGCAATTCGAAACTGTCCGAATCGCGTCCGGACCGGATGAAGCTGAGAACACGGTCACGCCAGGCCGCCGCCATCTTTGCGGCGGCGTCGGTCCGTTCGGATTGTGCCTGAAAGGCGGCGGCGAAGCGCGCATTCCCGCCAACCAGCGTTATTTCATTGTTTTCGTATGAGAATATGGCTGCAAGCTGCGGTAGGGCCGATAGCCAGTCTGGCATGTTGATGCCCGACGCCAGATGTGCGTCATCCCCCCCCTGCAAGGGGGTGGCGCTGGCCTTTTTGACCGGCAAATTGCGCACCGACGTCGATTCCATACCCCCGCTGTATCGAGAAGGAGTAAATTTTCGGGAAACACTGACGACCGAATGGACGGAAGTTAGACTAAAGGCGAAATGCCTGAAATCAGAAGCGATTATCGCGCGGAAAACCCGTCGGCGGCATACGCCCGGCCGCGCCGCGCGCGACCTTCCACGGCAACATGTCGCTTTCCGTCCGGGTGCGCCCCGACTCGCCGCCCATGGTCCAGCTAAGCCCGTCGGACAGGCGGAAAGCGATCGCGTCGGACAGGCCGCCGTCGCGATAGCGTTGCATCTGCACGCCCTGCCCGCGCGTCATTTTCGGCATTTCCGTCAGGGGGAAGACGAGCAGTTTGCGGTTCTCGCCGATTATGGCGATGCTGTCCGCCTCTGCCGGGATCGGGCGGATGATGCTCAGCTTCGCACCGGCGCGGACGTTGACCACCTGCTTGCCCTTGCGGGTTTCGGCGATCAGCTCGGCCGTGGCGGCGACGAAACCCCGGCCATCGGATGAGGCCAGAAGCAGGTCCGTACCAGCGCGCGCCGGCATGAAGGCGACGATCGCGCCTTCATTATCCATATCGACCAGCGAACGCACCGGATCGCCAAAACCGCGACCGCCCGGCAATTTGTCCGACGCCAGCGTGTAGATGCGCCCGGTCGAGGTCGCCAGCAGCAGCTTGTCGGTAGTGTGGGCGTGGAACGCATAATGCGGGCCGTCGCCTTCCTTGAATTTCAGCGTGTCGGCCGCGGCAAGATCGCGATGACCGCTCATCGCCCTGATCCAGCCGCGTTCGGACAGGATCACGGTGATGGGTTCGCGCTCGATCATCGCTTCCAACGGGATTTCACGCGCCAGCGCTGCTTCTTCGACCAGGGTGCGGCGGCGGCCAAGGTTGGTTTCCGGGCCATAGCGCTTGCGCAGCGCCGCAAGGTCACGCTTCAGGCGGGTGCGTTGGCGAGCCGGGCTTTCGACCAGCTTCTCCAGTTCCTCCTTTTCCTTGACCAGTTCGGCATGTTCGCGCCGCAATTCCATCTCCTCCAGCTTGCGCAGCGAGCGCAGCCGCATGTTGAGGATGGCCTCGACCTGGCGGTCGTTAAGGGCAAATTCGTCCATCATCACCGTCTTTGGTTCATCCTCGGTGCGGATGATTTCGATCACCCGGTCGAGGTTGAGATAGGCGATGATATAGCCGTCGAGCAGTTCCAGCCGGCCGGCGATCTTTTCCAGCCGATGCTGGGCACGGCGGACCAGCACGTCGATCTGGTGCTTGAGCCATTCGATCAGCAACGGTCGCAGGCCCAGCACGCGCGGGGTGCGGCTGGCGTCGAGGACGTTGAGGTTCAGCGGGAAACGGTTTTCCAGATCGGTCAACCGGAACAGGCTGTCCATGAGCATCTGCGGATCGACGGTACGTGCCCGCGGTTCGATGACGATGCGGATTTCGGTGTCGCTCTCGTCGCGCACGTCGGCCAGGATGGGCAGCTTGCGGTCGTTGATGAGCGCTGCGATCTGCTCGATCAGCTTCGACTTCTGCACCTGATAGGGAATTTCGGTCACGACCGCGATCCAGGTGCCGCGCCCGCCCTCTTCCTTATGCCAGCGCGCCCGCGTGCGGAATGCACCGCGTCCGGTGACATAGGCTTCGGAGATGATCGCGGCATTGTCCACCAGCACGCCGCCAGTGGGGAAGTCCGGCCCCTTCACCACTTGCATCAAGGCGGCATGATCGGTGTCGGGATCGTCGATCAGCAGGCCCGCCGCGTCGATCAGTTCGGTGACATTGTGCGGCGGGATGCTGGTTGCCATGCCGACCGCGATGCCGGTGGCGCCATTGGCGAGCAGATTGGGGAACAGGCCGGGAAAAACCTCCGGCTCCTCATCCTCGCCATTATAGGTGGGGCGATAATCGACCGTGCCTTCGTCAAGGCCCGCCATCAGATCGGCAGCGGCCTGGGTCAGGCGCGCTTCGGTGTACCGCATGGCCGCCGCGTTATCGCCGTCGATATTGCCGAAATTGCCTTGCCCGTCGACCAGCGGCGTGCGCAGCGAAAATTCCTGCGCCAGTCGCACCATGGCGTCGTAGACCGACTGGTCGCCATGGGGGTGATATTTGCCGATGACGTCGCCCACGACGCGGGCGCACTTCTTGTAACTGGTGGTGTTGCGCGCAGGGTTGGCGACCAGCACGTCCGGGGATGCGCCGCCCGGCTCCATCTTGAGCAGGCGCATCGCCCAGAGCAGGCGGCGATGCACCGGTTTCAGCCCATCGCGCAGGTCGGGCAGCGAGCGGGCGGTGATGGTGGACAGCGCGTAGACGAGGTAGCGTTGCGAGAGCGCTTCGTCGAAAGGGTGGTCCCTGATGGCGTCGAACGGGTCGCTAAAATCGGTCATCGCAGGTCGGATAGCAGGACGGGCACGAAACGGAAACGGATTTGGTCAGAAGCCGGTCAGAAGCATGTCGAGGGCCTTGGAAATGTCATAATCCTGATCCCGAAGAGACAGGACAATATTGCCGAGTGACCGCGCAGGCACCGCGCCGGAAAATTGCGTCATCATGACCAATCGCCGCCCATCGACATCGAATTGCGGATTGAGGCGTGCCATCGGCGTTCCGACATCATCGAGCGGGACCAAGGGCACCGCGAAACGGGTCGTCAGATGGTCCAGCAAATCAGATTGGCAATCCAGAACATAAGCGCCATCAGGCAGGCGATGCACGCAGAAACGCGCCATTAGAATTGCCGGTATTTTTCAAGCGGCAATCCATGTTTTTCAACATAGGCGTTGGAGGCAGCGATGCCGGCGGCATTGTCTTCTTTCCAGCGCCGCCCGCGCTCTGCCGCAATTTCGCTGCGCAATGCCTCTTCGCACGCACGGGACAGGTTGATGCCCAATTCTTTCGCATCGGCCACCAAATCAACATCCAACGACAGATTCGTCGCCTTGCGCGTAGCGATCCGCTTATGCCTGGTCATCACAAACTCCTGCATCCATCATGCGTACAAATATACGCATGACGCATCAGCGCGGCAAGTATCGTCCTTCGGGATCTGCGGCGATCTCGGCGGCGAATGCCGCCACGATCCAGTCGCGAAAGGCCTTCACCTTGGGCGTGTTGCGGGCATGGGGCGGATAGACCACCCAATAGCTGGCGATTTCGCGGACATAGGAGGGCACCGCTTCGACCAGCAGGCCGGATTCGATCTCCATCTTCCACAGGAAATGGTTGAGGATGGCGACGCCCTGTCCGCCGATCGCGGCGCGGCCCTCCATGACCTGGCTGTCGAGCGCAATGCCAGGCGGGCCATCGGCGGGATCGGCCTCCACCGCCATCGCGGCGAACCATTCATGCCACCACATGTCGTCGGGCGACAGGCGTGGCAGGGCATGGAGGGCCTCCGCACCGGCGATGGGACCGTGCCGGTCCAGCCAGGCCGGGCTGCACATCGGCACGAGGCGGTTGTGGGTCAGCAATGTCGCCTCCAGCCCCGGCCATTGTCCCTTCCCGCCACGGATCGCCAGGTCCACGCCGTCGCGCGCGAGATCGACTACGCCGTCCTCCGCCTGTATGCGCACGGCCAATTGCGGATGGCGCATCTGGAAGGCGCCGATCTTGGGCGCGAGCCAAAGGTGCGCGAAGCTGTTGGTGCAACTGATCGTCAGCACGGCCGAATGATCCTGTGTCAGAGCGGCGAAGCCCTGGCGCATCTGATCGAAGGCGCGGGTCAGGACGGGCGCGATGTCGCGCCCCTTGTCGGTCAGTACGACCTTTCGCCCGATGCGCTGGAACAGGCTGAGGCCCAGTCGCTCCTCCAACAGCTTCACCTGATAACTGACAGCGGCCTGGGTCATCCCCAATTCCAGCGCGGCGGCGGTGAAATTTTCGCGGCGGGCCGCCGCCTCGAACACGCGGATGGCGGACAGGGGCGGCAGGATCGACATAGCCTTATCAATAAGCTGAGCTTATCTAAGACGTCCAGCCTTTTGTTGGCGACCGTAGCGGCAATCGGGCAGAGGCAACGGTGCGGACGGTCTTTCCGATCCGCCTCCCGCTTCAGGGAAAGGACCGCATCATGCGTGACGAATATGACGACCGGTTGCGGCATGACGGCCGCGCGCAGATCAACAGCGGCATCGACCGGTTGCTGGCTAGGATCATGCAGGCGTTCCGCGTTCTGCACATGATCCATTGGTCCGCACCCTGGGCGATCCATGAGCGCCGATGCCGTCACTGAGCCAGCCGCCGGCAAAATCGACCGGCGGCGGCAAATCGGGGGTTGCGGTTTCGGGCGGGAACGCCACTTTGCGCCCGTGTCCGAATCCGCATTTGCTCCCCTTCCCGCCCTTCCCCCTCCCCCAACGGCGTTGCTGAACGGCGCGGCACTGTTCCTCGATTTCGACGGAACGCTGGCACCGCTGGCCGAAACGCCCGACGCGGTGGATGTGGACGACGACCTGCTCTTGCTGCTGGCCCGGCTGCGCGATCAACTGGGTGGGCGGCTGGCGATCGTCAGCGGCCGATCGATCGCGACCCTGCGCGAGTTGGGTTTTGGCGACTTCCTGCTGTCCGGCACGCATGGCCTGGAGTTCGCCCGGCCCGGTGCGGCTGTGGACGCCCCGCCCCGCCTGCCCGCGATCGATGCGGTGGAGGCCGCCTTCAACGCCTTTGTCGAGGGCAAGCCTGGCCTGCTGGTCGAGCGCAAGTCCATCAGCGTGGGGCTGCATTTCCGCGGCGCGCCGATATGGGACGAGGAGGCGGGCCAATTGGCGAAGGCTCTGGCGGATGCGCATGGCCTGGCGCTCCAGCGCGGCAAGATGCTGTATGAATTGCGCCCCGGCGGCGCGGACAAGGGCAGCGCCCTCCTTGCCCTGATGCAGACTGCGCCGATGGCGGGGGGCGTGCCAGTGTTCATCGGTGACGACGTGACCGACGAGGAAGGCTTTGCCGCCGCCGCCGAACTGGGCGGCGCGGGCATATTGGTCGGGGCGCCGCGACCGACATTGGCCGCATTCTGTTTGGAACAGGTTGCCGCCGTCAGGCATTATCTGGCGGAGGGGGTCGCCGGATAGAATTTTCGGCGTCCCTTGTCGTGAGCAACGAAAGGGGCAGACCGATCCAAGCACAGCAGCAATCCACCTTTGGCCAATCCGTGCCGGGCGAATCCATTCTGGCCGGTAGCGCACGCACGCTCGACCTGTGGCCCATCGGCAATTGCCAGGCATCCGCACTGATCGACCGCATGGGCCGCATGGTGTGGGCGTGCGTCCCGCGCGTCGATGGCGACCCGGTCTTTTCCGCCCTGTTGGATGACAAGGCATGGGATGATCCGCAGGCAGGGGGTTTCTGGGCGATCGAGCTGGAAAATTGCGTCGCCGTCGAACAACATTATATCCGCAACACCCCTATTTTAGTGACCCGCCAGAGCGATGCGCAGGGCAATGCGATCGAGATCATCGATTTCTGCCCACGGCATAAACATAAGGGTCGTATCTACCGCCCGGTGGCGTTCATCCGCATCGTGCGGCCGGTGGCCGGCTCCCCCCGCATCCGGGTGAAGTTGCGCCCGACCACCGCCTGGAACGCGGAAAAAGTGCCGGTCAGTTACGGTTCCAACCATATCCGGATGATCCTGTCCTATATGGCCATGCGGATATCGACCAATGCCCCCATCGGCCTGATCGCGCAGGAAAGCTGGTTCCGACTGGAGCAGGACGCGCATTTCTTCATGGGACCGGATGAAGGCTTTTCCGATGCGCTGCGCCCGGCGATCGAGCGGATGCTGGACGATACCATCAACGAATGGCAGCTTTGGGTGCGCGGCCTCGCTATCCCGGCCGAATGGCAAGAAGCCGTGATCCGATCCGCCATCACGCTCAAGCTATGCCAGCATGAGGAAACCGGCGCGATCGTCGCCGCGCTCACTACGTCCATCCCCGAACATGCGAACAGTGGGCGCAACTGGGACTATCGCTACTGCTGGGTGCGCGACGCTTATTATACGGTCGAAGCCCTGAACCGTCTGGGCGCGCTCGACGTGCTGGAAAGCTATCTCGTCTATCTGCGCAACATCGTCGATGGCGCGAAGGGCGGGCACATCCAGCCGCTTTATGATGTCCGTGGTAATGCGACGCTGACCGAATGGGAAGCCGAGCAACTGCCGGGCTATCGCGGCATGGGGCCGGTGCGCGTGGGCAACGCCGCCTATGAACAGATCCAACATGACGCCTATGGCCAGATCGTGCTGTCATCCGTGCAGGGTTTCATCGACCAACGTCTGCTGCGCATGGCCGGCCACGCCGATTTCGAGGCGCTGGAGGTCGTGGGTGAACGCGCCTGGGCCGTCTATGACCAGCCGGACGCGGGCCTGTGGGAGCTCCGTACCCGCGCCCATGTGCATAGCTATAGCGCGGTGATGTGCTGGGCGGCGTGCGATCGCCTGGCCCATGCCGCCACCGCGTTAGACCTGCCATTACGGTCAGCCCATTGGCAAAACCGTGCGGACACGATGAAGGCGCGCATTTTGGATGCCGCATGGCGCTCCGACAGCAAGGCGATCTCCGCCAATTTCGAGGATGATTCACGCGATGCGTCGCTCCTGCAACTACTCGACCTGCGCTTCCTGACGGCAGACGATCCAATGTTCATCGGCACGCTGGCGGCGCTGGAAGCCGACCTGCGGCGTGGCAACGACATGCTGCGCTACAGCGCGCCCGATGATTTCGGCGAGCCGGTGACGGCGTTCAACGTCTGCACATTCTGGCTGATCGAAGCGCTGCATCGCACCGGCCGGACCGAAGAGGCGCGCGCCTTGTTCGAGGAAATGCTATCCCGCCGCACCGCCGCGGGCCTGCTGTCCGAGGATATCGACCCCGCAACCGGGGAATTATGGGGCAATTATCCCCAGACATACTCATTGGTCGGCATCATCAATTGCGCCGTCTTGCTGAGCAAACCATGGAGCGTCATGCGATGAGCCGCCTTATCGTCATATCGAACCGGGTCAGTCGCCCCAGCAAGTCGGGCAATCAGGGAGGCCTCGCCGTCGCATTGTCGCAAGCCTTGCGCGAAAGCCGGGGCATCTGGGTCGGCTGGTCGGGCGAGGTCACCGACAATTTCACCGGCCATATCGGCTTTGCCGAGGATGAAGGCGTCAAGACCGCGACGATCGACCTGGAAGAACAGGATGTCGACGAATATTATAATGGCTATGCCAACAAGACGCTGTGGCCGCTCTTTCATTTCCGCATCGACCTGGCCGAATATGCCCGCGATTTCGAGGGCGGCTATAATCGCGTCAACAAGCGCTTCGCCGACACTGCGGCTCCGCTGATCGAGCCTGAAGACGTCATATGGGTCCATGACTATCATATGATCCCGCTGGGCCAGATGCTGCGCGACAAGGGGCTGAACAATCGGATAGGCTTTTTTCTGCATATTCCTTGGCCGCCGACCCGGCTGCTGGTGTCGCTGCCCCATCACAGCAAGCTGGTCAGCACGCTGTTTGCCTATGATGTCGTGGGTTTCCATACCGAGGAATGGCTCGAATCCTTCCGCCATTATGTCGAACGGGAAATGGGCGGGACCGTCGATGGCGACTTCGTCACCGTGGGCGATCGTACCATCCAGGCGGTCGCCTGCCCGATCGGCATCAATGCCAAGGAGTTTGCAGAAGCCGCCGAGAGTGAGCAGGCGCAGGACATGCTGACCCTGGTCCGGGCATCGTTGCAGGACCGGTCGATGATCGTCGGGGTCGATCGGCTGGATTACAGCAAAGGGCTGGAGGAGCGGTTCAACGGCTATGCCCGCTTCCTGAAGGACCATCCCGAACATCATCGCAAGCTGTTGCTGACCCAGATCGCGCCACCGTCGCGCGGCGAGGTAGAAAGCTACCAGCAGATCCGCGCGACATTGGATTCGCTCGCAGGACGGATCAACGGCGAATATAGCGACGTCGACTGGACCCCGATCCGCTACGTCAACCAGGGCTATCCGCGCGACAAGCTGGCTGGCATCTATCGCGCGGCAAAGATCGGGCTGGTGACGCCATTGCGCGACGGCATGAACCTGGTGGCGAAGGAATATGTCGCGGCCCAAGACCCCGAAGATCCTGGCGTGCTGATCCTCTCCCGATTCGCCGGGGCGGCGATGCAGCTCAAGGACGCGCTGCTGATCAACCCCTACAGCCCGGAAGAGATGTCCGACGCGATCCTGCGCGCGCTGGCCATGCCGCTGGATGAGCGCAAACGGCGCTGGCGCGCGATGATGGACAGTGTGGAGGGGCAAGACATTAGCTGGTGGCGGCAATGCTTCACCGGACGATTGATGGCGGTCGATCGCGACACGGCACGGGTTGAGCCGGAGACAACAGCAGGTTAACGCTGTCGCCGATGACAGAGGATGACGACGAACCCCGCGGCCTGATCGCCGCTATGCGCGCCCGATCGGGTGTCATCATCGCGGCCGTAGGCATGGTGGCCTGGGCCGCGTTGCTGTGGGCGATGTTCGGGGATGTGCTGTAGATTGCAATAGCGCGCGGATTTCCGCTTGAGCATCGTTGAACATCGGGCAGACTTGTCAGTGGGCCATGCCGGCCCGGAAAGGCGCCCATGTTCGATCGTCGCAGTTTCCTAGGTTCCGCCACAGCCGCTTCCCTCGCCTCACCCGCCGCCGCGCAGGCGCTCAAGGCTGTGCCCTTACCCGCCGCAGGCCTGTATGGCCGGGATGAGGATGCCTATTGGAAGGCGCTGCGCGCGCAATTCCTGATCCCCGCCGATGTCGTGAACCTGAATGTCGGCACGGTCGGCTCCTCCCCCCGCCCGGTGCTCAAAGCCATTTTCGACGGGTTCGAGCAGACCGAGCAGATGACGCAGGCGGGATCGGAAGATTATCCGATCTGGGGCTATGGATCGTGGGAGGCCTATCGCAAGCCCTTCGCCGACTTCATGGGCGCGCAGGTCGACCAGATGGCGATCCTGCGCAACTGCACCGAGGCGAACAGCTACGTCGCTAATGGCTTCGACATGAAGGCCGGCGACGAGGTGCTGATGAGCGACGAGGAACATGGGTCGGGCGAAATGCCGTGGCTGCTGCGATCCCGCCGCTATGGCGTGGTTGTAAAGACATTCGCCATGCCCAAGCCGCCCAAGGATGCGGCGGCAATATTGAACCGGATCAACGATGCGATCACCCCAAAGACGCGGATCATCTTCGTCAGCCATATCAGTACGGCCACGGGCGTCGTTCTGCCGGCCAAGGAGATTGCCGCGCTGGCCCGGTCGAAGGGGATCGTGTCCGCCTTTGACGGCGCCCATGCGCCGGGCATGATAAAGGTCGATCTCAACGATATAGGCTGCGATCTTTACACCGGATCGATGCACAAATGGCTGTTCGCGACGAAGGGAACGGGTTTCCTCTACTTGCGCGACGAAAGCGTGATGGACCGGGTGTGGAGCACGATCGCGACCGGCGGCTATGACGATCCGGCGCGCAAGGCGGACCGCTATATGCAGATCGGTTCCTCCTGCATCCCCACCTTGATGGGACTGAACGCCGCGATCGGTCTGGCCAACAGCATCGGCATGGACCGGATCGAGGCGCGCAATCGCCTGTTGGCCGACTATATCCATGGCGAGATGGTGAAGCGCGGGGCGGAAAGCTGGACCTCCCCTGACCCGACGCTGCGTGGGGCTATCGCCACCGTCAATGTCCCGCCGGTGCAGCGCATGGAATTGCAGGATTGGCTGTGGACCAACCATAAGGTTCGCATCCGCGGCGGCAACCCCAGCAAGCTTCGGCTGGCGACCCCCTATTTCCTGAGCAAGGCGGATATCGACCGTTTCCTGGGGCTGTTCGACGAGTTTCGGAAGATGAAGGGCGCGTGATGCGCGCGCTTGGAGAACGCATGGAATTGCACGCCTTTCAACTTTGCTCTATGGGCGGCCCAAGCAGCCCCGGCACCCGCTGATCCTCAACGATTCGCGATTGCCGGGGCGCAGTGTTTTCTAAGACAAGTCAGGAACGCGCATGGCCCGTCGCCGCCAGATTTACGAAGGCAAGGCAAAGATCCTTTACGAAGGTCCTGAGCCAGGTACGATCATCCAATATTTCAAGGATGACGCCACGGCCTTCAATGCCCAGAAAAAGGGTACGATTTCCGGCAAGGGCGTTCTGAACAACCGGATTTCCGAGCATATCTTCACCCTGCTCGGCCAGATCGGTGTCCCGACCCACTTCATCCGCCGCCTCAACATGCGCGAACAGTTGGTCCGCCAGGTCGAAATCATCCCGATCGAGGTCGTGGTGCGCAACGTCGCCGCCGGATCGCTCAGCAAGAAGCTGGGCATCGAGGAAGGCACGCAGCTGCCGCGCACGCTGATCGAATATTGCTACAAGGACGATGCGCTCGGCGACCCGCTGATCTCCGAAGAGCATATCGCCTGCTTCGGCTGGGCGACGCAGGACGAGATGCACGACATT
Source organism: Sphingobium psychrophilum (assembly GCF_012927105.1). GTDB lineage: Bacteria > Pseudomonadota > Alphaproteobacteria > Sphingomonadales > Sphingomonadaceae > Sphingobium > Sphingobium psychrophilum. The sequence continues at coordinate 47,923 of NZ_JABBFV010000022.1, read as the reverse complement.
GCCGACATGGCGATCCGCATCAATGATTTCATGTGCGGGCTGTTTGCTGGCATCGGCATCCGCCTGGTCGATTTCAAGCTGGAATTCGGCCGGCTTTATGACGGCGAATATAGCCGCGTCATCCTGGCCGACGAAATCAGCCCGGATGGCTGCCGCCTTTGGGACATGGTGACCAACGAGAAGCTGGACAAGGATCGCTTCCGTCGCGATCTGGGTGGCGAAGTCGAAGCCTATCAAGAGGTTGCGCGCCGTCTTGGCCTGCTGCCCGAAGGACTGGACACCACCGTCCTCGACCTCGACACGCATCGCAAGAAGCGCGAGAAGGAAGAAGGCTGATCCTTCGCCCTGAACGAACAAACCCGGCGAAGGCATCAGGCTTTCGTCGGGTTTTTCGTGTCAGGCGATCAGCGCGTCGGCCATCAGTTTGATACCCAGCAGCACCATCAGCGCGTAGATGAGCGTGTAGAAACGCGCCGGATCGACCCGCCGGACCAGAGCCACGCCGGCGAAGGTCGATAGGATCGCCACCGGCGCCAGCATCGCCGTCGCCATCAGATTGGCGTGGGTAAACTGCCCCAGCGCGGCATAGGCGGGCAGTTTCATCCAGTTCATCGCGGCAAAGGCGAGCGCGGTGGTCCCCACCAGCATGTCGCGGGGCAACCGCTTGGGCAGCACCCACATCTGGAAGGGCGGCGACCCGGCATGGGCGATATGGCTGGTGAAACCGCTGCCGATGCCGAACAGGAAGCCGACCCAGCCAGGCGAGTCCGACGGCAGCACCACGGCCTTGCCTCGCTCGATCCACAGGCGTTGCAACCCAAACAGCACGGAGATGCCGCCAAGTACGCCCAGCACCGCCGTTTCCGACACCTGCGCCGCGAACAGATAGCCAAGGCCGATTCCGACCGCCGCGCCCGGCAGCATGACCTTTAGGATGTGGCCATCCCAGCTGTGGCGATAGACCCAGACGCTGACGACGTCCTGCAGGATCAGGATCGGCAGCAGGATGGCCGCCCCGCGCACGGGATCGACGGCGAGCGCCAGCACCGGCATGGCGAGCGCGCCGATCCCGGCGAAACCGCCCTTGGCCAGCCCGGCGAGGCTGACGGCGATGATGGCGCAGACATAATAGAATGTATCGGGGTTCATCCTCGTCGCTTAGGGGATGCGCGCGGGGATGAGAATGGGAGATTTACCGGCACGGGGGTGCCATCAATGATTGGCGCGATAGCCGATCAGCAGGCCGAAACTGAAGGTTGCGAGCAGCGCGAGTTGGACCTTGCCGTGTGGATCATCATATCCCACGATCTGCTGTCCCCATGCGAACAGCCCGACAAACATAGCCAGCGCCAGCCCGGACATCGTCCCGCACGTCCCCCAAAATCATCCAATCACAGTAGCGTAATGGTCGCTACCAAAGTCATAATGGCTTGCCTACGCGCCGCGCCGCGCTTAGGGGGTGCGGCAAAGTTCGGCCGTGCGGAATCGCGCGGCGCCAGTCGATTCCAAGGAGTCCGCGTCCCATGAAAGCCCGCATCTTCGTCACTCTCAAGGGCGGTGTCCTCGACCCCCAGGGCCGGGCCATCCACCATGCGCTCGACGGGCTGGGCTTTGGCGGCGTCAATGACGTGCGCGCCGGCAAGCTCATTGAACTGGACCTGGCCGACGACACCAGCGACGAGGATATCGACGCCATGTGCCGCAAGCTGCTGGCTAATACGGTGATCGAAAACTACCGCATCGAAAAGGTAGCCTGAGCCATGAAGAGCGCCGTCATCGTCTTTCCGGGCAGCAATTGCGACCGCGACCTGGCGGTGGCGTTCGAGGCTGCGACCGGTCAGAAGCCCGCCATGGTGTGGCATCGTGACACGGACCTGCCCGACGGCATCGACCTGATCGGCGTGCCGGGCGGGTTTTCCTACGGCGATTATCTGCGGTCCGGCGCGATGGCCGCCCGTTCGCCGGTGATGCAGGCGGTGGCTAAGGCCGCGGAGCGCGGAGCGTTCGTACTGGGCATCTGCAACGGTTTCCAGGTGCTGACCGAAAGCGGCCTGCTGCCCGGCGCGCTGCTGCGCAATGCCGGCGGCCATTTCGTGTGCCGCGACGTCGCCCTGACGGTCGAGAATGCGCAGAGCGCCTTCACCAGCCGCTATGCTGCGGGCGAGGCGATCCGCTATCCGGTGGCGCATCATGACGGCAATTATTTCGCCGACGATGCGACGCTCGACCGGTTGGAAGGGGAAGGCCGCGTGGCGCTGCGCTATGCGGAAAGCGTCAACGGGTCGGCGCGCAACATTGCCGGCATCCTGAACGATGCAGGCAATGTGCTGGGCATGATGCCGCATCCAGAGCGCGTGATCGAGCCGGCCCATGGCGCGACCGATGGCAAGCGGCTGTTCCAGGGCCTGGTCGAAGGGCTGATGGCACGGGCATAAGCCGCCCCGTACCGATCGTGCCATGAAAACAGCGCCTCCCTATGGGATGGCGCTGTTTTCATTGTAAGGCAGTAAGGGACTTCGACAGGCTCAGGCCGAACGGATTTTGAGAGTGGTCATCACCCGCCGCGGTGATAGTCGTAGTCCATCGCCCGGCCTTGCTGTTTGGTCAGGATGGCGCCGACGATCGCGCCGCCGCTGCGTCGCAGCCGTTCGACCGCCGCGCGCAGGCCGCCATGATGGTTGCGGCCCCATTCGACCACCAGCAGACTGGCTTGCGCCTTGGCCGCCAGCAGGGGCGCGTCGGCGATCCCCAAGATCGGGGGCGCATCGATCAGCACCGTATCGTAGCGGTCGCGCACGCCAGCGAGCAGCCCGTCCAGCGCCGGGGTCGACAGCAGTTCCGACGGATTGGGCGGCAGCGTGCCGCAGGGCAGCAGCGCCACGCCGGTAACGCCGGTGTCCACGATCACATCCTGCGCCGTAGCCTGACCGGTCAGAACTTCGCTGATGCCGCGCGTGGGCGACAGGCGGAAGAGGCGATGCTGCACCGGCCGACGCATGTCGCCATCGACCACCAGCACCGACTTGCCCAAACCCGCCAGCGCCAGCGCCAGCGCGTGCAGGGTGAGCGACTTGCCCTCCCCTTCCTGCGCGCTGGTCACCAGGATAGATTTTGGCAGGCCTTCGGCCGACGCCAGCAGCAGCGACGCGGCGATCGGGGTGAAGATGTCGGGCGGCTGAGGATTGTCGCCGGTAACCGGCACCGCGCCGAGCAAAGGCAGTCCGACTCGTTCCGCCAGCGTATCGGCGGAGGTCACGGCGTCGTCGAACATATGCCGCGCCGCCACCAGCAGCAGACCCAGCGCCAGCCCACCGAGCGACGCCAGCAGCAAGGTCACGCCGATCCGAGGCGAAAAGGGCCGCGTCGGCACCGCCGCGCGATCGAGCGGCTGGATGCGGCCAGCCTGGAAACCCGCCTGCGACGCCATGTCGCGATAGCGCTGCAGCAGGCTGTCGTGCAGCATCCTGTAGGTATCGACCGAGCGTTCCATGATGCCCATCTGGACATCGCGGCCTTGCTCCACCTGGGCCTGTTGTTCGAGCTGCGCGATTTCCCTGGCGATCTGATCCTCGCCGCGCACCGCAACGATATATTGCTCGCGTAGCGACGCACGGATCGTGTTGGCCATCGAATCGGCCTGCTCGTCCAGCGCCGCCAGCTTCGCCCGTGCTTCCCGCATTTCGGGATGCGCGTCCTTGCGGAACTGCCGTTCCTCGGCCACCGCCGCGCGAGCCTGTGCCCGATCTGCCATGATCTGCTGCATCGCGCCGTTGCCCAGCACTTCGGGCAGCGTGTCGGCATTGGCGCGCCGCGCGCTTTCCCAGCGTTTCTGGGCCGTGATACGATCGGCCGCGGCCTGCGCGCGGAAGGCGTTGAGTTGCGTCAATCGTGTCGCCACCGATCCGTCGGGGGCGGCAGGTTTGACGGGCTTGCTCTCTTCTCCTGGCTGGGCCGGTGTGCCGGTGCGCGCGGCATAGACGGCCATGTCCCGCTCGGCTCGCGCCAGATCGTTGCGCGCGCCGTCCAGTTCGCCCAGCAGGAAGCGGCGCGCCTGCACCCCGGATTCGAAGCCGCGCTTCAAATCGGCGCGGATCAGGCTGTCGGCATAGCTGTTGGCCACGCGCGCCGAGAGCACCGGATCGGCGCTGACGAAGCTGATGCGCAGCACCCGCGACTTGCCGGGCAGTTCGACCTCCAGATTGTCGCGCAGCAGCCGCACGACCATGTCCTGCTCCACTTGGCGCTGCGACAATGTGCCGACGCCCTCTGGCGGGCGGACTTCGTCCATGCCGCTGAAGAAGGTCGGCGTGCCGACCAGCGACAGATCCCGCGCAACATCCTCCGCCAGCGCCCGGCTGCGCAAAACCTCCAATTCGGTCTGCATCAGCGTTTCGGTGTCGTTGGCCGAGCCCGAGCGCTGGGCAGCGGCAGAACCGGCCGCTCCGGCAGGCACATCCTCCACCTCCACCGAGGCGGTGGCGCGATAATCAGGCGTCGATGTCAGGATGAAGAACGCGCCGGCCAGCAGGCAGAGCGCCATGGTGACGAACAGAATGACGCGGTGGCGGCGAAGCACCAGCCAGCAGCGTTGCGCGGCGGCGGACAGGCGAGCGCTGAACCCTTCGCCGTTGCTGTCGGTGTCATCACGCATCGGGAAAGCAGGAAGACCCATCAGTGATTTCCGTCCAGCGCGATAAAGCCGGTGGCGAGCGCAGGCAAGGCCAGCAGCGTGCCGCCCACTATCGCCTTGGCCCGCGACAGGCCGACGATGACCAGGTCGCCCGGCAGGATTTCAGGATCAGGCGCGCGCCCCTTGCGAATGGCGGCCAGATCGAACAGAGCGGCCTGCCGCTGGCCGTCCAGTTGGCGTATGACGACCACCTGATTGAGGCCGGCAAGCCGGGTCGGCCCCTTCGCCAGGGCCACGGCCTGCAACAGGGTCAACCGCCCCTCGACCGGATAGAGGCCGGGTTCACGCACTTCGCCATCCAGCGTGACGCGGCGTCCCACCGCCTTCTTCACGAACAACGTGACCTGCGGCGACACCAGATAGCGTTCGCCCAGCCGCCCGGCGATGACATCGCCCGCCTCGCCAGCGGTCAGGCCCGCGACCGAAACGTCGCCGATCAGCGGCATCCGGATCATACCCGCCGCCGTGACCTGCGCATCTTCCAGCGACAGGCCAGGTTCGTGATAGACCTGGATGCGCAGCACATCGTCGGGCGCGATGCGATAATCCATCCCGATCGCCGGCGGTGGCGGGATCGCCGCATAGGCGGCCTCGCCCCGCGGCGCATCCTCCACGGTCGCGCACGCCCCCAGCAGCCCGCAGACGGCCAACGCCGCAATCGATCGGTTGATGCTGTTTCCGCGCTTCATCCGCGCTCCCGCCCCGTCTTAACCCAGATGAGGCCGGGGGTTAACGGCGCGGCACGGTGATGGCAACCACGGACGGGACGGGCCGAATAGGCCCGGTGACTGTTAAACGGCGAGGCGGTCGGGTGCCGGCTGCGCCAGACGGCGCGGCTGATCGGGCCAGATTCCGCGCGTGTCATAGACAGCCTTGCCGGCGCGTTCATCGACGGGGACAGATTTGAACATGTCATGATCGACTAGAATGACGAAAACGCCACATTGTTCCAGTGCCGTATCGAGATCGATCAGTTCGGCCCCCGTTCCGGCAAATTCCATTGGCAGCGCCTGGGCATAGGGTTCGACCAGCTTGATGCGGCGGCCATAGCGCCGCGCCAGTCGCGCCGCGACCTTCACCGCGGGGCTTTCGCGGAAATCGTCGATATTCGCCTTGAAGGCGAGGCCGAGGCAGGCGACGTCTTCGCCAGCAAAGGCATCGATCATGTCCGACGCCTTCGCCACGACATAATCGGTCTTGCCGTCATTCACTTCACGCGCCGTGCGGATGATGCGGGCATTTTCCGGATCGCCATGGACAATGAACCAGGGATCGACGGCGATGCAATGCCCGCCGACGCCGGGACCGGGCGAGAGGATATTGACACGCGGATGACGGTTGGCGAGGCGGATGACCTCCCACACGTCGATGTCCATATTCTCCGCGATCACCGACAATTCATTGGCGAAGGCGATATTGACGTCGCGAAAGCTGTTTTCGACCAGCTTGACCATTTCGGCAGCGCGGGCGGTGGTGGTGATGCAGGCACCCCGCACGAACTGGCGGTAGAAGCCCAGCGCCTTGCGCGCGCAACGGGGCGTGATGCCGCCGATGCAGCGATCATTGTCGATCAGTTCGACCAGGATGCGGCCTGGCAGAACCCGCTCCGGGCAATAAGCGATCGCGATATCACCCTGCGTCCCTTGCCCCGGCATTTTGAGATCGGGACGGATGGTCCCGATGACGTCGCGCATCGCTTCGGTCGTGCCAACGGGCGAGGTGGATTCAAGGATCACCGTATCGCCGGCCTTGAGCACCGGGGCGATGGTGCGTGCGGCTTTGAGGACGTAAGAGATATCGGGCGCGCGATCTTCCGATACCGGGGTCGGCACGGCGATGATGAAGACGTCGCTTTCCTCGACCTCCAGGCTGGCGCGCAGGTTGCCGCGGGCGACCACGCCCTGCACCAGGCCATCCAGGTCGACTTCCTCGATATGGACGCGGCCGCTATTGACCGTTTCGACCACATGGGCGCTGACGTCGACGCCCACCACCTGCGCGCCGCCACGCGCGATCAGCGCGGCGGTCGGCAGGCCGATATAGCCAAGGCCAATGACGGAAACCTTCTGCTTTGCGTCGACGGGCATGAGGCGGACAATCCTTCAAACGGTGAATTTGCCCGCTTTTGTGCCCGGAAATGCTGAAGATTTCGGTAACGCTCCGCCCGCCTCGGTCTAACCCCTAGCGATAGCGCGGCAAAGGCTGGCGCGCCATGTGCATGGGCGAGCGGACGACGGGCGTGGTGATGATCTTGGTCTTCATCAATGTGCGGATGCGATCGGCGCCATCGGGATTGAGCAGCACGACGCGGGTGCCGCCCGACGTCAGCGGCTCAATGGTCGAAATGGCGATGGCGTGGCGGGCGCACAGCGCAGTCACATCATCCAGCGGCGCATTTAGATTGATGGCGCGGCTCATGCGGACGGCCTCGTAAGATTGAGAATTGTGTTGGCGCGAATCGATAAGGTCATGAGACAGGCTCCTTGCATGGCAAGCGGGAGCGCGATCTGTCTCTCGGTCGTAGCGAATGCTTGCGGGCAGGTTTCGCGGCGATGCCGTCCGTTAGCAGATGGCGGCCGGAACGTCGCCGCTTTTATTCCGACGGGACCGCGTCCGCGCCAATCACCGCGGCGATTCGCGCCGCCGCCTGGCCGTCGCCGAATGGATTATGCGCCCGCGCCATCGCCTGATAGGCGTCCTCATCGTCCAACAACGCCAGCACCTCACGCACGATGCGCTCCCGGTCCGCGCCGACCAGCCTGGCGGTTCCCGCATCGACACCTTCGGGGCGCTCGGTCGTTTCGCGCATCACCAGCACCGGCTTGCCGAGAGAGGGCGCTTCCTCCTGTACGCCGCCGCTGTCGGTTAGCACCAGATGGCACATGTCGAGCAGGCGGACGAAATGAGGATAGTCGAGCGGATCGATCATCGCGACATTGGGCAGGTCGCCGAGTACGGCGTCCATCACCGGCCGGACATTGGGATTGGGGTGAACGGGGAAGATCACCGCCACGTCGGGGCGCGCCGCGATATCGGCGATCGACTGCGCGATCGCCTCCATCCCGCCGCCGAAATTCTCGCGCCTATGGCTGGTGACGGCGACGATTCGCTTGCCCGCAAAGCGCGCGGCCAGATCATCCAGGCCGCTGGCCAGCGCCGGCTCCGCCATCAGCCGATCGCGGGTGGCAAGCAGCGCGTCGATTACGGTGTTGCCGGTGATGTGGATGCTGGCGGCGTCCCGGCTTTCGCGCAACAGCGCATTGGCCGCCGCCTGGGTCGGCGCGAAATTCATGTCGGCGATGCAGGCGACGACGCGGCGGTTCACTTCCTCTGGCCATGGATGATGGATGTCGCCGCTGCGCAGGCCAGCCTCGACGTGGGCGACCGGGATCTTGCGATAATAGGCGGCCAAACTGGCGACCATGGTGGTCAGCGTATCGCCATGGACGACGATGCGGTCGGGCTTTTCCGCGTCAAACGCCTTGCCCAGTTCGACGATCAGCTTGGCCGTCAGCCCGTCCAGCGTCTGGTTGGGGACCATCACGTCCAGGTCGATGTCCGGTACGATCCCGGCAATGTCCAGCACCTGGTCCAACAAGCCGCGATGCTGCGCGGTCACGATGACGCGCGTTTCCACCCCCGGCTGCGCGCGCAACGCATGGATGACCGGGAACATCTTGATCGCTTCGGGCCGCGTCCCGAACACCAGCGCTACTTTCACATTTGCTCCTTCGCCTGCCGCTACCTGCCTGCCGCTCCGCCCAGCATGTCGCAGAAATTGGTAACCAGCGGCTGAACGCCATGACAAATTCACCGCTGCAATGCAGCGAATTGAAATATACGCGGACGATGATACAGCCGCTTTTAGTCACCACGCCTTCGGAGCTGAATAGTCCATGAAAATCACGATGATCGGCACGGGCTATGTTGGACTTGTGTCAGGGGCCTGTTTTGCGGATTTCGGTCATGACGTGGTGTGCGTGGACAAGGATGCCGGCAAGATCGCGGCGATCGAGTCCGGGCGGATGCCGATTTTCGAGCCGGGGCTGGACAAGCTGGTGGGCGATAATGCCGCATCGGGCCGGCTGACCTTCACCACCGACCTGGACGCTGGCGTCAAGGGCGCCGAAGCGATCTTCATCGCGGTCGGCACGCCTTCGCGCCGGGGCGACGGCCATGCGGACCTGAGCTATGTCTATGCCGCCGTCAGGGAAATCGTGGAAGCGCTGGATGCGCCCGCGGTGATCGTGACCAAATCGACCGTTCCCGTGGGCACCGGCGACGAAGTCGAGCGGATCGCGCGTGAATTGAAGCCTGACCTCGACATTCAGGTCGTGTCCAACCCCGAATTTCTGCGCGAAGGCGCGGCCATCGGCGATTTCAAGCGGCCCGACCGCGTCGTCGTGGGCACCACCGGTTCGGAACGCGCGATTGCGGTGATGAGCCAGGTTTACCGTCCGCTCAACCTCAACCAGGCGCCGTTGATGTTCACCGGACGTCGCACCGCCGAACTGATCAAATATGCTGCCAACGCTTTCCTCGCGACCAAGATCACCTTCATCAACGAGATGGCGGATCTGTGCGAAGCGGTCGGCGCAGAGGTGCAGGACGTGGCCCGCGGCATCGGCCTCGACAATCGCATCGGAGCCAAGTTCCTGCATGCAGGGCCAGGCTATGGCGGCTCCTGCTTCCCCAAGGACACGCTGGCGCTGGTCAAGACCGGCCAGGATTATGACGCTCCGATCCGCATCGTCGAAACGGTGGTGCAGGTCAACGACCTGCGCAAGCGGGCGATGGGCCGTAAGATCGTCAAGGCGATGGGCGGCGACGCCCGCGGCAAGACGATCGCGCTGCTGGGCCTGACCTTCAAGCCCAACACCGACGACATGCGCGACGCGCCCAGCCTGGCCATCGTCCAGGCGCTGGAAGACGCCGGCGCGAGGATCGTCGCTTATGATCCCGAAGGCATGGAGATCGCCGCGCCGATGATGCCCAAGGTGGTCATGGCCAAGGACGCCTATGAGGCCGCCGACGGTGCCGATGCGGTCGTGCTGATCACCGAATGGGACATCTTCCGCGCTCTAGATTTGAAGCGCCTGGCGGCTGCAATGACAGGTACGGCGCTGATCGACCTGCGCAACATATATCCCGCAGGCGAGATCGAAGCCGCCGGCCTCGACCTCTCTCGCGTCGGTGGATAAGCATAAGACGGGGCATCCTGACGACGCCCCGCCTTCTCTGAATCGCTGGCCGCGCCTGCATCATTGGCTGATCGCGGCGGCCACGCTTTTCATAATGGGGATCGCCGTCCCGCTCTTCGCCGCCTTCATCTGAAGCGGCGGCAGCGGATCAGGCCTTGATCTTCCAGCCGCGCTTGAGCAGCGTGTAGCACAGCCCGCCCAATATCAGGTTCAGGCCCAGCAGCACGCTACTACCTACCACGACATTGGTGTCCGCCGCCGCGACGAAGCCGTAGCGGAAGCCGGAAATGATGTAGAAGAACGGGTTGGCGTGGCTGATCGCCTGGAAAATGGGGGGCAGCCGATCAATCGAATAGAATGTCCCCGACAGCAGCGCCAGCGGCCCGATCACGAAATTGGTGATCGCCGCGCCATGATCGAATTTGTCCGCCCAGATCGACGTCAGCACACCCAGGAAAGCGATGAAGCTGGTGCCGAGAAGGCCGAACCAGGCGACCGCCCACAGATGCGCGGGCGTGACATGGACGCCGGGCCACAAGGCCATGGCCAGCCATAGGGCGAAGCCGACGAACATCGCGCGCGTCACCGAGGAAGCGACCAAGGCGAACAGCAATTCACCCACCGCGATCGGCGGCATCAGATAATCGACCAGCGTGCCCTGTACCTTGCCCACCATCAGCGCGAAGCTGGCATTGGCGAAGCAGGCGTTGATCATGCCCATGATGATGAGGCCCGGCGCGATGAAATCGGCGAAAGCCACGGCTTCACCGCGTAGCAGCACGGTCCGCCCGCTGCCCCCCAGCGCGACGATGAAGATCACAAGGAACATCAGTGTCGTGATCGCCGGCGCCCAGACGGTCTGGAGTTGGACCTTCAGGAAGCGCCGCACTTCCTTGGCGTAAAGCGCCCAGGTGCCGGCCCAGTTGATGTTGCGAATCTGCGGCACGCCCGGTTCGGGGAATGGCGGCCGTACCGCGGGCGCGGCGTGAATTTTGGGCTGGTCGTTCATGGTTGGATCGACTATCGGCTGGTCCGTTATGCTGCAAGGGGGAAGATCCAAGGATTTGAACCTGCGGCGCGGCTTCCCATATAGGAAGCCATAGAAGATTTGTGAGGAGTTTTTCATTGTCCTGGACCGACGAGCGTATCGACCAGCTCAAGGGTATGTGGGAACGCGGCCTGACCGCCAGCCAGATCGCCGATGAACTCGGCGGGGTCAGCCGCAACGCGGTGATCGGCAAGGCGCATCGCCTGGGCCTGCAATCCCGTCCTTCGCCGGTGAAGGCGAACGAGACGCCCAAAAAGGCTACTGCCCCTGCGCCGCGCAAACCCGCGCCCGCCGCGGATGTAGAAGCGCCGCGCGCCGCCGCACCGGCCGTGTCTGCCCCGGCACCTGTCCGTGCGCCCGTCGCCGCGCCGGCAGCCCCTGCGGCACCGGCTCCCGCCGCGGCAGCCGCGACCGACGCACCGCCCCCGCCGCCTCAGCCCCGCATCATTTCAGTCGGCCCCGGCGGCTTCCTGCGCCAGGGTCCGGGTGACCAGCAGGCACCGATCCCGCCCGCGCCGCCACGCCGCCTGGTGCCGGCCAAGCCGAGCGCGGAGATTGCGGACAAGACGACGCTGCTCGACCTGACCGAGCGGATCTGCAAATGGCCGATGGGGCATCCGGGCGAACCCGACTTCCATTTCTGCGGCGAGCAGGTGAATCCCGGCTTCCCCTATTGCGTCGAGCATTGCGGTCGCGCCTATCAGGCGCAGTTGCCGCGCGGCACGCGCCGTCCGCCCCCGCCGCTGCCTTTCGGTGGCCCACGGGTCCGCTAACACTTCACGCCAGACGCGAAAAAGGCCCGGTTTCCATATGGAAACCGGGCCTTTTTCGTAGTCGCTGCAATCAGAAGCGGAAGCTGGTGGTTACCATCACGCTCTGGGTGTCGAATTTGTCGCCACGGTTCATGCTGGCGCCGCCCGACGGGGTGATGCGGAACGGATTGGTCGCCGGTGCCGTGCCTGCGCCGACATCGACGCGATAGTCGCCGACATTATAGCGGGTCCACAGATAGCGTGCGCCGACCGAGAAATTATCCGATACCTTGGCTTCAATGCCGCCGCCCATCGTGTAGCCCCAGCCATCTTCCTTGCGGTCGAATTGTGTGAAGCTGTTGGCGCCGTTGCTGGTGGCGAAGCTGTTCTTCACCTTCGCATAGGCAAGGCCGCCGGTGATGTAGGGCATAATGCCGCCGGGGGTGGTGTAGCCCAGGCGGGCGCGCAGGTTGGCGTTATAATTAATCCGCCGGGTCATGGTGTAGAAAGCAGGCGTGGTCGAATATTCGGTCACGCTATCGCTGATATAGGCCTTGCCCGCTTCGGCGACGACGCCCGCAACGATGCTGCCGAACTGCCGGTCATAGCCGACATGGCCCATCCAGCCGATCGCATCCTTGTCATCGTCGCAGCCAGCAACCGGGGTTGACCCGCGTGAGGCACCGCCACAAGTGCCCGGCGAAAAGGCATTGGCACCGGTCGTAGTGCGGATAACATCATTATAGTCGCCATTAGCGTCGGTATCGAAACGTAGATGTTCGCCCTGGTCGCTTTTCTGCCAGTTGTAGCCGAACGATCCACCAATATAGGGGCCGGACCAATCGACGGCACCACTGTCCTGCGCCATGGCGGGAGCGCCAATGGCAAATGCGAGCGCAGCGCCCAGCGGCGCGATTAATGTGAGCTTCAAGATAATGTCTCCTCCTTATACGGAGAGCCCATCTCCGCATTCCCGCCGCTAACGACTGACATTGGATTTTTGTTGCACTGCCCTTTGTGACATATCGTTTCTGTCCCGACATGGCTCGGCGCTTGCGCCCGCCGCGCGCCCGCTTATAGCTTGTGGCATGTCCGAAGACCTGTTCGCCGCCAACACCTCCGCCACACCGCAATATGACGCCTCCACCATCGAGGTGCTGGAGGGACTGGAGCCGGTCCGTCGTCGCCCCGGCATGTATATTGGCGGCACCGACGAGCGCGCGCTGCATCACCTGGCGTCCGAAGTGCTGGACAACAGCATGGACGAAGCCGTGGCCGGTCACGCTACCCGGATCGAGGTGACGCTGGAGGCCGGCAACAAATTGACCGTAACTGACAATGGTCGCGGCATTCCGGTCGATGCGCATCCCAAATTCCCCGGCAAGTCGGCGCTGGAGGTCATCATGACCACGCTCCATTCGGGCGGCAAGTTCGAGGGAAAGGCCTATGCCACATCGGGTGGCTTGCATGGCGTGGGCATTAGCGTGGTCAATGCGCTGTCGACCGACACGGTGGTCGAGGTGGCACGGAACAAGGAACTGTTCCGGCAGAAATTTTCGCGGGGCTTGCCCGTCACGACGCTGGAAAAAGTCGGCGCGGCGCCCAACCGGCGCGGCACTTTGGTCAGCTTCGTCCCCGACACCGAGATTTTCGGCGAGCAGAAGTTCAAGCCGGCCCGGCTGCATCGCCTGGCCCGCTCCAAAGCCTATCTGTTCGCGGGCGTCGAAATCCGCTGGAAATGCGATCCCTCGCTGATCAGCGATGATACCCCTGCCGAAGCCGTGTTCCAGTTTCCCGGCGGGCTGGCTGACCATCTGAAGGAGCAGGTCGGCGACCGCGACTGCGCGACCAGCGTCTTCTTTTCGGGCAATCAGGATTTCCCTGGCACCGCAGGCCGCGTTGAATGGGCGGTCGCCTGGCCGCTCTGGTCGGATGGCAGTTACAGCTGGTATTGCAACACCATCCCGACCCCCGATGGCGGCACGCATGAAGCCGGCCTGCGCACCGCGCTGGTCAAGGGCATCCGTGCCTTTGCCGAACTGATCGGGCAGAAGAAGGGCAAGGATATCACCGCCGACGACATCATGACGTCATCGGAAATCATGCTGTCCGTCTTCATCCGCGATCCGCAGTTCCAGAGCCAGACCAAGGACCGGCTGACCAGCCCCGATGCGGCACGACTGGTGGAAAATTCGGTGCGCGACCATTTCGACCATTATCTGACCGACCATATGGATCGCGGCAAAGCGCTGCTCGCCTATGTGCTCGACCGGATGGACGAGCGCCTGAAGCGCAAGCAGGAGAAGGAGGTCAAGCGCAAGACCGCGACCAACAGCCGGAAGCTGCGCCTGCCCGGCAAGCTGACGGATTGTTCGAACGATGACCCGGAAGGTGCTGAAATCTTTCTGGTCGAAGGCGATTCGGCCGGCGGTTCGGCCAAGCAGGCGCGCGACCGAAAGACCCAGGCCATCCTGCCCCTGCGCGGCAAGATATTGAACGTCGCTTCCGCCAATAATGCCAAGATCCTGGCCAATCAGGAAATCGCCGACATGACCCTGGCGCTGGGCTGCGGCACGCGCAAGGATTGCAACCCGGACCATCTGCGCTACGAACGCATCGTCATCATGACCGACGCCGACGTGGATGGCGCGCATATCGCGACGCTATTGATGACCTTCTTCTTTCAGGAAATGCCCGAACTGGTGCGGCGCGGCCATCTCTATCTGGCGCAGCCGCCGCTCTATCGGATCGTGTCGGGCGGCAAGAGTCTATACGCCAAGGATGATGCCCATCGCGAAGCGCTGATGGCGAAGGAGTTCAAGGGCAAGAAGGTGGAGGTCAGCCGTTTCAAGGGGCTTGGCGAAATGAACCCCATGCAGCTGCGCGAAACGACTATGGACCCTAAGACCCGGATGCTGATCCGCATCACCCTGCCCGACAATGTCGAGGATCGGGCACAGGTGCGCGATCTGGTCGATCGGCTGATGGGCACCAACCCCGCCCATCGCTTCGCCTTCATTCAGGAAAATGCCGCTGCGGTGGACGAGGAAGCGATCGACGCGTGAGGATGGGGGCGGCCCGCCCGAAGCGAACACGCTGCGTTTGGCTGGTTGTCCTGCTATCGTTGCTGACCATGTCCCTTTTCCCCGCATCTTCCCGCGCAGCCTCCAACCCCGCCTATCAGGCCCGCGCCGAACAATTGCTGCGCATCCTCAGCGCGCCCGGCGGCGAGGAGGCATATTTCTCCAGCCTTTTTCTCGACGCCGTGCCCGTCGATCGCTGGCGTACGATCGCCGCTGACCTGCGCGCCCAGCATGGCGAACCGCTGGCGCTCGGCGCGGTACGGACCGACAGCGCCACCGCCGGGCAGGTCGAAATCCGTTACGAACGCGCGACTATGGGTTTTACCCTGGTCGTCGCGCCGCAAGCGCCCCATATGGTCGTCGGCCTGCATATCGTCGGCGCTCGCACCGCCAATGACAGCCTGGACAAGGTCATGGCCGATATCGCCGACCTGCCGGGCGCGACCGGCTTTGCCATCGCGCAGCTGACCGATTCCGGCCCCCAATGGCTGCGCGCTCACCGCGCCGACGTGCAGATGGCGACCGGCTCCAGCTTCAAACTCTATATCCTCGCCGAACTGGCGCGCGCAGCGGCGGCGCGGGAGCGGCGCTGGAGCGACGTCATGCCTCTCGGCCCGAAAAGTTTTTCCGGGCGGCTGATGGCCTGGCCCGATCGGGCGCCGATGACGCTGCACAGCCTCGCCACGGCAATGATCGCCGAAAGCGACAATAGCGCCAGCGACACGTTGTTAGCGGCGTTGGGACGGGATCGGGTGGACGCCATGATGGCGACGACCGGCCATGCCGATGCGGCCAAAGCGCTGCCGATCCTCAGCACCGCCGAAGCCTTCGCGCTCAAAATGCCCGCCAATGCCGATCTGCGCCGGCGCTACGAAGCGGCATCGCTTGCCGACCGCCGTGGACTGCTACGCGATGCAACTGCACGCCTTACCGCCGACCGGGTAGATTTGGGCAGCGTCGCGGAAATACCCACGGCGATCGACAGCATCGAATGGTTCGCATCGCCAAAGGACGTGATCGGCCTGCTCGACTGGCTGCGTCTGCATGGCGGCGACGCGCTGCCGATCCTGGCCGTCAATCCGGGCATCCCGCCCGCCGACGCGAAACGCTGGCGCTATCTGGGCTATAAGGGCGGCAGCGAACCCGGCGTGATGGCGATGAACATGCTGGCGCAGGCCCGGAATGGCCGCTGGTATGCGATCAGCGCCAGCTGGAACAACCCCGCCGCGCGGCTGGACGAAACAAAGCTGGTGGCGCTGATGACGAGGGCGCTTAATCTGCTGGCGGAATAAGGTTTGTCTGACCAGCCGACGCAGGATCAGCCTCTTCCGCCAACCAGGCCTGCGCCTCTTCCATGGTCAGGAACACGCGCACTCTGGGATGGACCAGGGTTCGTTCCGCCTGCGCCCTGTTCAATTGGCTGCCGACGACCACCGCCGTCCGCCCGCTGGTCAGCGTCATGCCGCCGCGCATGATGCCGGCGAGCAGATCGGCGACGTCGTTCGCCTGCACCGGGAAATCGAAGGATTCGACGATGACGTTGAAATCGTCACGGATCGCCCTGGCCTGATTGGCCTTCAGTCCCACCTCTTTGGCGAGGGCGACCACATTGTCCGGCTTCCAGAAACCTTCGACCTTCATCGTCAGGCAATTGGTTCGGGCGTCATAATTTACGTGAAACATCAGCAACTCGATTGAAGCGACTTAGGCCGTCAGCGCCTCGACCAGCGCCTTGACCTTCTTCTGCCGCCACTGGGGTAACGGCGCGATCAGCCAGTAAGCCAGCAGCGTCGGGGTCGTGTCACCCACCTGTCGCACCCGCCCCGCGGCCAGGTCGGCCTGCGCCAGCAGCAGCGGCACGCGCGCACGGCCAAAGCCGTTGACTGCCGCCTCGATGGCGAGACCGCCGTCGGCGACACGGATGATCGCGGGCTTGTCGCCTGCCGGGCATCCGGGCCAGTCGATCCGATGGTCGGGACCGCCCGCCGCCGCCTCGACCGTGACATAGGCGGCTTCGCCGATCTTGACGCCCTCATGCTCGCCTGCGCCATCTGCCAGGCGGATCGCAATGTCGAGATTGGCTTCGGTGAAGTCGAGCGCTTCGTCCGCGGCGATCAACTGGAATGTCAGGTCGGACTGGCCGGCGGCATAGGCGGCCAGGCGCGGCTGGAGCCATTTGCCTGTGATGTCGCGCGGCGCGGCGATGGTCAGCGCATGGCTGGACTGGCCCGCCTGCATCGCGCGCACGGCTTCCTCAAACTCCAGAAAGCCGGCGCGTAGCGCGTCGAGGCCGCCCTCTGTCTCCGGCGTCAGTTCCAGCCCCTTGGGCGTGCGGCGGAACAGGACGACGCCCAGCATATCTTCCAGCGCGCGAATCTGCTGCCCCACGGCGGCAGGTGTTACCGCCAGTTCGTCCGCGGCGCGGGTGAAGGACAGGTGCCGGGCGGCCGCGTCCAGCACGCGCAGGCCGTTGAGCGGCAAATGGGTCCGCTTCATTCGGCCACCGCGGGGGCAATCAGGGCGAAATGAGGGATGGCCACATCGAACGTCTCGCCGCCGACACCAATCATGCGGTAACTGCCCTTCATCGACCCGGTCGGCGTGTTGAGCGGGCAACCCGATACATAGTCATAGCTTTTCCCCGGCTGCACCACCGGCTGTTCGCCGACCACGCCGTCACCATCGACCATATGCTGCGCGCCGCGCCCATCGGTGATGATCCAGTGGCGGGTCAGAAGCTGCACCGGCTGGTCGCCCTGATTTTCGATGCGGATATGATAGGCCCAGAACCAGCGGCCCCGATCCGGCTCCGACTGTTCGGGCAGGAAGGTGACCGCGACATGGACGATGATGTCCCGCGTGGTGGCGTGGAAGGGGAAAAGTGCGTTCACGTCTCGGAAATGCGCCCTAACCCCCTCATTCGTCAACGCCCTATCGACCGCAGCGCCTGATCGAGGTCGGCGATGACGTCGTCCGCATCCTCCAAACCGACGTTGAGGCGCAGCATGTCTTCGGTGATGCCGACTTCCAGCCGCGCGGCTTCCGCCATGCCGAAATGGGTGGTCGATGCCGGATGGGTCATCAACGAACGCGAATCGCCGATATTGTTGCTGATATCGACCAGTTCCAGGCCGTTAAGCAGGCCATGCGCCTCCGCCCGGCCACCGCCGACATAGAGCGAGAAGATCGGACCGGCCATGGCCATTTGGCGCATGGCGAGCGCATGCTGGGGATGGCTCGGCAGGCCGGGATAGAGCACCTTGGCGACACGGCCTTCCAGGAAAGCGGCGACCTTGAGCGCATTTTCGCTTTGGCGGCGGATGCGCAGATCGAGCGTCTCCAGCCCCTTGAGGACTACCCAGGCGTTGAACGCGGCCAGCGTTGGCCCGGTATTGCGGTGGAAAGGCAGCAGAATATTGTCGATCCAGTCGCGCGTGCCGCAAATCGCGCCGGCCAGCACGCGGCCCTGCCCGTCCATCATCTTGGTCGCGCTATAGGCGACGACGTCCGCGCCGAAGTCCATCGGCCGCTGCAAGGCGGGCGTGGCGAAGGCGTTGTCCACGACGCTGGTGATGCCATGCGCCTTTGCAATGGCGCACACCGCCGCGAGGTCAACGATGTCCATCGTCGGATTGGCGGGCGTTTCGAAGAAAAATACCTTGGTATTGGGCCGGATCGCCGCTTCCCAGGCCGCGGTATCGCTGCCGTCGATCGTCGTCGTCTCGATCCCGAATTTGGGCAACAGCGTATCGGTCAGCCAGCGGCATGAGCCAAAGGCGGCCTTGGCGCCCACGACATGATCGCCCGCCGACAATTGGCACAGCAGCGCGGCGGTCATCGCCGCCATGCCGGTGGCGGTCGCGCGGCACGCCTCTGCCCCTTCGAGCAGGGCGATACGCTGTTCCAGCATCTCCACGGTCGGGTTCTGGAGGCGCGAATAGGTCATGCCGACCTGCTCGCCAGCGAAGCGCGCCGCGGCATCCTCGGCCCGGTCATAGCTATAGCCGCTGGTCAGGAACAGGGCTTCGGACGTCTCGCCATATTCGCTGCGCGCCGTGCCGCCCCGGATCGCCAGCGTAGCAGGCTTCCAGTTCTTGGTGATGTCAGGGTTCTGACCGCTTTTCCGCTTCATATCGCTTTCCGCATGTCCATCGTCACTTGCGGCGTGGCGCCGCGCAATATCTCGGCCATCTGGCTCATGTCGCCATTACCGCCCGACAGGATAACCGCAACCTTCTTGCCACGCATTCGCTCCTTTTCCTGAAGCGCGGCCGCGAGCGCGACGGCCCCTGCCCCTTCGGCCAGATTATGCGTGTCCTGCCAATAGATGCGGATCGCCTGCGCCACTTCATCATCGGTGACGCCGACGAAGCGGTCGGCGCGCGGCCCGAAATAGTCGAGCGCCGCCTGAACCGGGGTGCAGACGGCAACGCCATCGGCAAAGGTATAGGCGGTCGGGCTGGAAATCAGCCGTCCGGCTTCGAAGCTGCGTTTGGCGGCATCGACATGAGCGGACACGACGCCGACCACCTTGGTCTTGAGGCCCAGCGCGTCGCGCGCTGCGATCGTGCCGCACAGGCCCGATCCGCAACCGACCGGGACATAGACGGTATCAAGGTCGGGCACCGCATCGAACAGTTCCAGGCCATAGCTGGCGACGCCGCGGACCAGTTCGTCATGATAGGCCGGGACCATGAACAGGCCCTCCTGCGCCGACAGGCGGATCGCCTCCGCCTTCGCACTGTCGAAATCATGGCCATGTTCGATCAGGGTCGCGCCGAACGCGCGCATCGCGGCGTTCTTTTCCAGCGCATTGCCATGGGGCACGACGATGGTGGCGGCGATGCCAGCGGCGGTGGCGGCGCGGACCTGCGCTTGGCCATGATTGCCGCGGGTGGCGGTGATGATGCCCTTCACCTCCGGGTGGGTGCGCCGCAGCCAGTCGATATAGGTGATCGCCCCCCGCGCCTTGAACGCGCCGGTGGGGGTGTGATTTTCATGCTTCACCCACAGGTCGCAGCCGGACCGGCGGCCCAGCAACGGCCAGGCATATTGCGGCGTCGGCGGAACCTGGGCATGGACCATGTCGGCGGCGGCGCGGAGACTGGACAGGGAGAAATCGTTCATCCCGCCTCCCTAATGGCTATGCAGGGTGTAGGACAGGACCGATAACGCGCAATTGGCCCCATAAACGGCTGCGTGACTGGCCCCGCAACTGGCCCTTCCCGACCAGTCCGGTGCCAATCCATTCGGGCGGCGCGGCGCTTCCCTCCTTATCAGAGCACCGCCAGAACCGCGGCACCCATCTCTACCGTCGTCATCGTGCCGCCCAGGTCCGGCGAGCGCGCGCCATCGGCCAGCGCCTTCGCTACCGCGGTTTCGATCCGGTCGGCCTGTTCGGGCAGGTTGAGCGAATAGCGCAGCATCATTGCTGCGGACAATATGGTCGCCAGCGGGTTCGCCTTGCCGGTGCCAGCGATATCGGGGGCGGAACCATGAATCGGCTCATACAGCCCCTGCCCGGTGCCGTTGAGCGTCGCCGATGCCAGCATCCCGATGGAGCCGACGCACATGCTCGCCTGGTCCGAGAGGATGTCGCCGAACAGGTTGCCGGTGACGATGACGTCGAACTGGCCGGGGTTGCGGACTAGCTGCATCGCGGCATTGTCGACATACATGTGGCTGAGCGCAACGTCGGGATAGTCGGCCGACACCTCGATCACCACGTCGCGCCACAATTGGCTGGTTTCCAGCACATTGGCCTTGTCCACCGAGCACAGCTTGCCGCGGCGCGCGCGGGCGGCCTGGAAACCGGCATGGGCGATGCGGCGCACTTCGGCTTCGTTGTACGACATGACGTCATAGCCTTCGCGCAGGCCGTCGGCGGTGGTACGGAAGCCCTTTTCGCCGAAATAGACGTCGCCATTGGTTTCGCGGACGATCAGCAGGTCGATCGCACTGGCGACTTCGGGGCGCAGCGCGGATTCATTGGCCAGTTCGGGAAAAACCTTCGCCGGGCGGAGGTTGGAGAAAAGGCCCAGTGCCTTGCGCAGGCCCAAAATCGCCTGTTCGGGCCGCAGGTGCCGTTCCAGCGCGTCGCAATCAGGATCGCCGACCGCGCCGAACAGGATGGCGTCGGCACGGCGCGCTATCTCCAGCGTTTCGGGCGGCAGCGGATGGCCGACCGCCTTATAGGCCGCGCCGCCGACCAGTCCGTCTTCATAAGTGAGGCCGGGGATCGCCAGCGCGTCGAGCACGCGGACGGCCTGCGCCACGATTTCGGGACCGATGCCGTCTCCGGGGAACAGGGCGATCAACATGGCGAGACTCCTTATATTGCGTGGCTGCCCCTTATGGAGACAGGAGGTTTCACGCAACCGCCCTTTTCAGCCGGTCGACCAGTCGTTCGCGCGCCGCGAGGATTTCGGCGCGCCGATCGATCAGGATCGAGCGTTCGAGGAAGAAGCCGGTAAGGCGCAGCCCGTCCAGTATCTGCGTCCAATCGCCCATGCCGCCTTCGATCAGGAAAGGCGGCAGCGGCAACAGCCGGGCCTCGTAGCCGACTGCCGCCGCGCGGCTGACCGCGGCGGCGCTGCGGGGGCTGACGAAGGCGAGATCGTCGGTATCGCCCAGCGCGGCGCAGCGGGTCAGGTCCAGGCCAAAGCCCAGTTCCGCCAGCAGCAGCAATTCGTAGCGCACCAGCGCCACCGCCCAACCGCGCGCCGCCGGGGCCGCCTCCACCGCGCTCAGCACACCGTCCAGCGCCTGATGCAGGGCGGGATAGGGCGTGCCTTCGGGCAGGGATGCGGCCGTCAGGGCGCAGCTCCAGTCGATCGCCACGGCGGGTAGCGGTTCGGCCAGCAGCGGCGCGCGGCTCTGCGCCAGTTCCACCGTCAGTCCGGCCAGTTGATCCTCCGTACGAGCGCGGAAATCTGCCTTCACGATATTGCCGGGCATCAGCACCGGGCGCATCGCCCGCGACCGCCCGCCGCGGACATAGCCGGGCAGCAGGCCATGATCGGGCGTCAACAATCGCGCGATCGCCCCATGTTCGCCATGATGGCGCACGGAACAGACGATGGCGGTGGTGGTCAGGCTGGGCATGGCGCCTGTCTGTACGGGCAAGCATTGCTATAGGAAAGCGGTTCGCGCTTCACCCTGCCCTGTAGACGCTCTTCAGATTCATGAATTCATGCAGGCCGAACGGGCCGAGTTCGCGGCCGTGGCCGGAGCGTTTGACGCCGCCGAAGGGGGCTTCGGGAGCAGAAGCGAGCATCTGGTTCACCGCCGTCATGCCCGCCTGCACATCGCGGACGAAGCGCGCCTCCTCCGCCTCGTCCGTCGTCCAGACTGACGAGCCGAGGCCGAAGGGGATGGTGTTGGCGATGGCGATCGCGTCATCGATGTCGGCCGCCTTGAACAGCATGGCGATGGGGCCGAAAATCTCCTCCCCCATCAGCGCGGGATCGGTTGGCACGTCGGTCAATATGCCGGCGGTCATATAGGCGCCGGGACCGGGGAGCGCTTCGCCACCGATCAGGGTCGCGCCCGCCGCCTGCATCTTCCAGATCTGTTCCTGCACGGTGCGGCGCTGTTCCTCACTGGAGAGCGGTCCCATGTCGGTGGCGGGGTCGAACGGATCACCCGCCTTGACCGCCGCCATAGCGGCCGAGAAGCGATCGAGGAAGGCGTCGTAAATGTCGGCATGGACGATCATCCGCTTGCCGCAGATGCAGGATTGGCCGCTATTCTGGACCCGCGCCGTCACCGCCTGCTTGACCGCCGCATCGAGATCGGCCGAGGGCATGACGATGAACGGGTCGGCACCGCCCAGTTCCAGCACCACCTTCTTGAGCGCCCTGCCCGCCTGTTCCGCTACGGCGCGGCCGGCACCCTCGCTGCCGGTCAGGGTGACGGCGGCAACGCGATCGTCGGCGATGATCGCCGCGACCGCGTCCGATCGGATCGGCAGATTCTGGAACAGGCCTTCGGGCGCCCCGGCTACGCCCATCATCTCCTGCATCAGCGCGGCGACGCCCTGCACATTGCTGGCGTGCTTGAGCAGGCCGACATTGCCGGCGAGGATGCAGGGGGCGAGGAAGCGGACGACCTGCCAATAGGGGAAATTCCACGGCATCACCGCCAGCACCGGGCCGATCGGTAGCCAGACGTAATCGGCCTTGCCCCCGGCGGCGAGCGGGATGCTGCCACCGTCCAGCATGGCCGGGCCAGCTTGCGCATAATGGCGGAAGGCGGCGACGCATTTGTCGATCTCCGCCAGCGCGGATTTCAGCGTCTTGCCCATTTCCAGCGTCGCCATGCGGGCGAGCCGATCGCGATGGGCGTGATAGGCGTCGGCAAGGGCGATGAGGAGCGCGGTGCGCTCCGCGATGGGGGTGGTCCGCCATGTCGCAGAGGTCGCGGTCGCCCGGTCCAGCGCTGCGTCGATCTGTGCTGGCGTCAATGGTTCGTGGGTGGCGATCTCTTCTCCGGTGGCGGGGTTGATGCTTTTCATCATTGATGGATGTCCTCGTGCGGATTGTTGTCGAACAAGCGCGCGAGGGGCGATGATCGATCCGGTCAGCCGTCCTTCTTTTTCCGCCCAGCGATATAGCGCGACAGTTCCAGTCCGAATTCTTCGGCGAGTTTTTCGCGGATGCCGCCGCCGCGGATCACCATGCCGCCCCAGCCGCCATGGCTGTTCTGCACCTCTACCCGGAACGACCCCAGCAAGCCGCCATGGGTCGCGTCGATCACGTCCACATTGCCTTCCAATATGTCGGAACTGCCCGCAATCAATATGGCCATCGCCGCATTGGCGGTTTGCAGGCGGTCCAGCGTGATTCGCAGGATGACGGGGGTGCCGCTGTCCAGTTTCCAGTCGCGTGTGACGTCACGGATGACAAGCGGGAACATCTGCTTGAACGGCATGGTGGCATAGCGCGCGCCGTCGAGCGGTCCGGTGGGGTAGCTGGCGGAATCGAGCGGGGGCAGGCCCGCCTCCACGCGCTTACGGGCCGCCTTGGCATCGCTTTCGCCCAGTTCGGCGAGGATTTGCGGCGCGAAACTGAGGTCCATGCCAGTGACGCGAACGGGCTGGCCAGCGACCAGGCTCAACGGTTGGATCGGTTTGACCTGCCGCGCCTGAACGGTCGAGGCGCAGGACAGGGCGAACAGCAGGCACAACAAGCGGTGGCGCATCGGCGTTTCTCCATCAAACGCCGATGCATTAGCCGCACCGGCTTAAAGCCTGCTTTCCCGGCATGATTAATGCGCCAGGCCGTTAGCCCTACCCCCCATCACCCATGAAAATAATCATAGACCTGTTGCGCCACCGCCTTCGACACGCCGGGCGCGCGCGCCAGATCGTCCAGCGCGGCGTCGCGGACGGCGCGGGCGGTGCCGAAGTGCATCAGCAGCGCCTTCTTGCGGGCCGGACCGATGCCGGGCACCTCGTCCAGCGACGACACGGTGATCGCTTTGCTGCGCTTGGCGCGGTGGGCGCCGATGGCGAAGCGGTGGGCTTCGTCGCGGAGCCTTTGCAGGTAGAAGAGGACCGGGTGGTTTACGGGGAAATTGATTTCGCGGCCGTCGAGCATGTGGAAGACTTCGCGCCCGTCGCGGCCATGATGCGGCCCCTTGGCGACGCCGATCATGGTGACGTCCTCTATCCCCATTTCCTCCAGCATGTTACGGGCGGCCGATAGCTGGCCCTTGCCGCCGTCGATCAACACCAGGTCGGGCCATTCGCCGCTGTCGCGATCCGGGTCTTCCTTTTGCGCGCGCCCGAAGCGGCGTTCGAACATCTCGCGCATCATCGCGAAATCGTCGTTGGAGATTTCGGGATTCTTCATGTTGAACTTGCGATAGGCGTTCTTGCGGAAGCCCTCCGGCCCCGCGACCACCATCGCGCCCAGCGCATGCGCGCCCTGGATATGGCTGTTGTCGTATATTTCGATGCGGTCGGGCACGCCCTCCAGCCCGAACGCCTCGACCAGTTCGTCGAGGATCTTGCCCTGGCTGGTGGTTTCGGCCAACCGCCGGTCGAGCGCCTCCACCGCGTTGCGCTGCGCCTGTTTGATGAGGCGGGTGCGGTCGCCGCGCTGGGGCACTTCGATGCGGACCTTGCCCCCTGCCCGTTCGCTGAGCGCCAGCACCATCAGTTCGCATTCGGCGGGCTGGCGATCGGCGAGGATCAGGCGGGGCGGCGGCACTTCCTCGTAAAATTGCGCCATAAAACTTTCCAGAACTTCATCCTCCGCCACGTCGGCGGTATGGACGGGGAAGAAGCTGCGATGGCCCCAATTCTGGCCGCCGCGGATGAAAAAGGCCTGGATGCACATCGCCCCGCCCTTCGCCGCCAGCGCGAAGATATCGGCATCGCCCAGCCCTTCGGCATTGATCGCCTGGCTGCCCTGGATGAAGGTCAGCGCCTTCAGCCGGTCGCGGATGACGGCGGCCTGCTCGAAATCGAGCGATTGCGCCGCCTGCTCCATCGCCGCGCCCAGCTTTTTCTGGACGGTGATTGACTTGCCGCCCAGGAAATCCTGCGCGTCGCGGACCAGTTCGGCATAGCCATCCGGGTCGATGCGATCGACGCAAGGGGCCGAGCAGCGCTTGATTTGATAGAGCAGGCAGGGGCGCGAGCGGTTGGCGAAGAAGCTGTCGGTGCAGGAGCGCAGCAGGAACAGTTTTTGCAGCGCATTGATGGTGCGGGTGACCGATCCGGCGCTTGCGAAGGGACCATAATAGCGCCCCTTCGCCTTGCGCGCGCCGCGATGCTTCTGGACGCGGGGGAAGGCATGATCTTCACGCAGCAGGATGAAGGGGAAGCTTTTGTCGTCGCGCAGCAGGACGTTGTAAGGCGGGCGGTAGCGCTTGATGAGTTGCGCCTCCAGCAGCAGCGCTTCGGCTTCGCTGTTGGTGGTGACGATGGTCATGCTGCGCGTCTGGGCCACCATCCGCTGGAGCCGGCGCGGCAGGCGATCGACCTGGGTATAGTTGGCGACGCGATTCTTGAGCGCCCGCGCCTTTCCCACATAGAGCACGTCGCCGCGCGCATCATGCATCCGATAGACGCCGGGACGGATCGGCAGGGTCTTGAGCGTGGTGCGGATCGCCTCCACGCCCAGGTCGATATCCGGCTGGCTGCCGGTGACGGTGAAGCTTGCCTTGTCTTCGTTGAAGCGATCGGGAGATTGGGGGCCGGACATGCGGGCAGAAATAGCGTGCGCGGCTTCTTTAGCAATGGCCGGGGTTGATCCAGACCGCCCAAAGCCCATCTATACCGTACCGTACAAAAAGATGCGGCCATTCCACGACCCATTATCCAACTAGCATCAGAGGGACCACCCAATGAGCGTAAAAGCCTATGGCGCTTATGCGGCCGACAAGCCGTTGGAAGCCATCACCATCGAACGCCGCCCGGTCGGCGCGCATGACGTACAGATCACCATCGCCTATTGCGGCGTGTGCCATTCCGACCTGCACCAGGTCCGGTCCGAATGGGACGGCACGCTATATCCCTGCGTCCCAGGCCATGAAATCGTCGGCCATGTCACCGCCGTCGGTGACCATGTGGCCAAGTTCAAGGTCGGCGATACGGTAGGCGTCGGTTGCATGGTAGATAGCTGCCAGTCCTGCGCGTCGTGCGACGAAGGGCTGGAGCAATATTGCGAAACCGGCTTTGTCGGCACCTATAATGGCCCGACCGCAGATGCCCCCGGCCATACGCTGGGCGGTTATTCGCAGAGCATCACGGTCAAGGATGACTTCGTCCTGAAGATCAGCCATGCGCCGGAGCAACTGGCGGCGGTCGCGCCGCTGTTGTGCGCGGGCATCACCACCTGGTCGCCGCTGCGCCACTGGAAGGTCGGCCCCGGCATGAAGGTCGGGATCGTCGGCATCGGTGGCCTCGGCCATATGGGTGTGAAGCTGGCCCATGCGCTGGGCGCGCATGTCGTCGCGTTCACGACGTCGGAAGGCAAACGTCAGGACGCGCTGGCGCTGGGCGCGGACGAGGTGATCGTATCGCGCAATGCGGACGAGATGGCGGCCCACGCCAGCAGCTTCGATTTCATCCTGAACACGGTCGCGGCCAGTCATGATCTGGATGCGTTCACCGCGCTGTTGAAGCGGGACGGCACGTTGACGCTGGTCGGGGTTCCGGAGCATCCCCACCCTTCGCCCAGCGTCGGGGCGTTGATTTTTGGGCGCAAGGCGATCGCCGGATCGCTGATCGGCGGTATCGCGGAGACGCAGGAGATGCTCGATTTCTGCGCGGAGAAGGGCATCACGTCCGAGATCGAGATGATCGCGATTCAGGATATCGAGACTGCCTATGCGCGGATGCAGAAGAGCGACGTCAAATATCGCTTCGTGATCGACAGCGCCACGCTGGCGGCGTGAGGGAACGGGCGGCTGTCTGATGGGGCCGCCTGTTACACACTGACGTTGTCAGATTGATTTTGGCAACGTCCGTTCGTTTCGAGCGTGTCGAGAAACGCTAGCACAGCGCTTGCCGCTTCTCGACTTCGCTCGAAGCGAACCGATTGGCGGGGGTCTGCCTCCCGCTCGCGAGGTGGTAAGAGATACGAAAAAGGGGCCGGTGCGACGATGCGCACCCGCCCCTTTTATCGTCATTACAGACGGATCAGTTGATCGTGCCAAGCCCGCCAATAGCGCTGTCGACCAAAGCCTTGTCGGCAACGGCGTCATGGCCCTGCGCGATCAGAACCGCGGCGGCGGCGGTGGCCGCGTTCACGGCCTTGGCGCGGATGGCGGTGATGGCGGCGCGTTCGGCGGCGCCGATCTTGTCTTCCGCCATCTTCTGACGACGGGTGACCAGATCCTCGGCATTGGCCCTGGCGTCGGCGATCAGCCCTTCGGCTTCATGCTCGGCCGCCTTGCGCATGGCGTCGGCTTCACCGGCTGCGGCGGCAAGCTTGGCTTCATATTCGCCCTTGAGCGCTTCGGCTTCGGCGCGCAGGCGCGAGGCTTCGGCGAGCTGTTCCTTGATCTGGGCGATCCGGCCGTCCAGCGCGCCGCCGATCAGGGCAGGCACCTTCTTGATCAGCAGGATGATTATGAACGCCAGCATCGCTAGGCTGACCCAGGCTGTCGCGTCCATGCCGACCGCTTGGGGATCGGTGTGGGGGACCACGCCTTCATGGGCGACGGTGCCGACCGGCTCCATGCCTTCGCTGTGGATCGCCTCGTTCAAGTGCGGAACCTCCGATGCGCTATGGGACGCTGCCTCAGCCATGGGCCAGTGCCGCCTTTACTGCGTTGCGGGCGGCCTCGTCCGACGCTTCCACGCCGGAGATGCGCGCCACCATGTCGCGCGCCGCATCAGCGGCGACGGTTTCGATTTCTGCCATTGCCGCGTCGCTGGCACCCTTGATACGGGCTTCGGCGGCGGCGATCTTTTCAGCGACTACCGCATCGGCGGCGGCCAGCTTGACTTCGGTCGCCTTGGTGGCGTCGCTCTTGGCCTTGGCCAGAGTCGCCTGGGCGGCCGCGCGGTTGCCGGCGTCGCGGACGCGATAGTCCGCTTCCGCTTCATCAGCGCGGGCGAAGGCGGCCTTGGCCGCATCCAGATCGCCACTGATCTTCGCGTCGCGCGCGTCCGCCGTGCCCTGCACCTTGGGCACCATGCCAAGGCCGATGACGAAGAAGACGAGGCCGAAGGTCAGCAGCAACCAGAAAATCTGGCTGGAGTAGGTATCGGCGATTTGCGCGATTTGAGGCATTTTACGGTCCGTCCGGTCAGAGGGCGGTCAAATAGGCGAAGCGGGCAGGCTGTGGCACGACGCCGCCCTGCCCGCTCCTCATTTCGTGTGTTAGGCCACGAACACCAGGATCATGGCGATAACGAACGCCAGCAGACCCAGAAGTTCCGCCGCGGCGAAACCGATGAACAGGCGACCCTGCTGGCCATCAGCGGCACCCGGATTGCGCAGCGCGCCTTCGAGGAACGCGCTGAACACGTTGCCCACACCGAGGGCGGCGATGCCCGCACCGATGGCGGCCAGGCCAGCACCGAGCAGCTTTGCGGCTTCTGCGTCCATGTCGTAAACTCCTTCGTTAGAATAGTGGTATTGTTGAGGAAATCAGGTAAAACTTAGTGCAGGTTCTCGGCATCGTTGAGATAGACCGATGTCAGTAGCGCGAACACATAGGCCTGGATGACCGCGACCAGCATTTCCAGCGCGCTGATGCCGATCATCAGGACGAAGCTGGCGCTGCCGACGGTCAGGCCGTAGCCGATGCCCGCGTTCGAGCTGTTGATGACGAAGCCGGCCAGAACCTTGAGCAGAACGTGCCCGGCGGTCATCGCGACGAACAGTCGCAGGCCCAGGCTGAACGGACGCACCATGAACGAGATCAGCTCGATCGGGAAAATGACCGGGATCATCGCCAGGGGCGTGCCGTGCGGCACGAACAGCGAGAAGAAGTGCAGGCCATGCTTCCAGAAGCCGACGATCAGCACGATCGAGAAACTCATGATCGCGAGCACGCCGGTCGCGGTAAAGTGGCTGGTGAAGGTGAAGGGGTGAAGCCCGACCAGGCCCAGCGGCAGCAGGCCCAGAAGGTTCGCCAGCAGGATGAACATGAAGAGCGAGAAGACGTAGGGAATATATTTCTTGCCGCCTTCACCCACGTTGGAGATCAGCAGGTTCTTAATGAAGCCGGTCATATATTCGACCGCCATCTGCCAGCGACCGGGGACCAGTTCGCGCTTCATGCCGCCGATCACGAAGATCCACAGCACCACGGCGGCAAGCACCATATAGAGCGCGCTGTTGGTGAAGGCGATGTTGAAGCCGCCCAGCGACCAATGATCCGTACCGAACAGGGGTTCGATAGCGAATTGGTGCATCGGATCGATCTTGCCGGATTCTGCCACGTTGACCCCTGTAACGCCTAATGTCTTCGGACTATGAGCGAAGCTGCCTTATTCTTTGGGCGGCTTCGTCGTCGTCAATCTGATGATGTTCCTGAACGCCGCCACGATCCCAAGACCGAGGAAGACGAGCAGGAGCCAAGGCGTCGTGCCAAGCAGCCGGTCGAGAACCCAGCCGATCAACGCGCCACCGACAAGACCGCCGATCAGTTCCGCAAGCACCCTGTTGCCCAACCGCGAACCATCGTCCGCCGCTTGCACAGTGGCTCCTTGCCTGACCTTTTCGACCTGCTCGGCCTGCGCGATCCGCTCCTCAAGGGAAGCGATCCGCGAGTCCTCGCCCGCCGGGTCCTGTCCGGGTGTATCCGCCGCCATGCATCGTCTCCATCAGGCGATTGAGCCCGTGGCGTTCGGCATGGCGCTTGCGGCTGCACCCGTCAAGGCGAGGCCCCTCTAGAAAGGGTTAGAGGGAGTGTCAACCCCGCGCAAAAGGCGGGAAATCGGCCTTTCGGACTATGCCGGGTCGCACCCTTGCATTTAGTCATTTTCCTATTTAGCTAAATAAGAATGGACAAGATCTTCAAGGCCCTGGCGTCCGAACCGCGCCGCCGCATCCTGCATCATCTGGCGCAGGAGCCAATGACCGTGGGCGAGATCGCCGACAATTTTGAAATGGCGATGCCGTCCATTTCGCGCCATCTAGCGTTGCTGAAAGAGGCAGGCGTGGTGCGAGAACAGAAACGCGGGCAATATGTGCTCTATACGCTGGTGACGGATCGGCTGACCGGGCAGTTGTATGATTTCCTGGCCCCCTTTTGCACGCAGGCGCGCGGGATTGTGGAGGCTAGGCCGCGGCGGCGTGGGCGGGATTGAGGGGCATTGGGGGATATTTGTCTTCCGTCATGCCGGGCTTGACCCGGCATCCCGCTTATTGCGCGGATCAAGAAACGCGGGATCCCGGCTCAAGGCCGGGATGACGTTGGGATGCGTGGCGAGGTTGGGTGGATTGCGGACGGGTTGCGCCCGCGCTTATATCTTCGCTAGCGGACATTTGTTGATGGAGAGAAGAAGATGCTTCTGATGCTTATATCTGCGAGCGTTTCGGCATCTATGCCAGTTCCTATGCCGATTAAGGCGAGAGCGTTTATCAAATACGAACTTAAGCTTGATCGCTATCGGGCTGCTTCGGCCGATCTGAACGGCGATAACAAACCTGAGATCATCGTATACGCTGACGAGGCCCGTTTCTGCGGCAGCGGCGGCTGTCGGCTATATGTTCTGACACCCCATGCGGGAAGCTATCTCGTCGTCACGACGCTTTCAGTGACTCGGCCGCCTATTCGGGTCCTCGCCACGTCCACTAATGGATGGAGCGACTTGGGCGTACGGGTTGCTGGGGGTGGCATCGCACAGGCCTACGAGGCTCGCCTAAGGTTCGATGGCCGATCTTACCCGCGCAATCCCACGATAGCGCCTGCGGTTCCAAATGGAAAAGCAAGCGGTCAAATTGTGATGGAATGACGGCTCGCAGGACGCCGGGGCCGCCGCAATGATGACTGACAATGGTCGTTTCCGGTAATTCCGTCCTAGTAGGAGAGTTCAACGGAGCCATGTGTCTCCGTGATACGAGCCGAAGGCGTGACGGAGGGGTAGTTAGCGGCATGGAATACGGGTGTGGAGGCACTCTAACCCTCCGAGGCGCTTCGTGCCCCACCTCCCCTTTCCGGCGAGGATTTGCCGCAAACAAAAAGGCGCGGTGACATCGCCACCGCGCCCTTCCTGCATTCTCTAACCCGCTGCGATCAACCAGCCGTCGCGCAATAGCCCGGCAATGCAATTGCGCCCGCGCCCTTGGTCTGCCAAGCGCCTGCGCCGATGCGATAGGCCTGGCCCTGCTTCACTCGGCTGCTGAGCGTCTGGCAACCGGTGGCGGCGGCGACATCCTGCACCGTCACGCCGCGCTGGCCCGCCAACTGCGTATAGGCGGCGCGGCGCTTGATGTTGATCGATTCGACTTCCGATCGCACATCCGCACCGACCGTGCCGGCGATGCCGAGATAGCCGTCCGCCTGCTCGCCCACCGTGCCGGCCGCCATGGCGGCGGCGACGGGGCCGGACTGGGCGCGCGCGGGCGCGGTCATGGCGAAGCCGCTGGCCAGCGCAATCACAGCGCCGGCGGCGAACATGAATATCTTGCGTGTCATTGCGGGAACAACTCCGGGTTATTCTGGATAAGATCCTGCGCGTCGCGTTGCAGCTTGACGACGACTTCCTGCTGCACCTTGACGTTCAGGTTGATTTCGATCGGCTTGTCGGGCGCCTTCACCTGAATGCAGCCCCCCAGCGCGGAAGCGGTCAAAGCCGCTGTCATGATTGCCTGTATCTTCATTTCTGCTCCCCGTTTGGCACAGTGTCGCTTTCCGCAGGCTGAACCGCAAGGCCGTTGTTGCCATTGACCTTCATCTCCTGCTGCACCTTGTCGCCGATGCTGTTCTGGATCAGCTGCGACGGGTCGATGAAGGATTGGGCGGTGCCAAGCAACCCGCGGAAGGGCGCGGAAACGCGGACGTTGAAGATGAAGGGCAGGCCGATGAAGCTGCGGCTGATGCCGCTGGGTATATTGCCCAACTGGCCGCGATTGACCCCGTTGAAGACGACGTTGGTGACCATTTCGCCGTCTAGCGCACCGTCCATCAGGATGGTCAGGCATTTATATTGGAGATTTTTAAGCGCGTCGAAGGCCATCTTGCCCATGACGCCCAATTGTTCGTTCGATACCGGACCGACATAGGACAATACACCAGACTGGCGGCCAGGATCGCAGGGGATGGAGGGCAGCACCCCTTCGGGCATGATGAGCGGCGGCATCCCCTGTTGGCGGGCGACCAGCACGCCGCCGGCCACGCGCCCGCCCTGCGCGTTGAAGATCAGCGGCATGATGCCGTCGAACGTGCCGGTGGCGGAGATATTGTCCAGTTCCATCGCCTGGATGAAGGCGCCCGCGTCCAGCCCGACGACCCGGAAGGTCAGGTAGCGGTCGACGTCCGCGCTGAAATCCATGGTGGTGGGCAGCAGCGAGAGTTCGCCTCCGGAGAAGGGCCAGCCGCCCCCTTCGATCCGCACCTTCTGCCCGGCCTCCAGCCGATAGCGGATGATGCCGTCACGCACTTCGACGCCCGGATTGACCGACTTGATCCGCGCTTCCTGCCCCGGCGCGGTGACCATGCCGATCAGGTCGGTGAAGCGGATTTCGCCCGACAGCCCCTCTACCGGGCCAAAAGCGGCGGCGAGGTTGGCGTTGTCGGTGCGGAAAGTGCCGGTGGAGGTGACGGCCGATCCGGTCCAGTCGATGCGCCCCTGCCCCGTCACAGTTGCTTTCACATTGGCGACGACGCCGAGCGCGAGCGGGGTCACATCCTCCGGCTGGAGGCCGGGGCCGAAGACGAGGTTGGCGACGATGAGGTCGGCATTGCCCTTCCCGCTCGACAGGTCGTGGGCAATGTAGGTACGGGCGACGGTCGCGCCGTTGCGCGGCGCATGGAGCGTGCCGGTGGCGGCGATGCGGCCATCCTTGAGGGTCAGCGCGAAGTCGGGGACCGAGAGCGGAGTGAAGCGCGCGGGCCCCTGCGAATCGCGCACCGTCATGGCGGCGTGGAACGCCAGTGCGCCTTTGGCGAAGCGCCAGTCGCCTGCGCCTTGCTCGACGATCAGCGGTACGCTGCCGATCTGGCCGCCCGCGCCCGTCACCTTGCCGCCGAACCCGTCTTTGGTCAGCGCGCCGTCCAACGCCGCGGCGGCTAGGCGCACCGGCGCGTCCTGTGGGCCGATCGTCAGCGCCGGATTGGCGAGCGCGAAGCCGGTGCGGCCCAGCGCCACGCGCGCCTGATCGGCGGTCAGGCGCATCGGGCTGTCGCCGCTGCGTCCATTGAGGGCGAGATTGCGGATTTCCGCGCCGCCGCTGATGCCGCCCGGCCCGGTCGCCAACATCGCGCCGCCGACCGGGCACAGCGTCTGGCGCGTCTGGCCCAGCGCGAAATTGCCGTAGCGCGCCTCGACCAGCGATACCGGCACGCAGCCGGGGTTGATGGTCAGCGCGCCATTGGCGGCCATGCGCCCTTCGACCGGCAGGCTGAGGCCGCGCAGGCGTCCATCGGGCAAGGGACCGTCGAGCCGGACGGCGGTGGAAAAGCGGGTCGCGCCGTTGGCGTCGGCCGTGAAGCGCATCCGGTCGAGCGCCATGCGGGCGTCGCCGGCCGCATAGGGATCGACGAATAATTCGCCGCCGAAACCGCCGCCCGGTCGCCGCTTCAGGCGCAGCGCGCCCCTGGGCAAGCCGCCGCCGTCCGTGGTCAGCGCGCCGTCCAGCGCCCAGTCCAGTCCGCCGACCTTGCCCGGCCAGGCCAGGGTCGCCAGCGCGCCGGGCGCGAGGCCGATCCGCGCGCCGCTGCCCGCGTCGAGGGCAGCGTCAGTGATGACGACGCTGCCGCTGCCCTGTTTCTGCACCAGGGCGAATCGGGTATGAAGGCGATTGGCTTGGCCCGCGCGTTCGACCGCATCGGCAAAGCGTGCGGCGAGCGGCCCCACCGGCGTTCCGGCCGCAGCGGCGCGGACACCGGCCAGGCGATCGCGCCCGGCAAGGTGGATATCCTGCCCCGACAGCGCGCCCTTCAGGCTGGTGCCTTCGGTGCCGATCACCCACTCGCCGATCAGGCGCGCGTCGCGCAGCAAGGCGCCGCGTCCGGTGACCGCCTTCGCGCCCAGCCGGACTTTGCCGCCGGTGCGCGCGGCCGTGCCGTCAAAATCGATGCGGCCATCGGGCGACGCCAGCACCAGGCCATTGCCCCTGAACGCTTCGCCCGACAGATCGACATGGCCGCTCCAGCGATCGAGCGCCTGGCCAAGGTTGAGGTCGATCGCCGCGACCGGCCGGGCGATCGCCGCGCCGGCCTCGCGGCATGCGACCGCGTTGGCGCGCAGCGGACCGGACAGATGGGGCTGGCCCTGGCGCATTGCGATATCGAGCATGGCCGTTGCTTGCGACAGGCCGCAGCCAGCCAGCGACGCGCGCGGCATCGCTGCGGCCAGCCTACCGCGGAAGCCTGACTGGAGATTGCCATCGCCGTCGATCTGCATACCCACGCGCCCGGCGTCTGAATCCAGCGTCAGCCGCGCATCGGCGAGGGCGACGATGATGTCGGGCAGGCTGAAGGGCGCAGTCGAATCGGGATCGCGGAATTTATCGAGTTCGCCCAGACGCAGGACGCCGTCATGCAGGGAGCCACGCATCCGCACGCCCCCTGCCCGCACCGCCGCGACCTGCGGCGTCAGGCCGACAAAGGCGATGTCGACCTCCACCCAGCGCGCCGTCAGGTCTGGCTTGGCCGGATTGCCCAGCACGATATTCTCGATCCG
The DNA here is from genome assembly GCF_012927105.1 of Sphingobium psychrophilum. Lineage (GTDB taxonomy): Bacteria > Pseudomonadota > Alphaproteobacteria > Sphingomonadales > Sphingomonadaceae > Sphingobium > Sphingobium psychrophilum. The sequence goes on along the minus strand of NZ_JABBFV010000022.1, from coordinate 12,832 downwards.
CTGGGTGCGCAGCCCGACATCGACCAGGTCATAATTGGCCTGTACCCCGCGCCGGTTGAGTTCCCGGCTGACGAAATTCTCCGCGATCGGCGCGCGTTGCGTCCAGAGCGCCACCAGCACCAGTGCCAGCGACCCGGTGCCGACGCCCAGCCAGCGCAGCCATGCCCGGCGAACCGTCTCTTCGCCGTCCTGTTCTTCCATGCTTATGGCCAACCCCGGCTTGCTGCGAGAATGATTACGATATTGGGACTATGATAGCCTTGGCCCGTAACGGCACCATAACGTCTTGGGGCCCTTAAATATCCTTGCTCCGCGATTCCGCAACGCATAGCGTCATCGGGCCAGTGAAGGGGACGAAAGTTTGGCGGATCAGGACGAAAAGACCGCGCATGACGGCGTCGGCCATCGCGCGCGGTTGCGGCAGAAGCTGGCCGATAGCGGTGGCGACGCGCTGCACGACCATGAACTGATCGAATATCTCCTCGCGCTGGCGATACCCCGGCGCGACACCAAGCCGCTGGCCAAGGCGTTGTTGCGCGAATTTGGCGGCATCGGCGGCCTCATGAGCGCCGACTGGCAGGCGATCGCCCGCGTGCCCGGCATGGGCGACACCAGCATCGCCGCGATCAAGATCGTACAGGCGAGCACGCTGCGGATGCTGCGCAACGAAGTGGCGGCGCGGCCGGTGCTGGCGAGTTGGCAGGCGTTGCTCGATTATCTGCGCGCGGATATGGCGCACCTGCATGTCGAGCGGGTGCGGGTGCTGCACCTCAACAGCCGCAACATGCTGATCCGCGATGATCATATGGGCGACGGATCGATCGACCAAGCTGCCATCTATGTGCGCGAGGTGATCAAGCGGGCGATGGAATTGGGGTCAGCGGCGCTGATCCTGGTGCATAACCACCCGTCGGGCGATCCGTCGCCCAGCCGGCAGGATATCGACATCACGCGGCAGATCGTGGAGGCAGGGAAACGACTGGGGATCAGCGTGCATGATCATATCATCATGGCGGCGAGCGGTCATGCGAGTTTGCGGGCGCAAGGGTTGTTGTAGGCAGGCCGAACAGCCGGACCGTGCATCGAAAGTGGCGGCCGGGATGAACGATATCAGCGCTTAGCTTCGCACATTTCCCGCTCATCTTGTCATTTTGTTAGGCGGTGGCGATCCTATCGTAAAGCGGTCGTTAGAACGCCGGAAGACGGGTGCATGATGGCATGGAACGAGAAAATAGGACAGGAATAGGTTTCCGCCCCATGCCAAACGGCGTTAGCCGTTGAAACCGAAGTTGAGAAATTCCGGCATCGGGCCATTCCAGCCATCGTCCGGGCCGTCATCGGCCTGCTCGTTGCGGCGGCGCGGCGGCGGCGCGGCGGCGGCGCGGTCGGGGCGAGAATCGCGGGGGCGGTCGTCACGGGGACGATCTTCCCGTGCACGATTCTCGCGGGGGCGGTCTTCGCGTGGACGCTCCTCACGGGCCTTTTCTTCGCGCGGCGCTTCTTCGCGGACCGGAGCGGGAGCCGCCGCTTCGATCGGCGCTTCCTGAGCCGGGGCGGCGGCGGGGCGTGCGCCTCGGCCGCGGCCGCGCGGGGCGCGGGCGGGTTCGGCCTTGGCGGGTTCGTCCTTCGCCGGTTCGGCCGATGCCACGACATCGGCGGCGCCTACGACCTCGATCTTGGTGCCGATCAGCTTCTGGATATTGTCGATCGCCTCGGCATCGGCTTCGGTAACGAAGGTGTAGGCGACGCCCGACGCGCCCGCCCGGCCAGTGCGGCCGATGCGATGGACATAATCGTCCGGGTGCCAGGGCGCGTCATAGTTGAACACATGGCTGACGCCCTTGATGTCCAGCCCGCGCGCCGCGACGTCCGACGCGACCAGAATGTTGACGGTGCCGGCGCGAAAGCGTTCCAATTCGGCGATGCGCGATCCCTGGTCGATGTCGCCATGTATCTCGCCCGACTTGAAACCATCGCGTTGCAGGCTCTTGTTCAAGTCCCGCACCGTCGTCTTGCGGTTGCAGAAGATGACCGCGCTGGTGACGTCGGTTTCCCGCAGCATTTTGGCGAGGGTGTCGCGCTTCTTGCGCGAATCGACCTTCACGAGCCGCTGGGTGATGTTGATCGAGGCGCTGGCGGGGCGCGCGACTTCGATCGACTTGGGGTTGGACAGGAATTTGTCGGCCAGCTTCTTGATGACCGGCGGCATAGTCGCGGAGAACAGAAGCGTCTGGCGCTGCGCGGGCAGCTTGGTGCAGATTTCCTCGATATCGGGGATGAAGCCCATGTCGAGCATCCGGTCGGCTTCGTCGATGACCAGCAGCGAACAGCCGTTCAGCATAATCTTGCCGCGACCAAACAGATCCATCAGGCGGCCCGGCGTCGCGATCAGCACGTCTACGCCCTTTTCGAGCGCGGCGAGTTGGTCACCCATCGACACGCCACCGATCAGCAGCGCCATGGAGAGTTTGTGATATTTGCCGTACTTCTCGAAATTCTCGGCAACTTGCGCCGCGAGTTCGCGCGTCGGCTCCAATATCAGCGAACGCGGCATCCGCGCGCGGCTGCGGCCATGGGCGAGGATGTCGATCATCGGCAGCACGAAGCTGGCGGTCTTTCCCGTCCCCGTCTGGGCGATGCCGATAATGTCGCGCATCATCAGGACGGAGGGGATCGCCTGCGCCTGAATGGGGGTGGGCGTGTCGTAACCGGATTCGGTTACGGCCCTGAGCAATTCGTCGGAAAGGCCGAGATCGGCAAAAGTCATTCAATGGTCCGGGAACAGGAGGCTTGTCCGCCCAGCGCGCATGCGAGACGGAAATCGGCCGCGCATTGCGGAAATATCGGCCTCTTGTCAAGAAAATCGCGCAGTTGCCGGGCTATGGCCGCGGATCAATCTTCCTCTTCGACCGGGATGAGGCGGCGGAAACTCTCGATTGCGCAGCTCAGGCCGCTGCGCGCCTGTAATTCGTCCCGCCCCGAACAGAGCGATCCATCCTCGTCCGGTTCGACATAGAAGCCGGAATAGAAGCCCACTGAGTCGCAGCCCTTTTCCAGCCGAGCGCGATAGCGGTGATTGTCCGCCAGAACGAGATCGACGCCGTTTTTCACGACGATGCTGCCGCCGCGAATCGACCGTAGCGCTATGCAACGCGGTCCCTTTTTTTCCTGCCATTGTTCACGCGCATCCGGCGCGATGCGCGCCGGCGCCCGGCCCTTTCGGGTCATCGGCACGCGGATGATGACGCGCTGCTGGATGGACAATTGCGCCCATTGGACCGGGTCGCCGGTCGATGCGGAAAGCAGCAGCAATATGGAATGAACCAAGACGGACCCCTTATATGGCCGCGATGCTATCGAGCGGTGGTTGAACCGTCGATGAATTCCGGGGATAGGTGCGTCCCATGATTGGACAAGATATAATCGACCGCTTCATCGCCCTGCTCGGCCCCAAGGGGGTTGTCACCGATCCCGACGACATCGCCCCCTGGGTCAGCGACTGGCGCGGGCGCTATCATGGAGCGGCCGCCGCGATCCTGGCACCAGCCTCCACGCAGGAGGTCGCCGCGACCGTGGCGCTGGCCGCGGAACTGGGCGTGGCGCTGGTGCCGCAGGGGGGCAATACGTCGATGGTCGGCGGCGCGACCCCGCCGACCGACGGATCGGCGCTGATCCTGTCGCTGCGGCGGATGAACCGGATTCGCAGCTTGTCGCCGGACGACAATCTGGCGGTGTGCGAGGCCGGCGTCATCCTGAGCGTGCTGCACGATGCGGCCGAGGAACAGGGGCGGCGCTTCCCGCTGAGCTTGGGGGCCAAGGGGTCCGCTACGATCGGCGGGCTGGTATCGACCAACGCCGGCGGCACGCAGGTCTTGCGCCATGGCACGATGCGCGCGCTGGTCGAGGGGATAGAGGCGGTGCTGCCGGACGGCAGTATCTTCGACGGGCTGGATGCGCTCAAAAAGGATAATCGCGGTTACGACATCAAACAGTTGCTGATCGGGGCGGAAGGCACGCTGGGCGTCGTCACCGCCGCGGCGCTGCGGCTCGTCCCCGCCATCGCCGCGCGGGCGGTGGGCTGGGTCGGGGTACAGACGCCGGCCGACGCGCTGGCGCTGCTGCGGCTGGCCGAAACCATGCTGGGCGACAGCGTGGAGGGGTTCGAGGTGATCGCCGACGAGACGCTGGGCTTCGTACTGGGGCATATCCCCGGCACGAGATCACCGATCGAAACGCGCACGCCCTGGCATGTGCTGATCGAGGTCGACCATGCCGACCTGTCCGAACCTGGACCGGCCGATCGGCTGGAGGCGGCGCTGGCGCAAGCGTTCGAACGAGGCATCGCCATCGACGCCGCGCTTGCCGCCAACGAGGCGCAGGCCGACGCCTTCTGGCGCATCCGCGAATCGCTGTCGGAATCGGAAAAGGCGCAGGGTCCGGCGCTGCAATATGATATCAGCGTGCCGGTGGCGAAGATGCCCGCCTTCATGATAGATGCGGCGGCGGCGGCGGAAGCGCGCTTTCCCGGCACCACGGCGTCCTCTTTCGGCCATCTGGGCGACGGCAACGTCCATTTCCATGTGCGCGCGCCCAAGGGGACGAGCGACGGTCCGGCCTGGATCGCGGCGGAAGGTCAGGCGATCAACGGCTTCATCCATGATGCGGTCGTCGCGGCGGGTGGCTCGATCTCCGCCGAACATGGCATCGGCCAGATGAAGCGCGCGGAACTGGGCCGCCTCGCCAGCCCGGCGCGGATCGGGGCGTTGCGTGCGATCAAGGCGGCGTTCGATCCCAAAGGGCTGTTCAATCCGGGCAAGCTCATTCCGCTGCCCGGCGAAGGCTGAAGGCGGCAAGCTGAACACGGGCCGCCGACAAACCGATTGCCACCAACCGGCAAGGCCATTATCGCCCTGCCCCAATATTCAGCCCGCGGCGCGCACATAAAAGGCGGCCGCAAATTGACAGAATGGACCCGGACCATGGCCAGCGCGCCCGCCAACAACCTGCCGATCTTCTACAATGATCTCCTGCCGCTGAGCAGCGTGGACCATGTCGATTATCGCACCCGCCAGATCGATTCGGCCCCGTTCCTGACGACGCAGCACGCCATTCCGCTGACCATCGACGAATTCGTCCCCGCCCAGCGCTTTGCCCCGATCATCTTTTCGGCCGGCACGGATTCGGTGCCGCTGCTGCTGATGGGCCTGAATGAAGGCGTCAACATCTTCGTGGACGAAGACGGCAAGCTGCGCGGTCCGGCCTATGTCCCGGCCTATGTCCGTCGCTATCCCTGGATGCTGGCCAAGCTGCGCCCCGACAGCGACGACCTGTCGCTCTGCTTCGATCCCACCAGCCCGGCGATCGGCGCGTTCGAGGACGGCAAGCCGCTGTTCGAAGACGGCAAGCCGAGCGAGCAGACCCAGGGCGTGATGAAATTCTGCGAGGATTTTGAGCAGGCTGCGGCCCGCACCAGTCAGTTCGTGCGCGATCTGCAGGAACTCGACCTGTTGATGGACGGCGAAGTCGCGATCCAGACCCCAGTCGCCGATCAGCCCTTCGTCTATCGTGGTTTCCGCATGATCAACGAGGAAAAGCTGCGCGACCTGCGCGGCGACCAGCTGCGCAAGATCAACCAGAATGGCATGTTGCTACTGATCCACGCGCACCTGTTCTCGCTCCAACTGATGCGCGAAATCTTCGAAGCGCAGGTGGCGCAGGGCAAGGGTCCGATCGCCATGCCAGCCACGGCGGAAGCGACCCCGGAAGTGGCCGGCGCCTGAATGAGAAATTAACCCGAAAGGGTTTGAAAAATTGATGGAAAGGGCGTCGCATCCCCTCTTGTAAGGCGATGCGAGCTGCCCTATCTATCAATCATGCGGTGCACCTGCCCCCCTTTCGGGTGTATCGTATGGGCGCCTCCCCCTTTGGAGGCGTCTCCTCCCTGAACCTTGGCCACCCCATGCTCTGCATGGGGTGGTTTTTTCTGTGAGGTGCCGACCATTGTCTGAACGGATGGTTTTTTACACGGCGTGACTGGCCGGGCCCTGTACAGGGCGGTTTTATGCCGCGGACGGGATGAATGCCCTGCGGTTTCGCTTGACGCCATGGATGCCCCTGCCTAAAGGCCAGCCCCTGCCGACCGCCCAGCGCGGTCCATGGCCCCTTCGTCTAGCGGTTAGGACGCGGCCCTCTCACGGCTGAAACACGGGTTCGATTCCCGTAGGGGTCACCAATATTTTCAATGACTTAGCTCTTGAGGTTGGCCCAGAAATACCGTCTTGTCTATTTCTTGTCCTTTTGACTTCCTGGGATTGAGTAGGACGCGCTCGGAAAAATTTTTGATGAGCTGCCTCGTAGTCTGTCGGCGCTCGCTCGGCTGTCCATCGGTATGAAGCGCGAGGCACCACCTGCCTGCCGCCCGCCCTGCATTCTTGTCCGGGCTTCAGCGTGATCGCCTTCGCTCGATTGCCTCACGCAAACTTGCAACGATGATCAAAGTCGAACTTCGATCTTTCACGATCTCCAGCTCGCCGGATTTGATCAGCTCATAGAGGCGGGACCGGCTTAACCCCGTCATTGTCACCGCTACCGCGATCCTTACGCTGATTGGATCGATGAGCGCTGGTGGCTTCGACTTCTCGACAGGAAGTGGCGCATTAAATCTTGGCAGGCTCTTTCGCACGGCAAAACGGCTCCTAGTTGGAGTCTGCCAGATGGGATGAAGCCTCCTCAATCTACCGGAACTACGCCGAATTGGAAGTCCTAAGCTAACCGGTTTGGGGAGGCGAAATGCGCGCGCGCCGATGGCTCATCGTTTACGAGGCTCTTGAACGTACCGAAAGAGCCGTAGGTCCAGAGCCTTACGCCGGATGGTGTCGCCAGCGCGGCACGCCGCCAAGGTGCCCGAGAAAGGGCTGGTCAAATGAATTTCGAATCGGAACATGTGCACTACGCGCATCACATCGGCTTTTCTTGATAGCGTTGCTGCAGGCTCAGATGACCGAGGCTGCCGGTCATCTTGTTCGCTCAGCGAACTCCTCCTCCAATGCCCCCGCGCGGGAAGGCGAGAAAATCGCCTCGCCAAACCGGCGCTTCAGATGCTGCGCGACGCTGCGGGCATATCGCTTCTGGCGATCAGAACTCGGACTGTGATAGACGCCGACCGCCTTCCAAAAGCTGCCGGTGGAAGCGAGCGCAGCAACGAAAATCCACCGGGCTGCGTTGGCATTGAAACACGGATCGTAACGCAACCAATGACGAACGTCCTCTGGTGAACGATCAAGCGTTTCTGCGATTTTGGGCACCCACCAGCTGTTGATCTGGAAAGTCCCGAAGTCGTGGCTCCCATTGCGGTTCGGCACTGCAGCGCCAATCCATCCTCCTTCCTGGTCGCGTAGTCCCCACAGGGTCACTTCGAGCCATTTCTGCCCACCCGCTGCTTGCCTGATGCAATGGGCGACCCTCCGTTCATCGGCCGCATCATGACCAGACGTTGCTGCAAGACCTTCCGATTGCCAGATGCTCAGCACCATCAGGGCGGCTATCCGCTTACCGATCGTGACCATGCGATCGCTCCTCAATGTTCCGGGCTGTGGCACGGTCCTCCGCCTTGGACGCATGGGCTTGCCGATTCCCGGCAAGCGTCTGCAAATGACGGTCGAGCGTCTCGAACAGTGAGCGGGCATTGCCTGCGAGACGTCCGGCAATTCCGCGGTCCGGCTCTCGCTGATCAAGTTTGCGCGCGAGCGCCCTACCCTCTGCCTTCCGCCGCTCCTCAACCTGTTCGAGCCTTAGGCCCTTCAGCCGTGCCTCGTTCCGTGCGGCAAAGCGCCTGCTGTGATCGCGCTCCAGCCGGCCCACACCTTCAAGCGCCGATGTCTTCTCGCCCGACCGCTCTTCGAGTTTTGCGATGAGCTTCCTGGGGTCTTCCGTCCAGAGTTTGGCGCCGTACCGGGCTCGCGTGATGGCGGTGTAAAAGTTCGACCCATTGACGAGTGGAGACGCCACGGGGGCCAGCACATAGACGCGGTCATGCGCCGCAACTATTCTCTCATCGCGAAGGGCAAGCGCCATGATCGATACTGATTTGGGGGCGCTGATTGCAAAGTCCCACCCAGGATGGTGATCAATCCCGCCTGCCCGTCGACGCCCTAGCTGCTGGTCGCCGACAGCGCCGCTGAGCAGCGCATTGAACTGCGCGGTATCCACCTCTCCGTGCAAACCAAGTTCATTGGCGAGCGAACCGCCCCAGGAAGAGGTCTCCGCATCTCCTTTCGTATAATAATCCCCGACAGTGTAATAGCGGGCGATGTTGCCCGGAGAGCCCTTGAGGCGGCGCGGATGCATCATGCCGGCCTCGCATCGTCACGCTCACCGTTGGAGCGGCTGTGTTTGTGGAGATTGAAGCCGCTCCTCGGCCCAAGGAGCTTGGGCGGTTCGGCGTTCGGCGAGTCCCCTTCCTGCTTCAGAACTTCGTTGGCCCTGTGCGCAGGCGGTTCACCCGCAGTTGCTCCTTCGGGTGAGCTCCCGTCCAAGGGAAGTTGCGGCTCGGGCTTCGCATCCTTCCCAGAGCGACGACGCTTTCTCTGCGGCGCCTTTTCTTGGGGAGGCGGAGCGTTGCCCTCCTCAAACCGCTTTGCAGGTTCCGTTCGCTCGATGAACGCCGGTTCGATCGTTGGCAATCCATTATACCGATCCCGGAAATGGACGACAGGCAGATTTCTTCCGAACCGGAGAAATCCAGACAGGTTGGGAAGGTTCGTGACCTCGGTATGCATGACCAGTGGGCGGGTGACCTGCATGCGGGAGAGATTGACGCCGTCCCGCATGTCGTTGACCCCATAGGACATGCCCTCATTGGCCTCGACCTGCTCGACCTGGCCCAAATTCTCCGACACATGCTTGGCCGTAGGAGTATCGTTCGCGCGTAGCGCCACCCAGGTCGAGCAGTAACCGGTGATCGCGGCCGCATCCTGTATGCCATAGGTTGCCTCCAGCTGCGGGTAGGACTGGAATCCCAATATGCCGCATCCGCCATATTTGCGGGCGCGCGCCAGGAAGTCGCTGAGCGAGGGCAGACGCTGTAGAGTCGGCAGCTCATCGATGACGCAATAGAGCCGGCGTTTCTGGTCCGGCGGAAGGCTCATGATCGCGCTGATCGCAATGTCGAGCCAGACGGTGACGAGGGGCCGGAGCGAGGGAAGCTGATCGGCTTTCACCGTGATGAACAGCCAGCTGTCATCCTCTTCATTGGCCACCCAGTCGCGCACGGAGAAGCCGTCGAGCGTATCATCCAGATAGGAGAAACTGCGCATGACAGAGGCCAGTTCGGCGCGAATGCCCGCGGATGTACGGTCCCCCTCCATCGAGATGAAGGCGGCGGCATCCGTCCCTTCCGCGAACGCGGCCAGCGTCTTCAAAGGGCTCCGCAGACCGGCGCGCGCTCGTTGGTGCTTTCGACAGGCCGGAGCCCCAGGCGCGGCAGGTCGATCGAACGGGTCGCGATATGACCGATAAGACGACCGTTCACGGGCTTGATTTCACCGATATTCATAACCTTAACTCCTTGGCAAAGCCGCTCTCGACCATCCGAAAGCGACACTCTCCAAGATCCTTCTCCCCTCTCACACGCGGGGCGTCCGTCGGGCGCGATCGCCGTTCCCGAAGGAGCCTTCCGCGCCCCGAACTCTACCCAACGCAGCAAATAGATCCCTCCTACCCATCGCTGTTCGGATCTCGCAGACGCTCATCAGCACTGACCTGCGCGACTTTTTAGAGACAGCGCCGCTATCGCGATGAACTGAGCGCACGTGTATCCAACCACCATCCTCTAAAATCGCACTTCAAACTGGCGGTCGCAGCCCCTAAAGCGACCGCCTCTCAATCACAAAGGATGCGACATGAACAATAGCGACCTGGCCGAAGCCCTTGCCAGCGAACACGGCCTGACCAAGGCGGACGCCCGTAAGTACGTTGATGCCGTCTTCGCGCATATCACCGGAGCCGCTGCCAAGGGCGACGAAGTCTCGCTGAACGGCTTCGGCAAGTTCAAGGTCAAGGACAGCCCGGCGCGCGAAGGTCGCAATCCTTCGACTGGCGCGACCATTCAGATCGCCGCGTCGAAAAAGCTCACCTTCACGCCCGCCAAAGCGGTGAAGGATCAGTTGAACGGTTGATTGAGTTGGAGGCGTCCCGGATGCGGGACGCCTCTTCCCCCTTTGAAAACCTCCGCGACGCCCTTCTCGCGCCTTGGACATAAATTCCGTCATCCCGGCCCGAGTCACAATTTTGGGACAAAACCGCCGTTCCTGCGCACGACGGCGAGTGTCGGGTTTCGGATAAACCTGCCAATTGCCATGCCGGATGGCCAGCGGCGCCGTGATAATCATTGCGCTGCAGCGCTGTCGACAAAATCCCGGTAGCGGAGGCCTCTGAAAAACACGTGATTTCCGTGTAACAGCGACGGCTCGAACGCTATTCCGCGCCGCGCAAAGTTTTCTCAATCAGACGAAGGTGCAAAATTTGAGCTCCGAGGAAGATGCCCCCAATGAATATCAGGGACGGTATCATCATCCCTTCTTGGCCGGGCCTCGGCGTGAGAGTGAGAGAGCCAATCGCGAATAGCGCCAGCACTAAGATCGCCAAAGCAGGAACGAGGCTGAGAGCAAAAATGCGGGGGGCGGACCAAATTACGGTGCTGGACAGAGGTCGTGATCGCGAAAGCATCCATTGCATCGGAAGCTTCCGCTCTTGCCGGAAGCGCGAGTTGGCGCGAACAGACAACAAGATCATTGTCAGCCCTATGGCAGCGGCCAAGATGATAACGACCATGCGCCGGTCCTTTCATCCCCACACATAACATGATGCCAGAGGGCCGCAAGCTGACGACGGGTATCGTGATCAGCCGGAGAACACACGGATTACCGGATTAGCCCTCGGCCCTTGTGAGAAGCGGCCAAGAGCTAAACCATCCTTTGGTGCGTATCCGATCCTCATAGATTGTGCGCTTTTCGACGCGAAAACGCGAGGTTGGGCGCAAAACAAGATCGAGCAGATCGTCCAATCCAAAAGGGGCCGCGATATCGCAGCCATCCGATCCACGTCTCCGGGCGGCAACCGCCGTCGCGGTCTCCGGCCAGTAGCGCATGGCGTCGGTGGCGGAAGCGTAAGGAGCATCGCCGTTCCGACCATGCATTCGAGCTTGGTTCTTTACTGACCAGATGATCGAAGGCTCCAGAGCCTGCAAGTGGGCCTCGAATTTTCGATCTTCTGCCGCCTCGGCGCGATGCGGATCATACCAGATCACATCAACGTCTGCATCCGGTGGCGCTATAGAACGCTGATGAAGATGATCCCATACAGCGTTTCTCACAAAGCCCGCTCCGATCCAGCAGTCTGGCAAGTTTAACGCTTCGACCACACCCAGAAGATGCCAGCGGAGCGGATCTGCACGAAGGATCGAGCTTATGCGTGAGGCGGCCATCGAAACAAGCTAATGGCATGTTCGCCAATTGGAGGGCAGAGCGCTGGTTTGACGCTAAACAACGGCAAGGCAGAACATTTGCGAACGCTTAGCGGGGATTACCGTCGCCTGCGATATTGAGGGGCTTGCGGCGGACGGTTTCGGCTGCGCGATCCCACAGGAAGTCGCCGGAGAATGCAATATGCTCCCAACCGACCGGGGAAGTGTGTGCGAGCAACCCCGGATCGGGCGCCTCGCCGATTGAAAGCAGATGCTGGACTGCATCGGCGATGTATGTGGAGTTCCAGTAGACGATCGCGGCGATCACCAGGTTCAAACCGGACGCGCGATATTGCAGCGTCTCGTGCGTCCGGTCGATAATCCGGCCTTGGCGGAACGTGCAGATCGCCTGTGTGAGAACGTGACGCTGCTCACTCTTGTTCAGGCCAGCCTGACAGCGCCGCCGAAGATCGGGGTTTTCCAGCCAGTCGAGCATGAAGAAGGTCCGCTCGATCTTGTCGATTTCCTGGAGGGCGACGTCGACCTGGTTCTGGCGTTCGTATGCGGCCAGTTTGCGCAGCATCGCCGATGGGGCGACGTGCCCCGCCTTGAGCGAGGCGACGAGGCGGAGGACCTCTCCCCAATGCTCGCGGATCGTGTCGGTCTTCACGCGCTTGCCGAGCAGCGAACCGATCGCCGGATAGGAGGCCACAGGGCCGAGCGCGGCCAGACGCCGGTCGGGGAAATCCCGCAGGCGTGGGCAGAACCGAAATCCCAGCATCGCGCAAAGCGCGAACACATGGTCGGTCGCGCCGCCCGTGTCGGTATAATGCTCAGCGATCTTCAACGACGAGCCGTGATGGAGAAGGCCATCGAGGACATAGGGCGCCTCATGCGTCGCCGCGGATATGACCGTGACACTGTACGGCGCGTGCTGGTCGGAGACATGGGTATAGAAGCTGAATCCGGGATCGACGCCATACCGGGCGTTGATATCGCCGACCGCCATCCGCTTGCCGCCCCGGAAGAACTGGCCGTCCGAACTCGATGTGGTGCCCGTTCCCCATGTCGAGGTGATCGGCAGGCGATGATGCGCATCGACGAGGATGGCGAGAGCGCGGTGGTAGCTGTCCTCGCGAACATAGGCGTCCTTCGTTCAGACCAGCTGGTCGCGCGTAACGCCCTGGCTGGCTGCGGCCATGCGCGCGAGACCTAGATTGGTGCCGTCGGCGAGGATTGCCGCGAGCAGCCGCATTGCCTCACCCTTTTTGCTCCTGAGTGACAGGCCGTTGCCTCATCTAGAATGCTCCCGGCAACGGTCGGGAGGGAACGATGAGGAAGATGAGCATGGCAACGCGGAAAGAATTGATC
>NZ_JABBFV010000021.1 GCF_012927105.1 Sphingobium psychrophilum | reverse complement strand
TGGCGGGGTCATCTTCGGCCTCTCCATGTTGGCATGGCACGTTACGGCACCGCTGCGATCGGTGGAACCCTATGTGATCCGCGTCGATCGCCAGACCGGCGCCATCGACGTGGTGACGCGGCTGACCAATACGCGCAACATCACTGCCGACGAAGCGGTCAACAAATACTTCCTGTCCGATTACGTTCGCAACCGGGAGTCTTGGAACCCCTCATCCTCGCGCGACACAGAGCGTAAGGTGCTGGCGCTGTCGGTGCCGCAAGAGCAGGAGAAGTTTGCAGGCACCCGCCGCGCGACCAACCCCAATGCCCCGGTCAACGTGTACCAGGGCGGCGAACTGGTCGCTGCCGCCGTCCGCAACATCACTTTCATCAACAACCGCGTGGCGCAGGTCCGTTTCGTGAAGTCCGTGGCGAAGCCGGGGAACGTCCCTGACGAACAGGTGCAATGGATTGCCACGATCAACTTCAAGTACGTGGATAAGCCGACAACCGAAGCTGGCAGGCTCGACAACCCGCTGGGCTTCCAAGTGGTCAGCTACCGCGCCGATCCGGAGATTGGCCGATGAACGCGCTTCGCAATGTTCTCATGAGCGGGGCGCTTGTCGCCGCGATCGTCACCAACCCCGCCTTTGCTGAGGAAATTCCTCGCTCGGGCCAGCAAGATACCCGCATCCGATATATCAATTACAACATTGATGAAGTCGTGCGGATCAAAGGCGTTTTCCGTGCTGCATCGCAGATTGTTTTCGGGGACGGGGAGACGATTTCGAGTGTCGCGCTAGGCGATACCGTAAGTTGGGAAGTCGCCCCGGCTGATAATATCCTTTTCATCAAGCCTCGCGAGAAAGCGCCACCGACAAATCTGATCGTCGTAACGCGCAAAGCTGGGGTGGTTCGTACCTATACCTTTGCTCTGTCTGCGCGCAGCGGGGACATAGCAACCGGCACCGATGCCCAATTCGTCGTGCGTTTCCGCTATCCTGAACAGGAAGCGGCGGCTCGCCAGAATGCCGATATGCAGCGGTTGCAGATGCAAATGCTCATGGTCGAAGCTGGCGGGGTCAGGGTCGCGCTGGATGCGGCTGCGGTCCAAGGGAAGCGCAACCTTGACTATTCGATTGCGGGTTCATCGGATCTCGCCCCGTCGGAAGTGACCGACAACGGGCAATTCACGATCCTGCGGTTCCCGCGCAACCAACAGCTCCCCGCCATCTTCACGGTCAGCCCTGACGGATCGGAAGCGGTCGTACCCTATGACGTTCGCGGCGAATTTGTCGTGATTCATCAGGTCGCAAAGCAATTCCGGCTGCGTCGTGGCCTGTCGATCGCGTGCATCTGGAACAATGCCTATGACCGATATGGGCCGGACAATTCATCGGGAACGGCATCGCCCGAAGTGCAACGCAAATTGGACGGGAGCAGCCCCCGATGAGTGAGATTGAAAACAGCGCCGATCATGGCGCGCCTCGCCAGCGTCCGACTTACGACGAGACGGACGTGAATGCGGAAGCGCTCAATGAAGCTAACAGCACAACCCCGGAGGTCGATCGCAAGGCGTTCAATCCTCGCGGACGGTTGCAGTCCATGGGCAAGGGCACAGGCGTAGCCGTGGCCTGCGGCGCCGCGTTCGTCGGGTTCATTGTTTTCTCAATGGCCTCACAAAGCGACAAGGGCCAGCCAAAGCGGGATGATAGCACGTTCCAGCTCGGGGATGACGTGTCGGCCGAGAAATCGGCGCGCCAGGCCGCCTCGGTTGTTGTGGGTCAGACCGATCCTAACAAGCTCGCACAGGTGGGGACTGATCCATTCGGCAACCCGATCATGGCTCCCGGCCAGGATTTGTCCGGTGCGGCGGTCCCTGCGGTGCAGGGTGGTCCCCGCGATCCGGTAGCAGAGCGTTTGGAGAAGGCCGAACAGGCGCGTCTCGCCGCGATCGAGCGCGAGCGAGCGCGTCAGGACGCTATGCGCCGTGCGCCGATCATGGCGGTTTCCCCCGCCGCTGGCGTTCCGGGTATTGGCGGCAACCCCAATGCAGGGCCTTTCAGCAATTTGCGCGTTGGAGGATCTGGCGATGACGAGGCCGGAGCCAAAGCCCCGAATGAACTGGCTCAGAAACTGAACGGGATGGACATAGCCAAAGTGTCAGCCGGTCAGCTTGGCAACCGCAATTTCCTCATCACAGCAGGAATGCAGATTCCGTGCGTCCTCCAAACTGCGATGGATTCGACCCAGCCCGGTTTGACGAGCTGCCTGATCCCACAAGATATTTGGTCGGCTAACGGCAGTGTGATCCTGATGGAGAAGGGAACGCGCGTCCTGGGTGAGTATCAGGGCGGGTTCTCGACCGGGCAAAACCGCATTTTCGTCCTGTGGAACCGGGCCATCACGCCTGCGGGTGTGTCGGTCACGCTGGGTTCGCCTGCGGCCGATCAGCTCGGCCGCGCCGGTATGGGCGGCCAGGTGGAAACCTTCTTCTGGAAGCGCTTCGGCGGCGCGCTGCTGCTGTCGATCGTCGGGGACGCCGGCAACGCTCTCGGCAATAGCGTGTCGGGCGTCGAACAGACGATCGCTGCGCCAAATGCTGCGGCGGGCATCGCAGCGCAGGACTCGCAACGCATCCGTCCACGCCTTCGCGCTCCTCAAGGCAAGGAAATGACAATCATGGTCGCGCGGGACGTGGATTTCAGCAGCGTCTACTCTTCGAGGTTGCGCCGATGATGTTCGATCAAGCCATTCTCACTCATCACCTTGAGCCGCTGCGCGCGTTGCTCGATGCCGACGCGGTTACGGAACTCGTCATCAACAAGCCCGGTGAAGTCGGCATCGAGGGGCGCAAGGGCTGGGAGTGGGTGACGGAAGAGCGACTGTCCGTTCAATGGCTTGAAACACTGTCGAACTCGATGGCGAACTACACAAAGCAAAAGGTCGGGCCGCAAACGCCGATATGCTCCACCAGTTTGCCGACTGGCGAGCGCGTCCAGATTGTCGCACCCCCTGCCTGCGACCTCGGCAATTATTCGATCACGATCCGCAAGCCCTCGGTCAAGACGTTCGGCTTGGGTGAGCTTCATGCCGGCGGCCTGTTCGAGCATACGAAGATAGCTCGGGGCAGGTCCACGGCGGCCGACGCTGAACTGGTGGCGCTCAAGGAAAAGCAGGAATGGGCAGGGTTCCTCGAACTTGCCGTCAAAACCCGCAAGAATATCCTGATCTCCGGCGCAACCGGGTCCGGTAAGACTACGCTTTCCAAGGCGCTGATCCAGCTTATCCCGTCCGAAGAGCGATTGCTGACTATCGAGGATACGCGCGAATTGATCGTGCCGCACCGCAATGCGGTGCACATGATCTATTCCAAGGATGGGCAAGGCCAAGCCCAGGTCGGCGCAAAGCACCTCCTAGAAGCGAGCCTGCGAATGCGGCCAGACCGTATCTTGCTGCAAGAGCTGCGCGACGGGACCGCGTTCTTCTATCTGCGAAACGTCAACAGCGGCCATCCCGGTTCGATCACGACCGTTCACGCTGATTCCGCAGCGCTGGCCTTCGAGCAATTGTCGCTGCTGGTGAAGGAATCGGAAGGCGGTCGCGACCTCGAACGCAAAGACATTCTCGATCTGCTGCACCTGCTCGTTGATGTCGTTGTCCAATGCAAAAAGGTCGATGGCCGCTTTCGCGTCACTGAAATCTATTTCGAGCCGGATTTGACCGGCATGTAGGAGGGTGGCTCATGGAGCGACGGAAACTGATCGGTTACGTACTAATCGGCGCCATCACAGTCCTGACCTTGGGCGGCTTGGTAGCGATCATAGGCTTGGGGCAGTTCAGGACCGATCTGAACATTTTCAAAATGCCCGAATATTTCTGGTTCTACCGCCATAATCCCGCCGTCATGGGATGGCTCGCCAAGGGGACGGGCGGTGTAGCCGCCGCTGGCGCGCTGGTCGCCTTCATGGTGTTCCTCAACCATAAGCAATCCCTTCACGGCGCTGCGCGCTGGGCCAACAGGAACGAGGCTCGCGAGGCGGGCTTGATGGACCCCAATGAAGGGTTGCTGCTCGGGCGCAGCCCAAAAACCTTCTTCCAGTCGCTATTCGGGCGGGGTGGCGATTTCATCCAGTTTAGCGGCACTGAGCATGTCTTGCTGGAAGCTCCGACGCGCGCCGGTAAAGGCGTAGGCGTCGTTATTCCCAATCTGCTGACCTGGGCGGACTCTGTTGTCGTCCTCGATGTGAAGCAGGAGAATTGGGAGAAGTCTGCGGGTTGGCGCAAAAGCCTCGGCCATCAGGTTCTCCTTTTTGATCCGCTCGATCCACAAGGCCGCACAGCGCGCTATAATCCCTTCGCGCATATCAAGCGCACCGATCCGGTAGAAGTCATTGACGAGCTGCAAAAGATCGCAGCGATGCTTTGGCCGCCGCCCGCCAACGGCGAAAGCTTCTGGATGGACAGCGCGCGCACCGCGTTTCTCGGCGTGTCGGCCTATATCGCAGCAACACCGGATCTCCCTTTCACGATGGGGGAGATATACCGCAATTTCAGCGCGGGCGATGCGAAGGAGCGGTTTCCCAAGATCATCAAGGAACGCCAGGCCATGGGCGACCCCCTGTCGGAAGCCTGCATTTCGGCCCTGAACGACTGGATTTCCAGCTCGGCCAATACCTTTACCGGCATTCGGCAATCCGTTTCGGCCAAGATCAATCTTTGGATCAACCCATATGTGGACGCCGCAACGTCGGAATCCGATTTTGACCTGAGAGATTTCCGGACGAAGCCGATTTCGCTCTATCTCGGGGTGTCGCCGGACAACATGGAACGCATGGCGGACGTGTATAATCTGCTGTTCCAGCAACTCATTGACCTGAACGTGCGCGAGCTGCCCGATCCGGAGAAGGGCAGGCACCCCCTCAAGCTGCTGCTCCTTTTGGACGAGTTTGCTCGTCTCGGCCGCGCGAGCGTGATCGCCTCGGGCTTCTCCTACGTCGCCGGCTACGGCATTCGCCTTGTGCCGGTCATTCAGGCACGCGGCCAGCTCCGCGACGTGTACGGGCCTGACGTGACCAGCGAAATCGTCCAGAACTGCGGCGTCGAGTTGGTCTTTACGCCAAAGCACGTCGATGTGGCGAAGGAGGTATCCGAACGCCTCGGCAATTACACATATGAGGCAAAATCCCGATCCAAGCGGGTGTGGGATGCGTTTGAGGGGTCTGTATCGACCTCCGATCAGCGCCGGCCCCTGATGCTGCCGCAAGAGCTGCTGCTACTGTCTCAGGAAGAGGTGATTGTCCTGCGCGCCGGTATCCCTCCGCTCAAGGGCGGGAAGATCCGCTATTATAAAGACAAGTGGATGCTGCAAGCGTCGAAGGTCCCGCCGCCACCCGTTCGGCCGCGGCCTCTCGATCCTTCCATAGCGCGCCGTTCGCTCGCCCTGATCGAACGGGCAGAATCCCCCGAAATGACGGACGAGGAAGCATTGCAGGGCGTCGATTACGGGCGCCTGGTCGGCTTCCCAATTGATGAACTTCCCGATGATGGCGATCCGCATAAAGCGACAGCGTTCTTTGTGGCGCTGGGATTGCGGGCCGATCTCACGGGCATGAACTTCGATCAGGTCGGGTCCGCCGATCCTGCCGAAGAAGAGGGCGACAACGACGCACTATCATTTCTGAAAGGAGCTAAGGGATAATGGCCGACGATAGAACCGAAAGGGCTGCATCATCCGGCAAGCCTGCTGATAGGTTGGATGGGTCACGCGATGCCGCGCGAGAGGACCGCGATCGGCGTGTTGCATCCGATTTCAGGCAAATGTCGCAAGCGGAGCGATTGGACGACAAGCGCCTGAATCCTGCCGCCAAACAGGTAGCCGCAATGGATGCGGCCATTGATAAGAAGTACGGCCAGGCCACGCCAGAGGCGGCGAGGATGAAGGTTGCGGCACGGGAAGCCGTTGCTCAAACGATGGAACGCGGCGGGGAAATTCGGACGCCTCGTGTTCGAGAGGTCGAACAGCGCCGGGACGAAACGCGCGACCAGCACCGCACGGCTGCTGATAAGACCTCAAAAGATCTCGAACGATAGTCATGCGACCGACTGACCATGCCGATTCAGGACCGCTCCGTATCATCAGCGCGGAGACGAAAGGGATCGTGCTGAGCAACGGCAATGAGCAATGGTGCGAGCCATGGACGGCGATTGATGAAGTGACGGTTGGCCGGGTTTCCTTCGGCTTCAAACCCGTAGTGGTCGCGTGTGTCGGCATCGACAGTGAAAGGGTTGTTATGGTCCGTGACACCGATCCAAATTGGCGAAAGATGATGGATCAATTGCACACTGCATTGGGATGCGAGCATGTGGAGGGTTGGTGTAACGACCCCGGCATAAGCGCCAAACCACGGCTCATCTATTTACGCCAAGGCTCGTTTGAAGAACCTTAGCGGCCTCTGTGCATTACTCGGACACTGATTCACGGTAGCCCCGAATTGGTCTGTTCGGCAACCATATAGCGGTCGTGATCGAGCTGGTTTGTCGATCCCCGCAGCCGATATTGTGACGCGGGTTCTGACCTTCGCAAAGCCGCGTGCGTGTGAAGGCCGGATGCCGGTGTGTCACAAGCGACCGATTTTGACACCGCATTGCCTAATCTTTCACATATAGGGTAGGGGGGTAAGCTATGTCTCACTTGCATACTGATGACGCCCTTCTGAAACGCGTCCGGCGCATCGCCGGGCAAGTCACCGCGATCGAGCGAGCGCTGATTTCAGAGAAGGATTGCGCTACCACTCTTCACCTGGTTGCGGCGACGCGAGGCGCGATGAACGGCCTCATGGACGCGATTATTGAATCGCACGTTCGCGAGCATGTCGCCCGGCCTGATCTATCCGACGACGATCGCGCCGCTGGGGCGGAGCAGCTCATCGCCGCGATCCGCCGCTACTCCAAATAGGGACATCTATGGCAACGCTCCCCGCGATCAAGGGCCACACTCACGATCACGTTTTCCTCGGCTCCTCGCATGACGAAAACGCCCGGCGCACGCTCTGGGTGGTTGCACTCACAGCCGGAATGATGGTGGTCGAGATTGTCGCCGGATACCTGACCGGCTCGATGGCGCTACTCGCGGACGGGTTTCATATGGCGACACACGCGGGTGCGCTCGGCGTCACGGCTGCTGCCTACGCCTATGCCAAACGGCACGCCCATAATCTCGCCTATAGCTTCGGCACGGGCAAAGTCGGCGATCTGGCCGGGTTCGCCTCGGCGATGGTGCTCGGGCTGATCGCGCTCGGGATCGCGGTGGAATCCGTCCTGCCCTGTTTCAGCCGATTACGGTCGCCTTCGGCGAAGCAACGATCATCGCCGTCGTCGGCCTGGGCGTGAACATAGCCAGCGCCTTCCTGCTCTCGGGTGGGCATCACCACGGGCACGATCATCATCATGGACACGATCACGGCCATGCTCACGGCACGCATGGTGGCGATAACAACATGCGCTCGGCCTATGTCCACGTCCTCGCCGACGCACTCACCTCCGTCCTTGCCATCGCGGCGCTATTGGCCGGGCGCTATCTTGGCTGGATATGGATGGACCCAGTGATGGGCATCGTCGGCGCGGTTGTGATCGCGCGATGGTCGTGGACACTGATGCGCGACACAGCCTCGGTGCTACTCGACGCGACCGACAATCACGTTGCCGATGAAGTGCGCGAGCTGGTCGAGGCACCGGGGGATGCCCGGATTGCAGACCTTCACGTCTGGCGGGTCGGCCCGGAAGCGCACGCCGCGATCGTCAGTGTCGTATGCGGGCAAGACATAGACGGCGACGCGATCCGCGCCCGCCTGATGCCAGTCCACGAAATAGTGCATCTCACGGTCGAGTGCCGATAGGCAGCGTGCTTCACCAACACCATAACCGACAAATCATGACGCCATCATCGATTACCTCAGGCTTCCGGTAGATCGCGTGCTGCACCGAGGTGCTTCTGGATCACGGGCATGGCCGCTTGAGCCTTTGCCCGTTCAGCAAGATCGCTACCCTGCGCCGCGTAGGCGCCATGAACCTTCAGCGCTTCCTCGTGCGCGGCGATTTGCCCGCGTTTGTAGGCCGCGTTGAACTCAACGCTCGGCGTGTTCTGCAACGTGTCCAGCATCTGAGACAAGGGGGCGTCCAGCGCGCTTCCGGTGTCGGAGCGGCCAACGATCTTCTGGTCTGACTTCACTCGGCTATGATGGTGGACCATCTGTTGCGCGAAGGCTCGCGTAGCCTGGCTCTTCGAGCGGGTCAGCGCGAGCTGACTGGAGTCGACCTCGTACTTGCTCAATGCTTCCACGGCGCTCGAATAGCCCGTGGTTTCCAACGGTGCCGGGTTCGTGCTGATCCCGGCCTGAGCGAGGGACGGCGAGAACGGCATCGCAAAGCTCGCCATGGATAGCGCGCATAGAAATACGCCTGATAACGTCCTCATTGATCTGCTCCTGACTTACTACGGCCTTAAAATGTTCAGCCCGCAGGGCGGACGATGTTGGTCTTGTCCAGCGCGGCGCGAAGCCCGCGTGCCAGCTTACGCGCGTCATCGTTTGCCCAGAAGTGCATGAAGAAGAGCCGCGGCTGATCGTCCAGCATATGGTTGTGGAGTGCGGTCACCTCGATCCCATTTGACCGTAGTGCACGAAGCACCGGATCGACTTCGGCGGCGGTCAGCACGAAATCGCCCGTAATGGCCGCCTTTCCTCCGCCGGTCGGCTGAAAGTTGAGCGCCGTTGCCGTGCCCATTGAGGCGGGTGCAGGCATTCCGCTGTCGCTCAGCTTTTCAGCTCGGGGAAAACCGAACTGGTAGACGCCTCCGTTGGGCTTGCCCTTGCCGCCCATGATCCCGTCGATCGCGGCGGTGTCGAAGTCGAGTTTGGAATCCGCGGCCTTGGCAGGCGCGGTCATCGGTGTCCGACTCTCGGCAAGCGCGGACCGCAGGTTCTTGGCCATCTCTCCCGGATCGCCGTGCCCGCCGACATGCAGGTACATCGTCGCCGGTGAGGAACGGAGCAAATGGTTATGGAGCGCCGTCACCGTGAAGCCACTCGTGAGCAGCTTGCTCATGACAGGGTTCACCTCGTCGTGCGTCAACACGAGATCGCCCATGACCATGGCCTCTTCGCCCATCGGCATGAAGGCGAGCCAGGAGCCGAGCGCCAGCGCGGGCTTGATCGCCACGCCGTCGAGCTGGACGTTCAGATCGGAGCGAGGAAACGCATAACGGCGGACCCCGTCCGGCTGCGTCGTGCCGCCCCGGCCAAGATTTTCGTCCACTGTTGCCCACCTGTTGCTGTTCGCCTGAGCTGGGGCCGTTTGCGGAGCGGTCTGGGCGACTGCCGGTCCAGCGAGCAGGGCGGCAAGCGGTAGCAACAAGTGACGCAATGCTTTTCTCCTTGGATTCGACTGGCGGGCCGCATTCGCGAATGCTCGCGACCCTATGATGTGCACCACGAATTTTCCGGACAACATTTAGCTTGTGGTGTGAAATGATACAAGTGTACGTTAGATTTATTATTGTGATACAGAATGCCGCATGACTGACGATCCACTTATCAAGCCACATGACTGGCTGCTGCTGATCCCGCAGCTACCGGCCAAGCCGGCCTATCTGCGCGTGCGGGTGTGGCGGCGCTTGCAGGCGATCGGTTCTGCTCCGCTGAAGAACGCAGTCCACGCGCTACCCCTGCGTCCCGACACGCGCGCGCTGTTCGAGGAGTTGCGAGCGGAAATCACAAACGGAGGCGGCGAGGCACTGATCCTGGAGGCCCGGCTTGTCGAAGGCATGACCGGTGCGGAACTTCGCGCCATGTTCGACGCGGCCCGCGACGCCGATTATGACGATCTGGCGCGTGAGTTACGCTCGTTGACCGAAGGCGGCGAGGTGGCCCTGGCGGATACCCGGCGGCTTAGAAAGCGTCTGGACGAGATCGCCGCGATCGACTTTTTCGGCGCGCACGGGCGACAGGCTGTCCTGGCCGCCCTCGCCGACGCAGACCGCCGCGTCCATGAACATCCGGACGTAAGCGGGACGGGCGCGCTGGAGCTGACGCCCGCGGAGCTGAAGGGCCGCACCTGGGTCACGCGCCGGCATGTCCATGTCGACCGCATCGCGTCGGCCTGGCTGATCCGCCGGTTCATCGATCCGCAAGCCAGCTTCAAGTTCGTGGACGGCAAAGGCTACGTGCCCGAGCCGGAAGAACTGCGTTTCGACATGGCAGACGCGGAGTTCACGCACGAGGGCGACCGCTGCTCCTTCGAAACACTGGTATATCGAACCGGTCTCGATGCCGACCGGGCGCTGATCGCGCTAGCCGAGATTATCCATGACCTCGACATTGCGGATGGCAAGTTCGGCCGACCGGAAGCGGCCGGAATCGCCGCGTTGGTCAACGGCATTTGCGCGGGAACGGATGATGACGTGGAGCGGATTGCCCAAGGCTCGGGCGCGCTCGATGGTTTCCACGCGCATTTCACCAAACAACGTGGCGGACAGGGGGCTGGATGATGGCACATATCGGTGATTTCGCCCCCACAAGCTCGGTCATCGGAGAAGCTCGGCCACCTGAGCTGAGCTACCCCGCGCTGTTCCTGCGCTTCCTCCGTTTCGGCATGATGGCGTTCGGTGGTCCGGTGGCGCAGATCGCCATGATCAGGCGCGAGCTGGTCGATGAGGAACGCTGGATTCCAAGCGACCGGTTCAACAAGCTCCTGGCCGTGATGCAGGTGCTGCCCGGACCGGAGGCGCATGAGCTGTGCGTCCATCTCGGCATCCGTGCCAAGGGCCGTCTGGGAGGTGTCCTCGCCGGGCTAGGCTTCATGCTGCCGGGACTTGTCCTTATGCTCGCGCTCGCCTGGGCCTATACACGGTTACCGATCCAGGGGACCGTGTTCGGCGCCATCTTCCTTGGCGTCCAAGCGGCGGTCATTGCGGTTATCGTGCGCGCCATCCACCGCATCGGCGAGCACATCCTGCTCGGGCCGTGGCTATGGGCGACCGCCATCGCAGCCGCAGTCGCGTCGCTCGCCGGGGTCAGCTTCTGGATTGTGCTTCTCGCCGCCGGTGCAGTCTATGCGCTCGGTTCGACCGGCCGTTACGCACTCGCCGCGGTCGTGGTGGCGCTCGCGATCGGCGCGGCGACCCTGACCTGGACGGGTGGCACGGCCCTGGCGGGGACGACGACCGGCGTGCGGGAATCCGCTCCTACGATGGCCGCGCTTTTCTGGGCGGGGTTGAAGGGCGGCCTGCTGACGTTCGGTGGAGCGTACACAGCAATCCCGTTCATCCGGCACGACACGGTGGGCCAAGGCTGGATGACCGATGGACAATTCCTAGATGGCCTCGGCCTGTCGGGCATTCTGCCTGCGCCGCTAGTGATCTTTGCGACCTTTGTAGGCTGGATCAGCGGCGGGCTGGCCGGTGCGCTGGCAATGACGGCCGGCATGTTCCTGCCCGCATTCGCCTTTTCGCTCCTGTTCTACGATCGCCTGGAAGCCGTCGTCGAGCACAAACGCCTCCAGCTATTCCTGGCCGGGGTGGCGGCAGGTGTCGTCGGTCTGATCGTGGTGACGGTGATCGATCTTGCCCAGACCACGGCCACGCGAACACCAAACCCGATCGCGAGCTTGCTCATCTTTGGCGTCGCGCTTGCCGTCATGTACCGCTGGAAAAGCAAGCTCGCCACGCCTGTCGTTCTGGCTATCGGGGCCGCGGTCGGAGCGTTCACCCTGACCTGATGGGATAGCGACGCCCCCTGATCTCAAGTCTGAAGCAACGTCTAAACGCATGTCCGGGTTGGAGCAGTGCATATGAAGGGTAGCAGTAAAATGGGTATGCCGAACGTCCGATATATCCCGCTTCTTCTCGCCTGTTTGGCGAGCGCGGTCATCGGTTCTCCCGCCCACGCGCAGGACGACATCCAGGCATGGGGATCAGTGATCGCCACAGGACCGGTTCGCGGCGACCTCTTTCTATGGCTCGAAGCTCAGGGGCGCGCGACCGATGACGTCGGGGGAGGCAGCCAGTTCATTGCACGGACCGCGATCGGCGCGAGGATAGCACCCGACGCTCATGCAATCGCGGGTTACGCCTATATCCGTACCGACCCGGAAGGCGGCCGGATCACGAACGAACACAGGCTTTGGCAGCAGGTGCAATTCGCCGTCGTGCGGAATGGTAACGGGACCCCCCTTCTCATCAGTCGCACGCGGCTCGAACAGCGCATGCTGGAGGGTCGAGATGATACCGGGTGGCGGTTGCGACAGTTTGTCCGGGTGCAGGTGCCGATCGCGCGCCAGGGAACAGTGCAGGCAGTCGCCTTCACCGAAGGATTTTTTAACCTGAACTCGACGAGCTGGGGTGCCCGTGACGGCGTGGACCAGTGGCGTACTTTCGTCGGAGTCGGCGTACCTGTCGCGCCCCGAATGCGATTAGAACCGGGCTACCTGAACCAGCACGTCTTTCGGCGCGGAGAAGATCGCACCAACCACGTGCTGAGCGCGACCCTTTTCGTGGCGCTTTAGCCAAGCAAGCCCGGACGCAGACGAATTGCGGTTCGGGCTGCGGCTCTTATGGGCAATCTCGCCAAGTGTCACAACCGAACGGTTATGACACCGCAACAACGAAGGCTTCTGCATCTTTCGGCTCGAAAGCAGAACCACCATTCATCGCTGTCCGCGAGCGCTTACGCCGATTTGACTTCGATGCTTTGCCGGTGTTCGGCCACGATGCGCGAAACGGTGGGTTCACTGACACCGTAAGGGCAGGCCGGGGTGAAATTACGTTTCCTCAAAGAGCAAAAGGATGATTATGGCGGGCATCAATCTCGCCAGCGATTACGTCTGGTCCGATCGCCTCGATCTCGATGCCAACGGCCTCATGCCACTGCTTATCAAGCCGCTACCGTGAATCTGTGTCCGAGTAATGCACAGGGGCCTTAACCCTGATCTCCGCGATCTGTCTCACGAGGGGGCGTGCCGGCTACGGCGCGCCCCTTTTCTATGGCCTCAAGATCGCCATGCTTCTCGCGCGCTACGCGCTCGATCTGCCTGTTGCGGACGCGCTCGATCATGGACAGGTGCGTTTGCCGCTCAAGGTCGCGGAAGCCTGCTGCAAGGCGGGTCGGGTCGATCTGATCCAATCGCGCCAGGTGCTCATCCATCGCCGCCTTGCCCATGATCGGGGGACCATCAAGCGGGTAGTTGTCGAGGAAACGCGCGAAGGCGCGATCCTCAAGAACATCAACGGGAAGCGACGCCTCAGTCCCCGTTGCGAGGTAGGTCAATCCCACTGCAACGCCGATAGCGGCCAAGCTCGACGCCTGCTCATCCAGCTTCGCGGATAGCGCCTGTTGGTTCTCCATGACCGCCTGCACACCTTCGGCCAGCGTCCCGATCTGCTCCAGCAAAGCGCCCAAGAGTTCGTCGTCATTCACCGGCCCGGCCCTTCCCTATCGGGATCGCGAGTGCGGTCCTGGCTGCGATCTCGATCCTTATCCTGCGCGCGATCCTTGATGGTTTTATCCATCTTGCGCTGCATAGCCTGTAGCCGCTCACGGGCGCTAGCAAGCGCACGTTCGGGTGCGGCATTGGGAGGTACGCTGTCGTTCTTCAGCTCGGCCGACTTGGCACGAATACGGTCGAATACGGTCGGCTCCCCCTCCCCTGCCCCGGCTTTGTTGTCGCTCCCTTTCAGCTCGGCAGAAACAGATTTGATCCTCCCGGTTGCCCGCTCAATCCTGTCCAGGGCGGCGGTTCGCTGTTCAGCGTCACGCTGCTGGACGCGAGCCTTAAGCCGCTCAAGCTCGCGATCGGGCGCGAAGTCCTTAGGCAGCGCATTGCCGGTACGCAGGCGCTCGATGATCTCCGCGCGCGCGTTGGCGGGCGCCGGCATAGCCTCCACAAATGCGCGAAGCGCCTTTGCTCGATCTGCCTCGGCAGAACCGCCATGAGCCTCCAATTCTGCCGCCGCACGCACATAGATTTCGCGTACCGAAACATGGTTCGCGACGGTCTTGCTCCGCTCCCTCTCGCGCTCACCAAGGCGCTGCGCGGCATCGGGCGCCTGTCCACCGATGACGGCCAATCTCCCCTTATCCGCGACTGGCTCCGCGCCACGTTCACGCATCTTTAGAACGGGCGTGGGGTCTTGCTTGGGAGGGTAGCCGCGAGCCATCCTCTTGGTGGCGTCGGCTTCAACACCACGATCCCGAAGGTTCTCCGCAAAGCGTTCACGGCACTGTTGCAGGAACTCGCGGTTAGGGTTGAACCGGCGTCCGTCATTATCACGGCCAGCTATGATAAGGTGGACATGAGGATGCGCCTCGTCCGTATGGAGGGCCATCACCCAGCGACGATTTGAAAGGTCGGTTTCCGCAAAATCGCGCACCGCCTCACGGACCTTTTCGGGGTCAGTGCCGGGAGGCATAGAGAACACCATGGCGATAGCTGTTGCACCATTGCGGCGCGCTTCGTCCGCCGTTTCCCACTGTTGCCATTCACGCGCCAGGACCATCATATCCTGAGCGCTCATCAGCTCCTTGCCCTCGCTGGTTTCGATCCCGATAGGCTCCTGATCGGACATGCCGATGCGACCGGCGTAGGTAAACGCGCCAACGGTGCTGGCCGCGCCATGGATGCGGCTAGTGATCTTCACGACGACTTGAGGCGCGCACTTGGCAGTTCGACCAAGCTGTTCAATGGCCCGTGCGCTTCGATGCCCACGGCTGCGCGAAGCGGCACGGGCAGCACTAGAAGCGAGTTGCCCCGGCGCGCGCATCAGACCGCCTAAGTCGCGAGAGAGAGCACGGTTTCCCCGATGGTCAACCTGGCCACGCCCAGCCCCACGCGCACCCTGCACCCGCTCCAAATCCTCAAGGGTCTGATCGGAAAACTCAAAGCCGTTCACGGCTGAACCTCATCGGCGATAGGGGACGTGGTGCCCCTCCCCGTCCAGTAATCAACCTCCCCTGACACGATAGCAGTAAGGGTGGCATTCGCCTCTTTAATGGTTGCCGAAAGTCGCCCCTCCATCGCGATGACATGCGGCGCAACCTGCTCGATCAAGAGCGGACTTTCTGGACGGTTGGCAGCGTTCATCGCCTTCACGGCCTGATTGAGCGAATAGCCTATAGCGCGCACCTGGCCGACGATCTTCATGATCGAACGATAGCTGCTAGGCGCGAGGCGCAGCTCGCCGGCCTTCGTCCAGAGTTGCCAACGCAATGTACGTTTGACCCATTGCGAACGGGTCATGCCCGCTTTGGCTGCGACCATATCAATGGCCGCCAGCTCGTCAGCGGGCAAACGAAGCGATAGCATTTTAGAGGCGCCTGCAATTGTTGGTACGTCTCGCACCTCGTCGGGACGAGCAGGCAAGGCATCGCGGATAGCACGGTTGATCCACTTGCTGCGGGTCATGCCTGCCGCTCTCGCCAGCATGTCGATGGCTTCCGCAATTTCGTCTTCAACTCGCAACGTCAGATGCGCCATTCTTAAGCCCCGTGCAGCGGACACCATAGAGTGCATTGTGTTACAATGCTGTCGATCGTGCTATCCTGCGAACTACAATCTCTATCCTTCCCTTACCACTCGCATGCCCCTCCCTCAAGCAAAACCAAAAAGACGTGGACGGGGGGGGGGATGCACTTTTTGGCAACCGCTATTCGACCAAAGCCCATCGGCGCGCCTGGCTGGATCGTCGCAGAGAGAAAAGGAGCGGCTTTGCCGCGCGTTTCTGGAATTAGGATTTCAAGATTCAACGCATCGCACACGGTCTGGACATTCTTCGCGACAAGAATAGAACAGTCCTGAAATGTCGGTTAGAGAAGGCGGACTAGGTGCAAACTCGGCCTCGCATGTGCCGCCGTGATAGGCTGATAGTCTGGTGATGATGGCTGATCCCATCGACACAATCCCAGCTCAAACCACCCAATAGCTCGACCACAACGAAGGAATCTATCTCATGGCAAAGTCCCCTGCCCTTGAAAGCATCAAGCAAGAGCGCGTCAAACTTGAGGCTGCGCTGGCGGCCATTGTTCAGCGCGAAAAGGAGGCTGAGGACGCATTGCGCGATGCGGGCCGCCCTGTGCTTCTGGCGGCACTAGAACGTGTCAAAATTCCTGAACTGGATCGCTCGGACGCACGCGCCATTGCCGCCGCCATTGCGAAGCATGGTGCGGCGAAAGTGGCTGCGGCGTTGGTCGGATTGTCTGGAGACTAAAAGCGGCTTTCCCGGTCGCGGCGATGATACTCGCTGGCGAGGCGCGCTTGCTCGGCGGCATAGTCATAGTCCCCGGATCGGGCTTCGTGGTCCAGCTCGCCGCGACCTCCAAAGATGCTTCCGATGATGGCTAGGCCGCCATAAAGCACAATGCCCATGATAGCCGCTAGGACGGGCTGTGCCTCTCCCGCGTTCCAAGTTCCGAACAGGCAGAGGATTGCGAAAGCGATCGACATAGGGCCACGGAAGCGAACAGCGAGGATCAGCATCACAAGGCCGGTAACGACGATGAGGCCGGTAGGAATGTCAGCAATGATGGTCGATGCGGTCATGTTCTTCTCCGTCAGCCTGCGCCCTCACCACAGACGGGCGCTGCGATGACGGGGAAGGATCAGCGAGCCGAATGACACTGGCACGCGCCCCGGTCATGATCCTTCTGGTTGGTTTCTGCAACGGCTCTGCGTCACAGTCGCCTTGCTATAGGTTCACCGGAGCCGCGTAGCGGCCAGCACATCGCGCTGGCCGCCCTCGTCTCAGTGAAGCGGATACGGCAATAGTCGATCATCCCCGCTCGTGATCCCGATCAAGCCAAGCACGTCCCTCAGAAGGATCTCTGCGAGGTTGGGATAGAGCTGCCCGAGATTTACCAGATTGTCGGCTGCTCTGATCTTCTGGCCGATCTGCACGACATGCGTTGCCGGCGTCCCGATAAGCGCGACGGCTGCAAATGCGTGAGCATCGGCGGTGGCCTGGTCAATGTCGTCACCGGCAGCGGCAGCGCGGCTCACCTCGGCATGAAAGCTCGTAACTGCGGCTCGATAATCTGCAAGCACAACGGTCCAAGCTGCATCGCTCGCAGGATGCGGATTCGGTAGGGTGGTGTCAGTCATGATTCGCAAAGCTCCAATTTTGCGGTTGTGATTAGGGCGGGGTCGCTGGTTCCAGCCAACGGCCTCGCCCGCCATTTTAGGGGTTGGCCCTGCCCTCCCCGTTCTCGTTGATCGTCATCGACGGCGCATCACTTTGCGACCTCTCGATGAGCCTCCACAAGCTCCTCGATCACCTGTGCCAAGGGAATATCGCGCGAGTTTGCCACCTCGTATATGTATTCCATCGTGGCGGGCGAGAGCTTCACCGAGAAGGGCATCGACCGCCCTGCCCCACGTTTCCGGCGCGGTGGTTCGCTGTTCTGATTGGCTCTCAGGCGATCTACCTCGCTCGCCGCGATCGGCACATTGTCGAACCCGTGACGCAGCGCGGTCTCCCTGGCGCTGTCGTCGGCCGCAGGCGTCTCCGTTGCCGTACTACGCACCGATGCCAGAGGCAGGCCCAGGTTGCGCCTCTGAGGCTTTTGCGGCTCGGTCATGCGGCTTTCTCCTGATCGGCCAAAATCGCGTCGGCCACTGCGTTCGCAAGCGCGGCCCCCTCGGCCCGCGCCTTGTCGGTGCCCGGCACTTCGTCGCGCGGGAGCTGATCCAATGTGGTGCAGTATGAAAACAGTGACTTGTAGGCGGTGCGTTCGACAAACTGGCCGATCACCGGCACCCCTGCCTCTGCGAGTTGCCCAGCAAGCGCCGCAAACTCGCGAGACTGGAACCCTGTTGAAACGCGCGTCCATAGCAGCCCGTAAGGAACACTGCGTCCGTGCTTGCTTGGGGTGTCCAGAACGACGCGCACGGTTGCGATAGCGTCCTCCACGTCCGCCGCTGATGGGTTAGCCGGGATGATGACGAAATTGGCGTGGGCGATGGCAAACGGAACAACCATGTTCGCGCTTCCCTCCACGTCGATGATGACAATTTGCGCCTCGCTCTCGGCGGCACGGATCGTTGCAACAATCGTTTCTGCCTTTGCGCTTACGACCGCGATCTGTGGACCAGTTTGCCCCGCCTCGCCCCAGCGCATGACACGCTGGCGGGGATCGGCATCTATGATCCTGACGGTATAGCCCTGCTCGGCATATGCACCGGCCAACGCGATTGCCGTTGTGGATTTGCCGCAACCTCCTTTCGGGGATGCCAAGGCGATGACTGCCATTTGCTTTCCTTTACATTCATAGGATGCCCCGAACCTGCATGAGACAGCAAAGGCATGCGCATATCATACTGACACTTGAAAGCCTTGGAAAGCCATTTAATGGCAATGACAGCCTTGCAATGCCATTTACATGCCTGCACATGCCATTGCATTCATGTGCATGTAATTTGTTTTGCATGTAATGTAATGGGCGGCGTTGTGCGCCGCCCGCACGCTTCAATCCTCGCCGCCGTCGCGATCGTCATCGGCGGGAAGGCCATTCTTCGCGATCACGGCCAAGCGATCAACAATCAGGTCAACGCCGTAAACGGTCTGGCCCTCGCGATCGTAGCGGGATTGGCGGATGCGACCAGTGATATGCACCAAGTCGCCCTTGGCCATCTTGGCTGCGCGCTCGATGTTCTTGCCGAAACAGGTGACTCGGTTCCAGTGGGTATCGCCCTCCCAATCGTTGCCGACCTTGCGGCCGTAGTTTGCTGCAACGTCGAGCGTTGCCACCTTTTCCTTGATCTCCGTGCTACCGATGCGACCGATGATGCGAAATTCAGCGATGTTCTGCATGTCCGTTCCTTCGTGCTGTCGTTGCTGACGCACTTTCGAGGGGAGGCCCCCTGACACGGGCAAGCTGAAAAACGGAGGGTCCGCTTACGGAAACCGTAGGCGCGTAGCGGTGGTTTTCTGCTTGGGGCCGAAGGTCCGATCCCGGATGAGGCAGGGGAGCCGCCCAGGTGCGTCAATCAGCAGTGACGAGCACGAGGGGATATGCTCGCTCGCACAATCATCACCGGCCTAGGTAGCTGCCCAAGGAAAGGCGACGCTTAAGGGGAGTGCGCTAATCGAAGGGAAGGGCAGGGGGTATTCCATGGATCAAGCCATGACTGGTTCGGCCCGCTTCTCAGAGCTGAGCCGCTTATAGATGGCCTGGCGAGTGACATTCAACAGTCCCGCAACTGCCACGACGCTCATATTGTGAGGTTCAGCCAGCAGCGTCTTGGCCTGTTTCCATTGATCCTCATTGATCGACACAGGCCGCCCCAGCTTCTTACGAGCGCGCCGCGCCGCTTGAATCCCTGCGTTGGTGCGCTCGCGGATTACATCGCGCTCAAATTGCGCGAAAGCTCCAACCATAGGGAAGAACAACCGGCCTGCCGGTGTCACCGTTTCGATCTGTTCCGTGAGCGATCGGAACCCGACGCCAAGGCTCCCCAGCATTTCAAGCTCGATAATGAGGCCAGGGAGAGAGCGGCTAAGACGGTCGAGCCGCCAAACCATGATTTCGTCACCAGCTCGCGCGTGACGCAACATGTCGCCGTAGGCTGGCTTGAACACGGTGGAACCGCTTACGCCCTTGTCCTCAAAGATCCGCCCTGCGCCTGCGGCAAGAAGCGCGTCGATCTGAAGGGTCAAATTTTGCTCGCCGTTGCTAACACGGGCATATCCGAGTTTCATGTGCCACCTGGTTTGTGCCGTCCAAATCGGCATGAACCGCGAGTGTAAACTTAATATCTCGTAATTTGTAGCGATTAAGTTGACAACAGCACCTATGTGCAATCTGGGTATACCTCAAAGGATCGATAATCTTGGCACAAAAATAGCGTTCAATCAGGGTCATTATCAGGGATATTGAACACAGGGCGCAAAGG
Source organism: Sphingobium psychrophilum (assembly GCF_012927105.1). Classification (GTDB taxonomy): domain Bacteria; phylum Pseudomonadota; class Alphaproteobacteria; order Sphingomonadales; family Sphingomonadaceae; genus Sphingobium; species Sphingobium psychrophilum. The sequence continues at coordinate 59,266 of NZ_JABBFV010000021.1, read as the reverse complement.
GCCTAGAGCCTGATTGAACAAACGAGGCTAGAATGTCATCCTTCGGTTACGCGCGCGTATCAACAACAGGACAAGACCTTGCAGTGCAAGAAGCGGCCCTGCGTGCAGCGGGCTGCCAAACGGTCCGATCCGAGAAAAAGTCCGCCAGCGATCGACACTCCCGATATGAATTGCAGACATTGCTCGACTTCCTACGCGAGGGCGACACGCTGGTGGTGACGCGGATCGACCGGCTCGCCAGGTCGATGAAAGATTTGCAGGACATCGTTCACGAACTGAAAGGCAAGGGCGTTGCCCTCAAGGCAACCGAACAACCTATCGACACATCGACGGCGGCGGGAAAAGCGTTCCTAGATATGTTGGGCGTCTTCGCTGAATTCGAAACGAACCTGCGTCGTGAACGCCAAGCGGAGGGCATCGAGGCAGCGAAGGCTCGCGGGGCCTACAAAGGTGGCAAGCCTCGTATCGACCACGAGACAATCCGGAAACTTGCATCGGAGGGCATGAAGCCAACCCAAATTGCGCGCCAGCTCGGCATATCACGCGGCACCGTTTATCGCGCTATACCTGCCAATGCGGCCGCAGGCTTTAGCCATTGAGCTGCATCCATAAATCTGAACCGCTACGCCCGACTTACCTTGGACACTCAGCTCGACCTCGCTATGCTGCGCATCGATCACTCCTGCGGCTGTCATCATTGCCAAAGCGAGGGAAGGAAACGCCTGGGGGGACTGCGATTGCTGATGCTTGGAATACAATGGCGTTCGTTCGCCCAAATGGCATTGGCATACCTCGCGCAATGACAGATTCTATCAAGAAGCATTTGTGGGCCGACATCGTGAATGCGCCTGCACTCCCTGGCGTGTACGCTTGGTATTACAGCCCCGAGATTACGGATTATGACCTTGAGCAAACGATAAGTCGCCTCAAGGAATGTCGAGAAGCCGACCGCTCGGCCGCCGAAGCCCTCGTTAGGGAAACACTGGACAATCGGGTCTTCCGACATTTTCGGGAAGATCCATATCACGCAGTGATAGAAGGGCCGCTGAAGCCAACATATAGTGGAACGCTGGAACACAACTTTCGTGTTTCAGGCGGGCTAGTGCAGCGCATCGTTGATGATCCCGACCGCTTGAGGACGATCAGAAACGTCCTAGACATGTCTGCGCCCATGTTTGCCAGTCCGCTCTATATGGGCATGGCGACCGAACTGCGGACCCGCTTGGCTACCCACAAGTCGCTTATCGAAAGGTACCGACGACTGCATCGACAGGAGGCTGAGCCGGCCCGAAACACCGATGCGGGCTTTGCTTGGCAAATCGCAAAGCGGAAAATTCCGCCGGACCGATTGATTGTATTCACATGCACCACTGCGGCCGACGACAAGACAGCAGTTGACATAGAGAATATTCTTAACCGGATATACTACCCAATCTTAGGAAGAAATTGAAATGGCCCTGGGTCTAAGCGTCACATCCGCTCTTAATCTTACGCTTGAAGGGTCAGTTGGTAGCTTCAGCGTAGGCGCTGGCAGCGACACGCAAAAGTCCGTGGAGGTGAAATACTTCCTCACTCACGTTGGACTCGACTTCGAGAATGGCTCCAATGAAGAGGTCCTGAAACACCTCGCCCCCGTTCGTGAAATTTTCCCGACCGTGGATCTCGAATTCGATGAAATTATGCAACGCGACATTGATGATGCGCGCGTCTCGTCCGAGCTGGTGCCGTACTTGCTCGACCACAAATCGCGCGATCTCGTAAAGCTCTTTCCCCCGATCATTGTCGTGGTTCTTCCAGTCAAAGCATACGAGAACAAGCCCGCCGATCTCTACCCGACTGTCATCACCGAGGTGGAGATGATGCCGGAAGGGCATGAAGCTCAGATCATCCGTTCTGGCGCGAAGGGGCAAGAGGTGTTTGAGTTCGTGCAACCGCTTCAGAACGGCAAGCTGTACGAGCACGATCTGGTTCGCTTGCGCTTGAACACAAATAAATCTCGCCTTGTAATCGTGGATGGTCAGCACAGGGCTATGGCCCTGCTAGCGGTCTATAGAAATCTCAAGCAAGATTGGAATGACGCGATGAAGGCGCCATACAAAGATTACTATGAGGAATGGACTACTAATTACATTAGAAAGTTCGAGCTGAAAAATATAAGTCTTCCTGTGATGTTTTGTACATTCCCGCAACTCGATGAGAGTTTTGACGGTGAATACAACGTCAAGATGGCTGCCCGATCGATCTTCTTGACCCTGAACAAAACTGCAAGGCAGGTTTCAGCCTCTCGCAATCGGCTGCTCGATGATAACGATCTGATAGCGCTTTTCCTCCGGGACACCCTCTCCACGATCAAAAAGGGCGACCTTCATTCCGGTTCGACGTTAGAAATCAGCAATATCGAACTCGACCAAGCTCACGATCGCGTAAAGATCGAGAGTCCAATCGCGATTTCTGGCGTCAACCACATCTACTACCTCATAGAGCACATCGTCCTGAACAAGCTTGAGGACGTGAACGGCGCTAAGCCCCGCGCGGGCAATTACTATCTGCGTACCGACCTTGAGCCAGCGGCCTTTCGTCGCCTCAATGGACGAAACCTCCTTGGCGCAGACCTTGCAGATGCTACTTCGCGCCAGTTCTACACGTCGGCAGCGGGCGACATCCTCACGAAAGAGTTCCGTGAGCGGTTCGGAAACTACATCGTGTCGGCTTTCCAGCGATTTGCGCCATATGCGGCACATTCTGGTGCGGTGTATTGGCTTAGCGAGCAATTGCGATCTCAGGCTAATACCCGCGTCCGTCCTATCCTTTTCGAGGGGCAGGGGATTGGCCGCACGTTTGCGGCCCACACAGCAAACCTAGCGGCAAAGATCGAGTCTCAAGAATTTGGCGCTGACGCGCCAAAGCTGCGTGAAATCCTCGATCGGTTGATCGGCACACAAAAGCTAGTTGATGAATCAATAAGCAAGCTCAAGTTTGAGCGAGCCGAACGCTTTTTATCCAACGTATCGGACAAGCGAGCGCTTAAAACCGAGGAGGGGGTTCTTCACCCTCGCGTTGTTGATTTCGTAAACAAGCTCTATGATAATATTCTCACCACAGTCGCTTTTCAGACGGCGATGATAGCTGGATTCTTCAACGAACTTGAACGCGCCAATCTGGAGCGATCGAAGCAGAGCCTCGATGGCTTAGATACGCAAACCGCGTTCGACGGGTTTATTACAGACATCAACGGGTTTTTCTCTCCTAGTAGCTCGCGCGAGTTCAAGCGCCTAGTCGAAGTGTTCCAAGACACACTGGAAGGGGAAATCCGTGAATGGAAGATCACGCCTTCCAATTCAACATTCCGCCGTGTCGTCTACCGTGGCGAAATGCAGCCCGCACAATGGCCAAAATATAAGTATCTCATTCTCGAAATTTGGCGTGCAGCAGGAACTGATCTTGAAAGCTCGCTGACCACCGAGCGTGAAAAGGGCCGACGTCAAATCTTTGCGTCGCTTGAACAAGAATACCAGAAGGACTTCTTGACGCGCAATCTTAAGCGCGAAGAGAACCTGACATCATCTGATCGCACTGAAATCACGAATGCTGCCTATGAGGCGTTCAAGAAGTTCCTTCGCAACGTGGGATGGTTGGCTGCCGACGTTCCTAGCAAACGCGCACTGGAAGAGGCACCTGTGGTGGAAGATGCCGCTGAAGCCCCCGTGGTCGAAGATGAAAGCGAAACTTGGGAGGCTCCCGAAGGAGCTGATTTTGAACCGGACGAGGGCGAGTAGGGTAGGAAATGGACGAGCCGGCCTATTTTGACGGTTTCGCAACGACCCCTCTCGCCCCGGAGGCAAGAGACGCGATGGTGCTTGCCTCTTCGCGCCCTGGTAACGCCGGTTCACCGCATCTATCTGGCGCTAGAGCCAGCGCAACTCTTGAGAAGGCAAGGGAGGACGTGGCATCCCTGATCGGGGCAAATGCGCGTGAACTTGTTTTCACCTCAGGCGCGACGGAATCTGACAACCTTGCCATTCGAGGGGTAGCCCTATGGGCGCTGCAAACTGGCAATCCGCGCCGCAAAATCGTCGTGTCCTCAATCGAGCATAAGGCGGTGCTGGAGGCGGCCGATAGCTTAGGCAACCTAGGCTTCGACGTCGTGCGTGCGCCGGTCACAACCGAAGGGGTTATCGACCTTGACGCCGCCGAAAGGGCGATTGATGCTGATACCCTACTAGTCTCGGTAATGCTGGCGAATAATGAAACAGGCGCGGTTCAACCTGTGGCGCGAATTGCTGCGATGGCCAAGCTGAAGGGTGCCTTGGTCCATTGCGATGCCGCTCAGGCGGTTGGAAAGATTCCAGTAGACGTCGAAGCGCTCGACATCGATTACATGTCATTATCGTCGCATAAGATGTACGGTCCGATGGGGGTAGGGGCACTCTACGTTGCGAATGGCGCACCAAAGCCAAGCCCCGTCCTATTCGGCGGCGGCCAGGAGCGAGCGATGCGGCCAGGCACCGAACCAGTATACCTAATCGCGGGCTTTGGCGCAGCCGCCACGTTGGCTGCGCAGCGCCTTGAGGATGATATGGCGCACGGCCACGCAATGGCCATCGCATTCAAATCGGAACTTGCCTCCCAAGGAATTGATTTTCGTCTAAGTACCGGTCATGCAAAAACCCTACCCGGATCGATAAGTATTTTCATATCTGACCGATCGGCAGATGAAATAGTTTCTAGACTCGCACCATACGCAAGCGTGTCAACAGGTTCCGCATGCACGTCTGGGCAGATTATGCCCTCTCATGTCTTGCTAGCCATGGGTAATACGCCCCACGATGCGGATTCAGTTATAAGGCTATTTTTCGGACGATATAATAATATGGGTGAAATAACTAAGTCCGTTCCCCATTTCATTAACGCCTTAGCTCATTAGCCCATCCCACTGGACGAACTCGCCAGTAGGCTGTAGTCCGATGTGATGAAGCATGCGCTGTCCGATTCAGACGTCCGTGGCCAATTCGCCGGCCACGAGACATTTCCCCTTCGCCTTCTGTGGCTTAAGAAGGCCTATGACGCCGTGCGACAAGGGGCACCGTCTGGAACATTCCAGGAACAATCAGCTATTGCACGCTTTGGCGTTGGCCGCAACATGGCCGTGTCCATGCGCTATTGGGGGCTGGCCACTGCATTCTTAGAAGAAGAAGAGCGCATTATCCGTCCCACAAAGCTTGGCGACGCCATCTTGGCCGATGATGGGTTTGACCCTTACCTTGAAAGGCCCGCCACGGTCTGGCTTGCTCATTGGAGCGTGGCGAGTAATCCAGAATGGACCACTACCGCCTATTTTGCATTCAATGTCCTGTCTGCAATCGAATTTGATACCGGCAATCTGATCGATGAGCTGCTGACCCTTGTTAAAGCCAGAGGCTGGAGGGCTACCGCCAACACGCTCAAGCGGGACGTTGAGGTTTTCCTGCGCAGTTATGTGCGCCGCGGTGGCGTCGCTGGAGATGATGCGGCTGAACCGCTACTGGCTGAGTTGGGTCTTATCCGCGAGGCTCGGGTTGGAGGCTGGCACGAGTTCGTGCGTGGCCCGAAGCCGACGCTACCCGATGGCATATTTGCTTATGCGCTAGCACATTTCTGGGAAGCAAGAGGCGGCTCAACGGCGATCACCGTTGAGCAGGTGTGCTATGCGCCAGGATCACCAGGCCGCGTTTTCAAACTCGACGAAGATAGTGTCATCACGCGGCTTATGGGGATCGATGAAGTGACGGGAGGCGCGTGGCGTTGGACGGACACCGCCGGCCTTCGCCAAGTCCAGCGGATTGATGATGTCGAACCTATGAACCTTATCGCCCGTGCCTATGGGTACATGTCTTATGAGCGGATTGCCGCATGAAGCTCCTTTCCCAAACGGTAGAAATCAATCGCAGGTTCGCCAGATCAGCGCGCCTAGATGCAGACTTGCAGGGCACGCCGCCGCTGGTGGGCTATGTCATGCAGGCCAGTGTCACAAAGGCCCTCGAAACTCTGACGGCAAGCCAGATTGATAGTCATCAGGGGGCTTTCACATGGACCGGGCCTTATGGCGGGGGGAAATCGAGCGCGGCGCTGCTTGTCGCCAATCTTGTTGCAGGGCATCCCGAAAATAGGGCGATCGCTAGGGACATCGCTGGCCCTGATCTAACTGCAGAATTTGCCAAGGCATTCCCCGAAGCCAATGGGCCTTGGGCTATCGTCGCAGTTACCGGCAGCCGCATGGGCTTGCGGCAGACCATCGCGGATGCGGCTTCATCTGCGCTTCGGTGGAGCAAAGCTGTCTATAGCCGGGCTGTATCGAGCGATGCCGCTTTGATTGAAACCCTAATGGCGACTGCAAGCGCTAAGCGTAGCGGCATTTTCATAATCCTCGACGAGCTCGGAAAGCTGCTCGAACATGAGGCGTCTGCCGGTGGAGACATTCACCTTCTGCAAGACCTGGCTGAGCAGAGTGCGCGTTCTCAAGGCAGGCTCGTCGTCATTGGAATTCTGCACCAAGCCTTTGACCAATATGTCGCGCGCGCAAGCCGGGACGCCCGCCAAGAATGGGCGAAGGTGCAAGGCAGATACCAAGATATTCCCTTTCTGGCCGGCGCTGATGAAACTGTCACTCTTCTGGGCAATGCGATCACCAGCGCCCATCGGCCGGAATCTGCTGATGAGCAGGCAATTCTCGTGGCAACGGCGATCGCGCACCGAAAGCCTACTGACGTCGCGATATTGTCGGCTGCTCTTGCAGCGACCTGGCCTCTAAATCCAGTGACATCGCTGCTTCTCGGGCCGGTTTCTCGACAACGCTTCGCGCAGAATGAGCGAAGCGTCTTTGGTTTTCTTAGCTCCGCTGAGCCTCACGGATTTCAAAACTTTCTAGAAACGACGAGCGGCCTCAATGAAACCTATGACCCGGATAGCCTATGGGACTATTTGGCGTCTAATTTCGGGATGGCTCTATCGAATGGAAGTGACGGCAACCGCTTTAGCCTAGCGTTTGAAGCAATAGAACGCGCTGCAGCGAAAGGAAGTTATCTTCACGTTCGTCTCACAAAAGCGGCAGCAGTTATTGAGTTTTTCCGCAACGGATCGGGACTCGCTCTTGCTGACGATGTTTTTTCAGCGGCCGTGCCAAATATAAGTGCCTCTGAACGCGCAAAGGCAATAAGCGACCTGGTTGAATGGGCCGTCCTGATTAGGCAACCCAGGCTTGGTGGCTATGCCCTGTTTGCGGGCAGCGACTTCGACCTTGAAGATGCTATCGCTCGCACAACTGCCCCACTTGATTCAGAGGAGCTTGCATTGATCCCTGAGCGGGTCGGCCTAGGCTTCGCAACGGCAAAGCGGCACTACTTCAAAACTGGTGCCCTAAGGACATTTGAGGTCGTCGTCTATCTTATCGGCCGCGAACATGCGGCTGCCGATCTGGCGGCACGTTTGGCAGCTCGACGGAGCAGAGGGAGCGGAATACTCGTTCTTGCCCTCAATGACGGTTCTCTCGAAGCTTCCGATGTTGACAGTCGCTGTAAAACGATCGCGAAGCAGCTTCACAAAGCTGGTGTTGTCGCGGCAATCGCCGGGGCAGCAAACAGCCACACACTTCGATCAAGCGCATCGGATCTGTTCGCTGTTGAGCGGGTGTTCAGGGACCATCCACAGCTCGAAGGGGACAGGATTGCACGGCGTGAAATCGCGGCTCGACGGGCGGGCAGCGTTGATGTTCTGCATCGCGAGTTGGAAGCGGCATTAAACCGGGCTCGGTGGTGGCTTGCTTCCGCTACCCCAAAATCGCTGCGCGAACCAGTTTCCATCGTCGCTACCGCTCTGGCCGATACGGCATACTCCCAAGCTCCCGTGCTCCAAAGTGAGCTTCTTCAACGCGACCGCCCGTCCTCCAGTGCGATGGCGGCGTTGCGAGAACTCGGTTATGCAATGGTTCGGAACGCTCATGAGCCAAACCTTGGCTTTGAGGGCTTCCCAGCAGAGATGGGCTTGTACCTGACTGTGCTGAAGCCCTTCGGCATCCATGGCGCTGACACGAAGGGGCACTTCGGCTTCCGTGAGCCGCAGGCAGATGGGGACGGACCGACGCTCAAGGCGGCATGGTCCATCCTAGCAGATGCTTCGGAAACTTCTCTGGCTGAAGCCTATGCGGTGTGGGCGCGCCCACCTTTCGGAATGAAAGCTGGGATCATGCCCGTTCTGGCTTTAGCAATTTTGCTGGCTAATCGAGATCACCTCGCCGTTTATCTGGATGGCGTATTTCAGACCGAATTCGATGACGTTTTCGTAGACAAGCTGCTTCAAAAGCCTGCTGATATCCGCATCAAGCGGGTCGATCGGTCCACGAAAGAGGCGGCTTTCCTGAGTGATCTTGCTCGTCACTTCGGCCTTGAAGGGGGTAGCTCGTCCCTCCCGGTGGCACAGGCACTCTTTCAGAAGTTCAAGGGCTTGACCGTTTACGCTCAGCGCACTGATACGTTATCTGCTGACGCGAAAAAGGTCCGTAGCGTGGTGCTGAAAGCCCGTGATCCGGAAGCACTGTTGTTTGAAGCTCTGCCCCAAGCTCTAGGAGAGCGCCTCACGTCTCAACTGGTGATCGATGCGCTGGAAGAGGCGGCTCAGGCCTATCCAACGCTACTGGCACATCTACGGACCACCTTAGCAAAAGCTCTCGCTGTCGATCCTATCACCTTTCTCGGAGCGCAAGAACGAGCCGGGTCGATCAAAGATCTCACAAATGACTACGCATTTGAAGGGTTTGCCATGCGGGCAGCAGCGTTTGAACGCGGGGAGGGCGACGTTGAAGGGGTGGCAAGCGTGCTCGTCCACAAGCCTGCCCATGGGTGGTCTGACCGCGATCGAGAGCAGGCGTTGCTGCAAATGGCACGCTTTGGGCGTCAGTTCCGTGAGTTGGAAGCCCTCGCCGTAGTTCGGGATCGGCGTTCAAACACCGAAGCGCTCGCTTTGGTTGTAGGGGTAGATCCTCGCATACCGCCCCTGCTACAATCTTTCGTTCTGACGGAAGCGGAGAAGGCGGATGCCGCGCTCCTAGCAGAGGTTGTTCTGAAGGCGCTGCGCAAAAAAGATGGCCTTGATAGGGTTCGAATGGCCGCGCTGGCGCGGGCCGTCGCCACTTTGGCAGCCGATCAGGATATGGAGGCAGCATGACGCAAGAACGCCATATCTTGGGCATTTCTGGCGGGCGAGATAGCGCCGCCTTAGCGGTCTACATGCGTCAGCACCGGCCTGATTTGCCCATCGAGTATTTTTTCACGGACACCGGGAAGGAACTACCCGAGGTATATTCCTTCCTTGATCGGCTCGAAGGCTTTTTGGGCAAACCGATCAAGCGACTCAACCCGGACCGTGACTTTGATTTCTGGCTTGATGAGTATGGAAATTTTCTGCCTTCGCCGCGTACAAGGTGGTGCACACGGCAACTAAAGCTGCGCCCATTGGAGCAATGGATTAGGCCGGCCCTAGAAGCCGGGACGACGATCCATTCCTATGTAGCGATCCGCGCCGACGAACCTTCCCGAGAAGGCTACCAGTCAACACATGAGAACATGCTTGTGCATCTGCCACTTCGCGATGCCGGAATCGACCGTGCCGGCGTGATCGAGCTGTTAGAGAATGCTGACGTAGGGGAACCGGAATATTATAGCTGGCGGTCTCGATCAGGATGCACTTTTTGCTTCTTCCAGCAAAAGATCGAATGGGTAAGGCTCGCAAAACACCATCCTGGCGAGTTTCAAAAAGCTGTGGCTTATGAAAAGACAGCGCTTGAGGGCGGATCTCCATTCACCTGGAGCCAAGGCGAAAGCCTCACAGAGCTAATCGAACCCAAGAGGGTCGATGCGATAGAAAAGGACTACGAAAAGCGCCTCGAACGCTTGCGAAAGCGGCGTCCTCGAAATCCGTTAGCAGGCGCGACGGACGACACGATAGACGATGTTTATGGTGTGGATGAAGCGGACGCAGGTTGCGTAATCTGCCACAAATAAGGCGTGGCAAAAGGACCATACAATGAAGTCGGTATATCTATCGGTTGCGGATAACCTAGTGCAATTATCTATCAGCGACGGCCTCTACGCCGATGCTGACGAGGGCTTGGCAGGCGACGAAAACTATATGGAGGTAATTCGTCCCTATTTGTCGATGCTTTGCACCTACACATTGGCCGTTCTTGATTATGAGGAATCAAACAGTAAAAGTTCCAAATATATTTTGGACAATATTGAAGAACGGGCCGTGGTGGTCGCTATCGCAAGCCTGTGGCGGTACAATTCCAAAGAGTGCATCGAACAAGACGCCCTTCTCACAATCCCATTTGATGAAGAGAAAAAGCGTCTGATAGCGGAATCGAGAGGACTCGTTAAGGAGTTCCACTACGCAAATATTGAAGGGCCTGTTGAGGCACATAAGATAATTTCATTTGGCTTACCGCAGAGCGCCATAAATTAAGGCATCTATCTGGCGTTGACTTATAGGTAGGGTCAAAGCCCGCTCCGTCCAAGGACTTTACAAACCAACGCCTGCCCCATTTGGAGGTTCGCAAACTCTACCGTTCGCGATCATCGTCGCGACGGAGTGGGGAAGGTAGCTTGTCTGTACTCTGCACCAGGTCGGCATTGCGCTGCGGATCTCGGGCAGGGATGACGCCATGCTTTTGCAGGATCGGGGTCAGCCTCTCAATCTCACGCTGCTTATACTGGGCCTCTTGTGGCGACAGGGGCCGGCTGCGCTCACGCTCCACCAATTCGCGGGCGCGAGGCTCGCCTACGCGCGCCGGGCCGGTCAGGTCGAAGCTATGAATTACTTCACCGCCGCGCCTGTAGATCGTGAGCATGTCGGCAAGCCGTCCGTCTTGAATCCGGTCCAGCGTGGCGAGCATCCCGCTCAATGCGTTCTGGTGGGCCTCCGTCGTGGTCATCCGCCCAATACCCCGGCTCTCCTTCTGCGCCGCATACCGCTGCAACACGCCAAGGCTCGACATTTCAGGGCTGACGGCAAGGGCGCGCGCATCGGTACGAAACCCGGCATCCCTGAATTGCTGCAAGGTTGCCGCTACCGTTTCGGGGGTGCGCATCGTGCCTTCCACCAGAACATTAACGCGCCGCTGTGCGGCCTCGGTAATGGCCTTCTCGACCAATCGACCAGAATCGCGGTCGGTATAGAAGGCCGCAGTTTTGTCGTCGGCGCGCTGCAAGCTCTTATAGTGAGGCAAAAAAGCGCGAAGATCGTCACCGATGATCTTCACCATTCCGCCGCTGCCCGCAAACTCGCGGGTAGCATGGTTCTGCATGGGAGTTTTGCCAGAGCCGGGTTGCCCGCCTAGAACAATCGCGGTCGGCTGCTCGACGCTCTCCGCGCCCCTAAAAAGGCGGGGAGATACGCGGGTTTCATAGATTTTTTGTAGGGCGTCGGATGACAGGCTATGTCGTTCGGGGTCGCGGTCCATGCTACTTCTTAGGCAGCGATGGGGACGGCCTCGGCGGCGTCACGCGCGCGAACGATGGCGCTATATTCAGAAAGAACTTGCCGGACATTTTCAGTGTCGGTCACGTTGAGCGAGTGCATGATTGCGGTCGCCTGATCCGTCCGCATTTCAAGCCATTCGATGCGCGCCGTGTTGGGTGCAGGCCGCTCCTGCTCAAGCGCGATCTGCTCGCTGTACCCGGCGATCACGTCATTGATGGCCTCAAGCGCGGCCTCGTAGGCAATCGCCTGATCTTGGGTCCACAGGGGACCAGTTCCGCCGCTCATCGTCATGCCTTTCCTATATCATCAAGTCTTGAACGAATAAAGAACGGCGTCGATCCAGCGAAGGGGGCCGGTGGAGCGGGATGCTCCACCGGCCAGCACGACGAACAACCTTGGAGATTTCGCCTTCGTCCTCGGTTGCTCGGAAACTCATATATTTGCGGTGGCGCGCGATAACCAAGCCAACTGCTGACCTATCCCCAAGCCTTCCATCGGCGCAGTCGCGCGCGCTGCGATGCTCGGCCACAACGGATCGCGATAGCTACGGCCAGCAAGAACGATCAGGGGGGCGACCACGTCCACAACCCGGGCCAGCTCGTCCAGCACGCGAGCGCCCCAAAGGCAGCGAGCGGGAGCGTCCATCGCCCCAAGGGTCGCGTCATAGGGTTCGATAACCGTGCCGGGGTCGATCAGACCATGCTTTGCCGAAAGGATCAGCCAGGGCGATCCGGTGTGCTCGGCATAGGCGCGGGCCTTGCGAAACCACGGGGAGATATAAAGCTCGCGCGCCTCGGCGGCGTGATCCAGCTTTGCGGCAACGCAAGCGACGAGATAGACGGGGAGGGGGGCCGGTGCTTGATCGAGAACGGTTTTACGGCCCACGTCGCCAAGCCAAGGGGTGATGGCCCATTTCGTGATAGCGCGAAGCGCCTTCGCCCCTACGGGTTTCCGCTCGGTCGCGTGGCTGATCGTAGGGCCTCCGAACAAGTCAGGCTGTTCGCCAATGACGTGGACAGGCGGGATATAACGGGGTTCACGGATGCAATGGCGGGCCATGGTGGTCCCTCTTTCTGCGTAGGAATGGGCGGGGGACCGAAGCCCCCCACTCTGGATCAAGCGGCCTCGTCGATCTGGTCGTGATCGTCGTCCTGATCCTCGTCCCCCAGCTCGTCGGCTTCATCGGCCTCCGGTTCCACCTTGGCGGGGAGAGGTTCAACGGTGGCGCTCTCCATGAAGTCGGGAAGCCAGTTCACCGCCTCGGCAACATAGTCGGGATGAAGGCCAAGCAACTTGGCGTCCTCTTCGTCGCAATTCGCGATGCGGGCACAGAAGGCGGCGGTTTCGTTGCCCTTCATGCCCTTGGCGCGATCTGCCAGACCCCACGTTTCGAGAAGAGCAAGCCGGGCCTTGTTGGAGAAGGTGTTGAAAAACGCCTCGTCCAACTCGACGGTATCGCGCCAGCGTCCGAAACCGGCCTCGGCCTCGATGCAGTTGGCAAGCTCACGGACCATGCGCGGGGTGCGACCATCGGAATAAACCGAAGTGGTCGCCATGAGCATATGACCGGCGATCATTGCCGCCACCTTGTTCTTGTCCGTAGCGGGCAGATTGCGAAACAGCGCAAAACCCTCAATCGGATCGCGGGCCGTCATCCATTCGCCCGACGCCAAGCCCTCCTTAGTGGTGCGCCACGCGGCGCGCTCGGGGCGGCTCCCGACTAGATCGTGAATCTTGGTGGTGCCGTCCTCGTCGTGCGTCGCGGTCAGGATCGTGCGGGCCTGCGTAAACAGCATGAAGTCGAGCGCGAGCGACGAACCGGCGGAAGCGGACTGCATTAGCTCGGCCCGGATCATATCGCGGCGGATCAACATCATGACCTGCATGTTGTCCTTCGATAGCCCGAAACGCGCGCGCTCGGCCTCTTCCGGTGTCGGCGCTGGCTTGGCTTCGCGCTGCTCGGTCGCGCCCTTGGGCAGTTCCGCACCCTTCGCCGCGCGATCTGCAAACCACAGCTCTACGTCAAAACTGCCATCGTTCTCGATGGACGCGACGGCAATGACCGCGCCCTTCTTGGGCAGGATGATAGTGCGCTGCGCGTCCAGCTCGGCAATTTCGCTCGCCAGCTTCTCGTAGGCGTCTTCCTGATCGGCCAGCGGCTCGTCATCCTCCCCGATCATTGCAGCGAGGCGCGTTTCCATCGACGCATAGATTTTCGCGAGGTCTTTGGGGAGGTCGCCCCGCTTCGGATTGCGAATGCGAAGCTCATGGTCGGTCGAAAGATAGCCGTATTGCTTGATCTGCGGAGGTGTCGCCGCCCACGAAAACTGTAGGTCGGCAAGCCCCCACTTCTCGCCAAGCACACGGCCATTGCGGGAGATATTATGCTCGAACCGATCCTTATCCTCGGTCATGCGCTGCTCGACTAGCTGGTGCAACACATCGGGGCTTTGGACGATGCCAGCGCCATCCTGCGCGAACAAATCGGCCTCAAATTCGCCCCCTGCTGCGCGGTAAGCCTCGACGCCGACATAGCACATTAGCTTGGTCAGTTCGTGATTGCCGGAGTTCATTGCCTTGCGGATGGCACTCGCATTCTTCTCGTGCGGGCGGGTCGCCTCCTTTTCCAACTGGCGATAAACCGCGATCTGTAGCGAACGATCCTCCGTCGCCGCGTATGCCTGTGCCTGGGCGTCATCGATCTCGCCCGCGCTGTAGAGGTCCATGATCTCGGGGTGAAGGTTCGCAATCCGCATGATGCGCGCGGTGCGGGCCACATCGTAGCCGAACATCGCGCCCAACTCTTCTAGGGTGGCCTCGGGGCGCTCGGCCCGAATGGCGGCGAAACCCATATACACATCGGGCAGGGCCATCGCTTCGCGCGCGCGGTTCTCGGCCATGCTGATTTCCGTGACCTTGCTCAAGTCATCGACCTTCATACACGGGAAAGTGAGTGCCTTCCGGTTCGGGTCCGCCTCGGCCAATGCCGTGAGAAGGCGGCGACGGCGATCCCCGGCGATTACCTCATATCCCCCGGCCTCGCGCGGGATCACGACCATGGGTTGAATAAGACCAACCGACAGCAAGGAAGCGGAGATTTCGGCATCGCTCGCGGCGCTGGCCGGTTTCTTGCGAACATTCTGTTCGCTGCGGTGAAGTTGATCGACTGACAGGTGCAGGATCGTGGGCTTTGAAGTCTTAGCCATTGTGCTGTTTCCCTTCTTAAAATGGAGCCGAAGGCGATGGCCCCATCGACTTCTGCCAAGTGGCGAACTGGGTCGGGGAATGGCGCAAATATGGGCTGATCGCGGGGGAGGGGGATCACCCGGCCTGCACAGAGCGCAGCGAAGGAAGGGCGGGGAAACCCCCGCGATCACCAAGCGGAGCCGCGCAGCGGCGTAGACGGCCAGGCCCTTGCGCCAGGGGGCAGGAACAGGCCCCGGTCCTGCAAACAGCGCGGCGGCAATGCCGCCTCATATTGCGCTGAAGAACAATGCTCGATCCCGCCCGCTACCCTCACCGCAGAAAAGTGCGCTTCTTTGCCACGGTCGATCTGGTCAACGCGCTCGAACAGGAAAAAGCAGCCAACAAGGCGGGGCAGATTGCCGAACGTCTGCTCAAACTCGATCTCATCATTCTCGACGAATTGGGCTATCTGCCGTTCAGCCCATCAGGCGGAGCTTTGCTGTTCCACCTGCTCAGCAAATTGTACGAACGCACCAGCGTCGTGATCACCACCAACCTCAGCTTCAGCGAATGGGCCGAGGTATTCAGCGATGCCAAAATGACCACCGCCCTGCTGGATCGACTAACCCATCATTGCCACATCATCGAAACTGGCAATGACAGCTTCCGGTTCAGGGCAAGCTCTGCATCACCAAAACCACGAAAGGAAAAATCACCAGCTTGACCCAAAACCCGCTCTGCGGGACATACCATCACCCGGGTCAATTCTCGATGGAAATACCGGGTCACTTCTCAGCGGAAATCTACAGCCTGATTTTCGGCCATCTGAAGCAAACTCGTTTGGAGAACGATAATAGGTTCAAGCGGGTGTCGGCAACTCGTGCTCGCCGATTTACAAGACCGGCGTGGCACCGCCGGCGCAGGTCGGGATTTCAAGCCAGTCCAGCAAGAACAGGGGCCGCTCAATCTTGCCGATTTCTTGTAGCGCCACTTCGAGTTGGTTCTGCCGCTCATAGGCGGCGAGCTTTCGCAACATGACCGAAGGCGCGACATGGCCGGTCTTGACCGAACCGACAAGCCGCAGCACGTCCCCCCATTGCTCACGGATAATATCGGTCCGGATGCGTTTGCCCAACAGCGGGCCAAGGAGTGGATAGGCTGTGGCCAGGGCAATCGGCGCGAGGTGTCTGTCGGGGAACCCCCTCAGACGCGGGCAGAAACGAAATCCCAGCATGGCGCACAGAGCGAAGACATGATCGGTCGTTCCGCCGGTGTCGGTATAATGCTCGGAGATCACGAGATCGGTGCCATGTCTGGTCAGGCCATCAAGCATATAAGATGCCTCATGTGTCGCGGCCGAGATCACATTGACATGGTAGGGTGCGCGCTGATCGGAATTATGGGTGTAGAATCTGAATACATGGTCAACGCCGTAGCGGGCGTTGATGTCGCCGCCACGTTTCGATCAACACTTTCGCCTCGGTCAGGCTGTAGAAGATCTCGCCATTGCTTCCCCATCCAGGACGTTGTCGGATCGTATATGATGCGCGCGGGCGGTCGGGTTCCACATGATGGCTTCCAAGGTTGGTCTCGCAATCCCTCGGGATCATATCGGACTTCGATCGTGCACCGTTACGCCAGCGTTCTGACGCAGCCTCTATGCGCGTCTGTGCGGGCCGCCATGCGCTAAATGCTCTTGTGATCGCTAGAGCCAATCAAGCCGGCAATATAGGCGGTATACATCTGACGTTGCGTCTTGTTACCCAAGTTCTTCAGATGAAGAAGCGGCGACTGACGCCCGCGTGCGGTTGCTGGACGCTCAAGCGTGCGCAGCACTGGCTGCCGCCGATTTGGCCGCCGCTTCCGATGACCGCGCCCGGCTGTGGCTTTAAAGAAGAGGATATAACTTGATATTGCGGCTGTCTTGGTCTTCTGTTGAATGGTTAAATATCCCATTTCACCTGCAATCTTTTAAATAGAAGGAGAGGATACCCATGTTCGACATTAATTTGTCGCGCCGCACTCTTGTGACCGGCGCGATGACCACAGCGACGATCGCCGTCGCACCTGCGAGCGCGCAAGTCGCATCGAGACACCAGTCGCGCGTTGTCCCACCCGCACCGACCAAGGACGGCAAGACAACACTCGACCCTGATGGGGCGCTGCGGCTCCTCGAGGACGGCAACGCCGCGTTTCTGCGCAGTGAAATCCTCAATCCCGACATCTCGCCGCAGCGCCGCCTGGAACTCGCTCGTTATCAGGCGCCGTTCGTTGCCTATGTTTCCTGCTCGGACAGCCGAGTGCCGCCGGAGTTGTTGTTTGGACGCGGCTTGGGCGAACTGTTCATCGTCCGCAACGCTGGCAATACCGTCGACACAGTCGCCAAGGGTTCGATTGAGTTCGCGGTAGCAGTTCTAGGTGTGCCCTTGATCGTGGTCATGGGGCACGAAGCGTGTGGTGCGGTCAAGGCCGCGATGGACGTGGTCAGTAAGAACGCGCGTTTCCCTGGTGCGATCGGCACCATGGTCGAGCCGATAATCCCCGCCGTGCTTGAAGCGCGGGGCATTGCTGGCGACGCCACCGAGGCCGCGATACGCCAGAACGTCCGACGCACGGTGCGTAACCTGCGCGAAGCTAGCGATCCACTATTGATGAAGCCACTTGTAGAGGGCAAGCTCATGATTGTCGGGGCTTACTACGAGCTCGGCACTGGCCGCGTTGATTTCTTCGATCGCTCATGAGCACGCACCCCATGCCCCTTTTCCGATACATCGCCGCACCGCTCGCCATTGTCGTGGGCACGATTCCTGCCCACGCATCCGAACATGACGAGCAAATCTGGACTTCGATGACTGGAACGACCACCCTGTTCGACAACGTGGATGCAACGCTCGAACTCCACGGTCGCTATACGGACGAAGTATCTAGACTAGGCCAGGTACTGATCCGACCGAGCCTGACCTTAAGGCTGCCGCGCGGGTGGTCCGCGACGGCGGGCTATGTTTACGTCCACACCCGGTTCGCTCGCACCGTCGCCAATGAGGAGCATCGGGCATGGGAGCAGGTCGCCTACATCTTCAAACAAGACAGGGCGACTGGGTTGTCGATCAGCGGCCGTACGCGGGTCGAACAGCGTTTTCGGTCGGATTCGGAGGGAGTTGGTTGGCGCCTTCGTCAACAGCTTCGGGCACAGTTGCCGTTACCGCGGGGGCCCTTACGTGTAGTCGTGTGGAACGAAACGTTCGTTGGTTTGAACACAACCCGATGGGACCGGCACAAGGGCATCGATCAGGTCCGAACCTTTATAGGTGCGAGCTTGCCAGTAGCTGTAGCGGCTCGCAATGATGATCGCCCGGAACTGCAATAGAGGGGGCTTTCGCGCTTGAATTATGTGAGACGCTGGCGATCAGCCGGCGCACGTTCGGTGAGACGCAAATCACATTCGATGCGACGGACGCGAGATGTTCACCGAGCGGCGCGGGATCGCGGACACGGCGGTCAAAGCGGTAATCCTGCCGCGCGCATATCGTCGGTCAGCTCGCGCGCACGAGCCGGATCAAGCCCGCCCCGGAGCAGTTGCCGTATCTCCGCCGGCTTGGCGTCGAACTGGTCCGCCAGGCTCTTCGTATCGTAGCCGTGGCGGGTAAGCTGGGGTTCGAGGTCGTCAATCTGGCGTGACAGCACACCCTCTACGGTAGCGGCATCGATCGGTTTCACGCTGGCCTCGAACCCGGCTTCGAACGCGCGCACGAGATGGCGGCCGATCTGGAGCGGTGTCTTAAGCTTGGCGGCGAGCAGGATCGCGGCGTCTTCGGTCAGCACGGCATCGGGTTCTATCCCCGGCGACAGTGCGGTGCGCAGCGCCCAGTCGATATAGTCGCGCTGCCGATCGCGCAGGCCGCCAAACTCGAACACGGTCGTCCGGTCGCCGATTTCCTCCATCAGCGGGCGTTTCAGGTCGTTGCGCAGCTTCGGATGGCCGACGAGGATCACGGCCAGTTGACCGCCGCCCTCGGTGACAAGCTCAACGAGGCGCTTGAGCGCGGTCAGCGTCTTTGGGTGGAGGTCGTGGGCATCGTCGACGAACAGCGCGACCGGTCGCTTGGCCTTGCGAAACAGCTCCTGCAAATCGCGTTCGCGCCGTTCCGATTGGCTTGGGATCGAGACGGTCTTCTCAGACGAAAGATCATAGAACAGCGCTGCAACCAGCAGCGGCACCGATATCTTGGCCTTTTCCAGGCTGAGCGCGCGCGAGACGATCACACGGCCCTCGCGCTCTAGTTCTTCGCGCAGTCGCCGCGTCAGCACGGTCTTGCCCGAGCCGATGGTGGCCGTAAGCGCGATCAGGCGACCACCTGTGATCGCGGTCTTCAGATCATGGGTAAGCTGGGCATGATGCTCGGTCTCGAAGAAGCCGAGATCGACCGGGGGCCGGGCCAGCCCGTAATAGCGCATCACCTCGGTCTGCATCAGCCGCTCCGTCTGTGGCCGGGCGGGAATCGCCTGCGGATTTCATCCATCACTTCGGGCCGGGACAGCGTGCGCGCGAGCAACGCGTCGATGAAGGCGCGGTCCTCTTCGCAAAGGCCGCCAAGCGGCAGGCGCAGTTCCTCGGATATGGCGAAGCGTGCCTTGAGCGGCGTGGCGAAGGTGAGTTCGGCGAACGGATCTGGATCGGCGAATGGCCGGGCCGGCACAGGTGCGATCCCATCGGTGGGCTTGCGACCGATCACCACGATGTCGTCCTCGCCCGTCAAGACCGAGCGAGGGATTCCGATCTTCGTCGCCAGCGCATCGACGCGATCCGCGCGGACCTCGCGCCGGCTCTTGCGGTGCTTGCGATAGCGATGCAGCGGCACCGGCCCTCCGACCGGATCGAACGGGCCGTATCGGTCATCGCCATGCTCGACCCATAGCTCCTGGTCGAACAGCCCCCACCAGACGACAACCGTTTCGCCGGCCACTTCGGACGTGACCTCATAGGTAACGCCGGCGACGGTCAGCCGGCAGTCGAGGCCGACCTTGCGGCGCTCTGGCTCGCGCGCGAATGCGCAATAGCGCTCCCAACTGCACATGGCGCAAATGCCGCCATCGGGCAGGTGGCCGAGCCAGTCGTCGATCCGAGAATGCGGCTCGCGACGATGGTCGCCGCTGTTGTAGGTGGCGATGTAGCGCGCCAGCCAGCGATTGGCCTCCTCCTCGCTGGCGGGTTCGTGAAAGTGGTACAGCGTCTCGTGCGCTTCCTTGACAGTGCGGAACGGGCGCTCGACTTTCCCCTTGGCGCGCGCGGTCGTGCGGCGTCCGTCCGACCCTGCTGGCATGTGCGGAGTGACGGTAATCCCGAGACATTCCATGACCCGCTTGAACACGCTCGATTTGCCGACCGGGCCGCCATCGAGCTGGATGTTCTCCGGAATACCTCCAAACGGATTGTCCTCCTTTGGTGCCATCGCACGGAACAGGAAGCGCAGCGCCGCCTCGGCATCCTCCCCATAGACGAGCGCATATTCCTGGTAGACGACGCCCGACCGGTCATCGACCACCGAGAACAGCATCAACGTAGGCGCGCCATTACGATCGGGATCGATCCAGGTCGGGGCCTTCAACTGCTTGAGATCCGACGGGCTCATGTCGAAATGCCAGAGCATGTTGGCGCGTTCGGCCTGATAGCGCACCGCAGCCGGCTCGCGCGTCATCCGCTCGGTGTCGTATCCCCGTTGCCGCATGTGCCGGTTGAGTGTCGAGGCAGCCAACCGACCTGCCGGCAGCTTCACCAGACCGCGATCGGGGGTCTCGACACCGTGTTCGGTGACGATTTCGAGGATACGCTTCGTCGAGAGACGACGGCCTTGACGGTTGGTCGTGCGGCTCTTCATCGCCGCAACGACCTCACACCACCATTCGATCTCGCCGGCAGGCATGGTGCGCGACAGGCCACGATCGGCACGGTGTGCGTCCTTCGGCCTTCGCTCGCCGCGCAACAGCCGGTAGAGCGTAGCGCGGCTGATGTCGTAGAGTTCGGCGGTCGATGTCATCAGCGGCTGCCGCTCGGGATGCCTTGCTGGCAATGCCGCCAAACGACGTCGGAGCGTCACGATCGCCTCGATGGGGACCGTGACGCCCGCGCTCATTATGCAGCCTGGCTTTGCGGTTGCCGAGTGGGACCCGCATCGAGCAACGCCTGCCCCGGCGCCTTGGGGGTGCCGTCGCCGTTGACATAGACATACAGGGTCGTGGTCGTGATCCCGAGCCGCTTAGCGACATCAGCCGCGACGACACCTCGATCGGACATCGCCGCCATCGCCATCGTCAGCGTCGCCCGGTTCATCTTGCGCGGCCGACCGCCCATGCGACCGCGCGCGCGCGCCGCAGCAAGGCCGGCATGGGTACGCTCGGCGATCAACTCGCGCTCGAACTCGGCGAACGCCGCGAAGATGCCGAAAGCGAGACGGCCATTGGCAGACGTCGTGTCGATCTGCGCGCCGGCACCTGCCAGCACCTTCAACCCGATCCCGCGCGACCGGAGATCCTCCGCCGTCGTCACCAGATGGCGCAGATCGCGGCCGAGGCGGTCCAGCTTCCAGATGACGAGCGTGTTGCCCGGCTGAAGCGCCTTCAGGCAGGCGGTCAGGCCAGGCCGCGCATCGTGGCGACCCGATGCCATATCCTCATAGATGCGCGACGGATCAATGCCGGCCGCGAACAGCGCGTCGCGCTGCGGCTCCAGCGTTTGCGTGCCGTCCGACTTGGACACTCGGATATAGCCAATGAG
This sequence comes from Sphingobium psychrophilum, assembly GCF_012927105.1. Classification (GTDB taxonomy): domain Bacteria; phylum Pseudomonadota; class Alphaproteobacteria; order Sphingomonadales; family Sphingomonadaceae; genus Sphingobium; species Sphingobium psychrophilum. Next base: position 37,800 of record NZ_JABBFV010000021.1, on the reverse strand, counting down.
CAATGCGTACCCCGCCAGAAAAGACTACCGGCATGGTGCAAGATGGCGCTGGTTTTCACAACGGGTTTTCTTGCTCTTTTCGGATTGCCGGGACCGGCATTGTCAGACCGCGAGAAAACCGCTCGTTTTCCTTGCGGAGCCAACGTCGGCACGGTCGGCAGAATTCGCCAACTATCGGCTTAGCCGATGCATTCAGAGCTTCTGGAAGCGGACGCTTTCTGATGCGGGATTGTGGCACCGTAAACTTGCCGAAAGCTATGGTAGTCTGCTGGTGTCACAACCGACCGGTTATGACACCAGCAGCGTTACGGACTGGAATGATGAAACAGGAAAGGTGTCGGCGATCAGTCTGGGATCAGCACCCAACCACGCAGCTGCAACGTCGCCATTGTTGTCAGCGCAGACACGTCGGTTTCGACACTTTTCCCTACCGTAGCGGGGTCAATCCCGTTTCCAATAAGAGCCTGGCTGCATACCCGAACGGATACACCCGCCTTTTTCAACGCCTCAATTAAGGCAAGGTTGGGGTTCGCAGCTACTCCCGTCTTTGTCGCATAGGCGCGATCTTCGGTAACGATGGGCGTCGCCGGACCGTGGACGATCACGACGACATCGCCTTGTTCTGGACGAACGCCATCGTTGCCCAGCAGGTTCAAAAAGCGGGCGACCTTCTCCAGCGATGGATTGATTTTATCCGGCGTTGCCGCGGCCTTGGTCACATTGAACAGCACGCGATAGCGCAACTTGCGATCGGGCCGTTCCGCAGCACCTTCGACGGGTGTGATCGCGCCATATCCCGGTATCACCGCCTGCCTAGGCACGCCGGCTGAAGCACTGACGCTGCTCATGAGTGACAAGCATCCTGCAAGAGCAATGATTGGCATACGCATCCGCTTTTTCCTTCTTCAGCCGAAATGATCAGCCAACTCTCGCAAAAACGGCCGCACCGATGTTTTGCGGTCGAACCACGGACGGCGTCTCGCGCGGTCGCACTGGGCGGGGGGCCGGGGCCGTTTGGGGAGCCGACAGATCGTCGGCTCCGAACATCGCCTCCAGGGTTCGCACACACAGTGCGGCTGCATCGTCGGCAAGACGGTAGTGAACCTGCTTCGCCTCACGCCTGGTCTTCACCAGATCGGCGCGCCGCAGCTCGGCAAGCTGCTGACTGAGCGCTGGTTGGGTCACGCCCGTGGCCGCCTCGATGTCCGCCACCTGCCGTTCGCCACCCAGCAGATAGGACAGGATCATAAGGCGCTGCGGCTGCGCGAACACGCGCAGCTTCTCGACTGCAACGTCGGCAAGCGCGCGGGACTGGTAGATCGCCATCACCGGTCAGCCTTCGTCTGGTGAAACCAGTCGGCGCCTGCGTTCCCCGGCAAAGCGGGAGGCAGGAGCACGTCGTCGCCCGGCTGCCAGTCAGCGGGCGTATAGGCCTCGCCATCGGCCGAACGCTGCAACGCCCTGACCGTGCGAAGCATCTCGTCGACCGAGCGCCCGACATTCATCGGATACCAGCTGAGTGCGCGGATAATGCCTCCGGGATCAATGAAGTAGGTTGCACGTACCGTTGAGGCATCGCCAGCCTGCTCGTCGAGCATGCCGTAGGCATACCCAACCGCCATCGACGGATCCTCGATCACCGGAAACGGCACCTCGACATCAAAAACGTCGTGGATCGCGCGAAGCCAGGCGACATGAGAGTAGAGGCTGTCGACCGACAGCCCCAACAATACGCAATCCAGCTCCTCGAATTGAGGAGCCGCTTTAGCCAAGGCCACAAACTCGCTCGTGCAAACCGGCGTGAAGTCGGCAGGGTGCGAGAAAAACACAATCCAGCGCCCACGATACTGATCGAGCGCAATCTCGCCCTGAGTGGTGCGGGCGGTGAAGTTCGGGGCTGCATCCCCGATGCGCAGCGAGCGCGGCATGTTCGCATCCATCATTTCCATTCCTCCCAAATGGCACGAACACCCCGTTGACGCAATACGTTTACACAACTACATAAACCGTGAGGTTGTCTAAATGGAGATGGTCATGGACCCGGTTTTGAGCGAAGCCAATGCCCAGATCAGACGCGCAAAAGCGGCCGGAGCGCCGGTCGTTCAGTCCTTCTTTGATGAGCCTACCAACACAGCGACCTACGTCGTTTGGGACGTGGCGACGAAAAAGGCTGCGATCGTCGACAGCGTCCTCGATTTTGACGCCGCGGCTGGCCGGACCAAAACCGCGTCGGCGGACGCAGTGATCGCTTACGTGCGGGATCAGGGACTGACGGTCGATTGGCTGCTGGAAACCCATGCTCATGCCGATCACCTGTCTGCGGCACCTTATCTTCAGCAGGCGCTTGGCGGGCAGCTCGCGATCGGTCGTGAGATCATCCGGGTCCAGAACGTATTTGGCAAAATCTTCAACGCTGGCACCGACTTCGAGCGCGATGGCTCGGAGTTCGACCGGCTGTTTGAGGACGGCGACCGCTTTGCCATCGGCAACATCGACGCCATTGCGCTGCACGTGCCCGGCCATACGCCGGCGGACATGGCCTATGCCATCGGTGACGCGGTCTTCACCGGCGATACGCTCTTCATGCCCGATTACGGCACCGCGCGGGCAGACTTCCCTGGTGGCGACGCACGCCAGCTATTCCGCTCGATCCGCCGGCTCATGCAGCTGCCGGACGAGACGCGCCTGTTCCTCTGCCACGACTACAAGGCGGTGGGCCGCGACGAATATGTCTGGGAAACGACTGTAGGCGCGCAGCGTGTCGGCAACGTCCATGTCCACGAAGGGGTCAGCGAAGACGACTTCGTCGCGATGCGGACCAGTCGCGACGCCACCTTGTCGATGCCGAAGCTCATCCTGCCCTCGATCCAGGTGAACATGCGCGGTGGTCATCTGCCGGAGCCGGAAGCCAACGGCACCCGCTACCTCAAAATTCCGCTGGATGCGCTGTGATGCCAGGCTTTCCCCATGCCATGCCGCTCGAAGGCTTCATCGGCGGGCTGATGATCGGTGTCGCCGCGGCGATCATGCTGCTCGGCAACGGCCGCATCGCCGGAGTCAGTGGCATGTTCGCGAGGGTTTTTGGTCTTTCCGCTGGAGGCCCACCATGGGCCCTCGCGCTGCTCTTTACCGCGGGTCTGCCCTTGGGCGCGGGTATTGCTGCGGCCAGTTTGGGCGTGAAAGCCAGCTTTCCGGCATCGCTTTCGCTGATCGCCGTCGCCGGTCTAGTCGTCGGTATCGGAACGCGGCTTGGGTCCGGGTGCACCAGTGGTCACGGCGTATGCGGCCTGTCCCGCCTGTCGCCCCGGTCCATCGCCGCGACCGTCACGTTCATGGCGACCGGCGTCGTCACGGTCACGATCATGCGTCTGTCCGGGGTGATACTGTGATGCGCCAGAACCTCATTTCACTCGCTAGCGGGACGCTGTTCGGCGCCGGCCTTGCCATCTCCGGAATGATCGATCCGGCGCGGGTGCGCGCGTTCCTCGATGTCACCGGCGCGTGGGACCCGACCTTGGCGTTCGTCATGGCAGGCGCGATCCTGCCGATGGCGATAGCCTGGTTCGTCGTGCGGCGTCGCTCGACCCCGATCGCGGCCGAACAATTCCACACGCCCGCCACCTCGCCGATCGACCGGCGCCTCATCGGCGGTGCGGCCTTGTTCGGCATAGGCTGGGGCATCGTCGGATTGTGCCCAGGTCCCGCCATTGCCGCACTGGCGATCCAGCCTCTGCCGGCACTGGTCTTCATCGCTGCAATGGCCCTCGGCGTTGCCGTCCACCGCTTTGCATTCACTTCCCGCCGTTCGGCCTGATCAGACAGGAGACATCACATGGCTTTCAAGCAGATCACCTCGTCCTTCTCTGCCGCCCCCCAGCTGACGCAAGACGACCTCGCCGCTGCCGCGAAGGCAGGATATCGCTCGATCATCTCAAGCCGCCCGGACGGCGAGGAGGCGGGCCAGCCAAGCGCGGAAGAAATGGCCCGAATGGCAGGCGACCACGGTCTCGCGTTTGCCCATGTCCCTATCGTACCGGGCAAGGCGACTGACGCCGATGCGGATCGCATGAAGGAGGCGCTAGCCACGCTGCCACAGCCGACGCTCGGCTTCTGCCGTAGCGGGACGCGCGCGGCGACCTTGTGGGCGTTGGCCGAGGCCGATCGCGCCGACCCGGCGACGATCGTCGACCAAGCAAAGGCAGCCGGGTACGACCTTGCCGATCTCACGCCTGCGCTGAAGCGCCGTTCCGAAAGGGCTGATCAATGACCTACGACATCGTCATCATCGGGGGCGGTGCCGCCGGCATCGCGACCGCTTCCAGCATTCTGAAGCGCAACGCCAAAGTGACGATCGCGGTCGTCGATCCGGCGACCGACCATTATTACCAGCCCGGCTGGACGATGGTGGGGGCCGGCGTCTTCACTCCCGAACAGACGCGCAAGGCCGAATCCGACATAATGCCAAAGGGCGTTAAGTGGGTACGGTTGCCCGCCGTTGCCATCGACCCCGACCGTAACACGGTCGAGCTCGAATACGGTGACACATTGACCTATCGCGTTCTGGTCGTCGCGCCCGGGCTGCGCCTGGCGTGGGAGAAGATCGAAGGGCTGCCTGAGGCTCTCGGCCGCAACGGCGTCACCTCCAACTATCGCTACGATCTGGCACCCTACACCTACCAGCTCGTCAAGGAATTGCGGCAGGGGCGGGCGCTGTTCTCGCAGCCACCCATGCCGATCAAGTGCGCCGGCGCACCGCAGAAAGCAATGTATCTCTCCTGCGACATCTGGCGCGATAGCGGCGTTCTCCCGGCTATCGACGTCGAGTTCCATAATGCCGGCGCAGCCCTGTTCGGGGTCCCGACCTACGTCCCGGCGCTGATGGAATATGTCGAGAAGTACGGCATCGATCTCAGGCTTGAGTCCAACCTGGTCGCAGTCGACGCCGATCGTCGTGTCGCCACGTTCGAGCGCAAGCAGGACGGCGTCTCCGAGCGGATCGAACGCCCGTTTGACATGCTCCACGTCGTTCCGCCCCAAGTGTCGCATGCCGTCGTTGCCAATAGCCCGCTCGCGGCTGCGAGCGGCTTCGTCGAGGTCGACGAGACTACGCTGCGGCACAAGCGATTTGAAAACATCTTTGGCCTTGGCGATGCCGCTGGCACCAGCAATGCCAAGACCGCCGCTGCTGCTCGCGTCCAGGCGCCCGTGGTCGCGGTCAACGCGCTGGCCGCGCTCGACGGCAGACCCCCCGTTGCCGACTATAATGGTTACGGCTCATGCCCGCTCACGGTCGAACGCGGTAAGATCGTCCTCGCCGAGTTCGGCTATGGCGGAAAGCTGCTGCCCAGCTTCCCATCCTGGCTGCTGGACGGAACGCGTCCGACGCGCGCCGCCTGGTTCCTGAAGGAGCGCATGCTGCCCCCGATCTACTGGCAGGGCATGCTGAAAGGCCGCGAGTGGATGGCCGCTCCACACGAGATCGGCAAGGCGGCATGATCCTCGAACCAATCCAGTATCTGCTTGGCGCCTTGTCCGGCAGCCTGGTCGGTTTCACCCTCGGGCTCGTTGGTGGCGGTGGCTCGATCCTCGCCGTGCCGCTCATGGTGTATCTGGTGCGCGTTCCCGACGCGCACCTCGCCATCGGTACGAGCGCGTTTGCCGTGGCGGCCAATGCCGCGACCGGTCTGATCGGTCATGCCAAGGCACATACCGTCAAATGGCGGTGCGGCGGCATGTATGCGACTGCCGGCGTCATCGGTGCGCTGCTCGGATCCACCGCGGGCAAGGCCGTCGATGGCGGCAAGCTCCTCTTTCTGTTCGCGCTCGTCATGATCGTCGTCGGCGTTGTAATGCTGCGCGGGCGGGGTGACGTTGGTAATCCCGGTGCAGAATGCAACCGGGAGAAGGCGCCCAAGGTGCTGGGTTATGGCCTCGGCACCGGACTGTTTTCGGGCTTCTTCGGCATCGGTGGTGGCTTCCTGATCGTTCCCGGACTGATCGGATCGACGGGCATGCCGATCCTCAACGCCGTCGGCACGTCGCTGATCGCCGTCACCGCGTTCGGGCTGACGACCGCTGCCAACTACGCGTTCTCCGGGCTTGTGGATTGGCCGCTCGCCTTCGCCTTCATCGGCGGTGGGGTTATCGGCGGGTTGATCGGCACGCGGATCGCTAAGCGTCTGGGCACGGGCAGTACACTCACCACGGTCTTCGCAACGCTGATCTTCGTGGTCGCAGCCTATATGCTCTGGAAGAGCGCAGGCGCGTTTCTGTGATGGGCAGCGCAATTGCCATCGGGCCGCTGATGATGGCGGTCGATCGCGGATTGGCGGTTCTGTGCGTCGCCGTGTTCCTCGGTTTGACGGCGCTGGCGGGACGGTTCCGCTTCCCGCGAGTGTCGATGGTCGCGACCAGTGCTATTGTCGTCGGGCTGGTGACGGCCCGGATCGGCTATGTCGCGACGCATTGGGCGAGCTACGCCGATGCTCCACTCTCCATCCTAGCTATATGGCAGGGAGGCTTCTCGGCCGTCGCCGGCCTCGCCGGCGCTGCGGTAACGCTGGCGTTCCGGCTCGGCCGAACGCGCGCTCTGGCGATAGGCTGGGCAGCGCTTGCCGTAGCTGGCGGCCTCTGGTTCACGCTTCAGGCGCTGATCCCGCCCGTGACCTACGGCCCCTTTCCCTATCATCTCGCCTTAACGACGCCATCCGGCGCTCCGCTCCCGCTTGATCGATTCCGGGGTCGTCCCTTCGTGGTCAATCTGTGGGCGACATGGTGCGGCCCATGCCGGCGCGAGCTGCCAATGCTCGATGCTGCTGCGTCGCGCCGTGGAGAGGTGCCGATTCTGCTCGCCGATCAGGGTGAGGCGCCGGCGACCGTTACCCGGTTCCTTACCCGCGAAGGCATCGGTGCTGGCAACGTCGCGCTTGATCCCGACCGTAGGCTTTCCCGAGCCTTCGAGGTCGCCGGCTATCCCGCAACCGCCTTCGTCGCCGCGGATGGCACGATCGTGCAGCTCCAGCTCGGAGAGTTGTCGCGCGCCGCGCTCGCCGATGGAATTGATAAGGCAAGGAAACATCGATGAACCGCCGCAACCTTCTCTTTCCCGGCATTCTAGCCGCGCTTGCTTTTGCCGTGCCGATGACACCTGCGGTCGGGCAGCAGCAGCCTGATTTGTCGCGCAAGGCAGTCATCGACGATCCCGTAGCCCCCAAGCGGGCCGGCACAGCCTATGACGTCACCGTTGTCGAGTTCTTCGACTACAACTGCCCCTATTGCCGTCGCATGGAGCCGGTGCTGAACGCGCTGCTTCGCTCCGACCCGAAGGTGCGGATCGTGTATCGGGATTGGCCGATATTCGGACCCGCCTCCCGCGAGGCGTCCCGGGCGGCCGTCGCGAGCCAGTGGCAAGGCAGGCATGCCGCCTTCCATGGAGCGCTGCTTGCCTCACCGGCGCGGCTCGACAGCGCCGCTATCAGGGCAGCTGCTGTGAAAGCCAAGGTGGATTGGCCGCGTCTGCAACGTGACCTGAAGACGCGTGGCGCGGAGATCGATGCGCTGCTGACGCGCACCAATGGCATTGCCGAGGCGATCGGATTTAACGGGACCCCGGCGCTGATCGTCGGCTCGCAGGTCGTGGCCGGCGCGGTCGATCTACCAACACTGCGCCGCCTCGTCGCAACGGCGCGCAGCAAGCCCGCAGGGCGTTGAGCGTGCCGGGGCCACTCAATCGGAGGCAGGCAGTCGGGCTCGGCGCTGTAGTCGTGGGGGGCTGGGCGGTCGGACAGGTACTGCGACGCACCGCCCCGATTGGGCGTGACGTTGGTCCAACCGCCGACCTGATCCTGGCAGGCGGCAGTTCGCCTGAACACGGTCCTGCCGATGCGACGCTGCGGCTTGCCGTCTTCACCGATTATCGTTGCCCGGCCTGCCGTCACGCCTTCCCCGCGTTGGAAGAGGCCGTGCGACGCGATGGCAAAGTTAGGGTCATCTACAAGGATTGGCCGATCTTCGGTCCACCGTCTGAACGTGCCGCGAGCGTTGCGCTCAGCTGTGCCGAACAGGGCATCTACCCGGTCGTCCATCGCCAGCTGATGGCCGACAACCGTACGATTGACGACGACATGCTGCGGGACGTCGTAATCGGCGCTGGCGGTGACTGGCTGAGCGCAACGACGTGGCTTGCTTCGCATGCACAGGCTGTCGCGGCGCGCCTGCGTGCGAACGGCCAAGAGGCCTATTCGATCGGCTTGGCCGGCACCCCGGGCTTTCTTGCCGGACGCATGCTGGTGATGGGCGCGATCGATCCGGGTGATTTCGAGCGGTTGTTCGCGCGGGCGCGGGCAGAAAGCTAACAGAGCGAAAGGATGAAAACATGATTGAGTATAAGCACGATGGTATGACCGTTGCGTCGCTCCATGACGAACGCACTGGTAGCTTCCAATATGTTGTCGTCGACGACACTACGAAGACGGCCGCGATCATCGATCCAGTCCTGGATTTTGACCCGCGCGCTGGCGCGACCGCGACCCGCAACGCCGATCTTATCCTCGACTATGTGCGCGAGAAGGGGCTGACCGTCGAATGGGTGCTCGACACCCACCCACACGCCGATCATTTTTCGGCCGTTCCGTACCTCGCCGGCAAGACCAGTGGCAAAACCGCGATCGGCAACAAGGTCGTGGAAGTGCAAAAGCTGTGGCGGGACATCTACTGCCTGCCCGATCTCGCCGTCGACGGCAGCCAGTGGGACCGGTTGTTTGCGGATGGCGAGCGTTTCCGGATCGGCACGCTCGATGCTCATGTCATGCTGTCGCCGGGCCATACGCTTGCCTCGATCACTTATGTCGTCGGTGACGCCGCGTTCGTTCACGATACGCTGATGGTTCCCGATAGTGGCACAAGCCGAGCGGACTTCCCGGGTGGTGATGCTCATTCGCTGTGGTGCTCGATCCGCGCCATCCTCGATCTGCCACCCGAAACCGCAACCTATGTTGGGCATGACTATGGCAAGGATGGCAGGGACGTACTTGGTCGCTCGACCGTCGCCGATCAGCGTCGCGACAACATCCATGTTCACGATGGCATCGACGAAGCCGAGTTCGTCGCGACCCGCGAGAAACGCGACGCATCGCTCCCACTACCCGACCTGATGCTCGCCGCGCTTCAGGTGAACATACGTGGCGGCCGGCTGCCGGATGCGGACAAGTGTGGGACGGCGTTTCTCAAGGTGCCTCTGAACCGGTTTGGACCTGGTGCTTCATAGCTCAGTCCGCGCTAGGGCAGCTGCTGTTTCAAGTGTCAGAACCGAACGGTTATGACCCTCGGAGGGCGGCGGTATTCGACCATGCCGGCTCGGAAAGCTGCCCGGGCGCTAACCACCGCTTTTTGCCGTCCGTAAGCCAACGGATCAGCATTGCGCGTCGGTCGCACCGAATGTGGTTTCTGTCTCACGGAGCGTGCGTTCCCCGCATCGATCCGTCTCACGCAATGCGAGCCGAAAACCGCCCTATATTGCAGTTCCGGGCGATCATCATTGCGAGCCGCTACAAGTAGCGGAGGGAATCACGATCGAACCAGGCTACCTCAACCAGACGGTGTTTCGGATTGGCCCGGACCGGGTGAATCACATTTTAGCAACCAACGTATTCATTAGGTTTTAACTGAGCTCGCGATCGTGTCCCACCTGAACCGCGCCGGGTTTGTCTGAGGCTCCAACTCCTGAGAAGGTGGAGCTATGACGAGCAAGGCGCGGCACCCCCCTGCCCCAGGCCAATGCCTTCGCGATGGTGCGCCGGCGCGCGGCGGCCGCCGAGATCGGGACGGCGATTAGCAACCACAGTTTCCGCGCGACCGGGATCACCGCCTATATGAAAAATGGCGGCACGTTGGAAACGGCCGCGACGATGGCGAACCACAGTTCGATCCGCACCACCCAGCTCTACGATCGGCGGCCCGATGATGACGATGATGTGACGCTGGACGAGGTGGAGCGGGTGTTAATTTAGGGTAGCGGAAAACCCCACTAGGCCGGTTGTCTGTAGCTCACCATTCCGACAGGGTTTTTCGTGCAGCCAGATCGGGAGCGCAAAGTCGTGATCGGGCGGGACGATCCATGTGTTTTCCGGCAAGGAGACTTTCGATCGATAAGCTGCCTGTTATGATGTAACGATGCAGTATATAAGGAATGGAATCCCTATAAAAACGATTGATATTAGTAAATTAGAGTCCGTAAATCGTTCCACATAAATCTTGAATTGAAATATATTTATGTATAACTTTCTAACTGTTAATCTTATTAAATATCGGCACATTTTTGCCTCGTATTTATCATCGTAATTATCATATTTTTTCGTAATAGAATACGATTTCAATTTTTCGAACAATATCATCTATGTTTATTAGTTTTTACAATTTATAAGTGAAATATCAATATAATCATTCATAGCCTGAATTAGGCTTTCAGTATTAAGTGTACTTAATATTGGCAAAATTCCTAGATTTGGTATTCCGGAATAATGCCCTATTATCCTCTGATTTTCTGTATGTTCTGGCGATCCTGAATAAATTACACCAATCAGTGGTATATTATATCGCTTCAACTTATCAATTGTCAGCAATGTATGGTTGATTGTTCCTACGGAATTTCTCGCACACAGAATTGCTGGCAATTTCCAGTCTTTGAATATGTCGATGAATAGAAGCTGTTCATTTAGAGGCACCATGACCCCGCCCGCCCCTTCGATTACCACTCCCTTTGCTTTGTCAGGGGTGAGGCAGAGGCGGCTTGGATCGATCATTTCACCCGCAAGACGGGCTGACAGATGCGGTGACGCCGGGACTGGAAATTTATAGACTTCCGGGACTATTCTTGATCGGTCGATCCCAGCCAATTCCATCACGCGTTCGGCATCGCCATCGGGATCGAGACCGGACTGTACAGGTTTCCAGTATCGCATTCTGAGCGATGCTACCAAACCGGCGGCGACCACGGTTTTGCCGACGTCGGTGTCGGTCCCGGTTACGATGAACGACATGATATTGCTTTCTGGATTGGATGAATATCGGTGTGATTTTCGTCCATCACCTTCGTTGGCCCGGATCGACTTTTTGAGGGCTTCCATCCGGCCCGATAGCCACAAATGTGAAGCGGCCCTCGGTTACCCGATGCTTGATCCCGCTGTCCTCGCTGTTGGCGATGGCGCGGACCTCAACGATCAGGGAGGTCCGCCCCTCTTCGACAACATCGGCGTAGAAGCTCACGACGTCGCCGACCTTGACCGGACGCAGAAACTCCATCGCGTCGACGGCGACGGTGACTACGCGGCATCTAGTCCTTTCTCTGGCGGCCGCCTCGCCCGCCAGGTCCATTTGGGCCAGCAGCCATCCGCCCCAAATGTCGCCTGCCGAGTTGGTATCTTTGGGCATCGCGCGAGTGCGGATTGCCGGTTCCTTCATCGGAGGCGGATTGACCGATACCGGATTTGGAGCATCCTCGTTCGCGCCGCCATTGCGCGTTGACATGGACAGGGTCCGCCGGGTGACTATCGGCTTGCTCATGGAACGTCCCAAGAAATTCCGTCAACTGCCGTGATGCTGACGAGTTGGGTGGGGCGAACGCAGCGGGATGCGATATTGAGGAGCACGGTGCAGGACGACGCCGATCCTCGGGCGATATAGGCCAGGGTTTCATGGTCTCTGGTAGCTAAGGGGACAGGCTTATAGGACGCCCGGCTCTCCACTATGATCTCAGCGGTTTGCGGTGTTGAAGGGGCGGTTTGCGAACCTTCGAGATGCTTCAGGTCGAACATATGAAAATTTGAAGCGGCGAAAGCCGTATCTGCCTGCTGCGGCGTTATCGCCGAGATTACCAGGAATGCCGACAACATAGCAGTCAGGGACATGGTGTAACCCTTTCAGGGAGAGGAAATAGTCTGGCGACGCACGAAGAGGGGGGTATCGACGTGCGTCGCCAGTGTCCGCCGCCAGCGATAAAGGCCGGTTGGGAGCCGCGGCGGCGGTAGCTGGCTGGGGTTGGCAACCTGTAGAGGAGGAAGAAACGATCTTGCCGATGTCTCTACAGTTTGCTTGCCCTTTGGGCTGTTGACGCCCTTATGGCTCATCATAAGTTTTCGAGCCAATCGAAATTTTATAGATTAAACGATAGAAGTTATCTATCGTTTGCCTATGCCATCCGTTCGCCAACTGGAATATCTCGTCGCGGTCGCCGACCTGCTGCACTTTGGTAAGGCGGCAGATGAATGTGGCGTATCTCAACCGACGCTGAGCCAACAGATCTCGGCGCTGGAAAAGCGGCTTGGTGCCGCGCTGATCGAACGAAAAGGCTGGGCGGTGCAAATGACACCGCTAGGTCGATTGGTGGTGGAACGGGCGCGACGGGTTCTTGTGGAAATTCAGGAAATTCGGTCAGTTGCTCGAAGATCCCGCGAGAAGATGGTCGGCGTCATTCGATTCGGAGTTACACCTACCCTTGGCCCCTACCTGATGCCGTCGCTGATCGCTTCACTCCATGCCGAACAGCCCGACATCAAACTCTATATTCGTGAAGGGCTTCCGACGGAGCAAGCCCTCGAGCTTGCGAGGGGTAACCTCGATATGATGATCGGGCCATTGCCTCTGATCGGCGAAGGGCTGGAAATCGAACCGTTGTTTCGCGAGCCGATGCATATCGTCGTCCCACCCCATCATCCACTTGCCGAAAAATCGAACGTGACGCGCCATGACCTGGCTGGTGAAGCATTTCTGTCGCTCGATCCTCGGCACCATTATCACCGGATGGTGGAAGGGATTTGTGACGACCTTCGTGCGGTCATTTTACGAGATTACGAAGGCACAAGCCTAGACAGCATTCAACAAATGGTAGGTTCCGGGATTGGCATAGCAGTCCTGCCTGAACTCTATCTGCGGTCCGATGTCGGGGGCGAGGCGTTGATACGTCGTGTCACGCCCGTCGATTGGCAGGTGACCCGCTCCATCGCGGCTGCATGGCGCCAAAATGCAGCAAATAGCGCCGATTTCCGCTTGATCGCGGCGCGCGTTCAAGCGGAAGCAAAACGCATTCTAAGCGACCATTGACACGTCACAGGCCAAGAGCCGCTGCATTGCCGGACGAGGCCGCAAGATCAGCATTGGCTGCAATCCGCCGCAATCGCTGATCAAGAAGGGTGAGAGAGACGCTGGCTGCTGCCTCTTCGCGCGAGTTCACGAGGAACAGGTCGCTAGCCCCCATGGTAAAACGCCGCCGTTCTGCGGCAGCCATCTCCTCTGCCCGCTGCTTTTCACCCTCAGACAAGGCGATCAATCGATCTGCCGCGCTGAGGGTGATGCCGATACCGTCTATCTCCGCCCTGATCTGTTCGTCCAGCCACTGCGTCCGACGGCGGTTTGCGTCGAGTTCAGCCTGGGTCTGCATCAGCTTGCCACGCGCGGCCCGTTGTTCCAGTGGTACCGAAAAGCGCAGTCCAAAACGAACGTCATTGCCACTTCGTGACACTCCGCCCAAGCCAACATCGCCAATATCCCGCGCCACTTCCATCTGGAGTTCGAGACGGGGCAGCAAGGCGTTCCGGTCCAAGGACAGACGGTCACGCACCAGTCGTTCTCGCAACTGTGCGACAATGAGGTCTGGCCGCGTCACCACCTGCGGAACATTGGCCATAGGTAGGGCGGGCAAGCTGACCGGCATTTGTTCCTTGCGGGGGATAAGCGGCCTGCCATCAGCATCGCGCCAATAGAGCGATAGAGTGTTGGCGGCATTGGCGACCGCCTGCTCTGACTGGACGACCATGGCTTGCCTTCGCAGCAGCGTTTGGTCGTTCTCAACCAGAATGATGCGTGGGCGCAGTCCAGCTTCGAACGATCGCTGCAAGCCTCGCTGCCGCTCCTGCGCCAGATCGAGAAGATGGCGATAAATTCCAAGGCGCTGTCCGGCGGCAACCCAATTTAGATAGGCGTCGAATGCCCTGCGTTGCACGCCGATCGCGACCATCTGCCGTTCTGCGTCGGCAACGGCCCGATCGGCGTCGGCGGAAACACGGCCAAAGCGCCGTTCATCGATCATCCGGTCCCGCAAAAGCGAGAAAACCGCGCCAGCCCTGATTTCGCCCAACTGGTTAGTGTAGTTTTTGTCCTCATAGATGGGGAAGCTTCCGCTCGACACGCGGTATCCGCCATATATCTGGCCGCCCCAATTCTCGATAGGGCGCGCGACTTTGGCGTCGGCATAAGTGCCGTTATAATAGCCCAAGACGCGCGACCCACCCTCGGCCGAAAATAACGTGTCGAACGCGCCCTCCGCGCTCAAACGTCTGCCATCGGCTGAACGTGCACGAGCCAATGCTTCCAGAATCTGGGGCGATTGTTTGGCCGAAGTGGCCAACACATCGTCCAAAGACAGTACTCCGGCGTCGGTGGGCGCGAGTGTGGGTAGCGCCGCAACATCCTGGGCCTTCCCTGGTGAAATCATGGCGGTAATTGCGAACAGCACAGCGGACAGGACGGGGAGATGGAGCCTATTTGGCATTGCCATCCCCCGTTGCGGCCTTGCCGAGAGTTCCGTCGATAGCACCTGCGGGATATTGCAGCGGAAAGTCGTTGAGCAGTCGCCAGAGTTCATAGCCCGATGTCACGGTATCCATCATCACCCAGCCACGAACCTTTGCACCAAGGCGCACGAACGGTTCCTTGGGCCACGGCCGTCCGCCGCGCCGTTGTTCGACCAATATGCGGAACAGGCCGTTACTCGATGCCGACACGTCGATCGCGCGGACCTGCCCGTCGAACATGCCCATTGCCACAGAAGGCCATCCACTGAACTGGATGGCGGGCCATCCTTCAAATTCCAGTCTGACGGGGCGTCCGGGATAGATGAGCGGAACATCGCGCCCATCGACATAGAGTTCGACAACCCGAACAGCCTCCTCCGGTGCGAAGGTCGCGAGGATTTCCCCCTCCTTCACCATCGTAGCCGTGTCGCCGCCGAGGATACGCAATATGCGGCCATTACGCGGAGCGCGCACGATTTGCACGGATTGCCGACTGATATCGATGTCGAGCCGGTTGCGATCAGCGAGACCCTTAGCAACTTTCGCGCCATAATCTTCAACCTTGATCTGGGCGAGTTCCAGGTCGCGGCGTGGCGACAGGCCTTCGCTATAAAGCTGCCCCATGCGGCCGACATCACGCTGAGCAACACCCATGGCTCGCCGTGTCGCTGCAATCTCTGCGTCGGCTTGGGCGCGTTCGGCGCGCAGACGTGAAATCAAACCTGGATCATTATCGGAAATGCGGGCTATCGGGTCACCCTTTCTGACGCGCGATCCGTCCGTGACGAACCATTGTTCGACGCGGCCAGGCACCAGGGCGGTCACATTTTGAACCCGATCGCGCGGATCGAGCGCGATGACTGTCCCAGTGCCGGTCGATGTTTGCACCCACGGAACGAGCAACAGGAACGCTATGGACCCTGCCATGCCCAACAGCAATATCCATGCCAGTGCGCGCGCGGGCCGTGGAACCGCTATGCTGGCAAGAGTTTTGAAATGCGAAATATGGTCGGTGCGGAATGGCATGTCAGCGTCCTCGCGCAGCAGTGCGGACGGCCTGAAATTCCAAGGCATCGCGCGTCAGCAGTTGTTTGTCGTGGCCCAACCAGAGCCAGTGATCGAAGGCGAGATTTTCGGACCTGCTAGTGAAGCATATGATTGTCGTAGCGAAATCATCGAGCATTCGTAGCGCTGGTCGCAACTCATGTGCTGGCAGCATATCGAAAAGGCCCGACAGAACGAGGATACGAGGCTCTGCCAGAATTGCACCGACCAGCTTGAGACGCATCGTGTCCGCAAGCGTCAACGGCCAGCCAGTCGAAGACAGCACGCAGTCCATTCCACCGGGTAAAGTGCTTATGCGACTGCCAAGGCCAACGGCATCCAACACGTCGAGAGTGCGCTCTGACGTTGCCTGTGGCGCAGCCAGACGCAGATAGTCACGGATCGAGCTTTCCACAATACTGGGTCGGTCAAGCACGATGACGTCACTGCGCAACTGGAAGATATCCAGCGCACCAATGTCTGCGCCGCCCAAAGTAATCAATCCTTCGGCGGGGCGGTAGTGACGTTTGAGAAGTCGGCTGAACAGCCTGTCGGCACCCGTGTCGCAGTCTGCCACGATATGGAGCCCTGCCGGGATCGTCAGATTGAAATTGCCACGTTCGCCGCCAACTTCCAGTCGCACAGATCGTAACGCAAGCGCGCCATCGCGCGGCCTCACGCCAGCGCCGCCAGCCAATGGTGCGTCTTCCTGATTGATGGTCCCGAACAACGCAAGTTCCTCGACCGCTGCCACAAGGTCATAGAATCCATCGAGATATGGACCTAGCTGTGCTGCTCCATAGAATATGCTTGAAAGAATCAACTCAGCCGCGACAAGTTGACCGATGGACAACTGGCCTTGAATGACCAGCCAACCACCCAGCGCGAGCAAGGCGGCGCTGGCGACAGCATAGAGCAGTAGTAATGCCACGCTTTGAGGGAAAGTCGCGCGAAAATGCTTTTGATGGGCACTGACATATGCAGCAGTTCGCTGTTCAGAGACATCCATGGCATAGTCGAGATGCCGACTGGATTTGTAGAATCCGTTAGAAGCACCGACACTTTCCAGCCAGTGGGCCGCCTCGTATTTGCGATGGCTGAGCGCCACTGCCGTTTCCATGGCTTTGCCGGCCCAGCCTTTCCAGATCAGCCAGACGCAGGCAATGAAGAGCAGGTTGAAGCCCAGAA
The DNA here is from genome assembly GCF_012927105.1 of Sphingobium psychrophilum. Lineage (GTDB taxonomy): Bacteria > Pseudomonadota > Alphaproteobacteria > Sphingomonadales > Sphingomonadaceae > Sphingobium > Sphingobium psychrophilum. The sequence goes on along the minus strand of NZ_JABBFV010000021.1, from coordinate 21,004 downwards.
AAATCGGATGGTAAAAGGATGTAACGATAAATCCGACCGCTGCCTGGAAGAAGATTGAGAACCCCCCGACCAACAACGACGGGATGGCCTTCTGGATATTCATCACCTCGAAAAAGCGATTGAACAGGTCGCCGCGGCGGTCGTCCTGAAAGAATGGATCTTGAGCGTGAACGGCCTGCAGGGTGATCTCCGCGACAAGCCGGGCAAAGAAGCGGCGACGGAAAATCTCCATCACATAGGTACGTAATGCACCCAGCAAAGCCCATAGCAGCAACAGGCACAGCAGGACGGCAGCGAGCGTGAAAAGTGGGGCCGGAAGGGCCGTGTTCGCAACCGAATTGATTAACATTTGCACAGAAATGGGCGTCGCCAGCGAAAGTAGGCCTATGGCTGCGCCGTAGATCAATACCAGGGTCATGAAGGCACGGTCGGGTGCCAGGGTGGCGCGCGCCCATCCCATGAATGCGCGCCAATCAATCCGTCCATGGGGATGGGCGGCCATTCAGTAACTCCTCATATCAAACAGAATTTTTCAAGGTAGTTTTTCAAACTATGGTTCGGGGCTCTGCCCAACCACCAGGCGCGTCCGAAAATCTGATTAGTTCATCGCCTGCAGTCCAGCGCGACACGCGGCCATTAGTAGGGTCGATCACGACCAGCTTGACCCAACCATTCCCGAACAGACGACCGAGCAATGGGTCCTCCAATATTATGGCATCCACCCGGTCAAGTGGGGCCTGTACAATGGTGAGGAGGCGCTGAGGGACATGGTGAGGCGTACCATCGTCACAAAATAATGACTGACGGGGCAGGCCGACGCACAGGTCGCCGCCATTGCCTCGCACGACTCCAAAGCCGCCGAGCACATTATGCACTGTTTTATCCCCCGCGCCGTAGACATTGTTGTCGATCGTCGAGAATAGATATTGGCAGTTAATCCATTGCGCGACAACCATCGGAGCGGTCAATATTGTCTTCAAAGCACCGCCATCGCTGTCGGTGCGCCAGTCATAGCTATGAAGAAAAACTCGGCCATCGAGGTCGATCTCCTGTGTCAGGCTCCGCGGTCCCGCGATAAAGGCCGCATTGCCAGAAAGCCCCCATTCGGGCCGAACTTCTCCCCAGTGCAATGCGCCCACCACTAGGTCAGCGGCGGAGCGGTTGAGCTTCCGGCCACGTTCTTCGCGCGCTATTGCGCTCGCATAAGACAAATCCCAGGCAATTTTCCCCAAAGCGTCGCGATGGCTTTCGGGAATCTGCTCGCAATCGAACAACATGACATTATCAGTGGTGGTGTCGTGCTGGCCCGCTACGAACCGCGTGTCGCAAGGAATGGTCATATTCTGCTCTGCCAGACGCGCACGCACATCGGGATCGTTCAGGATTGTGGCCATGACCCGTGCATTGGGACCACCGGCCCTACCGCCACATGCCCCGCATTCGAGCGCACCGCCGAAGGGATTATTGGTTGAGGTCGCACCATGGCCGACCAGCAGGACAAGCGGGGCCAGGTTTTCCGGCAAAAGGCCCGTCAACTTGAAGAGGCCTGTGGCATAACTCGCCTTTTCCTCCAGACCCAGACCATGGGCATGAGAATCTGAAAGGCATGGGCTCAGCTGCGCTGACAGACCGGCATCATCCGGACCGGTGAGTTGTCGGGCGATCCCAGGGGCAAGGTTGCGTAACAGCATCATCGCTCCAGCAATGGGACCGGTGCCTTCGGCCGCAGCAAAGCTGGTTGCCATGGTCCGCTTGGCAGCATTGAGGAGCCTCGACGCAGATGACTGCCTAGCGTGACTTGCCAGTAGAGAGCTGTCACTGTTAAGGCCATTTGGATCAACGACCTGGGCAACTTCATGCTGCGGCTCCAGCAGCACAGGCAGTTGCCTGCGCGCTATACGGTCGGTCGGCGCACGCATCGCGATCGGCAGGCCGAAAAAGCCAGCATAGCCATAGGTGTCGTAACTGCCTTGCTGCTCAATCGCGCGGCGCAGTGGTTCGGAACGCACGTCGATGCAGAAAATGAACTGCGCATCGTGCCGCGTAGGCGTCACCTTTGGCCCACGCTCCGCATTGCGCAAATCCTGTACGATTTTCGCCTGAAATCCACGCTCCGCAGTTTCCATAAACATCATCGACAGTTGGTGACCGTTGATGCTGAGAATATAATCCAACCGTGTTTTCGCAGCGCCGTTCAAAGAGAGGAACGCCCTAACCGGTATGGCGAAATGGGATGCGAGCCCTTCATACTCTTGTATGGGCAGACTATCGGCGACGGGCATAGCGGTGTCGAAATCGAGCACCAACATCCACAGGGCAAGATAGTCCGTGATGGTCGCCGGTGCCCCGACACTATAGGCCCGATCTGCATATTCGCTGCGCCAGCGAATATGGCCTGCCCATCCTGGCAGTCTGCCCATCAACTCTCGCAAAAGCGCCAATTTCGCCAGTGGATTGTCACCAAAGGACGCGAGCCGTTGGGCAATGGCCGTGACAGGGTCCATAGGTGCCTTGCGATGGACTTCCATTGCCCGTTTCCCGGTCAGCGCGATGAATTCCGGATCATGGACAACCAGGTCGAGAGTCGCCCTATACAGGCCTTTTTCTCTTCCCGGCATCTCCAGGGCGGATAGCCCCTGATCCAGAAAGGCCGCGCACCATTTCGCAACGAACAATTCAGCCCGGCTCGGGGAAGCCAGTGGCTTGGGTTCCGTGTCGTCCGAAGGTAGGTGCAACAGACGGGCCATGAGGATATCATGCGCGTTGATGTTTGGGAGCACTGCTTCGAAGGCCAGATTCAGACCCCCGAGGCGTTCGACTGCGACCTCAGCCAATATTGCGCGATCGACTTTGCCATTATCGGTGAGCCGACGCCACAGCGAAACGGGCAAGCAACTGCGCGCCTTGAAGATGTCGGAGGCCGCTTCAACCGCGTCGAAGAAGGGCAAGTCCTCAAAGCCGGACAACGGGTTGACCGCAATCGGGCTTTCCAGCGGCCAGAGGGGAGCGACGGCCTTGGACGCCAGACCGACCAGCTTTGCGGTTTCCGCATAATCTGGAGCCAGAGCACATGAGGGATGGGCAAATTCGAGCGTCATGGTTCTATTCCTTCTGGTAGAGGGAAAGTCAGCGATTTTCAGGTGTCAGCGGGTCATAGCTCCGGCACTCAGCAGCCGGACATAGATCCAGCGAGGCATTTGCCACCGGCGGGCGAAAAGTCGGTTCTGGACGACCAGGCTCCCTAAGAAAATTGCCGCGACAAACATTTGCAGGGTCATCGGCAGTGGCGATTGGGCTGACGGGAGCAGGCGGCTCACAAAGCCAAGACCGGTTGAGTGAATGACCACAAGAACCGATATCAAGGCCGCCATGACCCAGCGCTGACGGCCAGAGTTGTCGCCGATGGCGGACAACATCGCGATCATTGCGGCAATGAGCGTCAGCGCGGTTGAAATCAGGCTCGTCTTGTCGAGCGGCGATACAATATCGACCAAGGTAAGGCCAATGGTGGTTGCCCCGATCGCGAACGCCGTCTTAAAGCCCAGCCCTTCGGCGGCCTTCAGGGGCTGGCGACGAACGACCTGGCCCGCGCCCAGGAATAGCCAAGCCTTGAACAAGCCATGGGCAAGGATATGCCATAGCGCTGCGGCATAGGCGCCCAGGCCACAGGTCATGACCATAAAACCCATTTGCGACACTGTGGAAGCTGCCAGCCCCCGCTTTACGTCGGGCCGAACGATCATGATAGCCGCGCCTGCGATTGCGCCAAAAAGGCCCAGCAGAACCATCGCAAGTCGCGCTGCCGGTAGCAGTTCGATCACCGGAGCCATGCGGATGAGCAGGAAACCGCCAGCGTTGACCAGGCCCGCGTGCATCATGGCAGAGACGGGCGTGGGGGCGGTAACAGACGCAAGCAGCCATCCCGAAAAGGGGGGCACCGCGCAACGTGCGAGCGCCGCAATTACTACAGTGGCCACCAAGCCAGCCAACATCGGCGTGGGGAGTTCACCAGCCCGTGCGACAATCTCGGAGATGGCCAATGTTTTCAGGCGCAGTGCGGCCATCGTCAGGCCGCATACAAAAAGCCAATCGGTCGCGAGGAAGGTTTTACGGGCCTTACGAGCCACTTGCTGGGCTTCGGGCCATGTATCTACATGGCCGATCATGCCTGCAAGCATCAAGCCGCTGGCTACCCAAGTGGACGCTAGGACAAAGATATTATCTGTCAGCAGAAAGATGATCGCCGCAGTGAACGTCGTCACCATGCTCGCAAAGAAACGTGTTCGCCGCTTGTGGAGACGCATGTGTCGCCGCGCAAACCCAAACACGCAAGCTGCCACAAAGAAGGTCAGGCCTGACATGGCGACTGACAATATGTCCCAGTGCAAAGCCATCGGTTCGAACCTCAGCTCAATGGCCAGCACCAAAAGGCAGATAAATGCCCACCCCATTAGGGGCACGGCAAATTCCTCACGCGGTTTTGATAGCATAGTTCCCATTGCGATCTCCTTTGGAACCGCGTTGACAAACCAGCCTGCATTTATGAAATGAGTTTGTGAAATCTCATGAATTGAGAAATCGAATGGTCGTGAGGTGGATTGGGCTATGACGTTGCGAAATCTCGACATTGATCTGCTGCGAGCATTTCTGACGATCGCAGAAACGGGCAGTTTCACGCGTGCGGGTGATCGGCTTGGGCGCACCCAATCGACGATCAGTCTTCAATTGAAGCGACTCGAAGACCACCTCAATCGCGTCCTTTTGGAACGAAATGCGCGCGGCGTCCGCCTCACACCTGACGGACACAAGCTAATGGGGACCGCGCGCAAACTCGTCCACCTTAATGACAAGGCCGTTGCTGAGTTGCTGGAGCCCGATATTCGAGGCGTGGTACGCCTTGGCGTGCCCGAGGATTTTGCCACGGTTCATCTGCCCGAAATACTCGCTCTTTTTACCGAGGCCCACCCGCTGGTAGAATTGGAGGTGACATGCGATTTGACGCTCAACCTCCTTGAGCGGTTCCATACCGGGGCCTTCGATCTTGTTTTGGTGAAACGGGAACCGGCAGCTGCGCTGGAGGGCATGCGCGTGTGGCGTGAGCCTCTGGTCTGGGTAGCCAGAGATCAAAGCGCAGCCGACAGTGTCGATACTGTACCGCTCGTTATGTCGCCGGCACCTTGTGTCTATCGCAAGCGCGCGACCGATGCCCTTGACGCCATCGGACGCCCTTGGCGCATAGCCTACACGTCAACCAGCCTGGCGGGGAGCCAGGCAGCGGTCCGCGCAGGGCTTGGGATTACAGTGCTGCCGCGCGAAATGGTTCCGGAGCCTCTCGCAACTGTGACGGGCGAAGCAGGGTTGCCGGTGTTGCCGGACACGGAGATCGCATTGATCGAAGGTTCAGCAATCTCCGAGACGGGACATATGCTGGCGCAGCACATCGTTGAAACGCTTGAACGGACAAGCTGACGGATAGGGGAGCTATTCTGCAATTTCGGCTATGAGCTGGCAGAAAACAGGTGATTTCGGACACCCAAGCAGACCTGTCGGCGCTTAGCGTATATCTGGGTCCGTTCTATGTACCGACCCCATGTGGGACAGGATCAGTTCGCTTCCCGCCTGTGCTGCGGTGGCGGCGCGGAAGATCGCGCGCTTGTCGTTGCGAAGCGCGGTGAGCCAGGACGCAACATAGGCCGCATGGTCCTCGCGCTCGGTCGGCTCCATGCCAAGTTGTGCGCAAAGCATCGCTGCACCAATCTCCGCAATCAATTCCTCTGCGGCCCTGATTTCCTTGGCCTTGCCATAATCGCGCAGGGTTTCGCGGGCGAGCCGTGAAGCATGGCCGGTGCTGTGAATCGCCTCATGGGCAAGCGTGGCATAGAAAGCGTTGCCGGTCACAAAGTCGGCAAAGGCAGGCATCTGGATACGGTCGGCGCCGGGGTTGTAGTGGGCGCTGCTGCCTCCCTCGCTATAGGGCACGGGATAGCGGCTAAACGCTGCATCAAGCTCGCTGTCGCGCTGGTCGCGGTTCTTCACCTCGATCTGAGGCGCGGGGAACCTGCTCATGTCCAAGCCCTCGATCTGCTCGACGTTGAACACGACATACTTTTTTAGATAGGCGCGGCTCGTTTCCTCGCCCTCGCTGTTGGTGATTGGCTCGCCTGTCACGCCATCCTTGGGGGTGAAAGTGCCAGCATGAACGACAAGATTGCCCTTCTCGCCTTTGCGGACCTGTCCGCCCAGTTCGTGCGCCTGCCGGTAGGTCATCCAATGCGGGTTGGTGTAGCCGTGCGCCATGGCGGCGGACCACAACAGCAGGATATTGATGCCGCGATAGGCGGTGCCCTCATGGCGAAGCGGAAGCGATGCCGCGCCCGATGCCCAGCGTGGGGACCATGGGCGGGTGCCTGCCTCTAGCAGCGCAACAATCTGGTTGGTGACTTCCTCGTAAACGTCGACGCGCGCAGCGGTGGTCTTGCGGGTCTTGCTGGTGTTCCGTGGCATGTGCTGTTCCCTTCCTAAAATGGAGCCGAAGGCGATGGCGTCCATCGACTTCTGCCCGCTGGCGAAGTGGGTCGGGGAATGGCGCAGTGAGGGCCGATCAGGGAGGAGGGGGATCGCCCGTCCTGCACAGAGCGCAGCGAACGAAGGATGGGGATACCGCCCTGATCGCCAAGGGAGGTCGCGCAGCGGCCGAGACGGTCTAGCCCTTGCGCCAGGGGGCCGGAACAGGCCCCGGAGCTGGATCAGTGACGCGGCGGCATTGCCGCCTCCTGTTCGATCGCGCCGGTGTTCCGGCGTGCCAGATACAAAAACACCGCAAGAATCTCGTTTGAGATCCTGCGGCGATTTCAAGGCGAGGATCGTCACCCGAATGGGACGAAACCGCTTGCGGGTTCGGTCGGAGCGGAGCGGAGATAGAGCCGTGCCGAAGGCCGCCCCCAGCTCCATGTCACCCGGCATCTTTCCGAACAAGAACGGAATATGAATCAGCAATTAGATCAGTGTTATAAATTGTCTGTCCATCACGATCATATGAGGTCTGCTTTACCCGTCCCGTTACATGAACCATGTCACCCTTTGCGGAGTTGTGGGCATATTCAGCGCACTTTCCAAAGCAAGTCACCCGGTTCCAATGAACCTCTTCCTGCCATTCACCGTCAACCTGCCGATTATAATTCGATGCAACATTGACGAACGTGACCTTTTCCTTCTCATCAACGCCGCCAACCTGTCCAATAATACGAAATTCAGCGATATTCCTTGGCATTTCCAGCACTCCTACTGTTGCGGGTAAAGTGGCTCGGTCGAGATCGCCGGCACCTCGTATGGCTCCGGGTCAACCAGCTCGGCTTACAAGATCAGCGGTTCCCCTTCGACCTGGGCACGTTGCCCCTCGATCTGGCCGATATTAGGGGACGTGAACGGGGGAAACTGCTCGGGCGACACGGCCCATTTCAAAGGCATTTGATACTGAGCGAGATTTTTCGGCGTCATCGCGCGCTGATACGTGTCGCGCCAATCGCTAGCGATCCGCTGCTGCGCGACCGAAAGCGCAATCTGGCGGTTGCAGACCATCTTCGTCAGAAGCATTTCGAGATGGTCTTTCAGCTCGCGGTCAGGCCCGGTCCACGTCTGCAACCATAGATTTCGCGGATCGGCCACCGCCCCGCCGAGAGAGATTGGCACCAGATAGTCGAGTGAAAAATCGTCGGGATTTTCGCCGGGATAGAGACTTTCAACAAGGCGGCGGGTCACCGCGGCCTTCCACGAAGGCGGCAGCGACTTTTCGGCCTGGTACTCGCCTTTGCAGATGGTAGCGGCGATATTGTCTTGGGTGATCGCGGGATTGATCGCGCCAGGTGTGCGAGCTGGGTCGGGGATCGAGGGCAAGACGATCTGGCGGATCGGCTGTTTTGCATTGATTGCGGCGAAGGTCGCCGCTGCCTGACAATTCGCCGGATCGAAGAACTGGCCGCAGGCCTCGCGCGAGCTACGGGGAGGATGCGCGACAAAATCAGGGTGAGATTGCACGAAAACCGCGCCAAGAATGACGGCTCCTGCGAGCAAAATACCTATCTGAGTTTTCACGCGGCGGCTCGCCATGCGTCATTCCAATCGCCGCCGATAGGCGGCAATTCGACGGATAGACGGCGCCCGTTTGCGGTCAGGTTTGCCTCGCCTTTGGCGAGGCCACGGGTCGCGGCTGATCCGTGCTGGGAATAGACTGTGATCGTGCGGACATGATCGGGGATTACGAGGTGGGCATATTGCTCGATGCCGTTCGCAGACCAGCATCCCGTCAAACCGAACATGCGTATGACGGACTCGGCATCTTCAAAGCCCTCGGCCAGATTCAGATGGTCGGCCTCGATGCGGCCGATCTGAATTGAGCCGCCGCGCGGTAGAGCGAGGGTGCGTTTGGGTTCGACCAAACTGCCGTTCTTATTCCCTTCCCGGTCCACGAAGATGCGCTTGAGAGCGATGACTTGGCGGCGCTCCGTGATTGGCAAGAGCAGCGCCGGCAGGCGCAGCTTTTTGCCTTCTTCGTAGACAAGCGATGCAGGGTCATATCGGCCAATTGTCGAATGGCCGATTTTGCGCATTTCAAGATAGAGTTGGGCAGGGGTGCCGGCGATCGGCAACGCCTTGCTCCATAACTCGCGCGCCAACGGTGCGAGGTCGCGGGCAACAGGCGGCGTAGTGTCGCGTTCTGTAGGGCGGACATATCCGCCATGCCGGGATAGCGCAGCCATTATCTCGGCCTGGTTGCAACCGGCGAAACAGTGGAACAACACCACGTCTTTCCCAGGTGTGACGGAAAGCGACGGGCTGCGATCCTCATGGGCCGGGCAACGCGCCTTGCCGTAAGACCCGTGCCACGTTCCGTTGAGGCGTTTCACAGCTTCTTTAGCAGCGGCGGTCGGCGTCAGTTTCATAGTCCGGCAATAGCGTATTGAACAAAAGCGGACAATCGCTAACCCGCCGACTTATCGCTTTAGACTTTGAAAAGTCGGATCGCATTCCCTGCAAACCGAGCCGTATATTGACGCTGAGGCCGTTCAAAGCGGGCAGCAAACGCGACGGGGAGTAATATGAAGCTGTCATAGCCGCTTGCTCCACCTGGGGAGCATTCCGGCGGCGTAGCCGACGGTCCTGCCCTTTGATTTGGCGTTGAGGGTGAAATCGAAGTCGTTACCGTGCCGCCTCGATGCCCGTCAGGGCTGAATCGTTGCCCGACTAGGGCAACTCCGCTTCTCCGTAGAGATAGAATATAAAACTGTATGAGGAGCAGTGCCGTTATTGCACCCACGGGGATACGCATCTGAGGCTTGCCGGGCAGCGGAGCGTTCGGCGGCCAGGATCAGTGCCGCCCGCTGGGCTGGGTCGTCGGGCATAAGGCGGCGGCGCTCGATCGCTCCGACCGATGCGAGCATGTCCGCGTGTTGCTCCAAGCTGTCAGCCCGGCGCTGCGTCTCATCCTCGGGGACGGGGGAGAAAAGCCCGATCATCTTACCGATCCACTGAGGGACATGGCAGCGGTAGAGATTGGAGGTCTGTTCGGATCGCGCCCCGTGCTGGCTGTCGCGGGTGTAGTCGTACCGTCTGATCCATTCGAGTAAGCCCAACTCGCGCAGCCGGTCGAGCGAGTATTTCACGGTGCGTCGGCCAAGCCGCGTCCAGCGCATGAGCGTCTCATAAGAGGGCACGCACCAGCCTTTACGATAGCGCAGCTCGTCCACGATCTTGAGGAGCATATCTCGGCAAGACCGGGTGAAGAGTGTCAGCTTATGCTGCTCGGGCGTCAGCGCGCCGCCCTGCCTTGCCTCGGCGGCTAGATCTCGCGCGCGCTCGAACATCAGATGGATGGCGCGGCGAAGCTCTTTGAGTTGATCGAATGAGACGGGCCGGACAAATTCGGCCTCGGCCGCATCCCCGGTCCTGACGCTGTTTGCCCATACGGGCCGCCCTGTGACGTGTGTACCGCCTCGACTTATACGGACGCGGGGTTTTGTGCCGATGAGGCGCGAGGCGGTGTGACTAAGCCCTGTCTTTGTGCCGCGTTCGAGCGGACGCACGCCGCAGATGACGGCCAGGGGTAGAACGGGCACGCCGCATGATCGTTGCTTCTGTTGAAGCTCGAACGCTGCGGCAATGTCCGCTTCAACAATGCCGAAAGCGCGCAGCTCCGCGACTGCGCCTGTCGGCACGTCAGCAAGGCTTGTTTCCAAGGCAAGAAACATCATTCGTCCTCCCAGGTGGAAGACCGTTCGCAGGCAAAACTAGAGCGTGGCGCGAAGCGCGCTCCCTTGAACCGAAGCTCAGGAACAGGTATAAGAAGGGTATGTATGGACCCGGTCGATGCCGCCAAGCATCGCTCATAATGTTCCAGGGTGCCCGGCCTTCGTGCCGGGCATTCGTTTATGTGGTCACAGCGGCTTCCTGCTCGGTCATCATCGGCGAATTGCCGACCATGCGAATTTGCAGAATTTAAGTCCGTGGCGGAAGCGCTAGCGGTTCGTGCTATCTCGGATCAAAGCCAAAATTCGTTCGTGCTATCCCGGATTAAATGCCTCAGGATTCGTGCTTTCGCGGATCAATGGGCGGATCGGCTTCGTGCTTTCGCGGATCAATGGCTCCATTACCCCACGCCCTAACCGAATCAAGCAAGCGCAGATGAGCCGACGAGCTTCATTACTTTCGGTTCGATCAAGACCTGACAGTATCCGGTCTTTCTGCCGGGTCGAGGCGGTAATTTTGCGCCGCTAGGCGGAGCATCAAACAGTATTACCCGGTAGTCTGGAATAGCATCGGCTTCCAATATCGCCTTCAAAGCATGGCGAAAATGGGCAAGGGAGTTTTGATAGCCAAGTTGGAGACGCAAATCGTCCAAGCTCAATTCATATGGTCCATCGACGCATGCAGATCGAGCTATTTCATATAGACGGCGCTCGACTGGCCCAAGCCTGAAATAAGCGGGCGCATAGTCCAGCACCTGCCTATCGCGCAGAATAGCTCGGAAGAGCCAATCGCATAACCGGACCCTGACCGCCTTGAGCCGCTTTACCCCAGGGCGTTCGCCATTCTTGGTGTAATAAAGCTTTGCCTCGGACAACCACGAGAAATAGCCCTCTTCGCCTTCGCCGCCAGCTTCGATGTCGGTCTTTATCTGCGTACCCTGTAGCCGTTCCAGCGCCTGTGAGAGGCGAGTATAGGACCGCGCTGATGGATTATTGCCTGTGACACAAAACAAATCATGGGCCGTGAAATAGAAGTCTTGAGAGACTTCTTCTCCAGACTCAAGCTTTGCGACCATGAGACTTGCGATATAAAGTACGATCTCCTTGTCATAGATCGTTGCAACGCCCTTTGCAGTCGGCACGATCTCGATGGAGACTGTATCGGTTTTGTAGGAGAGCGTTTTTGTCCACTTGCCTTTGCTGAGCGCGAAGAACGGGAACGCCATCAAGGATCGCTCGCCACGCACCTCACTCATGAGAGGGCTATCGAGCGAGAAAAGGTCAGCTTGGTTTTGTGGCATCGGCCTTGTCCCCATCATGGCGCCCATGACGCATTTCCATCATTGCCCACCTTGCATTGATCCGCAAAAGCACGAATCCAGCGTCGCGGATTGATCCGGGAAAGCACGAGGATTCATGGCGAACTAGTGGAGGGGCCATCGTTAGGGCCGTCCGATGAGCGTGGATTCGTGCTTTCGCGGATAAACTCATTCGCTTCGCCCCATACACCTGATTGCCACCTCAATGCCGGGCCTCGTGCCGGACTTGGTTTATCCGCTAACCGCATACCCTTATTCAATCAGTGGCAATTGCACGGGTGCCGGCGTCAAATCCTTGACGTAGGCACCAACAGTTTCAAGCGCGGCTCCAAGCGGGATGCCACGATTTCGATGTGCGATGGCTTCAAGAAAGGCATGATGCTCGCGCGGAATATGCACGGCGATCTGCTTCATGTTCATGTGATCCTCTGGCGGCGGTGGTGGAACCAGCTCAGCCGCAGAGTAAGCAATAATAGCTTTTCTAATCATCGCAGAAACCACATGGTCCAAGCCGCGCATCTTATGGCGGGCTTTCAGCCCCTTTAAGTGCTCGGCAAAGCTATTTGGGATTTGCAACTTGCACTGAACAAAGTCAGCATCATAGAGCGCCTGCCGCTTGCGTCTCATACAAGCGGCGGGTGTTAAGACGCGATTCTGTGCGGCGGGTTGGCCCATGGTGCATGGCTATTGCGAATGCGGGCGGTTGTCAAATTTGACCGCCCCTCGGGTAGTTAATCAGAGATAGTGTATCGTTCCCCGTCTCGGCGTTATATGTGTCCAAAACGGATGATTAACTACCAGCAAAGGATAACGGGGTCGCAATGCCGCAATACCTAAAACTAGACCAAGCGGCGTCTGAACTAGCCACACGGCTAGGGGAAAACTGCCGCTCGCGCCGAGCGAAACTCAAGATTTCGCAGGCCGAATTGTCTGAACGAAGCGGCATCGCCGCATCCCATTTATCGTATATCGAGCACGGCAAGGCGAATCCCACGCTGGAGGTCATCGAACATCTGGCAAAGGGGTTGGAGTGCAGCGTGATTGAGCTTCTGAGCGATCCGATAAAGAAGAAGTAATCCTGCTAATGATTATTGTTAGCTGGACATGGCGGGAGAGGCAGGGTTAGGGTGATAGGCCTCTCAACGGCAGCAGAGACAATGACCATGCTTAACGAAAGGGGCGAGGGTTCAAGTCTCAACCAGACCCTCGCCAATCAAACTGCAAGCCAATGCAAGAAAATGGGGATGTCAGTCACCCAACTCGCACTAGCCAGTGCAATTGAAGTTGAGCGGCTTCATTCCATAATGGATGGCAAGGCGAAGGAGATTACGCTCCGTGAAATCGCAGGATTAGCCCTCGGCCTCGGAATTTCGCCATCTGTATTGCTCGGAGATTCATGAAGGCACTGCCTCGGAATCCCGATGCCGCTGCAAAAAATCAAATAATGTGGTGCGGCCGACGCCTAAATCCTTCGCAACGCTGCTCACCGTTGCGCCGCTATCGTCAAGCATGCGCCTTATGGCAGGAAGCTGATCTTCGGTCAGCTTGGGCTTGCGTCCTGGCTTTGAATCGGTCGGGCGCGTTCTGACGCCGTGGGTTAGGCGCCAATGGTTGTCGAGACCTGTGACCAGCTTGAATAGGTCGTTGCCTTCCTCGGGCTTGATAACGATCCCAGGGGCGGCGAACTGGATGCTGACCCCCTTTTTCAGCATTTGCCGCATGAAACGAAGAAGGTTCTGCGGGTGCATGGGCAGACAGGTGAAATCGTAGATTTTGATCCTGTCGCCGCTTTCCAGCGGCATACCGCCCTGCGCGAGCTTGTTAGGCAAATCATTGAGATCCATCCGCGCTTCGTTCGCGACTAGATCACTGTCCTCCATGCAGAGAGCCTTCTGCTCCGAAATGGATAGAGAATGAGCCGTTTCCGACAGAAATAGGATCGTCTTTGGCAATGCGGTTCCGCTTTGGCTCGTAGGTGAAGCTGAACAGCATTCAGCCGAAATATGGGGCAAGAGCTAAGCCATAGGTGCCGTCTCCATCAAGCGCGTTCGGGTTCAGCTCCGGCCAAAAAGACGATCAACCGTTCATCGCATCGCGGAATCCCACAAGCCGAAAGCGTGTTGTCGGTAATGTCGGATATGTGTACCAGAGAAACCGGACTCTCCGAAAAGGTGCGCTGAATGCCTTTAGATGCAACGGTTTTGGCGGCGTTACTGCAATCATGCGCGGCGAATGTCGCGCCTGCAACGATGACGGCAATCATACAGGTGGAATCTGAGGGCGATCCCTATCGGATCGGCGTCAATTCGGGCGGTTCGCTCCAACGCCAACCGGCCAACGGAGCCGATGCAAGCGCCACAGCGCGGGGCCTACTTCGCAAAGGGGCCAACTTTGACGCTGGCCTCATGCAAATCAACAGCGCGAATTTTGCGCGCCTCGGTGTGACAGCCGAGACGGTTTTCGACCCCTGCACAAACCTGCGGGCAGGCGCGGCGCTTCTTGCTGGCAATTACAGCCGCGCTCGTGTGGCGGGGCACGCTGACCCCCTCCGCGCGGCGCTGAGCGAGTATAATACCGGCTCGCGGGCCAAGGGCTTATTCAACGGATATGTCCGGAAGGTCTATGCGGCGGCGACTGGTCGCACGTCTGCGCTGCGGCCTGCGGTGGTGCAGCTCTCCTATGGCTCGGTGTTGCCGGACACGGTTGGGAACCTGTTGCTTTCGGCGTTCGGCGGCAGAATCACCGATACGCTGCGCCCGATCAACGCGACCTATGGAGTCGTCCATAGCTATCACAAGGTCGGTCGTGCGGTCGATTTCGTTCCGCGTGGCGGCGTTGGCGCGATTACCCGCGATCAAATTCGCGCCGTGATGGCGGCCAATGGTGTTCGGATCGTAGAATTGCTTGGGCCAGGTGATCCGAAGCATTCGGATCATTGGCACGTCGCTTGGGGGACGTACACAGGCTCTCCCCTCGAACGACCTAGCGATGCTCAAGCGCCTTGGGCAGTGGCGACATATCAGCCGCAACAGGCGGTGGCAGGCGCTTATCAGGTGTCCGCTTCACTCAACTCCGAGACGCGGGACGGTGCGGAGGGCGCAAGCCCGCCCCCGGCGTGGGACGTTTTCGCACAGGCCAGTTGGCGGCAACGCCAGTCCTCCGGTTCGGTGGAGGGGGGCCTGTGAGCATCTTGCAGAAGATCATCAAGAGATTGTCGGTCGTGCTTGTGCTCGGCCTCGTTGCAACTCCCGCTCATGCTGATGTGAACGGGATAGCAACAACGGTCCTCAACGAATTAAAAGCTCTCGTAGGACCGGCAATAATGCTTGGCGTAATTTGGCTGGGCATTCTCATCATGACAGGAAGAGGGACACTTATCGTGTTTATTACTTTCTGCGTGGGCATCGCAATGGTAGCAAGTGGAGGTTTCTTCTGATGAAAAAGCTCGTTTCCAACATCAAGGGGCGGTGGTCGACCAACTATGCGCTCGCCGGTGCCGTCCTCTCGATGCTGCCTGTTCCCGCATGGGCGCAGGCCGCAAACCAGACAGAGGTGGCGTCCATGGTCGACTCCATCCTCAATTTGCTGACCGGGCCTATCGCAAAGGGTCTGGCCGCAATCGCGCTGGTCATCGCCGGCATCATGTTCTTCTTCGGCGCTGGCAATAAGGGGCTGCTCGGCTCGATCATCGTCGGCTGCTTCATCGTTTTCGGCGCCGGTTGGCTCGTCGATACCATTTCGGGAACGTGATGCGCAGGGTTCGTCTCTCTGCGGCGACCCTTGCTGGGGTGGCTTGGTCGGTTCCGGGGGCGGCGCAAGTCGCCTCCGCCTCCGCCCAAGCCTCTTCCATGGCAACCAAGATGATGGCCGCTGGCGCTGCCATCGGGACGCTCGCGCTCGTCATCGCCGGGTATTTCTTCATGGCCGGTCACGGTGATCGCCAGTCGCTCGCGTTGTGGGCTGCTGGCCTGATCGTGCTGCTGTGTGCCCCGGCCATCGTTGCTTTGCTGACATGAAGCCGCACGGCGGCAAAAGAGAGGTTCCGGGTGTCTGAGCCAGAATATCTAACCGAAGATCCGCTGTTCCTGGCCCTGACACGTCCGACGCTGTGGTTCGGCGTCCCTGTTGAGGCAACGCTGGCGATCGGAATGGCATCGGTGTTCACGCTCATGGTCGTGGGCAACCCGATTTGGGCGCTGGCAATTGGTGGCGCGCTCCTGGGCGCAGCCCGGCTCATCGTCCGTGCCGACTACAATATGTTCAAGATCATCTTCCTTTTCGGCCGCACGAAAGCGCCCGCGCCGAACAAGTCGGTTTGGGGCGGGTCCAGCTATTCGCCGCTGCCGGTCAAGGGCGTGAAGCGGAAAGGATTTGATCGTGTTTAAGCGCAAGCCCCCTATCAAGCTGGAGCGCGACCCGTCGCTGTATCTGCCCTACGCGCGCCATGTGAATGACAACATCGTCGCGCTGGACAACGGCGAATATATGGCCGTTTTCGCGCTCGACGGGATCGCGTTCGAGACGGCTGATGTGTCCACCATCAACGATTGGCACGAGAAGCTGAATACCGCTTGGCGCACTATCGCGCACGAACGGGTCGCGGTCATGGTCAACACGATCCGGCGTATCGACAGCGGCTATCCCGAAGGGGAGTTCCGGTCTGCCTTCGCGCGCGATCTCGACGCCGCTTATCGCAATCGCGTCCTCGCCAAGCGTATGTTCGTCAACGAGCATTATCTGACCGTCCTCTACCGGCCAGCGGTGGGCGCAGCCGACAAGGCCGCGTCATCGGTATTCTCGATGTTCTCCAAGGCCAGCGCTGCGGAAGCCGAAGAGGATATTATCGAGACGTTCACCGACATTCTGCGTGACGTGGATAAGCTGCTCGGTCGCGTCAATCCGCGCATCTTGGGCGTGTACGAGTTCAATGGCCTGCAATTCAGCGAGCCTATGGAATTGATGCAGCGGATTATGACCGCCGACAAGCGGCGGGTGCCGTTGGTGCGCGGCCATTTGGGCCGTGCTGTCTACTCGGATCGGGTCATCTTCGGACAGGAACTGTTCGAGGTTCGGGAGCCGGGAGGTTCGCGGTACGGCGGCATTTTGGCGGTGCGCGAACATGCTGCACGCACGTTCCCCGGCCAGCTCAACGCGCTGTTGGAATCGAAATTTGAGTTTGTGCTGGGCCAGGGCTTCGCCTTCCTCGGCAAGCAAATGGGTATGGAGACGGCGCGGCGGAAGCGCGCGCAACTGAGTGCCACCGATGACGTAGCGTTCAGCCAGCAATCCCAACTGGATGAAGCGATGGACGATTTGCAGTCCAATCGCTTCGTCCTTGGCGAGCATCATCTGGCACTGTCGGTCTTTGGCGAGACGCCGAAAAAGCTCGCGGAAAACATGAGCGTTGCCCGTGCGGCGCTCTCCGAAAGCGGCATTGTCGCGGCGCGCGAGGATTTGGCTCTGGAAGCGGCCTACTGGTCGATGCTGCCGGGCAACTTCGCATGGAGGACGCGGCCTGCGGCCCTCACATCGCGCAACTTTGGGGCACTGGCGCCGATCCATACCTATCCGCTCGGTCAGCCGACAGGAAACCATTGGGGCAATGCAATTGCCCTGCTCAAGACAACGGCCAATTCGCCCTATTTCTTCAACTTCCATTTTGGCGATGTAGGTCACACCCTCATTCTCGGACCATCTGGCGGCGGTAAAACCGTCATCCAGAATTTCTTTCTGTCGCAGGCTGAAAAAACCGGCGCGCGCATGGCCTTCATCGACAAGGATCGCGGCGCGGAGATTTTCGTCCGCGCTTCGGGCGGCACCTACCTTGCTCTCAAGAACGGCCAGCCATCGGGCTTCGCGCCGCTCAAGGCGCTGGATCACAGCCCCCGCAACCGTGAGTTCCTTGCATCGTGGCTGCGTCAGCTCGTCACCCCTGACAATGGCGAACTGACGCCCCCGGAGCTTTACCAGATCAATCAGGCGCTGGATGCCGTGGCCCGACTGCCGCAAGAACTTCGGTCCCTCGCGGCGATACGGTCGCAGCTCGACCAAACCAGCGTGGAAGGCATTGGCGCACGTTTGGAGCGGTGGACCAAATCTGGCGAATTTGGCTGGGTTTTCGATAATGACGAGGACACGTTGCGGCTCGATGCCCGCCTTATGGGCTTCGACATGACGGACTTTCTCGAAAACAACGCGATCCGTCCGCCGCTCATGAGCTACCTGTTCCACAGGCTTGATGACATCGTGGACGGGAACCCGGTCATCATCGACATTGACGAATTCTGGAAAGCCTTGGGCGATCCAGCATTTCGGCATTTCGCGCGTGATGGTCTGAAAACCTATCGTAAGCGCAACGCCATGATGATGTTCGGAACGCAGTCACCGGCTGACGCTCTGCGCTCGGACATTGCCGAAACCATCATCGAGCAATGCCCGACGAAAATCCTTCTGCCGAACCCGAATGCACAGGCCCGCGACTACATCGACGGCCTCAATCTGACCGAAGCCGAGTTCCGGCTTATCAAGGTCGATCTATCGCCGGAAAGTCGGCGCTTCCTCATCAAACAGGGTCATGATTCCGTTGTGGTCGAATTGGACCTCAACGGCATGGCTGACGAATTGGCGGTGCTCTCGGGCCGCCAAGGAACGGTCCAGTTGCTTGACGAGCTGCGGGCCGAGTTCGGGGATAATCCCGATGTTTGGTTGCCCGAGTTCAAGCGCCGCTGGCGTTCAGTTGGCAAGAAGGAATGGAGTGCCTGATATGAAGAAAATTCTCACCTTCGCAGCACTGGCTTTGTCGCTCGGCGGCATGTCCGGATCGGCCCATGCCCAATTGGCGGTCGTTGATGTTAAGTCGATCGCGCAAGCCCTGCAAACGGCCAAAAACACGCTCAATCAGTTGGAAGAGGCAAAGAAACTCTACAACACGATGAACAGCCTTTCGCAAATCTCGAATGTCGCTCAATCGCTTAAAGCGGAGATTTTGCAGACGGCCTTGCCGGACGGAATGCAGGATTCAATCAATCTGATTTCCGGCGATCTGGCTGACCTGGGCGCGCTCGGCAACCGCGCCAAGGGGATCATGGACACCAGCGATTTTTCGCTTTCCGGACTGAGTGGCGACTTTGGCGATGCCGAGGGCATCTTGAACGGCGCAGCCACGCGAGGGGCGCGCGATCAAGCCTATGGCGAATATATGCTGGAAGCCACCACGGCGAGCGGTGACGGCCTTAAGGAGCTGAGCACCGGCCTCGCGTCCGCAACAACGGCGCGTCAATCTCAGGACATTGCAGCGCGAGCGAACATCGAAAACGCGGCTATCAATAACCGGCTCTTGCAGATGCAAGCGGCGGAACAGGCTGCGCGCGGTGCGCTGGCGGTGAAGTCCTCTGCGGACTTCGCTAATCAACAGCGCAAGACGCAGGAAAACATCGACAGCGGCGCGCTGTGGCCGACTTGGAACGGCAACTAAGTAAAATGGAGGATCGGGCCATGCGGAAGTGCTTTGCAATACTTGCGGCTGCGGCGCTTCCGCTGGCCGCCTGCGGTGAGGCGGAAAAGTCCGTCGATTACTATTTGAAGCATCTGGACGAGGCGCGGGAAAAGACCGCGCGTTGCCAAAGCAATGGTGACGCGGGAGTAAACTGCGGGAACGCCGCTGTAGCCATCAAGCGCAATGCCGAAGAGCAATTCAAGCGTGAGCGCGCGCGGACGGAAAAGAACCTCAAGAATGGTTCGATCTGGCCGACCTGGAACGGGAAATAGGTCATGCTCGACGCGATCTATAACATGCTTGAAGGCCAGATTACCGGCACTCTTTCCGGCAAGTACGCTGCCGTGATGGGGTTGGTGTCGGCGCCACTGCAAACCGCTATGGCAATCAATCTGGTGATCGTCGGCTTCGCCGTCATGCGCGGGGTGTCCAATGAGCCATTCGGCAATTATCTCGGGACCTGGCTCAAATGCTACCTCGTGATCTTGGCGGCGACGTCCACGATCGCGCCGCAAATTGCAGCAGCAGCCCAACAAGCTCCGGACCAGCTCGCGAACGCATTGGGCGGTGGTGCGCTCAATGCGACGTTCGATGCGTTCGTTAAAAACGCCGTCGAGCCTGCGCTTTCGATCCATAACCAGATGGAGCCTTGGATCGAGCCAAGCACATTCTTCCCGTACACGATCCCGAACCTTGCGACCGGCTTGATGGTCATTCTCATTATGGTGATGGCCTACATCATCGCGGCTATAGCCATGACAATCGTCCTGTTCATAAAGTTCGGCCTGTTCGTGACGATCGCCACGATGCCGATCTTTGTCGGCGCTCTGATTTTCCCGTCATCCTCGGGCCTGTTCTTTAGCTGGCTCGGTGCGGTGCTGAACTACGCCATTCAAACGGCGGCAGTCTCGATCGCGCTGCTTTTCGTGGTGGCGCTGGTGAACGCGATCCCCGGTTCTGTCGGTGCTGGCGCTGGTGGCGATACGTGGACGGCGCTGGCGGCGATGATGCTGCAACTTGTCGCGGTATTGGTCGGCGGCTTCATCATCATGCAGGCGCAGTCGATCGGTTCATTTGCGGGCGGCGGCGGATCATCTGGCGCGGGCTTCCTGTCCGCGATCTACCCGTCAATGCTCCAACGCAAAATCATGAACTCGACCCTTCGCGCGCCGAAGGGCGCAGCGAACGCGGTCGGCAACACGGCCCGCTGGTCGCTCAACAGGCAGACCGCCAACCGGGCCGCATTCGTTCAACAGGCTCAAGCATCTTCGGGTCGCACTTCGATGCCCGGTGCATCGTCCCGCCCCGGCAACAGGTAGGAGTAATGGCAATGTGGTTGAATAATCACGGTGCGCTGGTTGCGCGCCGCTGGGGAAGGATTCTCTGTGTCGGGGTCGCAAGCTGCGGTGTTGTGGCCTGTGCGACGACTTCGGAGAGTCGCAATCCCCCTTCAACGTGCAGTCGGTCGGACGCGCGCCCCGCAAATCCCTATGGATCGGTCCTCTCCGCCCCGGTGGTCAGCACAGCGCCTCAAGGCGATGTGATGGTGTTCCCCAAAGAGGGCGATGCTGGGAAAGCCGATGGCCCTGACGGCGCAGTGGTGCCCGCGCCACCGCCCGCACCTGACCAGCCCGCGCCGGGCCAACCGCTCTCCATGATGCAAGCGCCGGCAACCCCTCAACTCGCATATAGGAGCTGCTGACAATGGCCCTGGGCGTCAAGAAAAAGAGCGATCTGGACCAGTATTTCGCGGATGCGAAGGATTGGGATTTTGATCGCGTTCGCGAGGCGAACAAGCAAAAGCGCATTGCTTATATGGTGGGCGCTGGCGGGGTCATCTTCGGCCTCTCCATGTTGGCATGGCACGTTACGGCACCGCTGCGATCGGTGGAACCCTATGTGATCCGCGTCGATCGCCAGACCGGCGCCATCGACGTGGTGACGCGGCT
>NZ_JABBFV010000020.1 GCF_012927105.1 Sphingobium psychrophilum | reverse complement strand
AGTGCGCGAGTGGTATCGGTCCACATCGTTGATCCTTGGTAGTTTCGCAAAACCCCTGAATCAACGACAGGCCAGGCCGTCAAGCCAACCTGCTGATACCACTCAACTTAATTTCGGATCAGACACTGAGACATTTGCGGAAGCGCCGCTAGCATTATTTAAAGTTTCAGCTGCGACACAATGACCACCGGGAGGGGTTCTTGGCTGATCGCTAACGATGGCCGGACATCGAATTGTTCTGCGCGCTGAACGCCTACCTGATCCTTGCAATTGCCGCAATCATCCTCTTTTTAGCAAGAGGCGGCAATTCGACAGCCTTAGCGGCATCTACATCCGCCGACTTAACCGACCCAATCTGTATTAATGCAATCATGCCCATTCCAAAGTGGGGCAGGCATCTGATGCCATAAAGGCCTTGGAGTTTGGTAGTGAACACGATTTCCTTGTTAATCGCGCCCCTTAATGGCGTTGCACCCTTTGGATAGAATGCTGGAATGGTCTCTGCATTGTGCCCTTTATCAGTAGGCTTGAAAATAATCCGGTCGCCAGGCCGTGCCTTGATATAGGAGGGCTCAAACACCATAACGCCATCTATGCCATTATTTTTCATTTCGATAATAATGTCTTTTGCACAAACAGTTGCGGGAATACAGAAGAACACGGTTACAGCTGTAAATAAAAAACGAAACATAGTATTTCCTTTCTAAGATGCCAATTCCGATGAAATCAAAGATATGGTTGATTTTAGTCTATCTAAGACGGATAATTGGGTAGTTATGACAAGACTCTCCACGATCTTCTTTCGCCGCCGAAAACTCATACATCTTGCAAAGTCCACTATTATGACCGAACATACCATGTTAGGGCCATGTTATGCGGTCATTTGAGCGTTCATTCAATGGCGTTCAAAAAAAGTCGCCGCATTTCGAGCACGACGACGACGTGCACATTGATCGGCCAAGATCATTCGAGAACGCGCAACAGGCGACCGGCCGCCCCGGATTCAGCCGCCAAATTGCGATTGTACGCGAGCGGCATTCGCGGCGACTTCCAGCGCAAAGCATCCATGATACCGGCGAGATCCTCACCGCTCGTGAACAGGTCCTGGTTGAGCCCGACCCGCGTCGAATGCGCGCTGATCCCTTTAAGCAACTTTGCCAAATCGTCCATCGTCAGGTCTGACAACGCGCCAGCGTCGAATGCCCGTTGGATCATCGCGCGATAGATCGGCCCGACCGACGCCGGATGCAGCGCCCCCTCCCCCACATCATATTCGACCCGCGCTGGCACCGCTTTCTTGGGCAGCGTCTTGCGCAGATCCCAGCTCTCGCGCCCAGAAATGCTGTCGATCGACCGGCCCCGCACCGCTGCCTTGGCCTTGTAGCGTCGCACGTTCACACGCCGAAACACCGCCCCCGCCTCGATCCCAGCCGCCTCCAGCCAGGCCGCGATCGCCCGAACAGTCCGGGGGCTGAGATAAGAGGTCGCCCCCTCCCCCTCCTGGTCGCCCTTGCTGCGCGGAATGCTGAGCAGCCGGGCGTCCGGATCGATCGCCTCAATGATGTGCTCGACCTCGATCGCCACCAACTCGGAGGCGCGCAGCCCCGTGTCATAACCGGCAGAGAGAAGCGCCCGATCGCGAAGGCCCGGCAAATCCTCCGCGCAGCTTTCCAATAGCGCCCGGACATTCAGACCGCGGGGTTCGTCACGCTCGACGTTGCTGACCGGCCCCTTGAACCGCAGCGGCCGCGCCTGCTTCTGCGCAGTGCCGAGCCGGCGTCGGATTGCCTGCAGGCGCAACTTCACCAACGAGGCCAGTGTCGGATCCTTGAGATCGAGCAGCAGGTGGATCTTGGCGATCGACGCCTTGTAGCGTCCGAGCGACGCGGGCTTGCTCCCTTTCTCGGCGCGCGCGTCGAGATAATCCGCGACGGTTTCGGGCGTCGCCGGTAGCGCGACGCGATTGTGGCGCCTGCACCAGAGGTCGAACGCCTCCAGGTCGGACTTTAGCGCGCGGATGCTGTGCGGCGAGGATGCCGCCTGGTACGCGGCGATCAGCGGTTCGTTGACGACGATGCGCTCGACCGCGTGCATCTTCACTACCGCCCAGCAGAGATCATCGGCCGGTGCCATCTGCGCTGGCGCCGTTTCACCTGCAAAAAGGGCATTGTTGTCGGGGTGCGCGGGGTGATCCATCGGCATGATCTGTAGCCCACCTTACAAAGAGCCGTCAAATATGGATATGTGATAAGTGCAATTATCGATTGTTCGTGCATAGTTATAACGGAGTAACCAACAAGTAATATTGTGAATAATCAAATTATTTATAGTTATTATTGTCATTTTTTTGTTTTTATTATTGTTCGTTAAATAAGATAATTTCTTACTTAGAAGCCATCACAGCATCTAGATAATTTCACAAAAGACGAGTGAGGTCGCCGCGACGTGAGGCGCATTAGCTTAGCAGCGTCACGTAGCATCGTTCATCCACACAGCGACCTGGGGATCGACTTCGCTGCGCCAGCTGCGGGTGAAAGCACATTCCCCTGACGAAACATACGGTGCACTCGGTCTGGTAAATCAAGGTCACGTCCTGTCTATCACGGGCGAAAGACAGCATCTCCGTATCTCGTCCGCATGTGGCGAGCTACCGAACGAAGATAGCGTGTCTGCCGCCACGTCGTCGGGCTGTGATAGACGCCAATCGCCTTCCAGTAATTACCAGTCGATCGCAAGGCGGCCAGGAAAATCCACCGTGCGGCCTGCGCGTTGAAGCAAGGATCAAAACGCAGCCAACGTCGAACTTGAACAGGTGAACGCCTAACAAGCGCAGCGATGCGAGGTGTCCACCAACTGTTGATCTGCAGGGGACCGAGATCATGAGAGCCATTACTATTACGAACCTCAGCACCGATCCAGCCCGCTTCCTGATCGCGCAGTCCCCAGAGCGTTTTCTCCAGCCAGGGCTGACCAAGCGAGGCTTGCAGAATGCAGGCGGCGATCCGCAGTTCCCCGTCGTCTGAGGACTTCGAAAATGCGGGGGTGGTGTACAATGCCATACTGATGATTGCAGTGCATAACAGCCTGGGTATGCTGTATGACCTCATACGCCCCTCCGGATAGCGGTTCCAAGCGTAGTGATCGGATTGGTCGGCTCACTGTAGAATGAAAGCGGCGGAACTGAGCCACCTTTCAAAAATGCAAAGAGCACCCTCCCCGAGATGATCTCGGCGGCGGCGCTACGACTGTCAGAAGTCCGGCAGTCAGGCGCGGTCCATCTAATGCGTATGAAGGAGGCTCTACACCCTCCGGTCTGGCGCGACGCACTCAATTCAAATCCATATTCATACGCTACGGCACCTGCGAAGCGCTTTGCTTGGATCAGCTGAACGGCAAATTTGGAGCAGAGCATGTGTGGTTACCTTATCGTTCGGGGCCATGAGGGGGTTCGGATCGAGGCGCAAGAGAGTGTTTTTCCTGGTCGATGCCGGTTTTCGGCGCTGTCCCGTCGGCGCGCGCATGGTCGAGAATGCCTGCGAGAAACCTGTCGAGCACCTGCGCGATACTCCGGGCGCCGTCCGCAAGATGCTCGGCCGCGCCACGGGGTGAGCGGTCACGATAGTGGAGTTGTCGTTCGAGCGCCCGATCGCGCCGCTCCGTTCGGTCTCGCTCTTGCTCGGCCTTTAGACTTGCCAGCTGGCCTTCCCGGCGTTTCGAGAAGGCATTTACGCGGTCAGTCTTCAACCGGCCCAACCCTTCCGACGAAGACGTCTTCTCTCCTGATTGGCGCTCAAGCTTGGCAATCAGCTCCTTGACGTTGTTGGTCCAGAGCCTGGCGCCGAATGCCGCGCGCGTGATGGCGGTGTAGAAATTCTGGGCATTGACCAGCGGCGATTCGACTGGGGCCAGCACGAAAACGCGCGGATAGGTTTTGGACTGAGCGGAATAGACCGTCTCTGCATAACCATGATCCCAGGTCCGGTGTTCGGACAGATCAACCCGCTGCATGCGCCCATCTCGATCCCATCGTATCGTCGCTACCGGCCCATCAAGTTTTTCGACGGTACCGCGCTCGGCATTGCGCAGACCAAGTTCGCGACTGACGAGCCGCCACTGGATACGATCCCCCTCTGCGAGATCCCGCTCTTCAGGGGTGAACACATTGATGTGCCGGGCCTTAGTCGTCTGCGGATCCCAGCGTACCACGCGCCCCTGCTCGTCGACAAAACGCACAACCTGGCGCCCATTGACCTCCCGGCCTAGTCCTGCGACCCGATAATCGGCGTGCCGTGCAATACCGAGCCCTGCAATGTCTCGCTCGAAATGCACCACCTGCCCTGCCCCGTAGAAGCGGGCAATATGCTTCTGGATATCGGTCGAGCCCGCCGGGGCCAGGATGGAAAACCGACTATCCTGGGCGGCCAGCCCATTCTCGTTTTTCAACACATCGCGAATCTTGCTGTTGACGATCAGCCGCGTCGCATTGTCGAGAACAAGGATATTGGTACCGGCCCGCGTATCCGGCTTGAGCCGTATCCAGGCATTGACGACCTGCTCCGCCATCTTTTCATTGTCGTCGGCGGTGCTGACGCTATCGAGCTTTGCCAATGCCTCGGCAAAGTTCCCCGTCCGCGCGGCGGTAACAGCGGCCTTGATTGATTTCGTTTCCTGCCGAACGGCCTGCGTCAACTCGACCGTCGGCAAACCCAGCCTTCGCATCAACCAGAAGGGTTTGCCCTGCTCGATCGCGCCGGTCTGTTTCTCGTCTCCGAGGAAAAGCAGCCGTGCGCCGGTTGTCCTGCTGATCTCCAGCATCCGCTGGGCTTGGCGGTTGCCGAGCTGCCCTGCTTCATCGAGAACCAGCACATGGCGGTCCGTAATCCCCTGCCCGCCACGCGCGACGAAGCTGGCGACAGTATGGGACATGATGTTCGCCTTGCTTCCCAGTTCCGCAGCGGCCGATGATGTGGGTGCCAACGCAATCAATGCCGTTCCCGGCTCGGCCGCCTCGGCCAGAACTCTCACCAGCGTCGATTTTCCAGAACCGGCAACACCGTGGATCGCCGTGACCCGATCCCGCGTCAGCGCCGTCTCGACAAGTGCCTGCTGCTGCTGCGTGTTGAGCGACGTCCCGTCGAGCACGGCCAGCAAGCGATCGCTGGTGGCGATGGGACGCGCGTCATTGAGGCCAAGCGCGATATGCTGGGTCAATGCCAGTTCCAGACGCCAAGACTTCCGGCTGGTGCGGCCACGGGTCAACACCCTGTCACCGGTCTGCGCATGGGTCGGCAGCAATTTGCGCAGGACCTCATGTGCTTCTATCCGGGGACGGATGTCGTCGAGCCGGACTTCACCGACATGGGCAGCAAGACCGGTGCGCAATATATCGCCTAAATTGTTGACCGCCTCGGATGTCTCCAGTTGCCGCAAGCCGAAAAGAGCCGCACGCGACGCATCGCGTTCCGTGGGCGCCGGATGCTCCCCTTCCCGACCCCGCGCCAGCGCAGCAATCTCCTGCAGCGTTTCGAGACGCTTGCCTGTCCGCTGATGCCATTGCGCGCTGAGTTCGGCCTCGCCGATCTTAACCTTCGCCTTGCGGGTGGCGTAGAAGGAAGTACGCTGGGCTTTCTGTCCCACCAGACCATGTTCGCGCGCATGGTCTTCAATCGCCTCGGCGCGCTGCGAGAATTGGTCGATCAGGTCCTTCGGCACGCCTCGTATCTCGAACAATCCGGAACGCGGATCAGCATCGATTTCATAACCCGCTTCGCGCAACCCGAAAGCCAGCGCGTTGCGATAGATCTGCCCGGCCACGCGCTGTTCGCCATACATGACCCGGCTTTCAAGGCTTGCCATGGGATCGCCATTCTCGCGGTTCGTCATGTTGAGCACGACGAGATGCGTATGCAGATGGGGGTCAAGTTCCCGGCTGCCATATTCAGTGAAACGGGCAACCAGGATCCGGCCCGTCGTTTCATGAACGATCTTGCCTTCATCACGGCGGCGCAACTGCGCCTGCTCTTCCAGATAGGAGATAGCGGCAGTCACCGCGCCCTCATGCGCGGCAAGCACCCGTTCGTCACCGGCAACCAGCCCCATGACCGACACGGACTTTGGCGCATTGACCGCAAAATCCCAACCGGGGTGATGCTGAATTTCGCCATCCGCACGGTGCCGCCCGAGTTGTTGATCGCCGACTTTTCCAGCAAGTAGGTCGCGCAGCAGCTTTGGATCAACAGCGCAAGAGAGGCCGAGATCGGCTGCCAGCTTCCCACCCCATGCAGACGGTTCGTTACCGCCCTTGGTGTAGTAATCGCCCACCGTGTAGTAGCGGGTGATATTGGCTGGTTTGCCATGGAGACGTTGCGGCTGGATCATGCTGGCCTCGCCCGCTCACGCGGTCCGTCATCCCGGCCATGCTGGACAAGATCGGACCGGATTTCTCCCTGCTTGCCGGCAAGGATCGTCCAAAGATTGCGGGCGGGCACGGGAAGCTCGGCATTCTCGTCATTGAACAATATATCTTCCACGCGCTGCGGGTCGAGGTTCGATGCTACAGGCGTAAACAGATCCGGCTGCGGTGGTGGCGTCGGGACGGGTTTTGAAGATACCGAAGGCTTCGCTGGCTTGATCTCGCTATGTGTCGCTGGCGGAGATGCCTGCGTCGCTTCCCGCTCCATCGCTTCACGAACACGCGCTTCGGCATGGGCGATGCGAACGAGCATCCCGGCCTTGTCGATCTGAATGGGGGGCGTCGTGCGTTCGAGAAAGGCCGGTCCCAAGGAGGGGACGTCGTTGAACCGGCTATCGAACCGCACCACGGGTAAATTGCGGCCAAAGCGCAGGAAGCCCACCAGGTTGGGCAGGTTGGTGACCTCGGTCGGCATGACCAGCGGCCGCGTTACCTGCATGCGTGACAGATTGACGCCGTCACGCATGTCGTTGACGCCATAGGACATGCCCTCATTGGCCTCGACCTGTTCGACCTGACCAAGGTTGATCGAGACATGCTCGGCGGTATCTGTGTCATTCGCGCGCAGCGCCACCCAGGTCGAGCAATAGCCAGTGATCGCCGCCGCATCATCCTTGCCGTAGGTCGCCTTGAGCTGGGGATAGGACTGGAAGCCCAATATGCCGCAGCCGCCATATTTGCGGGCACGGGCGAGAAAGTCCGAGAGCGACGGCAGCTTATGCAGCGTCGGCAGTTCGTCGATCACGCAATAAAGCCGTCGGTCGCGATCGGGCGTCAGGCTCATGATCGCGCTGATTGCGATGTCGAGCCAGACGGTGATGAGCGGGCGTAGCGAGGGAAGCTGGTCGGCCTTCACAGTGATGAAGAGCCAGCTCCCGTCTGCGCCCTTATCCACCCAGTCGCGGATCGAGAAGCCGTCCTCGGTATCATCGAGATAACCAAAACTGCGCATGACCGATGCAAGTTCGGCCTGGATGCCGGCGGATGTCCTTTCGCCTTCGGTGCTGATGAAGGCGGCGGCATCGGTGCCGGTCACGAAGGCGGCAAGGTCTTTCAGTTTAGAGCGCAGCAGACGGTCGAGGAGGACCGAGACATAGGTATGTTTCTGGCGCGCCAGCTTGCGCATGACCGCCACCAGCGTCCCCCGCGCCGCCTTCGCCCAGAAGGGATCGCCATGCTTGTCGGGAATGGTCGATTCCGCAATCTGATCATAATGATAATCGCGTGGCACATCGACCCAGGGCGACCAGCGCGCCGCGCGCTGGTCGAGCGGGTTGAGCAACATGTCAGTGCCCTGCCGATAGAATTTCTCGACGAAGGTACCGGCGGTATCATAGACGATGGCGCGCCGGCCCGATTTGCGGATGCCGTCGAGCATGCCGACGATGAGGTTTGTCTTGCCCGTGCCAGGCGCACCGCACAGCAGGATATGCTCAGGCTCATAGGCCTCAGGCACCGGCACATTGCCGATCACCAGAGGTCCCTTGGTCTGTCGCCATAGCGCGCGTTTCACCTGACGGATCGTGCCGAACCTTGCCCCTCGCAGATATTCGTTGGAGCCCAGGCCCCTACCCGTCCGGGTGAAATAGAACCAGGCCCAGGCGAGCATGACAAGGGTGAACAGGCCAGAGAGCAGTGCGCCATGTAGCAGATAGCCTTCAAATGCATGCAGGGTCTTTTTCGCGAGGGTGGAGGCAACCAGCCAATCTGCCGATGTCCAGTAGGCCTGGCCTTCGGGGGTGCGAAACTGCACCGGATCATTGGTCCCGGCGGCGGCATCCACCTTGACCGTGGCTTCGGCCAGTTTGACCAGAACGAACCGCTCATACTCGGTCGACTTCTCGAACGCATACCAGAGCGTGCCGATGATCCAGATGATGAAGCCGGCCAATATGGTCTGGTAGAAGACCTGGGTCGTCATTCGGACATTGTGGACGATCGCCTGTCCGCCCCGCGTCCAGGAGCCCAATGTGTCGTTGCGAAAGATGCTCATGGGATATCCTCGCCGCCAAGCAGTCCACGTTCGGCAAGGATTATTCGGGCCTGCGCCATGCCCTGCTCGAGCGCGCTGGGAGATTGCTCGCCGACGGACGTCGCGACGATTGACAGGATCTGGATCGAGGTGGCGAGGATTTCATCCTGGGAGGAGAAGACATAGCGTTTGCGCTCATCGACCGCCTGCTCAAGCAGCTGACGGATGAACCCCGATAAGGACAGGTTCGCGCCGAGCGCACGGCGCATCAAGGCGGCATGCAGCGATTCATCGAGGCGGAAATTAAGCTTGGGCAAGCGAAGGGTCTCCTTATCCGGAGACCTTCGAAAATATCATGAAGCGGTCGCATATTACCGGAATGGCAATATTGGCGCAAGCCGCCCTGTCACCAGATTGATCCAGAGATTGAGCGCTGAGGATATGTGCCGACAGGAACAGGCTGAGCAGCTCGATCTGTTGCCTCTGATGATGATGGACGGCGGCGGCGTTCCGCCTGTCTCGTCGCGGTGTCGACGGATTTCGCCGATCCCCAGTCTGATCTTCTTGGCCACGACCTCCGACATGCGCCGCACCTCACTGGGCGTATCGAGACCAGGGACGCCTCCAGAAACTCGGCCAGCAAAATCGTGAGCATCTGACAGACTTCTGCTGTCCCGATATAGAGAGTATCCCCCTTGCGCGCTTCCGGAGAGTGCTGCCTTTGCGCCGACACTTCGCAGATGGCCTTTACCACCGCCCGGCGTAGGTCGCTGATATAGTCCTCGTTCAATTCCGTCATGGCGCCATCCTTTCTGCCGCGACAAAAAGACCATGAATTTGGCCAGGATTCAACGGGCGTCGCCCCGACGGTTCCGGCATCACAGCATTCTGGGATCCGCAAAGGCGTACGACGCGTATCACGAAATTTCAGATGTACTTTCAATAAGATAGGTCGGACCAAGTGAGCGTGGTGTTTCGCGTACGACAGCCCACCGGTTAAGTGTGAGACGTGTACTGCAGACTTATCCTAATGTTTTCAGGACATAATGTGGCCGCAGCACCCGTGCGTAGGGTCCATTACAAAACGGCCTTGCGCCGTGCGTCCCGCCTTACGCAGCGCGCTCGCGCTGCGCTGCCTCGTGCCGGTAGGCGCGGGGCAACCTTTCTGCTGATTTTCGGGGGCCGATATCGGGGTGGTTTGAGGGTAGAGCTCATGAGCTTTTTCTCCCAGAATTTACAAAAGGAGGCCGGATATAAGGCCAGGTCCCGAGAGCGTGATTACCGTCATCAGGAGATTTAACGACAGGCTTCGCATGCCAGCATCGCTGCCTCGCCGGCGCGCCGTACACCCCGCCAGTTCCCCAGGAAGCGGCAAGCCGCTCTTGCTTTGGCCCGTCCATATGGCACAGTTGCGTGTGACGGGCAGCCCATCGGGGAAGGACGATGGAAATGCCAAAGATGACCGAAAGGGATCGGCTTGCCGATCTCGAAACACGTCAGCGCAAGCTGACGGAAGATCTGGAAACCGCCCGCCGCGCTCTGCGCGGCAAATATGCGGCCATGGTGAACGACGTGCCGATAGAGACGCTGACGGAGCGCGAGTTTCGCGAGCTTCTGATGCAGGCGATCCGGGTTGGTGGCGGCGCAGCGCTGACGGTCCTGAAAAAGTTGCCGCCGGTGACCTGACCCGCCGCGACGCGGCAATCTGATGATGACCGGCAGGGATGGAGCATAAGAAGCCCATTCCTGTCGGTATCAGAGCGCAGGATAACGATGCGGTCTTCCGGGCAAACCAGATAGGGACGAAGCATCCCCGTTCTGCACATCGACGGATATTGGCGAGACTTCCCCTGCTCGGATCATTCTAGATGACAAAGCCATAGGCGGCATTCCGCGCTATGGCCCACCCCTCCTCAGATGGTCACGCTGAACGTTTCCGCGACGACCCGCCCTTCCCAAACCGCACCTGAAGGGTGTCCCTGCGACGAGCACGGCGAAGCCGCGCGCAGGAGGCCGGGACCGCGCTGGCGGTTCCGCATCGCGTCCGCGACGGGCCCGCTTGCGGGTCCCTGAGCGGGGGCGAGTGCTGCGCTCGAAAAAAGAAATGAGGACCGGCCCGGTAAACCGGACCGGTCCTCTCGGGGCGTCACTGCGCCTCCCATTCCTGATCGCTGAGCCTGACAAACCGTGCCGGGATACGCTTCTCCCTGACCAGTCGCGCGAGGTGTGATTGCAGTCCCGACCCTTCGCAGACCAGCGCTTCGACGGGTCGGAGGCCCACCATCTGCTCGTTGCGGACAAAGCCCGCCCGTTTGCCAAGCTTTGCACTGAGCCGGAATGTTATGAGCGTCACCTTGCGCGATGCCGCCCACGCGGCCGCCATGGCGTCGCACCCCTTGTCCTGCGCAGTCGTCGCCAGCACCATCGCTGGGTTTCGGGATTTGGCTTCATCGAGCTTCCCCCAGATGAGGCGGTCGTCAAACCAGCATTCCGCTCCTCCTGAGAAGATCACGACGGGCCCTTGCGGATTGTGCGCGTCGGTTTTGCGCTGGCGACGGGCGGCGAGGAAATCGGTGGCGGCAATCACCGACGCGGTGCGCTTGCTCGACACCAGCGACCCCTTAGGCGCGGACCATGGCCGTCCGGTTTCGGTGTGAAAGATGTCAGCGGCATGGTCGCGCATGCACCGCAGCGCATCGGTAGCTTCGTCGAGATATTCAAGTTCGTCGCGTGCCTGTTCGAGTTCGACGCTGTGGATTTCGCTGCCATCGGCGCGACGCAGCAGGTCCTGGACCTCGCGTATCGCCTTGTCGGCCTGGCCCTCCCACTGGTCAGCGACGTGATGGAAGCTGTTGACGATGCCCCATGCCAGGCGTTGCGCGGCGGGTTCCAAACGCGTGTCCCGCAGGACGTCGAAAAGCGTCGTGACGATCAGTTCGACGGCGAGTTGTGCCTCCCTCGGATCGGGCATGTCGGTCGCCATCTCCTCACCGCCTCGCCCGATGCGGACACCATCTAGATCGGACGCGAAGGCGGCGTGGAAATCGTCGGTGGTGGCCGCTGTCTCCTGCGTGATGAATGCGGCGATGTCGGAAAATGTGCGGTCAGACTGGTTGATCTTCGTCATGTGAACCTCCTGTTGAAACGAAAGAGGTTCCCCCTTGGGCACGGGCTCCGAGCGGCGGGGTCAAGGATCGCGGAACGCGACCGGCGCAGCCGGCGATGGGGGTCACGATTTTTTGGGGCGGCCACCATGGTCGAGTGAGAAGCGCGGCGCCTGACCCGCCCCAAAAAATGGTGGGGCCCCGTCGTCCTTGAGGCCGACGCGGTCCCGTGCCACCCTTGGAATTCTTGAGAGAGAGAAGAGGCGTTGCGAATCTGGGGCTCGATGCCCCTGATTCGCAAATGGGTGCCTCCTGGCGATGGCCTCGCAGGGAAGTGCCGGCAACGCTTACCCTGATCGCCGAGGTAGCATCTGTTCCATGAAAAAGGGGACAGCGCGTAGCGCCGTCCCCGAACGAAATGCAAACGATGTAATGTCAGGCGGCACGGCGAAGTTGGCTGCGTTGGGGCGGAGCGACCTTTTCAACCGGCACCTGGTCGGCCTTGCGGAAGGCATGGATCGGAACGCCGGCCTTGCGCAGGGCCTGATAAAGATTGGCCTGAATACCCGATCCCTCACCCAGCAAGGCTTCGATGGGTTTCAGGTCCACAAGCTTGCGATTGCGGGCGAAGGGCGCACCGCGCCCCGACCCCATCAGCGAGTATGTCACAAGTTGCACCTCCCGATTGCCAGCCCAGGAGGCCACGATCGCGTCGAAGCCCTTGCGCTGCGCGGTCGTCACCAGCGTCATATGCGGGATGCGTTCGAGGATCGTGTCGAGCCGATCCCAGAGCAATTGCCAGTCATGCCACTCGGCATGGCCTGAGGCGATAACGATCGGTCCACGGGGACGGTACCGCTCCCGTTCGGCCAGTTCACGGGCGCGCAGGAAATCCTGTATCGATACTTGCGTAGCGGTAGCCGCCTTCGAGACACGCGATCCGCGAGCCGGCGACCAGGGGCGACCAGACAGCACGCGGAAAGTTTCAGCGGCATAATCGCGCATACACTCGACCGCCTCGCGCTGTTCGGTCAGCGACTGGCACAGGAGCTGTTTCTCCTCCAGTTCGCTGTTGAAGACCTCGGAGGGCTCGATCCGCCGGATCATATCGCGCAGCTCATGGGCCAGCATGTCTTCCTGTCGTTCAAGCTTGCCAGCGACGAAGTGGAAGCTGTTGACCATGCCCCAGGCGATCTCGGACGCGAGCGCGTCCAGGCGGGTATCGGTCAAAAGATCGAAGATGGTGGCGATCACACCCGCGCAATCGGCCTGCGCGTGGAGCGGTTCGGGCATATCATGCTCGCCCGGCTCGTCGCCCGGCGCGATGATCGAAAGCGGGATGGGGTCGCCAAAGGCGCGCTTGAATTCCGGTGTCGCCGTCATCTGTGCAAACAACGCCGGTAGGTCTGCAAAGTGGTTGATACTGTGCGAATGGTCTTGGGTCATGGGACTTCTCCTCATCATGGAAAAGGAAAAGAGGCGCGAACGCGCAAAAGCGTCCCGCCCCATTATGTCGATCAGTGCATGTTCGCCCGTACGCTGGCGAAAGCGGTTGAGCGCGTCAGGACGGCATCGACGATTTGCGCCGCATGGGGCGCAAAGGGCGTGCCTTCGAGCAGGTCATAGATAGCAGCGATGATCTCGCCGCATGTTACGCCGCCAGGTATCTCCGGCGAGCGGACCGCAAGCGTGTTTTGGGGTGCCAGCAGATCCCGGATAGCGGGACTGGCCATGATCGCGGCGCAGAGCGCCGAGAGATCGGACAGCGGCGCGACGTAATGAAAAGAAGGAAGCGGCATGGACTGTCTCCTCATGCGAAGAAAGGAAAAGGGCCGGGGAAGCCTGACACCTCCCCGGCCCCGAACGGGTTCCGATCAACGGGTGATCAGAACGGGTCCTCCTCGCCAAACGGCGCGCCCGCACCGGCCAGCTCGCCGTCAGCCCCTGCGGTGCTGTCGCCGAAGCCGCCTTCGTCGCGCGAACCGCGATCGTCATAATTGGTGCGGCTGGTCCCCATGCTGCCCCCGAAGTCGGAGCGCATGGTGTCGCGCCGCCATGCGACCATGTAGCCGCCATGATCGGCCGGGAAGAGCGCGATCGGCAGCGGTTCAGGGAGGCTGGGATCGTCGATATTGCCGGCAAGGAAGACCTCGCCGGTGCGCTTGGACGCAGCCTCCCACAATGCGCCGACCTGAACCCAGCGACGCGCGACGTTGAGCGCCAGGATTTCGTAAACCGGAGCCTTCTCATTCTCGCTCATGACCTTGCGCAGCCCGATGCGCGGGAGATCGATCGTGCGAGTGGCGATCGAGCCCGTCAGGCGGCCGTTCTGATTGAAGATTTCACCGATGTTCATCGTCTTGACCTTTCGAATGTCGCTCGAAATCCATTTTCCGGCGACACCCTCCCCGTCCCTTCTCTCCTCTCTGTCCCGCCCTTGCCCCGCGCACCGCCCGCCCGGAGGACAGCGCTCCCCATCCTTCCCGCGCGACGCTCGCCCCTCCGCCACCCGCAGCCCTGCGACCGGCCCACAATTCAGCGCAAAACCCCGGCAGGACGGGTCGCCAATACAGCCCTGCCGGGGGCAGCGCAGGTGGATGGCGCGCGAGGCTGAAGGCGCGGTGGGGCTACGGTCGGGTGAATAGCGGTAGCGGTGCGCATGGTGAGATCATGCCGCCATCGCCAGCCAGCGATCCGGCCAGGCCGGCGGCCTTGTCGTCACCCGATAGGCCTGCAAGGGTACGATCCCGCGGATGACATAATGCGGGATGCCCGTGTCCCGCCGAAGATTGAGGGCGATTTTATAGGCGTGATCGAATGAGCATAAGCGGCGCCGGCAAGGTGACAACCGGGCGGGCAGATCGGACGAGGGCATCATGGCCTCCATGCTGGAATAGGTTCAGGCAGCGATTGACCGGTTTGCATCGACCGCCGCAGCGGCGTTAAGTGCAAGCAGGCTTTGGAGCGTGACGGGTGTGCGATTTGCCCGCCGGGTCCTGGGGCCTCGGGACGGTCTGGCCGGATCGTTGAACCGACAGCCGATACGTGCGGCGCGCTTGCCAACGACGGCGGGATCGCGGCCAAGCGCATGGGCGACATCGACCATCGAAACGCCATGGGTCCAGGCGTTACGGATCGCCCGGTCCTCATGCGCGCTGAATGCGCGCATGAAGCCATGCACCAGCCCCAGACGGTTGGCATGATAAAGGACAGCGCGCACGCCGCGACCAAGGTCTTTGGCAATGTCCCGTGTCGGTACCTTGCCATAATCCGCTCGCAACCGAGCTTCTTCCCCGGCCGTCCAGACAGGTCCCTGCCGAAACCCGTCGCGGCGGACATGCGTGCCGCGCAAGCCAAGCGCCTCTGCACGCCAGCGGATGGAATGCGGGCTGCGGCCAAGCCGCTCCCGCAGGGGCGTAAGGCTCGCCCCGGTAGCGTAGGCGTGGCGCAGCAGCTCGTCTTCCTCGATGATCCACGGCCTGCCCCACCCTCTGCCGTAACCCAGTTTGCGAAGGCGTTGGCCAAGGCTGCGACTGTTCCGGGCCGGAAATCCCTCAGAAGCGAGCGCCCTGGCAATGACGACATAGGGCACGCCTGTGGCCGCGAGTGTGAGTGCGCGAGCCATTTCCGCGTCGCTCCAGTCGTCCGGCTGGCAGGCATGGCGCAAACCCAGCGCCGAAGCGCGGGAGATGACGCCAGCGAAGGGACGGCCGATGAGGCTGGCAATCTGGGCGACGGGAACACCCTTGGCGTAACCGGCGCGAAGCTGTGCATCTTCCCAACCGCTATAGGGCGGCGATCCGGGCTCGGAGAGTCCGAGCAGTTGCGCACGGGCATAGAGGGCGCTCACAGCGCGGCCGAGGCGGGCAGCCAGTGTCGCGGTTGGTTCGTGCATATAGCAGCGCGCCAGTTCCTCATCCTCCCACGCGATCCAGGATCGCCGCGAGTTTCGGCGGAGGCCAAGATCATAGATACGCGTGGCGATGCTGGCATGCGATCGGCCCAGCACTGTGGCAATCTCCTCTAGCGTGCAGTCATCGGCGAAGGCGGCGCGCAAACGCAGCGTTTCATCGGGGAGCCATGCGTCGGCACGGAAAGCCAGTTCGGCAAGTGGCGCGGTTGTACCCGTTTGCTGGTCAGGGACGAACGGGGTGAGTTCGACGATTTCAGCGTCGAGATCGAAGCTTGTCTCTTTCATGGCACTCTCCGTTCAGACCAGGCCGATAACGGGCGTATCGACGACACGCAGGCGCAACCGGGCAGACAGCCGCGCGATCCGCGTATCGCCGCGCGGCATGGTGTCGGACGCACCGATCGCGGCGAGCAGGTCGAGCCCGGCATCGATATCGTTCGCAGGCAGGGCAAGGTGCCGCACCAGATCGTCAGCCGTGGTGGCGTTGGGCGCTATGCTGCCCAGCGCGCCGACAATCCGTGCAGCGGCGGGGGCGGCGGGATCGAGGAGGAAGGCGTCGAGCGCGCGTTGGCCTCGCATGGTCACCTGGTTCCCTCTGGTCGGCGCGACCTCGCGCAGGGTGTCAAGATCGAGCAGGGTCCGGCTTTCATCGGCATCAAGATCGGCGGCAGCGACTAGATCAGGCGTGCGCCCGATATGGGGGGTGATCGTGGGATCGATCTTCGCCAGCACCGGGATCGCCGCGAGCGCGGGGCCAAAGGCGAAGAATTCGCCGGGCGGAAGCTGGCGCAGCAGCGCCGCCTGATCGCTGCCGAACCCGAGAAGATCGGCAGCGCGCGCAACATCGCGGTCGAAGACATTGAGGCCGATCAGATGATTGTGCAGTTCGGAAACCACCGAACTTGCGAGCTTGGCGAGACGCTGGGTCGCGATGATCGTACCGATCCCGCGCTTGCGACCCCGCGCGCACATATCCGTCAAGGTGGCGACGCCCAGACGGCGGGTCTCCGCGTCGCGGGCCGAGGCTGCCATATGTGGCGCGAGCAGATGCGCCTCGTCGATACATACCAGCACGGTGTGAGCCCAATGTTCGCGCGGCGTCGAAAGCAGGCCCGCAAAGAAGGCCGCCGCTTTCTCGATGCGATGATCGGGCTCCAGATCGGTAAGGTCGAGATGGAGGGCGATACGATGCTGCCGCGTTCGCAGCGCGAGCGCTGTGAGACCATCATTGGCATATTCGCGTGCGATGACCGTCGTTGCGCCGATATGGGTAGCAAGGTTGGCGAACTCGCCTTCCGGGTCGACAATGATGGTCGTGAGATAGTCGAAGGCTTCTTCGATGATCCGGCGCAGCGTCTGGCTTTTGCCCGCACCCGAAGATCCCTGAATCAGACAGCGCCCCGACATCAGCTTGCCGAGATCCAGTTCGAGCGGACCCGTTGAAGAGCGGCCGAGCGGGACTTTCGTGTCACGGGTGAAATCATGGTTGGCGATGGTCATCTGATGTCCTTCTTCACCCGGCGTCGCGCAGAGCGGCCGGAGATGCTGGTCGAGGAAATGGGCTTGACGCGATAAGTGGCTGGCGGCCTGGCGATCAGGGATGCTTGTGCTGCGATCCCTCGATCGACTGTTCGGAGAGCGTGGTGTCCTTTTCACAGGCCTCGCAAAAAGCTGCGTCGAACACAGCGCCGAGCGCCCAGTCCTGGGCATCATCGTCCCAGCGCGCCCAGGCATCGCGCATCACCTCGGCGCTGCCACATGCAGAACAGCGGATCGTGATCCTGGCAGCGGGGTTTGCGGCATTGACCGATTTCCCCGCGTCGCCCGTTGCCTCCCCCTGCCCTGCTGCGAAGACCGGGAACCGATCGGAAGGCGGTTCATCACGGTCGAAGCTCAGCCAATTCGCTCCAGCCTTGCGGGCGTCCGACAGCAAAGCCCAGAATTCGGGCGAAAGCCCATCGGGGCGATCGGGCCAGTCATCGATGAAGCCAAGATGGACCCAGAAGCCATATTGGTGGGCCTCGATCGACAAGATCGGATGATCGACGATGATCCGGCCGCTCCTTCGCGGCGCGTACTGGATCAGCCGGTCGATGGCGTCATTCTCGGCGCGGGGAAGGTGCGCTGTCGAACAGGCGCAGACGGGGAAGCGGCGCATGGCCGGTCTCCTTGATTGGGTTGGGACAGGGGCGACAGGCGCGGCGAGCAAACTCAGGCGCCCGTTCAATTCGGCAAGAAATCGACCGTGATGGCACCGCGCTCGGCGTGAATGACGATCTTGCGATCGAGCGGGATCAGCCAGCTCAGATTATCCCATGCGCTCATGTTGATGGCTTCCAGGGTGGCAGCGTCCTCCCCAAGGAGGATATGCGTAGCGTGCTGCCGCGCCTCGCGTTCGAAGGATCGCGACTGGGTGTCCCAGCTGTCGCAGTCGCCATCATCAGCCCCACAGAAGATCGTCGCATAGATCATGCGGCTCAGTCTGTC
The DNA here is from genome assembly GCF_012927105.1 of Sphingobium psychrophilum. GTDB lineage: Bacteria > Pseudomonadota > Alphaproteobacteria > Sphingomonadales > Sphingomonadaceae > Sphingobium > Sphingobium psychrophilum. The sequence continues at coordinate 62,237 of NZ_JABBFV010000020.1, read as the reverse complement.
CGGGGTGATACCATCATCGCGCGTGGCCAGGATGATGGCCCCCTCAATATCCCAACCGCCATTGCGGCAGACGAGCGCCGGGATTTCGATGGAATGGACGCTGTGTGGCGCGTTCGTGCGACCGGTTTCACAAACCGTCAGCTCGATGACGATCCGGTCGACCAGGCCACAAGCGAAATCGGCGGGGAGACACATGTCGTCGTCATAGCGATGCACGGAGCCTTCCTGGTCGATGCGCAGGGAAATATCCCTGATCACCGGGAGCGTGTCATACCAGGCGTAGCCTTGCAGCGCGTCTTCCGCCTCGACGAGTTGCACATCCTCAATGGGCGGTTTGCCCCGCGCCAGCGCAAGCGCCTGCGCGATATCGGGTTCCAGGGCGGGGACAACGAGCATTGCGCCTTCAGGAGCGATCATGCGGCTGCTTCGCCCATGACAATCGTCGGCGGTCTGCGGCCGCCAGATCGCCAGCCCTGAGCGCGCCTGCGGCAGCGTGACGCCCAGCTCGCACGCCCGCTGCCAGGCGGTAAAAGGCAGCCGGTGGTCTGGCCGGGTAGCGATGGCTCTGAATATGATCCGCTCAGCCGCTTCGAGAAGCGCCTTCAACGCCGCGTTGTCGATAACCTCCTTGCGCGCCGGCAGAACCATATCAATTTTCGGCGCATCCATAATATCGATCCGGACCGTCCAGAGACTGCCGCTATCCTTTTCTTCCCGCACCGTCGGCAAGGCGCATTTGACGCGGTGCCCGTGAAAATTGATGCGTTGGTCTCTTGGCCAATCAGGATCCCGGTCATAGACACCGATACGGCAGCCGCAGGCGTTTTCGACAAACATGGCGTCCTTGAGGAAGTCTTCGCGGGGCAGCAGCGCCCCGTTCAAAGTGACCGGCAAGGGATAGTGACGGGCTGCATCGGCGACGACCGCAGACAAGCCTTGCTTCCAGTCGGGCGGCAGTTCGATCGAGATCAGCGTGCCCCAACCGATCATGGCCGGGGCGATGGCAAGCGGCACGCCGCTGTCCCATGCATGCGCCGGGATCTCGACTTTCCAGGCCGTGGCGGCAGAGGGGGAGAAGGACTGGATTTCGACCGCGCGGCCGGCAAGGCTGAACATGCCCATGCCGGCCGGGTCTTCGCTGCGGGCAATGTCATCGCTCCAGCCCGAATGGCCCAACATCAGCAGGGCGGCTGGATCGTCGATGCCGCAGCCATCATCGCGGATGTGCAGAAGGTATCGGCCGTCCTGTTCGGTCGGATCGACCGTGATGCAGGTGGCGCCGGCGCGTCTGGCATTCTGGAACATCTCATGAAGGCAGTCCCGGCTGTCGCCTGAAAAAAGGCGTGAAGCGCGGCGGATCGCGTCCGGACTGACGGCACTATGGATCGTTGGGGGAAGGGGCATGGCGGTCTCCTTGGGTTCTCCGGACTGGAACCCATCATCCCCTCCCCTCTTCCTCCCCTCCATTTGTCGTCAAAAGGCATGGTGCCCGTTGCGGCCCATGTGCAAGCTGCTGTTGCGGCAGCGGTCCCCGGCTGCGAAGAACGAGGAATGCCTCAGGATATAGATTCGCAACTGACCGCCTTGCTCCGGCGCCTGCCGGACTGGATGCGCCGGGACATCGCCGCCACCGATCTGGCACGGCGCGAACGGGCCGAGGAGGCACTGCACGCCATGCTGCTTGCCCTGATCCAGGGAACAGCAGGGTCGGTATCAGGGCAGGACGGCTGATGGCTGCCTCCAGGCAGGGCAGTCGCGGTTCGGGCAAGATGACGTCCGAAGCGATCGCGGCGCTGGGAGCCGGTCGCCTTGCCCGGCTTGTTCTCGCCCAGGCCGAGCGTGACGCCGTCTTCGCCCGCGCCGTCCGCATGGAACTGGCGGCCAAGCACGATGGCGTCGCGCTGGCCCACGAGATCGACAAGCGACTGAATACCATCCGGCGTTCGCGCGGGTTCGTCGAATGGGACAAGGCCCCTGCACTCGCGCGCGAACTCGATCAGTTACGCGAAGCGATCATGGGGCCGCTGGCCGAACACTCTCTGAGCCAGACGATCGATAGCATGCGGCTGTTCCTGAGCCTTGCCGAGCCGGTGTTCGAAAGGTCGGACGACAGCAGCGGGTCGCTTGGCGAGATATTCCGGCAGGGCGGTGAGGATCTTGGCCGACTATGGTGCCAGGCGGACATGTCCGATGTCGAACTGCTGGCAGGTAACATTCTGATGCTTGTCGAGGGCGACGGTTATGGCGTCTTCGACGATCTGCCGGAAGCGGCTTCTCCAGCCTTGGGGCAGAAAGGCCGCGCAGCCTTGCGCGCGATGCTGCTTGAGCGGCAGGCGGCCAAGACAGGGAATGACCGGCGACAGTTCGACTATAAGGTCGGCTGGCTGCTACCCAAACTCGCCGATCTCGACGGCGATGTGGACGCCTATATTGCAACTGTCGATCCCGATCGTCGCAACCCCGTACTCAATGCGCAGGTGGCCGCCCGATTGATCGCACATGGTCGTGCGGCAGAAGCCCTTGACTGGATCGACGCACCGCTTGAGCGCAGCCATAACGAGCGCGAGCTTGCCGATCTCAAATTACGGGCCTTTGAGGCGCTCGGCCGCAGGGACGATGTACAGGCGCAGCGCAAGGCGATCTTCGACCGCTGGCTCGACGGGCAGGTACTGCGCAACTGGCTCAGGGCTTTGCCCGATTTCGAGGATGTCGCTGCGGAGAGGCAAGCCCTCGATCAGGCCATGACCTATGATCGAGCGACATCGGCACTGGAATTCCTCATTGCCTGGCCCGATCTCAAGCGCGCGGGCAGGCTGACCAGGGAAAGGCTCGAAGGTCTGGAAGCCCGGGCCTATGACATTCTGCGTCCTGCCGCCGAGGCATTGTCTCAGGCCGATCCGGGTGGGGCCACCTTGCTCTATCGCCGACTGGTGACTGGCGTACTCGACCGGGCGAGTTCGAAATATTACCCCTATGCCGCGCGGGACTTTGCAGCCGCGACGGATTTGGCCGACCGTATCGCAGGCGATGTCGATGTCGTACCGCATGAGGACTGGCTGGCCGATCTTCGCAAGGTGCATGGACGCAAGATCGGCTTCTGGAATCAAGTCGCGGGGAAATTCGGATAATCGCGGAGAAGCCGGGGCGGCCAAATTGGAAACCTCCCTACCAATGGTGGAGCGGCAGTCCGTCGACGTCACCGCCGTCACAGTCGAAGAGCAGGAACTGGAAGCCGCGCGCGCGGCCGAAGGCGATGAGGCGCAGGAGGTCCTGCGGCAATTGCGCACGGCGGTCATCATCAATGGCGCGCGTCGGCACGAACCAGCCATAGACCGAAGCCGCGATGTCGATCGGTCGATCACTGGGCGGCCAGGACGCCCAGTGATCGAGGCATGAGGCGGTATGGACCGTGAGATGGGCGGTCGACAGCACGCAATAGCGACCCTGCTCGATCGATCCGGCGACGAGCGCGCGCTGATGTGCGACGGGCGCAATACGCATGCGATCCTTCGTGCAGCTTTCCGACGGATGACATTCGAAATAGCTTGATATCGCTTCGGTGTCGGACAGGTTATTCGGGTCGCGCGCGTCGTCAATCTCGCTCCAATATTCACGGCAATAAGCAGCGATTTCCACGTCGAGCGCCGTCGCGTCGACCGCGACGTGGATATTCATTCCATGCCGATGTTCAATCACGGCAGTGTGGACCTCTATCGCCAGATAGTCCTCATGGCTGGTCCCGATTGCGGGTTGGAGGGTTGCGTCATATCCTATAGGTGGAAACGACGTCGATCTGACGTACCGAACGGGCGCAGTTGCGCGAATGACCGGAAGGCGCGGATCTGACCAGTCGATCGTGTCGGCAATCCAACGGGGCACGAAATCCCAGTCGAACGACAACGGATATTCGCCTTCTACTGTACGCCATGCGGACTCCACCGCATCGACCCAGCCTACCACGATTAGACGCAGCGCCGCCGTGCCGAGCGTATCGACGCATGTGCGCAAGGCGAGCGCCAGACTGCTTGCATCGGGAGTGGTCTCTGGCCGATCGCGCAGTTCGAGGACGGCTTCCCAAAGACAAGCAGCGGTTTCGAGATGGGATAATGTGTAGCGGGTCATGGAGATGGCTCCAGGGGGAGGTGGCACGGCGCCCACGGTTCGGACAGCGGCTGGATCGGCACACCCATCACAGGATTTCGGCTTGGAAGAGATGTCATCGAGATTGATTGCAGAGCATGATCAGGCCGTGCGGACGGTAGCGGTTCGGCTGAGGTCGGGAATGCGCGCATCGTCATAGACACTGTTTACCGACATCTGCAGCGCCTGTTGCTCCGCAGCAAACCAGGTGGATGCAGGAACAGTGTAGGTCTCGGTGGCATAGTATTCGCCGCCGCTGAAGAAGGCGATGTCGACGATAAATTGCGGCAGGGGCGGGGACGAATGGGCGCGCATGGCGGCATCCTTTCATGACAATGGCCACCCCGGCGCTTGACCGGGATGGCGAGGAAGAAGGTGGAGAAGGCATGAGAGCGGCGGCGCCGGGCCTCAAAGCGCCTGTTCGAGCAGCTTTCTGGCCTTGTTTTCCAGGTCGAGGCGGCTGTCCTGATGCGGCTTCGATCGGGCCAGCGCCGTTATACCCTGGACGAAATCATAGATGGATTCCGGTGGACGGCCTTCCTCGGCCAGCACGGTCTGGATGATCTTTGCGGTCTCGGCCTTGGAAAAGCCGCGTTTGCGCAGGAAGGGTTCGCGCTCTTCCTCCTTGCGCGCGACGATCCGCTCGCGAGCGGCCTTGATGCCGGAGATGAAATGCGACGGCGAGGAGTTTGCGAAATGCTCGAGCGCGGGCGCGGCCTGATGGGCAAAACGGGCGCCGGCGAATTTCGAGTGGCGGATATTGACCTCCTCGAAATCCTCGACACCCCACAGACAGCGGTTGGCACACACGCCGCGCAGATAGAAAGTCGCGATCCCGAGTGTTTTAGAGCCGACCTCACTGTTCCAGGCGTAGAACCCTGGAAAATAAAGGTCGGGATCGCCATTTGGGAGCTTGCCAGCCTCGATAGGGTGCGTGTCGTCCACGAGGAACAGGAAAATGTCCCGGTCCGATGCGTAGAGCGTGGTCGTCTCCCTGGTGATATCGACATGCGGGTTGTAGGTCATGCTGCCCCAGTCGATGGTTCCAGGCACCTTCCAGCGCGTGTCGCCGACGCCATCGCCGGCAAAGGCCATCACCGCCTGGACCAGTTCCCAGTCGAAGATCCTGCCATATTCCGACCCGGTCGCCGCCCGCAATTCGGTGCGACCATTCTCGGTCTGGAGCAGTTTGACCTGCTCGCCACGGTGGTTGATCAACCCATGCTGCAGGTTGATGCCGGCAAGCGCGGCAGGAAGCTGGCGCAGATAAGAGGCCGGGGCACCGACGAGACTTGCTACCTGGCCGAAAGACCAGTTGGTGGGGGCAAGCGGTCGATCATCGCCAGGCGCCACCAGCATCAGTCGCTCTGGATTGTCGCTTTTCGCCTCGACCCGGATCGACCGGCTTTCAACGATTCGCGTGGTCGCACGGTCCGCGCGGCCGCGCACGGCATCATAGAGACTGGTCAGCGAGAGATATTTCTCATCGTCGGGACGGGAGAACCACTCGGACGATACGCGGCTGCTCATGCGTCCGCGCGAGACATCGATCCGATAGGGCGCCGTGACGCGGGGGCTTTCGTTCATGGGGGCAAGGGTCGCCATGGAAATCGTCTCCTTGAGATGCAGAGCGACAGGCGCTTCACCGCCCCTGTCACATCCCCGCCCCTCACCTCCCCTTCCCTTCGCGTGCCGCGATATCGGTTTCACGAGACCCCGACCGGCGGCGGCAGGTACGACGGCGACTTGTATGTTTTACAAATTGGCGTATATGTTCAACGAAAGGAGGCCGTGATGGCGACGAAGCACGAGGATCATCTGTCCCAGCGACATGGAGCGGTCGTGGCCGCTGCCAAGGCGGCGGGTTTGCTGTCGGGCACGAACAGCGCGGTCGGCGCCCGCGTGCCACGCGAACTCATCGATCGCGCCAAGATGCGCAGCGGCATCGCCTCGACCACAGATCTCGTCGAATATGCGCTCGCAAAAGTGGCGCTCGAAGATGATTTTGGAGCCAGGCTTGTGCGCCGAAAGGGCACGATCCCTGCGGATATTGCGCTTGGGATTTGATCGTAAGGCCTCCTTGCGCAGGATCAGGCCGCAGCGATCTGGCGCCAGGCTGTCGCGACGGCCCGAAAAGGAATTGCCGCTGGTTCACAAGGCCGCTGTCATAGGCCGCGAACTTCTGCTCGACACGTGCGTCTATATTGACGTGCTTCAGGGTAAGACACCGGTTGAAGTAGACTGTTTGCTGGAAAACCGGATCGTCAATCATTCCTGCGTGGCGCTTGCCGAAATGACCCATTTGATGGGCGCGCTCGATCCTGCCGACAAGCGCACGGCGTCGGTCCTCAAGACGCTGGGACGGACCATCGACGATATCCCGGAGCATCGCCTCAGCGCGCCCTCCTCCCGCATGTTCGGAGAGGCCGGTATGCTGGCAGGCATGGTCACACGGCTTTGCGGCCAACCCCATTCGATCGCCCTGCTCAACGATGCGCTGCTGTTTCTGCAGGCTGCGGCGACCGGCTGTGACCTGCTGACCGGCAACCGGCGCGATTTCGATTTTTTCGATCAGATCATTCCTGGGACGGGCGTCATCCTGTATTGACCCGTCACATAGGCACGGGAAACCGACCATGATCTCGACCGCCAGGATCGGTCAGGCAACATGCCAGCAGCACCAGCGTTCAGCCGCCTGCCGTGGACTGAGCAGGCCATGATTGCCGGCGCACCATGAACGAAAAGAAGGATCGAGCGCGAGTCCCGGATCGGCGAGCCGGTCGATGACGTCCTGCATGTAGCGATCGACTGGAGCGATGGCGGCCCCGGCTCGAACGTGAGCGACCGCAGCCTGAAGCTGCGTCACCATTTTCTCGGCTTCATCGATCGAAATATCCTCGACGGCGCGCATGCCGCCGCGCGGTCCGCAAATGGCCAATGTTATGATTGCCGTGCCAGACGGAATCCGGCCCAGAGCGTCGATATGGACATGTCGGGACATGCCAATCTCCTATGATGTGAGGCGCGAGAATGTCAGAAGAGGCTCAACTGTCGCGGCATCGATCGCTGCGATGCCCCTGGTTCGTGCGATGGCGGAACGGCGCCTTGCGATGGTGATGTCGCGGCGGTGACGGTGGTCGCGCGTTGGGCGGTCTCAGCCACGGGTTCATGACGTTGGCGAAGGGAGAGCCGAGCGGTCCATCCCCCCAATATATGCGCCGGGGTGAACCAATTGTCCTGCATCTCGCCTGATAGGGAGTTTCCGACCATGAGATGTGCTGGAATATGAAGCAATGAGAGTTGAACATAGGCCATGTGGATCGCACGCGGATCGATATCGATCGCCGTCACATGAAGGTGCCGCTGATAGTTATGCCCGATATCGCGCATGGCCTCGGCAAGCGCGATCACCATAGATCCAGCGCCGCATGCGGGCTCCATGGCGGTCACGAAGCCGTGCTGCGCGATCATCGCTTCCACATTTTCGCGACTCCCCAGAGTGGCCTGCGCCATGCAGCGGCTGAGCGCATAGGGTGTGAAATATTGCCCGCGCGCCTTGCTGTGAAGGTCAAGCTCGTGGAACAGGCTGCCGAGCACGTCGCCAGGCCCGGCCTCGAGAGCCCGGACCAGTTCGGCGAGAAGTTGCGGGAACAATTCGAGGATTTCGCGCGGGTAGCGCCCGACAATATCCAGATAACGAGCCTCGCGCGGTGCGCGAGCGCGCAGGTCGATACTGTTCGCCATGGCGATCGCGATCGCCTCCATACAGTCACCAAAGACGGTATAGAGGTCATAGCGCGGCTGGCTACGGCGCAAGAGCGCCGCCATGGCTTTGACATGCGGCTTGTGCATGAATGCCTCCGCAATTGACGATGAGATGGAACGGCGCCGAAAGGCCGAACAGCGACGGGCTTTCTTCTCAAGCCCTGTTTGCGTCCGACCGGCGTTTCGGCGGAGAGGAAATGGCGCTCAGGAAGCCCTTAGCCATTCGTAGAGAAGATGATCGTCAGGACCATATTGCGAGCCGATGGCGATCCGGATCAGACGGCCGTCGCAGGCGAAGGCAGAGGCCCTGGGAAAGGACAGGTAGGAACGACCTTCGAGGATCAGGTCGCCCGAGCGCACTTTGGTGATGTCGCGGGTCGTACCAAGCAGTCGATGACCAGACGGTGCGTCCAGAAGCTTCAGCCGATCACCTGCTTTTACGCGCTTCTTGAACGCCGCTAATGATAGGACCGTATCGACGGGATTGCGGATACCCTGACGTTTTGCCAATGCCGCCCAATAGGCCTGGCCGATGCGCGCTTCGCTGTAGAAACTGCATGACCAGAAATCCTGCACGGGATTGGTCCGCGTAAAGCCGAACCGTTCCATCTGATCGCGCACCTCGCCAATAAAAGCGTCCTGCGCTTCACGGCGGGTGAGGTCGTCAGGTGTATCGAGGATTTCCGCGATGACCTTGCGTCCGCCCGCAAATGTCTCGGTGCGGATCGCAAAGCTGGTGCCGGTAAAATGCTGGGCGAGATGGCGTTCAATCCGGGAGGCGAGCGATGGCAACGCTTCGCCAGCGCTGTATAGGTCGCCTTCATAATGGAAATTGCCGCGTTCGTCATGGTCGGTCTGGCTATACAGGCGCGCGGACGCGCCCGGCGCGTTAGCGTCGGTCATGATGTCATCCTTATGGCTCGATCAGATTTGGAGGGGCGGGTGCGTCAGGCCGACGGCACTTCCTTTGAAGGAGGCACGCTGTGGTCGGCCTCAGTTCGGGCAAGAGCCCAGTCGAGATAGCCAAGACGCGTGTCGCCGTTGGCGACTTCGGTCTGCCAATCGGCCGAGGGATATTGTGGATAGTCGATCCATGGATCAGGCGGTTCCACCGGTGGCGTCACTGCAGATCGGCCCAACCGACGCGCCAGTTCCTCCTGGGTGCTGGCAAATTCGACATGATCGGCAAATATCGCGCACCATCCTCCGCCAAAGGCGTCGCGACGTGGGCGCGAACAGCCATAGCTCCAGTCGAACCCGACAGGCGCGGTTTGCAAGCTCTCCTGGCAACAGCGTCGGATGAGTTCTGCAATCGGACCAGGCTGGAAGTCGGTCGTGCCATAAATGGCGACAATGCACTCGGCTGCTCCCGCAATCTCGATCTCAGCCCCGAAATGCGGGAAGTCCGGATCATCGAAGATTTCAAGCAAGCCGTTGAACGGATTAGCGAGATCGGTCGGCATGAAGGCGGCGAGGAATTCAGCGCTCGGTTCCCCCGGGGCAAAATCACCCAATAGATCGGACGCGTGCTGCCACGCCTCCTCGATCAGCGCGCTTTCACGGGCCGTGCAGGTGAACGCAAAGGAAGCTTGAACATAATGGTCAGCCATGGACCGGCTCCATCATTGCTTCATCGATCTGTTCTTCATCGATGAGCACCAGCGGCGGCGGGTTCTGGCGTGCAAGCTGATAGTCATTTTCGATTGCCGCGATGCTTCCCAGTTCTCGAATGCGTTCGATCGAGAAGATCTGCTGGTCATCTTCGGTCGTCAGATAGTGTCGTGGTTCGCCATGGCCCTTGTAAATGACGCGGACAGAGGGGAAGCTTCCCGCATATCCGCCTGACCATCGGACGTAGGGAAGGCCAAGACGTCGACAGCATGATTCGATTCTCCCGAAGCATCCATTGGCCACTTCGTGATCCATCAAGGTGAGAGGGTTATTTGCGGGAATATTGGCGGGATCGAAGGGCGTTCCGTCCCAATCGACAGCCGCATTGTCGTTGCCGATCGCCTGAACGAGAACGGAATATTGCGCGCGGGAGAGCACACCGCCTATCATGATATGCGCGGACACACGGTCGGCCATGACATGCCTTTCGTAGTTACTGGACTCCAGTCGGTCTCTCCATCCTCACCCCCTCCCCTTTACCGGACCGTATGACCGTCACTCATTCCCGTCTTGCATGAGCTGCAGATTCCCGCTTAGCTACAGCGCAGTTCCAGTCCGGCGATAACCGGCATCCTCCATTCGTTTCTCAACCAGGAGTCCTTTCGTGGCCGATACCGAGCAGCCTGATTTCACCGCAATGACGGTGCAGTTACTGAGCGCCTATTTCTCCAACAATCAGGTTCCGGCGGGCGACATCGCCGGCATCATCGAAGCGACCCGCGGCGCGCTCGAACGGAAGGCCGACGTGGAAGTGCCAGCGGCACCCGAGCATGTTCCTGCTGTATCGATCCGCAAGAGCCTTGGCTCACGCGAACACATCATCAGCATGCTTGATGGAAAACCGTACAAGACCCTCAAGCGGCATCTGGCAGTCAACGGGCTGACACCCGCCGAATATCGCGAGCGCTATAATCTTCCCAAGGATTATCCCATGGTCGCGCCTGCCTATTCGGAACAGCGGCGCGCCGTCGCGGAAAAGCTCGGCCTTGGACGGCGGGTTGGCGCGAAAGCACAGGATGCAGCTCCGGTGGTGGAAGCATCACCCGTTGTAGAGACGGCACCAGTTGTCGAAGTCGCGCCGGTAAGTACAACTGAGGCAAACCCCAAGCGCGGCCGTGGCAAGTCGGCCGCTGCCAAACCCAGCGTTCAAGCAGAAATCGTATCGTCCGAACCAAAGCCTGAACCTGCGACTGTACCCGCAAAAGCGGAGGCCGCGGCAATAAAGCCTGCCAGGAAGAAGCTGGGCGTACAAACCGCACCGCGAACTGCGAAGGCCCCGACAGCATCCGTGAAGGAGCCTTTGGAACCCGCAGTAGCAGAGCCCGCAAAGGCCAAACCTGCCAAGCCAGCCAACGGGAAAAGGACAGTTGGAAAGACCGCAACGCCAACAGCTGCGGCATCCACGAAGCCGAAAGGTGCAGGGCGGCGGGTATCCGGTGTAAAGCAGAAGAAAGCGCCTGTTCCAGCACCGACATCTACGGAATAATGGTCACCGACGAGATATGGGTTTATCCAACCCATATCTCGTCTGACCGCTGACCTTGCGAGCATCATCGGTCGCGCGATGGGGCGCACCGCGGCGAAGACTAGCTCCGCTCTGCCATAATCCTGGCAAGGATGTCGCCCGCACGGTCAGGAGGCAGGAAAATCCTGGTCTTGAAGGCGACGACCTCACTGAACGCTCCGCAAGCCTTCAACCAGGTCCGATCCTCGGGTCGATAGTCTCGTATTTCGAGGCGTGCACTGTCGTTGACATGAACCCGGGCAAGTCTGGCCGGACCAAGACCTGGGATCGATACTCCGCCCACCGAACGCGCACCATCGATGATTTCGTCGGGACCAAGAGCTGTCGCGCCATCGAGGCCGAATTCACTTTGAATCCGTTCCACGGCTGCTGGATGGATGATGCGACCCAGGATTGAACCGCCAGCGCCATCGTCGATCCGCCAGACGCGCACGTCATCTTCCGGCAATTTATGCCATATGGGCAGCAGCAGCCCGGTTGCCATGGTGATCGTTTCGACCATGAGATTTTTCATCGCTTCGGCCACTTCCCGCTCCCAAAAGACCTGGAAAGCATCGGGCTCGATCTCGCTCCAATGGCTGGCTTTTAGGGCCGCTCTATCCATGCGTAGCTGACCGCTGGGACGAATGAGATAGCAGCGTTCGATCCATTTGCCATCGTCGTCCTGTCCCGGCCATGTCGGCATGCGCAGTGCGACCCGGCCGGACCGGGCATTGCGGAGCCAGGCAGTATTGTCCGTGTTCTTGCAAATAAGCTGCAACGCAGCCCAGTTGGTAATCGGTGGCCGCCGGTGCAGTTCCAGACGCAAAAGCCGTGTCTCGGCGCCGATTACAGGATCGGTGCGCAGCAGACTGTCGGAAAGCAGAACCACTTTCTCGGCGCGGATGGTTTCAATGCCCAGGTCAAGCGTGCCGGCAGCGCGCGCAGCTTCGACGCGGTCCTCGACCAACCCCAGAAACTCCTCGAATATGCTGTTCTGCGTTGCGATCCGCAGTGCCAATATGCGGTTGAGCCAGCGATGAATGGGCGGCAAACGTTCCAGAAGTTCCCCGCCTTCGTCGCAAAGCTCGAGGCCCGTCATCTCCTGGAAATCAGCGAGCGAGACGCTGCGGAGTTTGCCCTCATAGAGGAGATGGAACCATTGAACGAGCGCATCGTGGGCATAGTCGGATTCCAGATTGTCGGAAGGATCGAACAGGTTTTGCGATCCGGTCTGGCGTTGCCCCCTGGTCAATGCGCCCAACGCTTCCAGACCGCAGATGATGGTGCTGAGGAAGCGCCGCTCCCCCCGGCAATCGGTGGTGAGCGGGCGATAGACGGGCGGCGTCAGCTGGTTCGTCCGATGGCTACGACCAAAGCCCTGTACCGCCGAGAGGATGCGGAACCCAAGTTCCAGCAGAAAATGCGCGCGGCGCCTGTGCGCGCTGGCACAGTTCCGATCGGAATGCATGGATCGTCCGGTACTCCCGGCCAGGGAAAAGGCGGCGATGTGCTTGCGGCCATCCTGAAAGGCCTGAACCTCGAACAGATTGGCCCGAGCGCTGCGCCGCTCAACCTTTTGTCGTCCGTTGATGTCGGGCACGATACGCCGCGAGCGCCCCGTAATCTCGGCGACCTGGTCGGTTCCGAAATGCGCGATAAGTGCGTCAAGCGCGGTCGGAATCGCGGGCAGTGCGCACAGCTCCTCGATCAATTCGTCGCGTGCGGCGATCGCCTGGCGGGAAAGCACCGGATTGCCCTCAGCATCGACCATCGGTTCAGCACGCATCGCGCCATCGTCGGCTCGAAAGACCCGCATCTGACGCACAGGAAAGCCGTTTTTCAAATAGTCGATCAAGGTTTCCTTTGGAGAAACCTCAATGTCCATCGTCGCCCGTTCCTGGGCGGAAAGTTCGGATAGACGCCGATCCATCATGGCCTCGCCCGTGCTGGCGAGTTGCACCAGCACTACATTGTCCGACGCCAGCTCCTGCTCGATCGCGTTGATGAGCGAGGGCATTTTCATGCTGACAAGAAGGCTGGAAAAGAAGCGCAATTTCGCAGATTCAAAGGTGCTCAGAGCTGACCCGCGCGCCCGAGCGTTCTGGGTCTTGCCCGACATTCTATCGACGATGCCGATCTCGGCCAGCACGTCGTGCAATCCGCGATGAATGATGCTCCAGCTATCTGCGTAGGCATCGTAGATCGAAATCTGATCTGGCGTCAGCGCATGTTCCAACGGCTCATATTCGACGCCCGCAAAGCTCAACGCCCGGGCCGTGTAGAGGCCCATAGCCTTGAGATCCCGGCACACGACCTCAAGGGCTGCGATACCACCCTCTTCCATCGCCTTCATGAACATGTCGCGCGTGGCAAAGGCAGTGCCCGGTCCCCAGAGCCCCAGGCGAACAGCATAGGAGAGATTGTCCGGCCTGGCCGCGCCGGTCGCGGACATGTAGAGAATGCGAGCGCGCGGAAGCGCATTTTGCAATCGAACGCCGGCAAGCCCCTGTTCCGAGCCTTGCGCTTTGCCAAAATCCGTCTCGGTCCCGCCTGCGTGCGCCATCGCGTGAGACTCGTCGAAGACGATTACGCCGACGAAATCCTCGCCAGTCCAGTCCAGTAGTTGTTGCAGGCGGGAGGCTGTATCGTGGCGCGCGGAGCGCAAGGCGGCGTAAGTGAGGAAGATAATGCCGCTTTCCATCGTGATCGACGTACCCAGGGGAAAGTTTGAAATCGGCTGAATATCGATGGCAAGCCCGCCCAGCGCCGTCCAGTCGCGGCGGGCGTCCTCGATGAGGTCGGCCATGGAAATCCAGATCGCGCGGCGATTGGCCCGGTTCCATTGATCAAGGATGATGCCCGCCGCCTCGCGACCCTTGCCCACACCAGTACCGTCAGCGATGAAAAAGCCGGTCCGATAGGCTTTGCCTTCCCTGTCCTCGATCAGGCGATCGCCGGCGAGGTTAGATGAAAAGCGGCCGACAAGATCGCGCGTATGCGCTTCCCCGGCATAAATGACGGTTTCAAGCTGCGCCTCTGACAGCGCCTTGGCCGCGCGGTCCTGGAGCAGGGGTTGATAGCGCGGCACCGGCAGGGACACCGAGGCCATGGCAATGGATTCGACAAGAACATCGGGATGCCCGGAGGCAGCATCGATGGAGATCCGTGCGGGCCGCCAGGCAGAATAGATGCCCACGGTCTCGCCGGGAGCAAGCGGCGCCTCCCGAACCACATATGTGATTGGCCGCGCGTCCTTTGCCACCGCTGCAACGCGCGACGGCGGCGCAAGCCTTTGCCCGCTCATATGCGCAAAGAGGTTTCCTCGCGCGACATTAGTGGCTGGTCGCGAAGGCAAAAGACCAACGGCGGGCGGCGCAAGGAAAGGTGGAGGCTGCAGGGGATCCAGCCGATCAGGGATGGCGAGGACGAGGTCCAGTGCTGCCTCGATGTCGCGGGCGACGTGACGCTCCGGCACGCCGATCCATCCCTTGTCGAAGATCAGCAGACGCACATCGATCCCCGTTCCATGTTTGGCATAGGGGCTGCCCGATATGGCGATTTCGATGCGGGGCGGCACAAGCTCCGCGACTAGATTGTAGCCAAGCGCGGCCGAACCTTCTGGCGAGAAGCTTGTCGGCATGATGGCGACGCATCGCCCGCTTTGTGCGAGAGATGCAAGCGCGCCGCGCAGGTGGCGCGCGCCGGCATGGCGATCGATCCCGCGGCCAACGCTCCGACTGAAGGGAGGATTGATCAGCACCAGCGTGGGAATCTGCTCGGTGGTCAGCATATCCTGAATATGTTCGGCATCATGGCGTGTCACGATCTCGCCCAAGCTTCGGGACAGCAGGTCGGCGCGGGCGGGATCATGCTCGTTAAGCAGCAGCCGCGCGCCTGCGCGTGCGCCATGGACCGCCAGCATGCCGGTGCCGGCCGAGGGCTCGAGCAGGATATCGTCCGAACGACAGCGTGCCGCCATGGCTGCGAGCCAGGCGAGGCTGAGGGGCGTGCTGAACTGCTGGAGCTCGACCTGCTTTTCCGAGCGGTAGGTCTGCGTGGGCAATCCGCGCTCAAATTGCCGCAGTCGTTGGAAGATGTCGGCAGGTGTTCCTGCCAGAAGCGCGCATTGCGGATCGGCGAGGTGCAGGACCTGCGCGGTTTCCAGCGCATCATATGCATCGCGCATCGACCATGCACCGCCGGCATCATCTTCGCCGAACGCCTGGGCCATCATGCGCTTGAGTGACTGGCGATTGACCATGCCGCCATTGCGCAGGCGGTGGGCAAGAGACTGGGCAACCTCGAACAGGCGTGCGGGCGCGTCGTGGGTTTGCGACAAAGCGAGTTGGGGCAAGGTCATGGGCACCTCATGCGAGAATAGGACAATCCGGCTTTCCCTTTCCCGCTCTCCTTCATTCCGGCCCCTGACTGTTCAGGACGGATAGATCAGACCCGGTGACGGGGGATCGGCTCGAGGCTATGGAAGAGCATGGCTATTCCACTCGACTATCTCGGCGAACTCGATCGGCTGCTGCTTGATCAGGGCGAGGATTGCATGCTGCTGTCGCAGCTCGACGGCTTCCTCACCGGAATCCTCGTCAGCCCCGATCTGCTTGCACCCAGCCAATGGCTGAAGAAGATCTGGGCTGGTGATGACGGCACGGGCATGCTGCAGTTTAGTGAAATGGGCGATTTCCAGCATTTCACAGACCTCATCATGCACCATTATCACGTCATCCTGGCCTGCCTGGGTCAGCCGGGCAGCTTCGAACCGGTGTTCGAAATCGACACGCGAACGGACGAGACATTGTGGGAGATGTGGATCGAGGGTTTCGGACAGGCAATGGATCTCGCCCTTTCGGGCTGGCAGCGTGTCCTCAATGACGATGATCCCGGTTGCCGCGCCGCGATCGAGGGTATTCGCGAACTTCGCGCGTTTGCCGATGGGACGAAAAAGCTGACTCTCACTGCGGAAGACCAATGGGATCGGGAAGCACCTGACCTGATCCCGATCTGGATCGAGATGCTGCACCAGTGGCGGATTGAAAATGACCCCTACCGACCGGTCACCATCAAGCGCGAAAAGACGGGGCGTAACGATCCATGTCCCTGCGGGTCGGATACCAAGTACAAGAAGTGCTGCGGCTTGAACTAAATGATCGCGGACAACTGCGGGCGCGGCATGACCGTCAGATGGGTCTTCCTCTGCGCGCTTCCAAACCCGTCAACCCGATGAAGTTAAACGGCGATCGACATCCGCCCCGACTGAAATCGTCTCCGACAAAAGCAGCAGACACGTTCGCTCTTTCACGTGCCGACCGCAATCATCCGGGCATGCCCTCATCGCCATAAAGTAAAGTCCTGGCTATTTGCCGCATTGGGGCCAGTTGTCGTCTTGGCTGTGGCGGCCAAGCGCATCTCTTCCAGCAAAACGAGGCGGCTGGCCCTGTCAGTAGGCATATTGACCGGAACAAGACGGACAGCAGCGTGCCCCTCACGGGTCAGGATGATTTCTTCCCCCGCTTCCGAGCGCCGAACAAAGGTCGATGAGTTGGCCTGCCGCATCAGATATGGAAATATGCATGGGCCATTATCCCTGGCGATTAAGAGCAGCGGCTCATTTTAGACCGTTGCACAGTTCCATCCAAGGCCGAAACCGGGGGCGGTGACTAAGCCCTGCCCCCGGCCATGTTCAGGCGGCTTGCGCGAAGCTTTGGTCGCCTTCGTTGCCACCTTCCTTGTTCACCATGTCCGCCAGGTCGTGCCCGCTATTGTCGGGCGAGGTCGGCTCTTCGCCGTTTTCCGGGGCAGCGAACCGCATTTCGTCGGGTAGCCAGAGGAGCGCCCGTTCCTGGATTTCGGGCTCGATGATGACATCGCCACCAAATAGCCGCTCGGCCGACGCGGCCAGATCGTGCTTCTTCGACCCGGAATAACGCATGCGAAGTTCCAGTCCGCCAATCTTTTCGAACAAGGCGAGGATGCCTGGCTTGGTCAGCTTGTCGAAGTAGGTGAGCGCCGTCGGCCGCCACCAGGCCGCGACATCGATCCCGAGCTTGCGGCCCAGATGATCGAGAAAGCCTGCCTCGCGTCGTCCGGCAGGAACGGCATGAAGCGTGCGCGCGATCGCCCATCCGAGCCAGGCCGCACGTGCATCGTCGGGCAGCGCACAGAAGGCATCATAACGATCTGGAACGGCCTGGTGGTGGAGCCAGCTCCGATCGAGTGCCTCGTCGAGCTTCGTCCATTCACCCGCCGCCGCCGTTTCCGGCTTGAAGTCGGGCAAGAGACGGGAAGGCACCGAAGCCCGCAGATCGCTCGGCATGTCGAAGGACGCCAGGCGGGATTCACGATCGACCATGATGAAGGTGCCCAGATCTAGCGCGAATGCGGGATCACTGGCGACGTGGACCGCAAGAAGTTCAGTCTTCATCATCGCCAACATTTCGCGAAGGCGCTGGCTCATCACCGGGCGAGCGTCATCGGCGGTATCGTTCTCCTGCGTTTCAACGCTGGCATTATCGTCGCCCTCGTCGCCGTCATCATCGGCCTCGCCGCTCTCTTCATCAGACACCGGCGCGACATAGAGTTGATGATGGATTTGCGGCGTGCCGTCTTGGCCGAGCACCACATAGCCAAGAGCGGTCGCTTTCTGCTCAGGATCGATCACAACCTCGCGCTCAATGATCGCCGTGAGTTCCGCCTGGAGGGCAGCATAGCGCTGTTCCTCATCCTCTTCCGGCTCATAGGCCTCGTTTTCGGCAAGCAGTTCAATCTCGGCAATCTCCTCCTCAATCTCCTGTTTACGCGCTTCCTGCTCCTGCGTGAGCGGTTCGGCCACGCCGGTCAGCGGCTGCAGCGCATAGGTCTCCATATAGGGGATTCGCGCGCCGGTGACGATGCGCACTTCCCCCAGGCCTTCGCGCTCACGCATTGCCTCGGCCTGCGCGGCGAGTTTCGTCTCCGCCAGATCATCGAGAATATGGGTGTCGATCCAGCGCTCGTCGGCTGCAGTGGAGAACAGGTCCGCGTCCTCGACACGGCCACCTGCCGCGATATAGGAATCCCGCCCGACCAGCAGGGCCTTTGGGTCGGTTGCGCGATAGCTGTAGCCATTGAGCGCCCGTCGGATTTCATTCACATTGTCGCGGGAATAGCTGCCTCTCAGCGATTCCCATATCGCCGTTTGACGGGCGGTGTCCGCGGTCGTCGCATAGGCCTTGGCCACATCGAGCGTGATTTCGTCAGCCTCGAGCGCATCGAAGATCGGCTGGGCGAGGTTCGCGAGACGCAAGCGCCCGACGACAAAGCGTTCCTCGATGCCGAAGCGCTTGGCGATCTCCGCCGTGCTGCGGCCCTCGACCTCGATCAGATCGCGAAATGCCAGACAATCTTCGGCAGGCGACATCTGCAGCCGGTCATAATTTTCAGCAAGGCTGATTTCGCGGCCGTCCTTCGCTTTGGCAAGAACAAGGACGGGGACATCATAATCGGCAGGCAGCGTTCCCTTCTCGATCAGGCGATGGATCGCATCAAGGCGGCGGCCACCGGCCGTGATGCGATAATGACCTTTCTTACGGGAGACCGGCACGCCAACGAGATTCTGGATGAGCCCATGTCCGGCGATGCTGGCTTCGAGTTCAGCGTCAGCGCGCGGATCAGTCCGCTTGCGCACATTGACGGGCGACTTGGTGAGATGGGTTGCCGGGATGAGGATGGATGGTTTGGTCATGCAACAAACTCCGCAAAAGCCGCGGCCCGCACATCGAACCGCGCATTCGCCACCCTCCCCCTCTCCTTTCGTTTGCGCCGTTTTGAGGCGTGACGGCAGGGTGCCGTGCCGCTAGACACGGCAGCTGCATAATTTCAGGAGGACGTTTATGAACAATTCCGAGCTGGCTGAAGCGCTCAGCGCCGATCATGGACTGACCAAGGCTGATGCACGCAAACTCGTCGATGCCCTGTTTGGGGTCATTGCCGACGCAGCGGCCAAAGGGGACGAGATTTCCCTGAACGGCTTCGGCAAGTTCAAGGTCAAGGACGTCGCGGCACGCGAGGGCCGCAATCCGGCGACCGGCGAAACTATCGCGATCAAGGCGTCCAAGAAGCTGACGTTCACGCCCGCCAAGGCGATCAAGGACCGTCTTAACGGCTGACCTATATCGCTGCTCTGCTGCCAACAGGTGCAGGGCAGCGGAGCCGCATCATGGTAATCAGGCAGCGCGTGACTGCCCTTCCAGTACATCCGCCCAATCATTATTGGGCGGCGGCGGCCACGCGCTGATGATCTCAAGGCCAGGACGCTCATAGGCGAGGCGCGCATTTTTGTTGGCTTTCCATCCAGCCTCATCCCGGTCGAACAGCAGAACGAGGCGTTCGAGACTGTCGGGTAGCAGGATATGGCCGGCCCGTTCTGTCCCGAGGATCGCCCATACCGGGATCTTGTGCAGTTGCATCGCCGCCAGCGCGGTCTCGATGCCTTCGGCGAGGCCGAGCACCGAAGCGGGAGGCATGAGTTGTACCGCGCCGCGCCCCGGACGTCCGAGCATCATGCGGGGATCGGCCAAATCCTTTGCCTTGGTGGCGGTTGCGGCATCAAGAAAGGTGCGGTGGACGGCAACGATCTGCCGCCGCTCCCGTACGGCGGCAATCATGGCGGGCCGGAACAGCGCGCGGTTGCCTCGTCCCAGCGGCGTTCGTAGATGATAGCGCAGATCATGCCAGGGCGGCGTGAGCAGGCGCCCAGACAGGTAGCTTTGCGCAGGCGTGCCCACGAGGGCTGCGGAGGCGTTCCATATGCGTAGGGCTGGCCCTGCACCCGCGTGAGGCGAGGGCACGTTGCGCGACAAATCGGAAATGTGGCGGTCCGCAAAAGGCAGGCGTAAATGCCGGATTGCTCGCAGGACGTCTCTCGTGTCGCAACCGGCAAAGCATTTAAAGAGCAGCGCGCGCCTGCCAACACGGATAGAGAGGCTTGGATTATGGTCATCATGGGCCGGACACAGGCACAGGCCGCGATCTTGCTGCCATGTTCCGCCCAGCTTCTTGCAGAGGGTTGCGCCTTCAAATTCCAGTTTGAGAGATTTCATCGTCATAGTCTCGCCTAGGTTCATTTCCCCTCTCAGCCTCCCCTCCAGTGCGATCGATCCTTTTGCACTTGCGAACCAGGCGGACTTCCGAATTGATTGGGTCTCGAGCGTTATCAGGAATCAGACGGGATGATGCTGTTCGATCTCTTCATAATCGAGCAGCAGAATTTGGATGAAGTACTGAGGCAATTTTTGCCCAATGCCGCCGATACGAGACAAGCGGGTGTCTATCGCAGGACCATCGAAATGTTGGGTGATGATCTACTTGATCGCATTCTCCATCCCCGTGATCGCATGCGAATTTTCATCAGGTTGTCGGGCCGGACGCGGGCAGAAATGGCCAAGGTGATGCATAGTCTTGCGACACCGCTGCTTGAATGAGTGCCCAGATGACCTGCCCCCCGTCAGTCCCTCGATCATAACGAGGCTCTTGCGGTTAAATACGATGGCCCCTGCGGCTGCACAAGCGCGTCGGGCGTGATGCTCTCGTCTTGCTCGAACGCCCGGCGCGTTTGTGCAGGCGTCCGATTTCCCAACGACGAGTGGGACCGAACATTGTTGTAATCGTAGCGCCAGATGGCCAGCTTCCGGCGGGCATCGGCCAGGCTGTCAAACAACTCCTCGCTGAGCAGTTCATCGTGCAGCGAGCCGTTGCAGCACTCGATGAACCCATTCTGCTGAGGCTTGCCCAGGTCGATGTTATGCCACTCGACCTTATTCTTGCCAGCCCATTCCAGGATCGCCCGACTGGTGAACTCGGTTCCGTTATCGCTGACAATGTAAGCCGGTTTGCCATAGAGCCGTACCAGCGTATCGAGTTCACGCGCCACTTGGGCACCCGAGATGCTGGTGTGGCCGACCAAGCATAGTTTCTCCCGGCGGGAGTCGACCAAAGCCAGTCGTTCACTCCACCGCCTGTGAACGTCCAGTATTGCCGGAAGCTGACGATCGCACGGGTCAAGCGCGCGATCGTCAACGCGCCTTATTTCGATTGACCGGTTGGCCGGCCACCAATTCCGAAAGCGCATTCAGTAGATGCTATCACTCGCGCAAACAGGGTCCGAAGGCTTCAGGCAGGAGCACGGACATGATCTGCAACCGCTAGCGATGGCGCACCCACTGCGCTACAACAGCCCCGATGTACGCGTAAGTAATTGTTTGGCGTTAAACGAAGGGCAATACCAGTTGCAGACCGAACGATCGTCTTTCCGGTTCGGTGAGTTCGAATTGATCCCGGATCGTCAGGCGCTGCTGCACCGCGGAGAACCTATCAGCCTGGGCGGACGGGCGTTCGACATTTTGACGCTACTCGTTCGCCGCGCTGGCGAAATAGTCAGCAAAGCCGAACTGTTCGCTCACGTCTGGCCCGGCTATCTGGTGCATGAGCATAATCTGAAGGTGAACGTCGGCAATCTGCGGCGCGCTCTGGCGGCTTGCGATCCGGCAACCGACTACGTCGCCACAATCGCGGGCCGGGGCTATAAATTCGTCGCAGCATTGGACTCGGCCAAAGAGATACACTTGGCACCTTCAGCCGGACCTGACGGGCCGCGCCTGTCGCCTCCACCCAGCGCGCCTCACCTCTACGGGCGCGAAGATGCGATTCACCAAATTGCCGAGCGCATGCGGCAGAATGGCTATGTCACGATCGTCGGTCCCGGAGGCGCGGGCAAAACATCGATCGCGGTCACTGCCGCACAGTATTGCCGGACCGCCGGTCAG
Source organism: Sphingobium psychrophilum (assembly GCF_012927105.1). Taxonomy (GTDB): domain Bacteria; phylum Pseudomonadota; class Alphaproteobacteria; order Sphingomonadales; family Sphingomonadaceae; genus Sphingobium; species Sphingobium psychrophilum. The sequence goes on along the minus strand of NZ_JABBFV010000020.1, from coordinate 40,343 downwards.
CCTGTCGCCTTCGTCGATCTGTCGACCCTTAACAGCGCCCAGTTCGTGATTCCGGCGATGGCGGCGGCGCTCGGTATTTCACTGGGCATCGACGACCCGATCGCCGGTGTCATCGCTCTGCTGCGTGCCGAGCGTCCGATCCTTATTATTGACAATTGCGAGCATGTGATCGCCACGACAGCAGCCCTGCTGGAGCGGATTTCCCACGCTGTGCCCGATGCCCAGATCGTCGCAACAAGTCGTGAGCCACTGCGCACCCGGCACGAACAGGTGCTTCACCTGGCCAAACTCGGTTTTCCCGAACCAGGCACGGCCACGAGCTTTGAGGAGGCTTTGCAGTATCCTGCCGTTCGCCTGTTCCTTGCCAAGGCAGGGCGCGCCGAGGATGCGGACCTCGATCCTGCCTATGTGCAAGCCGTGGCGGCAATCTGCGCGCGGCTCGATGGACTCGCTTTGGCGATCGAACTCGCTGCAGGGACTGCAGGTGGCTTCGACGCCGATGCGCTGACAGACCTTTTCCGGGACGGCTTTGGCGCGATGCACCGCGGGCCGCGTGATACTCCGCTGCGACACCAGACACTCGAGGCCGCGCTGGACTGGAGTTACCGCCTTTTGCCGGAACACGAAGCGGTGCTCCTGGAACTGCTGTCGGTGTTTGCCGGCCGGTTCAGCGCTGAGGACGCGGAAAGCATTTATGCCGCAGGCGGGCTCGATTCGATGGCGGGGCGTGACGGGCTCGGCCAGTTAGTCGCCAAGTCCTTGGTTTCCGCGGACGTGATTGCGGGCACGCTGCGCTATCGCCTCGTCGAAAGCACCTGGATTTACGCCTCGCAGCGTTTGCTGGGATCACACCATATCGATGTGGCGAAACGACTGTTCGCGGCCCGTGTCCTGGCTCGTATGCAGCAGGCGGAACGCGAATGGTCCTACCAGAGCTCCCGCGAATGGCTGGGTCGGTACGGAGAGCAGATGGATGATCTGCGCGCTGCGATCCGCTGGGCCTTCGGTCCTGGTGGCGACGCGCGCATCGGCATCGACCTGGTCGCCGCCGCGCTGCCGCTGTGGCAGGAACTGTCGGCTTTCCAGGAGATGCTGGCCGCGATCGAGCAGGCCCTGGTGTCTGGCGGCGACGGCGACCTGTCGCTGCGGAGTCGTGCCCGAATGCTTATGGCGCAGGCCTGGGCCATGACACTTGCCAGTCAAGTACATCCACGGACGGGTGAGGTCTGGCGCGAAAGCATTAGGTGTGCCGACGCCGCGCGGGACGGTGATCTTGCCCTCCAAGCCGTATGCGGCGAGGCCGTCTACCTCGCCTATTCCGGCCGGCCGATGAAGGCGCTGCGCAGCATGCTGGACTTTGCCAAGTCGGCTGATGTCGATTGGACGAAGGCGCCGGGCGGAATGAGATTTCTCGCGCACGACGAAATCTATATCGGGCGCCTGGCTTCGGCGGACTCCCGCTTGCAGTTCCTGCAGCAAGCCTGGGGAGAGGCAGGAGACGAGCAAGGCCTGTCGCGCTTCCAGGTCGACCTGCCCGTCGCGATCGACCTGTCCTCGTCACTTCTCGCTTGGCTGCAAGGCCGTAGCGCGGCATCGGCCGAACTCGCAGATCGCGCCGTCGCGAGGGCGAGCAGCCTCGACCACATGATTTCACTTGGCAACGCCATCTGCCTGGCGGGGCTGCCGACAGCCTTCCTTGATGGACAGTTGGCGCGGGCCGAAGATCTACAACGCAGGCTGGCCGAGGTGGCACGGCGCGAGAGCGTCGGCATCTACGAGGGAACTGCGCGCTTCTTCGCTGGGGCAATCGCGGCGGCGCGAGGTCACGGCGATGGGCTGGAGACGATGGCAAACAGTATCGATGCGCTGTGGGCTAGCGGATGGCGCTTGCGCACGAGTCTCTATCGCAGCCTCCTCGCCGAGGCTTGGCTGCGCGCTGGCGACTGCGAGCGCGCGGCGCGGGCTCTGCGACCCGTCCTCGAATGGCGTGATGTCCGCCAGGAACGCTGGTCGCACCGAGAACTGTGGCGCGTCGCGGCGCTTATCGCGGCCCAATCAGGGAAAAGGGACGTCGCCGGGCGGTACTTTCGCCGGGGCTTTTCCCGGTCTGCGTCCATGGGAACCGCGGCGTTTACCCGTCGGATCGAAGCATCGATTGCGGAGTCAGGGATCCGACCTGATTAATCTTCAAAGTCCTCAGACAGCCCAGCATCCACAACCGAACACGCCCCAGAACGACTGCGTGTCTGCCGCGGGGACGTTGGCTCCTAAAGCGGCCGCATGATCATGCCCGTGGATGCCGCACGATGACGCGCATCCGCAGGCCGACGCCATTTTACGCGCGGTTTCGCTCGCACGGTGATAACCGCCAAAGGTCGCCACTGGCGACCAGTCAGGCATCGGCAACGGCAGCGTGGGCGCGAGCGCGCCGAAATCGCCGTCACCGTGGACCACCGTGCCGCCGAGCATCGTCAGGACGGCTCGCAAGTGGACGATCTCGCTTTCGGGTACGGAGAAGTAGTCGTCCGACAGCAACGCCAGGTCAGCGAGTTGGCCCTTCTTGATCTGGCCTTTTTTGCCGACCTCGTTCGAGAACCAGCTGTTCTTCTCGGTCCACAGCCGCAGCGCCGTCTCGCGGTCGAGCCGGTTCCGCGCGGGATAGAGCGTGAGCCCGCCGACGGTCTTTGATGTGACCAACCACGACAGCGAGACCCAGGGGTTGTAGCTGGCCACGCGGGTAGCGTCGGTGCCTGCGCCCACCGGCAGGCCGGCGTCCATCATCCGCTTGATCGGCGGTGTCGCCTCGGCCGCCTTGGTGCCGTAGCGCTCGACGAAGTATTCGCCCTGGAAGGCCATGCGGTGCTGCACGGCGATTCCACCGCCCAGCGCGGCAATCCGATCGATATTGCGCTCGCTGATCGTCTCGGCATGATCGAAGAACCAGTTGAGCCCCTGGAGAGGAATGTCGCGGTTGACCTTCTCGAACACGTCGAGCGCACGCGATATCGTCTGATCGTAGGTCGCGTGCAGCCGCCAGGGCCAGCGGCGCTCGGCGAGCAGGCGGATCACCGGCTCGAGATCGCCTTCCATTTCGGGTGGCATGTCAGGGCGAGCGACGCGAAAATCTTCGAAGTCGGCCGCGGAGTAGACGAGCATCTCGCCGGCGCCGTTGTGACGATAGGTGTCGTCCCCCTGCCCCGGCTTCACCTGGGTGGACCAGGTCGCGAAGTCCTTCAGCTCCTCCTTCGGCTTTTGGGTGAACAGGTTGTAGGCGATTCGCAAGGTCAGCTCGCCGTCGGCGTGCAGCTTCGCGATGATCTGGTAGTCGTCGGGATAGTTCTGAAAGCCGCCGCCCGCGTCGATCACGCTGGTGACGCCAAGCGAATTCAATTCGCGCATGAAATGACGGGTCGAGTTGAGCTGGTAATCTTCGCGCAACTTAGGGCCCTTGGCGAGGGTCGCATAGAGTATCGCCGCATTGGGCTGGGCCAGCAGCAGTCCGGTCGGATTGCCGGCCGCGTCGCGAACGATCTCGCCGCCAGGTGGGTTCGGGGTATCCTTGGTGTAGCCGACCACTCTCAGCGCCGCGGCGTTGAGCAAGGCGCGGTCGTAGAGGTGGAGGATGAACACCGGCGTTTCGGGCGCAGCGGCGTTGATCTCGTCGAGCGTGGGCAGGCGCTTTTCAGCGAACTGGTGCTCGGTGAAGCCGCCGACCACGCGCACCCACTGTGGCGGCGGGGTGTTCTCGGCCTGGCGCTTGAGCATAGCCATCGCTTCCGAAAGACTGGGCACGCCCTCCCACCGCAGCTCCATGTTGTAGTTCAGCCCGCCGCGGATGACGTGGATGTGGCTGTCGATCAGACCCGGGATCAAGCGGCGGCCCCTCGCGTCGATTACCTGTGCACCCGGCGCGGCCGCGGCGCGGACCTCGGGCTCGGAGCCGACGGCCAGGAACGTGCCGTTCCGGATCGCCACCGCCGTAGCCACCGGATTCTCGCGGTCGAGCGTGGTCACCTTGGCGTTGACGATGATGGTGTCGGAAGCGGTCATGGCGAAGCTTTCTGTCACGGAAAGAAGAGCGGTGGTTGCGGCGCTCGCAAGCGCCTGGCGGCGGGTCAGGTTCATGCGTTGCGCTCCCCCTTGGCGGGCAGTTTGCCCAGCACGTGGTGGGCGCAACCGGTGCAGATGAATCGGGTGAGTTCGACTCGGTCGACGAGCCGGCGGGCGATCGGGGTCACTTGTTCGCCGAGCAGGATTCCGGCCAGTCCGACCAGCGCGATGATCGGCGGCGCCGGCGATCGCACGCCGAGCAGGCTGTAGACCACTCCCACCAGCAGGCCGGCGCCGAGCGAAAAGAGATAGGGTTTCATAGGTCAGCTTCCTTCGGCAAGGGGTGTCATGTCGCGTCCGTCGAGACGCGCGCGCAAATGCTGGTTTTCGGTTTCGAGTGCGGCGAGCCGGTCGCGCAGTATCTGCGTCCCAGCCGCAACCTCCGCCTCGGTAAACCGCGGCACGATGTGCTGCGGGCAGTTCCAGTCGAACGCCTTGAGGTGGATGCGGAAAAACCGTTCCACTCTGGCGCCATAGGCTTCGTCCGCTACCGCTGCGGACAGGTCCGGATCCGCATCGAGCGCCACCGTCTCCGCGGTCGCGTAGATCTTCAGCCGCGCCTTGCGCGGATAATCCATCAGGAACAGGCAGACCCGGTCTTCCGCCGCGACATTTCCGGTGGTGATGTACTGACGGTTGCCGCGATAGTCGGCGAAGGCGAGGGTCCGGTCGTCAAGTACCTTAAGAAAGCCGGCGGGGCCGCCGCGGTGCTGCACGTAGGGCCAACCCGTTTCGGAAACCGAGGCCATGTAGAAGCTGTCGCGCCGCGCGATGAACTCTTGCTCGCGCGGACCGAAGAGGCCGAATTCCCGGTGCCCCGCGAAGCCGGACCAGAGGTGATCGGCACCCATTTCGGCTTGCGCCCGGCGAACGCTGGGAGTGATCGCGATGTCCATGAAGCCATAGGGCATTTTCGTTTCTCGCTTTCTATCGGTTCGCGTTCGCCGGGCGGTATTGCCCGATCGTGGTCAATTAGACTGCCGAGCCGCCTGCTGCGCGCGGGCATAACTTTCCGCCACGGCGGCATAGTTTGGCGCGACCAAGCCGTAGAGCACGCCGAGCTCGGCCGCTTCGGGGCGGGCCCAGGTGCGATGGAGTTCGGACAGCAGAGCGTTGGTGGTCGTCGGGATCACGTCGCCCTGGACGAACCGGGCAAGAGAGGTGCGTGATGCCATCTCGCTCGGATCGCCCGAGGCATCGATCACGGCGTAGACGTCGTAGCCTGCGGCGCGGGCGTCGAGCGCCGGGAACATCACGCAGACGCTCGTCCACACGCCAGCCATGATCAGGGTCTTGCGTCCCGTGGCGGCGACAGTGCTGACGAAGTCGTTATTGTCCCAGGCGTTTACTTCGCCCTTGCGCGGCACATAGACCGCGTGCGGGGCATATTGCTCGATCTCGGGCATCAGCGGCCCATTGGTGCCATTCGGCTCAGAGGCGGTGGTGATCACCGGGATGTCGAGAAGGGTCGCAAGCCTCGCGATCATCTCGACGTTGCGGCGCAGATCGGCGACCGAGATGTCCTTGACGGTCTGAAACAGGCCCGATTGGTGATCGAGCAGCAGGATCAGCGCGTCGGATGGATCGAGCAGGGCAACGCCGCCGCCAGAGGGCAGGATGCTGGTCTTGGTGTGCTTGACGGTCATGGTCATTCTCCTTGGTTGGATTGGGGGCCGTTTGAGAGGGCTCGTGCGAGAAAATCGCGCAATACGGGGATCATTTCGTCCGCCCTCTCCTCAAGCGCGAAATGGCCGGTGTCGAATAGGCGAAGCTCGGCTGCGGGCAGGTCGCGCAGATAGGCCTGCGCGCCGGCCGTCAGGAAAATGGGATCATTGGCTCCCCACAGAATCAATGCGGGCGGCTGGTGCTGCCGGAAGTAGGCATGGATCGCCGGGTAGAGGGCCACGTTGGTCCGATAATCGTAGATGATGTCCAGCTGGATCTCGGCGGCGCCTGGTCGGTCGAGAAACAGCTGATCGTGCAGCCAGGCGGCCGGGTCGATCCTGGCCGGATCGCGCGCGCCGGTCAGGTACTGGAACTGTGTGCCTTCCAGCGAGAGAAATGGGCGCATGCCATCGCGATTGCCGGCACCGTTGTCGGCCCAATAGGCGCGCGTCTGATTCCAGAACGCGCCCATTCCATCTTCGTAGGCATTGCCGTTCTGGATGATGAGGGCGGATACGCTGTCAGGGTGCGCCAGGGCCAGCCTAAATCCCGTCGGCGCGCCATAATCCATCACGTAGAGCGCGTAGCGCGTCACTTCGAGTTGCTCGAGGAAGGCGGCGACGACTTCGGCAAAATTCGCGAAGGTGTAGGCAAACCGGTCGGGCAGCGGCATGGCCGACAGCCCGAACCCCGGCAGGTCTGGCGCGACGACGTGGTACCGGTCGGCCAGTTCCGGAATGAGGTTGCGGAACATGTGCGATGAGCTGGGAAAGCCATGCAGCAGGACGATGACCGGCGCCCCTTTCTCACCGGCTTCGCGGTAGAAAATCTCGGTCCCAGCGACGGAGACCGTGCGGTGGAAAGTGGCTGACCGGGTCATCGGTATCCTCCCCTCAGACCGACGCAGCGGCGGCGGCGATAAAGTCCGCAACCTTCGCCGGCTGCGAGAGCATGACGGCGTGGCTCGCCGTGACTTCGGTGATCGGCGCAGCGGCGCGCTGGGCCATCTGACGCTGGGCACGTGGCGGGATCATTTGGTCCGCGGCGGCGACAAGGTAGGTCGACGGCTTCGATCTCCAGGCCGCTGTCGCTAGGGGAGTGCCGACGGCTTCGAGACCCCAAGGCAGCTGCGCGGCGGCCATGAACCGGGTTGTCCGCGCTTCGACATCCGCGGCGAAGGCTTGCGGAAACCCAACCGGATCGACGATCAGGAATCCTTTGGAGGCGGGGATCACCGGAGCCGGGACCTCGCCGTCCTCCAGCGGCCCTGCCGTCAGCGTGCCGATCGACTCGCCGGCATCGGGAACGAATGCGGCGACATAGGCCAGCGCGGCGACTTTGGGATCGGTCCCGGCGACTGTGATGATCGCGCCGCCGTAGCTGTGTCCGACCAGTAAGACCGGTCCGCTGGCAGCGGCGATGGCCTGCTTGACCACCGCGACGTCGCCATCGAGCGACAGGGTCGGGTGCTGGGTGACCAGAACCTCGAAGCCGCGGGCGGAAAGATTGGTATAGACATCTTGCCAACCCGAAGCGTCGACGAACGCACCGTGGACGAGGACAATCGAAAGGGGCGGCGAGCCAATTGCCTGGCCGCCCGTTGCAGAGCCATTCATGGGATATTCCTTCAGGGTTTGTCCGGAGCCCGAAGGCTCCGGACGCGGGGGGTCACTTGCAGACCTTGCGGTCGAGGAAGCCGCGGATCAGCGGGGCCATCACGTCGAGCTTGTCCTCGAGCGCGAAATGGCCACTGTCGAGGATGTGCATCTCGGCCTCAGGCAGGTCGCGCAGGTAGGGAGGCGCACCGGCTTCGGGAAAGATCTTGTCGTTCTTGCCCCAGACGATCAGCGTCGGCGGCCGGAACTTGCGGAAGAACTCCTGGAATTGTGGGTAGAGCGGAACGTTCGACCCGTAGTCGCCGAGCATGTCGAGTTGGATGTCGCGATTGCCGGGGCGATCGAGCAGCGCCTGATCCTGCACCCAGTTGTCGGGACTGATGCGCGCGACATCGCCCATGCCGTCGGTGTACTGAAATTTCGTAATGGCGAGCGTGACCAGGCCATTCAGTGCGTCCCGATTCTTTTGCGAACGATCGTGCCAATAGACCTTGATCGGATCCCAGAACGGCGACTGCAGGCCTTCGTTGTAGGCGTTCCCGTTCTGCACGATCAGACCGCTGACGCGTTCGGGATGCTTGAGCGCCAGTCGGTAACCGATGGGGGCACCGTAATCCATGACGTACATGGCGTAACGCTGGGCGCCCAGCCTCGTCACAAGCTTGTCGACGATGTCGGCTTGGTTGGCGAAGGTGTACGAGAACGACTTGTGGTCGGGTGCGTCGCTCTGGCCATAGCCCGGATAATCGGGCGCGATCACCCGGTAGCGATCCGCAAGCAGCGGGATCAGGTTGCGAAACATGTGCGACGAGGTCGGGAAACCATGCAGCAGGAGGAGCACGGGGCCATCGGCCGGTCCGGCTTCGCGGTAGAACACTTTCACGCCGTCGATCGTGGTGCTCTTGTAGTGGATGACAGGCACCGATGCCGCAGCCTGGGCCGGAGCGCATTGCGCATGGACGGCAACCGGGGCCGTGGCTGCGAGGATGGCCAGCGCGCTGACGAGGTGTCGTTTTTTCATGATCCTTGCCTTTCGAACATGGTGCCGAGGGACATCAGCGCCGTGGACAAAGGGCTACTACCGAGCGGGTTCGAGGAAGGGATAAATAGGGGTAAATTTATGGAAATTAGCCGCTATCTATCTGAATACAGCTATTCTTTTATATCGGACTCATGGATCAGCCCACTTTGACTCAAATGAGATTGCGAGAACGGCTGATCCTACTGACACGCGATGGCGGATCTTCAAATTCGATCGCTCGCCGCGACACTGTGAACCGCGTGGTGTGGGAAGCTATCGGCGTTGAGTCGCTATCGCATCTCACCGCCCTGGTTCCGCCACTGGCAGACGGCTCACTCTTCGTCGTACCCCCGGGCCAGATGGACAAACATCGTGTGTCTGCTCCCGAAAAAACCTGCCCTCTGAGGCATGGACTGGGAACGACAGCAAAGTCCCAGAACGCGGCGATCGATTTGAACGAAGCCGACGACCCGGCATACTCAGCAGCAGGAGATCAACATACGCCTTTCTTTCGCCGAGCGCGAACGGCGCCTCTTCCAAAAATCTTCCGTTCGGGTCAGATAGATTTGCCGGTCCGCTCTTCCTGTCAGTGGCCACGAGTAGATACAAAAGGGTCCGGCGGCGTGCTGGTGGCTAGATTTGCTTTGGCACGAGCAACGCCAGAACTGCGAAGCTGGTGAGCCAGTGCTCTCCCATATAATTACCAGCCACATGCGGCAGCGTTGCATCAAGATGTTCGTCCGCCAAAAGCATCAGCGCCTTTTGCGTTCCCTCATCGTCAAGCGCATCTGCGATAATGCGAAGACACCAAGCGCGGCTGAGATTGAGACCATCGAGATGAGCGATCTTTCCATCGGTGCGGTCGGAGACGAGCGCAGGGCGGCATTCGTTCTCAAGCCAGCCATTGGCAATCACCAGGGCTCGGAACCAGGGAGCAAAAGTCCGCTTCGACCGAGTCTCGGTCATCAATAGTGCCGCAGTGAGAACGGGAGAGAGAAATTCGTCGCCACCCGGCTCCCAACCGCGATAATCGGCACGGTTACCAAAGGCTCGCTCTGCCCACGCGTCGATCAAGGTCACCATTGCCTCGTCGCGACCCAACGCCCAACGTCGTGCTAGGATCAGCGCAAAAGCCGTATTGAAATGTGTTCCCACGGTAATCGGGTAAGTCAGTATCCTAAGGTAATCGCAAAGGCGCGCCGCGAAAGCCAGTGCCAAGGGTTCAAGACGAACAGACCATTCGCGATCATCGTGCCGCTCAGCCTCAAGATGCAGATATAGCAGCCAACTCCATCCGTAGGGCCTCTCGAAGCCGCGCGACATCGGCCTGTCGAGATAGGCCAACTCCACCGCGAGCTTGGCATCGGTAAAGGTTTCGTCGGCTAGCGCCTCGATTGGCACAGCTTCGGCCATGCCGGGATATTGCCGCCTTAAAGTCAGCAAGGTCCACCAGCCGTGCACGCAGCTGTGCCAGTCAAAGCTGCCGAAGAAAACCGGGTGGGCCATGCGCGGGGCGCGGACGTCCTGGTCGCTCTCGAAGACATGGTCGTCCTTGTAGGGATAGGGCCGCGTCACATGGCCAAGCGCTATCCTTGCGAAATTGCGGGCAATATCTTCGGTCAATTCCACAACAGGAAAGCCCCTACATAAATGATGACAATATTGCAGACCAGCAGCGGAAGAGCGGTCCCGATCTGTTGGCGGATCACCCCATGCTGATCTTTCAGCGCAAGCAGCGCGGCGGGAACGATGTTGAAGTTAGCCGCCATCGGGGTCAACAGCGTTCCGCAAAAGCCGGCGAGCATGCCAACTGCGCCAATCACCGCTGGGTTGCCGCCATATTGCTGGACCAGGAGCGGAATTCCGATCGCCGCTGCCATGACCGGAAAGGCAGCAAAGGCATTGCCCATAATCACCGTGAACAACGCCATGCCCAGCGCAAAGACGACAACTGTCAGAAAAACGCTACCGCGAGGTATGATATCACCTGCAAGGCTACCAATAATTTCGCCAACGCCCGCCAGCGCGAACACCGCACCGAGCGCGGCCAACATCTGCGGCAGGATCGCCGCCCAGCCGATCGAATCGAGCAGCCGCCGCCCCTCCTCGGCCGGAGCGAGCAGCGGCGGGCGCAGCCACGCGATAGCGCTCATCAGCGCCGCCACTACGCCCACCCCGAACAGGATCAGCGTTTCGCGCCGCGCCTCGAACAATCCGGTCTCGCTAAAAGGCGTGTAATTGTAGAGCAGCGTCCCCGCGACAGCGATCAGCGGTACCACCAGGGCTGGCAGGAACAACCGGTTGCCAAGCCGCTCCGACAGCAGCTGCCGTTCCTGGGGCGTGGTCGTCGGCGGATCGCTCCGCGTCAGCCCGCCACCCCCCGCAATCGCCACCATCGCCAGCACCAATAGTCCGTTCATGAGATCGGAGACATGGCTGCCCAGCAGGAAGCTCGCGGCCAGCAGCGCCCAGAACCCGGCGTTGCCCCAGCGCCGTTCACGCACGCTGAGCAGCGCCCAAAGCGCGAAGGCCGCGCCCGCCAGCGCGTAAAGCCATTCGTAGGTGATCATGGGCGTGCCCTCCCCAACCGGCGGTCGAAAGCGAGGATGCGGCCGCCGTGGATCACAAAGGCGCAGATGGCCGTGGGGATTGCCCAGATGGAAAGTTGCAACGGGGTCATGGGGTAGCCCGCGCTCTCGAACACGCCCTGGATAAGCAGGATCGAGGCAATCGCGAAAAAAATGTCTTCGCCAAAAAACAGGCCTACATTGTCGGTCGCAGCCGCCATGGCCTTGATCTTGTCGCGGTCCTCCTCAGATAGATCGCCATGGTTCTTGATCGCCGCCGCCTCCGCCATAGGTGCCACCAAGGGGCGCACGGCCTGCGGATGCCCGCCAATATCCTTCATGCCGAGCGCTGAGGTGAGTTGGCGAAGGGCAAGATAAGCGACCAGCAACCGGCCCATGGTCGCGCCACGCATTCCTTCGATCACCGCGCGGGCGCGTTGCTGCAACCCATTCCGTTCCAGCAGGCCTATCACCGGAAGAATGATCCATGTGACAGTGATGTAGCGATTGTCATTAAAGGCTTTGCCCAGCGCTTTGATCACAGCAACAAGATCGAACCCGGCGAGCACACCAGTCGCCAGCGCCGCACCCACCACCACCATCAGCGGATTGAACCGCAACGCAAAACCAACAACGACGATCGCAATTCCAAGGAGTGGCCAATAGCTCATTGAGACACCTTCCCAAATCCGCCGCCACCGGGGGTGAGAATTACAAAACAATCACCCGGTTGCATATGCGCCGACGCTGTCGCCCCGAGCTCCTCACGCGATCCGTCCGCCCTCTCCACCCAGTTCCGGCCAGCCAGTGCATCTTCGCCTCCGCATATCCCGCTTGGCGCAATCCGGCGGCGATTGGCAAGTATGTTGGCACGCATCGGTTCAAGGAAGGTCACGCGCCGTTCGACACCGTCGCCGCCGCAATGCAAACCCACCCCGCCCGAACCATGGCGGATTGCAAACCGCTCGATCCGCACGGGCAGCCGCGTTTCCAGTATCTCCGGGTCGGTAAGACGGCTGTTGGTCATATGCGTCTGCACCGCGCTCGTCCCGTCGTGATCGGGACCCGCGCCCGAACCGCCACAGATCGTCTCGTAATATTGGTGATATTCATTACCGAACGTGAAGTTGTTCATCGTCCCCTGACTCGGCGCAAGGCGGCGGCAAGCGGCGAACAGTGCATCGGTGACCACCTGACTGGTTTCCACATTCCCGGCGACCACGGCTGCGCCGGGCTTCGGGTTCAACATCGAGCCTTCTGGCACAATCAGTTCGACCGGGCGCAGGCAGCCATCGTTCATCGGAATCGCATCGTCGATCAGCGTGCGCAGCACGTAGAGCGCGGCAGCGCGGGTAATCGCGTGCGGCGCATTGAAATTGTCCGGCAATTGGTTGCTGGTGCCAGTAAAGTCGAACACCGCCGAGCGGCTTGCGCGGTCGATGCGGATGGCGACCTTCACTGTCCCGCCATTGTCCATTTCATAGGCAAAGCTGCCATCTTCAAGCCGATCGATCAGCCGCCGCACGCTTTCTTCGGCATTGGCCAGAACATGATCCATATAGGCCGCCATCACGTCTGGACCATGATCCGCTGCTGCGCCCTGCAGCAGCTCCGCGCCACGCGTGCAGGCGGCAAGCTGGGCGCGCAGATCGGACAGGTTGCGGTCGGGATTGCGGGCCGGGAATGTCGCTGCCGCCAGCAATTTGCGCATTTCCGCTTCGCAAAACTGCCCTTCGTCAACCAGCAAGCCATTGTCGATCAGGACACCCTCTTCCTCAATTGTCCGACTTTCCGGCGGCATGGATCCGGGCGCGATCCCGCCAATATCGGCATGGTGCCCGCGCGCTGCAACAAAAGCATCGGGTTCGCTCGCCTCTTCGCTGTAGAACACGGGCACGATCACCGTGATATCGGGTAGGTGCGTGCCGCCACGATAGGGATCATTGAGCACATAAGCATCGCCGCGCCGAAACCCGCGCCTGTCGCGCCCGCTCCCACGCGCATCGATCACCCGCACAATGCTTTCGCCCATGCTGCCAAGATGCACCGGAATGTGCGGCGCATTGGCGATCAACGCCCCACTGCGATCGAAAAGCGCGCAGGAGAAATCAAGCCGTTCCTTGATGTTGACCGAGGTGGCGGTGGATTGCAGTACCACGCCCATTTCCTCGGCGATGGCCATGAACAGGTTGTTGAAAATCTCGAGCCGGACCGGATTGACATCCGTTCCCGCTGCGCGCTCGCGCTCCAGCGGCGCGCAGCGGGTCAGGATCAGGCTGCCATCATCGGCCAACCGCGCCTGCCAGCCTTCCTCGACCACAGTGGTTGACCCAGGGTCGATGACCAGCAGTGGCCCCGCCTCGCATTTTCCTGCATCGAAGGCGCGACGCGAAAGAGCCCTCCAAGCTCCGGGCATTATGGCATCGACATGCGCCAAAGTGTGGGGCAGCTCAACCAATGTTGTCAGCCCACCCGCCTGCCCGCTGGCCTCGACGCTCAGTGCCTCCACCATGATTGTCGCCTCCGCGTCGGAATAACCGAAGCGTTGGCGGTGCAACTTGCGGAAGGCTCCATCCATAGCCTCTGGATCGGCGCACGCTATGGCTAGCTGACTGTCACTGCCAGCAAAGCGCAGCCTTGCGCGGCTGTCGATCCGGATCGCGTCGGCAGCGATGCCCTGATCAAGGAGCTCCTGCCGCGCCTGTTCCTCAAGCGCAGCCAGTTCACGAGCGAAGCTTTCGTCCAGCGGCCGCACGAGGCTGACCTCGCGGATGACCTTCACCGGCGCAAGTCCTATGCCATAGGCCGAGAGCATCCCTGCAAGCGGATGGACCAACACCGTCTCCATCCCCAGCGCATCGGCGACCTTGCAGGCATGCTGTCCGCCCGCTCCGCCAAAGCAAGCGAGCGCATAGGCCGTCACATCATGCCCGCGCGCGACCGAGATTTTGCGGATGGCGTTGGCCATATTGTCCACCGCGATGGCAAGGAAGCCCTCGGCAATCACTTCAAGCGGCTTTGGTTCGGACAGCATTGCGGCAACCTCTTCCAGCCGCCCTCGTGCCGCCACCGAATCAAGCGGGGCATCGCCCTGTGGACCGAACACGGCCGGGAAGAACGCAGGATCGAGGCGACCCAGGAAAAGATTACAGTCGGTCACGGTTAGCGGTCCGCCCTTGCGGTAGCAGGCAGGGCCAGGGTCCGCCCCGGCGCTTTCCGGCCCGACCCTGAAGCGAGCGCCGTCAAAGCGGCAGATCGACCCGCCACCCGCCGCGACTGTGTGGATCTGCATCATCGGTGCCGCGACCCGCACCCCCGCAACCACGCTGTCGCCGGTCAGTTCATATTCGCCGGCATAATGTGCAACATCGGTGCTCGTGCCGCCCATGTCGAAGCCAATCAGCCGGGTATGGCCCAGTGGTGCGCTCGCCGCGATCATGCCGACCACGCCGCCAGCGGGGCCGGACAGGATAGCATCCTTGCCGCGAAACGCGCCCACTTCCGCTAGCCCGCCGTTCGACTGCATGAAACGCAGGCTCCCGGTCGCGGGGAGGCTGGCCTCGAGCACATCGGTGTAGCGCCGCAGCACCGGCGAAAGATAGGCATCGACCACCGTCGTATCGCCGCGCGGGATGAGACGGATGAGCGGTGCCACCTCGTGACTGACGCTAACTTGCGTAAAGCCGATATCGCGCGCCATCCACGCAAGCCGCGCCTCGTGGTCCCGGTGCTTCCACCCGTGCATCAGGATAATCGCAAGAGTATCGAAGCCGTCGGCACGCAGGGCGTCAAGTTGCTGCCGAACCTGCGCGTCGTCGAGCGGCCGCAGAACTTTGCCATCAACCCCGACCCGCTCATCGATCTCGACCACCCTGGCAGGCAGTTGCTCGGGCAGCATAATGTGACGGGCAAAAATATCGGGTCGCGCCTGCGTGGCGATCTGCAATGCATCACCGAAGCCGCGCGTGATGGCCAGCGCCAACCGTTCCCCCTTCCGTTCGAGCAGCGCATTGGTCGCCACCGTTGTGCCGATACGCAGCTCAGCAATCGGTCCTTTGCCATACCGCAGCATCAGGCGCCGCACGCCTTCGCTGGCGGCATCTGAATAAAATCCCGGGTTTTGGGACAGCAGCTTCTCGGTCACTAGCTTCCCTTCAGGGGTCGTCGCAACGATATCGGTGAAAGTACCGCCACGATCTACCGCAAAGCGCCAAGCCTTCATTCTGCTACTCTCTCTCAATCATGGCCTACGAACTAGGCCGCCGCCATCAGCTTTGTCCAGACTTGGGGCGTCTAGTGGATGTCCGCTTCAGGTGTCGCAATTGCCGGAATCGGCCTTTAAAATCGCCAAAGTCACGGGACTTGCCGTTCGGCAAACGGCCCAGAAGGCGTCACACAAGTCGATGTGGCTTTGCATCGCACGTGCGGGCAAGGCGGGCGTGGAATTAGGTGCAAGACAAGGAGCAGCGGCAGACGTCAAAGAGTTGACGACCGGTGGTGGGCAAATGGGGGTATTCTGCCTCGCTTTCCCATCCGCATCCGGCTAGCTTTGTTTTCAACAAGAAGGCGGCTGACAAGCCTGCCCGTTCATTCGAGACGCCATGGAGCACATGATGCGGGCCCTTATCCTTTCATTGCTGCTAGCAAGCGGTGCCGCAGGAGCAGTTGCGGCGCAAACCCCTCGTCCTGAGGACATTGTCAAGGCCGAGCCAGTTTCGCTCGCGCCAACACAAGATGGCAAATTCGACATCACCCGTTTCCTGCTTGTACGGAGCCCGCGCGGTGCAGTCCTCTCCGCGGAAGGGACCCACATTGCCTGGATCAGCGACATCACCGGTTCGCCCCAGATCTGGACGATGCCGGTAAGCGGCGGCTTTCCAGACCAACTCACCTACGGATCGGGCGTAGACTGGCTGGAGCCCGGCCCCTCCGGGCATTGGCTGTACGGCGCTGATACCGATGGAGACGAGCGCGTCGGCATGCACCTGCTCACCATCGACGGAAACAAAGAGCGGACAATCGTTGAGAAATCGCCAGCGTTCCGCAGCTTTGGGGCTTGGAGCCGCGACAGGCGCCGCTTCGCCTATTCCTCGACCGAGCGCAACGGTACCGACTTCGACATCTATGTGACGGACGTCGAGACCGGCCAAAGTCGGCGCGTTTATGATGGAAAGGGCGGTTTCTACGCCGCCGCATGGCAGCCAGGTGGTGATTTGATCGCGGTTAGCGAGACCCGCGGGGGTGGTAATAACCTTCACCTGCTCAACGCCGCAACCGGCGAGATGGCAACCGTTTTCGAGCCGAAGACTATCGCTGAATACAGCTCTATCGCATGGAAGCCCGATGGCAGCGGTTTCTATCTTTCGACCAACCAATCCTCAGACTATCACGAGATCGCTTTTTATGATGTAGGCCGGGGTCGGCTCCAAACGATCATCAAGCCAGGCTTCGATATCGGTCAGATCGCGCTCAGCCCCGATGGCCGCTATCTGGTCTGGACCACGATCGAGACTGGGTTCAGCCGTCTGCACGCGCGCGACTTAAGCACCGGCCACGACATCCCTGTGCCAAAACTGCCCTCAGGCACTATGTCTGTCCAGTTCGCTGGGGAGCGGCCAATGCTCCTGATCAGCGCGAACAGCCCGACTACGGCGGGCGAAGTGCTTTCGTGGGATCTGTCCGCAAAGGATGTCGCCGCCCGTGTTCTGGTGCCGACCGATGCGCCCGGGCTCGACCTGTCGCAGATGGTGGTCCCAGAGCCAGTCCGCTTCGCCGCGCGTGACGGGGCACCGCTCACGGGGCTCCTGTATTTGCCGACGACATCGCCCGACGGCCGCAAGCCGCCAGTGTTCATGCGTATCCATGGCGGCCCCAGTGCTTATGCGACGCCAAGCTTTTCGGCGGACATCCAATATTATGTCGCCCGCGGCATTGCGGTACTCGACTTCAACTATCGCGGTTCGACGGGCCAAGGGAAGACGTTCGAGCAGTTGAATGACCGTGAGAAGAAGGTCGACGAGGTCGGAGATCTGGCCGACGCGGCGGAATGGTTGCGCAAGTCGGGTCAGGTCGATGGCACCCGTATCGCGGTCGGTGGCGGCTCTTATGGCGGCTATCTCACCAACCAGGCGCTTGGCACATATCCCGACATGTTCGTGGCCGGCGTTTCTATCGTGGGTGTATCGGACTGGGTAACAGCGCTTGAGCAAGCCAGCCCCGGACTGAAGGCCGCTGACAAGCTTGAATTCGGTGACATCGCAGATCCCAAGGTCCGCGCCTTCTTTGCCAAGCTGTCGCCGATCAATAACGTAGCCAAGATTACCACGCCGATGCTGGTCATGCACGGAGCGAACGACCCGCGAGATCCGGTCGCCGAGAGCGACCGTTTGGTGGAGGGCATTCGAGCAAGTGGTGGAACCGTCACCTATCTGCGCTTCCCGGACGAAGGACATGGTATCGCCCGCCTTGCCAATCGCGTTCACGGGTATCGCCGCATCGCCGCCTTCCTTGAAGATCGCTTCGGTTTGAGTCGCTGATCAGCCAGTGACAATTTTGCGCTGCCGCCGCCAAGCAGAAAAGCGTCTTGCTTGGCTTGGACACGGCGCAGCAGCCTCCTTGCGGCCCGGCGCTCGTTACGATGCAGTCCCCTTACCCTCAACCGCAAGAGTACCTATCCGTTCGGCCACTTTGCGCGGTGCGCGCTCACCATGCTGCTTCATCAGCATGGACACCGCCCCCCACAAAAGCTGGTCGTGCGTCATGCCAGGGTGATCCGTTCGACCGCAATCAGATCAAAACCATCGCGCACGCCGATGATGGCAACGCGCTTGCCCAACAGAGGTCGCCAGGCCTTGGTGATCTCCAGTCGCCACTCGCCTCCATCGGCTACACGCAGCACCGGATAGAAGTCGCCTTCCAGAAGAAGGCCGGTCAGTTCATGGCGCGTTCCTCTCGGCATCAGCGGCACTGCCCGCGTGCATAACGATCCCATCGCAGGACAGTGCCGGACCTGATCATGGCGCAGCTTATGTCGCCCGTGCCTGGCAGCGTACACCATGCCGCCGTGCGACCGCCCCGCGCCGATCCATTCGACACGCAGCGCATGGCCGACGCCGATACAAGAATATGGCCGGTCCGCGCCTTGCCTTTCGCGCCGCCCAGCAGGCGCACCAGCCGGTCCCGTGCTGCAATAGCCGATGCCTTGGGACAGGGGTGCCCCTGTTTGCATGTGCCGTCCATCTCGCGTGCGGCGATACCGGCCAACCGTATCTTTGGACCTTCCGCACACCAGATTGGGCCGTCCCCGTCCCAGACATGGGTCGGCGTACAAGCAAAGGCCTGCCCGGATGCCAGAACGACTGCTGATAGGGCGGCAAGCATGAGCGTCGTTTCAGCCGTCGGCCAGGATGGTCATGACGCTGTCGAGGCTGCCTTTGACGACGAGATAATTTCCCTTCTCGAAATTGATCGCGCTAGTGCCGTTTTCACCGCGGTAGCGCCGAACGAAACTGACCCGATCGACATTGACGACGACAAAATCGCCGTCCACCGTTTCCAAACGTACAAATCCGTTCATATCTATTCCCGATCGCTCAAACCGAGACGCTAGCGTGGCGGTGCCGGATTGCACAGCCGCTATGCGGTCTATTGCTCAAGATCAGGAAATCGGCAGACTATTCAGCATGGCTGACCCTGTGCATCACGCGGATGTGCCGCAGGCTTTGCGTCACAGGGGCAGCGTCATCTGGCGGATGTCAGGAATATTCGGGGGATGCTCTATAGCTGCAATGACGCTTTGCGCCAATTCCACCGCAGCCTTCTCGCGCAAGCGCTCGTTGGGTGCGGTGAGGGCGACGCGTGCCCAGGCCGGGGCGTGAAGCAGGCTCTGGGCGAGCCAAAGAGAATCAGGGTGGATCATGGTTGCGATCGTAAAGAACATATCAGGAACGATGCAAGAGGCTTGCGATCAAATTGGCGATCGCTAGGCTCCCCGAATGTGCAATCATTATCGAACCGACCCCGACAAGATTCCCAGTTGGCGGGACTATGCAGGGTTCGATATTCGGCAACCCAACGCCGCGTTCGCCACCGACGTCTGGCCCAAAAAGCCTGGCATGATCGTCCGCAACGATGATGGTGTGATCCGAAGCGATGTCATGTCGTGGGGCGTGCCAGCCCACGTCAAAGGCAAGAGCGGAAAGTTGCTGGAAAAGCGCGTCACCAATGTGCGGAATCTCAGCAGCCCATTCTGGAAGTCAATGCTGGCCAATCCTCCGCAGCGTTGCCTCGTACCCTTTTCGACATTCGCAGAACCCAGGATCGGGGAAGGACGCGATGAGTGGTGGTTCAACGTGATCGACCAGCCGATCGCGGCGTTCGCTGGCATATGGCGGCAGAGCGACCATGGTCCGGTCTATGCGTTTCTGACCTGCCAACCCAATGCGCTGGTCGCGCCGCTGCATCCCAAAGCGATGCCGGTCATAGTTGAACCGGCCGACTATCAGGCATGGCTATCGACGGATTATGACCGTGCCTGTGCGATGGCGAGGGCATATCCTGCCGCGCGGATGACCGTTCAAGGGTAGAACATAAAAAGAACAAATGACCGTTTCGGACAATCAGGCTATGCCGGATCGGGTATCTGATTCGTGGCCTATTTGATGTTTGAACCCATACCCATTTGCCTTGCCATGCCCGATCTGCCGCTGCTGCTGGTCAGCCTTCCGGCAGGCTTTCCTTCGCCCGCGCAGGACGACATGGAGGAACCGATCAATCTGGCCGACTGGCTGGTGGAGCATCCGGCTGCAAGCTACATCATGCGCGTCGATGGCTATTCCATGACCGGGGCCGGGATTACCGATGGCGATCTGATCATCGTCAGCAGGGCAAAAAAGCCCATTTCAGGCCATATCGTTGTCGCTATGGTCCATGGCGATCGCACGTTGAAGCGGCTGAAGCGTCGCGACGGGCGCTTCTGGCTTGTTCCGGAAGCCGATGGCTTTCCTGACATCATCGTGGATGAATATGTCGAGATATGGGGCGTGGTCGTCGGACTGGCCCGCAAATACGGATGAGCGCGCCGGTCGCCCTGATTGACTGCAACAATTATTATGTGTCCTGCGAGAGAGCGTTCGATGCCAGCCTAGTTGGTGTCCCGGTCATTATCCTCTCCAACAATGACGGCTGTGCGATTGCCCGTTCGGGTGAAGCCAAGGCTCTGGGCGTCAAAATGGGAGATCCTGTCCATCTCATCCGCGACAAGATCAGGCAGCATGGCATTCGCGTCCTGTCGTCCAACTATGCCCTCTATGGCGATATGCAGCGGCGGGTCGTCGCGGCGATCGAACCATTTGCAAGGGATTTCGAGATTTACTCGATCGACGAGACCTTTGTCGATTTTGCAGGCTTCGAGCATCTGGATCTCGCCGCGCATAGCCGTGCCATGTGCGCGCAGGTCCGGCAGTGGACCACCATACCCACCTGTGTGGGCATCGCTTCGACCAAGACGCTCGCAAAGCTGGCGAATGCGGCGGCGAAGAAAAACCCGACATTTGATGGCGTCGCCGATCTGCGCGACGAAGACTTATGCCGTTGGGTGCTCGACCAGTTCGACGTGGACGATGTATGGGGCGTCGGCAGGGCGACGGCGGCCAAACTTGCAGGCCTGGATATCTGCACTGCCGGGCAGTTGCGCGACATGGCCCTCAAGCAGGCCCGCGCCATCGGCGGTGTCGTGCTGGAACGGCTGGTCGCTGAATTGCGCGGTGTTCCGGCGTGCGCCATCGAAACCGTTGAGCCTCAGCGCAAGGGCATGGCTGTCACCCGATCCTTTGGTACGCCTGTCACCGATATGGACATGCTGATGGGCGCCGTTGCCCAATATGCGATGCGGGCGGGAGAAAAGCTGCGGCAGCACGGCCTAGTAGCAGGACGCCTGACGGTATTTTTCCATACCAATCGGCATAAGCAGGACCAGCCGCAATATTCTGCGACGCGGACGCTCAGCATGCAGCCCATGACCAACGATGGCCTCATGCTTCTTGCCTACGCCCGGCGCGGCATAGAGAGCGCTTGGCGAGAGGGCTATGGCATCACCAAGGCGGGCGTCATGCTGGAAGACCTCATCGACGCTGATAGACGACCGCGAACGCTCTTCGAGGACGATAGCGGACGGCGTGATCGGTTGATGGTCGCCATGGATCAGGTCAATATGCGTTTCGGGACATTCGCGGCCGTTCCAGCCAGTCAGGGGTTCAAGCGCGAATGGGCGGCCAGATCGGACAGCAAGTCGCCCAACTACACCACCCGCATTGCCGAGGTGCCCGCCGTAAAGGCGAGATGAGCGAGGTTTGCTGCTGGGGATCCCTCCTTTTCCCGGTCAAGCACCAGCCCCAGCCCCGGCGTCATGATATTGGCCCACGCGACAGAGCCGGAACCACAGCCTTGTTCCAAGCGTCCATGGACCATGGCAACTCCCACTGTGATCGATATTCCCCACACTCTTGGCCGCGATGAGGCCAAACGGCGCATGGAGAGGGGCGTTGGCAAGCTGGCCTCGCACATCCCGGGCGGTGCCGCCACTGTGACCCATTCGTGGCTCAGCGCCGAGCGTCTTGCATTGACGGTCGCGACCATGGGTGTCGAAGTGCCTTGCACCGTCGATGCAGAAGACAATCGGCTGCGGGTAACGCTCCATCTTCCTGGCATGCTCAGCCTGATGTCAGGGCCGATCGCCGCCATAGTAGAGAAGCAGGGCGAACGGCTGATGCTGGCCGACAAGACCGACAGGACGATTTAAGTTCGCCCGCGGGGAGCGAAATGTCATCCGCAGCAATCCGTCTTTCCCTGAAGAGGAAATATCGCCAAGGAATAGCCATGCGCATATTCTCCCTTCTCGCCATCCCATTCCTTCTATGCACACCCGCACAGGCGTGGGGCCCTGTCGGGCATCGCATAACAGGTGCCATTGCCGATGAAAATCTGAGCGGTGTTGCACGTGCCCATGTCCGGCTTCTGCTTGGTGCCGAGGATCTTGCCGAGGCGGCGACCTGGCCCGATGACATGAAGTCCGACCCTGCCGAATATTGGCAGAAGAAGGCTGGCCCGTGGCACTATGTGACGGTGAGGCAAGGGGACAGCTATCAAAGCAAGGACGCGCCGCCAGAGGGCGATGCCATGAGCGCGCTGGATGGTTTTACGGCGACGTTGCGCAATCCCAAATCGTCGATCGAGGACAAGCGGCTGGCCCTCCGCTTCATTGTGCACATCATCGGCGATCTGCATCAGCCATTACACGCGGGCGGTGGGGATGACCGGGGCGGCAATGATGTCAAAGTGAACTGGTTCGGGCGCGCGACCAACCTTCATTCGGTGTGGGACTCAGCGATGATCGAGCAACGCGCCTTATCCTATTCCGAATATGCGCATTGGCTGTCGCGCTTGATCTCGCCCGAGCAGGTGATCGACTGGAGCGATCCTGCGCCTTCGGTCTGGGTTGGTGAGAGCATCGCGCTACGCAAGACGATCTACCCCGCCGACGCCAGCATATCCTGGGACTATGCCTACAAACATCGATCGGAGATGGACGATCGACTGAAGCGCGGAGGCATAAGGATCGCGGTCTACCTCAATTGGGTGTTCGACCCCGGAACCGGCACCGTTCCGGCCAAGCAAACTAAATGACACACCTCCACACATAGTGTGACTGTATCGATGCATCCAGCCAGCGGCTTTGTCATGTCCGACTTCGCCGGGTCTATGGCCGAGCTTGCTCCTGTCCGGCAGCAGTCAACTAATCCAGGTCATCCTACATTGAGCGGGCGCAAGTCCGTTATGTTGTTCGAACATTTCCATGCGCGCGGAGCCCTGCGTCTTCGCCTCTGGTAGCGATCGCTAACGCGGACTTGAGGCGTCGTGCAGAAGTGTATTGAAGGTTTCCACACGACTTCATACTAGCGCCGGATTGGTTTCTTCAATCGCTTCGCGCTCGGCAACCGTGCCCAGCCTCAAATATAAATGTAGATCGTCAAGCATTCGGGTCGCAATGAATTATCGCCATTCCTTCCATGCCGGCAACAGCGCCGATGTCGTCAAGCACAGCCTGCTGATCGCCCTCGTGCGGGCCTTGCAGCAAAAACAGAGCGCGCTGACCCTGATCGACACCCATGCCGGCTGCGGGCTTTACGACCTTGACGGGGAGGATGCCCAACGCACCGGCGAGTCCACGCAGGGCGTGCAGCGGGCTTTTGTCGACTCGAACGCCTTGCTGA
Organism: Sphingobium psychrophilum; assembly: GCF_012927105.1. GTDB lineage: Bacteria > Pseudomonadota > Alphaproteobacteria > Sphingomonadales > Sphingomonadaceae > Sphingobium > Sphingobium psychrophilum. The sequence goes on along the minus strand of NZ_JABBFV010000020.1, from coordinate 17,095 downwards.
ACGACTACCGCGCCGTCCTACAAGCGGTAAATGTCGGGACCGAGGCACATTTCTACCCGGGCTCGCCGCGAATTCTGGCGCAGCTTCTTCGGCCGCAGGATTTCCTGATCCTGAACGAAAAACATCCCGAGGATGTCTATACCCTGCGCGGCATGATGCGCGGCACGACCGCTGCCGTACATGAGCGCGACGCTTACGAGCTTTGGCTGGCGATGGTGCCACCCCGCACCGCGCGCGGCGTGGTGCTGGTCGATCCGCCTTATGAGCAGGCAGACGAACGCGAACGCATCACAGCCACACTTGCCGCCGCACACCGCAAATGGGCGCATGGCGTGACGGTGATCTGGTATCCGCTGAAAGACCGCGCCACGCATTGGCGGTGGAGGGAGCAGTTACGCAAACTCGGCATTCCGAAATTGCTGCGGGTGGAGCATTGGTTATACGATGGCGACCAGCCCGGCTTATACAACGGCGCGGGCCTTTATATCGTCAATCCGCCCTACGCCTTCACGCAGGCGCTGCCGCCTCTGCTGGAAGCCCTGCGCGCCGCGCTGGCGCCGAAAGGGCATAGGGGCGAGATCACGACTGATTGGTTGGGCTAGTGGCCAGCCCTCTCGAGCTTTTCCGAGCCAGTCCGACAATGCGCCGGGCTTCTGAACATAGGTTGGGACGAGACTGTTTTTCAACGTCCTGATCGTCTCATTCGTTAATCGGCCCTTTGTCGGATTTGCTATGTCCAGAAGTCATGCCGCTATCTGAACGTCTGATCCGCTTGAGAAGCGGCTGCGATATTCGCCAGGTGCCAAGCCCAATATGCGATGGAACACGCGGCGAAAGGCGGTTGCATCCTCATAGCCGACTGCCCAGGCAATCTGGTCTACAGACCGCCTGGTAAATTCCAGCAGTTCGCGCGCCTTGCCGACGCGCAGGTTCTGCACATACTCAATCGGCTTCATGCCGGTCGCCGCCTTGAACCGGCGCAAGAAGGTGCGCTCCTCCAGCCCCGCCGTTCCTGCCATATCGCCAACGCTGACCGGCCGCTCCGCACGCCCCTGTAGCCAGTGCTGCACCTTCAATATCGCTTCGTCGCCATGCGTAAGGCGCGGCGCAAAGCTGGAAAAATGGCGCTGTTCCCGGCCAGATGCATCAATCAGCAGGAACTTGCCGGTCTCGATCATCACGGTGGGACCCAGCAACCGATCCACGATCCGCATGCCAAGGTCGGTCCAGGCCATGAGGCCACCCGCCGTGATGATATCCCCATCCTCGATCACCATCTTGGCCGTGTCGAGCCTGACGTCGGGAAAGCGATCGCGAAACTGGTCGGCAAACAGCCAGTGGGTTGTGGCGGGTCGGCCCGCCAGCAGGCCCGTGGCCGCGAGCAGGAACGTGCCCCCACAATTTGATGCCAGAACGGTGCCCTGCGCATGGCGGTCCAGCAACCAACGCGCATAGGGCGCTGCCTCGTGCGCGTCGGGCGGGCCCGACAGCCGGCCCGGGCTGATCAGGATCGTCGGCATGCCCGGCTGGTCGGGATGGGTGTCGAACGTCCGAGTGAAAGTGCCGGCCTCGTCGACTGACCAGTGGCTGACGCGCAACGCCTTGCCGCCCCGGTCCAGCGAAAATTGTGATGCGATCACGAATAGATCGGTGACGCCATACACCATGCCGATCTGGCACCCGGGATAAAGGACCAGCCCCACTTCGGCACCCAGGTCAACCGCCGTTCCCGCCCCCACCGCCATGCCTATGCTCCCTTTGTCGGTTTTGACCTGCTTAATGTCGGAACCGCCGCTCCTGGCTGCCGCGCAACGATCCTATTCCTCTGATCACAGGGCGCAACCGCCCCGTTCAACAGGGAGTGCCAACATGAGCAGGATTACGACCAAGGATGGAACCGGGCTCTTTTACAAGGACTGGGGATCGAAGGAGGCCCAGCCGATCCTCTTCTCGCATGGCTGGCCACTGAGCGCCGATGTCTGGGACACGCAGATGGTCTTTTTTGCCGATCAGGGTTTCCGCACGGTCGCCCATGATCGCCGCAGCCATGGTCGTTCGGACCAGGTGTGGGCCAACAACACCATGGATCAATATGCCGACGATTTGGCCGAGCTGATCCAGACGCTGGATCTGCACGACGTGATCCTGGTCGGCCATTCGACCGGCGGCGGGGAAGTGACCCGCTATATCGGCCGTCATGGGACGGCCCGTGTCGCCAAGGTGGCACTGATCGGCGCGGTGCCGCCATTGATGCTCATGACCGAGGCCAATCAGGGCGGTCTGCCGATCGATGCGTTCGATGGCATCCGCGCGGGCACGTTTAACAACCGCAGTCAGTTCTTCAGGGATCTGACGATCCCCTTTTATGGCTATAATCGCGAAGGTGCGGTGATATCCGATGGCATCCGCGATGAATTCTGGCGGCAGGGCATGATGGGCGGCCTCAAGGGACAACTCGACAGCATCCGGGCCTTTTCGGAGAGTGATTTCCATGCCGACTTGGCCAAATTCGATGTGCCAACGCTCGTCCTGCATGGCGACGATGACCAGATCGTGCCGATCGGCGCGTCCGCACTGGAAACGGTCAAAATCGTCAAGGATGCGGTGCTCAAAATCTATCCGGGTGCCGACCACGGCCTGACGCAGACCCATCAGGATCGGTTCAACGCCGATCTGCTCGCCTTCATCCGCAACTGACGCCTCCGTTTCGCACAAAGGATATTCGCCATGAACAATATGTTCCTCATCACCGGCGCTTCCGATGGCATTGGTGCCATCTATGCCGACCGGCTGGCCCGCCGCGGCCACGACCTGATCCTCGTTGCCCGCCGCGCGGACAAGCTGGCGGCCCTGGCGCAGCAGCTGACGTCGCAGACAGGCGTCGCAGTGGAGGTCATCAGCGCGGATCTGTCCAACGCGGACGATCTTGCCCGTATCGAAAACCGACTGCGAACAGACGACCGCATTGTTGGCCTGGTCAACAACGCCGGCATCGCGGGGGAAACCACGCTGGTGGAAGCAGATCCATCCTTCCTGACGGGCATGATCAACCTCAATGTGCTGGCTGTCACCCGCCTGACCGCCGCCATCGCGCCGCGCCTTGTCGGGTTGGGCAGCGGGACGATCATCAACATGACCTCCGTCACGGCGCTGATGCCCGAAGGTTTCACCGCGCTCTATCCAGCAACCAAGGCGTTCGTTCTCGCTTTTACCGAGGCATTGCAGAGCGAACTGGGATCGAAAGGCGTTCGCGTCCAGGCCGTGCTGCCGGGGATAACCCGCACCGCCATCTGGACTCAGGAGCAGCTTGCCAACATCCCGGCCGACATGGTGATGGAAGCCGACGAGATGGTCGACGCCGCTATGAGGGGCCTCGACCTGGGCGAAACGATCACCATTCCAGCCCTACCCGACAGCGCCGATCTTGATGCTTATCTGGCCGCACGCGCGGCGCTGCGGCCCAATCTCTCCCGCAACCATGCCGCCGCCCGCTACCGGGCTTGATGCGGCCCGTCCACAGAAGGGAATCTAGTCATGACCCAATCAAAGACCATTGTCCTCGTGCACGGTGCCTGGCTCAATGCCAGGAGCTGGAACGGCGTCAAGGCCCGCTACGAGGCGCGCGGCTACACCGTGATCGCCCCCGACTGGCCGCTCGACGATCGCGATCCGGCTGACCTGCGCGCGGCCCCTCATCCTGGCCTCCACAAAAGCGGCCAGCGGGAAATCGTCGCGCATTACGAAGCGATCATCCGCGCATTGCCGGAGCAGCCGATCCTGATCGGTCATTCGGTCGGCGGGGTGTTCGTCCAGCATTTGATGGACCGGGGAATGGGCGTTGCGGGCGTCGTGATCCATCCGGCGCCGACACCAGGGGTGCCGCTCTATCCCCATGCAATCGTCTCGGCGCTGCCCGTGTTTCTCGATCCGTTCAGCCGGAACAGGGTCAAGCATATGTCGCGCCGCTTCTTCGCACGTCGTTTCGCCCAGACCGTGCCAGCCGCACAAGCCGATGCGCTCTATGATCGCTATATCATCCCAACGCCCGGGCGGGTCTATTGGGACGGCGTCATCAATCCGATGAAGATCGACTGGCGCAATCCGGCGCGCGCGCCGATGCTGCTGATCGGCGGGGGCAAGGACCTGATCGCCGACGCAGCGATGACGCGCGCCATCTTCGCCAAACAGAAGAAAGCTCCTGCGCTGACCGAGTATCGCATATTCCCAAATCGTTCGCATTGGACATTGCTCGACGAAGGTTGGGAGGAAGTCGCCGACACAGCGCTGGATTGGGCAGAGCGTCATCAACGCGCTGTGACTGGCTGATCGTTACTGCCTGGACGGCAGAACTGCAGTTTGAACAATCTGCTGGATCCAGGCAGCTGCTATTGAAACCGAACCAGATTCGCCACTTAGCGTTTAATTTTTGATCCCGAAATGCCAATTGTCCGCCTATCGCCCCCTTTGTGACAGCCTGCTAAAGTTGCGAGCGTTCACGCTTGGTGTTTCGAACTATTTCCGCAACTTGGAGCGTTAATCGGTCTGGGTGGCAGCCATTCCCTGTCGGACTGCCAAGCTGAGCCAAGAAACGCAGTTGGCAATATCTTTTCCAGCGAAGCCTGTGGCTTTCGGAGCAAGGCGTCTTTAGATGTTGGCCTGAAGGCAATTGCCTTCGACCATGTCGGTGCCCATCGGGCTTAAAGGGGAAGATGGTGAGGCGTGTCGCGCCGATTCCATCGCTGTCCCTGCAACTGTAAGCGGCGAGTCGCCGGGCCATATGCCATTGGGAGCGATCCTGAGAAGGCGGCCTGGTCGGCCCTGACCCGCAAGCCAGGAGACCTGCCGACACGGGTCGCTCTTGCCCCGGCCCAGGGACTGGCCCGGACACGGTTTTTCCGTTCGAGCGGCATGAAAGCCCCCCGCGTGTCCATCTGGACGCGCGCATTCGACGTAAGGATCGCAGATGGACCATCAGGACGATATCAATGCACGCCACAACGCCAAGGCGAGGAAACGCCAGGCGTTCATGCAGGACAAGATTGCACGGAAAACCGAAGAAAAGGGCCTTTTGATCGTCCACACGGGCAAGGGCAAAGGCAAGTCCACCGCCGCGTTCGGCATGGCCTGCCGCGCGCTGGGCCATGGCATGAAGGTCGGCATCGTCCAGTTCATCAAGGGCGGATGGGCGACGGGCGAAAAGGCCGTCTATGCCGCCTTTCCGGGGCAGGTGGATCACAAGGTCATGGGCGAAGGCTTTACCTGGGACACGCAAGATCGCGCCCGCGACATCGAATGGGCGCGCGCGGGATGGGACGAGGTTAGGCGGATGATCGCCGATCCAAGCTATGCCCTCGTAATCGCCGACGAACTCAACATCGTGCTGCGCTACAACTATCTGCCGGTCGAAGAGGTGATCGCGGGCTTGATGGATCGTGACACCATGAAACATGTCATCGTCACGGGCCGCAATGCACCCGATGCCCTGATCGAAGCGGCCGATCTCGTCACGGAAATGGTGCAGATCAAGCATCATTTCCAGACGGGCGTGAAGGCACAGAAAGGTATCGAATTTTGACCGCCGCCGCAGGGCTGTCGCTTGGAGCGGGAATCGTCGTCGCAGCGCCTGCTTCGGGTGCGGGCAAAACCATAATCACCATTGGCCTCCAGCGAGCGCTGCGTGATCGGGGGCTGCGCATCCAGGGCGCGAAATGCGGGCCGGATTATCTCGATCCGGCCTTCCACGAAGTCGCGACCGGACGGCCGTCGATCAACCTGGATGGCTTTGCGATGGACGGACCGCTGCTGCGGGGACTGGCGGCGCAGGCGGCGAGTGAGAGTGATCTCGTCATTGCGGAAGGTGCCATGGGGCTGTTCGACGGCGCGCAGGCAGACGGCCGATCCGGCGCTTCGGCGGATGTCGCACGCTTGCTGGGATGGCCCGTGCTGCTGGTCGTCGATGCCCGCGCTGCGGCCCAGTCGGTCGCTGCCGTGGCGCATGGCTGCGCGACCTTTCCGGGTGCCCCGCCGATCGCGGGGTTCATCGTCAACCGCGTGGCGAGCGTGCGCCACGCCGCCATGGTCGAAGAGGGCTTTGCGCGCGCGGGCCTGCCCCTGCTCGGCATGGTCGGGGCGGAAAAGACCATGGAGATGCCCTCCCGCCATTTGGGCCTGGTGCAAGCCAGAGAGACGGGCGAACTGGACAGTCGCATCGCTTCAATCGCTGATCATGTGGGCAGCCAATGCGATCTGGACGCGATCGTCAAGGCAGCGGCCCCCGCCAAGGACGCGGCATGTCAGCCCGCCACCATTCGCCCACCTGGCCAGCGGATTGCGGTGGCGCGGGACAGCGCCTTCAGCTTCTTCTACCCGCATCTGGCGCAATGGTGGCGCGCGGCGGGCGCTGAACTCTGCTTCTTCTCGCCGCTTGCCGACGAAGCGCCCCCTGCCGACTGCGACGCTTGCTGGTTGCCGGGCGGCTATCCCGAGCTTCATGCCGGGCGGATTGCGACCAACGCGCGCTTCCTGTCGGGGCTGCGCGCGTTCGCTGCCGATCACCCGGTCCATGGAGAGTGTGGCGGCTATATGGTGCTTGGCCGATCGCTGGAAGATGCAGACGGCGTCGTCCATGCCATGGCCGGATTGCTGCCGGTGGAAACGAGCTTTGCCAAACGACGCATGACGCTGGGCTATCGCAAGGCCACCTTGCGTGAAGACACCCGCTTCGCGTCGGCGGGACAGTTGCTGCTCGGCCACGAGTTCCACTATGCGACGATACTGGCGGGCGAGGGCATACCCCTTGCCGACATGGCCGACGCCCAGGGCCATGCGTTGCCACCCGCCGGACATCGCAACGGCGACGTGACCGGCAGTTTCTTCCACTTGATTGCCTGATGCTTCCCGCCTAGAGGTCAGAAATTGCGACAGGTTCCCCGCAAGGGGATCAAAAGGGAACGGGGTTCAAGACCCCGGCTGCCCCTGCAACTGTGAGCGGTGAGCCATCGGCCAGATGCCATTGGAACCTTCAAGGTTCTGAGAAGGCGGCCGAACCGGCGTTGACCCGCAAGCCAGGAGACCTGCCCGTCGCAGTCGTTCTTCGTCCGGACAGGGTGTGCCGGTCGAACGAGGATATCCTCGCGCAACGACAGTTCGACCGTGCGTGTTCGCGCGGCGTGGTGTCGTGCGTTCTGCGCCCGTTCCTGCTCCGCGTCGTGCGCGCCCGGTCTTGTCAAAGACGGGGGAATAGTAATGCGTATAATCTTGCAAACCAGCTTGGCCGTACTGGTCGGCCTTCCTGTAGCCGCCCTGGCCGAGCCCTTGGCGGCAGTCGATGCCGGTAGCGTCATCATCGTGTCGGCGCTGCGCACGCCAACGCCTGTCGATACCGTCGCCTCCAGCCTCACAGTTCTTAACAAGAAGGCGATCGATGCATCGCAGGCACCTGTCGTGTCGGACCTGTTGGTCCGCACGCCAGGCATCAGCTTCACCCGCAATGGCGGCTATGGCACGGCGACATCCATCCGCATCCGCGGTGCCGAGGGCGACCAGACCGTGCTGGTCATCGACGGGGTGAAGCTGGCAGACCCGTCCTCGACCGGTGGCGGCTATAATTTCGCGACACTGATGACCGGCGACATCGACCAGATCGAAATATTGCGCGGGCCGCAGTCGATCCTGTGGGGCAGCCAGGCGATCGGTGGCGTGGTCAACATCGTGACGGCAACGCCCGATCGCGCGCTGGAGGCGTCCGCCGATATCGAAGCCGGATCGCGCGATACCGTCCATGCGCGGGCAGCCGTGGGCGGGCGCAGCGGCCCCGTTCACTGGCGCGTGGCAGGGGGGCGCTTCACAACCGACGGCATCTCCGCGATCAGCCCGCGCTTTGGCGGCAAGGAGCGGGACGGATATACCAACAGCACGCTCAACGGGCGGGTCAGCCTTGCCCTGTCGCCCGACGTGTCGATCGACATGCGGGGCTATTATGCCAAGGGGCGCGCCGACATCGACAGCGCCGGATCGGTCCCGGACAGCCCCGAATATTCGCTGGTCGAGGAGTGGACCGGTTATGCTGGCCTCAATGCCGATCTGTTCGACGGCGCGCTGCACAATCGGCTGGGGTTTAGCCGTAGCGAAACGGTGCGCGACAATATCAATCCGTTGAGATTGATACGGCCGGAAAGTTTCGCCGCAAAGGGGCAAACCGATCGTTACGAATATCAGGGTACGCTTGGCCTCGCTCAAGGCTGGACCATCGTCTTCGGTGCGGAACGCGAAGAACAGACGATGCGCTCTGCCTCTCCCCCCAACAGCCTGGCCAGCTATGCCACCATCCGGGCGTCGGCCGATATCGACAGCCAATATGCCCAGGTCAGGATCGAGCCGGTCGTCGGCCTCACGCTCAATGGCGGGCTTCGCCACGATCATCATTCGGCCTTTGGCGGCAATATGGTGTTTGGCGGCGGCGCGGTCTGGTCGCTGTTTGACGATCGCACGATCCTGCGCGCCAGCTATGGCGAGGGCTTCAAAGCCCCTACCCTTTATCAGTTGCACAGCGAATATGGGAACATTGCGCTGGACCCGGAAAAGTCGCGCGGTTGGGACGTCGGCGTCGAGCAGCATCTTTTCGACCGCAAGCTGATCCTGTCGGCCACCTGGTTCGAGCGGAACACGGACAATCTGATCACCTATAATGGCTGCCCAACGAGCAACCGCCCGCCGCTTTGCCTTGCGCCAGGAACGACCACGCCGCGCGCCGGCTATTATGCCAATATTCAGCGGAGCGAGGCGCATGGTTTGGAGATGGCAGGGCTTGCCCATATCGGCCGCCTGACCGTCGACGGCAATTATAGCTGGATCGTGGCGGAAGACCGGTCGCCGGGCCTGAATTTCAGCAACCAGCTTGCGCGCAGGCCGCGCCACGCCGCCAATGCGACGGCGCGCTATGCCTGGCCGTTCGGCCTCAACACGGCGGTCGCCATGCGATGGTCAGGCGAGACGATCGACACGGCGCGGACCAGTGCCACGGTGACGCCCTTCGTCAACCGCGCTTATACGATCATCGACTTGCGCGCGGAGATGCCGGTGACGCAGACCCTCACCCTGTTCGCGCGGGCCGAAAATCTGTTCGACGACTATTATGAAACCGCGCGTCGCTATGGCCAGCTTGGCCGCAGCATCTACGCCGGGTTCCGGGCGCGGCTGTGATGACCCGCCCCTATCCCCATCCCCGTAAAGCCAAGGAGTGCCTGTACATGCAGCCTATGTCCCCTGCCGCCGCCCGCAATCTGTGGATCGGATCGATGACCTTCGCCAGCATAGCGACGACGCTGGTGCTGGCCTGCGCCACGCCCTTTCCCGCTCTGGCTGCGCTCGCGACGCTCTATGTGCCGCGCACGGCGGGGATCATCCTCATGCTGGCCGCCTGGTCGGCGTCGCAGGCCGTCGGCTATTGCCTGTTGGACTATTCGCTGACGGCGCAGAATGCCGGATGGGCGTTCACCCTGGCGCTGGCCGCTATGGCCGCCTTGCTGGTGGCTGATCACGCGGTCAGCGCCTTGCCGGTCCGGTCCTCCTTTGCGCGGCTCGTCATCGCCTATATCGCTGCCTTCGTCGGGTTCAAGCTGGTCGTTCTGGTCGGTGCCGTGGCGATGAACGCAGGCTATGCAGCGTTCACGCCGGACATCCTGCTGCGGCAATTTGTCCGTTACGCCCTTATCCTGGGTGGCCTCCGCCTGTTCCAGCTTCTGCTGGAAAGCGGCGGGTTGCTGCGGCGCGATCTGCGGGCGGCGGCCTGACCATGTTGCAAGCGGTCAAGGATGGGCCTGCCATCGTCGCCTGCAACAGCTGTCGCTTCTCCCCCGAGGAGCGGCAGGACGCAAATGGCGTGTTCGGCGGAGGGAGGCTGGTGGAGGCACTGCACCAGGTCAAAGCGAGTTCCAACCGCTATGATGGCGTGGACGTCCAGGAGATGCCCTGCCTTTTTGCCTGCAAGGCGCATTGCACCATCCATCTGCGTGCGCCCGGCAAGATCAGCTATGTGCTTGGGCACTTCCTGCCCGACGAGGCGGCGGCGCGGGCTATCCTCGACTATGCCGTGCATTATGCCGAGAGCGAAGATGGGCGGGTAGCCTATGCGCAATGGCCCGACGGGGTGAAGGGCCATTTCATCACGCGCGCGCCGCCCGTTGGCTTTGTGGCGACATAAGCGTCCAGCTGAACGGGATAGCTTAGACTCGCACCGAAGTTCTGCGGGGTGATTTCGGCTGGGCTGAAGGCAAAGCTCTATCCCGTTTAGGTCGTTGGTCGTTGGTCGTTGATTTGTAAGTCCCCGTTCAGGAGAAAAACTGCCTACTCAATTCCGCGATCGAACCATTCCAGCCTGTCAAAGGGGAAGTCCTGATTCCCGCAATCGGGCGTTCTGCTCCGTTCTCGGGACAATGATTTTGTGCTCTCGGTTCGCACCGATCTTGATCAGGACCACGCTCCTTGCCTCCCTTGTTCCCGCATGGCCTCAATGAATACGCGAACCGCAGGCATAGCCGCCCGACCGGGATCGTAGAGCAAGCTTACCGGCATGGGGGTCGGGGCATGATCCGCCAGCACCTCCACTAACTGCCCGTTCGCGATGCGCGGGGCCGATTGGTAGCTCAGCACATTGGCGAATCCCACCCCCGCCTCAGCAGCGGCGATGGTCGCATCGATGCTGTTGACGATCAGGCGGGGGACTATATCCACGATATTGTCGCCCCCCCCCGTACACCCCGGAGATCAAGCACAGTCAGAAGGGCAAGCTGCCGACCTGTAAAGAATGGCGGACCTACCAGATGCCAGATCACTACCTCCTTCTTAGGTCAGCCTTCAAGGTAGACTTTGCGTCCGATTATTTGGAGGATCTGGAAAAGCCGTAATCCCGATCGGGTCAGCGCCTGCCAGATCGCTTCCCCTGAACGAGCAGTATCTGCACCTCAGCGCCGACACCCCCCTTGCAACGCTGTGTAGATTTGGCATTCTCACTTCCGGCGGGCAGATCCATGAGGACCATGGATCATGCTGAGACTAACCGCACGCGAACGTCTGGCCGAGCTTGAGACGAGACAGCGCAAATCGTCCAACGAGATCGACGCTGCGCGCATCTCCGTGCAATTGCGCTATGCTGCTGTTGTCCAGGATCTGTCGGTAGAAACACGGACTGAACGGGAGTTGCGCGAGCTGCGGCAGCTCTCAATCCAACGTGGTGGCGCAGCAGCCATTGCCGCCCTCAAGCCCCCGCTACCACCCAAAATGCCTGGCAAGAAGTCGAAGCCGCCAAGATAGGCGGTCGATCAGTGATGAGAATGCTGACCTAGCATTATCGCGAAGATCACTGCCTAAACCCATCGCCCAAATCGCAGCACCGTGCCTTGTGTATCGGGGCGGGCGGGCCCGTTGAGGCGCGCTTGCCGCCGATAGGATGTTGCGTCCAAGCCACGCCTTCGATGACAAATTTGTGAAAAGAACATTTCGGTTTAAAACCGACTTGGCGCTGACGTCGCCGCTGTTACTCTTCTCCCGTTCCGCTGAGCAAAGTGACCCCGGCTCTCCTCCACGGCCGGGATGGGCAGCAGCCCGGCAGTGAGCGGACCGATGCGCGAGGATCGCGTCGTCAATTTGGACAGTGTCGCCGACAGGCCAACCCATATGAGGAGAAAGTCATGTATATGTCACCGCGTCTCGCAACCTTTGTAGACGACTGCAGAGAAGTTAAGGACGAATTTGCGCTTAAGGCGCTGCTCGGCGAGGCAACGCCCTCGTTGGGTTTCGAGCAATTCGCCCTCGTTGATCATGTGGATCTGATCGGTCCGCCCCACGACACTATGGTGATCACCAGCTACCCTGAAGGCTGGATAGAGCGATCCCTGCTACGCAACTATTATGTCGACGACCCCGTGCATGCAGCCAGCACGAAAACGGTAACGGCCTTCCTGTGGAGCGTCATTCCCGCCATGATCAGGATGACGAAACGACAACGTCACATCCTCGAAGAGGCCAAGCCATTCGGTTTGCGCGAGGGCTTGACCATCCCGGTGCAGGCGGCCGGCGAATATAGGGGAAGCTGTTCGTTCGCAGGACGCGAGACTGTCAGGCCCACCGCCGACCTGTTAGGGGCCGCTCAAGTCATCGGCATGTTCGCGTTTGAAGCGGCGCGCCGTTTGCAGCGTGCGCGATGGGCACCTGGCACGAAAACGCCCGACATTCCCGCGCTCAGCCAGAGGGAGCTTGACTGCATTGCCCTGGTTGGATGCGGTAAGGGCAATGCCGAGATTGGGGGTATCCTCAATATTTCACCGAACACGGTCCGCCAATATATTGAGGATGCCATGCGCAAATATGATGTCTACAAGCGAACCGAGCTGGTCGTCCGCGCCCTGTTCGACGGACAGATTTGCTACCGCGCCCTCAATATCAGAAGGTAGATCTTCCAAAGCCGCACGCTTTGCGTGCGGCACTATCTTCGGTCCCCCACTCCCCGCCATCCCTCTTTTTGGAGGAATTGTTCCCCCGTCCCTGTTGCGCGACGCTGACTTGCCAACCGGACAAGGGAGCCGACATGATGCAAATCATTCGAGGCGGGAGCCTCCAGGAACAAACCGTTCTTCGATCCATGTATGAGGCGCGCAAGCGCGTCTTCATCGATCTGCTCCGCTGGGACATCCCCGTCCTGGCCGGACGCTATGAAATCGATCAGTTCGACGGTCCATCGACCATCTATCTGATTGCCGCCGAGCGCGACGGCACCCATCTGGGATCGATGCGGCTTCTGCCCACCAGCGGCCCCAACCTTCTTGGCGATATCTTCCCTGAACTGTGCGATCAGGCACCGCCCGCGAGTGCCACGATCTGGGAGATATCGCGCTTCTGCCTGTCTCGCGACTTGCGTGCGGCCGAGCGCCGTCAGGTCCGCGATCACCTTGTGACGATGGCGGCCAGCTTCGCGCTAAAGGAAGGCATCGAGAGCTATTGCTGCGTGGCCGACATGCCCTGGTTCAGCCAGATCCTGTCCTTCGGGTGGGAATGCCGTCCGCTTGGCCTTCCAAGGACGCTGGCCTGCGGCATGCTGGGTGCGATGCAGATCATCATCTCGGAAGACACGCCCGCGTTGATGCAAGCCGCCGGCGTCTGGCGCCCTGCGCCCGTTCAATTCGCCGCGGCTGCCGCCGCATAGGAGAAACGACCATGGCACATTTACCCGATACTCCATGTGCAGAGTTTCACGCCGATCTACTGCTCGACCAGGGCTATTGCATCATTCCGCAGGCCATATCCCCATGTGAGGTTACAGCCCTGGCGTGCGACCTCGCCGACGACTTTAGCGCCACCCCGCTTTCGGCGGGGCCATTTTACGGCGACGATACGAAACGCTTTGGCAGTCTGCTCAGGCGGTCAGACCGGACAAGGGATTTCGTCCAGCATCCCATAATCCTCGATATCGTGCAGAAGGTGCTGGGTCCCTGGTGTGATCATGTCTCGCTCAACCTTACGCAAGCGATTGAGCTAATGCCCGGTTCGCGGAAGCAGGTGCCGCATCGCGACCAGGATATGTGGCCATGCAGCCGCCTGGTCGATCCGGCGCTCGGGGTCGAGTTTCTGGTCAATGTGATGTGGCCGTTCACGTCCTACACCCAGGAGAATGGCACAACCCATGTCTGGCCGGGCAGCCATCGGCGCTGCAGTGAGGTGCTGATCGATCCGCACGAATCCATCGTCGCCGAGATGGAACCGGGCGCGGCGCTCCTGTTCCTGGGCTCCACGTTGCATGCCGGCGGGGCCAATCATTCGCTCGCGCCCCGCCGCGGCATGATTATCAGTTATACACTGGGATGGCTCAAGCCTTATGAACTGCAGTGGCTGGCCTACCCGCCCGAAGTCGCGCGCGCATTCGATGCCGATCTGACCGATTTGCTGGGCTACCGCATTCACCGACCTAATCTTGGCAACCACGAGGGACGCTGTCCTTCCCTTCTGTTGCGCGATCCGGGGCGGCAGGTTGGCGCGATCGACATGCTGGCCCCCGAGCAGCATGCTCTGATCGACGCTTTTCGGGCCGGCGAATTGTCGGCGCCGGTCACCGGCTGAACGGAAGCAGGGATAGATATTCGCGTGCATCGACAGGGGATAAAATGCGGCACAACGACGACGATCTGGAAGAGGCCGCAGCGAGGCGGCGGCATAAACGGCTGCAGACGTGCCGGGCACTGATCGAGGAACGTCGTCTGATCGAAAAGAGCCTGGGCACTCACCTGTGCACCAATCCCAACTGGGACATGTTGCTCCATCTGTACCAGGCCGAGCTGGAAGGTTTTGCGGTCTATCAGTCCGCCCTCTGCACGGTCGCCAACATCCCCCATTCAAGCGCGCATCGGTGGACCGCCAATTTGGCCGGGCGGAGGATATTGACGCGCCGTCCCGACCCGCGCGACAAGCGACGGATCACGGTTCGGCTGGCACCGCCTATCAAGGACGCCCTCGACCAAGTCATGGACGGTGCATATGCGGCAGCCGCCACATTCGTCCATCGTTGCGCCATCGATTCAGATGGCATATGATGCGCGATGCTCAATGCGTAAGGATAATGCGATGCGGACGACCCTGGTGATCGATGATGATGTCATGGCGGCGGCGCGTGCGATTGCCAATCATCAGCATAGTTCGATCGGGCGCGTCCTGTCGGATCTCGCCCGCAAGGCGCTCCGTGCGCCCGAAGCGACGCGCACGCGCAACGGGATCAGTCTCTTGCCGGCCAAGCCTGGGGTCGTGGTGACGCAGGATATCGTCAACGCCCTGCGTGATGAGGCGCCATGACCTATCTTCTGGACGTCAATGTTCTCGTTGCACTGATCGACCCCAACCATGTCGGTCATGAAGCAGCGCACCAATGGTTCGAAGCGGAAGGCAGAAAGGCTTGGGCGACTTGTCCTATCACCGAAAACGGCTTGATCCGGATCGTCGGCAATGTCCGCTATCCCGCAACGCCGGGTTCTCCAGCCGAGGTCGCGACGATCATGGCCCAGATGTGTAGGCTTCCTGGTCACAGTTTCTGGCCGGACGATATCAGCCTGCTGACCGCAGACCATGTCGATGCAAGCCAGATCCTGACGTCAGCGCAGGTGACCGACACCTATCTCCTTGCCCTTGCGGTCGCCAACAGAGGCAAGCTCGCGACGTTCGACCGCCGCCTGACGCCAAACGGGGTGGCCGGGGGCAAGGACGCGATCCACCTCATTGGACATCAGTGATGCGTACCGACCTTGACCACCTCCCAGCAGCCAAGCAGCGCGAACTCGAAGAGGTTGTGCGCATCTTGTTCGCCGAGTTTCGGGAGGCAACCGAGAATGCGACCGGCCGCAAGAAGTCGGCCCGCATCCTCAAGATCATCCTGTTCGGTTCCTATGCCCGGGGCGATTGGATCGATGCGCCCTTCGATGCCAATCAGTATAAATCCGACATGGATATCCTGGTCATCGTCAACCAGAAGGAACTGGCCGACGTCGCGGCCTATTGGTCGGTCGCAGAGCAGCGCCTCATCGACGCCTATCTGATCGAGAAGCGCATCAATACGCCAGTGCATTTCATCGTCCACTCACTCCAGCAAGTGAACCAGGGCCTCAGCCATGGCCGGGTCTTCTTCATGGAAATCGCCGAACAGGGCATCGCCCTCTACGAGGCCGACGATCGCGAACTGGCCAAGCCCAAGCCCAAGACGCCGTCGGAAGCAGCAACAGCCGCGCAGGACTATTTCGACGAATATTTTCCTGATGCGATGAGTAATTTTGAGCTGGCCAAAGTGGCAATCGAGCGAGACTTCAAAAAGCAAGCGGCCTTCTTACTCCATCGTACAGCCGAAGCTCTCTATCAGGCTATCCTTTTAACGCTGACATTTTACACCCCGTACGATCACAATATCGCCTTCCTCCGACTACAGGCCGAAGGTAGAAACCCCGCGCTTTTCGATGTTTGGCCTCGGGGCTTACGCAAGGAACGCGCAATGTTTCAGAAGCTGAAGGACGCCTATGTGAAGGCGCGCTATTCTAAGCATTATCAGATCGATCTGGAAGAACTGAACTGGCTGGCTGAGAGGGTAGAGATCCTCGGCCGGATGACACATTCCATATGCACAGCCCATGTCGCGAAACTTCGCGAAAAGGCAGCCCATTGACGCTCTTAGACTGTTATCTGCGCAAAGAATTCTACAGCGGAATGACCAAGGATGGGACATTCGCGACAGTCAGGTTCCGAGCACTGATAATGGGATAACGGACATTCCGGCTTGGAAATACCGATCGCCGCTGCCGCCAACAAAGCCGCCATTCAATCCGCTAGAACACGATCCCTGATAGCGGCCTTTCGTTCACCTCAGGATTGAGCGGGAAAGTTCAGCCAATCCGTCAGGGTCTAACCGCGCTGAAAGCGCATCTTTCTGCAGCAACCCTTCGGTAAGGTGGGGATGGAACTTCTCAAATAGCAGGTTCGGCGAATGGCCGAACAGATCTAAAGGCTTGCCGCTCGCCATTGCTGAAAGCGCCTCGATGAGCGGAGGCGTTTCGTCGTTTCCAAAGACTTCAAGTAAGCCATCGTGTGTCTGAATCGTAAATCCGCTAGCGCGCAGGGCAAGGGCCAGCGTTGTGGTACGAACCGAGCCTGTTTTCGTGGCGAGGACTGCGGCCTTGTCGCCAAGATGCGCAATGCGACCAGGATCGAAGCGCAGGTGGGCGTATTGACATTGGGCTTCCTCAAGTAATTCCAGCGCTGTTGCATCCATGTAAATCGGGCGGTGGCGGCTCTCGAGTATATCGAACATTCTTTCGATCACCCGGTCATGGATATTCCCCGGGTCCCCCCCGAAAAGCGGGGGGACCCCGGCTTTGGCCGGTGAAACCATGATGATGCGGTCTCGGTCGAGGACCTCCAGGATCAGCCAGCGGCGTCCTGAGAAGATGAGCAGCATTCCCGGAGTTATCAGATTGTCGATTGGCAAGGTGCCAAGCTCCTTCCCCCCGGATATCAGGCGGTACTCCTCGGGCGTCTGGAAGACCGCATAGAAGCTGTAATGCTCGACCAGCCT
>NZ_JABBFV010000002.1 GCF_012927105.1 Sphingobium psychrophilum | reverse complement strand
TTATCCGAAGTTCGCCGGTGACCACCCGCGAAACTGACCGGCCGCTACAGCGCTTGTTCGATGAGCGCGCGTCCGGTCAGCTTCGCTACCCTCAAAACCTACACCACGCGCCGGGACACGACCAAGCCGTTTTTGCGTGTCGCGCGTTAGTTCGTCACGAACTGGCAATGGAGCAGCAATGGGAAGGTACGGCAAAACACGGCAGCGCGAACTTGAGCAGAGCCGGGCGCTGAAGATGGCGCGGTCCACGCATGCCTATGTGCGCGGCAATACTGGCAAATTCTATGAGTGGCTGCAGGAATCAAGTGCATCGAAACGTCTGCCGCAAGGGCCTCCGGTTTGGATTTGCGGCGATTGTCATTTGGGCAATCTTGGTCCTGTGGCTGATGCTGTAGGACGCGTGGACATCCAGATCCGCGATTTGGACCAGGCGGTGGTCGGCAATCCAGCGCACGACCTTATTCGCCTTGGCCTGTCACTCGCGACGGCCGCGCGCGGGTCCGACTTGCCCGGTGTCACAACCGCTCGAATGATCGAGCATATGGTCGAGGGCTATCGCCATGCGCTCGGCGAGCGTAACGAGTATGAGGCACCAGAACCACAAGCCATACGCACTGTTCGCCGACGGGCGCTGGGACGGCGCTGGAAGCATCTGGCTGACGAGCGGCTGGACGATGTCGAACCGAAGCTACCCATTGGCAGGAAATTCTGGGCGCTGGAAGGTGACGAGAAAACCGCGCTCGACACTCTGTTTGATGACCCGGCGGTCGCAGCGATGATTCTTTCCATGAAGGGACGCGAAGGCGAAGATCGGGTACGGCTGCTCGACGCCGCTTATTGGAAAAAGGGTTGCAGTTCGCTTGGCAATTTGCGGTTTGCCGCGCTCATCGGCATCGGCGGCAGTCGCAAAGCGCCAGCAGATTACGCGCTGGTTGACCTTAAAGAAGCGGTCGCGGCGATCGCGCCGTCATGCGATAACAAGGCGATGCCAGCCGACCATGCCGAGCGGGTAGTGGCAGGTGCACAGGCACTTTCCCCCAATCTGGGTTCACGTATGCTCGCAACGGGGCTGCTGGGCAAATCGATCGTGCTGCGTGAATTGCTGCCGCAGGACCTTAAGCTCGAGATCGATCAGTTCTCGAGGGACGAGGCTACGCGGGCGGCGCGTTACCTCGCCTATGTAGTGGGCCTGGCCCATGGGCGGCAAGTGAGCCGTGATACGCGCAAGCATTGGCTAGACGCGATCGGACGGGGGCGGGGCGCAGGCATGGAAGCGCCGAGTTGGCTGTGGGACGGTGTGGTCGATCTGACAGCCAGTCATGAAGCGGGCTATCTCGAACATTGTCGTCGCTATGCGCTAGCGCAGGCCGCATGACCTGACGCCGCCATCGAGCATTATACACCAACGCCGCCGACGGGGCACCGGCGCGAACTAAACGCCTTGCGTCCGCGACATCCGTGGCCCTCAAGAAGCTGAAATTTCGTTGGCTACTTCAGTGGCGTGTAACGGCAGGCAAACTTCGGTGGCCGCGTCGTTCCAGTGGCGACGAGGTGGATGTGAAGCCTCTCCCCTATCAGCTCGTTTAGGGCGAACGCCTTCTCGGCTTCATAAAGATCATCACGATGGCCTTCCTTCCATTTAGGAATCGTCGCCATCGCGCGTGCCTTGGCCTGGGTCACATTCTCAGCGACAACGAACATGTTGCGATGCTGTTCAGCGAAATCAGCCGGATCGTAACCGCCTAGATTAACGAAAAATAGTTGTTCTCGCCCCTTATAGGGCTCTGGCCGCAGCTGGATGTCATAGCCGTCCGCATGGTCAATCTCGGCCCAACAGTCGATATGCAAGGTCCCAGGCGTACCCCACCATTGACGGCGGAGCGCATCATGCGTCGCTTTAAGGGATGGCGCCACGATGAAGCGGACATCGTGAATTTCTATGTGAGCAGCAGGATGTTCGCCTCCAATGTAGATCGCAAACAGCTTCATGCCGCGTCAGCCTGCATGGGTGCTGCGATCATGCATGCAAGATCCTGGCCAACGATGCTACCCATCTCATGCGAACTGGTTATCCCTTGCACAAATGGATGACGTCCCAGGATGAAGGGGAGGCTCAGACAATATAATCGGCGCGCACGCGGATCGGGCGATGCCGGGTGGAATGTCTCGTTCACCGAGATCCCCTTGGTGGACCCCTCCTCGGCATCTTGCGCATCCACCACGACCCCTTGCGTCAGAAGCGTTGAAAACGGGAAGTCGTCGGCTTCGAGCGCACGTTGCCCGGTGGCATCGATGAACACGTCATAATGACGCCGCTCACCGTCGATGACGACATTAACGCCGGGTTCTGCGCCATGCGTTTCTAACCGATACGCGCTGCCGAGCGTCAGCACATCGAGATGGCCTGCGCTGTGAAGGGCCAAGAGCCTTTGGATGGATAGGTGAGGTACACTCGCATATTCGTCGACGAAGGCGGGCTTGAGGTGTCTGCCGAAAGCATCCAGGGCTTCCTCATCGAGATGGGGGATGATCAGCGCCAGCACCTCGTGCATTCGCAAGATGGCGTAGCGCCAGGGAACGGTGAACTCTTTGTCGAAATTTGCTTGCGCCTCCTGCAGATTGGCGGCGGCCCATTCAAACGGATCAGCGTCCGCGCGGTCGGCAAAGAAGCGTTCTGCGAAATCCTCGAGCGCCAAATGCTCCAGTCCAACATGGTCGGCATAAGCGGGATCTGCGTACGCCAGTTCTTTCTTAAATAGCTGATAGGCCATCTCTAAAAGATCGCTAGCCTGAGCGTCGATCAGCCGTTCGATCGCCGCTTCGGTACAGAAAGTCAGCGGCTCATAGGGTATCGGATGGTAGAAATCCGCTTCAGGCAAAAGCCCCTTGCGTGACATCATCGTTAGCCGAAGGCCTTCCGAACCCGCCCCGATGCGATATTCAACCCGCCCATCGGGGCCATCGACAAAAGAGCCGTGAGCTGTTGCCAAGGCGACGACTGCGTCGATCGCCGTCAGAGAGCTGCCACGAATGCCAACATTGACGGCTTTAATGCGCTTGAGGGCCGACGCCGGCCACGGGCTGAGAAAATAGCCCGGCCGCGCCTCGGGCTCCTCTGGCCATCGATGTCCCGTCGCCATAACCACGAAATCGAAACGGTTGTCGGCTGTATCCTTGCCCTCCCCTTCAATCTCAAGCTGAACGCCATTGTCCTGGACAGACATGTCCAGAACGCATCGGCCAGTTCGAATATCGACGATGAACCCCTTGGCGCGCGCCTCGTCCACGAG
Source organism: Sphingobium psychrophilum (assembly GCF_012927105.1). Lineage (GTDB taxonomy): Bacteria > Pseudomonadota > Alphaproteobacteria > Sphingomonadales > Sphingomonadaceae > Sphingobium > Sphingobium psychrophilum. The sequence continues at coordinate 354,660 of NZ_JABBFV010000002.1, read as the reverse complement.
CATGTCGAACTGGTCGAGGAAGTATCGCCCAAGGGCCACGCGCGGGTAGAAAGCGCGGTCATCAACCTCCCTGGGATCAATACCCAACCCTATGAGACGTTTGCGGCTTTGACGGTTGAGCCAGGAAAGAAGCGTCTCGCACAGCGGTGGGATTTCCACGCTCGCAATGTTCGAGAGCATAGCCGGATCGTTCCACCCCGGCCGATACGGCGTACCGAGACCGGCGCGCGCCTGCTGCTCGAAGATCGTGATCCTCGCGGGGCAGGCTGCCTGCTCGACAAACGCCTTGAGCGTATAAAGTGTGGTCGGTCCGGCACCGACGAAGGCAATGGAGGCGGTCATTCGGCAAAAATGCTCAGACGCCGAAGTGGTGCCATCCCAGCACATGCTTCATCGAAAAAATCACCCTTGCGATTGCCTCGCGCGCGCTGCCTCCCAATCTAGGCGTGGATGGCCAACCTGTTTCCCGACCTGTTCGAGACCCCGAAAATCCCGGGCCTTTCCTATCGTGAGGACATCCTCTCGCGCGAAGAAGAATTGAGGTTGATCGCCGGGATCGACACGACTGCGCTTGAACCATTTCGCTTTCAGGGCTGGCTCGGCAAGCGCCTGACCAGTTCCTTCGGCTGGCGCTATGATTTTGACGATGCGCGCTTCGGGCCGACCGATCCCATACCTGATTGGCTACTGCCTGCCCGCGACAGAGCCGCCGCCTTTGCTGGCCTTGAGCCCGCCAGCCTCGCCCAGGCATTACTGATCCGATATGATCCCGGCGCAGGCATTGGTTGGCACCGCGATCGCCCCGTCTTCGACCATGTCGTTGGCATATCGCTGAGCGCGGCTGCACCCTTGCGTTTTCGGCGGCGCAAGGCCGGCGGGTTCGATCGCGTCACCGTTCCGCTGGCACCGCGTTCGATCTATCACCTTCATGGTGAAGCACGGTACGAATGGGAACACAGCATTGCCGAAATGGAAGAGACCCGCTGGTCGATCACTTTCCGTACGCTGTCGGACAAACTATCGGACCGGACCATGGTCAGATAGCGTGGGCCTTCAATGCTCCATGGCGCCCTCATCGAGAAGCTGGTCCAGCCGCGTTGCAATGTCGAGCCATCGCGTCACGCCTGCCTCATCACCCGCCAGTGCGAGAGTTCTTACTCTTTCTGCGATAAATTGCTCGGCATCCGGGCCGTGCTGCCTTTCGACCGCCAGCGCTTCGGCCCAACGTTCAAGTTCGACTCTCACAGGATAGCGGGTGCGGACGTGGACATGCGGGGCTTGTTCCAGGGATCGCTGGTGCGCGTCATCTCGATCAGATCGTCGGGGAAGCAGCGATCCTGGAAAACGACTGCATCCTCTAACGATCCGCCCAGCCAATGGTCATATTCATCCTCATGCAAAAGCACAGGCATGCGATCATGCACCGGGCGGATCGCTTCATTGCAATCCGTCATGACGCCTGAATAGACCGCGCCCCATTCCTGGCTTTCTCGCCAAAGTCCGGCCCAGGCAAAGACAGGCCGATCCTTGAGATTGAACCAGGTCCGGGTCTTGCTCCCCTTCTCGCCTTCGGCTTCTGCAAAGGCAGTCAGCGGGATAAGGCAACGCCACTGCGGTTTTCGCGCGAGACCAACCCACATGGGTTTGCGCAGGTCGGCGATATTATTAACGGGCTTGGGCTTGGATCCTGGCTTCATGCCGCGCAGGACCAGCGGAAACCCCCAGACCATGGATTGAAGGACACGCTTTCCTTCTGCCTCGCGCACCACCATGCCGGGATAGCCGGGATAGACTTCGTCCGGCACGTTCATGGCGGCGATGTCGGGCGGCTCGACGCCGAAATGCGCCGCCACCTCGGCTGCACTCAATCGCTCAGTATAGAGGTTGCACATTGTTGCACCTGCCTTGTCGCGCCGCCCGACTACAAGTGTTGCGTAGCGCTCAGAGCAAGGCAAGCTGTGGCGGGAAATTTTCCGCTGCGCCAGAGATCTTCTGTCTGCTCGACGACCATGCGCTCAGCAGCAAAGGGCGCGCGATGCTGGAATCCGATGACGTCCCTGATGCTGCCATGCAGCCAGGCGTCATAGTCATGGGGATCGAGAAGAACCGGCATCCTGTCATTGGTCGGCATGACCGCGGCGTTGGCCGCCATGGTCATACCGGCATAGACAGGGCCGTAATCGGGCAGGTTCCGGCAGAAGCCGGCCCAGGCCATGACGGGCGCATGTTTGACCGAGAACCAGGTCCTCGTCTTGTGGCCGGGCATGCCGTCAGGATTGGCGAAATGGGTCAGGACGATAAGGCAGCGATAGCGCGGGTCCACGACCATATGCTCCCACATGGGATTGGTGAGATCGGCAACCAGCCCCAGCCGCTGAGGATCGTCGCCATGTTCGCGCATCTCGCGGGTCAGGCGCGGGAATCCCCACCCCATCGACCGTAACAGCCGACGTCCCCGGCTTTCAAATACGACGAGCCCGTCGGCGCCCTCGGTGGTTTCACGAGCAAAATGGACAGGCCCTTGCGGCAGCGCCGCACCGAAATGCATGGCGACTTCGCCGACACTCGCCAGGGTCGTATGCAATCTGGACATCGGCCGCTCCTAGGGAGACTCGAAAGACATCCGATGATTGGAACATAAAGCGAACAATATTGTCAACCGGCGATAGCCGGGAAGCGCCTTGGACGGACGTGTCCCGGCGAAATTTCAGCCGTTCAGTTTATCCTTTATCGCTTTGGCGGGCGTGAAGCCCAGCTTCTTGGCAGCTGCGATCTGGATAGTGGCGCCGGTGGAGGGGTTGCGACCTTCGCGCGCTGGCGCGTCCTTGACCTTGAACTTGCCAAAGCCGTTCAGGGCAATTTCTTCGCCCGCTGCTGCAGCATCAGCGATTGCGGCGAAGACCGCATCGACCAGCTTGCGGGCATCCGCCTTGGAAAGGCCGTTGTCGCCGGCGATCTTCTCAGCGAGGTCGGTATTGTTCATGGGCTATATCCTGTGTCGTTGGACGGCGGGCATAGACGAGGGCGCAAGCCAACGTCCAGCCAGGACGCTATCGCTTGTTGGCCGTCTATGGGCTTCATCGTCCTCCCAGGCCGTGCTTGCCTTTGCGGGGCCTGACATTCGGGATGCCCGATCCCATCTATGGCATCTATGCCATCCAGACGACGCATGATGGAGACCAGAATGGCTACGGCGCCCAATGATGCCCTGATTGTCCTATGTCCGGCTTGCGCAACGGCAAACCGGTTGCCTCGCGAAAGGTTGGCCAAGGGCGGAATCTGCGGCCGATGCAAGCGCCCCCTATTCTCTGGGGAGCCCGTCAAACTGACCGCAGATAATTTCGACGCGCATGCCGCGCGGTCCGATATTCCCCTGCTCGTCGATTTCTGGGCGAGCTGGTGCGGTCCCTGTCGTCAGATGGCCCCCGCCTTCAGCGCCGCGGCCGGACAACTCGAACCCTATATGCGCCTTGGGAAACTCGATACCGAGGCGCATCAGGCGATCGCTGGTCGCTATGCCATCCGGTCCATTCCCACGATGATCCTGTTTCGGGGTGGCCGCGAGATTGCGCGGCAATCGGGCGCTATGCCGCAACAGGCCATCGTTGCATGGGCGCGCGAGGCGACACGACGGGCGTGAGCCGGGAACCCGCCACCCACCCGTCCACGCCCGATGGCCGTTATTTTGTGGTGCGCGGCCGCCTATGGCGGCTGGCCAATCCCGCGTTGGACGAAGACGTCCGAGCTTCGCTGGTATCGGATCTGATGCAGGCGCGTAGAGCCGTGCGCGACGCCCGTAAAAACGGCGATGTATCGGCCGAGGGTGAAGCGCATGCGGCGGTGGACATTGCCAAACGCGGACTTGGCGAGCGTGGCCCAGTCTGGTGGGCCGACGGCACACCTGACTATAATCGCCATATGGCGCGCAATACGCCCTATGCTGACTGGTTTGCAGCCCTCGACTGACGCGCCTTGCGCACCGGCTTGTCGGCCAGCTTAATCCAGACCGGAGCATGGTCGCTCGTCTTTTCCCATCCGCGCGGCGCTGTGTCGACCTGCGCCCATTCAAGCCTGCTCCGTGCCTTTGCGTTGAGCAGAATATGGTCGATCCGAAGGCCTGCGTTGCGCCCGAACGCCCCACGCCAATATTTCCAGAAGGTGTAGATGGTCTCATCGGGGTGCATTTCGCGCAGAGCATCGCTCCATCCCTGCTCCAGCAGATGGCGATAGGCTTCCTTCACCTCCGGCGCGAAGAGCGCATCGTCCAGCCACCGCTCGGGCGCATAAACATCCAGATCGGTTGGCATGACGTTGAAGTCCCCGGCGACCACAACCGGCGCATCGAGATCGACGAGCGAGGCAAGGTGATCATGAAGCCGCTCGAACCAGCGCAATTTGAAGTCGAACTTGGGTCCAGGGCGTGGATTGCCGTTGGGCAGATAAAGACCAGCCACCAGAACCCCGGCAACCGCCGCTTCGATGTAGCGGCTTTGCGTATCGTCCGGATCGCCCGGCAGCCCGCGGCGCGTCTCGTGAATTTCACCGACCCGGCTCAGGATCGCAACCCCGTTCCACTGGCTTTGCCCGTGCCAGACCGCGTCATATCCCGCGTCGCGGATCGCTGTTTCAGGAAATTTATCCTCTGGCGCTTTCAATTCCTGAAGACAGACGATGTCAGGTGCGGCTTCGCTCAGCCATCGCAGCAGGACAGGCAGACGCCCGTTGATCCCGTTCACATTATAGGTCGCGATCTTCATCGTTGCGTTGACCTAGCTGACGCGGGAGAGGCATGGGAATGGTTATAAGTCATGGATGATCCACACACTCTGCGATCAGCCTGGCGCGTCGAGCGCCAACAAATCCTGCTCCTCTGGATGGCGATCAAAATAGCCGGCGACGAATTCGCATAGCGGCACGACCTTCAATCCCTTCTCCCGCACGTCCGCCAACGCGCCGGCGATCAGCTTGCTGGCAATGCCTTGCCCTTCGAGCGCGTCAGGAACTTGCGTGTGCGTGAAGATCAATGCGCCATCGCGCCGTTCATAGGCCGCAATAGCCGTGCCACCATCGACCTTGAGTTCATAGCGGCTCTCGCCTTCATTATCGCGGACGTCCTGCGTCTCAGTCATGGTCGGTTCCTCTTTCTTTCAGGTCTATGCATCGGCGATTTTCGCAGAGCCGGTCGATAGATCGAACAGATGGACAATGGCGCGGTTCCGCTAGAGCTGTCTGCTGACGAATGCGGCCTGGCCTTTGCGTTCCGATGCCGTGGCAGCCACAAGCCTTGCTGGAGAAAACCGAGCTGCAGCGCTCATGAACAGCGGCTTCACCCGTCATTCATCGCAACATGCTATTTCATGCCCTGTCGCTTCTTCCTCCCTTTGGAGCGGCACCTCCCTGAACTTCGGTCCCGCCGCGAGCCTTGCTCTGGCGGGGCTTTTTTATGCGTCCCCTGCTTTCATCACGATCGCCTTTTGGGTGTCACCTTGATGATTGCTTGTCTGCACGCGACCACCCATAGGGTCCAAATGGACCAAGAGACTTCCGAGCTCATCATGCGTGTCATCGCGCGCGCGCCGCAATGGCTTCGCCACGACCTGTCGTCAAAGGACCTCAATGCCCGTGGACGGGCCGAAGAAACACTCGCCGCCATGATCGTCGATGCGCTGTCGCACGGAACGCCGCAGGAGCCGGAAGGTTAAGCTTTGCGTGGGACCCTCCCATGGAGCATCTGTTTCGATGGGACGCCTTCTCCTCCCTGCCATGCTTGTTGCGGCTGTTCCGACCGCAGCCTGCGCATCGGACAGCGAGCAGCTGACCATATATTGCGACGGCGGTCGAACCTTCCTTGCCAAGATCAGCCCGGATGGCGCGCTCGTAACGATCGGGAGACGGACGGTCGCGCTCAGGCCAAGGGACTCATCGCTTGGGCGACGGTTTGAAGCAACAGGCGCTGCCCTGATCATAGATGGCGAGATGGTCGCTTTGGTACTCGACAACGATATCGATTTTCGAAACTGCCGGGTGAACCCGCCTGGTTCCCAGCTTCGGAACGCCGGATGAACTCGTCACCAGCCTGATCTCTCCTGTTTCGAGTGCTGGGAAACAGACATCTGCTTCTCTTTGATCGTCCCCGATTCGGAATGCGAACACGGCGAACAGCGACCGAATGATTTGGCGATATCGATCCGGGCATCGCCCCTCGATTTTCTCTCGCGCTCAATATTTTGTGAACGCACGATCGCGTCGCGAAACGATTCAGGGAATCCATGACGTTGGATCCGTCGGATGCCACAAGCAGGACCTCGTTCACCCCGAAACATGCGCTCGACCAACTTGACAGTCCGGGGAGTCATGTAGAACAGAAAGAGAACATATTGCCAGACTGATGAGACCAAGGAATGCCCCGCAATGCCATCCTCGAGGATTTGCGTTCGTCGATCGCCCATGTGACGGGCGATGGGCGCCGTCATGGCGTCCATCCTTTCGGCCTTGACGACATCGACGATCATCTGCCCGGAAATGGTCTTGCAACCGGCGCATTGCATGAGGTTCTGGGCTCTCTCGACATTTGCGACGACGCAGCCGCAACGATATTCATCGCAGGCATATTGGCGCGCATGGAAGGCCCGGTTTTCTGGTGTCTGCGCTGGCGCGATTTGTTCACCCCTGCCCTCGACCTTGCAGGCCTTCATCCTGACCGCCTGACCATCGTCGAGCCTGGCGATGACAAGGGCGCGCTGATCGCGATGGAAGATTGCCTGCGCGTGGCTGGCATCGCCGGCGTCGTGGGCGAGGTCTCGAAGCTCTCAACGACCGCGTCGAAACGGCTTCAGCTTGCTGCCGAAGGGTCCGGGGTGACTGCGTTCATCCTGCGTCGCGCCGCCAAGGCGGACGCACTGATCGAGGGCTCAGCAGCGCAGACACGATGGCGCATTACGGCGTCCCCCAGCGAGAATCTGGGCATCCCTGCCCTTGCCCGCCCGCGCTGGTCGGTCGCGCTCGAGCGCGTCCGCGGCGCAGAACCCAAAAGCTGGATAGTGGAGGCCTGCGATGCGCAGGGTCGTCTCGCTCTACCTGCCATACTGGTCGACCGACCGGATCAGCAGGAAGCGTGGCGTATCGCCGTCTGAGGCGAACGCAGCGCCATCCCGGCAGCCGCTTGTCACGGCCATAGAATCGCACGGTCGCAAGCTGATCGCGGCGGTGGACGCGCTTGGCCGCAGCCTTGGCATCACGCCCGGCATGAGCGTCACCAAGGCAAGGACCATGGTGCCCGATCTTGACGTGCTCGATGCAGACGAAGCGGCCGACGCGCAAGGGCTTGAGCGGCTAGCTCTATGGGCAGGGCAGCGCTACGCCCCCTTCGTCGCGGTCGATTACCCCGATGGCCTATGGCTCGACATCAGCGGATGCGGCGAACTGTTCGGCGGCGAGGAAGCGCTGGTCAAGGACCTGTTCCGCCGGGTGAACGGCTCGGGCCTTACAGCACAGATCGCTGTTGCTGACACGGCAGGCTGCGCGCATGCGGTCGCTCGCCATGTCCCTGCCGGTCGCCCGGTTATCATTCTTCCTGGAGACCAGAAGAAGGCGGTCGGCCTCCTACCCCTTGCCGCCCTGCGCATCCCGACAAAAGTGGCAAGCGATCTGCACAAGATGGGCTTCACCCGGATCGAGCAACTCATTGCCGAGCCGCGCGGTCCCATTGCGCGCCGCTACGGACATGAACTCTATCGGCGCCTCGACCAAGCCCTTGGCCATGCGCCAGAGGCGATGGCGCCGATCTTCCCGCCATCACTGCCCCAGGCGCGCCGCGGGCTTCTTGAACCCATCGGCACGGCCGACGCCATCGCAAAAGTCATCGGCGATCTCACCGACGACATTTGCGCTGCGTTGATGCGGGGCGGCACCGGCGCGCGGCGCCTCGACCTCCATTGCGAACGGGTCGATGGCCAATATCAGTCTGTCAGGATCGGTATGGCGTCTCCCACCAGGGATGCCCGGCATCTGACAAAGCTCCTGGTTCCCAGGATCGAACGGATCGACCCTGGCCTTGGGATCGAGACCATGATCCTGATCGCGCCGATCGTCGAACCACTCCGCAGCGCACAGGCTGATCTTACAGGCGATACGCATCGCGGCCCGGACCTTGGTGCCCTTATCGACGCGCTGGCGAACCGTTTCGGCTATGACCGGCTGTACGGCACGACGCCCTGCTCGTCCGCCATGCCCGAACGAACGGTCAAGCGGACAACGGCGCTGCGCGAGTGCACGGATCGGCGCTGGAACGCTGTCCTGCCGCGCCCGGGCCGCATGATCGAACCGCCCGAGCCGGTCCAGGTGATCGCGATGATGCCGGACCATCCGCCTGCCCAGTTCGTCTGGCGGGGCAAGCGGCACAAGGTGGTTCAGGCCGATGGTCCCGAACGCCTCCAGGGCGAATGGTGGCGCGCCAAGGGCCTGGAAGCCGACAGCCCCTATCTCGTGCGCGACTATTTCCAGGTCGAGGTCGAGGGCGGCGGGCGCTACTGGCTGTTTCGCTTGGGCGACGGCCAATGGTCGTCGACCGGGCCGATGGCCTGGTTCATCCATGGCGCCTTCGCATGAGCCTTGCCGATCAGCGCTATGTCGAGTTGCAGGTGACGAGCCATTTCAGCTTCCTGCGGGGTGCATCCTCGCCTGAGGAACTCCTGACCGCTGCCGCCATGCTGGGCCTGCCGGCGGTCGGCATCTTGGATCGCAACAGTCTGGCGGGATTGGTGCGCGCTTGGGACGCTGGCCGTTCGACGGGCGTGCGCGTCATCAACGGCTGCAGGCTGGATCTTTACTGTGGCACTGGTCTGCTTGTCTATCCCACGGACCGCGCAGCCTATGGCCGTCTCTGTCGTCTGCTGACGCTCGGCAAATCGCGCGCTGGTAAAGGGGGCTGCGAACTGCATTGGGATGATGTCGCCACGTGGAGCGAGGGACTGATCGCCATCCTTATCCCCGATAGCGACGACGCAAAAACGCAGGCGGACCTCGTCAGCGTCTCATCCATCTTTCAGGAACGCAGCTACCTCGCGCTGACCCTCCAACGGCAACCGGGCGACGCATTGCGGTTGCGACGGCTGACACAGATGGCACAGCAGGCGCGCGTCGCGACCGTCGCCACCGGCGATGTCCTTTACCACACGCCCCAGCGCCGAATGCTGCAGGATGTTATGACCTGTATCCGCGAGAAATGCACGATCGACGATCTGGGCGAGCGACGCGAGCAGATCGCAGACCGGCACCTCAAGGACGCCGACGAGCTGGACCGGCTGTTCCTGCGATATCTTGGGGACACAGGGCCAGTTCGGCGAAGTGTCGCTATCGCCGAGCAATGCCGCTTTTCCCTTGAAGAGTTGCGCTATCAATATCCCGATGAAATCGGTAAAAGCGGGCGTACACCGCAGCAGGAACTTGAGCGCCTTACCTGGGCAAAAGCCCCTGCCCGCTATCCAGACGGCATCGACGACAAAACAAGGGCCCAGCTGGAGCATGAGCTGCGTCTCATCGCCCAGCTCGATTACGCACCCTATTTTCTGACGGTCCACGCGATCGTCAATTTTGCGCGCTCGAAAGGCATTTTGTGCCAGGGCCGGGGATCGGCCGCGAACTCGGCGGTCTGCTATTGCCTTGGCATCACCTCGATCGACCCGGTGCGCACCGAACTGCTGTTCGAACGGTTCGTGAGCGCTGAGCGACGCGAGCCACCCGATATCGATGTCGATTTTGAGCATGAGCGCCGCGAGGAAGTGATCCAGTGGATCTACGAGACCTATGGCCGCAACCATAGTGCGCTGACCGCCGTCATCTCCCGCTTCCGTACCAAAGGCGCGATCCGCGAGGTGGGCAAGGCGCTCGGGCTTTCGACCGACGTCACCGACGCGCTGTCAGGACAGGTCTGGGGCTGGAGCCGCGAGGGTGTGCAGGACCGCCATGTCGCCGAGCTCAATCTTGATATGACCGATCGCCGCCTTGCCCTCACGCTGGAGCTGTCGCGTCTGCTCATGGATACGCCGCGCCATTCCTCGCAGCATCCCGGCGGCTTCGTGCTGACCCGCGACCGGCTCGACGAGTTGGTCCCGATCGAACCGGCCCGCATGGATGATCGCCAAATCATCGAATGGGACAAGGATGATATCGACCTCATGGGGTTCATGAAGGTCGATGTGCTGGCATTGGGCATGCTCAGCTGCATGCGACGCGGCTTCGATCTCCTGCGCGAGGAGAAGGACATCCACCTCGATCTCGCCACGATACCGGCCGAAGACCCGGCAACCTATGCGATGATCCGCAAGGCTGACACGCTTGGCGTCTTCCAGATCGAAAGCCGGGCACAAATGGCGATGCTGCCGCGTATCAAGCCAAGGACATTCTATGACCTGGTCGTCGAGGTCGCCATCGTGCGACCTGGCCCCATCCAGGGCGACATGGTCCACCCTTATCTGAGGCGCCGCGAAGGAAAGGAGGAGGTCAGCTATCCCAAGCCGGAGTTGCGCCGCGTCCTCGAAAAGACGCTCGGCGTCCCGCTCTTTCAGGAGCAGGCGATGCGGGTCGCAATTGAGTGTGCCGGGTTCACCGCCAGCGAGGCGGACCTTTTGCGGCGGGCGATGGCGACGTTCAAGCTGACCGGCGGGGTCAGCCATTTTCGCGACAAGCTCATCGGCGGCATGGTCGAGCGCGGCTATGAGCAGGCTTTTGCCGAACAGACCTTCAAGCAGATCGAAGGCTTTGGCTCCTATGGCTTCCCCGAAAGCCATGCCGCAAGCTTCGCGCTCATCGCCTATGCCTCCTCCTGGCTCAAATGCCATCATCCAGATGTATTCTGTGCAGCATTGCTGAACGCTCAGCCCATGGGCTTCTATGCGCCAGCCCAAATCGTCCGCGACGCACGCGAACATGGCGTTGAGGTCCGACCTGTTGATGTAAACCATAGCCGCTGGGACTGCACGCTTGAAGAGGGGAACCGGCGGTACAAGGCCGTGCGCCTTGGGCTGCGCATGGTCCGCGATCTTGCCAATCCGGACGGAGCGGCGATCGTCTCGGCCCGTGGCGCAGAGCCCTATGCTTCAGTGGAAGAAATCCAGCGCAGAACTGGCGTCGGCGCTGGCGCTCTCAATCGGATCGGTGATGCTGATGGCTTTGGCTCGCTCCAGCACAGCCGCCGCACTGGCCTGTGGGATGTGAAAGGGTTGCGCGACAGCCCCCTACCCCTTTTTGCCGCGGCAGACGAGCGCGAGGGAAAGCCCCGCGCCGAAGCGGTCGAACCGACGGTTGAGCTCTCGCCGATGGCGGAAGGCCGGGAAGTCGTGGAAGATTATCGCAGTGTCGCGCTATCACTCCGCGCCCACCCGGTGGCCTTTCTCAGGGCGGATTTGGTAGCTAGGAAGATGGTCCCGTGCGCGGCGCTTTCTGACATCCGCGATGGTCGCTGGGTCAATCTTGCAGGAATCGTCATGGTGCGGCAGCGACCCGGCTCTGCCAAGGGCATCATGTTCATCACTATCGAGGATGAAACCGGGATCGCAAATCTTGTAGTCTGGACCAAAATATTCGAAGCCAATCGCGGGACTGTCCTTGGCGCATCCATGCTGGGCGTGCGCGGTCAGGTTCAGAAAGAAGGCGAGGTCATTCACGTCATTGCCCAGCGGCTTGAAAATCTGTCGGGGTTGCTGGCAAGCGTGGGCGAACGGAGCGATCTTGCCAACGTCTTTCGCCCGGCGCGCGGCGATGGCGCAAAAAACGGGGGTGGACCTGATCCCCGGGACCCGGACAGCAAATTGCTCGGTCGTAAGGCACGTGAGATATACATCCCTGACCTGAGGCTGGGATCGGGCATCATTCCCGGGCAGTCGACCGAAGGCATCAAGGTGAAGCCAAGGGATTTTCGGTGAATGTTTCATCAGTGACATCGGCGCATACTGTGCGATATTGCAAGGGCGACGACCTGATCGGTTGCTCACTCACGAGCAACCGCCCTTGCGAAGAACTATTCGTTTTGTAGCGCGCCAGAATTGGTCGAAACGGAATTTTTCGGTTCCGCGGATATGCTCGATACCAGTGTCAGATCATCCGACAGCAAGAGGGGTCCTGGCGACGTCGCGCACGATGGATGGGATGCGCTGATGAAGGCAAGGCGCATATCGTGTCCGGTGGGAAAACAGGATATCGGCTGCCGTAGCGCATTTGACATCCGCGGCGATCCTGACGGAGCAGCATCGTAAGATGGGGGAACCGGGTCGGGTGATGAGGATTGCAAAGTCCATGCGGACCGATCGTCCGGGCCGTTCGTTGATCCCTATATGCTGACGCTCCGCACCCTGTCCAATGGCATCAAACAGTCTATCCGCCATCAGGTGGTTGGTATGTTCAACGACCTTGGCAAGGGCGAAACACCCGTATCAAGAAGCGCCGACGCGCTGTTCGATCCAGATTCGGTAGCATGGCGGGTGCATGGCGACGTGGCGTCGATGATGGTCGGCGGGATCGGCAGCCTGCTTATGCAGATGTTGCACCCTTCCGTACTGGCTGGCGTCTGGGATCACTCAAATTTCCGCACGGATATGCATGGCCGCCTGCGCCGGACCGCCCGGTTCATCGCGGCGACGACCTACGCCGATCGGGATTTGGCGCAGGCGACAATGGCGCGCGTCCGTCGTGTGCATGATCATGTCAGCGGCACGCTGCCGGATGGCACGGCCTATCATGCCAATGATCCGGCCCTTCTGGCCTGGGTCCATGTCACCGAAGCGAGCAGTTTCCTGAATGCCTGGATTCGCTATGGCGAACCGACCATGCCCGCCGACGACCAGAATCGGTATTTCGCGGAAATGGCGCTGATCGGTCGTGCCATGGGCGCCGACCCGGTACCAACATCGCGATCCCAGGCACGCGCCCTGGTCGAAGAGATGCGCCCGCAATTGCGAGTGGACGATCGCACCCGGACCGTCGCACGCCTGATCATGAACGGCAGCACGACCAGCCTGGCAGCCGAAGCGCCAAGACGGCTGGCGGTCCAGGCGGCGGTCGATCTGTTGCCGCAATGGGCGCGTAAGATGCACAGGATGAGCCTGCCCCCGTTGGAGCGCCCGATCGTCCGGGCAGGGACATTCGGCATCGCACAGACACTGCGCTGGGCATTCAAATGACGAAGGCTGGCGGCATCGAAGCGCTCCGGCTGGCCATGGAGGCAGCGGCTGAACGCGGCGACTTCGAAACCGCCGCGGACCTGCGGGACCGCATCAGCCTGTTGCGCAAAGCGCCTGCGGGGACGCAGGCGGCTGATTTCGATCCCACTGGGCTGGTTCGCCAGACCCCCGGCGCCATGGGCCTGGGCACGAACCGACAACGCGTATCGACCCCGCCCGGCTGGTCGCCGCCCAAGAAACCCGATCCCATGACGACGGGGCGATCCCGCCGGAGAGGCCCGCGCAAAAGCGGCACATGACGCTGATCGCGCAACCAAAGTTACGTGCCGCGCATTCCCATATTCTCCTCCCTCTCCCATCCTGGAGACATTCCTTGTCCAGCGCGTCGTCGGCATATCGGCCACTGCTTCCACCGCCCCTTGCGCTTCTTCTGTCGTTCCCAGTTGCCTTGTTCACCATCGCACTGTTCACCGACATCACCTATCTTCAGACGGCAGAGGTTCAGTGGACGAATTTCTCGTCCTGGCTCATCGTAGGGGCGCTGGTGTTCGGTGGGGTCGCCCTTGCGTGGAGCTTGATTCTGGCGATCAGGTGGCGCGGAGCACGTCTCTACGCGCTGTTGCTCGTGCTTGCGTGGATAGCGGGCCTGGTCAACGCGTTTCAGCATAGCCGCGACGCATGGAGTTCGGTCGGAACGACCGGGCTGATACTCTCCATCCTGAGCGCAGCGTTCGCCATCGCCGCAAGCTGGCTCGCGCATGGCGCCAAGTGGGAGATCGCCCGATGACCCTTTATCTCCGCCCATTCGGCGCGACGGCCGCCATCCTTGCCCTCGCCGCATGTAGTAGCAGCAAGCCGGGCATCGACCAGACCGGCGCTACCCCCGATCTGCCCGCGCAGCGCGAAACGCTGATACCACCGATCAAGATCGCCACGCCGCAGGGTTGGGATGGTGAAAAGCCGGTCGCCCCGCGCGGTTTTACCGTCACTGCGCTCGCCACCGATCTTAAAGTGCCGCGCCAGACGCTGGTGCTGCCCAATGGCGATATCCTGGTTGCAGAAGGATCGGGCGGCGCGGACGCGCCGCTGCTGCGGCCCAAGGATGTGATCGCGGGCTATATCAAGAGCAAGGGCAAGACGCCGGTCAAAGGTGCCAACCGCATCACCTTGCTGCGCGACGCCGATGGCGATGGCAGGGCTGAGGTCAGAACGATCCTGATCGACGGGCTGAACGCGCCCTATGGCCTGGCCTTCGTCGAGGGTAATCTCTACGTCGCGGATCAGGACGCGCTGCTGCGCTTTCCGTACAAGGAGGGCGACACCCGCATAGCGACCCCAGGGCAGGAGGTGACGAAGCTGCCGTCGCGCATCAATCATCATTGGACCAAGTCGCTTGCTGCCAGCGCCGATGGCACGAAACTCTATGTCGGTATCGGCTCGAACAGCAATGTGGGGGAGCGCGGCATGGCGGTTGAGGAGGACCGGGCCGTCATCTGGGAAATCGATCGCGCAACCGGCGCGCGCCGCACCTATGCCAGCGGTATCCGCAACCCCACAGCGCTCGCCATCAATCCGCAGACCCGCGCGCTCTGGTCGGTCGTCAACGAACGCGATGAACTGGGTCCACAATTGGTGCCCGATTATCTGACGTCGGTGCGGCTTGGCGGCTTCTACGGCTGGCCCTACAGCTATTGGGGGCGAAACGTCGATCCACGTGTGCATCCGCAAAATCCGAAGATGGTCGCAAATGCACAGCGCCCCGATTATGCGCTTGGCTCTCATGTTGCAGCCTTGGGTTTGAGCTTCGTATCGAGCGCGGGCTTTGGGCGGTTCTCGCAAGGCGCTTTTGTCGGTGAGCATGGCAGTTGGAATCGGCAGGACCCCTCGGGTTACAAGGTGGTGTGGATACCCTTCGTTAATGGCCGCCCGGCGGGCAAGCCGGTCGATTTTCTGACTGGCTTCCTGAAAGACGGACATGCACGGGGGCGCCCGGTTGGCGTCACCTATAATCCGGTCCATGACAGCGTAATCGTCGCGGATGACGTGTCGAACACGGTGTGGCGGGTCGCGCCAGATCGGCCTGAATCAGCGCAATGATATCGCCTTTGCAGTGGCGCGCGCCCATGGACCTCACGACTAACCCCGAATGGCAGCAACTGGCCATTTACGCGGTAGGGACCGCTGTCCTGTTGATCCTACTGTTCAATATTCCCTTTATCGGGCGGATGTTGCGTGCCCTGTTTTCGATGGGACTACTGGCCTTCTGTCTGTTCATCCTGTTCCAGCAAGCGCCATACGATCCTACGCTTGCCGGAGTGAAATCCAGGCTCGGGCTCGACGACCAGATCGTCTCTGGCAAGGATGTGCGCATCGCGATGAGCCGGGACGGCCATTTCTGGGCGCGGGTCAACATCAATGGCGTGGAACGGCATATGCTCGTCGACAGTGGCGCGACCATCACCGCCCTATCACAGGCCACTGCGGATAGCGCGTCGGTCGAGCGCAAAGCCAATATGATGCCCGTTGTCATGCAGACCGCCAATGGCGCAGTTCGCGTAGAAACCGGCTCGATTGACCGATTGCAAATCGGGTCCATCCAGGCGCGCAATCTCAAGGTGGTCATCTCGCCGGCGTTTGGACCGGTAGACATATTGGGAATGAACTTTCTGTCGCAGCTTGCCAGCTGGCGTGCGGAGGGCCGAACGTTGATCCTCGTGCCACAAAGCGTCTTGAAAGAAACCTAGCGGACAGCTTTCACCAAGACCTCCGCAACCATGGCCTTTGTGCCGTCATAACGCGTTCGAGCCGCGGATCCGCTTTATGACGCATCCATAAGTTTGTTGATTATGTGAGGAGTAGCGGCACCTTATCGCACGCCTGTGGCGCTCGAAGGCGGATGGCTTCTATTTCGCTGATCACTTGGTGCCGAACGCCAGGCCCGGCTCACTTGAAAGCCCCGTTGGAAAAGCTGAATTCAACCCAGGTGTCGACCAGTCCAAGTTATTCTACTGTGAGGAGGTGGAAGTCCGTCACTATCACAAGCGGATGCGTTCGTGTCAGCACTGCAGTTCTGATAAGTCGGCGCTATGTGAAGGTATTGCCAACATCGGACGAACAGGCGATTCCCAGTAATGCCCATCGCGTTCGGCTATGCGATGATCGAACATTCCCATGCGCCCAAAGCCTTGCCTCTCTGCCTCTGCTAACGCTGGCTTGAAGCCTTGCGCAAAAGTGCGTTGAAGGTTTCCGCCTGACTTTATACTAGCGCCGGATTGGTTCCATCAATCGCTTCGCGCTCGTCAAACGCGCCTAGTGGCATGTAGAAAAGTAGATCGTCAGGATTTTTGAGGCGTAATGAATTATCGTCATTCCTTCCATGCCGGCAATAGCGCCGACGTCGTGAAGCACTGCCTGCTTATCGCCCTCGTACGGGCATTGCAGCAAAAACCGGGCGCATTGACCCTAATCGACACCCATGCCGGCTGCGGGCTATACGACCTCCACGGCGAGGACGCCCGCCGGACCGGCGAGTCCACCCAGGGCGTGCTGCAGGCCCTTGCCGACCCGAACCCGTTGCTGGACGACTACCGCGCCGTCGTACAGGCTGTAAATACAGGAGCCGAACCGCACTTCTACCCCGGCTCGCCGGGAATTCTAGTGCAGCTTTTGCGCCCGCAGGATTTCTTAATCCTCAACGAAAAACATCCCGAAGACGCCCATACATTGCGCGGCGTGATGCACGGCACATCGGCTGCCGTGCACGAGCGCGACGCTTATGAGCTGTGGCTGGCGATGCTGCCACCCCGGACGCCTCGAGGCGTGGTGCTGGTCGACCCGCCGTTCGAGCGGACGGATGAACGCGCACGGATCACTGCCACCCTCGCCGCCATTCACCGCAAATGGGCGCATGGCGTGACAGTGATCTGGTATCCGCTGAAAGACCGCGCCGCGCATTGGCGCTGGAGGGAGCAGATGCGCAAGCTCGGTATCCCGAAATTGCTGCGAGTGGAGCATTGGTTGTACGATGGCGATCAGCCCGGAATCTATAATGGCGCGGGCCTCTATATCGTTAACCCGCCCTACGCCTTCACGCAGGCGCTGCCGCCTCTGTTGGAAGCTCTGCGCGTCGCGCTTGCGCCGGAGGGGCATAAAGGCGAGATCACAACCGATTGGTTGGGCGATTAGCCCTCATCGCCCCCCTCTCCCAAAGGAGGAATTGCTGCGCTGCAGCTCGCACGAGCAATGTAAGCGGAGGCCCCCCTTGCGCGCCTACAATGCAGCGGCACGACCGAATATCATCCAGCACCTTGGGCGTGCCGCGCATTTTCAGATAATCAGGCGACGCGCAGATGACGCATCACTGCGACCTCAGCCGCCGGGCGATAAGATTACTGGTGTCAGAAAGGGTTCCGAACCGGATGGCGAGGTCGACATCGTCGCGTAGGAGGTCGCTTGTCGCGTCCGTCAATGTGAGGCTGCGGCTCAGATCTGTATGTGCTCGAGTGATCGCCGTCAGATCGGCAGCAAAACATTGCGACCGAACACGATCAGCATGTTGATATGCACGCGGCCGCTCAATATCTGATTGCTCGCGGACAAGGCCGATTGAACCGATATGACCTCGTCGCGGCCGAACATGCCGCCAGACACGCCTCTCCATCGGCCGTCAGTCGCATGTGCCCGGTTGTACGATTGCACGGCCTGAAGCCAAGCCGCTCTTCAAGACGCGCGATCGTCTTTCCCACCGCGGATTTGGCAGTCCCAGCCGCTCTGCGGCAAGCGGGTCAAAGCATCTATCAACGCGCGATCATCTTGATCGCCAGCCTCCCTACCCCTTCGCTTCGTGCGGCTGGTCATGCTCTGACCAGTTGTGTCCTGCGCAAGCCAATAACCTGACTTTCAGTTGGTTTTATATCCTTTTAGTTTAAAGGTCTTCCCTGTCTCACAACCGACTTCGCGTGACGGCGATTGACCAGCAGGACTAAGACCGCCTTGACTAGTGACGAGGGTAACGAACTAAACCGGAGGCGTCGCGGGCTGGCGCTCGAAGAAGCCATTCTGGATGCTGCATGGTCAGAATTGTCTACCAACGGCTATGCGAAGTTTACCTTCGAAACTGTCGCTCGCCTGGCCGGCACGAGCCGTCCAGTACTTTACCGACGTTGGCCAACGCGCGCGAGTCTCGCTTCCGCCGCGATCGTGCGGCACATGAACCGTAACCTCATAATTGTCCCCGACCTTGGCAACCTGAAAGATGAACTCCAATGCGCCATGCGGAAGTTTGCTGATCGCGCGCCTCCTAGTCTCATGAGGCTTGTGTTCGAAATGCACGAGGACATGGCTTCAGGAGAGGTGAATTTCACGGATGCGCGTTTCAGCGAGAACCCGATCGGCGATGTCATCGCACGCGGTGTAGAGCGTGGAGAGATAGATCCCGAGCGACTAAACGCTCGCGTCATGCGCGCGCTACCCAGCCTTGTGATGCACGAGATCATCGTGACCGCGCAGCCCATTTCGGACCAGACCATATCGGAAATCATCGATCAGATCTTTATCCCGTTGACGATGCCCCTGCCCGGTCCAACGCGCCACTCAGAGATTACTTAAGATACAATCTGTTTCTTATTGACGACAAAGCATGACATCGGCGATATGTGCGATGCGGGATTAAGGGCATGTGCCCGGAATCGAAGACGCGGACATTTCATTCGGTGGAGCGATCGGCTCGATGAACAAACTCATGAAGTTAAGTGCTAAGCCACTCTGCGCCGTTGGCATGATCTGGTTCGGCGCCTCGGCGCAGGCCCAGGATCGAATCGTTTTTGGTACAGGAGTTGCGGTCGCGCCGACCTATCAAGGGTCTGGAGACTACCGGGTGCTGCCGTTGCCGGCGATCGACATCAAGAAGGGGACGTTCTTCGCGAACCTGCGTAATGGCATCGGGATCGAGCCAATTGATACAGGGGTGATATCAGCAGGTGTCAGCGCTGTATTTGTCCAGGGCTATCGGCGTCGCGACGTTCCAATCGGAATATCGAAACTGCCTGATGGCCTGGGTGCTCGCGCATATACAAATGTGCGCTCCAGTGGCGTGATTGGTACCTTCGGCGTTACAAAAGTCATATCGGGCGGGACAGGCGGGATTATCGCTGATGCCAGCGTCTCCTATCCTGTCAGCATATCCTCAAAATTTTCCCTCACGCCAACAGTAGGGGCCACCTGGGCGAATCGGGAGCATAACAGTCAGTATTTTGACGTAGGCAATCTGGAAGCATCTGCTTCTGGGCTTTCCCCTTTCTCTACGGGGGCGGGATTTAAGGATATCTCAGGCACCCTCACAGCGACCTATCGATTGACGGACCGAATTGCATTGAGCGCAACCGGTGGTGCGACTACCTTGCTCAACAAAGTGAACGAGAGCCCCCTGGTTGGCCGTGCGACCCAGCCCTTTGGAATGGTCGCGCTTACTTACCGTCTCTAGCAACGCTGCGGCAGCGGGGCGCTTTTGTCTCTCTACATACGTCGATCAGCCAACCAGATCTCATTGCCCTTCTACTGTGATTGCGGCATAGTCAGGCCTGGCGGGCAGACCTTCTGAATAAGGGTTGGCCATGAAGTCTGACATATCTCAATTTTCTGTAGGCCCGGCGACTTCTGCGGATGCAGAGCCGATCTATCGAAAGGACCGCCGGTCAGACCGGCTCTTGCGGACACCTGATGTCACCGCAAGAACCGGGATGTCCGTCTCAGCTATCTATAGGTTAGAAACAGCCGGTCGCTTCCCTCGCCGCCGCCGTATCGGATTGCGCTCTGTCGCCTGGTACGAAAGCGATATCGAGGAATTCGTTGCTAATCCGTCAGGCTAACGTACAGATACCGGCTGACCACTTCATGTGCCGGCCGCAGCCCGGCGTCCGACCATGTGCTTCTCGATAAATGTAGTTTCAGTTGGTTGCGGTAGCATGATCCGACATTGCAACAACAGTGGGAAGAATTCCGTCAGGTTCAGATGCACTTAACCGATTTGATCTTGCAGAAGAAATACGTAGTGGTACTATCCTATCTGCGGGCAGACCAAGAAGGAACTTGGTTTGTATGTTTGAATGTAGCAAAAAATGCGGGGTTTCCCATGGCTGAAACTCTGCAAGGTGCGGCCGGGCGTCGCGCTTCAGAATCTGTAACGGTTGATTTTTCCACGCAGATGATAACGGTCGTTGATTTTGCGCGTCTTGCTCGACTGTCGCGACGTCAAATCGATAGGTTGCGGCAGCGCCGTCCAGGAAATTTCCCCCGCGAGTTTGAATTGGGAACAGGGCACACAAAATATCGCCGTTGTCCCCGATTTCGATTATCAGAGGTTCAGGCTTGGCTCGACAGTAGAGCACTGTGGTGAACGATGTTCGTATGCATGCGGACAGCTATGGCACGGTCGTCGTTAATCCAATTTATCGGCACTTTCTCCAAGGGTCGCTGCACAGGTTTCGAAAGACAGGAGGGTCAGCGGCCGTCGCGTATACACATCGTCCCAGCAGCGCCGATGCGGCGGCGCTGGACGGCCGAGGTCAAGGCGCGCATCATCACCTCGATTTTGAACCCAGCGCCGACATCGCGGAAATTGCGCGAACGCCTGGACTGCTGCCGCAGCAGCTCGACGCTTGGCGGCATAACAGCATTACGGGCAACAGCCTGCTCCACCAGTACTTCCTGAAGGGACCGATCTCAGCCGGCACTCTATAAGGGAACTCGAAGCAGTTGCTCACGCCATTAATATGCGACTGCGAGAGGCGCTCAGATGGAGGGCGCCTGCAGAAGCCCATGACCATTCCCCCCCACCCCGCGGTATGAAGTCGGTGTTGCGCCGACCGTTTGAATCCGGAGGATATGTCTCAATCCGATACTCGGAGCGCCTTGCCGAAGTCGAGATCGAACCCTGGGTTGGTAGCGTAGGCGACTGCTATGCCAGTGCTTTGACCGGAAAGATCAACGGCCTTTAGAAGGCGGAGGTGATCCACCGCAGAGGACCGTCGCGACCCTCTAAGGCCGTTGAATACGCCAAGCTTGAATGGTTGAAATGGTTCAACAGCCGATGCCCGTACGAACCCATCGGCGATATCCCACCTGCCGAAGCCGGGCACGATATTACGCCATGCTGGACGACGTCTCCATGGCTGCATGACTTAAACCAAACGGCCTCCGGTAGACTTGGTACGGTTCAATCGACACGTTCGGCGCGTCGGTGAGTGTTCGAGCAGTTTGATTACAATGCCGTCTATCGCGATTTTTATCGCGGTTTCGTTTGAAGAGTTGAAGCTTATGTGCCAAGTCTCAGAAACCGACGGAAATCCGTGGGTTCTGGCTACGTAAATTCTAACGCCAATGTCCGCTGCAATGTTACGAATACATTCGGATTCCGCATTTCGACCAAATGGTGATGGACCAAGTGGCCACTGTCTGATTCCTTGCCTCCGCATCGGCCGGGCGATAAGCATCCTAAGTTCCTTAGTCCGTTGGCCTCGCTGCTGACCGGCCCGTTATGTGTGGACTTCCCGCTCGGTCATGAAATCAACAAATGCCTCCAGTCTCGCCAAGCTGGCCCGGATCGCGGGCGTATCGGTGTCCACCGTGTCGCGCGCGCTTTCGGGCAATCCGATGATCGCCCGCGCGACCCGCGAACGGATCGAGGCGCTGGCGCAGGACCATGGGTTTCAGATCAACCGCGCGGCCCGCAACCTGCGGCTGGGCCGCACCGGCGCGATCGGCGTCGTGCTGCCGCTTGGCCATGAAACGCAACAGCATCTGTCCGATCCCTTCTTCATGAGCCTGATCGGCCCGCTGGCCGACGCGCTGGCCGATCGCGGCTATGACCTGCTGCTCTCGCGCGTCATTCCCGCCGACGGCCAGTGGCTGGACCGGATCGTCGATGGCGGGCGGGTCGATGGCGTGCTGCTGATCGGCCAGTCGGACCAGATCGACACGATCGAGCGAGTGGCCGCGCGCTATGCGCCGCTGGTCGTCTGGGGCGCAGCGGTCGACGGCTATGCACAACTGACCGTGGGGTCGGACAATGTGGCGGGCGGGCGGATGGCGGCCGATCATCTACTAGCGCAGGGCCGCCGCCACCTGGCCTTTTTCGGCAATCCCGACGTGCCCGAATTTGCCGCCCGCCATGCCGGCTTTCGCGCGGCGCTGGCGCAGGCGGGCATGGGCGACGGCCTGCTCCTGCCCGCCCATCTGACCACGCAGGCATCCTATGACGCCATCCGCGCCTTGCTGGCCGATCATCCGCCGATCGACGGGATCGTCGCGGCGTCGGACGTCATCGCGATGAGCGCGCTGCGGGCGCTGGGCGACGCCGGGCTGCGCGTGCCCGGCGACGTGGCGGTCGTGGGCTATGACGATGTCATGGTCGCGTCGCAGACCACCCCGCCGCTCACCACCATCCGGCAGGACGTCGCGCGCGGCGCGGCGCTGATGGTGGATCTGTTGTTCGACCGGCTGGCCGGTACGCCCGCCGCCTCGGCCTGCATGACGCCGCACCTGGTCAAGCGCGCGTCCGCCTGACGATCAGGCCGCGCGCGTCGGGCGCTCCCGAATGGCCAGCGTCGCAACCGCCGCCAACAGCATCAAGATCCCCGCCAGCATCAGCACATGGCGCGGATCGCCACCCAGCAGCGGGCGATAGATCAGCGGCATGGTCAGGCTTTCGATCATCATCGGGATGACGATGAACATGTTGAAAATGCCCATATAGATGCCGGTGCGGGCGGGCGGGATGCTGTCGGCCAGGATGATATAGGGGTTGCCCATCATGCTCGCCCAGCCAAGACCGATGCCGATCATCGGCACGAACAGCATCGCCTGGCTCGTACACCAGGGCAGGGCGAGCATGGCGATGCCCGCCGCGGCGACGCTGACGGCATGGACCGGGCGCGCACCCATTTTCCGGGCGATCGGCACCATGGCGAAGGCCGCGACGAAGGCGATGAAATTATAGAATCCGCCGATCTGCCCATTCACCAGCACCGCCTGGCGAAAGCTCGCGCTGCTGGCGTCGGCCGTGTCGTAGAGCGACCGCGCAATGGCGAAGGCGACGAACTGCCAGTAACAAAACATCGCATACCATTGGAACAGCATGGCGATGGCCAGTTGGCGCATGGGGGCGGGCATTTCGACGATCGCCTGCTTGAGGTCACGAAACGTCGTGCGGGCGGACAGCGGCTCGGCCCGCATCGCCGCGATCTCCTGCGCGCTCAGCGGCAGTTCGGGCACGCGCAGCACCGACCACAGGATGGTGGACAGCGACAAGACAGCGCCCACGATGAAGGCGATCCGCGTGATGACCGGAATACCCGACGGGTCGATCGCATCGGCGTTCAGCCCGCCCCACACCAGCAGGGACGGCGCCAGATAGGACAGCGTCTGGGCCAGGCCGGTAAAGGCGCTTTGCGTCAGGAAACCAAGCGGCCGTTGCGCCGGGTCCAGCCGGTCGCTGACATAGGCGCGATAGGGCTCCATCGTCACATTGTTCGCCGCGTCCAGCACCCAGAGCAGGCTCGCCGCCACCCACAGCGCCCGGCTGTAGGGCATGGCGAACAGGCACAGGCTGCACAGCACCGCGCCGATCAGGAAATAGGGAGTCCGCCGGCCAAAGCGGGTGACGGTGCGGTCGCTCATCGCGCCGATGATCGGCTGGATCAGCAATCCGGTCATCGGCCCGGCCAGCCACAGCAGCGGCAAGGACGCCTCGTCCGCGCCCAGATAGGAATAGATCGGCCCCATATTGCTTTGCTGCAATCCGAAGCTGAACTGAAGTCCCAGGAAGCCCAGGTTCATCTGCACGATCCGCCCCAGCGAAAGGTGCGGCTTACGGGGTATCGGCTCGCTCATGATCTTTGCCTCTCCTGCCTGGCGGACTGTTGCCGTCCTTGACGGATTTGTCAGTATAGATGTTCGCAAACGATTGCAATCTGTCTGATATGCCTGTTGCAATCGTTTGCGAAAGGGATCATCACAATCACAAGCCGAACGAATCGGCGTGGGAGAGAGACAATGAAAAGGCAGTTCCAGACATTTCTGCTGACGTCGGCGACCCTGATCGTGGCCAATGCCGCCCAGGCGCAGCAGCAGCCCGTCGCCGCCCCCCAGTCGGCGCCGGACGTCGCGCCCGCCGCCGCCCCCGACGATGAAATCGTCGTCACGGCGGTCGCCCGCGGCCAGAACCGGCTCAACAGCAGCGTCACCGTCAGCTCGCTTAGCAGCGACGACATCGCCAAGGCAGCGCCGCGTTCCGTCGCCGAAATCTTCCGCAACCTGCCCGGCATCCGCTCCGAATCCTCGGGCGGCGAAGGCAATGCCAATATCTCGGTCCGTGGCCTGCCGGTCGCATCGGGCGGCGCGAAGTTCCTGCAATTGCAGGAGGACGGCCTGCCCGTGCTGGAATTTGGCGACATCACCTTTGGCAATGCCGACATCTTCCTGCGCTCGGACTTCAACATCGGCCGGGTCGAATCGGTGCGCGGCGGATCGGCCTCCACCTTCGCGTCCAATGCGCCGGGCGGCGTCATCAACATGATCTCCAAGACCGGCGAGCAGGAAGGCGGCGCGATCCAGGCGACGGCGGGTATCGACTATGAGGAATATCGGCTCGACTTCGACTATGGCGGTCGGATCAGCGACAGCCTGCGCTACCATGTCGGCGGTTTCTACCGCCAGGGTGAAGGACCGCGCAAGGCGGGCTATGACGCCAACAAGGGCGGCCAGATCAAGGCGAACATCACCAAGGAATTTGCCGGCGGCTATATCCGCCTCTACGGCAAATATCTCAATGACCGCGCCATCGGCTACCTGCCCAATCCGGTGTTGGTGACGGGCAGCAACAGCAATCCCAAATATCAGGATCTGCCCGGTTTCAGCATCAATGGCGACACGCTCCATTCGCGCTATTTCCGCGACAATGTGACGCTGGACGGCCGCAACAACCCGGTGACGCGCGACATTCGCGATGGCCAGCATCCGGTCGTCTATGCCGTCGGCCTGGAATCGCAATTCGAACTGGGCGATGGCTGGAACGTCACCGAACGCTTCCGCTATTCGGACGTGTCGGGCGGCTTCACCTCGCCCTTCCCCTCAGCGGTCGACACCGGATCGGCGATCGCGACCGCGCTGGGCGGCGCGGGATCGACCCTCACCTATGCCAATGGTCCCAATGCGGGCCAGGCGTTTAACGGCAGCAACTATCTGGCCCAAATCGTGCTGTTCGACGTCAAGATCAACAGCCTCAACAACATCACCAACGACCTGCGCGTCAGCCGGGATTTCGACACCGGCGCTGGCAAGCTGACCGCGACGGCCGGATTCTACAAATCGCGCCAGACGATCGCCACCGACTGGCTGTGGACCTCGCACCTGCTCGAAGTGACCGGCGGCGGCAATGCGGCGCTCGTCAACCTCACCAACGCGGCGGGCCAGGCGCTCACGCAAAATGGCACCTATGGCTATGGCGCGACCTTCTTCGGCAATTGCTGCCGCCGCAGCTACGATGTCGACTATGACACCGACGCCCCCTTCGCGTCCTTGAGCTTGGCCACCGGCGCGCTGACCCTGGACGGCAGCCTGCGCTACGATTTCGGCAGCGCCAAGGGCACGATCGCCGGATCGGACCTGGGCGGCGGGCGCGTGGGCGTCATCAGCCGCGACATGAACGGCGACGGGGTAATCTCCATCCCCGAAACCAATGTCGCGGTGGTCCCGACGCTGACGGCGCCGGTCGACTATAGCTATGAATATCTGTCCTATTCCTTCGGCGCCAACTACCGCCTGGCCGACGACATCGCGCTGTTCGCCCGCTACAGCCGCGGCGCGCGCGCCAACGCCGATCGACTGCTGTTCGGCCCGGCCGTCAGCACCACCACCGGCAATCTGACCGACAGCGGCGCGGCTGTCGATTTCGTCAAACAACTGGAAGGCGGCGTCAAATATCGCAATGGCGGCCTGACGCTCAACGCAACCGCCTTCCACGCCAAGACCGAGGAACAGAATTTCGAGGCGACGACCCAGACCTTCTTCAACCGCAACTATCGCGCCTTTGGCCTGGAACTGGAGGGCGGATACCGCACCGGCCGGTTCAGCATCACGGCGGGCGGCACCTATACCGACGCCAAGATCGCCAGCGACGTGTTGAACCCGGCGGTCGTGGGCAATCGCCCCCGCCGCCAAGCCAAATTCCTGTATCAGGTCACGCCGCAATATGATGCGGGCGTCTTCACTGTCGGCGCGAACGTCATTGGCACCTCCAGCAGCTATGCGCAGGACAGCAACCAGTTGAAACTGCCCGGCTATACGCAGGTCAACGCCTTCCTGACGGTCAAGCCGATGGATCGGGTCCAGCTCTCGCTCAACGCCAACAATCTGTTCGACGTCAAGGGCTTCACCGAAGCGGAGGATGCCGCCATCCCCGCCAACGGCATCGTCCGCGCGCGCTCTATCAATGGTCGCACCGTGTCCGCCTCGGTCCGGTTCGACTTCTGATCCCCGACTTTCCGGGGCGTTTTACGCCCGTGGAAATCATGGTCTTCGCCGGTGTCTGCACGCACCGGCGAAGATCATGGCCCAGCCGCCCTGCCGACACCTCCCGCCCCACGGATGCCCGATGATGACTAGCCACTGGACCGCCGCCCATGTCGCCGCGATCGACCGTGCGACCATGGCCTGCGCGCCGCTATTGTCCAAACCGCAGCCCCTGATCGAGGGGATCGACCTGTGGGATTATTGGCCGGTGCAGGCGGAGGACGGATCGCAGGCGCTGATCGCGGGCGGCACCCTGTTCATTTTGCTGTCGGCTCCCGCGCTGCTGGACCCCGACGCCCGCCATGGCATGGCCCGGCTGCGCCTGATGCACCGGGTAGGGGACAAATGGCGCGATCTTGGCCTTTTGTTCGACGATGGCTTTTCGCCCGGCAGCCGCGAATGGTCGGGGTCTGCGATCCTGTCGCCCGACCATGGCCATATCACCCTCTATTATACCGTCGCGGGCACGCGCGGCGAAGACGTGCTCAGCTTCAGCCAGCGCCTGTTCGAAACCCGCGCCGCATTGTCGGTGGAGGGCGACGCGATCGCCCTGTCGCCCTGGTCGACGCCGGTGGAAATGCTGGTCCCCGACGGCATCGACTATGTGCGCGATATGGAGGGGGGCGGGGCGATCGGCACCATCAAGGCCTTCCGCGATCCCGCCTTCTTCCGCGATCCAGCCGATGGAGCCGCCTATGTCTTTTTCGCGGCCTCGCTCGCGCAATCCTCGTCCTTCTGGAACGGCGCGGTCGGCATGGCGCGGCGCGCGCCGGACGGGCGATGGGATCTTCTGCCACCGCTCATCGCCGCCGATGGCCTCAACAATGAACTGGAACGACCGCACGTCATCGTTCATGACGGGCGCTATTATCTCTTCTGGTCCACCCAGCAAAAGGTGTTTGCCGATGACGGCCCGGCCGGTCCCAATGGCCTTTATGGCATGACGTCCGACAGTCTGGCCGGCCCATGGCGGCCGATCAACGGCACCGGCCTTGCGTTCGCCAATCCGCCCCAGGCCCCTTTTCAGGCCTATAGCTGGTTCGTGCTGCCCGACCTGACGGTGCAGAGTTTCGCCGACATGACCGGCATCGCGCATGTCCCGGCCGACCCTGCGCAGGCCCGCCGCCATTTCGGCGGCGCCCCCGCGCCCGACCTGCGGCTGGCAATAGAGGGAGACAGACTATGGCTGGCATGACCATGGACGAGCCACTCATCGTCGGGCTTGAACTGGGCGGCACCAAATGTATCGCCACGCTGGCGCAGGGCCGCACGATCCTGCGCCAGCAACGCTGGCCGACCGGCACGGCGGACACGCTCCACCTCCTGTCTGACGCGCTGACCCTCTGGCAGCGCGAAACGCCGTTCGCCGCGATCGGCATCGCCAGCTTCGGCCCATTGCACCTGAACCCGAACGCGCCCGATTTCGGCCATATGGGCAACACGCCCAAGCCCGGCTGGGCCGGCGTCGACATTTACGGCCATTTCGCCAGCCGCTTCACCGTGCCGATCGCCATCGACACCGACGTCGCGGGCGCGGCCCTGGCAGAGGGGATGTGGGGCGCATCGCAGGGATGCTCGGTCCACGCCTATGCCACCATCGGCACCGGAGTCGGCCTGGGCCTGGTGGTCAACGGCCAGGCGGTGCACGGGCATTTGCATCCCGAAGCCGGACATATGCGGGTCCGGCGTCAGCCCGATGACCCGTTCGTGGGCGTGTGCCCCAGCCATGGCGATTGCCTGGAAGGGCTTGTCGGTGGCCCGGCGCTCGCCGCACGATCGCCGATCCCCGCGGCCGACATGGCGGACGATGATCCCCTGTGGCACCGCGTCGCCGCCGATCTGGCCGAATGGACGACGATGCTGATCCTGGCCCTGTCGCCCGAGCGGCTGGTGCTGGGTGGCGGCGTGATCCAGGCGCGACCGATGCTGCTGCCGCTGATCGCCCGTCGATCGGCCGACTTGCTGAACCTGTATATCGAGGATTTGGACCCTTTGGCGCTTGAGCAACTGATCGTTCCCCCCGGTCTGGGCGCTGACGCCGGTCCGTTGGGTGCCATTCTGCTCGGCCAGCGGGCCGCCATAGCGCGCAGTAGCCTGTAAGCGAGACGATACAAGCAAGTCGGCCCGCATGCGTGCCTGCCTGCTCGCTTCGGTGCCACCGGCATGGCAAAGCGCGCCGATACCAAGCAAAGTCGCAAGCGCCGATCGTCTTTTCCCGCAAGCCTATGGCGCTCTATTTTTTGCAATGATCCGTTGAAGTCATTCTGGTGGATCGGTAGGGGCAAGACGAGCATAAGGCCGCCATGGCGCGCCTGACCCATTCTATCCTGCGGATTGACCCATTTCTCTTGTGGCTGATCGGCACAGTGGGCGTCGCGTCGCTATTGCCTGCGAGCGGGCAGGCCGCGGGCTGGATCGATGTGCTGGCCGATATCGCTGTCGCCCTGCTGTTTTTTCTCCATGGCGCAAAACTGTCGCGCGCGGCGATTTTCCAGGGGGTGGGCAACTGGCGGTTGCATTTGCTGGTCTTTGCTTCGACCTACATGCTGTTCCCGGCTGTCGGCATCGCGCTGACGTCGCTGATGCGGGGCTGGGCCGACCCGATCCTCATGTCGGGCCTGCTCTATCTGACCCTTTTGCCCTCTACGGTCCAATCGTCGATCGCCTTTACGGCGATGGCGGGCGGCAATGTCGCCGCCGCCCTGTGCAGCGCGTCGCTATCCAACCTGATCGGCATTCTGCTGACGCCCCTGCTCGTCACTTTGACCCTGAATGTAGAGGGACATGGCGGCACGGCCACGCTGCATTCCGTTCAGAATATCGCCCTGCAACTGCTGGTCCCGTTTGTCGCGGGCCATTTGCTGCGCCCCTATATTGGCGGTTTTATCGACCGGCATAAGGGGTTGCTGATGCCGGTGGATCGCGGCGCGATATTATTGGTCGTCTATTCCGCTTTCAGCGCCGCCGTGGCGGGCGGCATATGGATGCAGGTCGGTGTGGGCGACCTGCTGGTGCTGCTGGGCCTCAGTGCGCTCGTCCTGGCTATCGTCATGAGCGTGAACATGGGCGTTGCGCGCCTGGCCGGCTTGCCTCGCCAGGACGCGATCGTGCTGCTGTTCTGCGGATCGAAGAAAAGCCTTGTATCCGGCGTGCCGATGGCCGGTGCTCTGTTCCCGCCCGCGCAAGTTGGCCTGCTGATCCTGCCGCTGATGATATTCCACCAGTTGCAACTGCTTGTCTGTGCGGCGCTGGCCGCACGGTTCGCGCGGCAAACTGAAGCTCCCCTGGCCCCGGTCCTTACCTCAACACCCATCCCCCCGTTGCCCCGAAGCGAAGCGGACATTCATCGGGCGGCGGACGCCATCGGCCTGCCGATCGACGCGGCCTGCATGCCCGGCGTGGTCGCGAACATGGCCCTGCTCGATCGTCACGCCGCGCTGTTGCTGGGCCGTCATGAAAATGCCGCGCCATGATGGGCGCCATGGCGATCGCCCAGTCCGTGCGCAGCGGCCAACAGTCCGCCACCCATTTGCTCGATAAATGCCTGACGGCGCTGTCGCTAGAGGCAGCGCCGCTCTGCGCCGTCACCCGCATCATCGCCGGGCCGGCGCGCGCAGATGCGGAGAGGATCGACGCGCTGGTCGCCGCCGGGCGCGATCCGGGGCCGCTGGCGGGCGTGCCCTTTGGCGTCAAGGATCTGTTCGACATTGCCGGCCTGCCCACCACCGCCGGGTCGCGCCTTTATGCCGATGCGCCGCCAGCGACGCAGGATGCCGAAGCGATCCATCGCCTAAGAGCCGCAGGCGCAGTGCTGGTGGCGAGCCTCAACATGGACGAGTTCGCCTATGGCTTTGCAACCATCAATGCGCTGCATGGCACGACCCGCAATCCGCATGACCCAACCCGGCTGGCCGGTGGATCGTCGGGCGGATCGGCGGCGGTGGTCGCGGCCGGGCTGTTGCCTTTTTCGCTGGGGTCGGACACCAATGGGTCGATCCGGGTGCCGGCCAGCCTGACCGGTCTGTACGGCCTGAAGCCGACGCATGGCGATTTGCCGATGGCGGGCGCCTTTCCCTTCGCCGACAGTTTCGACGATATCGGCCCGTTCACTGCGTCGCTGGCGGACATGGTGACGATCTGGGAAGTGCTGGCCGGCCGATCCGCGCAGGAGGAGGATGCGCCGATCCGCGTCGCCCGGCTGGGCGGTCGCTTCGCCGAGAATATCGACCCCGACCAGAGCGCTGCGATAGACGCCATCGCGCCCGATGCGCCGGTCGTGACCGTGCCAGACATCGCCCGTGCGCGTTCCGCCGCCTTCCTGATAACGGCCAACGAAGGCGGGCAACTGCACCGCGCGGCGCTGGCGCGCGACGCCATGGCGTTCGATCCCCAGGTGCGCGACCGGCTGATCGCAGGCACGCTGTTGCCCAATCAACTGTATGAAGCGGCGCAGGCGTTCCGCGCCAATTTCCGCGCGGCCATGCTGGAGCTGATCGCGCCCTATGACGTGCTGATCGCGCCTGCGACGCCCTGCACGGCGCCGCCGATCGACGATCCCCGCATCCTGATCGACGGAGTAATGACGCCGGCGCGCGCGGATCTGGGCATCCATAGCCAGCCGATCAGCTTCACCGGCTTTCCTTCGCTCAGCGTTCCGCTCTATCGTCCGGGGCGGCTGCCATTGGGGTTGCAACTGATCGGCAAGCCGGGGGGCGAACCGACCTTGTTCCGCCTGGCCGCCATGCTGGAGCAACGGGGCATCACCGGCGTCACCATGCCGGGACATCAACATTCGGGGGACATCGCATGACGCCATCGCAGGTCGCGGATCACCATCCGCCAGAAGCGCCGACAGGCAGGCTGGACCGTTATTTCGCGCTCAGCCAGCGCGGCACATCAGCGCGAACGGAGGTGCTGGCCGGGATCACCACCTTCCTGACGATGGCCTATATCGTGCTGGTCAATCCGGCGATCCTGGGTTCGACCGGTATGCCCGTCGCCTCGGTCGCGGCGGCCACCTGCTTCGCCGCCGCCTTCGCGTCCATCCTGATGGGCCTGACCGCTAATGTCCCGCTGGCGCTGGCACCGGGCATGGGGTTGAACGCCTATTTCGCCTTCACCGTGGTCGGGCAGATGGGTGTGCCATGGCCAATCGCGCTGGGCTGCGTCTTCCTGTCGGGCGTCGCCTTTCTGATCCTGACGCTGACCGGGGTGCGGCAATTGATCGTTGCGGTCATCCCCACCTATCTGTTCGCGGCGGTGGCGGGCGGCATTGGCCTGTTCATTGGCTTTATCGGGCTGAAAAATGCAGGGATCGTGGGCGCGAACCCGGCGACCTTCGTGGCGCTAGGCGACCTCAAAGCGCCCGGCGCGGCGCTGGCGCTGCTGGGTTTGCTGGTGATCGGCACGCTCAGTGTCTGGAATGTGCGCGGCGCGATGCTGATCGGCATCGTGGCCACCACGATCGTCGGCTGGCTGACCGGCATGGTGACGGTCAAGCCCGAACCCTATAGTCTGGACGCGCTGACCGGCACGGCGTTTCAGCTGGACCTGCCCGGCGTGTTCGGGCTGACCGGTAGCCATGGCCTCGGCCTGCTGGAAATCCTGTTCGTCTTCCTGTTCGTCGATCTGTTCGACAATATCGGGACGCTGGTGGCGGTCACGAAGCGCGCCGGGTTGATGGACGCGGCCGGAAAGATTCCGGGCCTCAACCGCATCCTGATGACCGACGCGGTCGCCACCATCGTCGGGTCGATGGCGGGGACCAGCACCGTCACATCCTATGTCGAAAGCGCCGCGGGCGTGCAGGCGGGCGGGCGCACCGGACTGACGGCGGTCGTCACCGGCATCCTGTTCCTGTTGACCATGTTCGTTGCCCCTTATGCGCAACTCGTGCCGCTGGCCGCGACCGCGCCCGCGCTCATCATCGTCGGCGGGCTGATGCTGGTGCCGCTGACCGAGGTGGAGTGGGAAGACCCGATGTCAGCGATCCCCGCCTTCCTCACCGTCGCGATGATCCCACTGACCTTCTCGATCGCCAATGGCCTGGCCTTTGGCATCACCGCCCATGCGGCGCTGAAAGCGCTGCGCGGCACGGCGACGCGCAAGGACTGGTTCCTGTTTCTGCTGGCCGGCCTTTTCGTTGTCCGCTTCGTCTGGATGGGAGCAGCCTGATGCGTTTTATTGCCCTCGCGCTGCTGGCGCTTGCCCTGCCCTCTCAAGCCCTGGCGCGCAAAGCGGACAGCACACCGCGCACCGTGGTCATGACCGCCTTCCTGCCTGAATGGGATGCGCTGGTAAAATCCGTCGATAGGCCCAAGCGGCACCAGATCAACGGCATGACCTTCCTGACCGGCAGGATGGCGGGCAAGCCGGTCCTGCTGATGCAGAGCGGCGTGTCGATGGTGAACGCCGCGATGAACACGCAACTGGTGCTGGATCGCTTCACCGTGCGGCGAATCGTCTTTTCCGGCATTGCCGGCGGGGTCGATCCCGGCCTGTCGATCGGCGACGTCATCGTGCCGCAGGACTGGGCGCAATATCTGGAAGTCTCCTTCGCGCGCAAGAATGGCGACGGCTGGACCGTGCCCGAAGCGGTGGACGCTGAAGCGCCGGCCAATTGGGGCATGATGTTCCCGCGCGGGGTGCGCATCGGCAATGCGAACGAGCCGGTGAAGCGTCATTACAGTTTCGGCGTCGATCCTGCCTTGCTGCAACTGGCGCAGAAGGTGGCGGCCGACGTGAAGCTGGAACGCTGCGTCCAAAATGAGGGTACGGCCCCGGCCTGCCTGCCGCATGATCCCAAGATCGTGGTCGGCGGCACGGGTGTCAGCGCGGGCGTCTTCGCGGACAATGCCGAATTTCGCGACTATCTGAGCAGCGCATGGAAGGCGCGCGTGCTGGACATGGAAAGCGCCGCGGTGGCGCAGGTCGCCTATGCCAATGACGTCCCAGTCATCGTTTTCCGCAGCCTGTCCGACCTGGCCGGAGGCGACGCGGGCGAGAACCAGATGGTCGCCTTCATGGCTTTGGCGTCGATCAACAGCGCCCATGTCGTGCGCGCCTTCGTCGCGGCGCTGCCCGACTGATGGCGCTTTCGACCCTATCTGGCCGGCACGGCATGGTGACCGCGCCGCATCATCTGGCGAGCGCAGCGGGCCTCAGCGTGCTGCGCGATGGGGGTAATGCGGTGGAGGCGTGCGTCGCGGTCGCGGCGACTCTGGCGGTGGTCTATCCGCACATGACCGGCATCGGTGGCGATGGGTTCTGGCTGATCCGGGAGCCGGACGGGCGCGTTCATGGCATCCATGGCTGCGGCGGCGCGGCGGCCAAGGCGGACCTGTCGCTCTATGCGGGACTTGAAGCGGTGCCGACGCGCGGACCACTGGCGGCGAACACGGTGGCGGGGACGGTTTCGGGCTGGGCGGCGGCCCTGGAGGGCGGCACGCTGCCACTGGCCCGGTTGCTGCGCGATGCGATCGACCATGCGCGCGCAGGCGTCGCCGTCACCGCGGGCGGCGCGGCTATCGCCGCGACCAAGGGCGAGGAGTTGCGCGGTCAGCCAGGTGCCTATGCAACGACCTTCGAACCCGAAGGTCGGCCGGTGCGCGCGAGCGATCTGTTGCGCCAGCCCCTATTGGCCGACACGCTGGAACGGCTGGCGGACGAGGGATTGGCAAGTTTTTACAGCGGCGCGCTGGCGGCCGACATCGCCGCCGATCTGGCGGCGCTGGGCAGCCCCGTTTCCGCCGCCGATCTGGCCGCGCATCAGGCGACCCGCCCTGATCCGCTGCATGTCGGGATCGATGGCGCGACCCTCTATAACAGCGCGCCGCCGACCCAGGGCTTCGCCTCGCTGCTGATCCTCGCGCTGTTCGACCGGCTGCGCGCTGGGAGCGCCGATGGGTTCGACCATGTGCATGGGCTGGTCGAAGCGACAAAACAGGCCTTCCTGATCCGCGACACCCATGTCGGCGACCCGGTTTTCCACGATTATGACTGGCAAGGCCTGCTGGACGATCCCGCCGCGCTGGATGCGCTGGCAGCGAAGATCGATCCGGCCCGCGCCCTCCCCTGGCCGCAGCCGCCCCAATGGGGCGACACCTGCTGGTTCGCAGCCGCCGATGGCGACGGGCGGGTCGTATCCTGCATCCAGTCCACCTATTTCGAGTTCGGATCGGGTCTGGTGCTGCCGCGCACCGGCATTACCTGGCAGAATCGCGGCAGCAGCTTCCGGTTGGCGGAGAGCGGCTGGAATGCGCTGAAGCCCGGCCGCAAACCTTTCCACACACTCAATCCCGCGCTCGCATGTTTCGACGACGGTCGGGTGATGGCCTACGGCACGATGGGCGGCGAGGGCCAGCCGCAGACACAGGCGGCCTTGTTCACGCGCTACGCCCGCTATGGCATGGACTTGCAGGAGGCGATCAGTGCGCCGCGCTGGCTGTTGGGGCGCACTTGGGGCGAGCAATCGACAACGCTCAAGCTGGAGGACGGGTTCGACCACAGCGTCTATGCCGAACTCGCGGCCGCCGGTCATGATGTCGAACGGGTCGGGCCGCTAACCCCGACCATGGGCCATGCCGGGGCTATCGTGCGCCATAGTGATGGGCGGCTGGACGGCGCGACCGATCCGCGTAGCGACGGCGCGGTGGCGGCATGGTGAGCGGCGGAGCGAGAGCGGTCGCACGCTGCGACGCGCTGGGCGTGCCGCCCTATAGCGACATGGCGGGTGGCCTGTATCGGGGCTATCTGACGCCGGCCTATGCCCATGCACAGGCGGCGCTGGCGGGGTGGATGGAAGAGGCGGGTATGGCTGTGCGGCGCGACCCGGCCGCCAACCTGATCGGCCGATACGAAGGGCTGGACCCGGCCGCGCCCGCGCTGCTGATCGGCAGCCATCTTGACAGCGTCAGGGATGCGGGGTGCTATGACGGGCCGCTGGGCATCATGTTGGGCGTGGAGGCGGTCGCGGCGCTGCACCGCGCCGGGCGTCGCCTGCCCTTCCCGATCGAGGTGATCGCCTTTGGCGACGAGGAAGGATCGCGCTTTCCTGCCGCCATGCTGACCAGCCGGGCGGTGGCGGGGACGCTGGTGGCTGAGGCGCTGGACCTCAATGACGGCGACGGCGTTGCATTAGGGGATGCAGGCGTCGACATTGGTGCCTATCTCTCCGCAGCGCGCGCGCCCGAGACCACCCTCGCCTATCTCGAAGCGCATATCGAACAGGGGCCGGTACTGGAGGCGCAGGGGTTGGCGCTAGGCACCGTTACCGGCATCGCGGCGCAACTGCGCTATCAGGTAACGCTGCGGGGCATGGCAGGCCATGCCGGCACGACGTCGATGCCCTTGCGGCGCGACGCGCTCGCGGGCGCGGCGGAAGCGATGCTGGCGATTGAGGGACTAGCACGCGATGCCGCATCCGACCTCGTCGCCACGGTGGGACGGATCGAGGCGCTGCCGGGCGCGGCCAATGTCATCCCCGGCGAAGTGCGTTTCACCATCGACGTGCGGTCTGGCGATGCGGCTCGGCGCGATAGCGCCGCGGAGGCGATGATCGACGCCATCACCGGCATCGCCGGCCGCCGCCGGCTGGATGTGGCAACGACGCTGGTCCACGACTTGCCTGCCAGTCCGTGCGATCCGCAACTTACGGGCCTGATGGACGCCGCCATCGTCGGCACCGGCCAGCCGCCGTTCCGCCTCGTGTCGGGCGCGGGCCATGATGCAATGGTGATGGCGGCGCTGTGCCCGACCGCCATGCTCTTCATCCGCTGCAAGGATGGGATCAGCCATAATCCTGCCGAACATGTCGATCCGGCCGATGCCGATGCCGCGTTGCAGGCCATGCTGGGCTTCATAGACAAATTGGGAGAGACTTTTGCCGCCGCTTGACGATCACTTGGCTTCCGGCCTCTTCGGCGAGATCGACCCGCCCCAGCGGCTGCTGATGGGTCCGGGGCCGGTCAACGCCCATCCCCGCGTTCTGCGCGCCATGTCCGCCGATCTGCTGGGCCAGTTCGACCCGGAAATGACCGGCTATATGAACCAGGTCATGGCGCTGTACCGCCCGATCTTCGGCACGCAGAACCAGTGGACGATGCTGGTAGATGGCACCGCGCGGGCGGGGATCGAAGCGGCGCTGGTCAGCATTGTCGCACCGGGCGACACCGTGCTGGTGGTCAATTTCGGCCGGTTCGGCCTGCTGCTGACGGAAATATTGGGCCGCATCGGCGCGCGGGTCGAAACGGTGGAAGCGTCCTGGGGCGAAATCGTGCCGATGGATGCCATCGCTGCCGGGATCGAACGGGTGCAGCCCAAGGTGGTCGCGACCATCCATGGCGACACCTCGACCTCCATGGCGCAACCGCTCGACGGGCTGGGCGCGCTCTGCGCGGCGGCGGGGGCGCTGCTCTATGTCGATGCGACCGCGACGATCGGCGGCATGGCAATCGCCGCCGATCGCTGGGGCGCGGACATCGTCACCGGCGGCTTGCAGAAATGCCTGGGCGGGCCTTCCGGCTCGGCGCCGATCACCATCTCCGACAAGGCGGCGGCGCTGATCCAGGGCCGTAAGCGGGTCGAAGCGGGCATCCGCCGCGACGACATCAGCGACGGCGCGGGACCGCGCATCGGCTCCAACTATTTCGACCTCGCCATGATCATGGATTATTGGAGCGACAAGCGCCTGAACCATCATACCGAGGCAACG
This sequence comes from Sphingobium psychrophilum, assembly GCF_012927105.1. Taxonomy (GTDB): domain Bacteria; phylum Pseudomonadota; class Alphaproteobacteria; order Sphingomonadales; family Sphingomonadaceae; genus Sphingobium; species Sphingobium psychrophilum. The sequence goes on along the minus strand of NZ_JABBFV010000002.1, from coordinate 317,208 downwards.
TCGATGCTCTATGCCGCGCGGGAATGCGCGCGGATCATGCTGGGGGAAGGGCTGGAGGCCCGCTACGCCCGCCACGAAGCCGCCGGGCGCGCCATGACCGCCGGGCTGCGCGCCATGGGGCTGACCGTCTTCGGCGACGACGCGCATCGCATGACCAATGTGACGGGCGTCTTCATTCCGCAGGGCGTGGACGGCGAGCGGGTGCGCACGATGATGCGCGATGCGTTCGAGATCGAGATCGGCACTGCCTTCGGTCCGTTGCAGGGCCGCATCTGGCGGATCGGCGCGATGGGCTATAACGCGATGAAGCATAAGGTTCTGATCACGCTCGGCGCGCTGGAGGCGTGCCTGCGGCAGGAGGGATTTACGCTGCCCGCGGGCGAGGCTGTCAACGCCGCGATGGCGGCGTGGGACGCATGACCCCGCCCCGCGACCTCATAGGCTATGGCGCGTCGCCGCCCGATTCGCGCTGGCCGGGCGGCGCGCGGGTCGCGGTGCAGTGCGTCGTCAATTATGAGGAAGGCGCGGAGAATAGCGTCCTCAACGGCGACAGGGGCTCCGAAGCCTTCCTGTCCGAAATGGTTGGGGCGCAGAGCCATGCCGACCGGGCGATGGCGATGGAAAGCCTGTATGAATATGGCGGCCGTGCCGGGTTCTGGCGACTGCACCGGATCTTCACGCAGCGCGGCCTTCCGGTCACGGTTTTTGGCGTAGCGAAAGCGATGGCGATGAACCCCGCAGCGGTCGAGGCGATGCTGGCGGCGGACTGGGAAATCGCCAGTCACGGCCTGAAATGGATCGACTATCAAACCGTGCCCGAAGACGTCGAGCGCGCGCATATTACCGAAGCGATCGCGCTGCACACCAGCCTGACCGGCAGCCGACCGCTGGGCTGGTATCAGGGCCGCACATCGCCCAACACCGCGCGGCTGGTGCGGGAGGAAGGCGGCTTCGTCTATGACGCGGACAGCTATGCCGACGACCTGCCCTATTATGATAGAGGGCAACTCATCGTCCCCTATACGCTCGACGCCAACGACATGAAGATGGTCGCCTATAACGGCTTTACCGAGGGCGATCAGTTCTTCCGCTACCTGCGCGACACGTTCGACCAATTGCGGGAGGAAGGCGGGCGGATGATGTCGATCGGCCTGCACGGCCGCATCGCGGGACGCCCGGCCCGCGCCCGCGCCCTGGCCCGTTTCCTCGACCATGTGATTGCCAGCGGCGACGCCTGGGTCGCGCGCCGCATCGATATCGCCCGCCACTGGATGGAGGTTCACCCGCTATGACGATAGACGATCCCGTGTTGCTCGCCGAAATGACCGCCGCCTTTGCCGAATATGAGCGGGCGCTGATGGAGGACGACATCCCGGCGATGGACGCCCTGTTCCACGATGCGCCGACCACCAACCGCTATGGCGTCGGCGAAGTGCTCTACGGCATTGAGGAGATACGGGCGTTCCGCAAGGGTCGCGGCGGATCGCCGCAGCGCACATTGGGGAAGGTCGCGATCACCGTCTATGGCGACGCTTTCGCCACCGCCGACGCCGAATTTTTCCGTGAGAATAGCGACCGGCGCGGTCGCCAGACGCAAAGCTGGGTCAAGTTCGCCGATGGCTGGAAAGTCGTGTCGGCGCATGTCTCGCTGGAGGGAAACACGCATTGACCGGCCCCCAACAAGCATTGTTCGAACATAGCCCTTGGATAGAGGCGCGGGCCGATGCGCGCCCGTCGTCCGGGGACCGCTGGGCGGACCTGATGGCGGTGGTCCGCAGCGCCAGCGGCGAGGAGCAATTGGCCCTGATCCGCGCCCATCCCGAACTGGCGGGAAAGGCGGCGATCGACCGGACGCTGACCGACGCATCGGCGGCGGAACAGGCGTCGGCCGGGCTGGATCGGCTGACGCCGCAAGACTATGCGCGCTTCCATGCGCTCAACGCCGCCTATCGGGAACGCTTTGGTTTTCCTTTCATCGTCTGCGTGCGGCTGACCGACAAGGCGGGTATATTGGCGGCGATGGAAGCGCGTCTGCGCCACGAGCGGGAAGAGGAAATCGCGACGGCGATCGAGCAGATTGGGCAGATCGTTCGGTTACGGTTGGGGGATATGACATGAGAGCCGTTTGTATTCCTCCCCGACATGGGGAGGTGGCACCGCGAAGCGGTGACGGAGGGGGCTATCCTCTTGCCGCAGCGCGTGGGGATATCCCCCTCCACCACCCTGCGGGCGGTCCCCCTCCCCGTTTCGGGGAGGAATGGGCATGATCGGCCTGCCCGCCCTGGAAGCGGACCTCGCCCGCCAGTTGTCGCTGATCGGTTTCGGCGGCGCGGACTGGACCCGGCCGCGCGCCCATCCCGACGGTCCTGTTTATGACGTGGTGATCGTTGGCGGGGGGCAGAGCGGGCTTGCCGCGGCCTTCGGCCTGCTGCGCGAGCGCGTATCCAACATACTGGTCATCGACGAAAGCCCGGCGGGTCTGGAGGGACCATGGGACAGCTATGCGCGGATGATTACGCTGCGCACGCCCAAGATGCTGAACCCGATCGATTTCGGGGTGCCCGCGCTCACCTATCGCGCCTGGTGGGACGCGCAGCACGGGACGGCAGGCTGGGACGCGGTCGACAAGATCGCGCGCGGCGACTGGATGGCCTATCTACGTTGGTATCGCCGGGTGCTGGCGCTGCCGGTGCGCAACGATACGCGCCTGACGCTGATCGAGCCGATCGGGGACGGGCTGCACCGGTTGCATCTCGACGGGCAAGCGCCCTTGCTGGCGCGCAAGGTCATATTGGCGACCGGCATCCAGGGCGGCGGGCAATGGCACATGCCCGCCATGATCCGCGACGCTCTGCCCCGACACCTCTACGTCCATACCAGCGAGCCGATCGATTATGCCGCGCTGGCGGGCAAGCGGATCGGCATATTGGGTGGCGGTGCGTCGGCGTTCGACAATGCCCATGCGGCGATGAGCCTGGGCGTGGCGGAAGCGCATGTCTTCATCCGGCGCAAGAGCCTGCCGCGGATCAACCCGATCCGTTTCATGGAGCGGGTCGGGTTCACTGGCCGCTATCCTGCGCTCGATGACGCGACCAAATATCGGGTGATGGCGAGTTTCCTCGGCCATAACCAGCCGCCCACCAACGACACCTTCGATCGCGCGGCGGCCTGGCCCGGTTTCGCGCTGCATCTGGGCGCGCCATGGCTGGATGTGAGACAAGAAGATGGACAGGTCTGCGTTACGACGCCGCAGGGCGAACAGATGTTCGATTTCGTGGTCCTATCAACCGGCCTCATCAGCGATCCCGGCCTGCGCCCCGAACTGGCGACGCTGGCGCCGCATATCGCGCGCTGGGCCGATCGCTTCACCCCGCCGCCGGGCGAAGGCAATACGCTGATCGACGCGCATCCCTATCTCGGCCCCGGCTTTCAACTGTTGCCGCGCGACGAGGCGGGCGCAACGGCGCTGCACGGCCTGTTCGCCTTCAACTATTCGGCGCTCATCAGCCTGGGCCTCTCCGCCTCCGCGCTGTCGGGGTTGCAGACCGCCCTGCCCCGGCTGGTCCGCGGCGTGACCGACCAGCTGTTTCTGGACGACAAGGACGCGCTGGTCGCCGACCTGATCGCCTATGACGAAGCGGAGTTTATCGGCCAATGGCCGCGTCAGGAGGCAGCCGAATGACCAGCCTGTCCACCCATGTCCTCGACACCGCCCATGGCTGCCCGGCCGAGGGCGTGGCGATCGAACTGTTGTCGGGGGACGACACGCTACTATTCGCAGGCGTCACCAATGCCGACGGGCGTTGCCCCAGCCTGCCCCCGATCGAACCCGGCCGCTACCAGCTGACATTCGCGGTCGCGGCCTATTATCGGGCGCGCGGGACCGTGCTGGCTGACCCGCCTTTCCTTGACGTTATAGCTGTCCATTTCGGTGTCGCGGACGATGGCCATTATCATGTGCCGTTACTGCTATCGCCCTATGGCTATTCCACCTATCGGGGCAGTTGAGATGAGCGGCGTGCGCTTCCTGCTGGACGGCGGCGTGGTGGAGATCGCGCAGGTCGATCCCACCGCCACCCTCCTCGATCATCTGCGCTATCGCCTGGGCCGCACCGGCACGAAGGAGGGCTGCGCCGAGGGCGATTGCGGCGCCTGCACCGTGCTGGTTGGCGAACTGGATGGCGACGCTATCGCGTGGCGGGCGCTCAATAGCTGCATCCTCTTCCTGCCGATGCTGCATGGCAAGGCGCTGCTGACGGTCGAGAGTCTGGGCAAGGAGGATGCGCTCACTCCGTTGCAGGCCTGCATGGCGGCGAACGGCAGTTCGCAATGCGGCTTCTGCACGCCTGGTTTCGTCATGTCGCTGCATGGCCGCTGCATCGGCGCGCGCGGCCATGACCTGCCGGTTGCCGATATCGTGGCGGGCAATTTGTGCCGCTGTACCGGCTATGGGCCGATATTGGAGGCGGCGGAGAGCGTGCCGACGCTGCCTCAGGACGATGCGGGCACGGTCGCCGCGTTGCGGGGAATCGCATCGGACCAGACCGTTGCGGGCGGCGATGGCGCGCGGCGCTGGTTCATCCCCCGCACCGCGACCGCGCTGGCCGACCTGCTGGCCGCCCATCCCGACGCGCGGCTGGTGGCGGGTGCGACAGACGTCGGCCTGTGGGTGACGAAGGGGCTGCAAACGCTGGAGACATTGATCTTCATCGGCGACATTGCGGAATTACAGGCGATCGCGGAGGGGCCGGAGGGCCTGACTGTCGGCGCGGGGGTGCGTTACGCCGACGCCCATGCCGCTTTCGCGCGGCTGCACCCGGACATGGGCGAACTGGTGCGGCGGATCGGCGGGTTGCAGGTGCGCAATGCCGCAACCGTGGGCGGCAATATCGCCAACGGATCGCCGATCGGTGACGGGCCGCCGGCGCTGATCGCATTGGGCGCGAGTCTGACCCTGCGCAGCGCCATGGGGCGGCGGACGATCGCGCTGGAGGATTATTTTCTGGCCTATGGGCAGCAGGACCGGCGGCCGTTCGAATTTGTCGAAAGCGTCCATATCCCCCGTCCCGCCGCGACAGACATCATCCTGATCGGCAAATTGTCCCGTCGGTTCGACAGCGATATTTCGGCGGTGTGCGGTGCGATCCGGCTAGGAATGGAGGGCGAACGGATCGTCGAGGCGCGGGTCGCCTTTGGTGGCATGGCGGCAACGCCGAGCCGGGCGCTGGCTTGCGAAGGCGCGCTGACGGGCCAGTCTTTGACACAGGCGACGATCGCGGACGCGGTGGCCGCGCTGGGTGAGGATTATGATCCGTTGAGCGATGTGCGCGGAAGCGCCGCTTATCGGATCGAGGCGGCGGCCAGCCTGTTGTGGCGGTTGTGGCATCGGGAGTCGGGCGCGCCGGCATCGCTGCTGGCGCTGGAGGCGGAGCATGGCTGAACGCGATCCCGGCTTGTTGGCATGCACGAAACCATCCAACCCGCATGACAGCGCGGCGCTGCATGTGAGCGGCCTTGCCCGCTATGCCGACGACCTGCCCGAACCGGCGGCGATGCTGCACCTGGCCTTCGGTCAAAGCAAGGAGGCCCATGCGCGGATCACGGCGATCGACCTGGCCGCCGTGCGCGCCGCGCCGGGCGTGGTCGCGGTCTATACCGCCGCCGACATTTCCGGCGCGAACGACGTCAGCCCGGTCGCTGGCGACGATCGACTGCTTGCGGATGGCGAGGTCATCTGCGTCGGCCAGCCCATCTTCCTGGTCGCTGCGACCAGCCAGCGCGCCGCGCGGCAGGCGGCGCGGCTGGGCGAGATCGCTTATGAACCCTTGCCCGCGCATCTGACGATCGCCGATGCCCGCGCTGCCGCGTCGTTGATCGAGCCGACCCAGCGCATGGCGCGGGGCGACGCCGCCGCCGCGCTGGCGCAGGCGCCCCATCGTCTGACCGGTGGCTTCGACATGGGCGGGCAGGATCATTTCTATCTGGAGGGCCAGGTCGCGATCGCGACGCCGGGTGAGGATGGACAGATGCATGTCCTGTCCTCCACCCAGCATCCCAGCGAAGTGCAGCATCTGGTCGCGCATATGCTCTGTCGCCGTTCCGCCGACGTGACGGTCGAGGTGCGGCGCATGGGCGGCGCGTTCGGGGGCAAGGAAACACAGGCCGCCCTCTTCGCCGCTGCCGCCGCCCTGGTCGCGGACAAGACGGGACGCCCCGCCAAGTTCCGCTGCGACCGCGACGACGACATGGTGATGACCGGCAAGCGGCATGATTTCCGGGTCGATTATGAGACGGGCTTTGACGCACAGGGCCGCGTACTGGCGCTCAAGCTGCGGCTCGCTTCCCGCTGCGGCGCGACCGTCGACCTCTCCCCCGCGATCAACGACCGGGCGATGTTCCATGCCGACAATTGCTATCATCTGCCCGCGATCGAGATCATTTCGGAACGTCTAAAAACCCATACCGTGTCCGCCACCGCCTTTCGCGGCTTTGGCGGGCCGCAGGGAATGCTGGCGATTGAGCGGATCATGGACGATGTCGCCGCGCATCTGGGGATCGATCCGATCGATGTGCGGATTGCCAATCTCTATGGCCCCGGCCGCGATGTGACGCCTTATGACATGCAATTGACGGACAATATAGCGCCCCAGCTGATCGCCCGGTTGCGCGCGGACGCCCGCTATGACGCACGGCGGCAGGCGATCGCCGCGTTCAACGCGCGCAATCCGGTGTTGAAGAAAGGGATCGCGCTAACCCCGGTGAAATTCGGCATCAGTTTCACCACCACGCATCTCAACCAGGCCGGCGCGCTGGTCCATGTCTATGCCGACGGCAGCATCCAGATCAATCATGGCGGCACCGAGATGGGGCAGGGTCTCTATATCAAGGTGGCGCAGGTGGTGGCCGATGTGTTCGCCGTGCCAGTGGGACAGGTGCGGATCACCGCGACGCGGACGGACAAGGTGCCCAATACCTCCGCGACGGCGGCGTCGTCGGGCGCGGATTTGAATGGCATGGCGGCCTACAACGCCGCGATGACGATCCGCGACCGGCTGACTGCCTTCGCTGCGCGCAGCTTTGGTTGCGGAGAGAAAGCCGTGCGTTTCTCGGACGGTGCGGTGCAGATTGGGACGGAATGGATGGGCTTCGGCGACCTCTGCCGCAAGGCGCATATGGGCCGCATCTCGCTCTCCTCGACCGGCTATTACGCCACGCCCGACATCGCTTATGACCGCGCCGCACATAAGGGGCGGCCTTTTTACTATTTCGCCTATGGCGCAGCGGTGGCGGAGGTGGCGATCGACACGCTGACCGGCGAGCATCGGGTGCTGGCGGTCGATATCCTGCATGATGTCGGCAAATCGCTGAACCCGGTGATCGACATCGGCCAGATCGAGGGCGGCTTCCTGCAAGGCCAGGGATGGCTCACCACCGAGGAACTCGTGTGGGATGACAAGGGCCGGCTGCTGACCCATTCGCCCGCAACCTACAAGATCCCGACCGCGTCGGACCGGCCGCGCCATCTGTCGATCCAGCTGTGGGACGGGGAGAATGTGCAGCCGACGATCAACCGGTCCAAGGCGGTGGGCGAGCCGCCCTTCATGCTGGCGATTTCGGTCTTTTCCGCGCTTCATCAGGCGATCGCCGCCGTCGCGCCGGACAAGCGCGCTTTGCCCCCGCTGGATGCACCAGCCACGCCCGAACGGATATTGCGCGCCATCGCGGACCATCGCGCCGCATGAGCGACTGGCTGGCATGGATGAAGGAGGTGGCGTCGAGCGAACCGGCTGCTCTGGTCAGCATACTGGCGAGCGAGGGGTCGGCGCCGCGGGGCGCGGGCACGCGAATGCTGGTGAGCGCCGACCGGCTGTTCGGGACGATCGGCGGTGGTCAATTGGAGCACCGCGCAATCGAGCAGGCGCACATCATATTGGCGCTGCCGCCGGGCAGCTGGCGGGTGCAGGATTATCCGCTTGGCCCGTTGCTCGGCCAATGCTGCGGCGGGCGGGTGCGGTTGCTGATCGAGCATGTCGATCCCGCTGCGCTCGACTGGCTGGCCGATGCAGCGGAGGAACGGGTGCTGGTATCGACCCTGACGCCGATCCGGATCGAGCGCCATGTCAGCGCGAAGGCCACACCGACCCCGCTGTCCGCGCGGGGCGACCGGCCGCGGGAGGGCGCGACCTTTGCCGAGATGATCGGCCAGCGCCGCCGCCCGCTCTATCTGTTCGGCGCGGGCCATGTCGGCCAGGCGATCGCGCGCCATGCACAGGCGCTGCCGCTACGCCTCGCCTGGTTCGACACGCGGCCCTTGTTCGAGACGATCGACGGCGTCGCCATCGTGCCGGAGGATGCGATCGCGCAATGTGTGACTGAAGCGCCCGATGACGCCGCGATGCTGATCCTGACCCATGACCATGCGCTCGACTATCGGCTGACCCGAGCAGCGCTGGAGCGGGGACCGATCGCCTTTGTGGGCCTCATCGGATCGCAGACCAAGCGTGCGCGCTTCCATAGTCGGCTGGAGCGCGACGGCGTTTCGCAAACGGCGCGTGCGCGGCTGACCTGCCCGATAGGCATCAGTGGCGTGGCCGGCAAGGAACCGGATGTGATCGCCATCGCCGCGCTGGCCCAATTGTTGCAACTGGAGCGGCCATGACTATCCGGGCCTTTCGCGGCGACATCCTGTCGGTGGCGCATGATCCTCTGATCTGTCCCGACGCCGTGCGGCATGAGCCGGACGGACTGCTGGTGGTGGAGGATGGCATCATCGTCGCGCGCGGCGCCTATGCCGACCTCGCGCCGGTTCATGCCGATGTGCCGGTCGAGACGCTGCCGGGACTGATCGTGCCGGGCTTCATCGACGCCCATGTCCATTATCCGCAGATGGACCGGATCGCCTCGCATGGCGAACAACTGCTCGACTGGCTTGATCGCCATATCTTTCCGGCGGAAAAAGCCTTCGCCGACCGCAGCCATGCCGACCTGGTCGCCGGGCTGTTTCTGGACGAACTGCTGCGGAACGGCACCACCAGCGCCCTGGTCTTTCCCACCGTCCATGCCCATTCGGTCGATGCGCTGTTCGACGCGGCGCTTGCCCGGAATATGCGGATAATTTCCGGCAAAGTGCTGATGGATTTGGGACCGGAGGGGCTGGCCGACACGCCGGAAACGGCACGTACCGAGAGCGAGGCGCTGATCGGCCGGTGGCGCGGCAAGGGGCGGCTGGGTTACGCCGTGACGCCGCGTTTCGCGCTGACCTCGTCCGATACGCAGCTGCATATCGCAGGCGCGCTGCTGGCGACGCATCCAGATGTGCTGCTGCACACCCATCTGGCCGAGAATGAACGCGAATGTGCGGCGGTGGCGGCGCGTTTCCTCGACGCGGCCGACTATCTGGACGCCTATGACCGTTTCGGGCTGGTGGGCGCGCGGTCGGTCTTCGCCCACGGCATCCATCTGTCCGACCGCGCCTGCGCCCGGATGGGGGAGAGCGGCGCGGGGATCGCGGTCTGCCCGACCTCCAACCTGTTTCTGGGGTCGGGCTTTTTCGATTTCAGCCAAGCGGCGCGGCATGGGATAAAACTGGGCCTTGGCACCGATGTCGGGGCAGGCACCAGCTTCTCGATGCTGTACACCGCCGGGATCGCCTATCAGGCGGCGCTGATGCGCGGGCATCGGCTCGATCCGTTTCGCGCGCTGTATCTGGCCACGGCGGGCAGCGCGGCGCTGCTGCATATCGGCGATAAGGTCGGCGGATTGCTGCCAGGGCAGGAGGCCGATTTCGTGGTGCTGGACCCTGCCGCTACGCCGCTGCTGGCGCGGCGTACCGCCGACGCGGACCTTGCCGAACGACTGTTCGCGTTGCAGATATTGGGCGATGACCGGGCCGTCGCGGGCACCTATATCATGGGGCGGCGCGTCGACTGCGCATGATGGAAAGACGATGACGATCAAGCTTATCTGCCTCGATGCCGACGACACGCTCTGGCACAATATGCGCCATTTCAATGCCACCGAAGAAGCGCTGGTGGCGATGTTGCAGCCCTTCGCCGACGATCATGTCACTCGCGACCGGTTGATCGCGTGCGAAACGCGCAACCTCAAACTTTATGGCTATGGGGCCAAGGGCTTCACTTTGTCGATGATCGAGACGGCCGTGGACCTGGCGGGCGACAATCTGTCCAAGTCGCTGGTATCCGATATCCTGGCCGCCGGGCGCACCCTGCTCGCCCATCCGGTCGAATTGTTCGACGATGTGCTGGAGACGCTGGAGGCGTTGTCGCATCTGGGCGAGGTCGTGCTGGTGACGAAAGGTGACCTGCTGCACCAGGAGAGCAAGCTGGCGGCGTCCGGGCTGGGCGACCTGTTCAGCGGGATCGAAATCGTCAGCGACAAGACGCCGGACACCTTCACCCGAATCTTCGCCCAATATGGCGTTGCGGGGGGACCAGGCGGTGATGGCCGGCGATTCGCTGCGGTCGGATATCAACCCCGCGCTGGAGGCGGGGGCCTGGGCGGCGTATATCCCGCAGGACGGTGCGTGGGCGCATGAAATGGGCCGGGTGCCCGATGACCATGCGCGCTTCCGCCTGCTGGACCGGCTAGGCGATTTGCCGGATTGGGTGCGGTCGATCCATTGATGCGCGCATTGCGGCAACACGCCGTCGCCGGGATTGCATTTGCGGGCGGCGGCGTGCCCGCCTAGAGTCGGGGCCATGATCGATCTCGACGCCTTTATCACTGGCCTGCCCAAGGCCGAACTCCATCTCCATATCGAGGGTAGCCTGGAGCCGGAACTGATGTTCGCCCTCGCCCGGCGCAATGGCGTCGCCATCCCTTATGCGGATGTGGAGGCGGTGCGCGCCGCCTATGCGTTCGGCAATTTGCAGGATTTCCTCGACATCTATTATGCCGGGGCAGACGTGTTACGGACGCGGCAGGATTTCCACGACCTCGCCGCCGCCTATTTCGATCGCGCGGCGGCAGACGGCGTCGTCCATGCCGAAATCATGTTCGATCCGCAGACGCATACCGCGCGGGGCATCCCCTTTGCCGAGGTGATCGAAGGACTGCTCTCCGCTCGCGCAGAAGCGGAGGCGCGGCATGGTATGACCAGCCTGCTGATCCTGAGCTTCCTGCGCCACCTGAGCGAGGAGGACGCCGTTGCGACGCTGGCGGAAGCCGAACCCTGGCTGGACCGGATTGCAGCGGTCGGACTCGATTCCTCGGAAATGGGCCACCCGCCTGAGAAATTCGCGCGCGTGTTCGCCACGGCGCGGGAGAAGGGCCTCCGCCTGGTCGCCCATGCGGGGGAGGAGGGGCCGCCCGCCTATGTGATGCAAGCGCTCGATTTGCTGAAAGTCGACCGCATCGACCATGGCAACCGGGCGCTGGAAGATGCTGCGCTCGTCGAACGGCTGGCGCGCGACGGCATGACGCTGACCGTCTGCCCGCTTTCCAACCTCAAGCTCTGCGTGATCGATGCGATCGAAGATCATCCGATCGACCGCATGCTGACGCTGGGCCTGAAAGCGACCATCAATTCGGACGACCCCGCTTATTTCGGCGGCTATGTCGCTGACAATTATCGGGCGGTCGCGGGGGCACGCGGGCTGGACCGGGGTCAACTGGCGACATTGGCGCGCAACAGCTTTACCGGCTCGTTCCTGCCGGCAGAGGCCGTGGCGGCGCATCTGGCCCGGCTGGACGACTATCTGGCAGAACAGGCTTAAAATCGCACGCTGTCCTGCTCCGGCGAAGGCCGGAGCAGGGCTTACCTAAACATCACCGTCGCCCAGCCAATGTTCAGTCCGGGGCGGCAGATATTGGGCGATGCGATCAAGCATCAGTTCGGGATCGCGCTCGATCAGCAGCATGGCGCGATGTTCGGGCTTCAGGAACCCTTCCGCCACGACATGATCGATAAAGCCCGACATGCCGCTGTAGAAGCCGTTGACGTCCAGCATCCCCACCGGCTTTTCATGATAGCCCAGTTGCGACCAGCACCAGGCCTCGAACATCTCTTCAAAGGTGCCGATGCCGCCGGGCAGCGTCACGAATCCGTCCGCCAGCTTGGCCATCAGCGCCTTGCGCTCATGCATGGTCTGAACGACATGCAGTTCGCTGATCCCCTGATGGTCATGTTCGCGGGCGCGTAGCGCTTCGGGGATGACGCCGATCACCTCGCCGCCCGCAGCGCAGGCCGCATCGGCGACCACGCCCATCAAGCCGACGGTGCCGCCGCCATAGACCAGGCCGATGCCGCGCTGCGCCAGCAATGTCCCGAACTGCTCCGCCGCTTCTCGATAGACGGGCAGCCGCCCCGGCGAGGAGCCAAGGAACACGCAGATCCGCATCCGCCCGTCGCGGCCGCTCTTATCCCCGCTCAGGACAGGCGCTCAGGCACGGACAGCGCCTCCTCCACGATGTCGTCGCTGGCGCCGACCGATTCCCAGGGAAAGACGAACCAGCGCTTGTCGCTGTCGCGATCGATCATGCTCGCCCAATAATCGACCGTCTGGCGCGACCGGCTGTTGGACATCAGCACCGCGAAGCGCAGGTTGCCGGCGTCGCAGCGATTGTCGGCCAGCAGGCGGCGAATATAGTCGATCGTGCCGCCGCTGTCGTTGATGTCGTCGACGAACAGCAGCTTCACTCCTGCCGCGCTCTTGGCCGCGACCTTGCCCAGCAGTTCGTCGGCAAAGCCGGGCACCTTGCTGCTATGGTCGATCGAGAGCATCGGCAGTTTGAGCTGGTGCGAGATATAGACCGCCGGGACCAGCCCGCCGCGGCCGATGCCGATGATGAAGTCGGGCGTCCAGTCGCCCTCCCCCACCTGGCGCGCGACGGTCTGTACGTCGGCGAGGAAGGCGTCATAGCCGATGTAGAAAAGTTCGGGTTCAGCGGTGCTGCTCATGAAAAGCGAATCCAGTTGGCCGGGAATGGACATGAGCATGCCGATTATCCCGCCCGCGCCAAGGGGGCAATCGGCGGTAACGCGGATCAGAGGTCGGCGCGCTCGATCGAGACGGGATAGCTGAGTTGCGCAAAGCCGCTCTCTATCTCGCCCAGGACGATCCCCGCCGCGTAAGACGGGGTGCGCGCCGCCGCGGTGCAGAGCGCCAGCGTCATCGGCCGCAGGATCGGATCGGAAATGCGGGTGAAGGAAAGGGTGCCGCGCTGCACCTCCGTAATCACGTCGAGCGAGGTCAATATGCCGATGCCGACCCCCTGCATGACCAGCGAGGTGATCATCTGGATATTGTCGGAACTGGCGGCGGGTTCGATCATGAGGCCGCTGGTCCCTTCCAGCACGGCGATCTGCTGGCACACCGCCAGCGGCTCGGCCGGGACGATCAATGGCGATCCGGCGCAGGCGGAAAAGCGGGCCTCGCGCTGCTCGCCAAAGGGGTGGCCGGCGGGGGTGAGGAAGCCCAGGACGACCTCGACAAAGGAGCGCACGGTCAGGTCGCGATAGGATTGCGGTTCGAACAATATGCCGAAATCCGCTTCGCCACTGGCAATGGCTTCGCGCACCCGGTCGTTTTCCAGCACCCGCACGCCAATGGTGATGCCCGGATAGCGGCTCTGGATCGCGCGGATCGCGCCGGGGATATAGCCCTTCGCCAGCGCGTCGATGATGGCGATGTCGACATGGCCACGCTTGAGGCCGCGCAGATCCTCTATCTGGGCGCGAACGTCGGACAGATTTTTCTGCCAGCGCCCGCCCGCCGCCATCATGATTTCCCCGGCGGCGGTCAGACGCAGGCCGGTTGGCAACCGTTCGAACAGCGGCATCCCCAGGTCCGCCTCCACATTCAAAATCTGCCGGTCGATGGCGGACGCGGAGATATTGAGTTCGTCTGCCGCCTTACGGATCGACCCCAGTCGGCCGACCGCCATGAAGTAGCGCAGAAAACGCGAAAATGCCGGCATGGACCCACCCTAATTTTTGCAACACTCCGTAGGATTCATTGCGTTTGATCGCATCAGGTCAAGCCCTTACTCGCACCGCAGAGTGAAATAGTGGGGATGCAATGGTGGTGGGGTCCGCAAGACAGGCGATGATGGCGATGGCCGTGACGGTCGCGGCGCTGGCCTGCCCGTCATTGGGCCGTGCTGCCGAACCGCCTGTGCCGGCGCTGCCGTCCGTCAAGCCGATCCCGGTCAAGGTCATCGTCGTCGCCAATTTCGAACCCGGCGAGGATATGGGCGATGCGCCCGGCGAGTTCCAGCTTTGGGCCGAGCGCGAGAAGCTGACTGAGGTCATCCCGATCAAGGGTGCGCTACACCCGCTGCGCCGCAATGCGGCAGGACTATACGGCATGTGCTGGGGCAGCCCGGACACGATGTTGGGCGGCGTTGCCGAACAGTTGATGAGCCTTTTGCTCGACCCGCGCTTCGATTTCAGCAAGACCTACTGGCTGTTTACCGGCATATCGGGCGTCGATCCGCAAATCGCATCGGTCGGCAGCGCCGCCTGGTCGCGCTGGGTGGTGCAGGGCGACACATTGCGGGAATTTGACGATCGCGAAGTGGGCAAGGACTGGCCCTATGGCCTGTTCGCAATCGGAGCCGACGCGCCCAACACGCTGCCCCAGAATACCGAGAGCTTCGCTGGCTTCACCGATACCGGCAAGCTGACGATGTCGGTGAAGCTGAACCAAAGCCTGGCGCAATGGGCCTATGATCGCACCAAGGATGTGGCCATTCCCGACAGTCCGGCGCTGCAAAAGGCGCGGGCAGCGTGGGCCGGCTATCCCAATGCGCAAAAGCCGCCCTTCGTGCTGATGGGCGAGACGCTGGGGTCAGTCCGCTACTGGCATGGCCCCGGCCGCACCCAATGGGCGCGCGACTGGGTGAAGCTGTGGACCGGCGGCAAGGGTCGTTTCGCCATGACCAACATGGAAAGCCAATCGCTGGCCGGCGCCATGGCGATCGCCGCGAAACAGGGGCTGGTCGATCCGGCGCGCGTGCTGGTGCTGCGTACCGGCAGCAATCCATCCATGCCGCCGCCGGGCCGATCGGCCGTCGAAAGCGTCGCCGATGAAGGCGCAGGCCAGGTCGCAGCGTTCGAAGCCAATTATCGCGTCGGCGTGCCGGTGGTGCATGAATTGCTGAGCCATTGGGATAGCTACAAGGATCATGTGCCGGGAACCGATCCGCAATGAAGCGTGGCCTGGCCCTCATGACCTCGCTGGCCGTGCTGTCGCCGGCTGCGGCGCAGACGACCAGTGGGGAAGCGGCTGCGGCCGCCCTGTTCGACCGGCTGGCGGACAGTCCGCCCGCGCTGCGGCTGTTCCTCAAGGCGATGCCCAAGGGCGGCGACCTGCACAATCATCTGGGCGGCACCCCCTATGCGGAAGATTATCTGCGCTGGGCGGCGCAGGCGGGCCTGTGCGTGGACGATAGCGGCACCCGCGTCGTCGCGCCGCCCTGCCCCGAAGCGCGGACGGTCAAACATGTGGGCGAACAGACCCCCTTCGCCTTCGCCCGGCTGGTCGATGCCATGTCGACGCGCGGCGTGCAGCAGGGCGTGGGCGCCAATGACGTGTCCGGCCATACGCAGTTTTTCGGCAGTTTCGAACGGTTCGGCCCGACTGGCCCGGTCGCGGACACCGGCGCCTTGGTTGTCGCACGGCAAGTCGCGGCGGGCGATCGGGTTGGCTATTTGGAACTGATCCACAATCCCGACGCACTGATCGCAGCGACGCTGGGCGCGGCGGACGTAAAGCTGGACGCCAGCGGCCTGGCTGCCTTTTACAGCCAAGCGATCAAGGCGGCGAAGCCCGTCATCGATCGGGCGATCGCGGAACTGGATGCGAACGAGGCAGCGGCGGGCAAGGCGCTGGCCTGTGGCGGCGCGAACCCCGATCCCGGCTGCGGCATCGCCATCCGCTATCTCGCGTGGGGATGGCGCGACCTTCCCCCGGCGCAGGCCTTCACCTCGCTGATCCTCGCCTTCGCCTTGGCCGATCGCGATCCGCGCTATGTCGGCATCAACATCGTGCAGCCGGAAGATTGGGTGATCGCGCTGCGCGACTATGACCTGCACATGGCGATGGTCCGCTTTCTGGCGGAACGGCATCCCCGCGTGCATCGCACGCTGCATGCGGGCGAACTGGCGTTCGGCCTGGTGCCCCCCGCCGCCCTGCGCGACCATATCGCCAAGGCGCTGGACGCGGGCGCGGAACGGATCGGCCATGGCACCGCCATCGCTTACGAGGACGACGCCATCGCCACCCTGGCGCGGATGGCGCGCGACGATGTTGCGGTGGAAATCAACCTGACCAGCAACGCCGTGATATTGGGAGTGAAGGGCGACGATCACCCGCTACGCCTCTATCGCCGGGCGGGCGTCCCGACGCTGCTATCGACCGACGACCAAGGCATATTACGCACCGACATGACCCAGGAATATCTGCGCGCCGCGCGCGAACAGGGCATGGGCTATGCGGATCTCAAGCAGATGGCGCGCACCAGCCTAGAGCAGGCGTTCGTCGACGGGTCCAGCATCTGGGTGGACAGGCATGTTGGCACGCGCGCCCCACCCTGCGCCGCGGGCTGGGCCGAGGATCGTTGTCGCATCCTCGCACGATCGAGCGCCAAGGCCGCGCTTCAAATCCGATTGGAGAAAGATTTCGAGACTTTCGAAGATGTTACCGTTTCCAGCTTTAATAAATCGATCGTGCCGTAAAAACTCGACGAAGACTGAAATAATAACGATAAAAACAAGACATTTTCTTTGCTGCGCCGCGTCAAGACTATTAGCATGACGCATTGCAGCATCAAAAATTTTCATAGGAGAGGCAGACAGCAGGGACAACCGGCTGGCGAAGCCGTGGGGATTTACGCTTCGTCGCCATTATAAAGGGGGCTCAACATGGCGCATTATCTGCCTTTTCATCGTTCTAACAATCATGCTGCGCGGCAACATCGTTCGCGACCGGGATCGACCGCCATCGCCACGCTGGCGTTGCTGTCCTGCACCGCCCTAAGTCCTGGGCTGAGTTCCGCCGCCTGGGCGCAGACGCCCGCGCCAGAGGATGCGCCAGAGCCGACCGCCGAAATCGTCGTCACCGGCGCACTCGACGCGCTGCCGATCAAGAATGTCGGTTCGATTTTCGGCTTCGACAAGACGATCCTTGAAACCCCGCGCTCCGCATCGACCATCAGCAGCGAGCAGATGGAGCGGTTCGGCATCACCGACATTTATGACCTGGTCGCGCAGGCGCCCGGCACCTTCACCAACAGCTTCTTCGGCGTCGGCGGCGCGCTCGACATTCGCGGCACGCCCGGCGAAGTCTATTTCCGCGGCATGCGTCGCCTGGACAATCCGGGCAACTATCCCACGCCCATCGGCGCATCGGACCGCATCGATATCGTCCGCGGCCCGGCGTCGCCCATTTTCGGGCCCTCCAAGACCGGCGGCTACATGAATTTCGTGCCGAAATCGGCGCGCGTTGCCGACGGCAAGTTGCGCGACAAGGCGAGTGGCGAAATCAGCTATACCCGCGGCAGCTGGGACATGAATGTCGTCAAGGGCAATGTCTCCGGCCCACTGAAGATCGGCGAGCAGGAATTTGGTTACAGCCTGTTCGGCCAATATGAGGATGACGGCAGCTATTATCGCAACATGTCGACCAAGCAGACCATCCTGCAAGGCTCCTTCGACACCGACCTGTCCGACCATGTCCGCATCGAATTTGGCGGCCAGTATCAAAATTACAAAGGCCAGCAAAATGGCGGCTGGAACCGCCTGACCCAGGCGCTGGTCGATGACGGCACGTACATCACCGGCCAGGCCCAGCCGCTCGACACCAGTGGCGACGGGCAGATTTCGCAGCAGGAAATCAAGGCTTCGGTGCCGGGCGGCTTCTCTATCTTCGGCAACTTCTCCTGCCCCAACAGCACGTTCAGCCCCTTTGCCAGCGGCTTTACCGACGCCTGCTTCACGTCGACCTATCCCAGCCTAGCGCTGACCAATACGGGCACGACCAAACTCAGCCGCCGCGATGTGTTGACCGGAAAGGATGATAAGCTGGTCAACCGGGGTTCGACCTTCTACTTCGACGCTATCTACACCGCGGACAGCGGTTTCGAGCTGAAGAACCAGTGGTTCTACGACAGCTATGAAAATATGAACGAGAACGCCTATGGCTTCGCACAATTCCATGACAGCTGGGTGATCGAGGACAAGATCGTCGCATCCAAGACGCTGGAAAGCAGCGCGGGCAAATTCTCGTTCCAGCTGTCGCCGTCGGTCCGCTACACCAAGTTCGCGCATGGCGACGACTTCAACTATGAATATTTCCACCGCGTCGACCTGACGGTGGGCTATGATGCGTTGTCGGACCGGTTGCTGTCGACCGAGTGCGATTGCGACTACACCAATTATGTCGTCGGCCATTATAGCGACCTGGCGCTCGCGGGGCTGGTCGATCTCGACTTCGCCTTCGGCTTGGATGTGACGCTGGGCGCGCGCTACGACCATCTGGACGTCAAGGCGACCAACATCACCTCGAAGATGGAAGCCCCCGCGGCCGGCCTGGCGGCGAACAATGCCAGCGGCAGCAAGGGCGCCTGGTCCTGGTCGGGCAGCGCATCCTACAAGCTGCCCTTCGGCCTGATCCCCTATGGCACCATCGCGAAGCAATCGACGGTGATCGCGGGTCAAGGGGCGGAAATCTATCCGGCCGATGTCGCGGGTGGCACCTTCCTGTCCGCCTCCAAACTTTATGAAGGTGGGATCAAGGGCAGTTGGCTCGACAACAAGCTCTATGCGGCCGTGTCGGTCTACAAGCAGAAGCGCACCGACTTTAACATCCAGTCGATCACGGTGAACCAGTCGGTCGAGACCAAGGGGCTGGAGGCGGAATTCCGCTGGTCGGTCGATCGGCACCTGCTCATTACCGGCGCTTACACCCACACCAATGTCTATAATCTGACCGCGTTGCAGGACGGCAGCCTGTTCAGCTTCTTTGGCATCGAGGATCTGGTGAACGTGTCCGATCCGACCCTCTATCTGGGCGGCCAGCCGATCGGGCTGGTGCCGATCAACAGCAGGAACGATTCCAAGCGTGCGGGTATTCCTGAAAATATGTATTCGGCCACCGCAACCTATGCGTTCGACTTCGGCCTCGCTCTGTCGGGCAGCCTGGTGCATGTCGAGTCGGTCTATTCGGGCCAAAGCCAGGCGGTGAAGCTGCCGGCCTATACCACCGTAGACCTGGGTGTATCGTTCGAAACCGGACCGATGCTGTTGCGCCTGGTGGTGAAGAACGCGACCAACGAGAAATATTTCCGCGCCAACTTCACCGAATTGTTCGGCAGCACTATCGTCCTGCCGGAACGGCCGCGCAGCTTCCAGGCGTCCGCCGTCTATAAATTCTGATCTGTTTCGGGGAGCGCAGCATCTCTGTGCTCCCCGTCCCTTTTACCGGAAGGCCCTGCGCCGATGCCATTTGCTGTCCGCCGCCTGATTGGGACTGCCTGGGCCTGCCTTGCCCTGTTTGGGGTCGGGACGGCCGGGGCCGCGTCACCAGCGGTCGATGCCGTTCTTGCCTGCGTCCCCGGCAAGCCGTGCACCACGAGCCTGCCCGTCCGCATGGTCATCGTCACCATGTTCGAAATCGGCGCGGATGAGGGCGATGCGCCCGGCGAGTTCCAGTTGTGGAAGGAAAGGCGGCAGCTAAATGTCCGCATCCCCTTCCCCCAATCCTGGCACGACCTCTATTACAACCCAGACACCCAGATATTGGCGATGGTGACCGGCGTCGGTACCGCGCGGTCCGCCACCGCGACCATGGCGTTGGGCCTTGACCCGCGCTTCGACCTGTCCAAAGCCTATTGGCTGGTCGCCGGCATCGCCGGCATCGATCCGCAGGATGCATCGATCGGATCGGCCGCCTGGGCGCGCTACAGCGTCGACGGCGATCTGGTCCATGAAATTGACGCACGCGAAATACCCAAAGGCTGGGCATCGGGCTTCTTCGCGCTCGACCGCAAGGGACCGGACGATCCCAATCCACCTGAT
The DNA here is from genome assembly GCF_012927105.1 of Sphingobium psychrophilum. Lineage (GTDB taxonomy): Bacteria > Pseudomonadota > Alphaproteobacteria > Sphingomonadales > Sphingomonadaceae > Sphingobium > Sphingobium psychrophilum. The sequence goes on along the minus strand of NZ_JABBFV010000002.1, from coordinate 297,170 downwards.
ACCGATGGCCGAACCTTCGCCATGAACCCCAAGCTGGTCGACTGGGCCTATGCCCTGACCAAAGACACGCCCCTACCCGACGATCCGGGCGTGGCGGCGGCGCGCGCAGCCTATAAGGGCTATCCCAATGCCCAGCGCCCGCCCTTCGTCCTGATCGGCGACCAACTGTCGGCCATGACCTTCTGGCACGGCAAGCTGATGAACGACTGGGCCAATGACTGGGTCAAGCGCGCCACCCACGGCAAGGGCGAGTTTGTCACCTCCGCCATGGAAGAAACAGGTACGTTCCAGGCGCTGACCTATCTGGACAAGGTCGGACGGGCGGACAAGCAGCGGGTCATGCTGTTGCGATCGGGCAGCAACTATTCCATGCCGCCGCCCGGCGTGACCGCCGCCGACAATCTACTGCGTGAAAATGAAGGCTATTCCGGCATGCGGGCATCGCTCGAAAGCCTGTATCTGGTCGGATCGAAAGTCGTGGACGAATTGCTGGATCATTGGGACCGCTACGAGCAGGCACCGCCGCAATGACCGCAGCGCCGCTCGCCATACCGCAGGCTGCGCCTGAGCAGCCAACGGGAATGACGGCGGCGCAGGCGCGCGACCCCGATCACTTCCCCGGCCTGGCCATCGCCATCCCGCTGGGCATCCAGCATGTGCTGGCCATGTTCGTCAGCAACATCACGCCCGCCATCATCATCGCGGGTGCCGCCGGGTTCGGCTATGGATCGGCGGACCCCGGCGCGCTGATTTACATGATCCAGATGGCGATGTTGTTCGCCGGCCTGACCACCCTGCTTCAGACGGTGGGCGTGGGACCGGTGGGTGCGCGCCTGCCCCTGGTGCAGGGCACCAGCTTTGCCTTTCTCCCGGTCATCATCCCGATCTGCGCCGGGCGCGGGGTGGACGCCATGGCGGCACTGACCGCCGCGGCGCTGTGCGGCGGGCTGTTTCATGCGGTGCTGAGCATGTTCGTGGGCCGCATCCGCTTCGCCCTGCCGCCGCTGGTCACGGGCCTGGTCGTGCTGATGATCGCCCTGTCGCTGATGCGGGTCGGCATCCAATATGCCGCCGGCGGGGTCATGGCGCAGGGTACGCCAGCCTATGGCGCGGGCGCAGGCTGGCTGCTGGCGGGCGTGGTCATCGTCACGACGCTGGGGCTCAGCTTTTTTGCGCGAGGCCTGTGGTCCACCGCGTCTGTCCTGCTGGGACTGCTGGCTGGCTATGCTCTCGCCGCCGCTATGGGCCGCGTGTCGCTGGCCCCGATCGGCACCGCCCCTGTCGTCATGCTGCCCGATCCGTTCCATTTCGGTTTCGCTCTGTCGGCGTCCGCTATAGTAGGCTTCTGCCTGATGGGCTTCATCTCCGCGATCGAATCGATCGCCGACGTGTCCGCCATCTGCGAAGCCAATGTCGGTCGCCCGGCACGCGACAGCGAATTGATCGGCGCGACGGCCGCCGATGGCGTGGGAACGGCGATCGGCGCGCTGTTCGGGGCCATGCCCAATACCAGTTTCAGCCAGAATGTGGGATTGATCGCCATCACTGGCATCGTCAGCCGCCATGTCGTGACGGTCGGCGCTCTGTTCCTGGTGCTGTGCGGATTGGTGCCGAAGATCGGCGCGGCGATCACCACCATACCGATCGAGGTGCTGGGTGGCGGGGTGATATTGATGTTCGGCATGGTCGCGTCGGCCGCCCTGTCCATGCTGTCGGCGGTCGCATGGACCCAGCGCAACATGCTGATTTTCGGCCTCGCCTTGTCTCTGGGCATCGGCCTTGAACTCGAACCCGACGCGCTGTCGCACCTGCCAGCATCCGCGCGCATCATCCTGGCGTCCGGCGTGCTGCCGGCTGCGGTAGTGGCGGTGATACTCAACCTGATAGTGCCGGGCCGGACGGCCGTGCCGCAGAACTGACCTGCCCCTATCCGGCCGTGCTCCGCCGCACGACCAGCCTGGTTCCCAGCGTGCAGGGCGGCGGAGGCCGACCCTCCACTTGCGCGACCAGCGTGTCGACCAGCAATTGTCCGGCCCCCTTCATGTCCTGCATGATCGTGGTCAGCGGCGGCGTGGTCAGGCTGGCGGCCGGGATATCGTCGAAGCCGATAATGGCGACGTCGCCCGGAACGGACAGGCCCGCCTCCGCCAGCGCGCGCATCGCGCCGATTGCGATCAGGTCGCTCGCCGCAAAGATCGCGTCGAAGGGCTTGGCCCGCGCTATCAGCGTCCGGGCGGCGGCATGGCCGGCATCCTCGGCCGTCAGCGCATCGACCTGCAACGCTGGATCGGGGGCGATGCCGGACGTGGCCATCGCCTGACACAGGCCAGTGAAGCGATCGGCAAATTCGGGATAATGTTCGTCCGCCTGGCCCAGAAAGGCGATGCGGCGGCGGCCGAGACTGAGCAGATGCTCGCCGGCCAGGCGGCCCGCCCCGACATTGTCCGATCCCACGGTCGGCCCGATCGTGTCCTCCCCCGCCGACCCCCAGCGGACGAAATGGGTGCCATGATCGACCAGTTCGGTCAGCCGCCGGGCGTAGAGCGTATAGTCGCCATAGCCGAGCAGAATGAGGCCGTCGGCGCGGTGGCTGTCCTGGTAACGGACGTGCCAGTCATCCTCCATTTTCTGGAAGGAGATGAGCAGGTCCAGCCCGCGCGCGCCGCATTGCCGCGTGATCGATCCCAGCATCGCCAGGAAGAAGGGGTTGATGTTGGATTCGTCGGGGGTGGGATCTTCGAAGAACAGGAGCGCGATGGTGTTCGATCGTTGCGACCGGAGCGAGGACGCATTTTTGTCGACCGAATAGTTAAGTTCCTGAGCGATCGCCTCGATCCGCTGGCGCGTGGCGAGGCTGACCGATCGCGATCCGCGCAGCGCGCGGCTGACCGTGGGCTGCGACACGCCTGCCAGATAGGCGATGTCGAAGCTGGTCGGCTTGCTGGTGGGCTGGCGCCCCATATCCCTCTCCCGGCGCGGTCGATACGCCACAGCCATGGTAGGGCCACGCTGAAAACAAGGCAATTGCGTCCTTCCGGGCCAGGCTCATCGTGACATGACGGCCACAGTCGGGGCCTGTGCATATATGCGTATACGTATGCCTTATGGCCGGGTGGCGCGAACGGGGCGTATGACCGGCCCACCCGCAGGAACGTGGCGCTTCACAGCCATGCTTGCGGCCAGGGTTTCCAGCACCGGCAAACAGGGTGTGTCCGGTGTCCATGGGGGAGAGGATCAAAGTGGCTCATCATCATCATCGCGTCCGTTTGTTCGGCGCATCGCTTCTGGCCATCATGGCGACGGCGGCCGCCAGCCCCGCCTTCGCGCAGGACGCGCCGCAGGCCGACACCGCGTCGCAGGATGCGGCCAGCGACACGATCGTCGTCACCGGCTTCCGCGCCGCGTTGCAGAGCGCCGTCAACACGAAAAAGAACGCCGCGCAGATCGTGGAATCGGTATCGGCCGAGGATATTGGCAAGCTGCCCGACGCATCGATCGGCGAATCCATCGCCCGCCTGCCCGGCCTGACGTCGCAGCGCCTGTTCGGCCGCGCCAATTCGATCGCGATCCGCGGCGCCAGCGCCGACCTCTCCTCCACCACGCTCAATGGCCGCCCGCAGACGTCGACCGGCGAACAGCGTAATGTCGAATTCGACCAATATCCGTCCGAAGTCGTCAGCCGCGTCGATGTGTTCAAGTCGCCCCAGGCCAACCTCATCAACCAGGGCCTGGCCGGCACCGTCGACATCCGCACCATCCGCCCGCTCGACTATGGCAAAGAACTGTTCTCGGTCGGCGCGCGCGGCGTTTACACCGATCTGGGCAAGGTCAATGCCGACAGCAAGGACAAGGGCTATCGCCTGACCGGCACCTATGTCGGCCAGTTCGCGGGCGACCGCATCGGCGTGTCGCTCTCCGCCGCCTATAATGACGAACCCTATCAGTCGAAGGAGTTCGAGGCCTGGGGCTATGCCGACGGGCCGAATGGCGACAAGGTCATCGGCGGCATTAAGCCGTTCGGCGTCTCGACGCAGTTGAAGCGCCTGGGCATCCAGGGCGCAGTGCAGGTGCAGGCGACCGATACGCTGCTCCTGACCTTCGACGGCTTTTACGGCGACTTCAAGGAAAAGCAGATCAAGCGCGGCGTCGAATTTCCGCTCTACTGGAGCGGCGCGACGCTGGTCCCCGCCAGCATCGGCACCGACAGCGGTTTCATCAACAAGGGCACCTTCACCGGCGTCGAGGCGGTGGTCAACAACCATGGCTATGAGCGCAAGTCGAAGATCTTCTCCGGCGGGTTCAACGGCAAATATACCGGTGACGATGGCTGGTCGGCCAGTTTCGATTTCGGCTATTCGCGCACCGACCGCAACGAATTGTCGCTGGAGTCGAACGCGGGCACTGGTTACGGGCCCGGCAATGGCGCGACCGACACGCTGGATTTCGTGAGCGGTGCCAAGGGCACGCGCTTCACCTCCAGTCTGCTCGACTATAGCGATCCCAATCTGATGGTGTTGACCGACCCGCTCGGCTGGGGTGGCGGCGCACCGCTAGGCCATCAGGAAGGCTATTATAACAACCGCATCATCGATGATGAGATCAAGAGCTATCAGGTCGAGTTCGGCAAGGAGATCGAGGGAGGCTTCCTGTCGAAGATCACCGCGGGGCTGGGCTATGTCGACCGCACCAAGGCCAAGACGCCCGAAGAATATGTGCTGAACCTGGCCAATGGCGCAACGTCGCTTGTGCTGCCGGAGCAATATCGTCTGGCCGCGACGGACCTCAGCTTCCTGGGCATCGGTCCGATCCTGTCCTACGACCCGTTCAAGCTGCTGGCCGACGGCGTGTATATCAAGACGCTGAATCCCAGTAAGGACGTGCCGGCCAAGGCCTATTCGGTGACCGAGCGGGTGATGTCCGCCTATCTGATGGCCAATATCAAATCGGACGTTGGATCGGCGGAACTGACCGGCAATATCGGCGTACTCGCGCAGAATACCGAACAGAAGTCGCGCGGTTTCGTAAACCTGGCGGCGGCCGACCTGGTGCCGACCACACGGGGCGACAATTATTGGGACGTGCTGCCCAGCATGAACATGTCCCTGCGCTTCCCCAGCGATTTCATCGTCCGTCTGGCGGCCGCGCGCGAAATCCAGCGCCCCCGGTTCGAGGATATGAAGGTCAGCCTGGACTATGGCTATAACACGGCCAGCGGGGTCATCACCGGCACCGGCGGCAACCCCACCCTGCGCCCCTATCGCGCCTGGGCGGCGGACCTGAATTTCGAGAAGTATTTCGGGACCAAGGGCTATGTGAGCCTGCAACTGTTCGCCAAGAAGCTGCAAAGCTATGTCTATCGGGAGACAGCGGCGTTCGATTACACCGGCCTGCCGATCGTCCTGCCGCCGGGCGTCACCGATCCCGACGGCACGCTGACCCGCCCGGTCAACGGCAAGGGTGGCAAGCTCTACGGCTTCGAGGTCGCCGGCACCGTGCCGTTCGACATCGTGACACCCGCGCTGGAGGGCTTTGGCCTGACCGGCGGCGTGGGCTATACCAAGACCAGCATCAAGCCGGGCGTCGGCGCGGCATCCGAAGACCTGCCCGATTATTCGCGCTGGGTCGCCAATGGCACGCTGTTCTTCGAGAAATGGGGCTTCAACGCCCGCGCTTCGGCCCGCTACCGTTCCGCCTTCGTCGGCCAGTTCGTGGGCTTCGGCGGCGAGCGCGAGTTGCGCCGGGCTTTGAGCGAAACCATCGTCGATGGACAGGTCGGCTATGATTTTCAGAAGGGCAGCGCGCTGGAAGGGCTGGCGATCTTCGTGCAGGGCCAGAATCTGACCGACGAACCCTTCGTATCGGTCGATACCGGCGCGTCGATCCAGGTCCGCAACTATCAAAGCTATGGCCGCCGCTTCATGGCGGGCTTCAACTACCGCTTCTGATGTGTAGAGTGGCCCGGCGGCCTTGTCGTCGCCGGGCCTTTTCCCAAGGTTCAAGCAAAGGGGTGCCCATGATGGGTCGAACGGCCACGAGATTTTTCGTGACAGTCGCCGGGATCGGTGCGGCTCTCCTGGGCGCGCCGCTGGCGATGGCCGATACGCTGGCCGACTTGCGCGCCCGCACCCCGGAACAGGAGATCGTCTATTTCGTCCTGCCCGATCGTTTCGCCAATGGCGACCGCAAGAATGACAAGGGCGGCCTGAAGGGCGGCCCGCTCCAGACCGGCTATGACCCCACATCGCGCGCCTTCTATCATGGCGGCGACCTGAAGGGGCTGACCGCGAAGCTGGACTATATCAAGGGGCTGGGCGCGACTGCGATCTGGCTGGCACCGGTGTTCAAAAACAAGCCGGTGCAGGGTGCCCAGGGACAGGAAAGCGCGGGCTATCACGGCTATTGGGTGACCGACTTCACCACCGTCGATCCGCATTTCGGCAGCGACGCCAACTTCAAGGCGCTAGTCGATGCCGCCCATGGGCGCGGCATGAAAGTCTATATGGACATCATCGCCAACCATACCGCCGATGTGATCCAATATCGCGAAAGCCCGACCAGCGCGGCGTCCTATCGCAGTAAGGCCGACTATCCCTGGTCGCGCCGTGGCGGCGTGGCGGGCGCGCCGATCAATGCGGGTTTCGCCGGCGACCAGGATGGCAGCGCCGCGAACTGGGCGAAGCTGACCGATCCGGCCTTCGCCTACACCCCGGTCGTGCCGAAGGGCGAGGAAAGGGTCAAAGTCCCCGCCTGGCTCAACGACCCCGTCTATTATCACAATCGCGGCGACACCGACTGGAAGGGCGAGAGTTCACAATATGGCGATTTCGTCGGGCTGGACGACCTTGCCACCGAAGACCCGCGCGTGGTGGCTGGCTTCATCGCCATCTATAAAGGCTGGATCGATCGCTTCGGCATCGACGGATACCGCATCGACACCGCGCGCCATGTGAATGCGGAATTTTGGCGCGCCTTCATTCCCGCCATCCGCGCCCATGCCACGGCGAACGGTATCCCGAATTTTCATGTGTTCGGGGAGGTCGCCACCGACGCTTATGACCCGGCATTGCTGGCCAGTTGGACGCGCAACGCCGGATTTCCCGCCGTGCTGGACTTCGCCTTCATGCGCGCGGCCGTCGATGCAGCCAGCGGCAAGAGCGGCACCGACATGCTGGCGCGGCTGGGGGAGGATGATGCCCTTTATGAAGGCGGGAAGGCGGCGGCGCTGCAACTGCCGACCTTCCTGGGCAATCATGATGCGGGCCGCTTCGCCTGGTTCCTGCGTCAGGCCAAGCCCGGCATGAGCGCGGAAGAGGAATTGGCGCGCGACCTGCTGGGCCATGCGATGCTGCTGACGCTGCGCGGCGTGCCCACGCTTTATTATGGCGACGAGCAGGGTTTCGCCGGCACCGGCAACGACCAGCAGGCGCGGCAGGACATGTTCGCATCCAAGGTTGCCGAATATAATGCGGACAGGCTGGTCGGCACCGCATCGACCACCGCGACCGACAATTTCCATGCCGACCATCCGCTCTATCGCGCAATTGCAAAGCTGGCGAAAATCCGCAGCGCCACGCCGGCCCTGTCGCGCGGCGCGACTGTCCTGCGCAACAGTTCGGACAAGCCCGGCCTGTTCGCCGTATCCCGCATCGATCCCGATACGGGCCGCGAAGTCCTGGTCGCCTTCAATACGGCCGCGACGCCCTATTCCGGTTATGTCGCGGTCGATCCGGCCAGCGGCGGCTTCACGTCGCTGATCGGCGCCTGCCCCGCCGCGCTGCAAGCGCCAGGCAGCCTCGCCTTGTCCCTCCCCGCCTTCGGCTACGCCGTCTGCGCCGCCCACCCCTAACCGCCGGAACGCCCCTTATGACGCTTGCGACGACATCGACCGATCAGCCCTGGTGGAAGGGGGCGGTGATCTATCAAATCTATCCGCGCAGTTTTCAGGACAGCAATCATGACGGCATCGGCGACCTGAACGGTATCACGCAGCGACTGGAGCATATTGCCCGGCTCGGCGCGGACGCGATCTGGATTTCGCCCTTCTTCACCTCTCCCATGCGCGATTTCGGTTATGACATTGCGGACTATTGCGACGTCGATCCGATCTTCGGCACGCTGGCGGATTTCGATGCGCTGATCGCCCGTGCGCATGATTTGGGCCTGAAAGTCACGATCGATCAGGTCTATGCCCATACGTCGGACCTGCATGATTGGTTCGCGCAAAGCCGCGCCAGCCGGACCGGCGACAAGGCCGACTGGTTCGTCTGGGTCGATCCCAAAGAAGACGGCACCCCGCCCAACAACTGGCAGTCGGTGTTCGGCGGCCCGGCTTGGACCTGGGACGGGCGACGCGGCCAATATTATATGCATCAGTTTTTGACCAGCCAGCCGCAGCTCAACGTCCATAACCCGGCGGTGCAGGATGCGCTGCTGGACGCGATGCGCTTCTGGCTGGATCGCGGCGTGGACGGCTTCCGCCTCGATGCGCTCAACCATTCGATGCACGATCCCCTGCTGCGCGACAATCCGCCTGCGCCCGATACGGGCAAGCCGCGCACGCGGTCCTTCGATTTTCAGATCAAGCGCTACAGCCAGTCGCACCCCGGCGTGGTCGATTTCATCAAGCGCATCCGCACGCTATGCGACGAATATGGCGCGATCTTCACCGTGGCGGAGGTGGGCGGCGACCTTTCCGAGACGGAGATGAAGGCCTATACGGCGGGCGAAACCCACCTCAACAGCGCCTATGGCTTCAACTTCCTCTATGCCGATGCGCTGACGCCCGCTCTGGTGGCCGACACGGTCGATCGCTGGCCGGGCGAACCGGGCATGGGCTGGCCAAGCTGGGCGTTCGAAAATCATGATGCGCCGCGCGCGCTTTCCCGCTGGTGCGCGGCGGAGGATCGCCCGGCGTTCGGGCGCTTGAAGGCGATGCTGCTGGTCGCGCTACGCGGCAACGCCATCCTCTATCAGGGCGAGGAACTGGGGATCACCCAGGTCGATATCCCCTTCGAACGGCTGCAAGATCCCGAGGCGATCGCCAATTGGCCGCTGACCCTGTCCCGCGACGGCGCGCGCACGCCTTTGCCATGGGCAACCGATGCGGCGCAGGCGGGCTTTTCCAGCGTCGAACCCTGGCTGCCCCATGGTGCGGATCATCTGGCGCTGGCGGTCGACGCGCAGGAGGCTGACCCAGCGTCGCTGCTGAACCACACCCGCGCGATGCTGGCGCTGCGCAAGGCTAACCCGGCGCTACGCCATGGTAGCTTTGAGATACTCATCGCCGACGATCAGCGGCTGCTGTTCCGACGCACCGCCGATGGCCAGTCGCTTCTCTGCCTGTTCAATCTGTCGGCCGAGCCGGCGGAATGGCCCGAAGATATCGCCCCTACCAACAAGCTGCTGTCCGCCGTCAATGGCGCCACACCCGGCACCCTGCCGCCCTTCGGCGCGCTGATCATCGAAGAATAAGGAGACGCCCCAATGCTGAACCCGTTGCTGCGCGCCTGCGCGCTGACCCTTCCGTTCGTCTTCATGACACCGGCCTCTGCGCAGGAGGCGCGCCCCGCCGTCACCTCCACCTCGCCCGACGGGTCGATCGTGCTGACCGTTTCCACGGACAATGACAGCCGCCCCACCTGGTCGCTGTCGCGCAAGGGCAGGCTGCTGATCGCGCCATCCAAGCTGGGTTTCATCCTGACCGACGGGTTCAACATGGCGCGCGGCTTTGCGATCGCGGGATCGGACAAGGGCCAGGGCAACGATCGATGGGAACAGCCCTGGGGCGAGCGCCGCTTCGTCACCGACCGCTATAATGAAGTGACGGTCCGCTTCCGCCAGTCGAATGTCCAGGGCGCGCGGCTCATGAACGTGCATTTCCGCCTGTTCGATAATGGCGTCGGCTTTCGTTATGAGCTGCCGCAGCAGCCCGGCCTCAAAACGATGAAGATCGCCGACGAAACGACCGAGTTCGACATCGCGCCCAAGGGGCAGGCCTGGTGGATTCCGGGTGGCGAATGGAACCGCTACGAACAGGTCTATCAGAAGACGTCGATCGATGCCGTCTCTACCGCCCATACGCCCATCACCATGCGGCTGGACGACGGCACGCATCTGAGCTTCCACGAAGCCGCGCTGGTCGATTATGCGGCCTATTGGCTGAAGCGCGCGTCCGGCCAGACCTTTCGCACAACCCTCTCCCCTTCCTCGCAGGGCGCGCGGGTGATCCGCGACTTGCCGTTCAACACGCCTTGGCGCGCCATCCGCATCGCCGACAACGCCGCCGGACTGGTCGAAAATGATCTGGAATTGAACCTCAACGAACCCAACCGACTAGGCGACGTCAGCTGGTTCAAGCCCGCCAAATATATCGGCATCTGGTGGGGCATGATCCGGGGCGACTGGACGTGGGCGGAAGGGCCGAAACACGGCGCGACCACCGCGCGGACGAAGCAATATATCGATTTTGCCGCCAAACACGGCTTTCGCGGCGTGCTGGTCGAAGGATGGGACAAGGGCTGGAACGGCGACTGGTTCGGCCATGGCGACGATTTCAGCTACACCCAGTCCACGCCCGATTTCGACCTACCGGGGCTGGCCGCCTATGCCAGGAAGAAAGGCGTCCACCTGATCGGCCATCATGAAACCGGCGGCAACATCGCCAATTATGAGGCGCAGTTGGACGACGCGATGAAGCTTTATGGCGGCCTCGGCATCGATGTCGTCAAGACCGGCTATGTCGCGGACGCAGGCGGGATCATCGCGCCGGGCGATCGGCCGGGCCAGACCCGCATGGAATATCATGACGGCCAGCGCATGGCGCAACATCATCTGCGCGTGGTGGAGACGGCAGCGAAATATCATGTCGCGGTCAACGCGCACGAACCGATCAAGGATACCGGCCTGCGCCGCACCTATCCCAACTGGGTCGGACGCGAAGGCGCGCGCGGCATGGAATATAATGCCTGGGGCACATTTGCGAACGGGCCGGACCATGAACCGACGCTGGTCTATACGCGGATGCTGTCCGGCCCGATGGACTTCACGCCGGGCGTGCTGAGCCTGGAGGGAGCGAGCCATGCACCGCTGGCGTCCACGCTGGCGAAACAGCTCGGCCTCTATCTCGCCCTCTATTCGCCGATCCAGATGGCGGCGGACTTTGTCGAGACGCTGGCCAAATATCCCAGGGAACTGGATTTCATATCCAAGGTGCCGGCCGACTGGAACGAAAGCCATCTGATCGCGGGCGAAGTGGGTGACTATGCGATCTTTGCGCGCAAGGACCGCAACAGCGCGAACTGGTATGTCGGCGGCGTCAACGATGCGACCGCGCGGACGGTGACGCTGGGCTTCGATTATCTGGAGCCGGGCAAGGCCTACACCGCCACCATCTACAAGGATGGCGAAGGCGCGACCTATCTGACCGACGCGCGGCACAAGATCGCCTATGAGACGAGGACCATCAGCAAGGGCGATCGCTACGATCTGTGGCTGGCGCCGGGCGGCGGCGCGGCGATGCGGCTGGTGCCCAGCCAATAAGGAATCCGGCCTTTCAGGCCGGTCTTCCCCACCCCCGGATCGGACTGCACGCCGGTCCGGGGGCTTTTTATCAGTGCGGCGCCATGCGGATCGCGCCGTCCAGGCGGATGACTTCGCCGTTCAGCATCGGATTGCGGACGATGCTTTCCACCAACTGCGCATATTCGGATGGTTTGCCCAGGCGGCTGGGGTGCGGCACCTGCGCGCCGAGCGCGTCCTGCACATTTTGCGGGAAGGCTTCCAGCATCGGCGTCAGGAAAATGCCCGGCGCAATGGTCATGACCCGGATCTTGTGCTGGGCCAGGTCGCGGGCGATCGGCAGGGTCATGCCGACGACGCCGCCCTTGGACGCGCTATACGCCGCCTGGCCGATCTGTCCGTCATAGGCCGCGACCGACGCGGTGTTGACGATGACGCCGCGTTCGCCGTCTATCTCCCCCGCAGCGGCAAGCCAGGCGGAAAATTTGGCGATCATGTTGAAACTGCCGATCAGATTGACCGTCACCGTCTTGGCGAAGGCATCAAGCGGATGGGGAACATTCTCCTTGCCCACCGTCTTGATCGCGGGCGCGATGCCGGCGCAATTGACCAGGATGCGGGCGACGCCGTGCGCCGCTTGGGCCGCGTCCAAGCCCGCCGAAACGCTGGCGTCATCGGCGACGTTGACAGCGACATAGACACCTCCCAGCGCTTGCGCGGTCGCCCGTCCGGCCTCCTCATTCAGGTCGAAGATCGCGACCTTCGCACCCTGCTGCGCCAGCATCGTGGCCGTCGCCCTGCCCAGGCCCGATGCGCCGCCGGTAACGATCGCTGCTACGCCGTTGATGTCCATTTCCCTGTCTCCTTCAGATCAGTTCGATCGCCATGGCGGTGGCTTCGCCGCCGCCGATGCACAGGCTCGCCACGCCGCGCTTCAGGCCGCGCGTTTCGAGCGCCGCAATCAGCGTCGCCAAAATGCGCGCGCCCGATGCGCCGATCGGATGGCCGAGCGCGGTCGCGCCGCCATTGACGTTGATCTTGTCGGCCGGGATGCCCAATTCCTTCGCAGCGATCATGGCGACGACGGCAAAGGCTTCATTGACTTCGAACAGATCGACATCGGCGATCGACCAGCCGACCTTGTCCAACGCCTTGCGCATCGCCGGCACCGGCGCGGTCGCGAATTTGGAGGGCTCATGCGCATGGCCGGCAGTGGCGACGACCTTCGCCACGGGCTTGAGGCCCAGCTTCGCTGCCACGCTGGCGCGCGTCATGACCAGCGCCGCCGCGCCGTCCGATATGGAGGAGGCGTTGGCGGCGGTGATGGTTCCGTCCTTGACGAAGGCGGGCTTCAACGACGGGATCTTCTCCGGCCTGGCCTTGCCCGGCTGCTCGTCGGTGTCGACGATCGTGTCGCCGCCGCGCCCCTTCACCGTGACCGGCGTGATCTCGCGCACGAACGCCCCGCTGCCGATCGCGGCATTGGCGCGTTCGAGCGAACGAATGGCGTATGCGTCCTGATCCTCGCGCGTGAACTGATAGTCGCGCACCGCTTCTTCCGCGAACACGCCCATCGCCTTGCCGGGTTCATAGGCGTCTTCCAGGCCGTCCATCATCATCGTGTCGATCACGCGGTCATGGCCGATGCGCGCGCCGGACCGATGCTTGGGCAGGGCATAGGGCGCGTTGCTCATGCTTTCCATGCCACCCGCGATCACGATGTCCGCTGCACCACTGGCGAGCGCCTCATGCGCCATGATCGCGGCCTGCATGCCGGAGCCGCACATCTTGTTGACGGTCGTAGCCTCCGTATTGAGGCCAAGCCCTGCGCCCAGCGCTGCTTGTCGCGCCGGCGCCTGGCCCAGGCCAGCGGGCAGGACGCAGCCCATATAGATGCGGTCGATCGCATCGGCCGCCACGCCTGCCCGCTCGACCGCGGCCTTGACCGCTGCGGCACCCAGATCGGTGGCCTTGACCGAGGACAATGCGCCCTGGAACCCGCCCATGGGGGTGCGGGCATAGCCTGCGATGACAATGGGATCGTCCTGCATCTTATGACTCCTGCTTAAAGGCTGCGCGCGATGACCATGCGCTGAATGTCCGACGTACCTTCATAAATTTGGCACACGCGCACATCGCGATAGATTTTGGCGACGCCATATTCTTCCAGATAGCCATAGCCGCCCAGCGTCTGGAGCGCGCCGGACACGATCGCCTCGGCCGCTTCGGACGCGAACAATTTGGCCATGGAGGCTTCGGCGAGGCAGGGCAGGCCAGCATCCTTGATCCGTGCGGCGTGCAGGACGAGTTGCCGCGCGGCCTCTAGTCGGGTGGCGAGGTCGGCGAGGCGAAAGCCCACCGCCTGATGCTCCATGATGGCTTTCCCGAAGCTCTTGCGATCCTTGGCATAGGCGACTGCGATGTCGAGCGCGGCCTGCGCCATGCCGACACATTGGGCGGCGATGCCGATGCGGCCAGTTTCCAGATTGGCGAGCGCGATGCGGTAACCCTGCCCTGGCTGACCGATCAGCAGGTCATCCTCCACGAACATGTCGTCGAAACGCAAGGCGCAGGTGTCGGACGCGCCTTGCCCCATCTTATGCTCGACCTTGTCCACGCCATAGCCGGGCCGGTCGGTCGGCACGATGAAGACGGACAGACCCTTCTTGCCCGCATCAGGATCAGTGACGGCGACGATCATGGTAAGGTCGGCGATCTTGCCCGATGTGATGAACTGCTTTGACCCGGTGATACGCCAGCCGCCATCGACCTTGATGGCGCGGGTGCGGACCGCCGAAGCGTCGGACCCCGCATCAGCTTCGGTCAGGGCGAAAGCGCCGATGGTGCGCCCGCCGATCAGGTCGGGCAGGAAGCGCGCCTTCTGCGCGTCGCTGCCATCCTTGAGCAGGCCGGACACGAGGATCGAGTTCTGGATAGAGACGATGGTCGAGAGCGCGCCGTCGGCTGCCGCGATCTCCATCAGCGCCAAGGCATAGGAAACGGCGTCGGCTTCCGCGCCGCCAAAGGCTTCGGGCGCGGTCATGCCCCATAGGCCAAGGCCCGCCATGTCGTGGAACAGTTCGGGCGGATAGCCGCCTTGCGCTTCGAACCGAGCGCTGTGCGGGCGGATCGTTTCCTGCGCGAAATCGCGCACGGTGTCGCGGATGGCGGCCTGAATCTCGGTCAGCATAAACTCACTCGTATTTTATTTACCCATGGGTATATTGATTATCTGAGGGTTTCTTGTCAATGCTCCAGATGCTCAAAGGAGATGTTCTTGCCCAAATCCGCCGTCCCTGTTTCTGCCACCGCCCTGCCCTCCCCCTTCCGTAACAAGGCGGAGCGGGAACAGGACCGGGCGGACAAGCGCGCAGCCGTACTGTTGGCCGCAGTGCGGATGTTCAATGCGCGCGGCTATCATGCCGCCTCGCTGGACGATGTCGCCGCCAGCCTGGGCGTCAGCAAGCCGACCATTTATCATTATCTGGGCAATAAGGAGCAGGTGCTGGTCGAATGCGTCAATCGCGGCCTGTCGATGCTGCGCGACGCCGCGGATGCGGCGGCGCGCGCGCCCGGCAGCGGCCATGACCGGCTGCGCGCTTTCCTGCTGCGCTATGCCTGCATCAACATGGACGATTTCGGCCGTTGCGTGATCCGCACCAATGAGGAGCTGTTGTCGATGGACAGCGCCATCCAGTTCCGCGCGCGCAAGCGGGAGATTGACGATGCGGTGCGCGGGATGATCGCGGAGGGGATCGCAGACGGATCGATTGCGCCGGTGGATATCCGCTTTGCCTCCTTCGCACTGGCGGGGGCGCTCAACTGGCCGGCGCGCTGGCATGATCCCGATGGGCCGATGAGTCCGGCAGAGGTCGCGGAAAAGCTGGTCGATATCGCGCTGGGTGGCCTTACGCCGCGGGGTTGACGGGTCAAATATCAGGCAACGCTTGCGCGGCGAAGCCCCAGCCTTTCAGACTTGTGGCACGATCGAGCAGCGTTTCCGTGTCGCCGATCGAGAAGGGATGCGCGTCCTTGATGCCGTCGAGTTCGTCCCAGTCGATCGGGATCGCCACCGGTGCCCCGGCGCGGGCGCGCGCCGAATAGGGCAGGACGGCGGTGCTGCCGCGCTGGTTGCGCAGCCAGTCGATGAAGATCTTGTCCTTGCGCTTGGCCTTGCTCATGGTCGCGACGAAGCGGTCGGGCTCGGCTGCGCTCAGCGCCTGGGCGAAGCGGGACGCGAAATCCTTGTGCGTCTCCCAGTCATGGCCCGGCGTCAGCGGCACGACGACATGCACGCCCTTCCCGCCCGACAGCATGGCGAAGGAGACGAGGCCGATATCGGACAACCGCGCGCGAATGTCCTGCGCCGCCGCTTTCACCCGGTCGAAATCCATGCCTTCGTCGGGATCGAGGTCGAATATCATGCGGTCGGGCCGTTCCACCGCGTCCGTGCGGCTGGCCCAGCCATGAAATTCGATCGTGCCCATCTGGACGCAGGCGAGCAATCCCTCGGCATCCTCGACATAGATATAATCCTCGCTGCCGCCGTCTTTCTCACGGATCGGCACTTGGCGCACCGCCTTGCCGAAGGCGCCGCTGTCATGCTTTTGGAAGAAGCATTTTTTCGCCCGGCCCTGTGGGCAGCGGACCAGGCTGATCGGGCGGCGGGCGGCGAAGGGTAGCATGAGGGGCGCGATCGCGGCATAATAGTCGGCCAGTTCGCCCTTGGTCTGGTCGCTTTCGGGGAAGATGACGCGGTCACGGTTGGTGATCGTCACGGTTGGGGCAGACTTGGGCGTGGGGGCAGGTTTTTCGGGCGCGACCGCCTTCGCCGGTTTATCAGCGCGCTGGCCCAGAAAGCTGGCGTGGCGCACCCGCCCGTCGGCGGTAAATTCGGCGAAGGCGATTTCGGCGACCAGCTTGGGTTTCAGCCAGGTCGCGCCGCGCGCTTCGGTCCGGGGTACTTCAAGCGGTGCCTTATCCGTTTCGAGCGGGGTCATCGCCTTGGCGAGCCTATCCATCATTTCCGCGTCGAAGCCGGTGCCGACCTTGCCCTTATAGACCAGCGCCTTGCCCTCATGCTGGGCGAGCAGCAGCGACGCGAAGGGGCGACCGCGCGCGGCACTCGCGCTGCGGCCGATGATAATAAACTCCTGTCGGCGCGTGCACTTGACCTTGACCCAGTTGCGCGTGCGGTCGCCGCGATAGGGGGCGTCGATCCGCTTCGAAATGATCCCCTCCTGCCCCGCGTCGCACAGCGAGCGGAAGAGCGCTTCGCCCGCGCCGATGACATGGTCAGCGACCTGAACCGGCGGAGTTGCGGCTTTCAGCAGGGCTTCCAGCCGCTCCTTCCGCTCGATCTGCGGCATCGCCTTCATATCCTGACCCTCCAGCGACAGCAGGTCGAAGGCGAAGAATTGAAAGGGCGTGTCGTCCCGCTGCGCGCCATGGCCACGCTTGAGGACCGATTGGAGCGCAGAGAAACTGGGATTGCCGTCCGCGCCGAAAGCGACGATCTCTCCGTCGATCAAGGCGGGCGGCAAGTCTAGTGCCGCGATCGCCGCGGCGAGCGGCTGGAACTTGTCCGTCCAGTCCAGCCCGCTGCGGGTGAAGATGCGCACCTGATCGCCCGCCACCGCGGCGAGCGCGCGATAGCCGTCGAACTTAATCTCGTGCAGCCAGTCATTACCCACTGGCACATCGTCCACCAGCGTCGCGAGTTGGGGCTTAGCGAAGGCAGGCGGCTTGGTCCCAACCTTGCACGGCTTGGCCGCGACCTTTTCATTATGATCGCGCGCCGCCTGCATCTTGCCGGCGAAGGCCTTGCCCTTCACCCCGGCGAGCGACTGGGCACCCGCCTTGTCCGCCGCGATTTCCGCCATCGAAAGCCCGGTCAGCACGCTGGTCAGCGCCCGTTCGACCAACTGGTCGCCTTCGCCCGCGTCGGCGTCCTCGATCTTGCGTAGCAGCCAGTTCTCGCGCTTTTCCTTTGGCCGCCCTTTCATGCGGACCAGCAGCCATTCGCCCTTCATCCGTTCGCCATCCAGGGTGAAGTGCAAATGGCCTTTTTCCAGATCCTTGGCGCTCTTGCCTTCCACCGGCTGCCAAGTGCCGCGATCCCACAGCATCACCGTGCCGCCGCCATATTCGCCTTCGGGTATCAATCCCTCGAAATCGCCATAGCTCAACGGATGATCCTCGGTCCGCACCGCAAGGCGCTTGTCGGCCGGGTCGATGCTCGGCCCCCTGGTCACGGCCCAGCTTTTCAGAACGCCGCCGATTTCGAGCCGGAAATCCCAGTGCAGCCGGGTCGCATCATGTTTTTGGACTACGAAGCGGTTGCCGTCCGTTCTTGCCACTTCGCCTTTCGGTTCGCGGGTGCGGGCGAAGTCGCGCTTCTGATTATAGGCGGCGAGCAGATCGCGGGCCATGGATCAGGCGCTTTTGCGCTTGGCTGGCGTGCGGGGCTTAGTCGCGGCCGCCTTGGCCGGCGCTTTTTTCGCCGGCGTCGCCTTGCCGCCATCCCCGACCGATTTCTTGAGCGCGGCCATCAGGTCGATGACGTTGCCGCTCTTGGCGGTGGCAGGCTCCTCGACATCCTCGATGATCCGCTTGCCCTTGGCCTTTTTCTTTTTCTCGATCAGCCGCTGGAGCGCATCGACATAGCGATCGTGAAATTCCTCCGGCTTGAAGGGCGCGGTCTTCTTTTCGATGATAGTGGTGGCAAGGTCTAGCAGATCGGCGTCGGCCTTGTCGTCGGGCAGGTTACGGAAATAGGTCTGCGCGCGCGTTACCTCGTCGGCATAGCGCAATATTTCCAGTACCAGCCCGCGACCGCAAGGCTTCAAGGATACGAGCTGTTCGCGGCCGCGCACCGACAATTGGCCAAGGCCCACCTTCTTCGTCTGGCGCAGCGCGTCGCGCAACACGGCATAGGCTTCCTCCGCCAGGTCGTCTGCCGGAACCACGAAATAGGGCTTTTCATAATAGAGGACGTCGATCGCATCGGATTCGACGAACTGGACCAGCTCCAACGTCTTGCGGCTCTCGATCTTTACCGCCTCGATTTCTTCCTCCTCCAACAGCACGTAATTGCCTTTGGAAATTTCAAAGCCCTTGAGGATTTCGTCGCGGTCCACCGGGCCGACGCCCTGCACGACCTTTTCATAGCTGATTGGCTTGCCGGTCGGCTCATGGATCTGGCGAAAGGATATTGCTGCGCCGGAGCGGGTGGCCGGATAGATTTCCACCGGGATAGATACAAGGGCCAGCCGAATTTGCCCCTGCCAATATGCGCGTGCTGCCATGTGACCACCTCCGCTCGCATCAGCGCCCGACCGACCCGGAAGTTCCTTACGATCATGAAACGTCATCACCCTGCCTTCCACTCATATTATCGATCAGACAAAGCGATATTCCCGGCTTTGTTCGGCTGGGCTATGCTCCTACAAAATGCAGCAGGGACTTGAAGCAGGAGAGAAGACATGGATGCCAAAACCTCTGATCCGCTGGGATGCCCGATGAAGGAGCCCGCGGCGCGGCGCACCTTGCTCGGCCGCACCAACCGCGACTGGTGGCCCAACCAGCTGTCGCTTGAAATCCTCCAGCAGAATGGCCTGTCGGGCGATCCGATGGGCGAAGATTTCGATTATGCCGCGGCGTTCCAATCGCTCGATTATGATGCGGTCAAGGCGGACCTGACGGCGCTCATGACCGACAGCCAGCCCTGGTGGCCGGCCGATTACGGCCATTATGGGCCCTTCTTCATCCGCATGGCCTGGCACAGCGCGGGCACCTATCGCACAGGCGACGGGCGCGGCGGCGCGTCTTCCGGGTCGCAGCGCTTCGCCCCGCTCAATAGCTGGCCGGACAATGGCAATCTGGACAAGGCGCGTCGGTTGCTGTGGCCGATCAAACAGAAATATGGCCAGAAGCTGAGTTGGGCCGACCTGATGATCCTGGCCGGCAATGTCGCGATCGAGTCGATGGGCGGACCCGTCTTCGGCTTCGGCGGCGGCCGCGCCGACGTGTTCGAACCGGAAAAGGACATCTACTGGGGCACCGAGGAACAATGGGTCGGCCAGGACGGCAATGAAACCCGCATTCAGCCGGACAAGGAAATGGCGCTGGAAAGCCCGCTGGCTGCGATCCAGATGGGCCTGATCTACGTCAATCCCGAAGGTCCGGGCGGCAATCCCGACGCGCTCCAGTCGGGCCGCGACATTCGCGAAACCTTCGCGCGGATGGGCATGAATGATGAGGAAACCGCGGCGCTGACGGCTGGCGGCCATACGTTCGGCAAGGCGCATGGCGCGGGCGACGCATCGCTGGTCGGCGCGGAACCCGAAGGGGCGGACATCGCGCAGCAGGGACTGGGCTGGCAGAGCGGTCATGAAAGCGGCATGGGCGACCATACTATCACCAGCGGGATCGAGGGCGCGTGGACGCCGACGCCGATCACGTGGGACATGACCTATTTCGACATGCTGCTGGACCATGACTATGAACTGGTGCGCAGTCCTGCGGGTGCGAAACAGTGGCAGCCGGTCGGCAACCCGGAGGAGACGCTGGCCCCCAAGGCGCATACGCCCGGCGTCAAGGTGCCGACGATGATGACCACCGCCGACATGGCGATGAAGTTTGACCCGGCCTATCGCGCGGTGATGGAGCGGTTCCGTGCCGATCCCGCCTATTTCGCCGACGCCTTCGCCCGCGCCTGGTTCAAGCTGTGTCATCGCGACATGGGGCCAAAGGTGCGCTACCTTGGCCCCGAAGTCCCGGCCGAAGACCTGATCTGGCAAGATCCGATCCCCGCCGCGACCGGACCGGCGCTAGGCGAGGCGGATGTCGCCGCGCTCAAGCAGAAGATCGCCGCGTCGGGCCTGTCGGTGCAGGATATGGTCAAGACCGCGTGGGCATCTGCCGTCACCTATCGCCGGTCGGACCATCGCGGCGGGGCGAATGGTGCTCGCATCCGCCTGGCCCCGCAAAAGGACTGGGACGTCAACGAACCGGCGCAGCTGGCGCGAGTGCTGGCGGTCTATGAAGGCATCGCCAGCGAGAGCGGCGCGTCGATCGCCGACCTGATCGTGCTGGGCGGCAGTGTGGGCATCGAACAGGCGGCGAAGGCGGCGGGCCATGACCTGACCGTCCCCTTCACGCCGGGCCGTACCGATGCGAGCGCCGAGCAGACCGATGCCGACGGTTTCGACGTGCTTGAGCCAAAGGCCGATGGTTTCCGCAACTATCTCCAGACGCGCTACAATGTGCCGACGGAGGAGCTGCTGGTCGACCGGGCGCAGCTGCTGGGCCTGTCCGCGCCGGAAATGACTGTGCTGGTCGGCGGGCTGCGGGTGCTGGGCGCCAATCATGGCGGCTCGAAGCATGGCGTCCTGACGAACCGGGTCGGGCAGTTGACCAACGACTATTTCGTCAATCTGCTCGACATGGGCACCGCCTGGAAACAGGTGGACGACACGAGCGACGAGACGTTCGTCGGCACCGACCGCGCCAGCCATGCGGAGAAGTGGACGGCGACGCGCACCGACCTGGCCTTCGGCGCTAATTCGCAGCTACGCGCGCTGGCGGAAGTCTATGCGTCGTCCGACGCGGGCAGCAAGTTCGTAAAGGACTTCGTGGCCGCCTGGACGAAGGTGATGAATGCCGACCGGTTTGATCTGAAGGCTTGATTAAGACAGGGAGTTAGACAGTTCGCAGCGCTTCTACGGCGCTGCGAACTGTTAAGGCGTTACCGATAGCGGCCCATCGTCACCTTGATCCACACCGGCTGGTCAATCAGGTTCAGGCCATAATCGGTCTGGTCGCCGTTCCAGATGCGGTCCATGATCCAGACGTCCTTGTCGAAATGGCCCTCCTCCACCTTGACGATCATGCCGCCCGGCGCGCTGCCCTGACTGGCGGCGAAGTTCAGGCGGACATGGTCGCCGGTGAAGAGAAATTCGTTGGCCGAAACTTGCGCGACCACCGCGCCGCCGGTCGGTTCGGTCGCCCAGGCCGGCAGGTCGGCCTTGGGGAACCAGTTGCGCTGGCCGAATTGCCATTGACCAAAGCTGGCGGTGATTGTCCAGTCGCCCATGGTCGTGCTGACGGGCGCGCCGTCGTCGGGCTTGGCTGCGCCCCAGACCGGATGATCGAAGGCGATTTTGGCCCAGGGCGCGGAGGCTAAGGCTCGATATTTCTGCGCGAAAGCATCCAGCGTGGCGTCGTCCAGGCGCTTGGCCCCCAATGGATAGTTGTAATAGCCAGTATCATCCATGCCGAACGGCGCGAAGCCGATCGCGCCGCGTCCCAGCGCCGCCCAGAAATAGCGGGCATATTCGGCGGCATTGCCGATTTCCGGCACCATCAGCGCGTTGTCGGGCCGCGTGTAGAGATCGAGATGCTTGAAGACGTTGCGGCTGGCCCGGTCGTAAATATCGGGTGCGGCGAAATCGATCGAGGGGGCCGCCGCCTTCCAGATGTCGATGACGTCGCCCTGCGGCCCGCCGCTCGATAACGCCTGCGGATCGGGCTTGCCGAACGGGTCACCGAGCGCCGCGTTCACATACATGGGCAGCGGCTTGATCGCCTTGCCGGCGCTGGCCAGAGCCTCGATATAGCGGGCGGTGTGCCAGGTGTTGAAGGCGCGGTCGGCCGTGTCGCCGAAAACGGTCGTCCAGGTGCCGCCGGGCTTTTGCAGCGCCTTCGTCAGGGTCGCCGGCACCGGGCCGTCGAACAGCTTCTGCGCGGCGGGGCTGTAGTCGCGGGGGTTTTTATAGCTGCCGACTTCATTTTCCGGCTGCACCAGAATGACCGTATTCTGGGCGTCATGGTCGCGAATATAGGTCATCAGCGCCAGATAGGCGCGCTTGTCCGCCGCCAGCGTCGCCGCGCCATGGGGCGAGAGTACGCCATGATCCTGCCCGTCCTTCGTCTTCATCCGCGGGAAACGGCGATTGTCGAGCTTCACCCAGTCGGGCGTATAGGACAGGCCGGTATTCTTCCAGGCGCCGAACCATAGCAGGACGATGCGCTTGTCATGCTTGCGCGCCTCATCGAGCAAAGTCTGGACAAAGCTGAAGTCGAACTTCCCCTCCTGTGGCTCCAGTTGCTCCCAGGCGATCGGCGCTTCGACCGTGTTCGCGCCGATCCGGTCCAGCACCGGCCAGACCTTTGCCAGCGGTGCGGCATAATTGCTGCTGTTATTGACCTGCCCGCCCAATATCAGGAAAGGCGCGCCATCGACAATCAGTGCGTGGCGGCCCGCTTTGGTTGCGATATGGGGCGTGTCGCCCTGCGCAAGAGCAGGGGTGGCGAGCAGCAGGGACGCGGCGATCAGGGTCCGGGTGAGGGTCATCAAGGTGCCTTTCAGGGCTGTTCATCAAGAGAGAAGATGCGGGCCGCCTGCATCCATTTGGCGTCGGGCTTGGCCCAGGGCAGCGGGCGCTGGACAGCATCCATCTGCGCTTCCCAGGCCTGCACCGCCGGGTCGGCGTCGTCGGCCGCCGCCTTGGTCGCGGGATCGTAACCGGGGCCGGTGTCCATCACCATGACCAGCCTGTTGCCGCTGCGGTAGATGTCCATGGCGGTAACATCGGCCGCGCGGATGCTGGCGGCGATTGCGGGCGGCAGCGCGCCGGATGCGTGCCACGCCTCATAGTGCGCGATGGCCGCCGCGTCGTCGGCCAGGTCGATCAGCAGGACGTGCCGCATCAATTGACCCAGCCGCCGTCGATCACATGGACCGCGCCGCTGGTGAAGGACGCTTCGTCGCTGGCGAGGTACAGCACCAGCGCGGCAATCTCCTCCGCCCGGCCAAGCCGGCCCATCGGCTGGCGCGCGGCGAAGGCCGCCTGTGCCGCCGCATAATCGCCAGTGTCATGGAGGCGCTGTTGCAGCGAGGGCGTGTCGATCGTGCCGGGGCAGATGCAGTTGCAGCGCACGCCCTGTTCGACGAAATCGGCGGCGACCGCCTTGGTCAGGCCGATGACGCCCGCCTTGCTCGCGCCATAGGCGAAGCGATTGGGGATGCCCTTCACCGAACTGGCGATGGAGGACATGTTGACGATCGATCCCGCGCCCCTCTCCACCATGCCGGGCAGGAACGCGCGGATCGTGTGATACATGGCGGTCATGTTGAGCGAAAGGGCGAAATCCCAATCTTTCTGAGGACATTCGAGGATGTTGCCGGCATGGACCACGCCCGCGATATTGGCGAGGATGTCGATCGCGCCCACCTCCTGCGCCAGCGCCCGCACCGCCGCACCGTCAGTCACGTCGAGCGCGCGCAGGTCGCAGCCTTCCAGCCCGTCGAGCGCGTCGCGGTCCCGGTCAGTCGCGATCACCTGCGCGCCTTCCGCCACGAAGCGCTGCGCCGTTGCCCGGCCGATGCCCCGCGCTGCTGCTGTGATGAGGGCCACCTTGCCCGCGAGCCGCGCGCTCATGCGCGGGTCCTTGTGGGCAGACAGTCGGGACCGATGGGATCGAACGCCTTGTAGGTCAAAATAAACTCCTGATGGCCCAATTGTTCGGAGATACTGCGTTCGCCCGCGGCAACGCTGAGCACCTTGTCGTAGATTTCCGTGCCGACCTGCTCCAGCGTGGCCTCGCCTTCCAATATGCGCCCAGCGTTGACGTCCATGTCAGCGGCCAGGCGGCGGCCAGTGTCGGGATTGGCGCAGATCTTGATGACCGGCGATATGGCCGATCCGACCACCGACCCGCGCCCGGTAGTGAAGAGCGTCAGATGAGCGCCGCAGGCGATCAGTTCGACGATTTCCGCATTGTCGGAGATATTGGGGAAACCGAAGCGCGGTTCGCCATCGGGCACCACGTCGAGCAGATAGAGACCGCCGGTGGGCGGCAGGTCGCCCGGCTTCAATATTCCGTCGATGGTCGAGGAGCCGGATTTGCTATAGGCGCCCATCGACTTTTCCTCCTGCGTCGTCAGGCCACCTTCGGCATTGCCCGGCGCGAAGCTGCCAAAGCCCATGATCGTGTAATAGCGTTCCGCCTTCTGCACGCATTCCTCTATCGCGACGGCGAGTTCCGGCGTGCGGGCGCGGTCGGCCATGATCGTCTCACAGCCGACCAATTCGCCCGTTTCTTCGAAAATGCAGGCCGCGCCTTCCGCGACCAGCCGGTCGAAGGCGCGGCCGACTGCCGGGTTGGCGGTGATGCCGCTGGTCCCGTCCGACCCGCCGCAGATGGTGCCGACGATCAGTTCCTCCACGCCCATCGGCCCGCGCGGCACATCGGCGATGGCCGCGCGCACCCGCGCCACCGCTTCCACGCCCGCTGCGATCGTCGCGGCGGTGCCGCCCGTTTCCTGAATCACC
The DNA here is from genome assembly GCF_012927105.1 of Sphingobium psychrophilum. GTDB lineage: Bacteria > Pseudomonadota > Alphaproteobacteria > Sphingomonadales > Sphingomonadaceae > Sphingobium > Sphingobium psychrophilum. The sequence continues at coordinate 272,316 of NZ_JABBFV010000002.1, read as the reverse complement.
AGCAATTCGGCGGGCCGCCCGCTCGCCCGCGCCACCGCCAGCAGCCGCTCTCGATTGAAACTCTCGCACCCCAGCGACACGATCACGAGGCCGCCGACATTGGGATGGGTGGCGATCGCCTCCATCACCTTGGCCGCATAGGCATTGGGATAGCAGCCGGGGAAGCCGATCAGCTGGACGTCGGGATCGTCCGCCTTGTCCACGATCCGCCGTGCGACATGATGCGCGCATTCGACCAGATAGGCGACCGCAACGACATTGCGGATGCCCTTGCGCCCATCCTGCCGGAGCCAGGCCTCTATCATGCGCCTTCCTCCAGCGCGGTGCGCGTGTGGCTGCTAATATAGTCGCTTTTCATATTATGCATGTGCACCCAGTCGCCGCTGACGGCATTGGCGGTCATCGACCCGATCGGCGCGCCATATTTGATGACCTTGTCCCCGGCACTCAGCGGCGCGCGGGCGATCTTGTGGCCGATGGCGATGCCCTCGCGCGCGGGGATCGTCCCGCCCGATACCGGAAGGATATCGCCCGCTTCGATTGCGCGAACGCAGATCAGGACATTATCGTCCGGATGCAGCAGGATCAGGCGTGCGTCGTCCTGCAACATGGGAAGCTCTTTCAGTGAGGCGTCTAGCGCGGGCCAGAGCGGATCAGGCATCGGGGTGGACAAGCGCGCGATCGTGTCGGCGACCTGACCCACGCCGACCAAGCCGGGAATGACGCTGACGACGGTGGGATGGCGGAGCGGGAATTGCAACGCTGCGGCGGGCAGCGAAGCATGGAAGGCGGCACAGGCGTCCGACAGGCGCTGCGCCTTGGCCATTATGTCCGCGCTGGGGGCGGCATAGTCGAAATGCAGCGGGCCGGTTAGGTCGCGCGCCAATATGCCGCTATTATAGGGGCCGCCGATAATGACCTGCACGCCCAACGCCGCGCAGCGCGCCAGCAACCGCTCCGCGCTGCGATCGAGCAGCGTATAGCGCCCGGCAAGCAGGATCATGTCCAGTGCGACATGGTCGAGTATCTCGTCGCAGATCGCGACTTCATTGACGCCGATGCCGATCGCGCCGATCGCGCCCGCATCGCGCAGGTCGCGCATTGCGCGGTAGCCGCCGTTCAGGAAGGCGCGCAGGTGGCGGTCGTGATCGTCGCCATGGGTCGCCCGGCCGAGATCATGGGCGAGCAGCAGGTCGATCCGGTCGCGGCCAAGCCGCGCGCAGCTGCCCTCGAAAGATCGTAGCACCGCGTCATGGCCATAGTCGAAGACCGGATCATAGGGATCGGCATCGACGAAACCGTGCCGTTCGCCCTGCGCATCGGTCGGTGCCAGCAGACGGCCGACCTTGGTCGACAGGACCGCTTCGCGCTTGGGATCGCGTTCCGCCAGCATCGCGCCCAGCCGCCGTTCTGCCAGGCCGAAGCCATAATGGGGCGCGGTGTCATAATAGCGGATGCCCGCGTCCCAGGCGGCGTCCAGCGTAACGCGCGCCTCCGCGTCACTGACGGCGCGATAGAGGTTGCCGATGGGCGCGGTGCCCATACCCAAATTGGGGATCATGTCGCCCCCTCCCGCCGCGCGGCGCGAGCGTACAGCGCCACGACCGCGAAGCAGAGCGCTGGCACGATCATCGCCGCGCGGATCGTACCGGCCAGGTCGGACAGCAGGCCCATCGCCATGGTCAGCACCGCGCCGCCGATGATAGCCATCACGATCATCGATGCACCCGCTTTGGTCAGTGGTCCCAAGCCGCGCAGCGACAGGACAAAGATGGTCGGGTACATGATCGACATGAAGAAGCTGGTCGCCACCAGCGCGACAAGGCCGACGAGGCCGCCCGCCACCGCCACCAGCGACAGGATGATATTGATCGCCGCGAAAAGCACCATCAGCCGCGCGCCGTCGAACCGGGATAGCAAGGCCGCGCCGATGAAACGGCCGATCATGAACAGCGCTAGCGACAGGGTGAGCAGCCAGGCCGCCTTTTGCGCGCCGATGCCGGGCATGACGCTTTGCGCATAGCGGATAAGGTAGCTCCAGATGCCGACCTGCGCGCCGACATAGAAAAATTGCGCGGCCACTCCCGCCATGTAGCGCGGCCGCCGAAGCAACGCGCCATAGCCCGCCAGCGCCGACCCGCCGCTGCCGTCTGCCTGGGTGGCGGCGCGAGGAAAGCGGGTGAAGGCCAGCACCGCGGCCCAGCCCAGCACGACCGCCGCGATACCGAGATAAGGGAGTTGCACCGCCGCCGCGCCCGCCGCGCCCTGTTGTGGCGCATCGGACAGGATCAGCGTCGCACCCAGCGCCACGCCGGCGATCGACCCCAGCGGGTTGAACGCCTGCGCCAGGTTGAGGCGCTGCGCCGCCCCCTCAACCGGTCCCATCGCCGCGACCATCGGATTGGCGGCCGTTTCCAGAAAGGCCAGGCCGCTGGCGATTACGAACAGGGCGAACAGGAAAAAGCCATAGCTCAGTTGCGTCGAGGCCGGCAGGAACAGCAGCGCGCCGCCGCCGAACAGCAGCAGGCCAAGGATGACCGTCGCCTTATAGCCCAGCCGCTCGGCCGCCAGCGCGGCGGGAATGGCGAAACAGAAATAGCCGAGATAGAAGGCCGACTGGACCAGGCCCGACTGGAAATCCGACAGCGAAAAGACGTGCCGGAAATGGGCGATCAGCACGTCGTTGAGGTTGTTCGCCACTCCCCACAGGAAGAAGAGGCCGGTGGTCAGGACCATCGCCGCCCGGCTGCGCCGTTCGACGCCGGCTTGCTGGATGTGCATCAGTTCATCCTCTGTCTTCCTAAAAAGATAGACCGGTCCTTTAAGGGGCCGGTCTACCAGGGGAGGGACGGTAGAAACGCCCGCATGGCGGATCAATAGGTGATGCGGGCGGTCAAGCTGATGCGACGGTCGTTGACGACGACGTCGCGCGGACGGCTGTCGATCCCGAAATAGGTGGACCGGCGCGTATTGGTCAGGTTCACGCCATCTACCGCCAGGGCGAATTGCGGCGTGACATTATAGCTGACTGATGCGTCCAGCTGACCGAAGGGTTTGTTAAAGATTGGCAGGTTGCCGGTTCCGTTGCCCGCCGTCGTGACGACATATTTGCTGCGCCAGTTATAGGCGACGCGCGCGGACAGGCCGCCCAGCTCGTAGATGCCGACGATATTATAATTATATTTCGACAGCAATTCCAGCGGCACGTTGACGACCGGGCCGATCGTCGCCGGAGACGGTGCCTTTGAATCTACATAAGTGAAGTTCGCCTGCATGCCCAGGCCACTGAGCGGTCCAGGCAGGAAGTCGAAGAACTGCTGGTAGGCCAGTTCAAACCCCTTCACCTTGCCCTTGGCGACATTGTTGAACGACGTGACCTGATATTCATATGTGTTGCCATTGTTGAAGGTTACGTCGCGGGCCGCGACCGCCGTCTGAATATAGTTTTTGATGTTTTTGTAGAATCCGGCGGCTGTCAGCGACCCGGTCCGGGAGAAATACCATTCCAGCGACAGGTCGAGATTGTCCGACTTCATCGGCTTTAGATAGGGGTTCCCACCGCTGGTCAGGTGCAACTGATCCTGCTGCGCCTGGCCTGGTTCGGTGATGTTGAGGCTGGGGTTCAACTGGCCAAAGCTGGGCCGCGAAATATTCTTCGCCGCCGCCAGGCGCAGTTGCAGGTCATCGGCCAGGTGAACGCGCAGGTTCAGGCTGGGCAGCACCGAGGTATAGCTGCGCGACGCATTGATGGGATTGAACTCGGCCGGGCCGTTGCTTTCGGTGCCGTCGGGATTCTGGATGATCGCGATCTGCTGGTAGAAGCCCGATACGTCGAGATCGGTGCGCACGACGCGCACGCCGATATTGCCATCGACAGGATCGGTCTTGAAGAAGGCGGTGGCATAGCCGGTCCAGGTCTTCTGGCGCTGCGCGTTGGTGCCGCTCTGGACATAGGCCGGCGGGCCGGCGATACCCAGCGTGTCTAGCGTATCCTGATAGTTGCGGATAATGCCACGGTTGAAGGCGATGATGTTGCCGAACAGGTCGGCGTCGCCGCGGAAAAAATTACTCAGATCGACATTTTCCAACTGGCTGGGAATGCCTGCCAGGCCGGTATAGCGATAGCCGGTGTCGATCGTCCGGTTTTTGCGGTCAGCAAAGCGGATGCCCGCCTTGATCGACGAGAGGATGCCCCCGTCGAAGCGATATTCGGCGTCCAGCCTTGCCGTCCTGTCCGACGCCTTCGATTCGTTGAGATTGTCGAGGTAGAAGGCGCTGTTGTAGGTCGCCGGATTGGCAAGGCCAGTGGCCGAACCGATATTCACGACCGGCACCGATCCCGAAATATCCTGATACAGCGTATCGGCGGTGCCGTTCAGGCCGAAGATCGAACGCAGATTTTTCGTTTTTGCGTCCACATATTGGCCGTCGGCCGTAACAGTCAGGTTGGCGCTCGGCTTCCATTTCAGGTTCAGCGAATAATCGGTCGTCTTCGACCGGCGCGTTTCCGCACTGGTGTTGTTGCCGACGGGCAGGTTGATGAATGTGCCGCTCTGAAAATCGCCATTATCGGCATAGGTGAACGGCGCGCCTGGCAGCGGCTGGATCGCGCTGTTCGACGTATAGGCGAAGAAGCTATAGTCGTCGTAGCGGAACTTATAATCCGAACGGAAGACTTCGGCGGTCAACTCCAACGTGTCGCTGGGGCGCCACTGGACCGATACGTCGGTGCCCAGGCGGCGGCGGTCGCCATAGACTTCGCCAATGCCGGTGCCGTGGGGCAGCGTGGTCACCTGACCGGTGCGGCCCAAGGTCGCCAGCACGGCGGCATCGCCGGGCACAGAGGGATCGAGCGTATAGAAAGGCTCGGTCGAAATAGTATCCTGACGGAAGGCGGTCTTCTGGAAGGAGACACTGGCAAGGATGCCGATCTCACCGATGCCCGTGTCCCAACGATTGCTCAGCAGGAGCGAGGCCGACGGCTTGTAACGGTCGACCAGGTCGAAATGACTCTGGGTCAGGGATGCCGCCGCCTTGAAACCGTCAAAGTCGAACGCCTTGCGGGTGCGGAAATTGATCGTGCCCGACAACTGATCTTCGATCAGGTCGGCCGACGGATTTTTATAGACGTCGATGCCGGACAGCAGTTCAGAAGGAATATCCTCCAGGTTAAGCTGGTTGGCGCCGCTGGCGGTGAAGATGTCGCGACCGTTCAGTTCGGTCCGCACCTGAGTAAGGCCGCGGATCGCGACTGAACTGCCTTCGCCAAAACGGCGCTGGACCTGGATGCCGGGAATGCGCTGGAGCGCCTCTGCGACGTTGCGGTCAGGCAGCTTGCCGATGTCTTCCGCGACGATCGAATCGACGATGACGTCGCTGTTGCGTTTGATCGCCTGGGCGCTCGACAGGCTGGCGCGGACGCCGGTGACGACGATGTCGCCTTCGGTCGCGGCGGGCTGCGGCGGCGTGGCTTCCTGCGCGTGGACGTCGCTCCCCAGCGCGATGCTGGCGATCGAAATGCCGGCCAGCAACGCAGCGCGACGCGGCATAGGCGTGATCTTGGTCATGAAATCCCTTCCTCTCCCTGACGCCCCGATCGGAGCGTTCGATTCGCGACCGCTTCGGGCCGCCGAAAACCTTCCCTTATGCGCCTAGTCCCGCTTTGGGAGCGGTAACAAGACGACCTCCCATTACTCCCACATTTTGAATTATGAAATATAAAAATTGATTTCATATGTGGACAGTGGTTAGAAAGGGGCACCGGCAAGGCGGCTCCGATACCCAGGAGCATCGGTTCGGGGAGGAGCAGAATGACCGGCAAGTCGCGCTATCAGGCACCCGCCCTGACCAAAGGGCTTGAGATATTGGAATTGCTCGCCGCCGCAAGCGATCCGTTGATAATGTCTGACATATCCATCGCTCTGGGCCGGTCGGTCAGCGAAATTTTCCGCATGTTGCAGGTGCTGGAAGAGCATGGTTATATTGCCCGTGCCGAGGAAGGCTATCGCCTGACCAACCGGCTGTTTGCGCTTGGCATGAGCCAGCCGCCGATTCGTGACCTCGCCTCCACCGCCCTGCCGGTGATGCAGGATCTGGCGCGCAGGACCGGGCAGAGCTGTCACCTCGCCGTCGCGTCAGGCGCGGAAATGGTCGTTATCATCGCCATTGAAGCACCGGGCCTGTCGGGCTTTGCCGTGCGCGTAGGCTATCGCCGGCCGCTGCACCGGTCCAATTCCGGGCGCATCCTGCTCGCCTTCCAGCCGCCAGACGCGCGGACGGCGATGCTGGACGACATCCGCGCCACCGGCGAGACGCTGGACGAGGCCGAATTGACCGAACGGCTCGACGCGGCGGTGGCCAATGGCGGCGCGATCGCGCCCAGCCCGATGTTGACCGGCATTACCGACCTGTCCGCGCCGATCCTGGCCGGCGGGGTCGCGCGTGCGGCGCTGACCATGCCGTTCGTCGATGGCGCGGCGAACCGGGCGACGGTGGAGGCGTGCAGCCTGCTGGTGCGCAATGCGGCCGCCACGATCGGCGGCGCGATGTCGCCGATCATGCTGGTGCCTCCTCGCGAGGTGGAGGGCGGACAATGAGCGACATGGACCGGCGTGCCGCCTTGTTGGTGGCATCGGGGCTGACGGCGGCGGAATTGGTCGCGCCAGGCCTGGCCCTCGCGCAGACGAGCGCCGCCGACGAACTGATCGACCTGTGGCCGGGCACGCCGCCGGGCGGGACGGGCGCGCGGATCGTCCGCAAGATCGCCGACCAGTCGAAAGACCCGGCCACGCCCGATCGCTGGGTCACCGGCATCGCGCGGCCGGTGCTGGTGGTGCGCCGTCCTGCCCGCCCCAATGGCGCGGCGATGCTGGTGGTGCCGGGCGGCGGCTATGGCTTTCTGTCCTACGACAATGAAGGAACCAGCCAGGCCGCCTGGCTGAATGCGCGCGGCATCACCGCCTTCATCCTGCTCTATCGTCTGCCGGGCGAAGGCTGGGCGCGGCGTCAGGATGTGCCGTTGCAGGATGCGCAGCGGGCGATGCGAATAATTCGCACTAATGCTGTCCAACTCGGTGTCGCACAGGACCGGATCGGCGCGCTCGGCTTCTCCGCCGGTGGGCATCTGGCCGGGTCGCTGGCGGCGCGCCATGCCGAAGTGGTCTATGATCCCGTCGACGCCGCCGACCGGCAGGACGCCCGGCCCGATATCGCGGGGCTGGTATATCCGGTCGTCAGTCTCGACGCGCCCTTCACCCATCGTGGATCGCGCGACATGTTGCTGGGGCCGGACGCATCGACCGACATGCGCCGGGCGCGATCGATTGAGTTGCGGGTCGATGCCGCGACCCCGCCTGTCTTCCTGGTCCATGCGACCGACGACGGACTGGTCCCGCCCGCCAACAGCATCGCCCTGTTCCAGGCGATGGAAGCGGCGAGGCGCCCGGTCGCGCTCCATATTTTCGAAGATGGCGGCCATGGCTTTGGCGTGCGCCTGCCCAGGACGATGCAGGCGTCGGCCTGGCCCGATCTGTTCGCGACATTCGCTGCGCGGCATGGGCTGATCCCGGCATGACGATACGCGCCACCTGGAAGAAGAAGACCGATCAGAAATGAGGAATTGGATGCGGCATCTTATCGCTTTATGTGGCGCATTGGCGCTGACCACCCCGGCTTTCGCCGTCAGCAAGGTGCCGGGCGACCCCCATGGCGATGACCCGGTCGGCATCGTTGCAGACCCCTGCCCGGGCCATCCCAAGCCGACGGATGAAGCGGGCTGGAAGATGTGGAACCTCCATATGCTGACCCGCGATTTCGGGCAGTTATGCCGCTATGCCGCCGATAACAAAGCGCTGGCGGGGCAAAAGGTCCGAGCCGTATTCATGGGCGATTCGATCACCGACAACTGGATCAACGCCGATCCGTCGATGTTCACCGACGGCCTGGTCGATCGCGGCATCAGCGGGCAGACCACGGCGCAGATGCTGGTGCGCTTCCGCAGCGACGTGATCGCGCTCAAACCGCAGGTCGTCCACATCATGGCGATGACCAATGACATCGCCGGAAACACCGGCGCGGCGACGATGAACACGGTGCTGGGCAATATCCAGACTATGGCCGAGCTGGCCGATGCGCATGGGATCAAGGTCGTCCTCGCCTCCGTGCCGCCCGCGGGTGCCTTCCCCTGGAGTCCGGGGCTGCAACCCGCGCCGCAGATCGCGGCGATCAACAGGTGGCTGTCCGATTATGCACAGAGCCGGGGCTTCACCTATGTCGATTATCATAGCGCCATGGCGCAGGCGGATGGCGCGATGAAGCCGGGCCTGTCCAGCGATGGCGTGCATCCCACCGCGGAGGGCTATGCCATCATGCGACCGCTGGCGCGGCAGGCGATCGACAAGGCGTTGAGGGCCATTCAATGACGATGCTGGGACGCCGATCCTTCCTGGCGGGCACGGCCGCGCTTGGCCTGGCCCGTGCTGCCTGCGCAGCAAGCCCCATGGGTACGATGCGCGGCCCGGTGCAGCCAAGCTGGTCCTCGCTGGTCGCCAACTACCGCTATCCCGACTGGTTCCGCGACGCGAAGCTGGGGATGTGGTCGCATTGGGGGCCGCAGTCGGTGCCGGCGCAGGGCGACTGGTATGGCCGCTTCATGTATATGCAGGGCCATCCGATGTACGAGCATCATCGCAAAACCTACGGCCATCCGTCGGTTTCGGGGATGAAGGACATCCAGAATCTGTGGACCGCCGACAAGTGGGAGCCGGACGCGCTGATCGCCCGATACCAGAAAGCGGGGGCCAAATATTTCATGGCGCTCGCCTGCCATCACGACAATCTGGATTGCTACAACAGCCGCTATCATGCCTGGAACAGCCTGCGCGTCGGGCCGAAGAAGGATGTGGTCGGCATCTGGGAACAGGCGGCGCGGCGCGCGGGGATGAAATTCGGCGTGTCCAACCATGCCGCCCATGCCTGGCACTGGTATCAACCCGCCTATGGCTATGATCCGACGGGGCCCAAAAAAGGCGAGCGCTACGACGCCTTCCTCCTGCGCAAGGCGGACGGTAAGGGGCAATGGTGGGAGGGCCTTGACCCGCAGGAGCTTTATACCGGCGGCCATGCCGTGCTGCCCGATGGCATCGACACGATCGAGGCGATGGACACATGGCACGACGCGAATAACGGCCAGTGGATCGAAACCGGGCCGAAGGACGACCCGGCCTATGTCACCCGCTGGTTGCTGCGCCAGACCGACCTTGTCGCCAAATATAAGCCCGACATGGTCTATATGGACGATCATGAACTGCCCTTCGGCCCCGTAGGGCTGGAGGCGGCGGCGGACTATTATAACCGATCGATCGACTGGCACGGAAAGATCGATGTAGTGCTGACGGGCAAGCAGCTCAAACCCTATGCCCGCTTCGGCATGGTGCAGGATGTCGAGCGCGGCTTTACCGACCATCTGTGGGACGAGCCGTGGCAGACCGACACCTGCATCGGCGACTGGTTCTACAATGCAATGCGGCTGCACGACAAAAGCTACAAGAGCGCGGAGGAAGTCATCCAGCGGCTTGCCGATGTCGTTTCGAAGAACGGCAATCTCATGCTCTCCATCCCGCAGCCGGGCGATGGGTCGATCGACAGCGAGACGGAGAAGGTGCTGGACGGCATGGCGGCGTGGATGGTCCATGGCGGTGAGGCGATTTTCGGGTCGCGGCCGTGGCGCATCTATGGCGAAGGGCCGACCCAGTTGATCGCAGGGATGCAGAATGAGGAGAAGGCCAAACCCTTCACCGGCCAGGACATCCGCTTCACGACGAACAAAGGCGCGCTCTATGCGCTGTTCCTGGGCCGGGCGAGCGAACCTACGACTATCCGCTCACTGGCGCGTGGCCGCGTGGACGGCCAGATCGAACGGGTGACGCTGCTCGGCGGCGGTCCGATCGCCTTTCGTCAGGATGGCGCGGGCCTCCATGTCGACATGCCGCAGGGCAGGGATTTCGTTCCGGTTGTCCGCATCGACGGCCGGGGCCTCGTCTAATTACAGGGATTTACAGGGATGATCGCAAAGAGCTTCAAATGGATCGCATTGGGCGCATCCTGTCTTACCGCGCCGGCGCTTGCCGATCCGATGGCGCTGCTTGATCGCCATGGCAGCCGTGTCGCGGTCGAACCCTATGCGCCCAATATCGTGCGGGTGACGATTGCGCTCGATCCTGACCTCGCTTCGGCCGCGCCGGGCGAAGGGCCGAATGCGAAGGCGGACGCGACCGGATGGACCCATCGCAGCGATGCCAGCGGCGAAATATTCTCTTCTGCGGCGCTGACGCTGACGGTCGACGCCCAGCCTTGGCCCAAGGCGCCGACCCAGATGGAGCGCTATTTCGCGCCGTCGCTGCCGCCGGTCAGTCTGTCGGTGCAGGACGCCAGCGGCAATGTCCTCGCCAAGATGACCGGCTGGGAAATGGCGCCCGTGACGGTCAACGGCGAAAAGACCTTCAAGGTCGGCGCCAGCTTCGATTCCCCGGCGGACGAACATTATTATGGTCTGGGCCAAAACCAGGAAGGCCATATGGACCTGCGCGGCCAGCAGATCGATTGCCAGCATCATTATGACGCTCCGGCTGGGGAAACGGTCTGCGTCCCCTTCATGGTCACGAACAAAGGCTATGGTATCGTGTGGGATAATCCCGCCCGCACGCTGATCCAGCCCGGCCTGCACAGCAGCACCCATTGGCAGAGCCAGGTGGGCGAGCGCGTCTCCTTCTTCGTCATTACCGGCAAGACGATCGACGAACTTTATGCCGGTTACGCCAAGTTGACAGGCGAAACGCCGCTGCCGCCCAAGGCAGGCTTCGGCCTGATCCAGAGCAAGGCGCGCTATGAGAGCCAGCAGGAACTGCTCGATATCGCCAACGGCTATCGCCAGCGTAACCTGCCGCTGGACGTGATGGTGCTCGACTGGTTTTACTGGACCCGCATGGGGCAGATGGACATCGACCGCAGCTATTTCCCCGATCCCAAGGGAATGAACGACCAGTTGAACGCCATGGGGATGCGATCCATCATCAGCGTCTGGCCGCGCTACGAGCGGGAATCGCGCTATTTCGAGTTTCTCAAGGCCAAGGGCTGGTTCCTGCACGACAAGGACGGCTTGCCCGTAGATGGCCTGCCGATGCGTTTCGACCGGGCAGGTGCGCTGATCGACAGCACCAACCCGGAAGCGCGCGAATGGTTCTGGGGCAAGATACGGGACAATATCGCGAGCCAGGGCTTCGACTGGTTCTGGCTGGACGAGACCGAACCGGATCTGGTGCCCGACGGCTATTTCTACGCCAAGGGGTCAGGCGACCGCTATCACAATCTCTTCCCGCTCGTTCATACCACCGGCGTTGCCGAAGGGTCCGAGCGCGACCGGCCCGGTTTCCGTAACATGATCCTGGCCCGCGCCGCCTATCTGGGGTCGCAGCGCAATGGCGGCCTGTTCTGGTCGTCGGACGTCAAATCGACCTGGGAAGCGTTGCATCGGCAAATCCCCGCCGGCCTCAACTTCACCGCGTCGGGCCTGGCCTATTGGGGCAGCGACATAGGCGGCTGGCAATGGCCCAAGGGGCCGAAGGCAGAAAACCCGATCCTGGTCGATCCGGCCGGCGCGACGGCGATGGGCGCGGATTATCCCGACTATCCCGAACTGTTCGTGCGCTGGTTTCAATATAGCGTCTTTACGCCGACGCTGCGCATCCACGGCCAGCGGCCCGGCACCGCGCTGTGGGAATATGGCAAGGCGGCCGAGCCGATCCTGGCCGACTGGTTGCGCCTGCGCTACACTCTGATGCCCTATATCTATGCGTTGGGCCGTCACACCTATGATACGGGCGCGCCGTTCATGCGCGGCCTGTTCATGGATTTCCCGAACGATCCCAAAGTGTCGGACATCGGCGACCAATATATGTTCGGCCCCGCCTTCCTGGTCGCCCCGGTGACGGTGCAAGGTCAGACGAAGCGCCCGGTCTATCTGCCCGCCGGGGCCGCCTGGTATGATTATTGGACCGACCAGCGGTTCGAAGGCGGCCAGACGATCGAGGTCGACACGCCGATCAACCGCATCCCGCTTTTCGTCAAGGCCGGGTCGATCGTGCCGATGGGCGTTCAGGTGAAAAGCACGGCGGAAAAACAGGCGCTGGAAAGCATCCGTGTCTATCCCGGTGCCAACGCCCGTTTCACCCTTTATGACGATGACGGCACCACTAACGCCTATCGCAAGGGCGGCGTGAAGGCGGACCTCGTCTGGAACGACGCCGCCAAATCGCTGACGAGCAAGACGAAGCTGCCCACCGGCCAGGCGATCGCCGGGTTGGTGCAGGTCGTCGGTCAATAAGGAGTTTCGCAATATGACGGGTATCAATCGCCGCGAATTGGGCATGGGATTGGGTGCGGCCGCTCTGGGTGCTGGCCTTGCTGGCGGCACAGCAGTCGCGCAGACTGCGCCGGCCGCCTCGCCGCAGGGCGACCGCGCCTTCCCCGCCGACTTCCTGTGGGGCTGCGCCACCGCGGCCTATCAGATCGAGGGCGCGGCGAAGGCGGATGGGCGCGGCCAGACCAATTGGGACGTATTTTCGCACACGCCGGGCAAGGTCGCCAATGGCGATACCGGCGATGTCGCCTGTGACAGCTATCATCGCTATGGCGACGATATCGCGCTGCTCAAGGCGCTGGGCGTCAAGGCCTATCGCTTCTCGATCGCCTGGTCGCGCATCTTCCCCGATGGCAGGGGCAAGCCCAATGCCAAGGGGCTGGATTATTATAACCGGCTGGTCGACGGACTGCTGGCAGCCGACATCACGCCCCATGTCACGATGTTCCACTGGGACTTGCCCCATGCCCTGCCCGGCGGTTGGCAGAATCGCGACACGGCATACGCCTTTGCCGATTATGCCGGTTACACCGCCGGCAAGCTGGACGATCGCGTCCAGCATTTCATGACGGTCAACGAACTGCGCTGCTTCACGGACCTGAGCTACATGACCGGTGGCAAGGCGCCGGGCCTGAAGCTGCCGATGGGCGAGGTGAACCAGATCCGCCATCATGGCGTGCTGGCCCATGGGCTGGGCGTGCAGGCGATCCGGGCCGCGACCAAGGCGGGGACGCAGGTCGGCATCGCCGACAATCCCAGCGTCTATGTGCCCGCGATCGAGACGCCGGAGCATATCGAGGCAGTGAAGAAGGCGGTGCGTGAGGAGAACGCGATGTTCCTGACCGCAATTCTGGAGGGCCGCTATATCGACAGCTACCTGACCGCGCAGGGCAAGGACGCGCCCAACGTCAAAGACGGCGACATGAAGCTGATCGGTGCGCCCCTCGATTTCCTATCGGTCAATGTCTACACTGGCAACACCGTGCGCGCCGATCCGTCTTCGCCCGCCGGGTACAAGATATTGCCGCATCCGGGCCAGGCGCCCCGTATGCCCTCCCCCTGGCTCTATGTGACGCCGGAGGTCATCTATTGGGGGATGCGGGCGATCAGCGAAAACTGGAAGCCCAACGGGCTATACATCTCGGAAAATGGCTGTTCCGCGGACGACAAGGTCGCCGAGGACGGCAAGGTCTATGACACCGACCGGGTCATGTATCTGCGCAATTACCTGACCCACCTGCAACGCGCCACGCGCGAGGGGATTCCGGTAAAGGGCTATTTCGTGTGGAGCCTGATGGACAATTTCGAGTGGGAAGATGGCTATACCAAGCTGTTTGGCATCCACCATGTCGATTTCAAGACCCAGAAGCGGACGCCCAAGCTCTCCGCCGACTGGTATCGCGAACTGGTGCGCACCAACAAGCTGGTGTGACGGATGAGGGGGCGGAATGACCCGCCCCCTTTGCCCTAGCGCTTCGCACCGATCTCCACCTGCGTTTCGCCCAATCCTGCGGCGTGGGCGCGCAGGATGATCCGGCCGGGCCGGTCCGCCTTCACGATCGCCAGCGCCAGACCGTTGAAGGCGGCGCGGCTGTGCGAGGGGAAGGCGGTGAGATCGGTGGGATCGCCATTGTCCGTGGCGACGATCTGGCCCGGCCCTTCGATCGTGAAGCTGATATTCTGCTTGGCGGCAGGGACGATCTGGCCGTCCTTGTCCAAGACCTCGAGCGTCACGAAGCTGAGGTCGCGGCCATCGCTGGCGATGGCGGAACGGTCGGCGGTCAGGGACATTTTCGCGGCCTCGCCCACGGTGCGGATCGTCTGCGTCGCCCAGGGCTTGCCGGTCTTCCAGGTGACGACCTTCACCTCGCCCGGCGCATAGACGACATAGTCCCAGCGGAAGCGATATTCATAGTCGCGCTTCTTGATCTTTCCCTGCGACTTTCCGTTGACGAACAGTTCGGCCTCATCCGCCGAGGAGAAGACATGGACCGGCGTGATTTGGCCGACGCGATCGGGCCAGGTCCAGTGCGGCAGGATATGCGCGAATTGCAGATCCGGCCGCCAGCGCGCCTGATAGAGCCAGAAGCGATCCTTGGGGAAACCGGCGAGATCGACGATACCCGAATAGCTGCTGCGCGACGTGTAGTAAGGTGTGGGTTCGCCCAGATAGTCAAAGCCTGTCCAGACAAATTCACCCGCGACATAGGGGTTCTGGTCGTCCGCGGCCCAGACGCGGTCGGGCGAGGAGCCGAAGTCGGCGGCGTGCAGTTCATAAGCGGAAACCTGATGCGTGTCGGGATTGCCGCCCGACCAGGGTCGCACCGGGCCGCTGATCGCGCCGGCGACAGGGAACATATATTCGCCCCGGCTGGACAGCGCCGACGCGCTTTCGGTGGACAGGATCACCTTGTCAGGGAATTTCGCGCGGAAAGCCGGATATTGGCCGATGATGCCGCGAATGCCCGCGCCCTGATAGTTGAGGCTGATGGCATCGACCGTGGTGGGCAACAGCATGTCCGCCTTGGCGAAGTTCATGGCACCCGTCGCGAGGCGCGTGGGGTCTTCCTCATGGGCGATGGCGACGAGTTCGCGACCGATCTTCGCGCCTGCTTCGCCATCATATTGTTCGCCGACTTCATTGCCGACGCTCCACATGATGATGGAGGGGTGGTTGCGGTCGCGGCGCAGCATCGACCGCAAATCCGCTTCGTGCCAGTCGGGGAAGATTAGGTGGAAGTCGTGCGGCGTCTTCTTCTTTTCCCAACTGTCGAATATCTCGTCCATGACCAGGAAACCCATCTGGTCGGTGAGTTCCAGCAGTTCGGGTGCGGGTGGATTATGGCTCATGCGCACGGCGTTAGTGCCCATGTCGCGCAGGATTTCGAGCTGGCGCTGGGCCGCCCGGCGGTTGAAGGCCGCGCCGATCGCGCCGAGATCATGATGGTTGTTGACGCCGCGCAGCGGGATATGTTCGCCGTTGACGATCACGCCCTTGTCGGGATCAAACTGTATGTCGCGGACGCCGAAGCGGGTTTCGTAGGTGTCGATCGTCTTGCCGCCCTGGGTCACGGTGGACAGGGCGACATAGCGGTTGGGCTGTTGCGTCGGTGGCGGCCCCCAGAGGCGCGGGTTGTTGAGGATGGTGCTGCCGTTCAGCACCACCTTGGCACCTGGCGCGATGCTGGCGGACTGGCGCGCGATGCTGGCGACGGGGCGGCCGGCGCGCTTGCCGTTGGCGTCCAAGGCGTAGAGGGCGGTGGCGACTTCGACCTGCGCCGCCTTTTCGTCGTCATTGTCGATCGTCAGGCTGAGATCGATGGTGGCGCGATCCTTGGCGACCTGCGGCGTGCGGACGGTGCCGCCCCACTGGCCGACATGCACCTTGTTGGCGGTGGTGAGGCTGATATCGCGGTAGAGGCCGCCGCCCGGATACCAGCGCGCCGACGCGGCCGGGTTGTCGAGCCGGATGGCGAGCTGGTTCTTGCCCCCCGGCACCGCATAGGGCGTCAGGTCGAGGCGGAAGCTGTTATAGCCATAGGGCCAGCCGCCAACCAATTGGCCGTTGAGCCAGACGGTGGCGTAGGACATCGCCCCTTCGACATCGAGGAAGATCGACTTGCCTTTGTCGCGGGTGGGGATGTCGAGCGTCTTGCGATACCAGCCGATACCCCAGCTAGGCAGGCGGCCCATGCCGCCATAGGGGCCATCCTTGATGAACGGCCCGGCGATCGCCCAGTCGTGCGGCAGGTCGACATGGGTCCAGGCGCTGTCGTCGAAATCCCCCTGCACATAGGGCACATCCCCACCCGGATTGCCTGCGGGGCGGACATGATGTTTGGCCGCATCCTTGATGAAAGGATTGGCGCTGGGGAGTATCCACGGCTTGAGCAGCTGCGCGCCGCCGCCGTCTACCTTCACGGCTGCGTCGGCGGGCGTATCCGCCAGCTTGCCGTCGCCTGTATCCGCAATCGGCGGGCGGACGTCATAGCGCAGGTCGGTGGTGAGGCCGGCCGGGTCGCCCTTGGTAAAGCGCCAGTCGCGGCTGATCGACACGCTGTCGGCGGCAATGGCGGAGGGGGTGACGCTCGCCGCGACCAACGCGGTCAGGCCCGTCATGGCGACCGCCCGTCCCCGCATGAATCGCGATCGCGACAACGACATGGACAGTTGTATCATTATTTCCTCTCCCGGCCTTCCGCAATCTGGTAGCGTTATCATTACTCTGAGCGATAGCGTCCGGGTTGGCAAGAGTGGAAGTCGCGATCGGCAATCGGCCAGGCACATAGGCCGATCCCGATGGTGGAAAATGCATGGTGCCGGTCAGGCACCCAGACGGTTGATGGGCGGCGGCGCGACGGGAAGCACTATGTCACGGGCATGGCCGGGGGCAGGCTGCGGCCGCCCGCGCCGCTCAGCAGCGCGTCGAAATAGGCGATGGTGTGGACCAGCCCTTCGCGCAGCCGCACCGTTGGTTCCCAGTCCAGCGCGGCGCGGGCGCGGGCGATGTCCGGGCGGCGCTGGCGCGGATCGTCGGCGGGCAGCGGCCGCATGACGATGGGGGAGGACGATCCGGTCAGCGCCACGATCATGTCGGCCAGTTCGACCATGGTGAACTCGTCGGGATTGCCGATATTGATCGGCCCGGTGGTCCTGTCGTCGCTGGCCATCAGCCGCAACAGCCCCTCGATCAGATCGCCCACATAGCAGAAGGATCGAGTCTGCGTGCCGTCCCCATAGAGAGTGATGGGCTGGCCGAGCAGCGCCTGGCAGATGAAGTTGGACACGACGCGCCCATCCGCCGGGTCCATGCGCGGGCCATAGGTGTTGAAGATGCGCGCGACTTTGATCCGCACCCGGCCTTCGCGATGATAATCGAAGAAGAGGGTTTCGGCGCAGCGCTTCCCCTCGTCATAGCAGGCGCGCGGGCCGATGGGGTTCACATGGCCCCAATACTCCTCCTGCTGCGGATGGACTTCAGGGTCGCCATAGACTTCGCTGGTCGATGCCTGGAGGATTTTCGCGCCGGTGCGTTTCGCCAAGCCCAGCATGTTGATCGCGCCATGGACGCTGGTCTTGGTCGTCTGCACCGGATTGATGCGATATTGCAGCGGCGAGGCCGGACAGGCGAGATTATAGATCTCGTCTACCTCGACATAGAGGGGGAATGTCACGTCATGGCGCATATATTCGAAATTATGCCGCCCCAGCAACTGGACGAGATTGCTCTTCGACCCGGTGAAGAGATTATCGACGCACAGCACGTCATGCCCTTGCGCCACCAGCCGATCGCACAGATGCGATCCCAGAAATCCGGCCCCGCCGGTCACCAATATGCGTTTGACGCCCTTGTTCATGGCTGCTGCTCCCTTGCTGGACGGTGCGGATTTCGGCTGAAGATCGTCGCGGCCATGACGCCGAGATAGCGGCGGCTGAAGCGCGCCATGGCGCGATAGTCGCGGCCGGGCCGCACGAGGCCGAGCAGGCTGAAAAGCAGCCAGCGGGCTGCGTAGCCGGTGAAGAGGATCGCGTCATAGGCGGCCCGTGCGATCGGCCCGCGACCCTGGCGGAAGAAGACGCGCGGCCCTTTATAGACGCTGGCCAGCACCTCCATCGAGGATTGGCGCGCGAAGCTGGCTCCGTGATGATGGGTGATGCTCTGCAGCGCGGAATAGAGGACGCGCCAGCCGGCCTGCGCGACGCGGTGGCATAGCTCCATATCCTCGCCGAACATGAAATAGGCGGGGTGGAAGATGGCGGGGCCGACCGCCGCGCGGCGGAAGGTCAGCGATGCGCCCGATACCCAGTCGATCGGCCGGACGCCGGGCGGGTCGTCATCCAGATAGACGGCGGGTGGTGCCCAGCGGCTTGGAAGGATTGCGCCTAGAAACAGATAGTTCCAGGTGAGGTTGGTTAGCGTTGGAAACGCCCCGCCGGACGCGCGCTGGAAACTGCCGTCGCTATTGCGCAGCCGGGAGCCGAGGATGCCGATGCGGTCGTCGCCCTCGATCTGCGCGAGCATCGCGGCGATGGCGTCGGGATCGACCACCGTGTCGGGATTGAGCAGCATGACGAAGGGGGCTTGAGTCGATTCATAACCGATTTGGCATCCTTTAGCGAAACCGTGGTTCGCGCCGCTTTCGATCAGTCGCACCCAGGGGAAGTCCGAGCGCACCATCGCTGCGCTGCCATCGGTCGAGGCGTTGTCGACGACGATCGTTTCGACGCTTTCATTGGGCAGGCCGCTACTGGCGGCTATGGCCGCCAGGCAATCGCTTAGCAGGCCGCGGACATTCCAGTTGACGATTATGATGGCGAGCTTTGGCGGGATCATGGCGTCAGGCTCCGATAGAGGTCGGCATAGGAGAGGCGCAGCGCCGCCCAGTCATAGGTGGCGCGGGCATGGTCGCGCAGGACGCGGCGCGTCCGTTCGATCGGGTCGGCGGCCATGCGCGCCAGCAGCGCCGCAAGCGCGCCGGGCGCTTCCATGTCGATCCAGTTGTCGGGACTGGGCAGCAGCCAGCGAAAATGCGGCGCATCATGGGTGATGACGGGTAGGCCGGCCGCTGCCGCCTCCACGATGGCGAGGCCGAAGGCTTCGAAGGTGGCGGCATGAGGCATGACGTCGGCCAGCGCGAACAGGTCCGCGACGTCCTGCGTCGAGACATGGGTCACGCGCACCCGATCGGCCAGCCGGGCGCGGGCATAATCGGGAAGGTCCGGGTCCCCATGGTCCAGGCTGCCGTCCAGCCAGAGCAGCGGATCGCCGCCCAGGCGCGCGACTTCGTCGATCAGATGATGGGTGCGCTTGTGGCCGCGATTGAGCGCAGCGACCGAGAGGATGACGAAGCGGTCAGGCGCGATGCCGTGCCGGGCGCGCAGCGTGGCGCGGTCGGCGCTGGGGATGAAGCGATCCGGGCGGTAGCCGCAGGGGATGAGCGTCATATCGGCCGGGTCGTGACCCTGCGCGACGGCATCGGCCATCGTCGCCGCGGACATCTGGTGCAGCCGGTCGCAAGGCGGATAGTCGCGCGGCGGCATCGCCGTTCCTTCGGTATAGAGGAGACGGAATTTGAGGCGTAGCGTGCGGCGCAGATGGAACAGCAAGCGCGCCAGCGGCGGGTCGATCACATGGACGATGTCATAGCGCCCGCGGATCAGGTGCGGCAGCAGCGCCAGCGCGAAGGTCAGGCATTCGGCGTGCATCGGCGTGCGGCCCATCAGCCGGTGGAGCGGCAGATAGCGGAGGGTGCGACCGCCCCGTGCGAGGAAGGGCAGGACGATCTCGTCCGGGTGCCGCTCCCCGCCGCCCTTGAACAGGGTTATGGCGAAATCGCCGCGCATTTCATCGAACAGGTCTCGGAACAGCCGCTCGAACCCGCGCTGGACCAGGCCGATGCCTGGGCAGGCGATGGCGATTTTGGGGGCGTTCATGCAACGCCTCCCGCCAGTTGCCGCCAGAGCGGTGCGTCCCGGCGTCCGATGAGCATCAGCGCGCCGAGCAGGATCAGGCCTGCCGCCAGCCCACCTGCGAAGCTGCCGGCGATCGGGCTGGCGGCGATCAGCAGCGCTGTGGCGATGGCGCTGCCTATTGTCGTCGCGATCGGCCGCCAGTCGATCGCTACGCCCGTCGCCCGCTGGGCGATCGCGCTGACGGCTACCGTGCCGAGCAGCAGTTCGACCAGCAGGCAACCGAGCGCCGCGCCGGTTACGCCCATATGCGGGACCAACAGGAACAGCGCGGCGCACTGGCCCGCCAGCGACAACAGGGTGAGCAGCATTGCCCGCCCCTGCCACCCGGCGATGACGATCAGCGGCGCCATGGCGGTGGTGATCGCGCGCGCCAGCAGGGTCCAGGCCATGAGTTGCAGCAGCGGCGCGCCGGCTACGAAATCCGGCCCCATCAACCCGATCATGAACGCCGCGCCGCCATGGATGCCCGCGAACAACAGCGCCGCCAGCGCCACCGACAGCAGCAGCGTGGCTTGCTGCGTCCGGGCGAAGGCGGCGGGATCGCGTCGCCAGTCGCGCGCAATGACGGGGAAGGCGGCGCTGCCCACCGCCTGCACAGCGACCAACACCGGCATGATGAAGCGCGCCGCCGCAACGTAGAGCGCGACCGCCCGCATATCCATCAGCCGGGCGAGCAGCAACGGGGCGAGCGCGTCGTAGAGCAGCACTAGCAGACCGGCGCAGCCCAAGGGTAGCGCCTGTCCGGCAAGGCGGGTGGGTGTGAGGCGCGTGGCACTATGCATGTCGATCGGCCCGGCCCAATGGATCGTCAGCGCCGCCTGCACCAGACGGGCGACGGCGAAGCTCGCTACCAGCAGCGGCAGAGGCGCGCGATGGAGGCAGGCCAGCGCCAGCAGCGGCAGCATCACCGCCACCCCGGCCAGTTCCGCGCCGATATCCCGGTCCATCCGCAAGGCGAGCCGCAGCGTCGCGCGCGCCGGTTGCAGCCAGGCGGTCGCCAGCACCGCGACGCTCCCTGCGCAGCCCGCCAGCACCACATCCCGATCCTGCCCGGCGGCCAGCAACAGCAGTGGCAGCGCCACGGCGACCGCGGGTCCCTGCACTCGCTTGGTCCGCGCCAGCGCATCCAGCACCGCAGCCCGCCGCCGCGGTCGCCGCGCGGCATCGCGCACGCCGATGTCGGTCTGGCCGAAATCGACCAGCCATTCGGCCAGGCCGACGAGGCTAAGCAGGAGCGCATAGGCGCCGAACTGCTCCGCCCCCGCCAGGCACGCGACGATTAGCGCCGCCCCCATCCGCAGGCCCGACAGCCCGACCCGCCCGACCACAAGGCGCGCGCCGCTGTGCAGCAGGCCGCTCATGTCGGACGCTCCGCGCCGTTGCGTCGTTGCCAGACATTGATGGCGACGATGATCGCGGCGATGATCCAGAAGAGGCGCGCGCCGGGCATCTGGCGCAGGAAGAAGCTGCCGAGGCCGTCGAGCAGATTGGCGCACAGCCCGGCCACCGCCCCGACATTCAGGGCATGAAGCCAAGGATCGGCGCAGCGTGTCGCGTTGCGCCATGCGGTGCGCAGCAGGCCGATCAGCATCGCCAAGAAACAGACGAAGCCGATCGTCCCCTGCTCCGCCCAGATCAGCAGGTAGATGTCGTGCACCACCGGCCAGTTCGCGCCGAATGTGCGGGTCAGTGCCTCCGTCCCGCCATAGGCGGTGCGGCCGGGGAGATGCTGGACGAAGCTGTTGAGACCGACGCCCGGCAGCGGATGGTCGCGCACCATGTCCCAGGCGACACCCATCCATTCCCAGCGAAAATCGACCGCACCCGGATCGCTCTGGGTCAAGCGGCGCAGGATCGCGGGGGCAGCGGCCAGCGTCGCGATCAGGCCGACCGCCAGCGCGATGGCCGCGCCCGCCAGCGCACGCCGCCGCGAACGGCGATCGCGTAGCATGAGGCCGACGACGATCGGCGCGGCGAGCGCAAAGGCAAGCCAGCCCGATCGCGATAATGTGAGCAGCAGAGCCAGCAGCGCCGTCGCCAGCACTGCGCCGATCGCTAGCTTCCGGTCGATCGGCAGGCGAGTCATCAGCATCGCCAGCAGCATCGGCGCGACCATGGCGATGAAGCCGGCGAGGATATTGGGATGGCCCAAAAGCCCGCCGATGCGGAAGGTCGCGCCGCCATCCATATAGGTGGCGCGATTGGCATATTCGAGCGTGGTCATCGTCGCCTCGCCCAGAAATTGCAGGCCGATATCGCCCTTCTTCGCATATTGGGCGATGCCGACCGCCGCCTGGAGCAACAGCCCGCAGGTCAGCGCCGCGAACAGGTGCATGAAGCGGCGCACTCGCGTCAGTTCACCCAGCAGCAGCAGGAAAAGCGACAGCGACTTGGACATCTGAAACGCCTCCGCCGCCGCCAGCTGGCGATAGGGACCAAGGACGGCGTCGATCAGGCCGAGCAGGATCATCGCGATCCAATAATAAGCCAGGTCGGGGATGCGGGGGCGCGCGCAGCCCCGCGCGGCGTCGCGCCATTGGAAGAGGAGCAGCGCCAGCAGGAACAGATCGACGACCTCGATCGTGTAGGCCCCGGCCCCGCCCATATGGGGCATGGGATGGAACCGCTTGGCGATGCCCAAAGGTGCGGTCAGGCCCACGCCCCAGAGGCAGGCGAGCCGGGGATTGCCGCTGGCCCAGACGGCGGCGCCTAAGCCCAGCGCGGCGACTGCCGCCAGCGCCGCGCCGCGCCCGGACGAGAGGCCTGCCGCGACGATAAGCGCTGCGCCGCCCGATACGCCAGCCGCCAGTAACAGGCTACCGCTCGACGCGCGGAAGAGGACGGCTTCAGCCGCCATGGGCCGGCACGGTAAGGATCAGGCCGACGTCAGCGATGCCATTGGCGCGGAAAGCATCGCGCGCGGCGTGGAGGTTCGCCATCGGCGATCGCCCTTCCTCCGCAAGCGCCCATATCAGGTCGGCGCGCGTCGCCAGCGCCAGATTGCGGCTATCCGCCATGATGGCGCGCTGCTGAATCAGGATATGGTCGAACCGTTCCGTCAGGAAGGGCAGCAGGGCGGCGATATGGTCCGGCCGCCCTGCGGCGGGGCGTTGGCCCGCGCCCAGCAGGATCATGTCCGGCCGGGCCAGAATCCGCATGACCTCCACCACCGACCAGGGATCGTCGGGCCGCACCTCCGACAGGCCCGGCTTGCCGGCTGCGCCGAGCGGTACGCTCACGCCATCGCTGCCCAGCGTCGCGTCGATCAGCAACAGCCGCCCGCCCCGCTCTTCCCGAAGCATGGCGGCAAGCAGCAGCAGCGCGTCATTGGCCGCATCGGCATCGCACAGTGCGCTTAGCAGGACCGTTTGCGCGCTGCCGATCCGCTGCGCGAGGTAGCGATAATTGCGGGAGGCATGGTCAGGCGGGGCGTGGAAGCGGTCCAGCGTCCGGCCTGCGGCAGCGCCCAACCGTCTCGCGCCGTGCGTCAGCCGGGCTAGCGAGAAAGCTGTCGTTTTGGCCTGCGCGTGACCCGCAAGCGCGGGCCGGTCCGCCAGCGGCCTCCAGATCACGGCATAGCCGCGCGGCACCGGGGTCCAACCAGCGCCCGGCCGCTGCACCAACTCCACGCCACAGCCCAGGCAGCGAGAAAAGCCGATGCCGCCATTCCAGGCCGCCGCCGGATCGGCGCGATGATAGCCCAACATGCAGAACATCCGTTCGATCGCTCCTTTCCCGGCCGACATCTTACCGCCGCTCGATCCCATCGACCGAATCATAATAAAGATAACATATGAAATAATATCCACGACGACAGTCACGAAGGTCAGATCAAATGACTATGTCACAAACTGGCACATTAAATATTAACATGGTTAAACGCACTATGACTCATCTTGTTCTTTTGATTTCATTGAAAAGTGATTCGGCAATGATATCCAATCTATGCATGAAATGTGATTTTCATAACTTATATATTACATAATTTGCGAATTATTCAGGACGTTTTACTTAAAGCGGGAGCGCCGAGGCGATGCAGACCCCTCCATGGCATGCGGATTTCAGAACGAGCGGCATGTTCCAGCAATTCGGCGCGCTGTTCGTGCGCCTGTGCCGACTGGTCGATACCGCGCTGATCCTGTTGTGCATGGCGCTGGTCGCTGGCGCGCTGTCGCCCCGGTCGGCGATCATCGACACGCTGCTGTGCGTGGCGGTGCTGGAACTGGTGGCGTCCTTCTTCCACCTCAGCCGGTCTTGGCGGATCGTGCGGCTGCGGCATGAACTGGCGGACCTGACCGCCCATTGGACGATCAGTTTTGCCGGGATCATGACGCTGTTCTGGCTGCTGGGCGACCTGCCGCTGGCGCACGCTACGCTGTGGGCGCCGACCGCAGCGCTCTGGTATGGCGCGTCACTGGGCGCGATCATCCTGTTTCGCATCGTGGTGCGCCTGGCGCTGCGTTTCTGGCGCAGTTTCGGCTATGACCATCGCAGCGCCGCCTTCATCGGCGCGACCGAAACGGCGCAGCGATTGGGCGATGTGTTCGCGCGGCAGCGCTGGATGGGCATCCGGTCGATGGGCGTGTTCGACGATCGCCGCCCGTCGGACGATCGCACCGTCGCCCTGCCCGATCAGGCTTTTGGCGGGCCGGTCGACCGGCTATATGATCTGGCGCGATCTGGCGCCGTCAGCCGCATCTATGTGACGCTGCCGATGGCGGCGGAACAAAGGATCAAGGCGATCCTGGACCGGTTCGGCGACACCACCGCCTCGCTCTATTATTGCCCACCTTTGTTCCGGCTGGACCTGGTCGGTGCGCGCTGGGACGATGTCTACGGCCAGCCGGTCGTCAGCATCGTGGAATCCCCGTTCGAAGGCTATTCGCGTCTGGTCAAGCGAGCGGAGGATGTCGCCCTCACGCTCATCGCCTTGCCGGTCATCCTGCCGATCTGCCTGTTGGCGGGGGTCGCGATCAAGCTGGATACGCGCGGGCCAATTTTCTTTTCCCAGACCCGCTATGGGCTGGACGGTCGGCCGTTCCGCATCTGGAAATTCCGGTCGATGCGGGTGGCCGATGATAGCGGCTTCATCCAGGCGCGGCGTGGCGACAGCCGGGTAACGCGGGTCGGCGCGCTCTTGCGACGCACATCGATCGACGAACTGCCGCAATTCATCAACGTCGCGCTGGGCAGCATGTCGGTGGTCGGGCCGCGGCCCCATCCGGTCGCGCTGGACGATAATTTCCGGCCGCTGATCCATCGCTATGCCGTGCGGCACAAGATCAAGCCAGGCATCACCGGGCTGGCGCAGGTCAGCGGATGGCGCGGCGAAACGGATACGCGCGACAAGATGGAGCAGCGCGTCGTCCATGACATCGAGTATCTGCGCCGCTGGTCGATCTGGCTGGACCTACAGATCGTGGCGCGCACGCTGCTGGTGCCGTTCGTGCAGCGGAATGCGTTCTGATTCGGGGGTTAGCCTCCTCTCTTGCGTTGGTGCTGGCGGCGTGCTCCAACCCTGCACCACCGCCTGACCTGCCGCGTGCGATGACGGGCTGGCGGGTCAGCCGCACAGCGCCGGTGATCGCGGCGGGATGGCTGCGCCGCCAGGGGCTTTGGAACGACCCCAGCCCGCTGCGCACTGCGGATGGCTATATCCTCTATATGACGAGCAGCACCGACGCGCCGTTCAAGCCGCCGGTCCTGCCCTTCCGCGCGGTGTCGCGCGATGGCGAACAGTGGACATTGTCGCCAGCCACGCCGCTGCTGTCGCCAGCCGACGGTCCCTATGCCAGCATCGAGACGCCTAGCGTCGTGCGGTTCGCGGGGCGCTACTGGATGGCGTTCACCGGTGTCTATGCCAGTCCCGATCCGTCGCCCATGGCGATCGGCCTGGCCGTTTCGCCCGATGGCGTGGCGTGGAAAGTCGCCAATTGGACGCTGCTGAGGGCGACCGGCGGGGCGACCGACTGGAACGGCTATCTGGTTGGCGAGCCTGGCGCGGTGGTGCGCGGCGGTGAATTGCTGATCTACTTTTCCGCAGTGGGCGCGCGCATGGAAGGCGGCCCACCGCGCCAGTCGATCGGGCTGATCCGGTCGCGCGATGGCGTGACCTTCACACCGCCAGTGCAGGTGCTGGGTCAAGGGCCGCTCTATCCCGCGCGCGCAGGCTATGCCGGTTATTCCTCGCCTGCCGCGCTGGCCGATGGGGAAGCTGTCGATCTGTTCTATTCGGTCGCCCATGTGCAGGAGGGCGCAGACCCAGAGTGGCAGCAGGTGGCGATCCACCATGCCCGGTCCGCCGATGGCCTCCATTTCCGCGAGGATGACGCGCCGTTGCTGACACGCGCCAGCACGGACTGGACCGATGGCGAAATCCTGGCCCCCGGACCGCTGCGCGACGACGATCAGATCAAGCTCTGGTTCGGCGGGCATGTCAGCCACCCTCGTCTCGCCCCCCTGATCCAGCGCGGCATCGCCGGGCCGGAATTCGGCATTGGCCTCGCCACCATCTCTCTCGACCAGTTCACCAAGGCCAAGACGAAAGGAACCGACCGATGAAAGTCGTCATATTATGCGGCGGGCAGGGCATCCGCGCCTTTCCCTTCACCACCTATCTGCCAAAGCCCATGCTGCCGCTGGGCGGGACGCCGGTGCTGGTCCATGTCATCAAGAATTTCATTCGTCAGGGCTTTCGCGACTTCATTCTGGCGGCGGGATATCGGCAGGATGTCCTGCACGATTATTTCGAGGGGAAGGATATCGGCGCCAATGTCCATATCGTCGACACCGGCGAGGATGCCGATACCGGCCGCCGCATCTGGAATTGCCGCCACCTGATCGACGGTCCTTTCATAGCCACCTATGGTGATGGCCTGTCGGACGTGCCGCTGGACGCGGTCGTCGCGTTCCACCGCGGCCATGGCGCGCGGCTGACGATCACGTCCGTCCCTATGTATTCGCAATATGGCGTGCTGTCGGTGGAGGAGGATGGCGCTATCGCCCGCTTCGCCGAAAAGCCGCTGATCGCCGATTACTGGATAAACGCCGGCTTCATGGTGATGGACCCGGCCATCTTCACCGACTGGCAGGGCGAAAATCTGGAGCGCGACATCATCCCTCCGCTGATCGCGCGCGGCGATGCCTTCACCTACCGTCATGACGGCTTTTTCAAGTCGTTCGACTTCTACAAGGATGTGGTCGAAATGGACGAGACGCTCGCCGCCGGCGGGCCGCCGCCCTGGATCGCGCCCATATTGCCAGAGGAGCGCGCGGCATGAGCGGCGTGTGGAAGGGCAAGACCTGCCTCGTCACTGGCGCGACCGGCTTTCTGGGCGGCAGCTTGGTCGCGGCACTGTTGGCGCAGGACGCCGAGGTCGTGGCGCTGGTGCGTGACATGGTGCCGCAATCGCGCTTTCAGGCCGACGGCCTTGCCACCCGCGCCAAGGTGGTGCGCGGCGCGCTGGAGGATTATGACGTCATCGAACGCGCATTGAACGAATATGCGGTCGATACCGTGTTTCATCTGGGCGCGCAGGCGATCGTGGGCGTCGCCAACCGCAATCCGCTGTCCACCTTCGAAGCGAATATCAAGGGGACATGGGTGCTGCTGGAGGCGTGCCGGCGCGTCGCCACGGTCGAGCGGATCGTCATTGCGTCGTCCGACAAGGCCTATGGCGACCATGAAACCCTGCCCTATCAGGAGGATTTCGCGTTGCAGGGGCGGCACCCCTATGACGTGTCGAAAAGCTGCGCTGACCTGATCGCCTTGAGCTATGCCCAGACCTACCGCCTGCCGGTCGCCATCACGCGTTGCGGCAATCTGTTCGGGCCGGGCGACCTCAACAGCAACCGCATCGTGCCAGGCACCTGTCTGGCTGCGATCGACGGGGAGCGGCCGTTGATCCGGTCGGACGGGTCGCCGGTGCGCGACTATGTCTATGTCGAGGATATCGTGCGCGGCTATTTGCTGCTGGCCGAGCATATGGGCGACGCTGACGTCGTCGGCCGCGCGTTTAATTTCGGCACGGGAGAGCCGGTGAGCGTGCTGGACCTGACCCGCCGCACCCTGGCCGCGGCCGGCCGTGGCGATCTGCAACCGGATGTGCGCAACAACGCCCATGGCGAGATCCAGGCGCAATATCTGTCCTCCGCGCTGGCGTCGGACAAGCTGGGCTGGGCACCGGGCGCGGGGCTGGACGAGCGGCTGGGCCAGACCTTCCTCTGGTACAAGGCGCATCGCCATTTCTTCTGAGCGCATCTTCGTGGGTGTCCCCACCTATAATCGCCCCGATTTTGTGCGGGAGGCGGTGGCCAGCCTGCGCGCGCAAAGCTTCCGCGATTTCCGCGTGGTGGTGAGCGACAACGCCTCGCCGGGCGGCGTCGGCGATGTGGTGCGCGCCTATGTCGAGAGCCTGGGCGATCCGCGCATTCGCTTCGTCCAGCAGGCGGACAATGGCGGCGAATATGGGCAGGGCCGCTATTTCTTCGAACAGGCAGGGGATGCCGATTATTTTTGCATCCTGCATGACGACGACCTGCTGTCGCCCGCCTATCTCCAGCGCGCGGTCGCGGCGCTCGACGCCGCGCCGGACGCTGCTTTGTTCGTCGCTAATCCCTGGCTTTTCGATGCGGACGGACGGCCTTCCGACGCGCAAAGCCGCGCCTATCGGCGGGCACATCGACGGGGCTGTCGGCGGGGCCGTTTCCCCATACTCGATACGCATATGGCGAGCGGCTTCACGCCCATTTCCGGCACGGTCTTCCGCACCGCCGCGCTCCATCGGTCCGGCTTTGTCGATGCCGACTGCCATGGCAATTTCCCGTTCGAGCTGAACATCTTCACCCGGCTGGGCGATATCGGCGCGGTCGGATGGTTCGATCCTGATGTGCTGCTGGGCTTTCGCTATCATGCGGGGCAACTGCGCAACACGCTGGGCCTGATGGCCAACCCGCAGGTCGTCGCCACGATGCTGCGGATATTGGAGCGGCGACGTTACAGCGGCGCGCCCGAACGCCGTCGCCGCGCTATTGTCGCCCGGCTGCATTGCGCGCAGGCGGATATGGCGATGGCGCGGGGCGATCCGGTTGCCGCCCGCGTGGCGCTGGACCAGGCCTGCGCCGCCAATCCCTTATCGCCCCGCGCCTGGGCGATGCGCGCGCGCCTTACCCTGGCGGGAGCATCGGCATGATCGCGCCAAACTGCACTTCGGCCCGCACCAGCCTGCTCACCGCGCTGCTGCTGCTCATCCCGATCCTGCTCGGCGCCTGCTCCACCAGTTTGAAGGAACCGCTGAGCATCACGGCCGCGCCGGACGTCATCCGATCCGCCGCCCGCTATGAAAGCGCCTATGTCCTCGGCCCTGGTGACCAGTTGGAGATAGCGGTCGACCGGATGCCCGAGCTGTCGCGCAGCGCGACCGTTCGCCCCGACGGCATGGTGACGCTGCCCCGGTCGGGCGACATCGCCGTCGCTGGCCTCACCCCCATGGCAGCGGCGCAGGCTGTGCGGCAGCGCCTGCTTGCGCGGGTGCGCGATCCGCAGGTGAGCGTCGCCGTCGCCAACCCGCGCGACAACAAGGTCTTCGTCGCGGGTGAGGTGAACCGGCCCGGCGCGGTGCCGCTGCGCGATGCGCCCACCGCTGCGCAGGCGCTGATCCTGGCGGGCGATGCGGGCAAGTCCGCCGCCCTGTCCAATGTCGCGCTGATCCGGCTGGACGCGCAGGGCCATCTCACCGTCCACATATTGCGTAGCAGCGCGCGCGGCCATGCCGGGATGCTGCTGACGCTCCAGAATGTGCCGCTGCGCCCCGGCGACATCATCGTGGTGCAGGAAAGCGGCGGCGCGCGCTTCGCCCGCTTCCTGCAAAATTACGTCAATGCGCCGTTGGGCGGCCTCAGTGCGCTGATGGCCCCCTATGTCCAGCTGCGCCTGTTGCAGGAAATCGACCGATGAGCGAGGCGGTGCCCTATCGCCCGGAAGCGGACAGTTTCGATTTTCGCCGCGCGGGGCGGATCGTGGGCTTTGCGATCGCCGGGCATGGGCGGCTGATCCTGGCGGTGACGGTTCTGACGCTGGCGATTGTGGGCCTCTACATCCTCGTCTGGCCGCCGGTCTATTCGGCCAGCGTCACCCTGTCCGCCGTGTCGGACGACGATCGCCAGCGGGAGAATTTCTACAACGACTGGGCCGTGTTCCGCCGATCGGCGCTGAAGGACGAGATGATCCTGGCGACGTCCGGCCCGGTGTTGAAGCAGGTGATCGCCGATTTGAACCTGGGCTATCGCGACGTCTATCATCCGCCGCTGCGCTACCTGACCTGGCTATGGACGCAAAGCTGGCCGGGCCGCGCCTGGCGCGGAACGAAGGATGCGCTGTTTCCGCGTGCGCCATCGCCCTATGTGGCGACGGCCAGCCAGGTGGAGCGCGCCCGCACACTGGATGATTTCCGCACCGGGGTCGGCATGACCCAGTTGCCCGACAGCCATATCGCGCTGTTGACGGTGCGTGGCCCCAGCCCCCGCGTCGCGGAGATCGCCGATGCGGTCGCCGCCACCTATATCGCCCAGCGCCGCGCGCGCTTCGCCGCCGAAGCGCGGCAGGCCTATGCCTCGCTCCAGACCGAGGCGGATCGCGCCCGCACGGACCTGCGCGCGCTCGAAGCCCGGATGGAGCGCTATTATACCCAGAATGACATGCTGCTGATGTTCGAGAAGGACAAGGTCGAGATCGGCCAATATCTGGGCCAGCAGGCCGAAGTGGACGCCAAGCGCACCGCGATCGCCGCCGCGCAGAGCGAATTAGCCGCCGTCACCGCGCAACTGGCGCGCGAGCCGCGAGATGTCGTCGCCAGCCGGCTGGTGCAGGATAATCCGGTGGCGGCACAATTGAAGCAGGAACAGGCGAAGCTGGTCGCGGCGCGCGATGCTTTGCTGGTCCGTTATCGCTCGGATTCGCCCGACGTGCGCGACATGGACGATCAGATCGCGGCGATCGGCCGCCAACTCGCCGCTCAGCCGCAGCGCGGAGTGCAGCAGAGCAGCATCGCCCGCAACGGGGGCTATGACGCGCTGCGCGCGCGCCGGGCGGCGCTGGAAGCGCAACTGGCGGGGAATCGCGCCGGGCTGGCCACGCTGTCGGCCGAAGTCGGTGCACGGCGCGCGACGATCGACCGCATCCCGCAGAAGATGAAGGACAGCCATGACCTGGGCCGCAGCCATGACATGTTGGAAAAGACCTATCTGGCGTTGCAGGACAAGTTGATGACCGCCGCGGTCACGGCCGCCACCGCCCAGTCGGCACCTTCCGCGATCCAACTGGTCGAAAGCGCGGCGCTGCCTGACAAGCCCGACGCGCCGCAGACCAAGCTGCTGCTGGTCGCCGCGCTGATCGGCGGCCTGTGCGCAGGCGTGGTCGCGGCTGTGTTGCTGGACATCATCCAGAACCGCGCCAACCGCTTCCGCCTGACCCAGCCGGACGCCCCCTTTCCCCTGATTGCCATCGTCGGACAGGACCGGGCCTATGCCCTGCGCCTGTTCGATCGCGCTCCGCCCAACGCTCCTGAAGAAAGGCACCGGCCATGAAATATCACATTCTCAGCGCCACGCGATCGCTCGGCCTATTGCCCATGTTCGATCGGATGGCCTTCCTGCGCAAGCGGGCGCGGACGGCGCGCAGCAACCGCGCCTTCATCGCCCGGCATCCCGGTTTCGCGGTGCCCCCGGAGGATCTGGCCTTCGACGCCTATAACAAGGTCGACTGGGTGGATTATCGTGAGGTCGGGCTGGCCCATGCGGCGCTGTTCGCGCGGTTGATCCGCACCCATTTGCCCGATGCGCAAGCGTTGCGGGTGCTGGAATGGGGATGCGGGCCGGGGCGGCTGATCCGCCATATGCCCGTTCTTCTGAGCGGCAGGTCGCCTGCGCTGACCGGCACCGATTATAACCCGGCGACGATCGACTGGTGCCGCGCGCACCTGCCGGGCATCGATTTTGCGCTGAACGGCCTAGCCCCGCCTTTGCCCTTCCCCGACAATAGTTTCGATGCGGTCTATAATTTCTCGGTCTTCACTCATTTATCCGCGGACATGCATCGCGACTGGACCGCCGAACTGCACCGGATATTGCGCCCCGGCGGGCTGATGATCGCGACCACCCATGGCGATCACTATCGCTATCTGCTGACCCAGAAGCGCGAAATGGGCGCCTATGATCGCGGCGAACTGGTGACGCAGGCCCGGTTCACGGAGGGGAAGAAATGGTATTTCGCGGTCCATCCGCCCGTCTGGGTGCGCGGCCATCTGCTCGCGGCGTTCGAACGGGTGGAGCAGGTTGCGCCCGGCCCTGATGCGGGCATGATGCAGGATGTCTGGATCGGGTTCAAACCCCATGGCTGATGCGACCAACCCGTTGCGCCCCATGCGTGTTGCCATCATCGGCGATCGCGGCATCCCCGCCCGCTATAGCGGCTTTTCGACGCTGGTGGAGGAACTGGCGGTCGGGCTGGTGCGCGACCATGGCATGGAGGTCACCGTCTACTGCCGCACCCAATATTATCAGGAGCGGCCGCAGGCGTGGCAGGGGGTGCGGTGCCGCTACCTGCCTGCGCCCGGCGGCAAGAGTTTCGAGAGCATCGTCCATAGCAACCTGGCCGTGCTGGACGCGGCCTTTCGCCGTTTCGACCTCGTCTTCGTCGTCGATCCGGGCAATGGTCCCTTCATCCTGCCGTTGCTGGCGCTGGGCGTGCCGGTGGTGATCCACACCGACGGGCTGGGCTGGCAAAGGCGCAAATGGAACGGGTTACAGCGCACCTATTATAAATGGTCTGAATGGGTCAGCGCGCGCCTGGCCAATTGGCTGGTCACGGATTCGCGGGCGATTCAGGATTATTATGCCCGCGAATATGGCGCGGCCTCCACCTATATTCCCTATGGCGGCGCGGTCGGTGATACGCCCGATGACGGTGCGCTGGCGCGCTATGGCGTCACGCCGGGCGATTATTATCTTGTCGTCGCGCGGATGGAGCCGGAAAATAATGTCGATCACATCATCCGCGAATATCGCGCGTCGGGCGTCGCAAAGCCGCTGATCGTGGTCGGATCGGTCCCCTATGAGAGCGCTTACGCCCGCGCCGTCGCGGCGCAGCATGACGGGCAGGTACGCTGCGTCGGCGGCGTGTTCGAGTCAGCCGCGCTGAACGCCCTCTACCGCCATTGCGCGGCCTATCTGCACGGGCATGAAGTCGGCGGCACCAATCCCAGCCTGCTGCGCGCCATGCATTGGGGGGCGCCTTGCGTGCCGATCAACGTGATCTTCCACCGAGAGAATGTCGGCCCGGACAATCCATATTTCAGCAAGGATGATGGCGATCTGGCGGCGATCCTGCGCGATCTCGACGCCGATCCTGCGCGCCGCGCTACGCTGGGCCGCGCGGCGCAGGCGCACGCCGCCGCTACCTTCCGCTGGGACGCCGTGATCGACGGCTATGCCGACCTGTTCCGGCGGCTGATCGCGCTCAAAGCCGCGGGAAAGCGCCCGACCGCGGCGCTTATCGGCGAAACCTACCGCCCGGATCGTCTAACGCCCGCGCAGGTCGCGTGAAGATCCTGCATGTCTTCAACCGCCATCGTGGCGGCGGCGGGGCCGACAACGCCTGGGACGCGACCATCGCCCTGTCGCAACGGCGGGGCCTGGATGTCGATAGTTTCGAACGGGATAGCCGTGACCTTTCAACTAATATGGCAGGCAAGTTCAGCGCTTTCGCCAACGGATTATACCCTTCCGCTGCACTCCGGGCTTTTGCGGCCAGGTTAGAGCAGGATCGACCCGATATCGTTCACACGCATGAACTATACCCTCTACTCACGCCCTGGCTGTTCGAAATCTGCACCCGCGTCGGCATCCCGATCATCCAAAGCTGCTATGACTTCCGCATCACCTGTCCGATCGCCACCCATCATGATGGCGCGGGCGTCTGCACCCGTTGCGCAGACCATGGCGCGCATCACGCCCTGCTGCGCAACTGCCGCGACAGCCTGCCCGAAAGCGCCGCCTTCGCCTTGCGCCATGCGGTGGCGGGCTGGCTCGATTTCTACCGTCGCCATGTGACGCGCTTCATCGCCCTGACCGACTTCAGCCGCGACTGGCTTCATGCTCAGGCAGGCATTCCGATCGACCGGATCAGTGTCAATGAATGCGCCATCCCCGCCGCGCCCGATCCGGTCGATCCGGCCAATGGCACCTATTTCGCCTTCGCCGGGCGTTTCGTCCCGGAAAAGGGGCTGGACTTGCTGGTCGACGCCAGCCGCATGACGGGCCTGCCCATTCATGTCGCGGGGCCCGCCGGCAGCGATCCCGCGCCGCTGGTGGCGCAGGGCGTGCCGGTGACGATCACCGATGGACCGCAATCGCTCGCGGCCGTCTATCGCGGCGCGCGGGCGCTGGTTGTCCCGAGCCTCTGGTTCGAAACCTTCGCCATCGTCGCGGCAGAGGCGATGGCGCATGGCGTCCCGGTTATCGCATCGCGTATCGGCGCGCTGAACGACACGGTGCGCGAAGGGCGAACGGGCCTGCATTTCGCGCCGGGCGATGCGGCAGACCTCGCCCGGCAGATGCGGCGGCTGTGGGACGATCCGGCGCTGTGCCGCACGCTGGGCGCGGCGGCTCAT
This sequence comes from Sphingobium psychrophilum, assembly GCF_012927105.1. GTDB lineage: Bacteria > Pseudomonadota > Alphaproteobacteria > Sphingomonadales > Sphingomonadaceae > Sphingobium > Sphingobium psychrophilum. Next base: position 237,762 of record NZ_JABBFV010000002.1, on the reverse strand, counting down.
GCCGATGTCGTCGCGCGCTTCAGTGAGGATGCGCATTTCGACCGGCTGGTCGCCGCCTATGACGCGGCGCTTACTGCGCCGGCAATATCATCGCCCGACACTCGCCGAAGCCGATGGACGTAAAGCCCGCCGCCGAAGCACTCGCCCGCAGGATGATCTCGTCGCCATCTGCCACGAAGGTACGGCTTTCGCCACCAGGCAAGGCGACGGGTTCCTTCCCACCCGCCGACAATTCCATCAGGCTGCCATAGCCCGATCGATCCGCCGCCGAAATCGTGCCGGTGCCCAGCAGGTCGCCGGGGTTGAGGTTGCAGCCGTTGGAGGCGTGATGGGCGACGATCTGCTGCACGGTCCAATACATGTTGCTGGCGGGGCCTTGGCTCAGCCGGACCGGCGCATCGCCCCGCACCCGCATCGCTGCGGTCAGGATCGACACCTCCAGCGTCAACGCCAGCGCGCCATGCTGCCGATCGGCCTCATCCTGAAGATAGAGCAAAGGGTCGGGATCGCCCTGCGGCCGGGGCGGCTGGGCCAGGCGGAAGGGCGCCATCGCTTCGGCCGTCACCACCCAGGGCGAGATGGTCGACTGGAAATTCTTGGCCAGGAAGGGTCCGAGCGGCTGATATTCCCAAGCCTGGACATCGCGCGCCGACCAGTCGTTGAGCAGGCAGAAGCCCGCGACATGATCGGCAGCTTGGCCGATCGGGATCGGCGTGCCAAGCGCATTGCCGCTGCCGATCCAAACGCCGAGTTCCAGTTCATAGTCCAGCCGGGTCGACGGGCCGAAGATAGGCGCGTCCGCTTCGGGCGGCTTGCGCTGCCCCAGCGGTCGCCGTACCGGCACGCCCGACGGCTGGATTGACGACGCCCGACCATGATAGCCGATCGGCACATATTTGTAATTGGGCAGTAACGGGTTGTCCGGCCGGAATTGCCGCCCGATATTATTGGCGTGGTGGATGCCGACATAGAAGTCGGTATAATCGCCGATGCGGGCGGGCAGGTGCAGCGTGCAATCGGCCGCGGCATGGAGGTGAGGGATCACGCGATCCGCTATCGCCCGATCGCTCAGCATCCCGCTAATGGCATGGCGCAGCAGGCGACGCTGTTCAGTGGGCAGGGCGAACAGCGCGTTCAACCGCCTGTGCCGTAAGGCTTCCGATGCGGGAAGTTGACTGGCAAGGGCCGAAAGATCCAATATGCTGTCACCGATAGCAACCCCGATCCGTGCGTCTCCGGCCGGCGGCGAGAAGACGCCGAAGGGCAGGTTCTGGATCGGGAAATCGGCATGGCCATTCGCGCCATCGACCCAGCTCGTCCGCACCGGGTCATGCGTCTCGTCGGTCATCCACCAGGTCATGCGTCGCTTCCTTCCTATGGCAATTGCGCCTTGGCAAAGCCTGTCCAGCACGCATCATAATCGCCTTGTAACAAAGGCGTTTCCATCGCCCAGCGCGTCGGCGTGAAGGGTAGGCGACTTTCGAACATGAAGGCCATTGTATCCTCGATCTTGTGCGGCGTCAGCGTTGCCGCAACCGCCCGATCATGGCTCGCCACATCGGGACCATGCGCCGACATCATATTGTGCAGGCTCGCCCCGCCGGGTGCGAAGCCGCCTGCCTTGGCGTCATACTCTCCGGTGATAAGCCCCATGAACTCGCTCATGATATTGCGGTGGAACCAGGGTGGGCGGAACGTGTTCTCCGCCACCATCCAGCGCGGCGGGAAAATGACGAAGTCCAGGTTTGCGGTCCCTGCGGTGTTGCTTGGCGACGTCAGCACGGTAAAGATCGATGGGTCTGGATGATCGTAACTGACCGTGCCCATGACATTGAACCGTGTCAGATCATAGCGATAGGGCGTGATATTGCCATGCCATGCCACGACATCGAAGGGGCTGTGGCCCGGCATGGTGGACCAGAGCCGTCCCTGATATTTCTGCACCAGTTCGCAGGGTCGGTCGCTGTCCTCATAGGCGGCGACGGGTGCCTCGAAATCGCGGACATTGGCGAGGCCATTGGAACCGATCGGCCCCAGATCGGGCAATCTGAGAAGAGCGCCATGATTTTCGCAGGCATAGCCGCGCGCCGCTTCATCCAACAGATCGACGCGGAAGCGCACCCCGCGCGGGATCAGGGCGATCTGCAACGGTGCGACGATCATGACGCCCATTTCCGTGACGATCCGCAACCGGCCCTGCTGCGGCACGATCAGCCATTCGCCATCGGCGGAGAAGAAGGCGCGATCCACCATCGAGCGGTTCGCGGCATAGAGATGGATGCTGCACCCCACCCCCGCCGCGACATCGCCATTGCCGGCATAGGTGACGAGGCCGTCGATAAAGTCGGCCGGCTCCACCGGCAGCGGCAACGGGTTCCAGCGCAACCGGTTGGGCGTCGGCGCACCCGCTTCAAAAGCAAGGTTGCCCAGCAGTGCTTGCCCGTCATAGGGCATGAAAGGCGGGTGCATGGCGCTCGGCCGTATCCGGTAGAGCCAGCTGCGCCGATTTTCGTGCCGCGGCGCGGTGAAGGCGGTCGCGGACAGTTGCTCGGCATAGAGACCAAAGGACACATGCTGGGGCGAATTGCGCCCGACGGGTAGCGCGCCTGCTACCGCCTGCGTCGCGTGATGATTGCCGAAGCCAGTCAGCATCGGCGGATCGATCGCATCGCTCATCCTCACCTCATGCGTCAACGCTGACCACGCCGCGCTTTATCTGATCCAGTTCTATGCTTTCGAACAGCGCCTGGAAATTGCCGTTGCCAAAGCCTTCATTGCCCTTGCGCTGGATGATCTCGAAGAAGATCGGGCCGAACATATTCTCGGTGAAGATTTGCAGCAATATGCCTTCGCTTTCGACATCGCCGTCGATCAGGATGCGGTTCCTGCGCAGCCGCTCCAGATCCTCGCCATGGCCGGGCACGCGCTTGTTGACCAGTTCATAATAGGTTTCGATCGTGTCCTGCAACCGCACGCCCCGCGCACGCAATCTCTCCACTGTGTCGTAGATATTGTCGGTGGTCAGCGCGAGATGCTGGATACCCTCGCCATGATAATCGCGGATGAATTCCTCGATCTGGCTCTTGTCGTCCTGGCTTTCGTTCAGCGGAATGCGGATCGCCCGGTCCGGCGCGATCATCGCCTGGCTGGTCAGGCCCGTCGCCTTGCCCTTGATATCAAAGAATTTCTGTTCCTCGAAGCCGAAGAGGGTTCGGTAAAATTCGCTCCAAACCCGCATCTGGCCGCGGCGGACATTATGGGTCAGATGGTCAAGCAGGTCGAGTCCGACGCTATTGGCTGCGGCCTTCTCCTGCCAGCCGGGAAATTCGGCCCAGTCGGCATAGGGATCGCCGTCTGCTGGCATGAAATAGAGATAGGCGCCGCCAATCCCCTCGATCACGGTATCGTCTTCCGCCGTCGCCTTGCCGCCATTGGCTAGCGCCCAGTCCAGTGCGGCCTTGGGATCGGCCACGCGGAAGGCCATGGCGCTGGCCGACGGGCCATGGACGCCGCGAAATTCGGCGACGCGACCGGCATCGTCGCGGTTGAGCATCAGGTTGATGCGCCCCTGGCGATAGCGGGTGATGTTCTTGCGCGGGTGGCGGTGGCTGGCGACAAAGCCCAGTTGCTCGAACTGCGCCGCCATCGCTTCGGGATCGGGCGAGGTGAACTCGACAAATTCGAAGCCGTTGAGGCCCAAGGGGTTATCGGTGGTGGCAGTCATAGGGCGTCCTCTTCCTTTTTCCTGGTCGCATGATCCTGGGTGCCGCGATGGAAGACGCGGTCGGTGGGCAGGATGGTATCGGTTTCGATATCGGGCAGGCCCTCCAACTGTGCATAGAGTGGCGCGAAATCGGTTTCGGCGGTCATGCGCAACAGTTGTTCGAAACTGTCGATGACGAAATAGCTCTGCTGATAATCGTCGATGCGATAGCGGGTCCGCATCAGCCGCTGGAGGTCAAAGCCGAGGCGATTGGGCGACGGATCGTCCAGCGCAAATTCGGATTCGCCATGCGAGGACACGATTCCCGCGCCATAGAGTTTGAGGCCGTCATCCTGCCGGATCAGGCCGAATTCGACGGTGTACCAATAAAGCCGCGCCAGTTGCTCGATCGATCCTAGCGCATCGGCGCGCAGCCCGCCCTGGCCATAGGCCTGCATATAATCGGCGAAGACCGGATTGGCGAGCAGCGGCACATGGCCGAAGACGTCATGAAAGACGTCCGGTTCCTGCAGATAGTCCATCTGGTCGGGCTGGCGGATGAAGCGCCCCGCGACGAAGCGGCGGTTGGCGAGATGGTCGAAAAACACCTTGTCCGGCACCAATCCCGGCACGGCGATGACCTGCCACCCGGTACGCTGCATCAGCCGGTCGGACAGTTCGGCAAAGTCGGGGATGCCCGGCTTCGTCATCCGCAAGATATCCAGCCCCTCCAGAAATTCCGGCACGGCGCGGCCAGGCAGCATCTGCGTCTGGCGCGCGAACAGCCGGTCCCACATCGCATGGTCCTGAGTTGTATAGGACGCCCAATCCTGCGCTATGGTCCAGTCCGCGGCCGTGCCTTGCGGGGCAATGATGTCTGTCTGCGCCATAAGCGCATCATGCCACGAGTGGATGGAAATCAGGTTTCATTCTTGGCGGGAAACGGCCTATGGGTGACGATCAATCATCACATATGGGCGATATATGAAACAGGATGGTCAGATCGACGCAGTCGATCGCAAAATCCTCTCCGCATTGCAGGACGACGCGGGGATCAGCCACCAGGACCTGGCCGAACGGGTCGGTGCGTCCAGCGCTTCGTGCTGGCGACGGATCAAAGCGCTGGAGGTAGCCGGCGTCCTGACCCGCACGGTCCGGCTGGTGGACCCGGCGCAGGTCGGGCGCGGGGTCAATGTCCTGTGTAATATCCGCATGCGCAGCCATGCACGCGAAGCCCGCGCCGCCTTCGAACATTTCGTCGATGGGCGGCCGGAGATCGTTGAATGTTTTTCTATGTCGGGGGAATGGGACTATCTGATCCGCGTGGTCGTTGCGGATGTGGAGGATTATAACCGCTTCCTGATGCAGACCCTGCTTGGCCACGCGTCGGTCGCGGGCGCGGCGTCGCATTTCGCGCTTTCGATGACGAAATATACGACGGCCATCCCGTTATAGCGCCATCAACCGGACATTCAGAAAGCGCGCCTTGCCCGAACCTGCCATAGCGTTGCCCAATTTCTATTCCAACCCTTTTGCTCGATTTCGCGGCCAGCATGATGATCGCCCACCTGCGCCTTCGCGCGCCGATGGACACTGCCGCTCGGCTTCCTTCTGCTGGGCCAATGACCGTTCGCAAACCTGTGTATCGTTAACGCCCAGGCAGGTCGCCTATACTGTAAGGCCGTAAAAGGCGCGGGCGGCACCTTCGAACAGGCGTGCGCTTGCTGTCGCGTCCAGACCGCCCGCGAGCCGCGCCGCATCATCGATCCAGTCGCGATACGCATCGCCCATGTGCAGCAGCACCGGCCAGTCGCTGCCCCACATCGTCCGATCGCCGAAGCAGGCGAGGATATGCGCGACATAGGGGGTAAGCGCGTCCGCCGCCTGACCCGGCACCTGTTCGGTGCGCAGGCCCGATAGTTTGCACCAGATATTGGGATAGCGGGCGAGCGCGGCCAGATCGCCCCGCCAGGGATCGAGGATATGGTCCGCCGCGGGCGGTTTGGCGCCATGGTCGATCACGATCGGCAGGTCGGGCCAGCGTTCGGCGAAGCGGGCGAGGACCGGCAAGTGACGCGGCTGGACCAGTGCGTCGAAACGCAGGCCGTGCGTCAGCATCGCCTCGATCGCGGGGGCAAGATCGGCCCGCAAGATCCAGTCGCTATCCTCGATGCTCTGGAGCATGGGGCGCAGCCCGACGCATTTGGGCCGGTCGGCAAGCTGAGCGATTCGCAGCGGTGCGGCGTCCGTTTCCAGCGCAACCCAGCCGACCACGCCCAGCACCAACGGATCATCCGCCACCAGATCGAGCATCCAGTCGGTATCCCGATCGTCCGGCTGCGACTGGACCAATATGGTGCCCGCCAAATCCAGTCCCGCGGTCGCCGCCCGCAAATCGTCCGGCAGGAAATCGCGATGCAGCAAGGGCCAGCCTGCATCGGGCCACGCCTGTCCCGGTCCACCGATCCGCCAGAAATGCTGGTGCGAATCCACTATGCGCGGTCGCATCACGCCTTGACCTCATGCATGTTGATTGTCGTCGCTCCCATCATTGCCGCACCTTGTCTTTCATATAGGCATACATATCGGCCCTTGGCTGGCGATTATGGTCGAGTGGCAGGGTGAGATCAGCGCGGTCTGGCATCTCCGCCAATATATGCCGGGTCAGCCGCTCATAATGCTGCACGAAACGGTCGAGTTGCACAGCGTCCATCGCGCCACTCGCCTTGCTGGTCCATAGCGCCTCTTCCTGCTGGCCGCGCCAGTCGCGCACCACGCCGAAGTCCGGCGCGGCGAGCAGGACCAGCCGGTCGATGCGCGCGAAGAGTTCAGCATAGATGCCCCAAAGCTGGCGGTTGACATAGCGGCGCCAGATAGCGTCAGGGTCTTCGCGCCGCTCCAGCGCATTGACCGGAGCAGCGAGCGCGGATTCCGCCTGCGGGCGCGCGCCAACGCACCAACCTTCGAAGATCAGAAGGTCGACTTTTCCAACCGCCTCCTCCTCGCCAAAGGGCTCGTCCCGCCCCTTGTCAAAACGCGGCAGCGATAACGGCGCGCCGACCTTCGCCGCATCCAAAATGGCGATGCCGCGTACCGCATCATGGGTGCCCGGCACCCCACGGGTGCGAAATAACGGATGCACCGCATCCGCCAATTGCTGCCGCGCGATGCCGTTCAGATAGAGATCGTCGAGCGACAGGATCGCGGTTCGCCGCCCCTCTGCCTCCATCGCCGCTTGCAGGCTGGCGGCCAGCGTCGATTTGCCCGATCCCTGCGCGCCGCACAGGCCCAGGATCAGCGGCCGGTCTGCCCCCGCCAGCCATGTCCGCGTCTCCGCCGCGATCCGGTCAAGCGACGGGGTCAAGCAGCGGCTCACCGGCAAAGAAACGGTCGAGATTGTCGGCGACCTTCATCCCCATGGCGGTGCGCGCTTCGATCGTGGCGCTGCCCAAATGGGGCAGCAACACGACATTGGGCAGGGCGATCAGGGTAGGATGCACCTGCGGTTCGCCTTCATAAACGTCCAGCCCCGCCGCCGCGATCCGCCGTGCCGCCAGGGCCTGCGCCAGCGCGGCTTCATCGACCAGCGACCCGCGCCCTGTATTCACCAGCACCGCATGGGTCGGCATCCGCCCAAGCAGTGCCGCATCGACCATATGTCGGGTTTCCGCGCCGCCCGGCGCGTGGAGCGACAGGACGTCCGCCTGCTGCGCCAGGGCACCCAAATCGGCAAAATAGGCATCGGCCGGCATATCCGCCGCCGGGTGCCGGCTATGATAGGCGATCCGCATCCCGAAGGCCTGCGCCCGCTGCGCCACCGCGCGGGCGATCCGGCCGAAGCCGACCAGCCCCAACAGCTTTCCGTCGAGCGAGTGGCCGATCATATGGGTCGGCCGCCAGCCGCTCCAGTTGCCGGCGCGCAATTCCCGTTCGCCCTCCCCCGCCCGGCGCATCGCCATCAGCATCAGGGTCATGGCGATGTCGGCGGTGGCCTCCGTCAGCACGTCGGGCGTGTTGGTGACGGCCAGCCCTGCTTCGCGCGCGGCGGGAAGGTCGATATGGTCGTAACCCGCGCCATAGTTGGCGACGATCCTTACCCGGCGATCTTCAGTCAGCAGCACGTCGCGCGTCACCCGGTCGGTGACGGTCGGGCACAGTGCATCATGATCGCGCATCGCCTGGGCCAGCGCCACCGCCTCCATCGGCCGGTCGTCTTCGTTGACAGTCACATCATAGGATGCGGCCAGCCGCTGTTCGACTATGTCCGGCCAGCGGCGGGTGAGAAGGATGCGGGGGCGTGCGCTCACGACAGACCTTGCCGGACCAAGTGGCGCATCGGTGCGCCGACGACGAAAGTCCTTAGTTCGAACCGGTGGGCCGCCATCACTCGTTTCACCACAGTCTTCGACACATCGCCGCCAATCCGCACCTCGTCTCCTTCCGCATAGTGAATCCCGCCCCGGCTCGCTGCGACGAGCGTACCTCAATAAAGGATGATGGGCGTTCATCGCCTGCGCGGCAAGCTGTGCGCGAGGGAAAGCAGCAAGGCCGCGGCCTTCGTGCCGTTCTGCGCGTGCGCTGGGACAGCCGTCGGCATCCATAACTACGAAAACGACATGAGGAACGATTTTCATGGAATTTCGTATCTATGAATATTTCATCTATGCGAATTTATCCCGATGCTCTAGGAAGACTCGCGAGAGGCAAGGTTGAAGGGGATAGGATATGCCGGTCATTCATCCGAATTGGGAACGGCCACCCGTCAACATGGTCGATGGCTATTCGCTGGAAATGACGGCGAAGGACGTGGAATCGCTGCGCGAAGCAGCGCCGTCCATCGCGCCGGAAACGCCCGTCGCAGTCACTTTCCTGCCCGGCGAGGATTTCGCTGCCCGGATCGCCGCGACCAAGCTGGTCCGCAGCCTGGGCTTTGAACCCATGCCGCATTTTTCGGCGCGGCGGATCACGTCGGCCAGCGAGTTCGATGCGTATCTGGCGGCTGCCGTCGCGGAAGCAAACGTCCGGCGCTGCTTCGTGATTGCGGGCGACCCGTCGGAACCCGAAGGCCCCTATGCCGACAGCAGCGCCCTGATCGCCAGCGGCGCGTTCGAACGCGCGGGCATCCAAGCCATCGGCATCGGCGGCCATCCCGAAGGCCATCCCAACATGACGCCGGACCAATGCTGGTCGGTCCTGCTCGACAAATGCAGCGAGATCGAGCAGCGCGGCATGGCGCCGTTGATCGTGACGCAATTCGTCTTCGATGCCGAGGCGGTTCTGGCCTGGCTGACGGAATTGCGTGCGCGCGGCATCGACGCGCCGGTGCGTATCGGGGTGCCGGGACCGGCAGGCATCAAGACGCTGATGCGCTTTGCCGCGCGATGCGGTGTCGGCGCATCCGCTTCCGTGCTCGCAAAATATGGGATTTCCATTACGAAGCTGCTCGGCTCCGCTGGTCCCGACAGGCTGGTCGAGACATTCGAACGGTCGCTGGGCGAGGAACATGGGCGCGTGAGACTGCATTTTTACCCCTTTGGCGGACTGGAGAAGACGGTCGCCTGGATCAACGACTATGCCCGCGCGCATTGACGCAGACGGACAAGTAGGAGGATTGACGTGACGACTATCTACACTCTGCGATTGCAATGCGACGACAAGCCCGGCCTAGTGGCGAAGGTCGCCGGCTATCTGGCCGCCCATGGCTGCAATATCGTCGATGCGCAGCAGTTCGACGATGCGATGAACAACACCTTCTTCATGCGCGTCGCGTTCAAGCCCGTCGTGGGTGGGACGCTGGACGCGCTGCGCGAGGGCTTCGCCCCGATCGCCGCGGAAGCGGGCATGGACTGGTCGATGGCCGACCAGGCCACGCCCAAGAAGGTCGTGCTGATGGTGTCCAAATGGGACCATTGCCTGGGCGACCTGCTCTATCGCCAGCGGATCGGCGAACTGCCGATGGATGTGGTGGGGATCATATCCAACCACCCGCGCGAAGTGCTCCACACCTCGCTGATCGGCGACATGCCCTTTTTCCATTTTCCGGTGACCAAGGACACGAAATCCGCCCAGGAAGCGCAGATCAAGCAGGTGGTGACCGGCACCGGCGCGGACCTGGTGGTGCTGGCGCGCTATATGCAGATTTTGAGCGACGATCTGGCCGGGTTCCTATCGGGCCGCTGCATCAACATCCATCACAGCTTCCTGCCGGGCTTCAAGGGGGCCAAGCCATACCACCAGGCCTATGAGCGCGGCGTCAAGATGATCGGCGCGACCGCCCATTATGTGACCGCCGACCTGGACGAAGGTCCGATCATCCATCAGGATGTCGAGATGATCGGCCATGCCGACGTCCCCGACGAACTCATCCGCCGGGGCCGCGACATCGAACGGCGGGTGCTGGCGGAAGCGGTACGGCTGCATTTGCAGGACCGGGTGTTCATGAACAAGGCACGCACCGTCGTCTTCCGGGGCTGATCGGTGAGCGACATCATCGACGGGCGCGCGATGGCGCGCGCGCTATCGGAACGGACGGCGCAAGCGGTCGCGATGTTGAAAGCGGAAGGGATCGACCCGACGCTGGCGGTCGTTCTGGTCGGGGGCGATCCGGCCAGCGACATCTATGTCCGGCGCAAGATCAGCGAATGTCGCAAGGTCGGCATGGGATCGATCGAGCGGCGCATGGCCGCAGATTGCGGCGAACAGGCGCTGCTCGACATGATCGACACGCTGAACGCTGATCCGGCGGTGCATGGGATATTGGTGCAGTTGCCGCTGCCGCCGGGCATCGATGCCGGGCGGGTGCTGGATCGCATTGCACCGGCCAAGGATGTCGATGGCTTCCACCCCGTCAATGTCGGCCGGTTGTCGACCGGGTCGCAAGGGCTGGTGCCCTGCACGCCGCTCGGCATCATGATGCTGCTCGACAGCGTGATCGACGATTATCGCGGATTGAACGTCGTGGTGATCGGCAAGTCCAATATCGTCGGCAAGCCTGTCGCCATGCTGCTGTTGGAACGCGAGGCGACGGTGACGGTCACCCATATCGAGACGCGCAACCTGCCCGATATCGCCCGCGCGGCCGATGTAATCGTGGCGGCGGCGGGCGCGCCGCATCTGGTGCGCGGATACTGGGTGAAGCCCGGCGCGGTCATCATCGATGTAGGCATCACGCGGGTCGTAGACCATGACGGCGCGAGCCGGATCGTGGGCGATTGCGCCACTCATGAACTGGATCACGCAAAAGCCGTGACGCCGGTGCCGGGCGGGGTCGGGCCGATGACCATCGCCTGCCTGCTGAGCAATACGGTGCTGGCCGCACAGAGGAGTATGGCCTGATATGGCGTCCGTCACCACCAAGGTCCGGGTCAAGGACCTGCCGCTGCTGGCCGATATCGGCATCAACCCCGACGAGATCGGCCGCCGCCAGCCGCTGGTCATCACCGTCCAGTTGCTGCTGTCGGGCGGTGCGGTCGAAGGGATAAGCGGGACGATCGACTATCGGCGGATCGTGCGCGCGGCTGAGGCTTTGTCCGAAGTGCATATCCCGCTGATCGAGACATTCGCCCATCGGCTGGGCGAAGACTGTCTGAGTTGGCCCGGCGTGGTCGAGGCGTGCGTCAATGTCGACAAGCCCTTTGCCCTGACGCGGGGGCTGGCCGGGGTCGAGGTCATCGTCCGCCGGGATTAATCCCCGGCGCGATCGAGGATGTAGCGGGCCTGCACCAGATGGGGGCGGTCGATCATCTTACCGTCCAGACGCAGCGCGCCTGCACCCGGATGGGCGTCGAAGGCGGCGACGATCGCGCGTGCATGGGCCAGTTCGTCGGTCGTCGGGGTGAAGCCCGCGTTGATCGTGGCGACCTGCGCCGGATGGATCGCCATCATGCCGGTGAAACCATCGCGGCGGGCGCGGGCGACATAATCGGCGAGCGCGTCCGGCGCGTCGATGCGGGGGAAGACCGTCTCAATCGCGGGGACATGGGCGGCATGGGCGGCGAACAGGGTGAGCGAGCGGACCATCTCATAGGGCGGCGTGTATCGGCCGTCGGTTTCGCGCGAGGTCGCCGCGCCGATCGCGGCGGGCAGGTCTTCCGCCCCCCAAGTCAGGCCTGCGAGATGATCCGCCATGGTGGCATAGCTGCCCAGTTGGAAGATCGCGGCGGGGGTTTCGGTGGCGATCGGGAGGATCGGCGGCGCGTTTTCGCCAATCAAGGCGAGCAACGCCGCGACACTGGCCGCGCCTTCCGCCTTGGGCAGGACGAGGCCGTCGGGGCGACCGGGTAGGACCGCGGCGAGGTCAGCGAGGGTCTGGTCACTGCCGAGCGGATTGACGCGCACGAAGCTGGGGATCGTCCGGTCTTCCGTTAGCCAGTCGGCCACGGCGGCGCGCGCGGCGGCCTTACGTTCCGGGGCGACCGAATCCTCCAGATCGAGGATCAGCGCATCGGCACCGCTGACGGCGGCCTTGGCGAAGCGATCGGGCCGGTCGCCCGGCACGAAGAGCAGCGACCGCAACCTCATGCGTCGGACTTTTTGAGCAGCGCCATGCGCAGGCATTGGCAGACGATCTCGTCCCGCTGATTACGCAGGCGGTGGGTGAAGGTAACGATGCCAGCGCCGGGGCGCGACTGGCTGGGCTTGAGGTCGGTGACTTCGGTTTCGCAGCGCATCGTGTCGCCGATGAAGACCGGGTGCGGCATGACCAGCTTGTCATAGCCGAGGTTGGCGACCAGCGTGCCGAGCGTCGTGTCGCCCACCGACAGGCCGATCATCAGCGCGAAGGTGAAGGTGCCGTTGACGAGGATCTGGCCGAACTCGCTGGCTTTGGCCGCTTCGACGTCGAGGTGCAGCGGCTGGGGATTGTGGGTCATCGTCGTGAAGAGAAGATTGTCCGTCTCCGTCACGGTGCGGCGGATGTCGTGGGCGATAATGTCGCCGATGGTCCATTGATCGAAATATCTGCCTGCCACGCTATCGTCCCTTAACTTCGCACATTTCCCGCTGATTCCGACATTGTATTTCAAGAGTAGGAAATAATCGTAGAAACATCTCCAGCAGACTCATCCCTGGTCAGATGATCTAACCCGGATGCCCCCTTGTAGGACAGGCGCTATTCTGCTTGTTCGATCCGGGCGAGCAGCGCGCCTTCGCTGACCTGGCCGCCTTCGGCCGCGTTGAGTTCTGCGACAACGCCGTCAAAGGGCGCGACAAGACTATGCTCCATCTTCATCGCCTCCAATGTCAGCAGCTTCTGCCCCTTGGTCACGGCGTCCCCCGCCGCGACTGCGACTGCGATGATGCGGCCGGGCATGGGGGACAGGATCGCGCCGTCGGAGGCCGCGCCGGTCGCGTTGCCCGACACACGCATCGGCCCGATCTGCCAGGTTTGGCCCTCATCCGTCGTGAAGGAAATAATGGGCGGTTCCATCGGACCAGCGAGTGGCAGCTGATCCACATAATCGAGGATCGGCATATGCGCTGGCAACAGTTGGCCGTTGACCGCCAGCACGACCTGCTGCTGCCGCGGTGCATTCAGCCGGAACCCGGCCAAGGATTGACGCCCATAATGCCGCGCGGCGTCGGACAGGGCATCGTCGCAGGGCATGGCGGGCGGGATCAGACTGTCGCCTGCCCGCTCGATGAGGCCAGTATCCATCGTTCCGGCGATGAAGTCTGGATGATCCAGTGCCTTGATAATAAACGCCGCGTTCGTGCGTAGCGGCCATATGATGCTGCGGTTCAGTGCATAGGCAAGCGTTTCCCGCGCCTCCTCCCGATCCAGCCCATGGGCAATCATTTTGGCAATCATCGGATCGTAAAAGGGCGAAATATGCGCGCCCTGATAGACGCCTTTGTCGATGCGCACATGGGCGTCGAGTTCAAATTGCTCCAATGTCCCGGTGGAGGGCAGGAAGCCCTTGGCCGGGTCTTCCGCGTAAAGGCGCGCCTCTATGGCATGGCCGTTGATGGACAGTTCATGCTGTTTCTTCGGCAGCGGTTCGCCCGATGCGACGCGGAGCTGCCATTCGACCAGATCCACGCCGGTGATTTCCTCGGTTACCGGATGTTCGACCTGCAATCGCGTGTTCATTTCCATGAACCATATCCGGTCGGCGCGCAGGCCCGGCGATCCATCGGCGATGAACTCGATCGTGCCGGCGCCGACATAGTCGACCGCCCTGGCGGCGCGGACGGCGGCGTCGCAGATGGCGGCGCGGGTGACGTCCGTCATGCCCGGCGCGGGGGCTTCCTCGATCACCTTCTGGTGGCGGCGCTGGAGCGAGCAGTCGCGTTCGAACAAATGCACGACATTGCCGTGGGTGTCGCCAAAGACCTGCACCTCGATATGGCGCGGGTTGGTGATCCATTTTTCGAGGAGGACGGAGTCGTTGCCGAAGCTGGAGGCGGCTTCGCGCCGGCAGGAGGCGAGCGCGTCGGCGAAGTCGGCGGGATTATCGACCTTGCGCATCCCCTTGCCGCCGCCGCCGGCGACCGCCTTGATCAGGACCGGGTAGCCGATGGCGTCGGCTTCGGCGGTGAGGCGTTCGAGGCTCTGGTCTTCGCCCAGATAACCGGGCGTGGTCGGGACGCCGGCGGCCTGCATCAGCGTCTTGGCGGCGTCCTTAAGACCCATGGCGGTGATGCTGGACGGGTTGGGGCCGACCCAGATGAGGCCCGCGTCGATCACGGATTGGGCGAAGGCGGCGTTTTCGGACAGGAAGCCATAGCCCGGATGGATCGCCTGCGCGCCGGTGGCATGGGCTGCGGCGATGATCTTTTCACCGACGATGTAGCTTTCGCGTGCCGGGGATGGGCCGATATGGACGGCTTCGTCGGCATCGCGGACATGGAGGGCGTTCGCGTCCGCGTCCGAATAGACCGCGACGGTGCGGATGCCCATCGCCCGCGCGGTGCGGATAATGCGGCAGGCGATTTCGCCGCGATTGGCGATGAGGAGGGATTGGATCATGGGCATCACATCCTGAACAAGCCGAACTGCGCGCGGTCGGGGACCGGGGCGTTCAGCGTGGCGGCGAAGGCTAACCCCAACACGTCGCGGGTCTGGGCGGGGTCGATGACGCCGTCGTCCCACAGGCGGGCGGTGGCGTAATAGGGGTTGCCTTCATCCTCATATTTCTGGCGGATGGGGGCTTTGAAGGCTTCGGCTTCCTCCGCGCTCCACTGGGCCGCATCGCGGTGGACGGTCGCCAAGACGCTGGCCGCCTGTTCGCCGCCCATCACGCTGATGCGGGCATTGGGCCATGTGAAGAGGAAGCGGGGGCCATAGGCTCTGCCGCACATGCCGTAATTGCCTGCGCCGAAGCTGCCGCCGATCAGCACGGTGATCTTGGGCACCTGCGCGGTGGCGACGGCGGTGACGAGTTTCGCGCCGTTCTTGGCGATCCCCTCCGCCTCATATTTGCCGCCGACCATGAAGCCGGAGATATTCTGGAGGAAGAGCAGCGGAATGCGGCGCTGGCAGGCGAGTTCGATGAAGTGCGCGCCCTTCAACGCGCTTTCGCTGAAGAGGACGCCGTTGTTCGCCAGGATCGCGACCGGCATCCCCCAGATATGGGCGAAGCCGCAGACGAGCGTGGTGCCGTAGAGGGCTTTGAACTCATGAAATTCGCTGCCATCGACGAGGCGGGCGATGATTTCGCGCACGTCATAGGGCGCGCGAACGTCGTCGGGGATGATGCCGTAGAGGTCGGTCGCGTCGAATTTCGGCGGGCGGGGATCGCGCAGGTTGAGGTCGGGCTGGCGGTCGGGCTGAAGGGTCGAGACGATGTCGCGGACGATTGTGAGCGCATGGTCGTCATTCTCCGCGACATGATCGACCACGCCGGACTTGCGGCCGTGCAGGTCGCCGCCGCCAAGCTCTTCGGCGCTGATGACTTCGCCCGTCGCGGCCTGCACCAGCGGCGGGCCGGCGAGGAAGATGGTGCCCTGATTGCGGACGATGACGGTTTCGTCGGACATGGCGGGGACATAGGCGCCGCCGGCTGTGCAGCTGCCCATGACGCAGGCGATCTGGGGGATGCCGCGGGCGGACAGGTTCGCCTGATTATAGAAGATGCGGCCGAAATGATCGCGGTCGGGAAAGACCTCGGCCTGGTTGGGCAGGTTCGCGCCGCCGCTGTCGACCAGATAGATGCAGGGGAGATTGTTTTCGAGCGCGATTTCCTGGGCGCGCAGATGCTTCTTCACGGTGAGGGGGTAGTAGGTGCCGCCCTTCACCGTGGCGTCGTTGCAGCCGATCATGACCTGACGGCCCGACACGCGGCCGATGCCGGCGATGAGGCCTGCGCCGGGGACTTCGTCGCCATAAAGTCCATTGGCGGCGAGCTGGCCGATTTCGAGGAAGGGCGAGCCGGGGTCGAGCAGCCGCTCGACGCGGTCGCGGGGGAGCAGCTTGCCGCGGGCGACATGTTTGTCGCGTGCGGTGGCGGAGCCGCCTTGGGCGGCGCTGGCAACTTTGGCGCGCAGTTCTTCGGCGAGCACGCGGTTGTGGGCGGCATTGGCGCGGAAGGCTTCGCTGTCGGCGGCGAGTTTGGTGTCTAAAATCGGTGCGGTCATTTTAGCCTTCTACCTTGCGTCGGGGCACCCGCCCCTCCCCCAGCCTTCGGCTGGTCCCCCTCCCCGTGCCGGGGAGGATTATGCGCCGATCAACTCGCGGCCGATCAGCATCCGGCGGATTTCGTTGGTGCCGGCGCCAATGTCGAGCAGCTTGGCATCGCGCATATAGCGTTCGACCGGCCAGTCTTTCGTATAGCCAGCGCCGCCCAGCGCCTGCACGGCTTCCAGCGCGACCTTCATCGCATTTTCCGACGCCAGCAGGATCGCGCCGGCGGCGTCGAAGCGGGTCGTCTTGCCGGAATCGCAGGCTCTGGCGACGGCATAGACATAGGCGCGGGCGCTGTTTAGGGCGACATACATGTCGGCGACCTTGGCCTGCATCAGTTGGAATGCACCGATGGGACGCCCGAACTGCTGGCGTTCGCGGACATAGGGGATGACGGTGTCGAGGCATGCCTGCATGATGCCAAGCTGGATGCCGGCGAGCACGGTGCGTTCATAGTCGAGGCCTGACATCAATATGCCGACGCCGCCATGGAGCGGCCCCATGATATTCTCCTCCGGCACTTCGCAATCGTCGAACACCAGTTCGGCGGTGGGGGAACCGCGCATCCCCATCTTGTCGATCTTCTGCCCGATGGAAAAGCCCTTCATGTCCTTTTCGATCAGGAAGGTGGTGATGCCTTTGGAACCCTCCCCGGTCTTGGCATAGACGACGAGCGTATCGGCATAGGTCGCGTTGGTGATCCAATATTTCGTGCCGTTGAGGACGTAGCGGTCGCCCTTCTTTTCGGCCTTCAGCTTCATCGAGACGACGTCGGACCCGGCGCCCGCTTCCGACATGGCGAGCGAACCGACATGTTCGCCGGAAATCAGCTTGGGGAGATATTTTGCCTTTTGCGCGTCATTGCCCCAGCGGCGGATCTGATTGACGCAGAGATTGGAGTGGGCGCCATAGCTGAGACCTATGGAGGCGGAGGCGCGGGCGACCTCCTCCTGTGCGATGACATGTTCGAGATAGCCCAGGCCCAGGCCGCCCCATTGTTCCTCCACGGTGATGCCGTGCAGGCCGAGCGCGCCCATGGCGGGCCATAATTCGCGGGGAAACCAGTCCTTCGCGTCGATTTCGGCAGCGAGCGGCGCGATGCGGTCGGCAGAGAAACGCGCCGCGCTGTCGCGGATCATGTCGGCATTGTCGCCCAGCGCAAAATCGAAATCGGTCATTGGCGTTTCTCTCCTATTGGCCCGATCATAGCGCGGTCCGGGGCGGCTGGAAAATTGACAGTGGCATATCAGTGTATAGATGGAAGCTATGATCGAACGCTATCTTCTCCGCTATTTCCTGGCGGTAGTGGACCAGGGCAATTTTTCCCGCGCGGCGGTCCATTGCAACGTGTCGCAACCCACTTTGTCGGCGGGGATCGCCAAGCTGGAGAACGCGCTGCAACGACAACTGTTCAGCCGGACCAACCAGCGGGTGCAATTGACCGAGGCGGGGACGCGCTTCCTGACCCATGCCCGGCGCATCGAGCGGGAGTTCAATGTCGCGCTGGGGGCGATGGCCGATACCGCGCAGGCGCGGCCGGTGCGGATCGGGGTGCTGAGCAGCATTGCCGGCGCATTGGTGGCGCGGGCGGCGCGGGCCTATCGCGCGGGCGGCGGCGGGCCGGTGGAGATCGCCTTCGCCAGCGAGCGGGAATTGACCGCGATGCTGGCGCGGGATCGGCTGGACGCGGCGCTCACCATTTTGCGGCCGGGCGCGCAGCCGCTGGCGCAGCAGGTGGTGGGGGAAGAAGGCTATGCGATGGTGATGGCGACCGATCATCCGTTGGCGGGGCGGTCGATGATCGACGCGGACGATCTGCGAGACGAGACGATGATCGTGCGGCGACATTGCGAATTACTGTCGCAGACCAGCCGGCACTTTCTGGAGCGCGGGGTGCGGCCGCATTTTTCGCTGCGCACGACCAATGACGAGCGGGCGTTGCAGATGGTGGGCGCGGGCATGGGGGTGACGGTGATGCCCGATTGTTACCGCAGCGCCGATGTCGCGCATGTGCCGCTGGGGGGGTTCGACCATCGGCGGACTGTGGGCTTCGTGCTGGCGGACGAGGGGGTGGCGGCGCATGGGCTGTTGCAGGCGCTGGCGGCGGCGTTCGGGGGGGGGGAAGGTGGAACGGGATTGAGCGGCTATGCCGGGCCCCAAGGCGCGGTGGCGCAGGCGATGGATGCGCTGGCGGAGGCCGTTCGGCACTGACGAGACACCGAGTGCGACAGCTGTGGGGCGATTTCACATTGGATGTTCTGTTTAAGTTATTGAATATAAATGATATATTTTCAGCCGATCAAGGCGCGTTGATCGCGAAATATCCTATTATTCTTTATTTTCAGTAGCTTGCACGATCTCATCATTGCCGTTTTTTTGTCCGTTTCCGGCGCGCAGGATGGCGTCCTGAAATGCGCGGGCGGTGGGTGGCAGGTCGTCGCGGTGGATCATCCACAGGCGCGTGCGGACAGGCGGAAAGAGCGGGCGCAGGATCACCTTGTCGACGTGCAGGCGCGAGAGCGAGCGGGATAAAATGGTCGCGCCGAAACCCGCGGCGATCAGCCCGAGCAGGGTGGCGAAACTGCCGACTTCCAGCGCGATGCTGGGTTTGAACCCCGCCTGATCGCAGAGCGCGAAGAAATGATCGTTGAAATCGGCGCTGCTGGTGGTGGCGTAGAGGACGAAGGGCACGCCGGCGAGGTCGGCGATGGACGGATCAGCGTCGCGCCGGGCCAGCGCATGATCCTGCCGCAGCGCGAGGAGCATATCCTCCTCCAGCAACCAGGTGGCGCTGAGGCCCGGCGGCAGGGAGGGCGGCACCACGCCGCGGATGATGCCGATGTCGAGATCGCCGCGCTCTATCAGCGCGACCTGATCGTCCCGCCCCTGTTCCTGCACGCGCAGATCGACCTGCGGGAAGCTCTGCCGGAAATCATAGAGCGCGTCGGCGATCTGGGGGACGAAGGGGGCCGAGGCAGTGAAGCCCAGAGCGAGCCGGCCGAGATGGCCGCTTTGGGTGCGGCGGGCGACCTGCGCCGCATGATCCGCCTGCGCCAGCGTCTTGCGCGCTTCGGGCAGGAACAGGCGGCCCGCTTCAGTGAGGGCGACACGGCGGCTGGTACGGTCGAACAGGCGGACGCCCAGTTCCTGCTCCAGCGCGCGGATCTGCTGGCTCAAAGGCGGTTGCGACATGCCCAGGCGCTGGGCGGCGCGGCCGAAATGCATCTCTTCGGCGACACACAGGAAATAGCGTAAATGTCTCAGGTCCATCGGATCAGGTCTTTATATATATCGATCATGCCTGTTTAGATATTGGACACGACAGAAACAACTGCCCATAGGCGCGGCCAAGGGTGGCGTTTCGAAACTAAAAAATCCGACCCTTTCGCAGAGCAAGACGGGGACGGCATGGCGGTTTGGCTGCCGCTTCCCGTTATGCCTTACGGGCGATTTTATGACGGAGGGGCACGGCATCGAGCATCCGGCGGCGGGCGTCGGCGCGATGAAGGCGGGAGTGACGGGTTGATTGGTATCGTCAAGGTTGCGCTGCATCGGCCGCTGACCTTCATCGTCATGGCGATAGTGATCGCGATCGTCGGCCTGCTGGCGGCGTTCCGCACCCCGGTCGACATCTTTCCCAATATCCGCATCCCGGTGATCGCCGTGGCGTGGCAATATGCCGGCCTGCCGCCCGAAGAGATGGGCAACCGGATCATCAGCCCCTATGAGCGGGTGCTGACGACGACGGTCAACGATATCGAGCATATCGAGAGCCAGTCGATGCAGGGTATCGGCATCGTGAAAATCTATTTCCAGCCCGATGCCGATATCCGCACCGCGACCGCACAGGTGACGTCGATATCGCAGACGGTGTTGCGCCAGATGCCGCCGGGCATCACGCCGCCGCTGATCCTGAATTACAGCGCGTCGACCGTGCCGATCCTGCAACTGGCGCTGTCGGGCAAGGGATTGTCCGAACAGCAATTGTTCGATTTGGGCCAGAACCAGATCCGCCCGCCGCTGATCACTATCCCCGGCCTGGCCATGCCCTTTCCATCGGGGGGCAAGCAGCGGCAGATCCAGATCGACCTCAATCCCGTCGCGCTCCAGTCCAAGGGGTTGACGGCGCAGGATGTCGGCACGGCGATCGCGGCGCAGAACCAGATCAATCCGGCCGGCTTCGTGAAGATCGGCGCGACCCAATATAGCGTGCGGCTGAACAATGCGCCGGGCACGATCGAGGCGCTGAATGACCTGCCGGTGAAGGTCGTGAACGGCGCGACCATTTATATGCGCGACATCGCTTATGTCCGCGACGGCAATGGGCCGCAGACCAATGTCGTGCATGTCGAGGGGCGGCGGTCGGTGCTGCTGACCGCGCTGAAAAACGGCGCGACGTCGACGCTGGCGATCGTGGATGGCGTCAAGGAAGCGCTGCCCAAGATCAGCGCGACGCTGCCCGACAGCCTGAAGATATTGGTGATCGGCGACCAGTCGATCTTCGTAAAGGCGGCGGTCGAGGGCGTGATCCATGAAGGTGCGCTGGCCGCGGCGCTGACGTCGCTGATGATCCTGCTGTTCCTGGGTAGCTGGCGATCGACGGTCATTATCGCGCTGTCGATCCCGTTGGCCATTCTGGCGGCGGTGGCGGCGTTGGCCCTGTTCGGGCAGACGTTGAACGTCATGACGCTGGGCGGGCTGGCGCTGGCGGTCGGCATTTTGGTGGACGACGCCACGGTGACGATCGAGAATATCAACTGGCATCTGGAACAGGGCAAGGGGGTCGTGGAGTCCATATTGGACGGCGCGGCGCAGATCGTGACGCCGGCCTTCGTATCTTTGCTGTGCATTTGTATCGTGTTCGTGCCGATGTTCTTCCTGCCGGGCGTTGCGGGATTCCTGTTCGTGCCGATGGCGCTGGCGGTGGTGTTCGCGATGATCGCGTCCTTCATCCTGTCGCGGACATTGGTGCCGACCATGGCGATGTATCTGCTCAAACCCCATGTGGCACATGGTCATATGGCGGGCGACGCCAAGTCGCGGAACGTCTTCGTGCGGTTCCAGCGCGGGTTCGAGACGCGGTTCGAGGCGATACGCCATAGCTATCTGGGTTTGCTGCGTCGGGCGTTGAATGCGCGGAGGCCCTTCCTGCTGGGCTTTATGGGCATCGTCCTCCTCTCCTTCGGGTTGCTTCCCATGCTAGGCAGCAATTTCTTTCCAGCGGTGGATTCGGGGCAGATTGCCATGCATATCCGCGTGCCGGTGGGAAGCCGGATCGAGGATACGGCTGCGCGGTTCGAGCGGATCGCCGCCGCCGTGAAGGAGATGGTGCCGGCGAGCGAGCTGGACGCGATCACCGACAATATCGGCCTGCCGGTCAGTTCCATCAACACCGTCTATAATAATAGCGGCACGATCGGCCCGCAGGATGGCGACATGATGATCGCGCTGAAACATGGCCATCGCCCGACCGACCTGATCGTGGGCCAGTTGCGCGAGGAATTGCCGCGCCGCTTCCCCGGCACCAGCTTTTCCTTCCTGCCGGCCGACATCACCAGCCAGATCCTGAATTTCGGCGCGCCCGCGCCGATCGACATCCAGATTGCGGGCAAGAATGCGGCGGCCAACCGCGCCTATGCGCAAAAACTGCTGGCCAAGGTCGCGGTCATTCCCGGCCTCGCCGATGCCCGCATCCAGCAGCCGGGGCGTTCGCCGCAGCTGAATGTCGATGTCGACCGGTCGCGTGCGGGCCAATATGGCCTGACCGAGCGGGATGTGACCACCAGCCTGGCCAGTTCGCTGGCCGGGACGGCGCAGACCGCGCCGGTCTTCTTCGTCGATCCCAAGAGCGGGGTGTCCTATCCGGTCGTGGCGCAGGCGCCCGAATACCTGATGGGGTCGATCAGCGACCTGTCCAACGTGCCCGTATCGGCCGCCGCCGGCAGCAACGGTGCGGTGCAGCCGCTGGGTGGCCTTGCCACGATCGCACGGTCGAACACGGTGCCGGTGGTCTCGCATTATAATATCGCGCCGGTGCTGGACATTTATGCGACGGTGCAGGGCCGCGACCTGGGCGCGGTGGCGGGCGACATCAATGCCGCGATCAAGTCTCTTGAGGCAGAAGTGCCCAAGGGCGCGACCGTCACCATGCGCGGCCAATATGCGACCATGAACACCGCCTTTTCGGGGCTGGGATGGGGCCTGGCGGGCGCGATCGTGCTGATCTACCTGCTGATCGTCGTCAATTTCCAGAGCTGGGTCGATCCGTTCGTCATCATCACCGCCCTGCCCGCGGCGCTGGCCGGGATCGTGTGGATGCTGTTCATCACCGGCACGACCCTGTCGGTCCCGGCGCTGACCGGCGCGATCATGTGCATGGGCGTCGCCACCGCCAACTCCATTCTGGTCGTTAGTTTCGCGCGCGAGAAGCTGGCCGAGTTGGGCGATGCGACCAAGGCGGCGATGGAGGCGGGGCTGGTGCGGTTCCGCCCGGTGCTGATGACCGCGCTGGCCATGATCATCGGCATGGGGCCGATGGCGCTGGGCCTGGGCGATGGGGGCGAGCAGAATGCGCCGCTGGGCCGGGCCGTGATCGGCGGGCTGGTCTGCGCCACCATCGCTACGCTCTTCTTCGTGCCCGTGATCTTCGCCTTCGTCCACCGCCGCCACAAGGCCACCGACCCCCAGATGGAAATGCAGCCCAGCCATGCAGGATGATCAGCCCTCCCCAGACATGACCGCGACCGGTCCCGACAGCCGGATGCTGAAGCGCGTAGGAATCGGCGCGGGCGTCATCGCTTTGGCGGTCGTGGCGATCGGCGCGGCGACCCGGATCAGCGCGACCAATGATCTGCGCGGTACGGCGCAGAAGGCGGCGATTCCATCGGTGGCGACCGTATCGCCGCAGAGCGACGCCAAGGGCGGGGCGCTGGTGCTGCCGGGCAATGTGCAGGCCTATAATAGTGCGGCCATCTATGCGCGGACCAATGGCTATGTCAGCCGCTGGCTGGCCGATATCGGCGACAATGTGCGGGCGGGCCAGTCGCTCGCCGTGCTGGACGCGCCGGAGATCGATCAGCAACTGGCGCAGGCGCAGGCCGATTATCAGACCGCGATGGCGAACCAGCGACTGGCGGGGACGACGGCGAAGCGGTGGAGCGTGATGCTGGCCAAGGACGCCGTGTCGCAACAGGAATCGGACGAAAAGGCCGGCGACCTGGCGGCCAAGTCAGCGCTGTCCAATGCGGCTATGGCCAATGTGAAGCGGTTACGTGCGATGCAGGGCTTTACCCGGCTCGCCGCGCCCTTCGACGGGGTGGTGACGAGCCGGGCGGCACAGATCGGCGCGCTGGTGGTGGCGGGCAATGCCGCGTCGCAGCCTTTGTTCACCGTGTCCGACATCCACCGGATGCGCATCTATGTGCGCGTGCCGCAGGGCTATTCGGCGCAGGTGAAGGTCGGGATGCCGGCCACGCTGACGCTGCCGGAATATCCCGGCCGCGCCTTTACCGCGACGATGACGCGCAGCGCCGGCGCTGTCGATGCGCAATCAGGCGCGGTGCTGGTGGAGTTGCAGGCGGCCAATCCCGACCGGGCGTTGAAGCCCGGCGCGTTTGCGCAGGTGCGC
Source organism: Sphingobium psychrophilum (assembly GCF_012927105.1). GTDB lineage: Bacteria > Pseudomonadota > Alphaproteobacteria > Sphingomonadales > Sphingomonadaceae > Sphingobium > Sphingobium psychrophilum. The sequence continues at coordinate 213,810 of NZ_JABBFV010000002.1, read as the reverse complement.
TTCGATGTCGGCCAGGGTGGCGGATCTGCTGGTTCTGGGGGATTGAGCCTGCCGGGCAGCGCGATCCTCTATGGCAATGACGGGCCGACCGTGGCGGTGGTCGGACGCGACAGTCGCGTGACCGTGCGGCCGATCACCATCGCCCGCGACGAGGGTGCGACGGTGCTGGTCGCGAGCGGGATCAAGGCTGGCGAGCGGGTGATCGATTCCCCGCCGGATTCGATCCAGTCGGGCGACAAGGTGAGCGTGCAGAGCGGTGGCAAGGGTGCGTAGGTCCATGCCGGCTAAGTCCATGCGGCGGGCGGGTGCCTGTCTGGGGCTAGCGCTGCTGGGCGGCTGTTCGATGGCGCCCGACTATCAGCCGCCGCAGATCGCTGCGCCCCAAGCCTACAAGGAGATGGCCGGTTGGACCGAGGCCACGCCGATGGACACCGCCCCGCGCGGACCGTGGTGGGAAGCGTTCGGCGATCCGGTGCTGAACGAGCTGGAGACGCGCGCACAGGCGGCCAGCCCGACGCTGGCGGCGGCGCTGGCGCGTTATGACCAGGCGCGTGCGGTGGCGCGGGTCGAGGGGTCGGACCTGATCCCGACTATCAGCGTGGGCGGCGATGGCGCGCGCCAGCGCGTGTCGGGTAATCGGTTCCAGGGCAATGGTAACGCGCAGACCTATAATGATTTTTCGATCGGCGCGGCGATCGACTATGAGCTGGACCTGTGGGGCCGCATCCGCAACAGCGTGAAGGCCGCGCGGGCGGACGCGCAGGCGAGCGAGGCCGATCTGGCGGCGGCGCGGCTGAGTTTGCAGGCGGCGGTGGCGGACGCCTATGCGCGGTTGCGCGGGCTGGATGCGCAGGCGGATCTGTTGCACCGGTCGGTCGAGGCGTTCGAGCGCGCCTATCAATTGACCGATACGCGGCATGAGGGCGGGATCGCGTCTGGCATCGACGTCAATCGCGCGCGCACGACATTGAGCAACGCCAAGGCGCGGATTTCGGCGGTGGCGAGCGATCGCGCCGCGACCGAGCATGAACTGGCGGCGCTGACCGGGGCGGTGGCGTCCGATTTTGCGATTCCCGCGCGGGTGCAGGCGCTGGGCGCGCCCACCATTCCGATGGGGGCACCTTCGACGCTGTTGCAGCGGCGGCCCGATGTGGCCGCGGCCGAGCGGCGGATGTTCGCCAACAACGCCCGGATCGGCGTGGCGCGCGCGGCTTTCTTCCCGTCGATCACGCTGGGGCTGAGCGGTGGTTGGCAGGCGACGCATGGCCAGTTGCTGACGACGCCTAACAGCGTGTGGGGCTTGGGACCGCTGGCCGCGGCGCTGACCCTGTTCGACGGCGGCAAGCGGCGGGCGCAGATCGCATTGTCGCGCGCCGACTATGAGGAGCAGGCGGCGCTGTATCGCGACACCGTGCTGGGCGCGTTCCGGCAGGTGGAGGACGGCATCGCCGCGCTGCGATACCTGTCGGTGCAACTGGTCGACCAGCGCGACGCGGCGCAGGCGGCGCAGCGTACCAGCGACCTGGCCTTCACCCGCTATCGCGACGGCGCGTCCGACTATCTGGAGGTCGTCACTGCGCAGACCGACGCGCTGGATGCACAGAGCGCGTTGCTGAGCGCCGAGATCGAACGGATGCGCGCCAGCATCGCATTGGTCAAGGCGCTGGGCGGATCGCCGGGCGCGGCCTGATGGCCGGACATGTTAGCGACCAAGTCTGATCGGGTCGACAATGTCGCGTTGGGGACTGTACCAAAAATGATGTGGATCAGTCTTCATCCGTGACTTGATGCTCGATATACTATGCCAGCCCCTGTATTTTGACAAAAGCGCCGGACGGGGGCACAAGGTCCATCGGGCCAGCCGACCTTATGCCTGCGACCCGACCTTATCTGGATAGGAAGTTTCCATGGCCGACACCGAACAGCCCGACTATACGAGCCTGACCGTCCAGTTGTTGAGCGCCTATGTCGCCAACAATACAGTCTCCAGCGAAGATCTGGCCGGGCTGATCCAGTCGACGCGGGCCGCGTTGATCGCGGAGACTGCGCCCGAGCCAGTCGAAACGGTCGAGCATGTGCCGGCGGTGAGCGTGCGCAAGAGCATCGCGTCGCGTGACCATATTTTGAGCCTGATCGACGGGCGTCCGTACAAGACTTTGAAGCGGCATCTGGCCACGCACGGCCTGACCCCGGCCGAGTATCGCGAACGCTATGGCCTGCCCGCGGCCTATCCGATGGTGGCGCAGGCCTATTCCGAACAGCGCCGGGAGGTGGCGCAGAAGCTGGGCCTCGGCCAGCGGGGCACGCAGGCGCGCGCGGCGGCGGCCGCTGCGGAAGCGGCGGCGGTTGCGCCTGCTCCGAAGGTCGAGGCGGCAGCGCCCAAGCCCAAGGCGAGCCGCAAGCAGCCGACCGTTGCGGCAGCGGCCAAGAGCAAGGCTGCCAGCGTTCCAGCCGTTGAGGCGGTGAAGGCGGAGGTCGCGCCGAAGGCCGCGGCCAAGAAGCCCGGTCGCAAGCCCAAGGCGGCGGCACCGGCTCCCGCTGTCGAAACGCCCGTAGCGGCGCCGGTCAAGGCGAAAAGCCCGCGCAAGAAGCTGGGCATCAAGGCGGTTCAGACCGAGACTGCAGACGCGACTTCCTGAATAATGCGCAACGCGCCGCCCCGGTGGGTGGCGCGTTGCGATCAGCGTGTGTCTAACGCCTTATGACTTCACGCTGACCTGCCTCGTGATTGTGAGCGTAGCGAAGCAATGACTATTGGAAGGGGCATCCTCTCAGCATGATCCGCCATTATCCTGCATCGTTAGCAGCTTTTTTATAGCGTTCCTGCGAGGCGAGGCGGATGCTGGCGTTGGGCGCGCCATAGCCTTGATAATTTTCGCGTTCGACAAATTCGAAGAAGAAGCGCTTGCGGAAGGCGCGGCTGTAGAGTTGCAAATATTCGCCAGTGCCGTCCGCGTCGTACAATATGTTCGCCTGCGCCAGGGCGACCATACGCTGGTCGTCCAGACCGAAGCGGGCGGCGATGTCGTCATGATAATTGGGCGGGATCGGCAGGATGTCTGCCCCTTTGCCGGCCATGCGATCGGCGGTCGCCAGCAGGTCTGGCGTGGACAGGGCGATATGCTGGTAACCGCCGCCCAGATTATGGTCGACGAAGCGCGACGACAAGGTGCCGAGTGCTTCGGAGGCGTTGAGGGTGACGCGCAGGGCGCCATCGGCGGACTGGAGCGGCTGGCTCAAGACCAGGCCGGAGGGGTCGATGACGTCGGCCTGGAAACTTTGTTGCAGCCCGAAAAGCGAGCGCCAATAGAGTTGCCAGGACAGATATTCCTCAATGCGGACGACGGCGGCGAGATGGTCGATGGCGAGTGGCGCGTCGTCAGGACACGCACCGGTGGGCATGAACTCGCCGTTCCACATCGCGGCTGCCTCCCCTTCCCCGATCAGATAGACGAGGCTGCCGCCGATGCCGCGCAATGCGGGGAAAGCGAGATTGCCGGGTGCGTCGCTATCGTCCACCGCGCGGATGCCCAGATGCGCGGCGCGCGCGGCGATCGCATCGCGATCCGGCACCACCAGGCCGACGGCGCAGATGGACGGGCCGTGGGTCTGTTGGAAATCATGGCCGAAGCCGTGCGGTTCGGCGTTGATGACGAGGTTGACGGAGCCGGCCTGCCAGCGACTGACCGCTTTAGCCGGGTGGATGCCGGTGCGGGTGAAGCCGAGCGATCCGAACATCGCTTCTAGCGCCGGAACGTCCGCGTCGCTGACGGCAAATTCGACAAATTCGGGGCGGACATGGGGCGGCGGCGCGGGCGCGGCGGTGGGGCGGTCGAGCAGGCGCAGCGCGGCATCCTCGACATGGCGCAGCGAGCGCAGGCCGTCGGCGGCGATGAGGTCGGCGGACCAGCCGCGGAAACGGTCGTTGAAGATTTCAAGGCTGAGCGGCCCTGTATAGCCGGTCGCCAATATTTCGGCGACATAGGCTTCGACCGGCAGGCCGCCTTGCCCCGGAAAGTTGCGGAAGTGGCGGCTCCAATAGAGCAGGTCCATATCCAGTTTCGGCGCGTCGGCGAGTTGGACGAAGGCGATCTTGTCGCCCGGAATGGCGCGGATACTGTCGCTGGGGATGCCACGCGAGAGCGAATGGAAACTGTCGAGGATGAGGCCGATATTGGGATGATCGACGGCCTCCACGATCGCCCAAGCGTCGCGATGGTCGAAGACATGGCGGCCCCAGGCGAGGGCTTCATAGCCAACGATGATGTCGTGGCTGGCGGCGAGATCGCCGAGTTGCTGGAAATCGGCGACGATGCGATTGCGTTCGCCCAGCGCATGGGGCGAGCAGTTGGAGCAAAGGAGGATGCGGCTTGTGCCGAGTTCGCCCATCAGGTCGAATTTGGCCGCCGCGCGATCAAAGGCGCGTTGGCGCATCGCGCCGGGCATCCCTTCGAAATCGCGGAAGGGCTGGTAGAGCATGCAGGTGAGGCCAAGATCATCGAGCATCGCGCGGACTTCGCGCGGGCGCAGCGGGGAGGCGATCAGGTCGTTTTCGAAAATTTCGACGCCGTCGAACCCGGCAGCGGATGCGGCGCGCAGCTTTTCCTCCAGCGTGCCGCTGAGCGAGACGGTGGCGATGCCGAATGGCAGGGTCATGACGGCCTATGCTCCATGTGGTTCAGCCCTGTAGTGCGGCGCGGAAATTGGCGCCCATGCGAGTTGGGTCCGCTTCCCGCCCGGTGAAATGGTGAAAGGCACCGACGGCCTGGAAGATCGTCATGCCGCTGCCGTCGAGGGTGCTGCAACCCGCCGCGCGGGCTTCGCGCAGCAACTGGGTTTCGAGCGGGAAATAGACGATGTCGGTGACCCATAGCCGGGGTTCGAGCAAGGCTTGCGGGATCGCGGAACCGGGATGGACGGCCATACCCATGGGGGTCGCGTTGACGATGCCGTCGGCTTGGGCGACCGATGCGGCGAGATCGTCGCCCACGATGGCGCGGCCGACGTCGTGGACGGCGCAGAGCGCATCGCAGAGCGCGGTGGCGCGGGTGGAGTCGGAATCGAACAGGGTCAATTCCTGTACGCCCAGGTCCATGAGCGCGTGGGCAGTGGCGGCCCCTGCCCCGCCGGCACCCATTTGGACGACGCGGGTCATGGCGATGCCTTGCGGCAGGCCGGAGCGGAGATTTTCGGCAAAGCCGGTGACGTCGGTGTTGTAGCCGATGCGCCGGCCATCGCGGAAGACGACGGTGTTGACCGACCCGATCTGCGCGGCTTGCGGTGACAGTTCATCGAGATGGGCGATGACCGCCTGCTTATAGGGATGGGTGACGTTGACCCCCGCGAAACCGGCCAGTTGCAGCGCGTCCAGCAGGCGCGGCAGGTCGGACCCGTCCATGCCATCGGCGGCGAAATCGAACAGGCGATAGATGAGGCGGATGCCCTGCGCATCCGCTTCGCTTTCATGCAGGCGCGGGGTAATCGAGGCCTGAATATCGCGGCCGATCAGGCCGGTGAGATAGCGCGGGACGGAGCGGGATTGGGTCAAGAGTAGCGATCCAATGAGAAAAGATGGTCCCCGTCGTGATAGGACGGGGACCAGGGAAAGATCAGAATTTGAACTTCGCGCCGACATAGAAGGACCGGCCGACCATGTCGTAGGTGCCCGCGTCCGTGCCGTTTTGCGAACTGGCGACGAAGGGGATGGCCTTGTCGAACAGGTTGGTGACGCCGCCACGCAGTTGCAGATTGTCGTTGATATCGACGGTCGAGAAGATATCGAACAGATTATAGGGCTTTACCCCCACCTGTTCCGACGCGGGCGAGGTGATGGCGCTGATGTCCCGCAGCTTGCCCTGATAGCGCCAGCGTACACCGAAGCCAAAGACATCGGAGCTGTAGCCGAGCGTGGTCAGCGCCTTCCATTTGGGCAGCGGACGGCCCGGGGTGCTGGTGCCCACGAAATCCTGCGCCGCTGAACCCGGCAGGGTCTGGACCTTATAATGGTTCAGCCAGCCGATGGCGGACGAGGCGTAGATCTTGCCCGATCCGTCGCCGATGCCGGCTTCCGACAGGCGCAGCGACCAGTTGACCTGCACATCGACGCCGTCGGTGTCGAGCGCACCGAGGTTGAGATAGGGCTGGGCGATGGCGACGAGCTGGCCGGTCGGGTCACGTTCGACCAGTTGGCAAAATTCGTTGCTGTTCGAATAGCTGCTGTTCGATCCGTCGAGATTATAGCATTTGGCGAGAACCGTCAGACCATTGATGGTGGAGATGACGTTGCGGATCTTGATATTATAATAGTCGACCGAGAAGGAGAAGCCCGACAGCCAGGGCGACGAGAATTTGGGATTATAGACGAAGCCGACGTTGAAGGTGTTCGCCTTTTCAGGGGTCAGGGCGCTGTTGCCCTGGATATTGCCGCCGGTCGCGGTGGTGGCGAACTGATAGGCGTCGATCGCCGCGGCCGGGATGCCCTGCGCCAGGCAGAGGTCACGCACTTGCGCGCCATTGGCGCCGGTACGGGCCGCCGAGCGGACGTCGCAGGGATCGCCGACCGCGAGCGGCGGGGTGCCGATGGCGAGTTGCGAGCCGGTAATGGGCGAGAAGAGTTCGCCGATATTGGGGGCGCGGACGGCCCGCTGGTAGCTGCCGCGGATCAGCAGCGACTGGACCGGCTGCCAGCGGGCGTCCAATTCGTAGCTTTTGACGCTGCCGCTGGGTTTATAGTCAGAATAGCGGAAGGCCGCACCGACGCCCAGTTCGTGAAAGAAGGGGGTTTCGGACAACAGCGGTATGTCGATCTGCGCCGCAAATTCCTTGACGCTGATTTCGCCACGGGCCGCGTTGGAGCCAACGACGCCCTCGACATTGTTGGTCACCAGATCGGAGCTGGGATCATATTTATAGGTATTTTTGCGATAGCCGCCAAGCAGCGCCAGCTGGACCGGCCCTGCCGGCAGATCGAACAGCGGACCGTTGACCTGACCCTGGATCTGGGTCTGGGTCAGCCGTTCGCTGCTGTTGATCGTCGCGGTCATATATTGCTGACATTCGCGCGACAGGCTGGTCGCGTTGGTGATGCCGAAGGGGTTGAAACCGCCCGCACAGAGCGACGCGCCGCCATCAGAGGCGTTGAGCAGGGTCTGGACCCGCGATTTCAGCACGGCATTGAACATCGACTGGGTGTGGACGGTTTCGTCATAGGCGGCGAAGGCGTCGAATTTCCATGATCCGCCGATCGTGCCCTTCAGCCCGCCCAGATATTGCTGGACCCGGTAATTTTCGTCCCAGCCCTTGTCGCCGATGCCGACATAGCGGGCGCTCCAGCGGAAGGGTGCGGCCGGATTGGCGCGCGAGGCCAGCAGGGCGGACAGGTCGGTGGGAATGAAGGGATTGGTGACCGGGATGGTGGTGAAGGGCGCGAACTGCGTCAGGCTGCCGCCGCTTTCGGTGGTAACGGTGGAATCGACATAGAGGAACTGGCCATAGGCGGTCAGCGATTCGGTCAGGTCATATTCGCCCTTGGCGAAGGCGGATTTGCGTTCGAAGGCGTTGAGGATCTGCAACTGCGGGCCGACCGGCATACGCACATTGCCGCCGACCACGGCATAGGCGCCGGTCGTTGGCCCCTTATAATTGATCGCGCCCGTCTGCGCGAACAGCGAGCCATCATTGTTGAAGCCGAGGTTGAGCGTCGGATTGACCGGCGTGGTGACGCCATAGCTGGCGAACAGGCCGTTGAGCGCCGCCTGATTGGGCAGGTTCAAGGCATTGGGCACATAGGCGCCGGTGCCGATGAAGGAGGATGGCACCTTGTCGGAGAAGAAGTTACGCTGCGACCCGGACAGCGGATCGCGTTGGCCGTAGCTCAAGGCCAGCATCAGGCGGCCACGATCGTCGGCGAATTTAGTGCCCAGCGCGAGCGAGGCGTTGAATTTGCCATAGTCGCCGCGGAAGCTGTTGCCGTTCTGAATGTCGCCACGGATGCCGTCAAAATATTTGTCGGTCTTGAAATTGACGACGCCGGACATGGCGTCCGAGCCATAGATGGCCGACGCGCCGCCGGTGATGACGTCCACCGACCCGATAATCGATTCCGGCAGGATGTTGATATCGACATTGCCGTTAATGTCCGACAGCGGCAGGCGACGGCCGTCGAGCAGGATGAGGTTGCGGTTGGAACCGAGCGCGCGCAGGTTGAGCGTGGCGCGGCCGCCCGATCCCTGGCCGCCGGTGCCGGCATTGCCCGATGGCGTGAAGCCAGGCAGCTGGTTCAGCGAATCTTCGAGCGTGATCTGGCCGCTTTGCTGGACCAGTTCATCCGAGACGGTGACGATCGGGCTGACCGCGACATTGTTCGGGCGGGCGATCAGCGATCCGGTGACGACGATGTCGGCGGTGGCCGGTTCGGCAGCAGCGTCACTGGCCTGCTCGGCCGGTGCGGCCTGATCCTGCGCCCAAAGCGGCGACACGCAGGCGCACAGCGCCATGGCGGCCAGCGATCCGCCGAGGCGAAGCTGCGTGTTGAAACCTGATGTCATGCTATCCTCCCTTTTTTATTACTAACTAGTTCGTACATAAACTGGTGCGGCCCAAGGCTGTAATTGGCCCTTTTGGCTATTCTATATGGCCACGTAAGATGACCCTGTGTTGGTCAGTCCATTTCCACCCGGCGCACATCCCCCACGATGAAGACATAAGCGGCGGCCCCGACCAGCGCGAGCACCCCGATGAAGGCGAGCGCGAAGTAGAAGGAGCCGGTCTGGCCCACGATGACGCCGACGACGATCGGCGTGACGATGCCCGCCAGATTGGCGCAGAGATTGAAGACGCCGCCGGTGAGGCCGATATATTGGCGCGGGGCGACATCGGAAATCAGGGTCCAGCCCAGATTGACCATGCCCTGCCCGAAGAAGGCGATCGACATGATGGCGATGACCAGCGTGTTGCTCTGAACGAAATTGGCCGCGACGATGGTGGAGGCCAGCAGCAGGCCCGCGACGATCGGCAGTTTCCGTCCGATATTGGCGGAGCCGGTGCGGCGGATCAGCATGTCGGACACCTGCCCGCCCAGCAAGACGCCGGCCGAGGCGGCGATATAGGGCAGCACGGCGAAGGTGCCGGATTTGAGCCAGTCCATGCCGCGTTCGGTCGCCAGATAGGTGGGGAACCAGGTGAGAAAGAAGACCAAGGTGGAGTTGCCGCAAAACTGGCCGATCGACGCGCCCAATATCTGGCGCTTGCCCATCAGCTTGCGCACATTGGCCCAGGAGAAGGGGATTTTCTCATCCTTGCCGGCGATGGCGACGCCCCCGCCCGCTTCGATATAGGCGAGTTCGGCGGCGTTGACGCGGTGGCTGTCGCCCGGATCGCGATAGCGGGCGTACATGAGCAGGCCAAAGGCCATGCCGAGCACGCCGGCGATCACGAAAAGCGCGCGCCAGCCAAAGCTGCCCACCACCCAGAACAGGACCGGGCTGAAAAAGGCCAGGCCCGCATATTGCCCCACGGCATAGACGGAATTGGCCCGCGCCCGTTCATCCTGCGGGAACCAACTGCTGAGGATGCGGCTGTTGCACGGGTAGCAAGGTGCCTCCGCCATGCCCAGCGCAAGACGGAAGCCGAACAACATCGCCACATTACCGGCCAGACCGTGGAGCAACGTGAAGAAGGACCAGAGGATCAGCGATCCGGCATAGGTGATGCGCGTGCCCAGGCGGTCGAGGAGCAGGCCGCCGGGGATTTGCGAGGCGGCATAGGTCCACGAGAAGGCCGAGAAGATGAAGCCCATCATTTCCGGCGAAATTTTGAGTTCCGCGGTCAAGGAGGGGGCGGCGACGCCCATGACGGCGCGGTCCATATAGTTGAGCAGGGTGGCGACGCTGATGAGCGCCAGCACGCCGATGCGCGCGCGGGTGGGGCGAAGCAGCCCGGCCGAGGCGACGGGCGCGCTCATGCCGCCGTCAGCCGCAAGCGGTGGGGGTGCGACACAGGGCGACCCATGCCCGAAAGGTCGGGATGACGGGCGTTCGGACGATAGATGCTGCACTGGGCCGTCAATGGCCGATCCTCCCCATCAGTCGAGATATGTTTCCCGATCTTGCAGATTCGCTTCTATGCCAAGTCGGATATGTCGGCAAGAGAAATGTACGAACTAGTTCATACAAATTTATGGCAGCGTGTAAGGGAGTTGCCGGACCGCAATCCAGTCCGCCTGATAGGAGCCGAGCCATAGATCGTCATCCACCATCACCGCCGCCGATACGCCGTTGAAGACCGGATCGGGCGGACCATAAGCGACGAGCGAAAAGCGCCGGGTTTCCGGGTCGAGCTGCGCCACGGCATAGCCGCGATGGCATAGCATGCCATCAGCGACGCCGTTGACGATTTTGCGAACACCGCCGCAGGCCGGTTCGTCGCGCACCATGCCAGCGAGCAGCAGACGGTCGCCGTCCCAATGGATATTGTCGGGCATAAATTCGGGCGCTTGTGCGCGCCAGAGCCGCCGGCGCGTGTCGTGGCGGGCATAGGCGACCACGTCGCGCAAGCCGAAAGCGATGACGTAGAAGCCGCTATCGTCGCGCGCGGTTTCCAGGCCGTTATTGCCGGGCAGTTCGGTGCCCGGCAGCAGGCGGAAGGCGCTGTCCTGCGGGCTGCGTTCATAGACACCGCCAGTGATGCGGCCGAGGACGAAATCGGTGATGCTGGTGCCGGGGCGGGTCAGCACCGTGGCAATGACCGTCCCGTCTGTGTAGGAAGCGACGGCATTGGCCACATGGCCCGGCGGCATGGCGAGGCAGCCTTGCCAGCGCAGGGTCGGTGCGCCCTCCCCGCGCGCGTCGATCGCGAAGACCTCGATCGCTTCGCGACCGCCATGGTTGACGACCAGCAGCCGCCCCTGCCCCTGTTTCTGGCGTGGCCCGGTCATGCGCAGGCTGAGGCCGCGGGCGGTGAACAGCGTCGGATCGGGCGGCGTGGCGCAATCGGGATAGCGCGGGTCGGGCGCGACTTGGTCGGACGCGGCGGTGAACCAGAGGCTGGCGCGGCGGGTGCGGCTGTCGACCAGTTTCAGGCCTGATCCGATGGCAAAACCGCTGGCGATGATCCAGGGGGTGGCGGGGATATGGGCGAGGTCTTCGGGCTTGTTCGCGCCGCAGACGAAGGCGAACTGGGCGGTGGGCGCGCAATTATCCGCGCTTGCGGTCGGCGCGTGCGCGATGGGTGTCGTCGTGCAGCCGCTGAGCAACGCCGCAACGCCGAGTAGGCGCAGCGCGCGTTTCATGTGACGCGATAGACGTGGATGCGCACCGACGGCTTGGGCGCGTCTTGCGGCGGCGGGCCGAGGGTGCCGATGAAGATCGCCTGATTGAGCCAATCGTGCGGGCCGGTGGGCGCTTCGAAACTGGGGACGGTGCGCAGATAGCGGCTGGGCGCGCCGGGGACGCGGCTGTTGGTCAGGCCGACATTGCGGACATGGATCGGCGTGCCGTCGTCGGTGCGCATCATATAATCGGCCTCGATCACGGTCCAGTTGTCGGCGCGCTGCAACTGCCAGTCCGCGCCGCCCGCCAGCACGGTGCCGCGGATGCGGGGACCGGCGAAGCTGCCGCCGGTGATGGGGATACGCCGGCGCGTGCCGAGCGGGGTCGGGCCGAACTCCTGCGTGGGTTCGAGCGTGACGATCGCTTCATAAACGAAGTCGAGGCCCGGCGCGTCGGCCGTAGCCCAGGATCGGGTCGGCAGGGCCGATGCCGCGACCGCTCCGCTAATGGCGGTCAGGACATGGCGTCGATCGATCATCGCCATCAGTCTCTGATCCGCGGACGATCGGTCGGTGGCGCGGCGTCGCCGAACAGCGGCCAATCGGCGAAATGCGGCCAGGGGATGACGCTGCGCGTCTCGCCCAGTTGCCGCAACTGCGGTTTCGCGCGCGTGAAGGCGGGCCAGTTCGGGCCGGGATCGCCGGTGCGGGCGAAGGCGATCAGGCGATCCATCATCTCGGTCGAGAGGCTCTGGTCCACCGCGGTCCAGTCGCGGGTGATGCGGAAGCGGTTGAGGCTGTCGAGGGTGCCCAGCCAATAGGGGATATCGGCCGAATGATAGGCGCCCACGGTCGCGGGATCATGGTCGGCGAAGGGGACGCCGGGGCGATAGGGATGGACTCGGGTGAAAAAATAGGCGTGGACGGGCGCCTTGCCGGTTGCGGCCTGCCCCAGCGCCCATTGCGCCATCTGGGCGTTCAGGGTGGAGTCGCGTTCGATATCGCGGGCCTGCCGCTGCGCCTCCTGCGGCGTGCGGGCGGGGTAGCGTTGCAGGATGGTCGCGGCGTTCGCGGGAAAGGCGCGGCGGACGGCGGCTTCATAGTCCGCCACGGTGGCAATGGGTCCCAGCGAGCGGAAGCTTTCGTCGCGGGTGAAGCCGAGCAGCAACGGCACGTCATTCTGGCGTCCGGCGGCAAAGGCGCTGGCGGGCGGTTCCGCCACCACATCGCCGTCGATCACGATCGGGCGGCGGCGCACCGGCGCAGCGCGGGCGATCAATTGGTCGGCGGGCAGATCGCGCATCTGTTCGATCGACTGGGCGCCCAGCGCCTGTTGCAGCGCCAGCCCTTCGGCTTCCGCCTCCTTGAGCGGAGCGGCCTGGCCGACGCCGCCGAACGCACCGCCGCTTATGCCGACGGCGCGGTGGAACAGGCCCTTCGTCATGGGGCTGGCTTGCAGCAGCGATACCGCCATCGATCCGGCGGACTGGCCCGCGATCGTGACCTGGCCCGGATTGCCGCCGAAGCCGGCGATGTTGGCCTTGATCCATTGCAGCGCCGCGACCTGATCCTTCAGGCCGTAATTGCCCGACTTGCCGCCATTTTCGGCGCTGAGTTGCGGGTGCGCGAGGAAGCCCAGCGGGCCGACGCGATAGGCGATCGCGACATAGACCACGCCCTTGGCGGCAAGCGAGTCGCCGGCATAATTGGCCATCGACGCCGAACCGATGTTGAAGCCGCCTCCATAGATCCAGGCGACCACCGGATAGCCGCCAGCGGGCGCGGGACCGGGCGGCGCCCAGATGTTGAGGTAGAGGCAATCCTCGCTGGTCGCTTCTTCCCCGAAATAATGGTTGATATTGCGGGCGCGCAGCGGCTGGATACATTCCGGCGCAAAGCGATCGGCGTTCCAGACGCCGTCCCAGCGGGTATGGGGTTGCGGATCGCGCCAGCGCAGGTCGCGCACCGGCGGCGCGGCGAAGGGGACGCCGAGCCAGGCGCGCACGCCCGATGTGAGCGTCTTGCCCGCGACCAGGCCGTCGGTCGTGCGGACGGGGTCGCCAGCGGGGCGTTCCACGATTTGCGCCGGAGCGGCGGACGACAGCAGCAGTCCCAGCGCCAACAGGAGCCGGCGCATTATTTGCGGCCCTTCAGATGCGTGTCGAAGAAGCGGAAGGTGAGATCGAGCGCGCGCAGCGAGGCGGCGCGGGTGGCCGCCGCATCCGCGCCGATCCAGCTATGGCCGACGCCGGGAATGATATCCAGCGTGACGGGGACATGGGCGGCCTTGAGCGTGGCGGCGAGTTGCTGCGACTGGGTGACGGGCACGACCCTGTCGTCCGTGCCGTGGATCAGCAGCATCGGCGGGTCTTTGGCGTCGACATGGGCGGCGGGGCTGGCGGCCTTTACGCGGTCGGCCGGGCAATCGGGCTTCACGCAGTCGAGATAGGCGTTTTCCGCGCCCGCGATCGCCCCTGGCATGGTGGCGAAATCATAGACGCCGTACCAGCCGACGCCGGCCTGCACGCAGTCGCTTTGGGTTGGGTTGCTCTTGTCCTCGCCGGTCGGCGCGCCGCCGCACTGGAGCGCGGCGAGCGCGGCCAGTTGCCCGCCGGCCGATCCGCCCCAGGCGGCGACATGGGCGGGGTCCAGCCCGAAGCGCGCGGCATTGGCGCGCAGGAAGCGGATGGCGGCGCGGACATCATCGATCGCGGCGGGGAACGGCGCTTCCTTCGACAGGCGATATTCGAGCGAGGCGACGATATAGCCGCGCGCCGACAGGTCGGCCAGCACTGCGGGGAAATCGCTGAATGCGCCGGATTGGCGGGTATGGCCATTCGCCCAGCCGCCGCCGTGGATGTATAGGATGAGCGGAAGCGGGCCGGTCTGAGCCGCGGGGCGGTACAGGTCGAGGATGATCGGGCGGTAGCCGGGGATGACGGAATAGGCGATATCCGCATTGACCGTGACGCCATTGGCGAGGGTCAGGATGCGATCGGGCATCGGATCGCCCAGCGCCGGTTCGGGCGCGGTGGCCGGCGTTGGCGCCTGCGCATGGACCTGTCCATGTGCCGCCAGCAGCGCCAGACCCAATGCCAAGCCCAATGATAGCGCGATACGCTTGTGCATTTTCCTCTCCCATCCACGATTCTTGTGCTAACTATTTCGTACATAGATATCACCGGCTATCGCGAAGGCAAGCCCGGTGATGACGCGCATCATAGCGCGACGGGATAGGACGATGATCCGTAAGCACGCATGATTAAATGGTTATGTTTGCTACTTGTTCGAAGGACCGGGCGGCAGAAGGCCCGGCTGGTGGGCTTGGCTTTTGGGGCGTCGAATGGGCGTGTCGCGACAATCCTACGCCTCCTGCGTCAGGCGTACCAATAGGCCACGCCGCGCATTTCGACGCTGCTGCGCGGCACCACCTTTTCGGGACATGTGGGATCGTCGAAGGCACCGTGCGGGACATGGCTGGGATGGTTCGGGTCGGTGTCATGCGTCTTGAAGATCAGCGCTTCGTCTGGCGTCATGTCGGCGAAATAGGCCCAGCGTTGCGAGGGATTATAGCGCAGCACCCAGGCCTCGAACGAGAAGACCACCTCGCCGTCGCGGTCGAACATCGCCCAGGCGGGGAGCAGGTCATCGCGGGCGACGGACGCGGATTCGCAGACCGCCAGCGGGACATCCTGCGGCGGCGGCGTGATCGCGCGCCATACATTGTAGCGGGCGATGCGCCGGATCGTGCGTCCCTGTGGCGCCTGGCTTTGTGCATTGAAGAGCGCGCCGGTCGCGTCGCTGATATCGACATGCACGTAACGCGCGGGCCGCGAATTATCGAGCGCGCCGGAATCCCCCGACCGCTCGCCAAAGCGCAAAATGGCGCGGCCGGTCACTTCGACATGGTCAGCGCCCGATATATGGCGCAGCAGGTCAACGATCTCCGTAGGGTGGACCCGCTCGACTTCGGATTCGTCCCGAAAATCGGTGATCGCGCTCTTGTGCGGCACCAGCGCAAAGCCTTCCCTTTCCAGGGAGGGCGGGGTCGCCCGGTGGCGCATATTTTCGATTTGCACGGCACGCTGCGTGACGTTCATGCGGTCGCGCCGATTATCGTTGGCGAAAAATTCCATGCGCTGATCCAGCAATTCGCTGAAGCCCAGGGTGCTGGTGACGGTGTGGCGGTCGGCCATCCTAATGGACCTCGCCGGTAAAGGTGCGCAGCGCCGGGTTGGTGTGATCGGGCATGGCGAGCGCGTCCCCGACGGCAGGGCGATCAGCGATGCGATCGCGCCACGCCGCCAGCCGCGGATGCCGGGTGGTATCGGTGAGGTCGGGGAACATGCGCGCGGCATACATGCCGCAATGTGCGTAGAAATTGATGTCGGCCAGCGTGTAGCTATCACCCGCCAGCCAGGATGTTTCACCCAGTTGCGCCTCGACCTTGTCCAGCGCCACCGCCACCTTGCGCTTGGCGTTGGCGAGGTCCGCTTCGCTGAAGCCCGATCGCGCGGTTCTCCATTTCTCGCGCTGTTCATGGAGCGGAATACGTTCGACCATGCGATCGAAGTCGCCGCTTTCGATCCCGCGGGCCAACACACCCACGAAGCGGTGCCAGCCCCACATCGAGACAGAGTTCATCACATGTTCGTCAACGAACTTGTTCCAGTAGCGCATGCGCGCGACGCCCAGCGGATCGGCGGGGCGCAGCGCCGGCGCGTCGGGGAAGGCGTCTTCGAGATATTCGTTGATGACAGTAGTCTGCGTGATGATTTGCCCGTCATGGTCGAGCACGGGCACCTGACCTTCGGGATTGATCGCGACGAACCAGGCCTCATGCTGTTCGAACTTGTGCAAGTCGACATAGCTGCTTTCGAACGGCAGCGCTTTTTCGAAGAGGGGGATGAGGCATTTGAGCGAATTGGCGCCGGGTTCGGCATGATAGAGCGTCAGCACAGTCTCTCTCCAGACGCGCAGCCTGATGACCGCGTCGTTATTGGACAGTCTATACGCCGACCTGCTTGCCCGGTAGCAGGCTAAGCCCTATGACACCCTTAGGCTTCAGGCTATCGGTATCGGGATGATCGGTCTTACTTTTCGGCAATTGCAGGTCTTTGTCGAGGTGGTCGACCTTGGCAGCTTTCGCGCCTGTGCCGAGCGGCTGGCCATTACCCAGGTTTCGGTGTCCGGCCATGTTCGCGCCATGGAGCGGATGATCGGGCATAGCCTGTTCCAGCGCCGCCAGGGCGCAACGTCGCAACTGACCGAAAACGGGCATCGGCTCTATCGCTATGCCGTGCCGATGCTCGAACAGGCGCAGAATCTGATGCGGGAATTGGGGTCTGACGCGGCGGGGCGGAGCCGTCGGCGGCTGATCGTCACCGGGCCAGGCTATGTGACATTTCGTCTGGCGGAAGCGCTCGCCGAATTTGGCCAGCGCTATCCCCAATATCAGATCGAGATCGACCCCAATGACAGTCATCCCGCGGCCGAGGCCGTGATGCGGGGCGAGGCCGATATCGGCTTTCATATCGGATTGGAGGGCAGTCTGCCCCCGGCCTGCGAGATTTTCGGCAGGGAGGAGATCGCCTTCTATGTCGGGCGCGATCATCCTTTGGCGCGGCGCAGGAGCGTATCGGTTGCAGAGCTGTCCGCCTGCCCCCTGATACCCCTGCCGCGCAAGGATCGGTTGCGCGACGTCATCGATGCGGCGATGGCGCGGCTGGGCATAGCGGGCAATCCCGTCGCCTTGCAAACCGCCAATCCCCGGTTGGCCCGGCAGACGTTGTTCCAGGGCGAGGCGATGGCGTGTCTGTTCGCGCAGATGGCGCGGGAGGACGTGGAGGCCGGCAAGCTGGTGGCGCTTTCGCTGCCCGAACAGCTTCCGCTGGTTGAAGTCGGCATCGTTTTTTCAAAGCGACTTGCGGCGCGGCCGGTAGCGCATGCGTTGTTGGCATTGTCGCGAGAGGGGTGGATGGTCCGTTAGAGGGTCAGTCCCCACATGTGATCGCGCATCATTCGAAATGTTTCAAACTCTTGTCGATCGCAAACCGGGTCTGATATTCATCGAGATCGGAAGGCGTATCGACATCGAACCCCAGTCCCGGTCGCGCGATGATGGCGGCATCCGATCGTTGGTGTCGATGATGGGCCAGACTGTCTGGTCCGAACCCGAATTGGAAAGGGCGACTGTCCCAAAGCGCGACTGCGTTCGTGCCGTGCCCATGTCGGTCTGGCGCGAAAGCCGCGCCGGTGGATGTGGCGGCGGTCAAAAGACAGGCCATGTCGTCGGCGGTCAGGCGAGGCAGGTCGGCATGAACGATAACGACCGGCGATGCGCGCATATGGTCACGCGCCGCCGCCAGTTCTTCATTCAGTCCCCGCCCTTCATCCCGCACCCAATGGCAGGACCATTGCGGGACAGCGGCGGGCGCGAGCAGATGCACCGATGCGATGGACTGGACCTGGGACAAGCAGGTCATGACCGACTGCGCCATGGCGAAGGCCAGCGCCTGCCGTTCGGCCAGGTCGAGCGTCGCGCTCAACCGCGATTTGGTATCTGGCCCCTGTTTCCAGGGGACGATGGCCGCCCATTGCGTCACCCGCGCAATCCGGCGGCCAGGTCGATCGCGGCTTGCGCCACCCTCATTCTATCCGACAGCGTCGTCATCAATGTCGCGCAATGGGCAATGGCGATGTCCGGCGCGTCGCACCGATCGCCGCTGTCGATCAGCATGGCATCGATCAGCCCGGCATAGTGGTGCGCGATGCTGTCATTATCGACCGCCATGTTGAGGTCGCCCATCAGCTTCGCAGTCGGCCCCTTGACCGCTTTGCCGCCGATCAACGGCGATACCGCGACGATCGGGGCGGCGGTCTGTTCCAGCGCCGATCGCAGGGCGGGCACGGCCAGCAGGGGATCGACACTGAGGAAGGGATTGGATGGCGCGATGAGGATCATGTCGGCGGACAGGATCGCATCCACGACGCCGGGGGCCGGTTCCGCTTGCGCCGCGCCGTCGAACTGGACCGCCCGCACGGCGGGTTCGCAGCGCTGTTCGACGAAATAGCGCTGAAATTCCAGGCGGCCGCGATCGGTATCCAGCATCGTCGCGACCGGCTGATCGCTCATCGGCAGGATGCTGACGGGGATGTTCCATCGGGCGGCGAAGCGGGCCGTGACCTGCGACAGGCTTTCACCCTGCATCAGGGCATGGGTGCGCAGGACATGGAGCGCCATATCGCCATCGCCCAGGGCAAACCAGTCCGGCCCGCCCAGTTCGCGCAATGCCGCCATGAAGGCCCAGCTTTCGCCTTCGCGGCCCCAACCCTGCGCGGCATTGGCCTTGTCCGCCAGCGTGTAGAGCAAGGTGTCGATATCGGGCGAGACATGGAGGCCCAGATGCCGGAAATCGTCGCCGGTATTGACGATCGCGGTCAGTGCGCCTTGCGGCAGGATGTGCGAGAGGCCGAGGACAAGCTTGGCCCCGCCCACCCCGCCGGTCAGGACGACGACGCGCTTCATGCGAACAGATCCTCGTTCGACGGGCGGACCAGGTCCGCGGCGGGGCGCGACGCGCCCGCCACGGCGTAGCCGCGCAGCAGGGCGGCGGGAATACCCTCCGCCCCCTCCCCCGTGGCCAGGCAGGCGGCGGTTGCGATGATATCCCCAAGGGCGATCTGGGTGACTTCCAGCGTCCGGCCATCCCGGTCGATCTCGCCGCGCCGGTCGTCCAGCGCGGGCAGGCCCGCCGCCCCGATGGCGACCGCCACGACGCCCATGCGCCAGGGCCGCCCGAAACTGTCGGATATGATGACGGGCATGGCGAGTTGCCGGTGCAGCGACGCGGCGGTCGCATCCGGGTCGACCGGCAGGAGCAGCGCGCGATCGCCGGTCCCCGCGCCGATGTTCGAGCGGTCGATGCCCGCATTGGCCATGACATGGCCCAGCCGGTGCCGGGCGATCAGCACATGGGGCACGGCGCGGATGATGGCGCTCGATTCGTCGAGCACCAGTTGCACCAGCCGGGCATCCTTGCGGGTGATGTCCGCCAGCCTGATCGCTTCGTCGCCGGGCACGACATCGTCCAGGGCGACGAAGCGCCCCTGCGCCTTCGACACGATCTTTTGCGTCACGACCAATATGTCGTCGGGGCGGGTTTCGATGCCGCACCGATCCAGCGCGCCGCGCAGGATGTCCGCCAGATCGTCGCCCGGCTGGACCTCCCCAATCCCTGTCAGGGGGATGATTTCTATCATTGCGTTACGTCTTCTCCCGGCGGCATCGCCTGTCCTGCGATGCCGCCGCCCCCTGCGTCAACCCTGGCGGTCTGGACGGACGCTTTTGGCCGCGCTCAGCCCCATTGCAGGTGCAGGTCGGGGACGTGCAGAATGTTGCCGGCGAAATAGGGAATCTGGAACCCGTCCTTGACCCGGAATTCGGGCAGGGTGGTGACGAATTCCTCCACAGCGATCTGCAATTCCAGACGCGCCAGATGCATCCCCAGGCATTTGTGGATGCCGCTGCCCAGCGACATATGGGGCGCCTTGCGGTCGAAGCGAATCGCCTGCGGGTCTTCGTAAAAGGCCGGGTCGCGGCCGATGACGGGCGTGCTGAAGGCGACATAATCGCCCGGCATGATCGTCTGCCCCTGAATCTCGATCACCTTGGTCGCGATGCGGAAAGCGGTGACGGGGGCGAAGGCGCGCAGAAATTCCTCCACCGCCAGCACGATCAGCGACGGGTTGGCGCGCAGTTCATTCTGCTTGTCGGGATGGGTGGCGAGATAGGCGAAGATATTGCCCAGCAGCGACGTCACCGTGTCCAGCCCGCCAATATAGAGGTTGAAACAATGGCCCAGCACTTCGTCGTCATTCCACGGCCGCCCGTCGACCTCGAACGTCAGGATCTTGCTGATATAATCGTCGCGCGGTGCGACGCGGCGGGCCTCTATCTCCTCCATCAGATAGTTTTTGACGCAGCGCACGGCATTGCCGCGCACTTCCCAGTCATTGCTGTGGAGCAGTTCCTTTTCCCATTTCAGAAATTCGGCCATCCGATCCTGCGGCAGGCCGAGCAGGTCCAGCACGATGAAGACCGGGAATTTTTCGGAGAAGTCGGCGATGAAATCGCACGCGCCCTTGTCCTTGAACTCATCGATCAGGGTGCGGGCGCGTTCGCGCACCTGGTCCTTCATCGCAAACATCTTTTGCGGGGCGAAATGGCTGTTGAGCGCCTTGCGATAGGCGGTGTGGACTGGCGGATCGGCCTCGGTCGGGATCACCAGCCAGTTTTCGCCGATATTCTGCGCCCATTTGCCCATGCCGTTCTTGGTGAAATTATCGGCGTCGCGCAGCATCGCCTGCACGTCTTCGGCATTTTTGAGCAGCCAGCCGGGCTGGTCGCCGGGAAAGATGTTGGTGACATAGGTGACCGCCGGCAGGTCCGCATGCATTTGCGGGATCAGCACTTCATACGGATTGTCATAGGTCACCTTGCGCGCGAACAGCGGCAGGGCCATCGCCAGTTCGGGCGGCACATGGGCTGGCAGGGGCTTTTGCGCGAGTGCGGTCATGAGTATCTCCGAGGGATGAAAGGGCAAGGGTTCCCCTTGCCAAAGACAGGTGCGGCCAGCGCCGCCCGCCACATGATGGCGGCGACGCGGATCAACCGCGAGACAAGGAGGCGATGGATATGAGCGAGGCAGCTACGCTGGATCTGGAACAGGCGATCCGCGACAATTACCGGTTGTGGAATGAGGGCAAGCGCGAGGAGCTGGACCGGCTGTTCGCGGCGATGGGGCCGGACGGCTTCACCATCGAATATGTCGGCGCGCCGGCGATCGACGGTCCCACCGCGATGGCCGACATGTGGACGCAATATGGCGGCCAGTGCATCACTGAACCGGTCGAGGTGATCGTCAACGGTAGCGAAGGCGCGGCCTATGTCGCCAATCGGCTCCAGACCCCGGACGGCGTCGTGACGCTGCCCAGCCTGGAAACCTACAAGGTCGAGGAAGGGCGGCTGACCATCCGCTATTTCCACCGGGCCGCGCATTAAGGATCGGCAGGCGGCGGACATGTCAGTCCGCCGCCTGCATGAAGGCCAGCAGATCGGCATAATGGGGCTGATGGATCAGCCCGCCGCCGGAGATGGAGATATTTTCGCCGGTGATGTAGCGCGATTCGTCAGACGCGAGGAAGGCGACCAGCGCGGCGATATCGTCGGGCGTCCCAAATTCGGGGGTCAATATGTGCCGCTGGATGATTTCCTTGAGGCCCGGCACCGTTTTTTCCAGCGCTTCGGTCAGCACCACGCCCGGCGCGATGCTGTTGCAGCGGATATTCTGGCGCCCATGCTGGGTGGCGACATATTTGGTGAGGCCGATGATCGCGGCCTTGGACGACCCATAGGCGATGCGGGCCAGGTCGCCCGCGCTGCCCGAATTGGACGCAGTATTGATGATCGACCCGCCGCCGCCCGCGACCATGTGGGGAATCGCATATTTGCACCCCAGCAGATAGCCGGTCAGGTTGACGTCCAATATCTCGCGCCAGATGGCGATGGGAATGTCGACGGCGGTGGTGTCCTGCGGGCTTTTGGCCGGGTCGGTCATCGCCGCATTATTGTGCAAGATGTGCAGGCCACCGAAATGATCGACGCAGCGTTCGACCAGCGCCTTGACCGAGGCGGGATCGGCCGCGTCGAACTGGACCGCGAGCGCCTTGTCGCCGAGCGGCTGCGCGGCACGGATGGCCGCATCCTCGAACAGGTCGGCGATCACGACGCGCGCGCCTTCGGCAACGAAGCGCCGGGCCACGGCAGACCCGATGCCCCCGCCGCCGCCGGTGATGATCGCAACCCTGTTTTCCAACCGCATCATGCCAGTCTATTCTCCATATTCAGCGGTGGGGAGAAAGCCGATCGGCCTTCCCCCCAAGCCCCGTTCGGTCAGAATTTGAACGTCGTTTCCACGCCATAGGTGGCGGGTTGCCCGACATAAGCCACCGCGATCCCCAGCGTCCGGTAGAGGTCGGGGAAGCGACGCAGCAGATATTTCTTGTTGGTGATGTTGCGGCCGTACAGCGCGACTTCGACGTTGGGGTTGTCGAGCTTGAAGGCGATGCGGCCGTTGAAGATGCCATAGCCCGGCACCTTGCCCAGCGCGTTTTCGACATCATAGGCAGCCTTGGTCGCGGCCGAAGCCTGATCCGCCGCCTTGACCGCGTCGAAATGCTGCGACCCGACATAGGCATAGGCACCGGTCAGGGCCAGCGTGCCGCCGCCCACATCCAGCTTCTGCGTGGCGCTGATGTTGAGCTGCCGCTTGGGCAATTGCAGCAGCGGCAGGCCGCTTAAATCGACGACGCAGCCATTGACGACGCCGGCGGGGTTAGTGCAGCCGCTGCCCGCGATCACCTGCGTTTCGCTGAAACTGCCCTTGACATATTTGCCGTTCTGCAAGCTGCCATTGGCGCTGAAAGTCATCCCTTCCCACGGGATCACGGTGATTTCATTTTCGATGCCCCAGATGCGGACCTTGCCGTTATTCTGGATATATTGGGTGACGCCGATGCCGGGCACGAAGCTGTTGACGATCGCCTGATTGTCATCCTTCCAGGTGTGGAAGATCGCGGTGTTGAAGCGCACGCGCCGGTCGAACAGATCGACCTTCAGGCCCGCTTCGACATCCTTGACCTTTTCCGGCGAGAAGGCGGGAAGACCGCCGGCGCGCAGGTTCCAACCGCCGGCCTTCGCCGCGCCGCGGGTGGCGAGATAGAGGAAGATATTGTCGGCGGCCTGCCAGTCGACGCCCAGGTTCCAGGCGGGATAGTTGAACTTGGCGTTCTGGACCTGGTTGCAGGTCGTGGGGGTTACTGGTTCGGACGGCGTGACGGTGCAGTTGATGCCGGTGGGCGTGCCTGCGACCGCGACATCATAGGGGCGGCCCAGCACCTGCGCATTGTGCAGCACGCTGTTGCGCGTATCCCAGGTATAACGGAAGCCACCGACCGCGCGGATCGTAGGCGTGATCTCATAATAGGCCTGGGCGAACAGGCCGAACGTTTTGTTGGTGACGTCCGCGTTGGAATCGCGGATCAGCCCGCCGAAAATCTGCGAACGGCTAAATTCATAGCCGCTTTCCTTGCCGGCATAGGCGCCGGTGATGAAGCTCAAACTATCGGTGATGTCGCCCGATAGCTGGAGTTCTTGCGACACATAATAGGAGCCGGACCCGGCGAAAGTGCCCAGCAGCGGGACGGCAGTGCCGTCGGTGTCGCTGAGGCCATAGTTCATCGAGTGGCGATAGCCGGTGATCGATTTGAGGTTCAGGCCGCCCAGTTCGACATTGAGCGTGCCGGAAAAGCCATAGACTTCGAGCGTGTTGAACGGCTGTACGCCGTACAGCGCCTGCGCTTCGGGCGTCAGCGTGCCGATGCCCGCCGCGAGCGACGTGCCGGTCGCCATATTGTCCCACCAGTTCGCCTTCTTGAGCAAGCCTGCGGTTAGGCCGGGCTGGAAGGGGGCAGGGACGATAGCGGGGTTGAACGCCCAGAGCGCGGTCTGCTGGCCATGGTTGGACTGGCGGTTCCAGTCGCCCGACAGGGTGAAATCCCAGCCTTCGCCATCATATTTCAGCTTGCCGCGCAGGAATTTCGACCTGTTGTCGGCGAAATCGCGATTGTTGAGCGGGTTGGTGCCATAGCCTTCACGTTCGTTGATCGCGCCGCTCATGCGGATCGCCAGACCCTGCGCCAGGGGCACGTTGATGCTCGCCGACACGCCCAGATTGTCGTAATTGCCATATTCGGCCTTGAACGCGCCGCTCAGCTGATCGTCGGGGTCGCTGGTTATGATGTTGATCGCGCCGCCGGTGGTGTTGCGGCCGAACAGCGTGCCCTGTGGCCCGCGCAGCACTTCCAGGCGCTGGATGTCCTGAAGGTCGGTCATGCCGGTGGAGGGGCGCGGAATATAGATGCCGTCGATATAGGTGGCGACGGCGGGGTCATTGGCCAGGATCGGCTGAAGATTGCCCTGGCCGCGAATGGCGACGAAGACGATGCCGTCGCCGCCGGCCGAGCCACGGCCGATCACCAGTCCCGGTGCGGTGCGTTGCAGATCGACGACATTTTCGACCTTGGCCGTGGCCAGCGCTTCGGGGCTGAGCGCGGTGACGGCGATCGGCGTGGTCTGAAGGCTTTCCTCGGTACGGCGGGCGGTGACGACGATGTCCTGAATGCCTTCCGCGCCGGACTGCGGCTGTTGCGCATAAGCAGGCTGCGCCATGGCGGCGATCAGCGCGCCTGTGGCGATGGTTCCCAGAGTGACGGCCTTGGTCATAAATCCTCCCAGTTTATTTTTATATTGGTGCCTGGTTCGGCACGTCATTGCGGGGCGATCTTAACGGAGCGGTGATGGCCCCTAAAGAGAGCGCCCCCTGATTGACTGTGTTGCGACAGGTTTTGGCCGCTGTCCGATAGTTTGCCGTCAATGAAGCTGGATCGGCAGGACACGATATTCCTTGGGCGTCTGGCCGGTCGCCGCGCGGAAGGCCGCGGAAAAGGCCGATGTGCTGCTGAACCCGCAGCGCCAGCTGACTTCCTTGATCCGGGCGGTGTCGCCGCGCAGCAATTCCTTGGCCAGGGCGATGCGGCTGGTCGCGACAAATTCGCCCAGGCTGACGCCGGTGCCATCCTTGAACACGCGCGCAACGTGCCGCACGCTCATGTTGCAGCCGCGCGCGATGTCCGCGACGCCCAGCGCGCCGGACAGATTGTCCATCACATAATCAACGATATGGCGCACCTGCCGCCCGCAGCGTGTCATCCCGCCGCCAAGATCCTGCGGCCCCAAATGGCGAACGAGTTCGACCGCCAGGCCCATCATCATGGACTGGATCATCGTCTGGCTGGCGAAGCCGGGAGTGCGCAGTTCGGCCGCCAGCCCTTCGAACATGCGGCGCATGGCGATATTCTGGACGTCGGCGCACGGCTCCATCGCCTGGAGCGGGCGTTCGCCGTCGAACAGTTCGTCCAGAAACATGTCGCCCAGCACGACGCAGACCAGATGGCGTTCCTGCAAGGCGGGTTCGCCGACATAGTGGCGGTGCGGCGGCATGTAGAGGATATCGCCCGCCGCCGCGCGCCGGTTCGGCCCGCCCATGCTGACGATGCTGCGACGCGGCTGGCTGTCGAGCGAATAGTCGAGATAATGTTTTTCCGGGCTGAAGACGCCGGTGGACGGCAACACCCAGTTGAAGTGGCGCACGTCGACCCGCGCGTCGCACATGGTCGCCTGCGCCTCTATGTAGAAGTCGTTTACCCCGAACCTTTCCTGGCCGGTCCAATCGCTCTCCGGTCGAAACATCCTGTCCTCCGCCCGTTTCTATTTTTGGGTATGCGCCTGCATAGCCTGACAGACGCCGCCTGGCACTATCTTCGGGTAGGTATTCGCGTGGCCTTATCGCGACAGTATCTGGCCGAGTGGCGGCATAGCCCGGCGATGGTGCGTGCGCGCCCGGCGGCTAGGCTGCGCCATCCCAATAATCGGAGAGGCCCAGCATGTATCATCCCCCCGTGGCTAGACGGTCCGCGCCATGAGAGCGCCCGGCGATGTCCGCCCCGATGCCCGCCCAGATACAGGTCGCTACCCCTGGTATGTGCTGGGGATATTGACGCTGGCGCAGACCTGCCACGGCATCGATCGCGCCGTCATCGGCCTGGTGCTGGCGCCGGTGGGGCGGGAATTCGCGCTGTCGGACGGGCAGTTGGGGATATTGGCGGGCTTTGCCTATGGCATCTTCTTCGCGCTGGCCGCCCTGCCCTTCGGCATTGCGGTCGATAGCTGGAACCGGCGCAACCTGATGGCCGCCGCGCTGACATTGTGGAGCGGCGCGACCGCGCTGTGCGGGCTGGCGACGGGCTTCTGGACGCTGGTGATAGGCCGGGCGGCGGTGGGCACGGCGGAGGCGGGCGGCTCCCCCACCGGCATGTCGTTGCTGAGCGATTATTTCGGCGAGGATCGGCGCGCGACCGCGATCGGCATCTGGTATCTGAGTTCGGGCATTGGCCTCGCCATCGCCTTCCTGGTGGGCGGCGCGATCGTCCAGAGCGCGGGCTGGCGCTGGGCCTTCGTCGCGGCGGGGGTGCCGGGACTGCTGCTGGCCCCGATCCTGTTGCTGACGGTGCGCGAACCGCGGCGCGGCGGGCTGGACGGGGTGGCTAAGCCGCAGCAAGGCGAGCGCGCTGGTTTGACCCAGCGTATCGCCCTGCTCGCGGCGCGGCCGGGGCTGCTCTACTGCATCGGCGCGATCGTGCTGATCGCGGCGGGGATTTACGGGATGAGCACATGGCTCACAACCTTCCTGATCCGCGTCCATGCCATGCCGATCGGCCGGGCGGGGATGATCATCGCCATCGCCTATGGCGGGCTGGGGTCGCTGGGCGGTTTCCTGGCGGGCTGGGTGATCGATGCGATCAATCGGCGGCGCGGCGGGTTCGACCCTGCGCGGACCGCATTGTTCGGGGCGATCATCCCGCTGCTGACCGCCATCACCGGGATCGGCACGATGCTGGTCCACGACCTGCAACCGATGCTGGTGCTGCTGATGGCCTGCGGCTTCCTGAGCGCATCCTATAACGGGCCGATCTATGCCGTGATCGTCACGATCGCGGGGCCGCGCCTGCGCGGTCTGGCGGTGTCGATGGTGCAATTGGGCGCGAACCTGATCGGCGTGGGGGCCGGCACCTATCTGATCGGTGCGGTCAGCGATTATGTGGGCGGCAATGAGGGCATCGCCTGGGGCATCGGCATCGCGATGCTGTTCACCTTTGCCGGCGGGTTGATGCTGTTGATGGCGTCGCGCGCGATCCGGCGGGCGCAGGTGCCGGACGTGGCATGAAAAAGGGGCGGCCCGGTCGATGATGACCGGGCCGCCCCTCTTGCTTCAGGATCGTTCGTTCATTCCGCGGCGGCGGCGCGTTCCTTGCGGCGGGCCTTGGCCGCTTCTATTCCCCGGAACACGGCGGTCGTATTGCCAGCACCGGCGTAGAAGAGGAGGAACAGGGGCAGGAAATCCAGTTCCTCGTCGGTAAATTCATCGTTGGTCAGCGCGCCATTCATCTGGATTTCGACCAGGTCTGGCCGCCCCAGCATGGCTGTCGCCCCCAACACCAGCAGGCGTTTTTCGCGCATCGAGAAGATGTCGCTACCCCACAGATTAGCAAATTGATTGCCGACGATTTCCTGGTTGAAGGACGAGTCGCGGAACGGCAGCGTCATCGCCGACGTGCCCGGCCCGTAGACCTTGTCGAAAACCTCCAGACCCTTTTGCCACTGGGCTTCGTCGATGCTCATGCCTTCTCTCCCATCACATCAGCCAGGCCGACGACGGCCTGGTCCGTCCGGCGCGCCAGTTCGACCAGCGGCAGCGTAATGCCGTAGCTGCGCGCAAGATCGATCGCGGCGTCCAGATCCTTTATCATCAGCGCGCGGGTATATTCGCGGATCGCCGCCTCCTGGTCGCTCGATGCCGGATCGTCGCGTATAGCCAGCATCAACGGGCCGCCCACGCTGTCGGAGCTTGCCTCGATCACCTCGCTCAACTGGCGCACGTCGACACCGGCGTTGCGACACAGAACCGCCGCCTCATAACCCGCGCGCAGGCCGCCGAACACGATGACGTTGCGCGCGATCTTCGCCGCCATGCCAGCGCCGGGGCCGCCCATATGCGCGACCAGCTTGGCAAAGCCGTCCAGCACGGGGCGCACCCGCGCGACGCCCTCGTCCGAGCCGCCGACTAGACAGACCAGACCGTTTTCGCGCGACTTGGGACCGCCGGTCACGCCGCTGTCGATCAGGTCGACGCCCGCCGCGTCGGTCAGCGCGCGGATTTCGTTCAGATCTTCGATCGATACGGTGGCGACCAGCACGATGCTCATGCCCGGTCGCGCCTGCGACAGCACGCCGTCAGGTCCGGACAGGACGTCCACGGTCTGCTTGGCATTGACCACGGCGATGATGACGACATCGGCCTGCCGCGCCAGTTCGGCCGGGCTGGCCACCACTGGCGGCACGCCGTCCAATGTATCGGCCGCGTCCGGGCGGACATCATAGACCGCCGCCAGTTGGCCGCTGCGCGCGAGGCAGATGGCCACCCCCGCTCCGATCTGCCCCAATCCAATTACGCCTGCGATTCCCATCCTCAACATCCTTTCCGCCGCCTGTTCGCGGTCCTGTGGTCACTATGGCGGCAGCGTGGCATAGCCATGGCCCCCGCGTCATCCCGATCGTCGCGGCGTGGCCGAACATCGACAGTTTTGCGGCCCGTCACGACGCATTTGCCTCCCGCGGCAGGCTTTTCGCGGCGAGCATATAGTGGACCACCGCCAGCAGCAGGACCGATGCGGCGACCTGCATACTCAGTTGCAGGCCGTCCGCCGACGCCGCCAGGCAGGCCGCCGCCGGGCGCGCGGTCGCCGGTCCAAGGCAGTCAGTGGTATAATCGCCCGCATAGAGGAAAGCGGCGAGTCGGTCGCTGAGATAACCCAGCACCACCGAACCCAGGCCCAGGCCCGCGACGGTCTGGCCAAAGCTGTGCAGCGCGGCCGCCGAGGCGCGCATCCGCGGTTCGACCAGCGACTGGGTGATCGTCATGATCGCGGGAATGAAGGCGTAGAGCAATGTGGTGGCCAGGAACAGGAAGCCGACCAGCCAGCGCCAGTCGCTCTGATGAATGGCCAGCAGATAGAGCGGCAGCGCCAGCCCCACGGCGATGGCGGGCGCCCGTCCGCCCCAGCGCATGTCGCGCCGGATCAGGCCGCCGATCAGATAGCCGCCGCTGACCTGCCCCACCATCGTCGCCAGGCTGAAGGACAGCGCGAACACCATGCCCGCCTGCGCCAGGGGCAGGTCGTAGCGGCGCACCAGCAGAGGGATGAGGAAAAGGTTGGTGCCGAACCCGACCATGCCGACAAAGCCGCTGCCAAAGGTCAGGTGCAGGAAGGCGGGCGACCGGCCCAAGCGGCGCAGCACCGCGCCGAAAGGTGGCGTGTCCGCCCGGTCGCCCGCATCGGTGCGGACCGGTTCGGGGATGGTGAGGAACAGCAAGAGCGCCAGTAGCAACCCCGGCGCGCCGACCGCCAGCAAGGCCAGACGCCAACCGAAATGCTGGGCAATGGCGCCGCCGCCGATCGCGGCGATAGCGCCGCCCAAAGGCACGCCAAGCGCGATCAGGGAGAAGACGACAGCGCGGCGCGCCGGATCGAAACGGTCCGAGATCATCGACACCAGCGCGGGGGTGAAGCCGGCCTCCCCCACGCCCACGCCCATGCGGCAGAGCAGCAGTTGAAGATAGCTGCCCGCCGCGCCCGACAGCGCGGTCATAAAGGACCAGAGCACGGTCACGGCGGCGATGATGCGGACCCGGCTGTAGCGTTCGGCCAGCCGCGCGAGCGGGATGCCGAGCGCGGCGTAGAATAGCGAGAAGGCGAGGCCGCCGAGCATCCCCAATTGCAGGTCGCTGAGTTGCAGGTCGTGGCGAATCGCTTCGCCCACCACCGCGATGATGGTGCGATCGATGAAGTTGAACATGTAGATCGCGCCCAGCAGCAGCAGGAACCAGCGGTCGCGCGCGCCAAAACCGGTCTTCCCCATCCTCATTCCCTTTCAGCCTCTTCCCGGCTTTGCACCGCTGTCACGATCTAGCACGATACAGATAGAACAGATTCTTTTCCATGTGTATCAGTTTCCTCTTGAAACCATCTGGCCGCTGCGGCAACAGATCGGCATTATCGACAGGAGGATTTTTGCATATGAAGACGATCATCATCGCGATCGCGGCGCTGAGCCTGGCAACGCCTGCACTGGCGCAGGCCCCCGCGATCGACCGTAACGAAGCGATCTTTTCCGCCGAGGGGACCAAGATCGGCAAGATCGAAAAGGTGGTGACGGGCGATGACGGCGCAGTGGCCGCCGTGCGCCTCATCTATCGCGGCAAGTTCATCACCATTCCCGCCGCGACGCTGAGCGCGAGCGACAAGGGCGTCACCACTAGCCTGTCGAACGCCGACCTCAAGAAGCTCTAAATCGCTATGGCGGGAGCGGCGGCGGGGCGTGGCCCCCGCCCCGCCCCCGCTTATGGGCAGGCATGGCGGTCACGCGGAACCCGCATCAGGCCGCCTTGTCTTCGAGCGGCACGAGATTTTGCATGAAGGCGGCGAAGTCCGGGCCAAGTTCTGGAATGGGCAGGCCCAGCTTTTCCGCCAGATAGAGCGTCATGAAATTATCCTGCAACGACCGGTTGGTGGCAGGGATATTGCCGATGCCCACTTGCCGGTCGAACGCGCCGACCGCGACCAGCGCCATGCGCAGCGCGGCGACGATGTCATAATAGTCCAGATGCTGCGCCTTTTGCCCGGACGCGGCTTCCCAGATGGCGATCGTCTCGTCCCGGCCAGGCAAGCCTTCCAGCCGGGTGACGCCGAAACGGCGGCCGAACAGGTCGTCGAAATAGAGCCACCAGGCCAGGTCCAGCTCCGCCGGTCCCAGGGCAGCGAGTTCCCAGTCGATCAGCGCGTTGACGCTGCCGTCGGGCGCGAACATGACATTGGACGGCGTTGGGTCGCCCCACAGCACGTTGACGCCCGCGTCCGCAGGCATGTTCGCGCGGACATAGGTCATGGCGGTATCGACGATCGGCATCGGCCGACCCTGTCCCGCCGCCCGGTGCCAGGCTTCAAGCGCGCCGACATATTGGTCGAGGCCGGGCGCGCCATTGTCGGGCTGGGCGAGAAATTCGAACCCGTCGCGCCAATCGATCGTCGCCAGGGTGGCAAAGGCGGTGATGGCGTTGGTGAAGCTGGCGCGGCGCTGGTCGGGGGTCATGTCGACCAGCCAGCCGTCGAGATTGTAATTGGGTTTCTGCTTGGCGCATTCGCCCTCCACCTTGCCCATGACCAGGAACGGCAGGCCCAATATGTCGGGATCAAGGTGCATGCCGATCCAGGGCGGCACGGGCAGGTCGCCGCGCGCGTACAGCGCCGCCATCATCTTGCCCTGTAGCGCCAGGCTGCTGCCGAACACGACTTCCAGGTCCATCGGCTGGCGGCGAACCACCAAAGTCTGGTTCTGCGGCCCCGCCGGATCGACATAATCGACATCGACGAAGAAGATGTCGGCCGAAAAACCCGCGCCCAGCGTCACGTCGAGCGGACGGACGACGATGTCGCGCCAGTCGGGCTTTTCGCTTGCCAGCCAAAGTTGCAGCTGGGTGGTGATGCGGTCGGGCGTCAGATAGTCCATCGCTTACAGCCCCTTTGCCGCCAGCGCGCGCTTCAGTTCGGTGGTCAGCGGTCCCATATCCTTGGGCGAGGCGCCGTGGAGCAGGATTTCGTCCGCCCCCGCATCCAGAAAGTCCATCAACTGATCGGCGCATTGTGCCGCGGTGCCGACGGCGGCGCCCTCGTCCAGCCAATGTTGCGGGATCAGCTTGCTGACATCGACCAGTTCCTGCCGCGTATAGGCCTGGTCGGCGGGCTTGCCGTTCAGGCTGGCGATCTTGGGATGGGCGCGGATCTGGTCCAGCACGCCCTTGTCCCAGCCGTTGATGTCCACGATCAGGTCGCCGAAACCGGGCAGCTCGAAATAGGTGATGGCGCGGCCGCCGACGACGGCTTCCTCCTCATCCTTAGGCAGGTCGGGGGCGACGATGATATTATGGTAGATGCGGACAGCCATGGGATCACGCCCCGCCTTTTCGGCGGCATCGCGCACGATCTTCGTGCTGTTCTTCACCCCCTGCGCCGACACGAAGGGGTGCAGCAGCACGCCGTCGCAATGTTCGCCGGCAAATTCCAGGCTTTTTGGGCCGATCGCGGTGAAGATGATCGGCGGCGGGGTGCCGCCATGGCGATCGGTCAGGCTAATCGCGGGGAATTTGCCCAGCACGCCTTCATAATCGACCTTCTCGCCTGCCCAGAGACGACGACAGATCGAAATGAGATCGGCCAGTCGCTCCATCGTGATCGGCGGCGATCCGAGCATCTTCATGTAAGCCGGGACGGCGCGCGCGAACATCAGGCGGAAACGGTCGCCACTCAATGCCTGCATCAGGTCCGCGACGCTGGCGGTGACGAGCGGGTGGCGCATCGTCGCGTACATGGTGCCGGTGATGCGGATCTTCGACGTCGCCTGCGACACCGCGCCCGCGAGGACTGCGGGTTCCTTCAGCGCATAGCGTTCGGAAATCCAGACGCAGCCAAGGCCGATACGCTCGGCCTCCTGCGCTTCCTCTATCCCCCGGCGCGGATCGGTGACTCGGCCGGGCAGGATATAGGTGCCGAACTTGTCGAACAGCGCCTGCGCGCCGGGTTCCATTGCTGCCGTCATATCCTGTCCTCTCAAATCTATAGGGACAGGATTGCCGCGCACGGGACGCTTCGCAACCTGTCAAAGGACAGGCGCGGGATGCACTTCGACGGTGAGGCGGGTGAGTTTGAGAAAAGCGATCTTCCACCCGCCCTCCACGCGCACATAGCGTTCGGTATAGTGGCCAAAGCCGGTGATCGATGCGCCGCCGGGGATCGGGCACTTGCCCGGCGCCCACACCACCCGGTCCTGCATGGCGGTGACGACATCGGCACTGTCGCCTTGCAGGGTGATTTCGGACGAATGGACCTGATGCGCGGTCTGCGCATCGATGACGGCGGAGCGGACCTGCTCCAGAATCGCGGCATGGCCGGTGATCGGCGGGTTTCCGGTATCTTCCTGCACGTCCATGACGGCGTCGGGCGTGAACAGGGCGATGAAGCCGTCCCAATCCTTGGTATCGAGCAGGCGGCAATAGCGCGCCTTCACCTGGCGGATCGCCTCATAATCCAGCAGCATGGCCAGTGCGTCGCTCATGATCGCTTACTCCCTTACCAGATGACGCGCATGTGCGCGCGTAATGTCCGTTCGCGGATCGCGGCGTCGCGCGCTTCCGGCGTCACCAGCGCCGTGTCGGCGGGCAGATGGCTGCGGACGTCGGCCAGCTTGACCTTACGCATCGTCGGCGTCGGGCGCGCGTCGCTGTTGAACCAGCGCCCCTGTATCGCGCCGCTGGCATAGCCGGCCGTGTCGAGCCAGTTGTGGACGCCGGGATCGCGCGCGGCAATGACCGCGCGGAACACGCCGTCGCCATCGACCACCGCCTGCGCATCGTTCAGGCTCGACTGATTATGATACCAGTCGGTCGTTTCATAAAGGTCATTGGTCAGGATCAGCGACCAATAGGCGACATCGGCCGGGATCGGTACTTCGGTAATCAGCGCTTCATCGTCGGCCAGATCATAGGCGCCCTCATAATAGGATTGGCGGGCAAGGCCGGTCATCTGCGAGAAGTCCACGACTTTGAGCGTGTTGATGAGCCCTTCGTCGCGCAGTTTCTGCACCTTGTCGGGGAAGGCCAGGGCGCAGACCGCCGCTGTTTTCGGTATTTCGGCGAAGCGATGCGCCAGTTGCGCCAGCGTCGGGCGGCCCTTGGCGGCCTTGTCCGCGTCCAGCCGGACGATGCCCAGGCGCGGTTCGCGCTCCACGCCCCAGTCGCAGCCGACGATACGGATCATCAGCTTTTCGCTGTCGGGCTTGAGTTCCCACCAGTCGCCGCTGTGGCCCTCCGGCCGGGTCGGCGAGAGGATGACGTCGAACGCGCCATCCGGACCGATCGCCAGATCGTCGAAATCATTGGCGTCCTGCGCGGGGTGATGTTGGCCGGTGCGCAGCGTGTCGGGGCCAAGCTGCGCCAGGATCAGCATCCGCACGGTGCCGCGATCGCCCCGGATGCGGTAGGTGCCGCCCTTCTCGATCAATGCCGCCTTGTAGATGGTGTCGGCATTGGGCTGAAAGATATTCTGGCAGATATTGAGTTCGGGTACGAAGATCGGATGGCTGCGGTCATGCATGATCGCGTCGTTGGTGGTGCGCAGGACGCCCGACAGCAGCAGGCGCATGGCCTCCTGCATCACTTGCGGGTCATCATGCAGCCGCGCCGGGATGCGATCACGCATCTGCTGGCCCAGCGGGCGCAACTGGTCGAGCAACTGTTCCCATTCGTAGATCGCTGTGTCCGTCATCTCATTCTCCGCCAGTAACGAGAGTCTGCCGCAGTGCGTCGCGCCGATCGGCATCCACACCCGCGGCCTGGAAATAGCCGTCGATATCGCCCCATTGCGACGCCACGACATCGAGCGCGCGATTCAGGAAATCGGCGTGGACGCCGATCAGCACCGCGACCATGTCATCAGGGGGCACGAAGCCGAACGTCTTTTCCAGATCAGCCTTCAGATGGCCCGACATCGCCAGATTCTGGCCGAAGACGTCGGACTTTCGATAATCTTCCGCGATCACGTCGCGCGGGACGCCGAGCAGGTCGAGGATCAGGGCGATGACGACGCCAGTGCGGTCTTTGCCCGCGGTACAATGGACCAGCATTGGCGTGTCGCCCGCCAGCAGCGCGTCGACCATCGGCGCGACATGGGGCAGGAACGCCTGGGGCATAAGGCCGTAATTATGGGTCATCACGGCGATGGCGCGGGCCTGTGTCGGGTCGCGACCCAGCGTCATCCACATATCTTCGCCCTGCGCGCGCAGGTCGGTGTTCATGTCGAGATCGAGGATACGGCAATCGGCCCCGCACCAGTCATGGGGCGCCTTTTCGCGCTCCATGTCCGAGCGGAGGTCGGCGACGGTGCGAAAGCCCAGTTCGGTCAGTTCGGCATGATGGTCCGCGAGAAAACTGGCCGGGCCTTCGGACCGGTACAGGATGCCGGGTCGCACCTGCCGGCCATCGCGGGTCGGCAGTCCGCCGATGTCGCGGAAGTTGAGGCGGGACAGGGCAAGGGTCATGACGGGCTTTCCAATGGAGGGTAGGCAGGCACGATGCCACGCATCTGGGCCAGCAGGTCCGGCGACATCCAGACATGTTCGACATAATGGCCCAGCGTCGCGCGCTCGTCAGTATAGATGTAGCGCAGCATGTCGCCGATGGTGCCTTCGAACACGACCGGATGCGTGGTCAGGTCGAGCGAGGCGACATGCGCGTCCCAGTTGGAGAGCGGCCCGTCGATGCGGGCAGCGATATGGTGGAAGCGGATGGCCAGGCCATCGCCGCCGGGCAGGACATCGCTGAACAGCGGCGCGGTGTCGCCGATCGGTTCGATCAGTTCGACCTCGACCCCGCCGACCAGCGCCAGCGCGATCTTGAGCACCGGCTTGCCCGCCGGGTCTTCGCCCGGCTGGATGTTCGACATTTCGAAAAAGCCCGGCGTACCATAGTCAGCGGTCAGCCGCGCCATGGCGGCGGCCAGATCGTTGGTGACATAGGCGATCTGGCTATGGTGGCTGTTGGGCCGGGCGAACATGCGCTTCTCCTGTAGGATGTGCCCGATCAGCCGCATCGCGGCTGGCCCGGCACCTGCCGGACGGTCAGTTGGCGAACAGCTTGCCGCCGTCGATGACCAGCGTGTCGCCAGTGTGATAGGCGGCCATGTCGCTAGCGAGATAGACGACGGCCCCTTCCAGGTCGGCGGGCTTGCCGGCGCGGCCCAGTGGCGCTTTGGCCGCGACCATGTCAGCGAGCATCTGGCCGATGGCGGGGTCTGCGAAGGTCATTTCGGTTTCGATGAAGCCGGGCGCAATGACGTTGCAGCGCACGCCGATCGGCCCCAGTTCGGCGGCCAGCGCCTTGGCCAG
Source organism: Sphingobium psychrophilum (assembly GCF_012927105.1). Taxonomy (GTDB): domain Bacteria; phylum Pseudomonadota; class Alphaproteobacteria; order Sphingomonadales; family Sphingomonadaceae; genus Sphingobium; species Sphingobium psychrophilum. The sequence continues at coordinate 177,811 of NZ_JABBFV010000002.1, read as the reverse complement.
CGAATTGAGCGCGCCCTTGGCGATGCCATAATGGGCCATGGTCGGCACGCCCTGAAAGATCGATCCGCTGCCGCAGAGGATGAGCGATCCGCCCGGATCGCCCGCCTCTGCGCGCGCCTTCATATGGCGGGCGGCTTCGCGCAGGGTGAAGACGGCGCCGTCCAGATTGACGTCGATCAGCGCGCGATAGGTGGCTACGTCCATGTCGGTGAAGGCGACCTGGCTGGCGATGCCGGCATTGGCGACCAGCGTATCGACTCGGCCCATCGCGTCGAGCGCGCGGGCGAAACCGGCGACGATCGCCGGTTCGCTGGCGACGTCCACGCTGTCGGCGAAGACCCGGACGCCATGGTGGCGCAGCGCCTGCGCGGCCTCTTCATTCTTGTCGGCGCGGCGGCCCCACAGGATGATGTCGCTGCCCGCGCGGGCGAGGCCCCGGGCAAAGCCGAAGCCCAATCCCGAATTGGCGCCCGTGACCAGAGCCACCTTGCCGCTGAGGTCGAACAGGTTTTCGGGCACGGTGCGTCTCCTATTAGCCGTTGGCTCGGCGCTTTGGCCACATAGAGCGCGGGACGGCGCATCGGGACAAGCTGCCCGGCTTTCGCGACACCGCCAATGTCATCGCGAAACCGCCTCCCGATAGTGGCGCGGGGTCGATCCGGTCGCCTTGCGGAAGGCGGCGGAGAAGGCGGCGGCGCTGTCGAAGCCGCATTCCCAGGCGATTACCTTGATCGCCGGTTCCGCCTGGCGCAGCAACTGCCTGGCCCGATCGATCTTGCGATCGGTGACATAATGGGTGAGCGTCTGGCCGGTGGCGGCGCGGAACTGGCGGAAGAAATGGCGGGTGGAGAGGCCGCACTCCGTTGCCAGATCGGCGACGGAGGGGGGCTTGCCGGGCTGTTCGATGCGATCGGCGATCCGCCGCAGTTGCGCGCGGGACAGGCCGGTGCGCGAGTTGTCGTCCTTCACCGACAGGCGCAGATAGCGTTGCAGGTCGACCCAGGCCTGCACCCATATCGCCTGCGCCAGCATATCGCTGCAAAAGCCGGGAGCCGCGATTTCGCCCGCGATGCGCCGCAGCGCGTCGCGTACGAGCGGACTGCGGACGTCGAGCGACGCCTGCAACGCCGCGTCCGACAAGGGGAAGTCGTCGCCGTCGAACGCCGCGCCGTCGAAGCCGCAGCAGATCGACGTCTGTTCCCCCGCCCCCCAGGCGGTGTGCAGCGGGGTGCCCGCCGGGATGTAGAGGATGTCGCCCAGGGCGCTGCTGGGCGCGTCATAGCCGCCGCAGGGCTGGCCGGGACGGGGCGACAACGCCAGATCGAGAAAGCTGCGGGGCGAGGAGAAGACGCCCGCCTGCGCCCCGCGAAAGCGATAATGATGCAGTTCCATCACGACGCCGGGCAAGGCGATCCGTCCGTTGACCGTGCAATCCATGGCCGACGTGACGGGCAGGTCATAGACTTGGGAAGCAGCGTCCATCCATCCTCTCCGCTTGAGCCTGGCCCGACCCTTTGGCGCGATGGCGTAGCAATTGGCGCAGCGGCGATGGCCCCGCACCTTGCCGACGACAGGGTCGGCGCGATTAGATGCGCCATCAAACACAGGAGAGCGACATGGGCAGTCCCGCGCAAGACGTGGCCGCACGCCGGAACATCATCGATATCACCGACCTGCATCACCCGGTGCTGACCGAGGTTCAGAAACAGGTGATGGCCGGGGCCGAAGCGGCGGCGGACCAGATCGTCTTCCAGCCCGCGGTCATATTGGGCGCGGCGCAGGCGCAGACCGGGCTGACCGATTTCGGCGCGGCGGATTTTCGCGAACGGTTGGCGGTGTGGTGCCAGGCGATCGACGAGGACGCCAATGCGTCCGCCGTCACCCGCGCCAACCTGTTCCAGATGATGATCCGCTATGCCGCGACCCGGTTGCGGATCGAGGATATCGTCAAGCGCCACCCGGAGATAGTGGACATCCCGATCGAACGGCCGATCATCGTCGCGGGCCTGCCGCGATCGGGCACGACGCACCTGCTGGGGCTGTTGTCGGCCGATCGCCGTTTCCGATCGCTGCCCTGGTGGGAGGCGATCGCGCCGGTGCCTGCGCCCGACGAGGTGCCGACGAGCGACGACGCCAATCCCCGCTGGACCAAGGCGGAACAGGGGTGGCGGATGATGGAGTCTATCCTGCCGCACATGGCGATCATGCATGAATTTTCGCCCGACCATATCAGCGAGGATATCGAGTTGCAGGCGCCCGATTTCTCCTCCTACCTAATCGAATGGCTGGCAATGGTGCCGCGCTGGCGCGACTATTATCTGAGCCACGACCAGTCGGGCACCTATGCCTATCTGAAGAAGGCTTTGCAGGTGCTGACATTCCTGAACGGCCCCAATCGCTGGGTCATCAAATGTCCGCAACATATGGAGCAATTGCCCGCGCTATATAAGATTTTCCCCGACGCCACTTTCGTCATCACCCATCGCGATCCGGTGGGGTCGATCCGGTCGCAACTGACCATGTATACTTATGCGGCGAGGATGTTTCGCAAGTCGGTCGATATACAGGAGCCGCTGGGCTATTGGCCCGACCGCTATGAGAGGCTGCTGCGCGCCTGCGTGCGGGACCGCGACATATTGCCGCCCGATCAGACGATCGACGTCTATTTCCATGACTGGATCAAAAATCCCGATCCGATCCTGAAGGAGATTTACCGCATCGCCGACATTCCCCTGACCGACGAGGCGCTGGCCGACCTGCATGTCTATCTGGCCGAGCATGGTGAGCAGACGAAGGGCAAGATCGTCTATGACCTGGAGCGTGATTTCCATGTCACCGCCGAAGAATTGCGGCGGCCCTTCGGCTTCTATTTCGATCGGTTTCCAGTCGCGGTCGAAGTGAAATAGAGCGCGGCGCGCCCTGTCTTTCGGCAGGCAGGGCGGCGCGTCCGTGCGCATAGGGCTGGTCGATCATTCCGATTCCAGACGAGGAATATCATGCCCGAACTGAACGTCATCACCCGCGACGGCACCAGCAAGACGATCGATGCGCCCGCCGACATTTCGGTGATGGAAGCTATCCGCGATGCCGGATTCGACGAATTGCTGGCGCTGTGTGGCGGTTGCTGTTCGTGCGCGACCTGCCATGTCTATGTCGATCCCGCGATCGCCGCCAGCCTGCCGCCGGTCACGGAGGACGAAAGCGACCTGCTCGACGGATCGTCGCATCGCAACGACCTTTCGCGCCTGTCGTGCCAGATAATGTTGACGCAGGCCCTGTCGGGCATGACCGTCACCATCGCACCCGAAGATTGAGGGCGGCGCGGGTCATCCGGCCGGCGGCAGCAGCGCGGCGAGCAGGAAGCCGGCGAGACGATCGGCCTGCGCGGCGGCATGGGCGTCATCGACTTCGCCCCCTGCACCCAGCCGCTGTTGCATCGGCACGGCGGAGAAGTAGAAGCCCACCCCCTGTACCAGCAGCGCCATCAGCGCCGGGGTCGACAGGTCATGCACCGGCCGCCGCCGCCGCACCGCGTCCAGCAGATCGTCCAGTCGCCGCTGGAACGGCAGCACGAAATGTTCGACGATATGGTCGAGCCGCCAGGTCGAGCGGCATCCTTCGACATTGGTGAGCGAAACGATGTCGCCATTACGGGTCGCCCACAGGCAGAAGCGCTGGATCAGGTGGCGTAACCGCACTTCCGCGTCGGCTGGTTCGTCGAACGCGGCTTCGACGAAGGGCGATGCCTGCGCCATGCGCCAGTCGACTGCGCGGACCCACAAATCCTCCTTCCGCCCGAAGCGGACGTTGAGCAGATTATGGCTGACGCCGAGCCGTTTCGACAGGTCGCGCAGCGTCGTCCCTTCATAGCCGCGTTCGGCGAAGGTCGCGAAGGCAAGCCCAAGCAACTGGTCCTCATCTAAGGCCTGGACGGCATTGAGGGCGGGGCGGCCACGGGCGCGCTGGGGTCGATCGAGCATCTGCTGATCCATAGTGAAAAGACGTTGACATATAAATTGTCATACGTCAATTTAATCGCAGGAGTAAGGATAACCGCTATGAGTCTCGATACCGATCTTTGGTGGGCCGTCGCCCGGTCTGAGGAAGTCACGTCCAAAAAGCCGCTGTCGGTGGACATTGGCGACCAGCCGGTGGTGCTGTGGCGCGACCATCACGGCATTGCCCGCGCGCTGGAGGACCGCTGTCCCCACCGCCGCGCGCCGCTGTCGCTGGGCTGTATCCGCGATAATGGATTGATCCAGTGTGGCTATCATGGCTGGAGCTATGATGGTGAGACGGGGCGGCTGAAAGAGATCCCCAACATGAAGGATCAGCAGAAATTTCCGCCGCTTTACAAGGCCAACGCCTTTGGCGTGAGCGAGCAGGCCGGTTTCGTGCGCGTCTGCCTGAACCCCAAGGCGGAAGCGCCGCTGAGCGCGGAACCCAAATATAGCTATATCGGCACGGTCAACGTCAGTTGCAGTCACCAGGAATATCTGGATGCGCTCTATGACGACCCCGCGCTGATCCTGGCGATCCGCGGTGTGCGGTTCAGCCCCTATATCATGTCCGAACTACATGAAGAGGGCGGGATGCTGGTGATGGAGCGCAGTTGCCAATGGCATCCGCTGCACTGGCCGTCGCATTTCGTCGCAGAATTTCCGCTGACGCTGCTGACCCGCACCCATCCGCTGACCGGCGAGACGCATCTGACGCTGCGCGACGACGCCTTCAACGACCTGCTCCATGCCGTCCTGTCCCCCGTCCCAGCAGCGCGCGGCGTGACCGCCGTGCGCTGGCGCGCGGAACTGGGCGTGCGTCGGCCGGGGTTGCGTGGCGCGATGCTGCGCGGGGTCAATCCGCTGACCGTCCTGTCGTCCATCGACGGATCGAAGCTGCGGACCACCAAGCCAACCGTATCGCTGCATGGCGAGGATTTGCGCAACGCCCTGCTCGACGCGCCGCAGGACACCCACGACCAGACCGTAGCGGCCTGAAGGAGGATTTGACCATGTTAGACATAGCCGATCGCCCCACATCCCATGACGACAACAGCGCGCCGCCAGCCGGTGGCAGCCCGATCGCCATGAATGTCGTCAACCGCTGGGTTCCGCACAATATCGTGATGCGCGACAGCTGGTTCCCGGTCGCCCATGATTATTCGGTGACGGGCAAGCCGGTGCGCCGCGCCGTCTATTCCAACCCTATCTTCCTGTGGCGCGACAATGGCGTGGTCGTGGCGAGCGAGTTCCACCCCAATGAGCGCGTGGTGCGTGACAAGAGCGACTATACCGACGCGCGTGGCCGCTATCCGGTGATGGAACATTATGGCGTGGTCTGGATCTGGCTGGGCAATCCGCTGGCCGCCGATCCGCGCCATTTGCCCAGCCTGCCCTTCCTGCCGCCCAAGGGTGGCCTGCCCCGGCACATGACGGCGACGGTACGTTTCGAAAGCTCCGCGCCGATCAGCCTGGAGAACCTCATCGACCTGACCCATGCCGATTTTCTGCATGCCGACGTGGTGGGCGACGAGCGGTCGGACAGCGAGACGATCGAGACATATTATGACAGCGAGACCGTCACCATGGTCCGCACCTGCGTCAACAAGTCGGTTGCCCCGGTGATGAAATTTTTCAGCGGCATCAAGCAGCCGACCCAGAATGTGCGGCAGGTGATCCGCATCTATCTGCGGTCGCATTGCGCGATCGCCTATGGCCGGTTCAGCCCCGGCGACGACGTGCCGCTGTTCCACCCCTGCACCCCTGAAACGCGCGATCGCACGCGGATGGAGATGGTGATGAACACCAGTAATGCCGGGCGCATGTTCAGCTATGTCATGCCAAAGGCCGGCTATAAGGTGTCGCGGCAGGACAGCTATATGACCTCCCCGCAAAGCCCCCGTTACATGCGCCATACCGACCGTAAGGATTTGCACAGCAAGTTCGACCAAGCCGGGCAGCGCTATCGCATGGCGATGATGGAATTGGCCGATCGTCAGGCGAAGGGCGATTTTGCCTATCGCGACAATGTGAGCGCCGATTGCAGCGACATCATCGGCCTGCGCAAGGAACTGTTCCAGTTCTGATTTCCCCCTCCCCCTGAAGGGCGGACCCATATGGTCCGCCCGGTTTTTTCGGGATGCTTCATGCCAAAGCTCGTCAACGCCGTCGGCGGCGAACGCCGCTGGTGGGGGGTCATGCCGACCCTGCCAGCCCCCATGATGGGCGGGATCGGCCAGCAGATGGAGCAGGTCGGCTTCGAGGGCTGTTTTTCGCTCCAGATCTATGGCCCGCCCTTTGTGCCGATGGCCGCCACGGCCGCGCTGACCAGCAGCCTGAAGGTCGGGACCGGCGTTGCCATCGCGGGCACCCGCAGCCCGGTGGAAACCGCCTATGCGGCGATGGACGTGGACCGGATTTCGGGCGGGCGCTTCGTGCTGGGGCTGGGGTCCAGCATCAAGAGTTGCGTCACCGGCATGTATGGTGAGCCGGAGCGCAAATTGCTGACCCATTTGCGCGAGAGCGTGAAGGTGATTCGCTATGTCATCGCCAACGCGCATATCGGCCTCGACCCGATCGAGGGGGAATATTTCTCCGCCGATTTTGGCGAGATGATGCTGACGGCGCCCCCGGTGCGCGCGGAAATCCCGATCTGGATCGCTGCGTTGCAGGACAAGATGACCGCGTTGGCGCTGGAAGTCGGCGACGGGCTGATGGTCCATGCGTTGTGGTCAGCGGCCTATACGCGCAGCAAGCTGCCCTTCATCGAAGCGACGCTGGCGAAATATGGGCGCGCGCGCAGCGACATAGAGATTAACGCCTGGCCGTGGATCGCTGTGAACGACGACAAGCAGAAGGCGATCGACGACAGCCGCGCGACGGTCGCCGCCTATTCGGGCTATAAGGAATATGAGCCGTTTTTTGAAGCGATCGGCTTTGGCGATCAGGCCCGCGCTTGCCAACTCAGTCTGGGCGAACATGGCGACATCGCCAAGGTCATCGGCAATGTGTCGGACGATATGGTCGAGGCGTTCGTCACCTGCGGCCCGGTCGACGAGGTGCTGGAGAAGATCGAGCCCTTTTGGGACGTGGTGGATTCGCTGTGTCCGATGACGCCCTATCGCGACCTGACGATGGAGCAGATGACCGACTATAATGCCGGTCTGTACCGGCTGGTGGCGACCGCGAAGGCGCGGGCCGGGGTCACCGAACCCGCCTGACCGGTCAGGCGGGAACCAGCGCCCCCGCTCCCATGGCTCCCATCGCCTGACCCGCAATATAGCCCGTCACCATCGCCGGACCGACATTGCAGCCATGGGCGGGCGACTTGCCGCGCCAGATCGAGTTCGCATCCAGCCCTGCGGCATAGAGGCCCGCGACCGGCGCGCCATCGGTGCCAATCACCCGGCAATGCGCGTCGATCTTCAGCCCCACCGTGGTCGATCCATCGCCGGGGTGGATTTTGATCGCGTAGAAGGGCGCCTTTTCGACGCGGCCCAGGCACGGATTGGGCTTATGCTTGGGATCGCCGATTTCGATGTCGATCTGGGTGTCGCCCTTGCCGAAATCGGGGTCTTTGCCGGTTTCGGCATAGCGATTCATCTTGGCCACGGTTGCGAGCAGGCCTTCGCCATCGACGCCGATCTTGTCGGCCAGTGCGCGCAGGGTGGGTGCCTCGATCACATAGCCGGCCGCGATCAGCTTTTTCAGCCCGCCGCCGCCGGGCAGCACCATGCCCATGCCGTAGGTTTTGACGCAATGGGCGTCGCCGATGATTTGGGCGGGGACGGTGCCGGTGGCGTGCATCGCCTCGACGAAATGGACCGACGCCTCGTTGCCGAACCGCTCGCCCTTCGCGTTGACGGCGATGCAGCCGGGTTTCGACATGTCGATCAGATGGGCGTAGCGGGCGACATAGCCGTCGGGCCGGGTCATGGTGGATACGACCGCCCAGACCGCGTTGACGAGGTTGTCGCCATCCAGCGACGCGCCAGCCTCCAGCCCCATATTCATGCCATCGCCGGTATTTTCATAGGGGAGGATCGACACATGATCTTCCGCGAACGGAATATAGGCCTTGCGCAATTGCTCGCTGGCGGAAAAGCCGCCCGCCGCCAGCAGCACGCCGACCTTGGCCGCGATATCCTCTCCACCCACGCGCACGCCGGTCACGCGGCCGTCGGCGACCAGCAGGCGATCGACCGCCGCGTCCTTGCGCAGGGTTATGCCCGCGTCGAGCGCGGACCGCAGCAGCCGCGCGACGAGGGCGTTGCCCATCGTCAGCCGGGTGCCGCGCGGGTAGCGGCGCAGCTTGTCCGCACCGAATTTCGCGGCCAGCTTGCCGAAATGGAACAGGGATTTTGCCGATGGCATGTCGGCCAGATAGGGCAGATCGAACAGGTCGATCATGAAGCCGCCGGGTGCGTTGAATTCTTCGCGGGCGGGGCGCAGGTCGGCGAAATGGGCGCCCAGTTTCTTGCCGTCATATTCCTGGGGCGAGAGCAAGCGGCCATGATCGGCGGACCCGGCGATGGCGGGATACCAATCGCTGCTGGGCGGAGAAAGGAGGAAGCGGACCGCGCTGTTGCGCTCTAGCCAGGCGACCATCGCTGGCGCTGCATCGAGATAGGCGTCGATCAGCGCCGGGTCGGCGCTTGGTCCGATGACGTCGAGCACATATTGGCGCGCGACCGCCGCGCTGTCATCGACCCCGGCGGCCTGCGCCTGCGGACTGCCCGGCACCCAGATGCCGCCGCCCGATATGGCGGTGGTGCCGCCGAAATATGCAGCCTTTTCCAGCACCAGCACCGTCAGGCCCGCAGCCGCGGCCCGCAGCGCCGCCGTCAGGCCCGCCGCGCCCGATCCGACGACGACCACATCATATTGGGTCATGATCTACTCCGATTCACTATGCAGGTGGGCAATGCTCACACTTTGGGCATGATCTCTTCGGCTACCCAGTGCAGGCGCTCGATATATTCGGTGAGGCCCGTCATGCCCGGTGGCAGCGGCACGATCGTTTCGTTGACGCCCAGATCCTTCAGCCAGCCGATCTGGTCGATGATCTTTTGCGCATTGCGGGTGCCGGGCGCGCGGGGATCGTCCATAATTTCGTGATGGGCGCCGACATTGAGCATTTCCAGCGCGAAGAACAGGTCGATCGGGCGACCGTCATAGGATGGCTGGGCGCGGATGAGGTCGAGACATGCTGGGAATTTTTCCGGCGGGGTGCGGAAGGGCGACCAGCCGTCGCCGAATTTCGCGACGCGCTTCAATACCGGTTCCGCGTCGCCCCCGAACCAGATCGGCAGGCGCGGCTGCTGCACTGGCTTGGGCGCGAAGCCGACATTCTTGAAGGAGACGAATTCGCCCTCGAACGTCGGCGTGTCGGACGTCCATAGTTCGATGATCGCGGCGACATATTCGTCCGCCATCCGCCCGCGATTGTGGAAATCGACGCCCAGCATGTCGAATTCCTCCTTCAGCCAGCCGACGCCGAACAAAGCGGTCGCGCGGCCGCCGCTCAGCCAGTCGAGCGTGGACCAGGCCTTGGCCTGCACGATCGGGCTTTGCAGCGGCAGGATGGAGACGGACGAACTGACCCGCATTTTCGACGTGCGCCCGGCGAGGAAGGCGAGCGCCACCGTGCCATGGACATAATGGTCGCCAGACAGGGCGACATGTTCCTGCGGGATGATGAAATGCTCACCCAACATGCATTTGTTGAAGCCCAGATCGTCGGCGACCTTGAGCGCGCGGCCGATATCGTCGCCGGTCAGCGCATGTTCCCATGGCTGGGTCATCGCCGCCACATGCATCGAATTGGGCACGCCGATGTTGAGCTTCATTCCTCTATCCCCTGTATCGTTTATGCCCGGCAGGATGGCGCGCCCGGTGGCCGGGTCGCACCTTCCGCCCGGAAGGGGTTGCGCTCAATCGGTCGGTGGAATCAGGTCGCCGGTGATGCGGATGCCCGCACCATCGACCTTGTAGGTCTTGTTGAGGAAGATGAGGATCGAGGTCAGGGCTTCGGCGGCGGCGGAATTGCACAGTGCGCCGCCGTGCAGGCCGCGCAGGCCCATCGCGTCTGCAAGGGCGACCACTTGACCGCGCGCCGCCTTGTCATCGCCGAAGACAAGCACGTCGCAGCCGACATCGACATCCTTGGCCAGCTTATGCGCGGCGACATTATGGAAGGCGGACACGACAGTCACACCCTCGCCCAGCGCGGCCTGGGCGCGGAGCGCGGCCGATCCTTCGGCGGGGAGTTGCACGCGCATCACCTTGGGCGGGACCAGCGGGACGGTGGTGTCCACGACGATCTTGCCCACAACATGGGGCGCGATGTCGCGCAGCGTCGCGTCCTGCGCCGCGAAGGGCACGGTGACGATGACGATGTCCGCCCCGGCCGCCGCGTCGATATTGGTGGCGCCGGAGAGGTCGTGGCCGAGTTCCGCCGCCGTCTTTTGCGCGCCGTCCGCGCTGCGCGATCCGATAACGACGGGATAGCCCGCACGGGCGAGGCGCCAGGCGATCGCCGCGCCCAGATTGCCGGTGCCGCCGACGATGGCGATAGCGGGAAGGCTCATGCCTGTGTCTCCGTCTGCATGGCGGCGAAGCGCATCATGTCCGCATAGACCGCCGAATGGGAAGTGAAGCCGCCATCGGCGACGATCGATGCGCCGGTGACATAGCGCGCCTGATCGGACGCCAGGAAGGCGACGACTTCGGCGATGTCCTCTGGCCGGCCCAGATAATCGACCAGATTATGTTCGGTCATCAGCTTCTGCGCCTCCGGCGGCATATTGTCGTCCAGCGCCTCGGTCATCACCAGCCCGACCACGACGACATTGGATCGGATGCCCTGCTTGCCATATTGGGTGGCGATATATTTGGAGAGGCCCAGCATCCCTGCCTTGGTCGTGCCATAGGCAGGATAGTCGACATCGCCCGCCAGCCCCTTGCCGGAACCTGTAAAGACGATCGACCCGCCGCCTGCCGACAGCAGATGCGGGATGGCGTGTTTGGCGCACAGCATCGACCCGCGCAGGTTGGTGGCGAAGGTGCGATCCCAGAAGGCGACGTCCATGTCGGCGATCAGCGCGTCTTCATGCATCAGGCCGGTCTGGGCGGCGTTGCTGTGGAGGATATGGAGGCCGCCGAAATGATCGACCACCTTGGTTATCCCTGCCGCGATCGAGGCTTCCTCCATGACGTCCATGGCGACGGCGAGCGCCTGCCCGCCCTGCGCCGTGATTTCGTCGACCACATAGGACAGGCGCGATTCTGTGCGGCCGGTGATCGCGACCTTCGCGCCGCGCTGCGCCATCATCAGCGCGGTGGCGCGGCCGATGCCGCTGCCGCCGCCGGTGATGATCGCCACCTTGTCCTTCAGGGGGTGCAAGAGATCGGTCATAGGGACTCCGTGATGTGGGTTTGCCGGGGCGATACCGGATCATAAAGGGTGGTGCGCTGGCGCGCCGGGCGGCCGACCGATGCGGCGAGCGCGCGCATTTGCGTGGGGCCAAATTCCTGGCCGTTGACGCCACCCGCCGCGCGGGTGATCGATTCGTCCATCAGGGTGCCGCCCATGTCGTTGGCGCCCGCGTTCAGGATTGCCGCCGCCCCCTCCGGTCCCATCTTGACCCAGGACACCTGGATATTGGGGATCAGCGGATGCAGCACGATACGGGCGATCGCGTGCATCAGCACCGCCTCACGATAGCTTGGGCCGGAGCGCGCCAGCCCCTTCCGCCAGATCGGCGCTTCCATATGGACGAAGGGCAAGGGGACGAATTCGGTGAAGCCGCCGGTCTGTTCCTGCAAGGCGCGGATGCGCAGCAGGTGGCGCGCCCAGTGGCGATACCCCTCGACATGGCCAAACATGATCGTCGCGGTGCTGCGCAGGCCGATACCATGGGCGACGCGCATCACCTCGATCCACTCGTCGGCGCTGACCTTGTCCGGGCAGATGAGCGCGCGGATTTCGGGGTCGAGTATCTCGGCTGCTGTACCGGGCAAGGTGGAGAGGCCCGCCGCTTTCAACTGTGCCAGATAATCCTCCAGCGGCAGGCCCAGCGTCTGGGCACCATGGGTCACTTCCAGCGGGGAGAAGGCGTGGATATGGATGTCCGGCGCGGCGTCGCGCACGGCCTTCAGTACCGCCAGATAAGTGTTGCCATCATAGTCGGGATGGATGCCGCCTTGCAGGCAGACTTCGGTTGCGCCGCGATCCCAGGCTTCCGCCGCGCGCCGTCCGACTTCGGCATAGTCGAGCCGGTAGGCCGGGCCGCGCATCGCCTTCGTACTGCCCTTCGAAAAGGCGCAGAAGCCGCATTTGTAGAGGCAGATATTGGTGTAGTTGATGTTGCGGTTGACGGCATAGGTCAGCGTGTCGCCGATGGTCTCCTGCCGCAGCCGGTCGGCCTGCGCGATGATGGCGGCAAGGTCAGGCCCCTCCGCATCGAACAGGGTTACAATGGCGCGTTCGCTCAGGCGCCCGCCCGCTTCGGCGTGGCGCAGGAGCGCCTGCACCGATGCCTGGCCTACATCGCCGCCGATCAGCGCGGGTGCGACGTCGCCATGTCCGGCGGCCCAGTCGTCGGGTTTGGGCAGGCCGCGTCCGTCGATCGCGCGCAGGATAAGGGTCGCGACCGCAGGCGCGGCCCAATCCTGCGCCGCCAGCGCGTAACGTGGCCCGATGGCAAGGCGTTGGGAAAGCGTGCGGCCAGCGGCGCGGGTGGCCTGCGCCAATGTCTCCAGATGGGGCCAGGGCGCTTCGGGATTTACATGGTCGGGCGTCACCGGCGACACCCCGCCCCAGTCGTTCACCCCGGCCCGGATCAGTGGGGCGAGATCGACCTGATCGTGCAGGTTGGGCGGCGCCTGGATCGTCATCTCCGGCCCCAGGATCAGCCGCGCTGCGGCGATCGTCCAGAGATGATCGTCGAGCGCGGGTTCGGCATGATCGGCCATCCGCGTGCCCGGCTTGGCCCGGAAATTCTGGATGATGACTTCCTGAATATGGCCATATTGGCGATGCAGGTCGCGGATGGCGACCAGCGCGTCGACCTGTTCGTCGCGGGTTTCGCCGATGCCGATCAGCAGCCCGGTGGTGAAAGGCACTTTGGCGCGGCCCGCCTCGGCGATCGTGGCCAGACGGCGCACCGGCTCCTTGTCGGGCGACCCGAAATGCGGGCCGCCACGCGCGCACAGCCGATCTGCGCTGCTTTCCAGCATGATGCCCATCGACGCGGCATGGGGGCGCAGCAGGGCATAGTCGGCCGCGTCCATCAGGCCGGGGTTGAGGTGGGGCAGCAGGCCGGTTTCCTGCAGGACCAGTTCAGCCATTTCGACGAGGTAAGAAAGCGTGGAATCATGGCCCAGCCGGGCCAGCGCGTCGCGCGCCGCGGCGTAGCGGTCCTCGGGCCGGTCGCCCAGGGTGAACAGCGCCTCCCGGCACCCGGCCTCAGCGCCCGCGCGCGCGATCGCCAGGACTTCTTCGCGGCTGAGATAGGCGTCGACCGCCCGCGCCGGGGTGGTGGCGAAGGTGCAGTAATGGCAGACATCGCGGCATAATTTGGTGAGCGGAATGAACACTTTGCGCGAATAGGTGACGCGGGCGCCATGCCCCTCCAGCGTCAGCGCCTCCGCCTTCTTCATCATCGCGGCCAACGGGCTGGCGCGCAGCTCAGCCGCAATCTCGCCAGGGGCCGCGTCCGTGCGATGCAGATCGTCCAAAGTCACATCCTACTCCGCAATTATCCCGGCCCATGGCGCGGGCGGGGCAGATGCTATCTGCCCCGCCCGCCTTCGCATCAGAAGCTGTATTTCGCGCTGACGCCCCAGGTCCGTGGCTCCCCGGCATAGACCGAACTGAGCGGGAAGGATGGCAGCAGCACGCTGGATGCCGAGAAATAGTCTTCCTTGAAGATATTTTTCACGAACACGCCCAGATCCAGACCGGTTCCACCGATGCCGCGCCAGTCGATACGGGCGTTCGCCATCTGATAGCCGGGCAATTTTTCGCCATTCTGCCCACCGAAATCGTCGGTCATGAACAAGTCGGCGTTAAAGGCGAGATCGCCATCGGCCGGCTTGATTGGCAAGATCCAGCTCACGCTCGCCGTGCCGGAGAATTTGGGCGAGTAGGTGTTGATCTGCGCCTTGCCCAGCGTGACCGATGCGGGCAGCCCGTCCGGTACGTTGACGCTTTCCACCTTCACGTCGGTATAGGCGGCGTTGAAGGACACGGTGAAGTTGCGGGTGGGGCTGATCGAGGCTTCCAGTTCCACGCCCCAGATCCGCAAATTGGCGACATTGGCGGCAAGCGAACCATTGGTCGGCGAATCCGGCGTGCCGTTGGGGATGATGGTTTGGGTGTTGAGGAATTGCAGCGCGTTTTTATACTTGCTGTAATAGGCCGCGATGTTCAATCGGCCACGCGCCTCCCCCACATGATAGTCATATTTCGAACCCAGTTCGACGTCGGTGATCTTTTCCTCGCCCGTCTTCTGGAATGCGCGCAGGTCCGGGCAGACGCCGCCGGTCGCCACGCAGGACGGATCGACGCCGCCGGTGGTGAAGGGCGTTTCGAACAGCGGGGTGTTGATGTTCACGCCGCGATAGCCGCGCCGCGACGAGATATAGAGCAGCCAGTCGGGCGTCGCCTTATAATCCAGACCGATGGTCCAGCTTGGCTCCTCCCCCTTGTTGGAAACGGTGCCGACGCCATCGGCAAGGCCCAACGCGGCGGTGGAGAGGCAGGTGCTTTCATCGACATAGTCGTTGCCGATCGTGCCGCCGCAGGCCGACACCTTGTCCCAGCTGTAGCGGCCGCCAAGGTTCAGTTTCAGCTTGTCGGTGATTTCATAGCCGATCTGTCCATAGATCGCGAAATTCTTGTTGCGGACATGGGCGCTGACCGCAGGTGCCGGCACGCCGCCGACCGAGAAGGCGGTGAATTGCGATCCGGTGGGACCGGCGGACTTATCATTATTGTAGAAGACGCCGGTGATGAAGTTGAACGACCCGAAATCGCCCAGCAACTGGGTTTCGTTGGTCAGATATTGGCGATCCAGCACCGACGCGGCATGGAACAGGGTGAAGGGCACAGCAGCGGGGAGTGGCGCGGGCAGGCCGGTGGGGATCGACAGATTTTGCAGCGCGCCGGTGTTGATCAGCTGATCGCTGAAATTCTTGCGGAAACCGAAGATGTTGCGCAGCGTCAGGTCGCCAAAGCTGAACGAGGTGTCGTTGGTGATCGACGTCATCTTGCGCGACGAACGGCCGCCATTGATGCCGCCGTCAAACGAACCGCGACGGTTGCCGCGCTGCGTTTGGAGCGCGGCCTGCGCCTGCGGGTCCAGCACGCCCAGGCCGAAGGCGGCGAGCGAGAAATTCTGGCGCAGCAGATAGAGGCCACCGGCCAGTTCGTCGCTCTTGAAATATTCGTAGATGGTGGTGCTTTTCAGACCCTCGACCGGCTCCAGCAGCAAGGACAGGCGAAAGGCATCCTGCTTGATATTGTCAAAGCCCGGCCCGCCGTCAAAGGCGATCGTGCGCGGGTCCTGCCGCCGGACCTGGCCGGCCGCGCGGAACGCCACCTTGTCGGCGACGATGGGGACGTTGATCGCGCCTTCCAGTTCGCGATAGTCGAAGCTGCCATAGGTGCCCTCGACATAGCCTTCAAATTCATAGGTCGGGCGCTGGCTGCCGATGACCACGGCGCCGCCAAGCGTGTTGCGACCGAACAAGGTGCCCTGCGGCCCTTTGAGCACCTGGATGCTGCCGATGTCGTAAGTCGGCACGTTCGAGCCGACGGCAGGCAGCGGAGTGTCGTTTAGGTAGATGACGACGCCGGGCGTGACTTCGCCGAGCGGCAGCTGGCCGATGCCGCGCAGGGTGAGCGCGACATTGTCCTTGCCGCCTTCGGACGAGAAGGTGAAGCCCGGTGCGATCGTCTTGACGTCGCTGACCGTCTGGACGGTGCTGCGCTCCAGCGAGGCGGCCGAGAAGGCGGAGATGGAGACGGACACGTCCTGCAACCGTTCTTCGCGACGGCGGGCGGTGACGACGATGTCGCCGCTGCCGGAACTTTCAGCCTGGGGCGCGGCGCTGGTTGCGTCCTGCGCCCACAGCGGAGCCGCCAAGGTCGCACCGGTCGACAGCAGCGCCAGTTTCAAAATGCCGAATTTCATTCTCTCTCTCCCGTAACCGATCTGGATCGCCTGTTCTGTTGGCAGGCATCGTCCTTACCGGTGCATAAAGGCGATCACGGCCGCCATTCTCCACCTATCGTTCGACAGGAATCGTTGCACAGATGGAAACTAATCTGTCTATCGTGGTAATTATGCCGCAGGCTTTTGGCGTGGCGATCAGGACCAGCGGCGGAGGATGTCCGCCACGTCCGCGCTGGCCGGTTCGGTGATGGCCCCCGTAGTGCGATCCAGCCTGGGCGCGGGCGCGGGTTGGGGGATGCCTTCCCGCTGGACAAAAGTGCCGCGCGCCTGATTATGCGGATGCCCCGGCGCTTCGGCCATCGCCAGAACCGGGGTGACGCACGCATCGGTCTGGGCGAAATGATCGGCCCATGCGTCGCGCGTTTGGGTCGCGAAGGCGGCCGTAAAATCGGCCTGCATCGCGGGCCAGCCCGCCCGGTCATTCTGGTCGTAGCGACGATCGGACAGGCCCAGCCCTTCGACCATCTGGGCAAAGAATTTGGGTTCCAGGCAACCGACCGCGACATGGCGGCCATCCGCGCACGTATAGCAGCGATAGAAAGGTGCGGCCCCGTCCAGCAGGTTGGAGGCGGGCGCATCGGTCCATAGCCCCTTGGGCTGCCAAGCGTAGAAAAGGCTCATCAGAGACGCGACGCCGTCCGTGATGCAGGCGTCGACCACCTGCCCCTGCCCCGTCCGTTGCGCCGACAGCAGGGCGCTGAGCAGGCCAAAGATCAGGAACATGGCGCCGCCGCCATAATCGCCCACCAGATTGAGCGGCACTGGCGGCGGCGCGCCCTGTTTGCCCATCGCGTGCAGCGCGCCGGTGATCGAGAGATAGTTGATGTCATGCCCCGCCCGCATCGCCAGCGGACCCGATTGGCCCCATCCGGTCATGCGGCCGAACACCAGGCGCGGATTGCGCGCGAGGCAGATGTCGGGGCCGATGCCGAGCCGTTCCATCACGCCAGGGCGATAGCCCTCTATCAGGCCGTCCGCCAGATCGATCAGGTCGAGCAGCTGCGCGCGATCCTCATCGCGCTTGAGGTCGAGATGGATGACCGTCCGGCTGCGGTGGAGAATGTCGCCGCCGACATCGTCCCAGTCGCCCGCGCCCGCCGATGGCGGCCGCGCGACGCGGATGATCTCCGCCCCCATGTCCGCCAACAGCATCGCCGCCAGCGGCACCGGGCCGATGGCGTCGATCTCGACGATGCGGATGCCGGCCAGCGGCCCCGATAGCTTGGTCATCAGATGTTGGTCCGGTCTGCGCCCTTGAGGTCCAGAATAGCGCGCGCCTCGTCCGGCGTGGCGATGTCCAGGCCCATCCCCTCAATGATCTGGCGCGCGGTCGCGACCTGTTCGGCGTTGGTCTGCGCCAGGCGACCGGGACCGCCCCAGAGCGAATCCTCCAGCCCGACACGCACATTGCCGCCCATCGACGCGGCCATGGCGACGATGCTCATCTGGCGCGCGCCAGCACCCAGCACCGACCATTGATATTGGTCGCCGAACAGCCGGTCGGCGGTGCGTTTCATGTGCATGATGTCGTCGGGATGGCTGCCGATGCCGCCCAATATGCCAAAGCAGGTCTGGATGAACAAAGGCGCTTTCACCAGCCCGCGATCGAGGAAATATTTGAGGTTGTAGAGATGGCTGGTGTCGTAACATTCAAATTCGAAGCGGGTGCCGAGCGGCGACAGGGTGGCCAGAAGATATTCGATATCCGCATAGGTATTCTTGAACACCAGGTCGCGCGATGCCTCCAGCGCGGCCGGTTCCCATTCATGCTTGAAGTCCTTGAACCGGTCCAGCATCGGGAACAGGCCAAAGCCCATCGTGCCCATATTGAGGCTGGCGACTTCGGGCGCGAAGGTCTGGGCCGGGCGCATCCGTTCCTGCACGGTCATGGAGGGATGACCGCCGGTGGTCAGGTTCAACACCGCGTCGCTGCGCTGCCTGATGACCTTGAGGAAGGGGGTGAACAGGTCGGGATTTTGGTCGGGTCGCCCGTCGACGGGATTGCGGGCGTGCAGGTGGATGATCGCCGCGCCCGCTTCCGCCGCGCCGATCGCCGACTCTGCGATCTCCTCTGCAGTGATCGGCAGATAGGGCGACATGGACGGGGTATGGATGGCGCCGGTGATGGCGCAGCTGATGATGACTTTACGTTTGGCCATGATGGTTCCTTTCGCCCGGCTGGGCGATGGCAGGCGCGCAGGGACGCGCAATCTATCCTTGGGTAGGCGGGAGCGGGAGCGGGAGCGTCAGGGCAGGATGCCAAGCTGACGCGCGCGCAACACCGCCTGCGGCCGCCGCCGGACGCCCAGCTTGTCGTAGATCTGCTGCATATACCATTTGACCGTGCCTTCGGTCAGGCCGAGCCGGTCGCCGATTTCGCGGTTGCGCAGGCCCCCGCTCACCATGGTCAAGATATCGACTTCCCGATTGGCGAGGCGGCCGGTCAGGCCGAAATCATCGTCATCCTCCTCGTCACTTTCGATCTGCGGGCCGCTGCGCATCAGCGATACCAGACGCACGGCGAAGCGGTCGGCCGGGGTTTCCAGTTCCGGCCCCTGCGCATAGGCTTCGGTCAGCAGCGAGGCGATGACTTCGCCTTCATCGACGAAGGTGCGGACCCAGCCCGCCGGTTCGGCCATTTCGACCGCGGTCCGCACGGCGCGACGGGCTTCGGACCGATTGCCCTGCAACACCGCGATTTCGGCCAGCAGCAGTTCGAACGTCACGGCTGAGCGGACGGCCCCGGCGCGGCGGACGAATTCCAGCCAGCGATGCGCGACCTTGCGCGCGCGGCTGAGCCGATGGCGCTGCATTTCGATCCGCAGCCAGGCGATGGCGATGCTTTCGTTGCGGCGGGTGGGATGCAGCGTCGGGATCGGTTCGCCGTCCAGTTGCGGATCGCCCGCGGCAAAATGCCGTTCGGCCTCCTCGATCTGGCCGGCCTTGATGAGCAAGCGGACCTCTTCTGCGACGATGAAGGCGCGCATTCGGTCCAGCCCACATTCGATCGCGACCAGATGCGCGTCATTCAGCGTCGACAGCGCGCCCGGCAGGTCGCCACGCGCAGCCCGCAGCCGGGCGTTGACGATATAGCCCGACGCCATCTGGTCCGCGAAACCCCATTCGCGCACCACGGGCAGATGGCGCTCGACCAGAGCCGCCGCGCCATCCAGATCGCCTGCGTCGTAGAGAAGTTCCGCGAGCGGCAGGGCGGGCAGCGCCGCAAGGCCGGACCCTTCGCCATGAATGTCGCGGGCCATGGTCAATGCTTCATCCAGAAAACGATGCGCCAACTGGGTCTTGCCCTGCGCCATCAGCGTGGGGGCGACCGACGCCTTGAGCGCGATCGATGCGAAATCCGATCCGGGGCGAGACAGAGCGCGCCGGGTTTCCGCCTCCAGCTTGAGCATGTCGTGAAAATGATAGAGTTCGCGCCGCGCCGACATCAATTGCGCGAGCAGGGTGCAGCTGAGATAGGCATGGCTTTCGGCCATTTCCGCGAGCAAAGGTTCGGCCTCCGCCTCCACCTTCACCATATCGTCGCGCGCCGAGGCCAACATGACGAGGCGATGGCGGACCATCAGGTCGAGCTGCTCGCTTTCATGGGCCGACATCTCGTCGCTCAGGCTGCGCGCGTCATGGATGGACCGCGCGGTCGCGATCAGCCGGTCGGCCGCGGCGAAGGACAATTGCCGTATCCGCCGCCACGCCAAAGCCAACAGCAGATAGGGGTGCTGCGCCAACACGGCCCAGGGCAGTTCCGCGCCCAGTTCGTCGATCCGGTACAGATAGCCCGAATAGGTGAGCTGTTCGGCCAGCCGGTCCAACTGTCCGGCCAGGAAGGCCTGATCCCCGCTCAGCCGGGCATGTTCGACCGCCTTGAGGATGTCACCGGTCGCGGCGAAATGATCGCTCGCGCGGCAGTGCATCATGGCGGCGCGCGCGGGCGCGCGGTCGATCAAGCGGCCCAGCACCATTTCGCGGAACAGGCGGTGATAGGCGTAGCGGCCATGTTCCTGATCGATCGGATTGAGAAACAGCCCTTCGCGAAAGACGCGATCCAGCATGGCGCGCGCATCGTCATTGCCCGTCACCGCCGCGCAGGCAGACGGGGTGAGTTCATCCAGAATTGATGTGTCGACCAGGAAACGGCGCACGTCGTCGGGCTGCTGGCCCAGCACCTCTTCATGGAAATATTCGGCAAATTCCGGGCGCAGGCCGGTCAGCCGCATCTGGCCCGCCCCCTGCGCGCCGCGCCGGTAGAGGTCGCAGGCGATGACGACGCCCGATACCCAGCCCTGGGTATCGCGCACGATATCCTGCAAATTCTGCGCATCGATGGGTGCCCCCACGCTCATTGTCACAAGCTGGGTGGCTTCGGCGAGCGTCAGCGACAGATCGGCATTGCCCACTTCGACCAGGAAGCCGAGCGCCCGCATCCGCGCCAACGGCAGTCCTACCGCGCCGCGCGCGGCGACGATCATGGTCAGGCCGTCGCGCGCGCTGGACGACAACTGGGCGATGAAGGCAAGGGTCGGTTCGTCGAGCAGTTGCGCGTCGTCGATGACGATGACCGGTTTGGGTTCGACCACCGCCGACAACGCCTTGAGCCACACGGCATCACCCGCATCAGCGTCGAGATCCGCCCAGTCCAGCCGGGCCGCGACACCGGCGGCCTTGAGCGCCAGCAGGAAGGACGCCTTGTTGCCGATGCCCGCGCGCGCCGCCAGCCACAGCAGCGGTCGCCCCTCGGCCCGCAGCCTTTCCGCCCAGAACAGCATAGCGGTGGTCTTGCCGCTGCCAGCGGGCGCGGACACCATCGTCATGCGGGATAGGGCAACTTTTTGGGTCAAGGCCACCAGCGCCGGACGCTCGATCAGCGTCGGGGTGATCCGGGGCGGCAGGACGATTGTCGGGACAACGGCCATTCAGTCTCTCCTGTTCGTGCTGCGTGGCACGATTCGTTTTATTCTTGTAAATATATTCTGACCGCTGAAATCTGAAATGCAATCCCCTTTTCCTATCCACAGATAGGTCATGAGCGCGCCATAACATTGTCCTGATGGCATGACAGGCTGCGTCGCGGGCGCGCCGTCCAGAAAAAGGCAGGCGATCCCAACAGCCGCGCCGACGCATCAGGAAAGGTTGACCATGAAGGCCCTGTATCTCGAAAAGATCGACGGACCCGATTCCGTTATCGTGGCGGATGTCGAAACGCCCGTGCCCGGCCCCGGCGAAGTCCGGGTCGCGATCAAGGCTGCGTCGATCAATCACCGCGAACTGTTCATCACCCATGGCCAATATCCCGGCATGACCGTGCCCACGACGCTGGGTTGCGACGGCGCGGGCGTGGTCGACATGATCGGCGAGGGCGTGACCGGGGCAAGCGAAGGCGACGAGGTCGTCCTGTACCCCGCCCGCAACTGGGGCCCGAACCGTCATGCGCCCGCCGCCGATTTCGGCCTGCTGGGCATGCCCTTTGCGGGCACAATCGCCGAATATATCTGCGTACCGGTCGAAAACCTGGCACCCAAGCCCGCCTTTATGAGCTTTGAGGAAGCCGGCGCGATGCCGCTGACGGCACTCACGTCCTGGCGCGCGCTGATGTTCAAGGGGCGGTTGCAGGCGGGCGAGACGCTGCTGATCAGCGGCGTGGGCGGCGGTGTTGCCACCTTCGGCCTGGCCTTTGCCGTCGCCAAGGGTGCCAACGTCTATGTCACCGGCGAGAACCAGGAGGTCATCGACCGCGCCATTGCCATGGGGGCCAAGGGCGGCCTGCTCTACACCGATCCCGACTGGCGCAAGCAGGTCGGCAAATTGACTGGCGGCGTCGACGTCGTGCTGGACGGCGCGCCTGCGCCCAGCTTCGCCAACTATGTCCGTGCGATCAATCCGGGCGCGCGCATCGTCATATACGGGTCGACCGCGGGCAATGAGATCAAGTTCAATGCGACCGACATCTTCCTGAAAAGCGCCAGCATCGTCGGCAGCCAGGTGGGCGATCCGCAGGATTTCCAGGAGATGCTGGCTTTTGCGGGCGAGCATCAGATCAGGCCCGTGATCGAAGCCACCTATCCGTTGGCGCAGGCCAAGGACGCGCTGCTGCATCTGCGCGACAGTCACAAATTCGGTAAAGTCGTGGTGACGATGTGAGCGACCTGTTCAGCCTGGCGGGCAAGAAGGCGATCGTCACCGGCGGCGCGCAGGGGCTGGGCCGGATGATCGCCGAAGGACTGCTGCGCGCGGGCGCAACCGTGGCGATCACGTCGCGCAAGGCCGATATCTGCGAGGCGGCGGCCAGCGAGATGGGGACATTGGGCAGTTGCATCCCCCTGCCCGCCGATCTTTCGACGCCGGAGGCCGCAGTCGATCTGGTCGCGCGCTACCGCGATGCCGTGGGGGCGTGCCATATCCTGGTCAATAATGCGGGCAAGACCTGGGGCGGCGAGATAGACAGTTTCCCCGACAAGGCGTGGCCCGGCGTGATGGCGGTGAATGTCCAGACGCCCTTCACCATGGTGCGCGAATTGCTGCCCGAACTGGGCGCGGCAGGAACCGACGACGATCCGGCGCGGATCATCAATATCGGGTCGGTCGCGGGGATGAAGACAGAGCGGCTGAGCGCCTATAGCTATGCCGCCAGCAAGGCTGCGGTCCATATGATGACCCGCGATCTGGCGGGCGATTTGGCCGCGCGCAACATCACGGTGAATGCGGTCATTCCCGGTTTCTTCCCGACCAAGATGACCGCGCATATGCGCGATGAGGATAGCGTTGACGCGGGATTGCTGGCCCATATCCCACTGGGCCGGCTGGGCAAGCCGGACGATATTGCCGGAATCGTCGTGTTTCTATGTTCGCGGGCGGGTGCCTATGTCACGGGCGCGCAGATTCCGGTCGATGGCGGCGTGGTTGGTTGCGGCTGATATCATGACGCACAGTCTCCACATTCTGGCCGACCGGATCGCGATAGAGGAATGCCTGTATCGCTACGCCCATCTGATCGATGCGATGCACTATCACCGGATTGCCGACGAGGTGTTCACCCCCGACGGGATCATCGATTTCGGCGGGGCGAAGGCGGTGGGGCGGGAGGCCATCAATGCGCAATGCATGACCTATCAGGGCGCGTTGCTGGGCTGCTGCCACAATGTCACCAATGTCGTGATCGAGGTGGATGGCGACGAAGCGCGCGCGGCCAGCCGCATCCTGGCCTGGCATTGGTTCGCCATTCCCGATGCCGATCCGTTGCGTGCCGCCGATCTGCTGGCGGTGGGCGGCTATGAGGACCGGTTGCGGCGGACGCCCGACGGCTGGCGCATCCATGAACGACGTGGCCTGAATTTCGGTACGGGTGTCGGTGCCGGGCAGGTGCCCGAACCGATGCGGCCGATCTTTGCGGGGATGCAGGGGCGCCCGCCGACCTGGCCCGCCTGACCGGTAAGGCGGGGCGTCGATGCCCCGCCCCCGCCCGCCTATAGCTGCCAGCCGCCGCCCGCGACGATGACCTGGCCGGTGATATAGTCCGCTTCGGGCAGGCACAGCAGATAGACGGCGCCTGCCGCTTCCTCCGGCGTGCCCGCGCGGCCCAGCGGTATGCCCTTTTCCATCGCTTCGAGGATTTCGTCGCTGACACCGGCCTTGATGTCCTTGCCCTTCACATTGATGGTCGAACTGCCAGCTTCGCCCGCCGTCATCCGGGTCATGATCGCCCCGAAGGCCACGGCGTTGACGGTGACATTATAGCGGCCCCATTCCTTCATCACGGTCTTGGTCAGGCCCACGATCCCGGCCTTGCCCGCGGCATAGCCCGCCTGCCCCGGATTGCCGCCAAGCCCGGCGACCGAGGAGATGTTGACGACGGTGCGCCGCGTGGCGCGGCCATGTGCGGCAATCTCCGCCTTGGCGGCCGCCGCGATCACGGGTTGGGCGGCGCGCAGGATACGGAACGGCGCGCTTAGATGCACGTCCAGCATCGCCATCCATTGTTCGTCGCTGGTCTTTTGCAGCACCGAATCCCAGGCGTAACCGGCATTGTTGATGATGATATCGATCGTGCCGAAAGCATCGACCGCCGCAGCGATGAATTGTTCGCCGAAATCCAGCGCCGTTACGTCACCCACGCACACCACTGCGCGCACGCCAAGCGCCTCTATCTCTGCCGCGGTCGCATGGGCGACGTCATGGTCCAGGTCGTTGACGACGATATGCGCGCCATTGCGCGCCAGCTTGAGCGCGATCGCCTTGCCAATGCCGCGACCCGACCCGGATACCAGGGCGACCTTACCATCCAATATCTTCACGTTAGTTCCCGTTCCCTTCAAAATCCGGCTACGCAGGCCTGTCCGCCATCCATTACCACAACGCAGCGTTCGGGCACGCTGGCGCGAAACAGCACATCAACGCCATCGCGCCAGATTTCCGTGCGCACCGTTTCCCCCGGCCAGACCGGGGCGGTGAAACGCGCGCTGATGGCGGTCAGGAAAGCGGGATTGCCGTCGCAGCACAGATGGACCAGTGCCCGCCCGACCAGCCCCATCGTCGCCAGCCCGTGCAGGATAGGGCGATCGAACCCGGCCGACGCCGCGGTCCCTGCGTCCACATGCAGTGGGTTGCGATCCCCGGTCAGGCGATAGAGCAGCGCTTGGTTGATCGCGGTCGGCAGGTCGAGCATGGCGTGCGCCGGTTCGTCTGGCATCGCCGTGGCCGCCGCACCGGGCAGATCGCGCGGCCCGCCAAAGCCGCCCGCGCCGCGCAGCACCCAAGTCTCTTCCATCTCCGCAATCACCAGATCGGTCGGGGTCATCAGGGTGCGTTTTGCCCGTACCAGTGCAGGCTTGCCAGGTCCCTTATCGGCGATATCGCCAATTTCGATCCGGCCATGGACCAGCTGACCCAGCTCCAGCGGACGGAGCAGGCGCAAGCTCTGTTCACCATGCAGAATGTTCGGCCAGTCCCAGCCCAGTTCGGCCGCCATCGGCCAGAAGCCGGGCGTGCCCAGCACCAGCGCCATGGTCGGCAACACCGCAAGGTCACGCTCGAACACCAGATGCTGTTCGTCGATCGGCGCGAGGCCCGCGCCCACGCCCAGCGCGTAGAGGATGGCGCTGCGCGGATCGCATATATCCTCCGCCGCGGGAATGGCGAAGTCCCGCAGGCGATCCAGGTTCAACATCAACACTCTCCCGGCAGCGGATCAGGACAGCTTGCGCTCGTCCAGCCCCAGCCCCCGCCCGATGATTTCGCGCATGATTTCGCTGGTGCCGGCAAAGATACGGCTGATCCGTGCGTCGGTATACATGCGACTGATGCGATATTCTTCCATATAGCCCGCGCCGCCGTGCAATTGGACGCATTCGTCCATCACCCGGCCTTCCAGTTCGCTGGCAAGCAGCTTGGCGGCCGACGCATCCTCCGCCGTCAGTTCGCCTCCGTTGAGCAGCAGGACGCACTGGTCGACATAGGTTTGAAGCGCGTCCAGTTCGGCGCGCATCGACGCCATCTTGAACCGGGTGTTCTGGAACGCGCCGATCGGTTTGCCGAACGCCTTGCGCTCCTTTACATAATCGAGCGTGATGTCGAAGGCGGTCTGCGCCGTCGCCATGAAGCCGATCGCGGCCACCAGTCGTTCCTGCGCCAGGAAGCGGGCAAGATATTTGAAGCCCTGGGTCGGATCGCCCAGCACATTGGCCTTGGGCACCTTCACATCGTTGAAGAAAAGTTCGGCCGTGTCCTGCGCCTTCAGGCCCATCTTGGCGAGTTTGCGGCCGCGCTCGAACCCCTCCATGCCGCGTTCGACCACGAACAGGCCAAGGCCGTGGCGGCTGTTGGGATCGGTCCGCGCCGCAACCACGATCAGGTCGCCCAATATGCCGTTCGAGATATAGGTTTTCGCGCCATTGAGCAGCCAATGGTCGCCCCGATCGGTGGCGCTGGTGCGCATCCCGGCCAGGTCGCTGCCGGTCGAAGGTTCAGTCATCGCGACGGCGAGTATCTTTTCGCCGCTGACGATGCCGGGCATCCAGCGGTCCTTCTGTTCGTCATTGCCCAGCTTGGCGATATAGGGCGCGACGAGATCATTATGCAGGTTGATGTAGAAACCCACATCGCCATGGCGCATATTTTCTTCGATGATGATCTGTTCGAAGCGGAAATCGTCGATCCCCGCGCCGCCATATTTCTCGTCTGCCCACGTGCAGAGCAGGCCCTGCGCACCGGCCTTGAGATACAACTCGCGATCGACGATGCCCTGTTCGCGGAACCGCTCGGCATGGGCGCCGACTTCGGCGCTCATGAACTTGACGACGCTGTCGCGGAACTGTTCATGCTCCGGTTCGAAGATGAGGCGTCTCATGCCGGGACCGGCTCCTTGACCGTGGTTTCACTGGCGGGGGTGTAGAAATCTTCACCCCGTGCCGCCTTGTCGCGCAGCCAGGCGGAGGGCAGGAAGCGGGGGCCGTATAGCTGCGCCAGGCGATCGGATTCCTGCACGAATTTGTCGATGCCGATGGTGTCGATATAGCTGATCGTGCCGCCGGTCCATGCCGGGAAGCCCCAGCCGTAAATGGCGCCAAGGTCGGCATCCTGCGGCGTTTCCAGCACATTTTCTTCCAGGCAGCGGGCGGTTTCCATCGCCTGCGCATAGAGATAGCGTTGCTTGATTTCCTCGATATCCCAGCCGTCCTTGACCGGAAAATGTTCTGCCAGCCCCTTCCACAGATGCTTCTTGCCGCCTTCGGGATAGTCGTAGAAGGCCCCGCCCGCCTTGCGGCTGGAACGGCCGATCTCGTCCTTCATCCGGCGCATGACGGCAACGCCAGCAGGCGGCGTATAGGCGTCGCCCTCCTCGGCGATCGCTTGGTCGACGATCTTGAGCGGCAGGTCGAGCGTCAGTTCATCCAGTAGCGCCAGTGGGCCAACGGGCATCCCAACGGCCTTGGCCGCATTCTCGATCACCGCAGGCGGCACGCCTTCGGCCAGCATTGCCGCGCCTTCATGGATCAGCATCTGGAACACGCGGCTGGTATAGAAGCCCCGGCTGTCGTTGACGACGATCGGCGTCTTGCGCAGTTGGGCGATGTAATCGAGGCCTTTGGCCAGCGTCGCCTTGCTGGTCTGCTTGCCCATGATTACTTCGACCAAGCCCATACGTTCGACCGGCGAGAAGAAGTGCAGGCCGATAAACTGGTCGGGGCGCTGCGATGCCTGCGCCAGTTGAGAGATCGGCAGGGTGGAGGTGTTGGAGGCGAACACGGCATGGTCGGGCAACACCGCTTCGGCCTTGCGCGTCGTTTCGGCCTTGATCCCGGTATCCTCGAACACCGCCTCTACCACGAGGTCGCAGCCGTCGAGCAGGGCGAAATCGTCGGTAGGGGTGATGCGCGCCAGGATGGCGTGGGCCTTGTCCTGCGTCGTCTTGCCCTTTTCGATCAATTTTCCCAGCACCTTGGAGGCATAATCCTTGCCCTTCTGCGCGGTCGCGGTGTCGCGGTCGATCAGGATCACCTCGATCCCCGCATTGGCGGAGACATAGGCGATGCCAGCGCCCATCATGCCAGCGCCCAACACGCCGACCTTCTTCGCCGCGAATTTCTCAAAGCCTTCGGGGCGGCGCGCGCCCTTTTCGGCGGCCTGTTTGGAAATGAAGGTCGTGCGGATGATGTTGCGCGCGACCGGATCGGTGAGCAGCTTGGCGAAATATTTGCCCTCTACCGCCAGCGCCTTGTCGAAGGGGAGTTGCAGGCCCTGGAAGACGCAATTGAGGATGGCGAGCGGGGCTGGCTGGTTATAGCCGACCTTAGCGATGCCGCCTGCCGCCATCATGTAAGCGGTGGAATCTTCAGGGACGGTCAGCCCTTTCTTCTGCGGCGGGGTCCAGCCCTTGACGTCCCAGGGCTTGATTGGATTGGGCGCGGTCGCAAGCCATACCTTGGCTGCATCGATCAGGGTGTCGGCGGGAGCAATTTCGTCCACGATCTTGAGTTTCAGCGCTTCGGCCGGACCGACCGAACGGCCCGACAGCAGCAGGTCGAGCGCGGTCTTCATGCCCGCAATGAGGCCAAGCCGCACCGTACCGCCCGATCCGGGGAGCAGGCCGACATTGACTTCGGGCAGGCCGACTTGAACCTTCGCGTCGTCCACCAATATGCGGCGATGGCAGGCCAGCGCGAGTTCGAACCCACCACCCAGCGCCAGCCCGTTGATCGCCGCGACCCAGGGCTTGCCCGACTGTTCGATCGCCCGGTGCATGTCCGTCGCGCGCTTGGAGAAGGCGTAAGCCTCCTTGGCCGTCAGCGTGCCGAAGCCGTTGACCAGTTGCTTGAGGTCCGCGCCCGCCATGAAGCTGGCCTTGGCCGATGTCAGGATGACGCCCTTAATGCCGTCATCTTCCGCGATCTGCTTCGTCGCCGCTTCCATGTCGGCGATGAAGGCGTCGTTGACGACGTTCATCGATCCTTCCGCATTGAGGGTCAGGATCGCGAAGCCGTCATCGGCCTTTTGCAGTTGCATGGTCTTCATGGAATGTCCCGCTCTATGGTTCGCAAGGGCGCGCTCAGACGCGCTCGATGATGGCGGCCGTGCCCAGGCCGTTGGCGGCGCAGAGCGTGATGAGGCCGGTTGCCGCGTCGCGGCGTTCCAGTTCGTCCAACACGGTGCCCAGGATCATCGCCCCGGTCGCGCCAAGCGGATGGCCCATGGCGATCGCGCCGCCATTCACGTTGATCTGGTCATCGGGGATGTCCAGGTCGCGCTGGAAGCGCATCACGACGCTGGCGAAGGCT
This sequence comes from Sphingobium psychrophilum, assembly GCF_012927105.1. Classification (GTDB taxonomy): domain Bacteria; phylum Pseudomonadota; class Alphaproteobacteria; order Sphingomonadales; family Sphingomonadaceae; genus Sphingobium; species Sphingobium psychrophilum. Next base: position 148,789 of record NZ_JABBFV010000002.1, on the reverse strand, counting down.
TCGTTCAGTTCCCACAGGTCGATGTCCTTTTCAGTCATGCCGCCGGCCTTCAAGGCCTTGCGCGACACGGCGGTCGGCGCGGTCAGCATGATCGTCGGCTCAGACCCGATATTGGCGTAGGAGCGGATGCGACCGCGCGGCTTCAGCCCCGCCTTCTCACCGAACGCCTTCGACCCAACCAGCACCAGGCCCGAACCATCGACGATGCCGGAGCTGTTGCCGCCGTGGTGGACATAGTTGATTTCTTCCAGCTCGGGATATTTCGCCTTGCCCACTGCCTCGAACCCTGCCTTGCCATAGCCTTCGAAGGCGGGCTTCAGCTTCGCGAGGCTTTCGACCGTGGTGCCGGGGCGCATATGTTCGTCGCGATCGAGGATAACTTCACCCAGCACATCTGTCACCGGAACGATCGAGCGCTTGAAATAGCCCTGGTCCCAGGCATGGGCGGCCTTGCGCTGGCTTTCGACAGCGAAGCCGTCGACATCTTCGCGGGTGTAGCCGTCCAGCGTGGCGATAATGTCTGCGCCGATGCCCTGGGGAGCGTAATAATTGCTGAAAGCCACGGCGGGGTCGGACGTCCAGGCGCCGGAATCATAGCCCATCACCGTGCGGCTCATCGATTCCACGCCGCCGCCGATCCCGGCGTCGATCATCCCGGCATGGACCTGCGCGGCGATCAGGCTGACGGCGTCGAGGCCGGTGGCGCAGAAGCGATGGATCTGCTGCCCGGCGACGGTCTGGGCATAGCCTGCCTGCAACACCGCCGCGCGCGCCAATACCCCGCCCTGTTCGCCGACCGGCTGGGCCATGCCGATGATCACATCGTCGAGCAGCGCGGTATCGAGATTGTTGCGCGACTGAAGCGCCTTGAGCAACTGCGTCGCCATTTCGACCGAGCTTATCTCATGCAGCGCGCCATCCGGGCGCCCCTTGCCGCGCGGCGTGCGAACATGATCGTAGATATAGGCTTCCATCGTAAATTCCCGATCCGTGATCCGATATTTTGCTGTGTCCGCTCTTGGCGTGGGCAGCCCTGTCCGCACCTATCCAACGAAAGGCGCATGATGGGACGCACGCTGCAATCTGACGACAATCAAGGATTGGCAGATATTTAGGAGCGGGCTTTCGTGGGCATCAAGGGCGAGGACAGCGCCGCAATTCGCATAACGGCGACGACGCTGGGCGACTTGCTTTTGAAAGGGCGGGACAAGGGGCGGACCAAGGACGCGCTGGTCTTTCCAGGCGAACGCAAAAGCTATGACGATCTGGTCGCTGGCGTGCTGCGCCGGGCGCGGGGGCTGAAAGCGCTGGGCATCGGTCGCGGCGACCATGTCGGCATATTGCTGCCGTCCAGCATCGAATTTGTCGAGACGCTGTTCGCCAACGCGATGTGCGGCGCGGTGTCGGTGCTGATGAACGCGCGCTACAAGGCGCCGGAAATGGCCTATGTCGCGCAAAATGCCGATCTGCGCGCGATCGTCACCAATGATCTGGTAACTGAGCATGTCGATTTCGGCGCGCAGTTGGTGGAGGCCTTTTCTGGCCTGCCTACCGTGGCTGATCCTGCTGCCCTGACCCTGGCGGAAGCGCCGCTTTTGCGGCAGATCATCATGCTGGGCGGGCGTTCCGCGCCCGGCTTCGTCGACCAAGCCCGGTTCGATGCGGCGGTACAAAGCGTCAGCGAAAGCGACATCCATGACACGCGCCTGACGGTGCGGGTGCGCGACACGGCGATGATCCTCTATACGTCCGGCACGTCGGCCAATCCCAAGGGCTGCCTGCTGAGCCATGAGGCAGTAACGCGCGAGGCGAATAATCTGGCGCGCTATCGATGGGGCTTCCAGCCCGACGAGCGGGCCTGGTCGCCATTGCCGCTATTCCATATCGCGGCGATGCTCTGCATGTTGGGCGCGATGGATGTCGGCGGCACCTTCATCGGCCAGCCGCATTTCGACGCCGGGGAAAGCCTGCGCCAGATCGAGGCGGAGCAGGTGACGATGATGTTCCTACCCTTCGTTACTTTCCATCAGGCGATGATCGCGCATCCCGAATGGGAAAAGACGGATATGTCGTCCGTCCGCCTGCAAAATAGCTGCTTTGCCTTCATGCCGGATCGGGTGGGCCAAGCCTATCGCGACAAGGCGCCCAATATGCTGCAGGTCGGCACCATGGGCATGACCGAGGCGACCGGCATCGTCACCACCGGCGGCCCGGCGATGGACCCGGAAATGGGGTTCAGGAAACTGGGCTATCCGCTGGCCGGTATCGAAATGAAGATCGTCGATCCCGATACTGGGGTGGAACGCGGCGTGGACGAGCGCGGCGAGATATTGATCCGGGGCTATAATCTGTTCGACGGCTATTATCGCGACGCGGAAAAAACCGCCGAAGCGATCGACGCAGACGGATGGTATCATAGCGCCGACATCGGATCGATCGACGCGGAAGGCCATATGATGTTCCATGGCCGGTTCAAGGATATGCTGAAGGTCGGCGGCGAGAATGTCGCGGCGGCCGAGGTTGAGGCGGTGCTGGCGAGCCATCCCGCCGTGCGGCTGGCGCAGGTCGTCGGCCTGCCCGACGATCGGCTGGCCGAAATTCCCGCCGCCTATATCGAGCGGGACGGCGATGTCGCGGTGGAGCCGGACGAACTGATCGCCTACACAAAGGCGCGGTTGGCGTCGTTCAAGGTGCCGCGCCACATAAGGTTCATCGACGAATGGCCGATGTCGGCGTCCAAGATCCAGAAGTTCAAGTTGCGCGCGGCGCTGATGGCCGAACTGGGCCTGAGCGACTGACAAGACAGAAAAAAGGAGAGGTTGAATGCGGGTCATCATCACAGGCGCGGCGAGCGGCATCGGGCGCGCCTGCGCGCAATTGCTGGCCGCAGGCAGCGTGATCGCGGGCGAGCATCAACTGCTGCTGGCCGATCGGGATGCCGTCAATCTTCAAGGCGTAGCCGATGCGATCGGCCCGGCGGCGGCGACCTGCGTCGTTGACCTCGCCGAACTGGATTGCGGCGACCGGATCGTCGCGGCGGCGATGGCGCATATGGGCGGAATAGACGCGGTCATCAGCAATGCCGGGATCATCATGGGCGGCGCGCTGGTCGACCTGCCGGCGGGCGATTTCGACCGCATATTCGCGATCAACACCCGGTCGGCCTGGCTGCTGGGCAAGGCCGCGCATCCGCACCTGAAGGCTAGTGGGGGGGCGTTTGTCGCCACCGCGTCCATGTCAGCCACCGCGCCGACGCCCGCGCTTGGTTTCTACTCATGCAGCAAGGCGGCGTTGCTGATGATGATCCGGCAACTGAGCATCGAATGGGGACCGGACGGAATCCGGTGCAACACCGTGTCCCCCGGCCCGACCTATACGCCGATGACGGCGGCGGGCTATGACGACCCGGCCCGGCGCGACCAGCGCGAAGCGACCATACCTCTGCGAAAGCTGGGCATGGCGGAGGATGTCGCCAACGCCATCCTGTTCCTGATCGGTCCCCATGCCGGGCATATCAGCGGCATCGACATCTTGGTCGATGGCGGGATGAGCAACATGCTGATGCCCGCCAGTGGCGGCGGCACCGGGCAGAAGCGGCAGAATTAGGATGGGGTCAGGCCGCCCGCACCTCTGTTTTCTCGCCCGGCAGGCGCATCGCGCCGTGCTGTGCATCGACCAGCAGGCGGGCGGTCGCCATCAGATGATCGCCCAGCAGCGCCACCGCCCGATCGGCGTCGCGGCCCAATGTGGCGGTAACGATATCGCTATGTTCGTGGACCAGGTCGCGCTCGCCGGTCGCCAGCGGGACGGTGAGGTAGCGATAGCGTTCCGACTGGGCATAGAGCCAGTCGCGCATCCGCAGCAGCCAGGGGCTGTCGCAGGCGGCCACCAGCGCATGGTGGAATGCGCCATGGGCGTCGGCATAATCCTCGTTCAGGCGGGCAGGATCGGCGGGATCGCGGGTCGGCGTTTTGCTGAGGCGATGGGCGGCGCTGACGATCGCGGACTCCCAGTCCAGCCCGCCACGGGCGATGGCGCGGCGCAGACATTGCCCCTCTATATCGCTGCGCACCGTGACCAGATCCATCAGGTCGCCGATCGAAATCGGCGTCGCGCGAAAGCCGCGCGCATCGTCCTGCGTCACGAAGCCTTCGGACGTCAGGCGCGACAGGGCTTCGCGCACCGCGCCCAGGCTGAAGCCGCGATTATCGGACACATCCTTGATGTTGATCCGGTCGCCCGGCACCAGCCGGCACGTCAGGAGATCATCCCGCAACTGGCGATAGGCCCGCTCGGTCAGGCTCAGCTTTTTCATCATCGCCAAAGCCATAGCAGTTTTGAAACCATAGGCAAATGTTGATAGTATATTTCATATCGTAGAATATATTTCATATTGACCCGGACGACGGCCCGCTCCACGGTGGCAGGGTATCAGGAGGACAGAATCATGCGTTTGGCTAAGGTTTCGAAAAATGGGCAGACCGGTTTGGCGGTCGATACCGGGGCGGGCGTCAAGGCGCTGTTCGGCGATGCCGCACTCTATGATCTGGACGCGCTGATCGCGCAGGGCGGCGACGCGCTGACGCAGGCAGGCGATGCGGTCGTGGCAGGCGGCGAGGATGTCGCCATCGACGACCTGACGTTCCTGCCGCCGCTGATCAAGGCGCCCAAGATCCTGTGCCTGGGCCTGAACTATAAGGACCATGCCGCGGAGGGCGGCTTTCAGGTGCCGGAATTTCCTACCATATTCGGCCGCTTCAATAGCAGCCTGATCGGCCACGGCGCGCCCATCATCAAGCCGCCCTGTTCCGACCAACTCGACTATGAGGCCGAGATGGTCGCGGTCGTGGGCAAGGGTGGCAAGGACATCGCCAAGGACGACGCGCTGTCGCACATCGTCGCTTATTCGGTGTTCAACGACGGGTCGATCCGCGATTATCAGCTGAAGACCCCGCAATGGACCGTCGGCAAGAATTTCGACGATACCGGCGCGTTCGGGCCGTGGCTGGTGACGGCGGACGAACTGCCCGCGGGCGGCGCGGGGCTGAAGATCGAGACGCGCCTGAATGGCCAGACCGTGCAGAGCGCCAACACGTCCGACATGGTGTTCGATGTGGTCGATACCGTCGCCCTGCTGTCGACCTGCTTTACGCTGGAGGCAGGCGACGTGCTGGTGATGGGGACGCCGTCCGGCATCGGCCTGGCGCGCAAGCCCCCGCTGTTCATGAAGGACGGCGATGTGTGCGAAGTGGAGATCGAGAAAATCGGCCTGCTGGTCAACCCGATCAAGGCGGCCTGACAATGGAACGGGCGGCGGCGCGATCCGCCGTCCGTCATGCCAAGGAGGACAGGATGAACGATAAGAGCATCGCCGGGCGGCGAGCCAATGTACTAGGCGTCCATTCGATCGACCATTTCGCGCTGGCCGTGCCCGACCTGGAAGAGGCACGCCGTTTCTACACCCTGTTCGGCCTGGACGTGCGCGACGGCGACGGCGCGCTGCATCTTTACACACAGGGTAATCCGCATCGCTGGGGCGTCATCACGCAGGGCGCGGGCGCCAAGCGGCTGCGCTATCTGAGCTTTGGCGTCTATGCTGACGAGATCGATGCGTTTGCCGCGCATCTCGATGCCTGTGGCGTCACCTATATCGACGCGCCTGCGGGTGCGGACGCGCAGGGTATCTGGTTCAGCGGCTTTGATGGCTTGCCGATCAACATTCGCGCGGCCGTCAAGTCTACGCCGTCGGAAAAGAGCCATTTCGCCTTCGTCAGCGCCCTGCCCGGCCAATCCGGCGCGATCCCCAACAGCCAGGCGCCCAAGGTCCATCCGCGCCGCCTGTCGCATTTCGCGATCTTCACGACCGACGTGAACGCGGCGATCGCTTATTATGAAAAGACGCTGGGCCTGCGCCTGTCGGACAAGAGCGAGCCGGGCGTCGCCTTCCTGCACGGGGTTCATGGCAGCGACCATCACCTGCTCGCGCTCGTGCTGTCCGACCGGCGCGGGATGCACCATGTCAGCTGGGACGTCGGTTCGGTGATGGAAGTGGGCCTGGGCGGCGCGACCATGGCGCGGGCGGGCTATGGTCCCAACTGGGGCGTGGGCCAGCATGTGCTGGGCGCCAATTATTTCTATTATGTCCGCGATCCATGGGGCAGTTTCAGCGAATATTCGGCCGACATCGACTTCATCCCCCATGATGTCGAATGGCCATCGGCCAATCATGCGCCCGAAGACAGCATGTTCCTGTGGGGCCCGGACCCCTTCCCCGAATTCATCCAGAACACCGAACCTGCGGAGGCTGACCTGCCATGACCACATTTGTTCTACTCCACGGCGGCGGCATGGGCGGCTGGACCTGGAAATATGTCCGCGACCTGCTCGAAGCGCAGGGGCACAGGGTTTATACGCCGACCTTCACCGGCTTTGGCGAGCGCGCGCACCTGACCGGGCGGCATGTCGGCAACACGGTCCATGTGCAGGATATCGTCAACGTCCTGCATTATGAGGATCTGCATGATGTCGTGCTGGTCGCGCACAGCTATGCCGGGACGGTCGCGCCGGGCGTGATCGCGCAGGCGGGCGACCGCATCGCCACCGTCATCTATCTGGACGCCATCGTGCCCCATTCGGGCGAACGCATCGCGTCGCTGATGGGCTATGTGCCCGAAGACCAACTCGCTGGCCTGGACGCCATGCTGGAGGCGGGCGAAGGGCCGATCGGATCGGGCGTCGATGTGATGCAGCGGGAGGCCGCCAAGACGCATCCGCACCTGATGGACGCGGACCGGCAGCAATGGCTGCTCGACAATCTAACCGACCAGCCGATGCGGGCGACATCCTGCGTTATCCCGGTCGGGGCGGAAACGATCGACAAGCCGGTCGATTATATCGCCGCCGCCATCACCGTCATGAACGCGATGCATGATCGCGCGCGCGCGCTGGGCTGGACGATCCACGACCATCCGGGCGATCATGCGCTGCTGGTGGGCGATCCCGAAGGGACGGTCGACCTGATCATGAAGATCGCAGCATCGAAGGGCGCGGCATGAATATCGATGCGCTGTTTTCCGTCCTGGGCCGGGTCGCGCTCGTCACCGGCGGGTCGAGCGGGATTGGCCGCCACATCGCCACCGGCTATGCCTCGGCCGGGGCGAAGGTCTATATCTGCGCCCGGACCGAAGCCAAGGTGCTGGCGGCGGCGCAGGCGATCAGTGAAGCGACCGGGGGCACCTGCATCGGGCTGACGGCCGATCTTTCGACGCTGGCCGGGATCGACGCGCTGGTGGCGCAGGTCGCGGCGCGCGAAGGCGCGCTGCACATGCTGGTCAATAATGCCGGGACGATGGCCGATGCGCCGATCGACGATTATAGCGAGGACGACTGGGACCAGGTCATCGACCTGAACCTGAAAGCCCCCTTCTTCATCCTCCAGAAATTCCTGCCGCTGCTGCGCGCGGGCGGTACGGCGGAGCGGCCGGCTTCGCTCATCAACATCGGGTCGGTGGGGGCGCTGAAGGTCGGGCCGAAGGAAAATTACGCCTATCAGGCGTCCAAGGGCGCGATTCACTGGCTGGCCAAGGGGCTGGCCAAGCGGCTGGGCCGCGACAACATCACCGCCAATGTGATCGCACCGGGCTTTTTCGAATCCGAGATGACGGTGATCGCGTCGGACGAGATGCGCAAGATGGTCGAGGCCATGGTGCCGCGCGGGCGCGTGGGGACGCCGGAGGATCTGGCGGGAACGGCCATCTATCTGGCGTCGCGCGCGGGTGCCTATGTCACCGGTTCGGTCATCCCGGTCGAGGGCGGATTGTCGATCTGAACAGCCTCGACCCTATAGGAGGATAGGTTCTCAGCGCGCCTGGCAGGTGCCTAACGGGCAAGCAAAGAGAACAGGAAAGACAATGGATTTTTCGCTCACCGAGGAGCAGCAGGCGTTTCGCGACATCGTGCGCCGCTGGGTCGATGCAGAGGCGCCCAAGGACTGGATGCGCGCGCTGGAGGCCGACGAGGAAAATTACCCCTACGCGCTGTGGGACAAGATTGCCGAACAGGGTTTCTTCGGAATCGGCATACCGGAAGAATATGACGGCCTGGGCGGCGACGTCATGATGCAGATGATCTTCGCGCGCGAATTTGCGCGGACCGCCGGCGGACTGCTGTGGGTCTGGGGCCTGACATCCTTTGGCGGGGCCAAGACGATCAGTGCGGTCGGCACGGAAGAACAGAAGAACCGCTGGCTGCGGCCGATGGCGCAGGGCAAGCTGCGCGTCTCGCTTTCGATGACCGAACCCGATGGCGGGACCGACGTGCTGGGCGCGATGAAGACCCATGCCGAAAAGGTCGATGGCGGCTGGAAACTGAATGGCGCGAAGATGTGGACGACGGGCGCGAAGGCGGCCGATCGCCTGCTCGTGCTCGCCCGCACCGACAAAAATGTCGAAAAGAAGCATCATGGGCTGACCATGTTCTTCGTCGATGCCAAGACGCCGGGCATCACCGCGTCGCTGCTGCCAAAGCTGGGGATGCGCGCGATGGGATCGTGTGAAGTCCATTATGAGGATGTGTTGGTCCCCGACGAAGATGTTCTGGGGGAACCGGGCCAGGCCTGGTACGCGATGCTACCGACGCTGAACAATGAGCGGATCATGGTCGGCGCGCAATGCCTGGGCGCGATCGACGGGGTGCTGGAAGATGCGCTGGCCTATATGCTTCAGCGAAAGGCGTTTGGCGGCATCATCGGACGGTTCCAGGTGCTGCAACATTATGTCGCGGACATCGCGACCTGGCAGAAGACTACCGAATTGCTGCTCAACAATGTCGCGTGGATGCAGTCCAACGGCATGAATTGCGGCGTCGAGGCCAACATGCTCAAGATGGTGGCGACCGAAAATGCGGTGAAGGCCGCCGACCTTGGCATCCAGATATTGGGCGGCATGGGCTATTCGGCGGAAACCGACATGCAGCGTTACTGGCGCGATCATCGCATCCTGCGCATGACGCCGATCAGCAACGAGATGGTCCGCAACTCGATCGCCGAAAGCCTCGGCCTGCCGCGCTCTTATTAGGGACCAGCCATGAGCGATCTCGACACCCTGCCCCCCGCTCCCGACGCTGCCGGCATATCGCTGGACGGCACGAGGGTCTTCACGATCAGCGCGGAAGAAAATGCCGCGCTGTGCCGATCCACCGGGATCGAACCGGCCAGCGACGGCACCGCCCACCCGATCTATTATTATGTCGCCACGCAAGTCGCGATGGGGAAGACCGTCGCGGGTGTATGCGAAGCATGCGAGTTCGATGTCGATGACGGGCCGATGATGGGCAGCAGCGGCGTCAAGTTCGACGCGCCGCTGATGGTTGGGACAAGTTACAAGGTGACGGGCGAAATATTGAGCCTGATCCGCAAGCGCAGCCGCAAGCTGGGGGTGATGGACGTGCTGACATACCGTCTGCGCCTGCATCTTTTGGACGGGACGCAGGTTCTGGAAACCGACAATGTCTGGGTGCTGCCGCGCAAGGAGTTTGCCGCATGAGCTATGCCGTTGGCGATGCGTTGCCGCCCTTTACGATCGAGAGCGTCAGCCCCGAAGCGATGCAGCAATGGGCGGTTTTCCTGGCCGATCCCAATCCCATCCATCTGGATGTCGAGGTGGTCAAGGCCAAGGGGCTGGGCGACCGGGTCATCAACCAGGGGCCGGCCAATGTCGCCTATATGATGAACATGCTGATGCGCGCCTTTCCCGGCGGGCGAATCAAGGCGATGGATTCGCGCTTTCTGGACAATGTTTATGGCGGCGACCGTGCGACCGTGACCGGCACGGTCGCGGCGATCGACGGCAACAGCATCAGCTGTGCCTTCACGCTGGATGTCGAAGGACGGGGCACCGTCAATTCCGGCACGGCGACGATAGAAGTCTAAAAATTCCGAGGAGATAAGATTATGCCAAGCGGACCCTTTGCTCATGTGTGTATGGTCGTGCGCGATCTGGACACCGCGATCGTGGACTGGACCAAGATCCTGCGCGTGCTGGACCCCGCCAGCCTGGAAAAGCGCCTTGTCAAATATGACGAGTTTTCCAGTGGTGCCGATGCCGGCATGAAATGGGCCACCTTCGTCAATGATGGCGGCACGGAAATCCAGTTCATCCAGCCCGCCCCCGGCACGCCGATGGGCGACCGGTTGGACAAGGTGGGCGAGCATGTCCATCACCTGTGCTATTCGACCGACGATGTGCCGGGTGCCATGGAGAAGCTGCGGGCCGAAGGGCTGCACCTGCCCGGTGGCGGCCAGACCCATAACGACCCCGACATGACCTGGCAGAAGTGGAGCTGGATCGGGCACAAGAGCACGCATGGCGCGATGATCGAAGTGGCGTCGCCCTATGAGAGCCTCAATGACGGCAAATGGCACCATGCGCCGGGTAAATTCGCCTATGCTGGTCCCGGCGAACATGAGTGCTTCGCCGAAATCGCGCCGCCGATCGCTGCCGAATAAGCCCGGAACGCCCGGCATGATGTCCGCGACCCGGATCAGCCTGCCGGGCGACGGCGTGGCGCTGGTGGCGGACGCCTATGGCGATCCGGCCGCGCCGCCCGTATGTTTCTTCCATGGCGGCGGGCAAAGTCGGCGGTCCTGGGCCGGATCGGCGCGGCGGGTGGCGCAAGCGGGCTATTATGGCCTGACCTTCGACCTGCGGGGCCATGGCGACAGCGATTGGGCCAGCGATGGCGACTATCTGCTGGAAGCCTATGGCCGCGATGTCGAAGCGATCCTGATGGCGCTTAGCCGCCCCGTCGCGCTGGTGGGCGCGTCTCGCGGCGGCCAGTGCGCGCTGGTCGGCGGGTCGCGCCATCCCGATCGCGTGCGCCTGATCATGCTGGCCGACGTTGCGCCGCATATCGATGACGAAGGGGTAGAGGAGATACGTGGCTTCTTCCGCGCCAGCGAAGCGGGCTTCGCGTCGCTGGACGAGGCCGCCGATGCGCTGCACCGCCATCTGGGCCAGCCGCGCCTGGCCGATGTGTCGGGCCTGGCCAAGGCGATGCGGACGGATGGCGGGCGGCTGTTCTGGCACTGGGATCCGCGCACGACGTCGCAAGAATTTCTGCATCCGCCATCCGAAGGCGAAGCGCTGGTGGCGGCCGCGATGCGCGTTACCACGCCGGTCGTTCTGGTGAAGGCGGAACTGAGCGAGATCGTGACGGATGAGAGCGTCCGCCAGTTTCAGGCGCTGACCCCGCAACTGCAGGTCGAGGTCGCGCATGGCGTGGGCCATATGTTCACCGGCGACCATAATGATGCCTTTGCCGAACGGCTGCTCCGCCATTTGACCACGCATCTGCCGCTATGAACCGGGGCGCAGCCTTTGTCGTGGGCGGCACGGGCGGGCTGGGCAGCGCCATTTGTCGTCGACTTGCGGACGAATGGGACGGCGTGGCGATCGGCTATCGATCCAGCGCGGACAAGGCGCAGGGGGTGATCGACACGCTGGGCGAAGGCCAGGACCGGGCGATCGCCGTCCATTGCGATCTGTCCGACATGGCCAGCATCCAGAGCGGTTTTACCGAGGCGAAGGCGCGGTTCGGCGAGATTGGCACGGTGATTTTCGCCAGTGGCGTGGACATAGAACAGCCCTTCGTCAGCCAGATCGGCGAGGACCAGTGGCGGCAGGTGATCGAGGTCGAACTGATCGGCTTCACCCGCATCGTAGCCGCCGCCCTGCCCCATTTCCGCGCGCAGGGTTTCGGCAATTTCGTGTCGGTGGTGTCGGTCGCCAATTACTGCTTTCCGCCGGGCGACGCACTGTCGTCCGTTCCCAAGGCGGGGATCGAGGCGCTGGGCCGCGCCATCGCGAAAGAGGAAGGCCGCTATGGCATCCGCGCGAACATGGTTGCGCCCGGCATCATCGACGCGGGATTGGGGGCCGAATTTCTCACCACCCTCTACACGCCCGCCATTTGGGAAGCGCAGCGCAAGCGGATCGCGCTCCAGCGCTTTGGTGATGGCGAGGATATTGCGCAGGCCGTTGCCTTCCTGGCGTCAGAGCGCGCGCGCTACATTACTGGCCAGACATTGATCGTCGATGGCGGCTTCAGCCTTTGAACGGATAGAGCGATCCATGCCGAAGTTCACACTGTCCCTGCCGGTCCAGACCATGGTCGATTTCGGCGAAGCGATCCAGATCGCGGCGACCCTGGCGATACCCGACAGACTGCCCGATGGCCCGATCGACCTGCTCGTCTGCCTGCATGGCGGCACCTATAGCCGCTGGTATTGGGATGCGCAGATCGACGGCTGGCCGGGCTATAGTTTCGTCGATCATTGCCTGGCGCAGGGCAAGGCGGTGCTGGCGCTCGACGCGCTGGGCATGGGGGACAGCAGCCAGCCGGAGCGGGAAGATAGGTTGACTCCCCATGTCGGCGCGCAGGCGCATCATCTGGCGCTGGCGGCCGTTCTGGAACGGATGGACGCCGGGGAATGGGGCGCGGACATGGCGGGGCGCGCGCGCCGGATCACCGGCATCGGCCATTCGATGGGCGGGATGCTGACCATCGTGCAGCAAGCCGCATGGGCCAGTTTCGATCAGGTGGCGGTGCTTGGCTTTACCAATATCGGGCTGGCCATGTCGGACGAGGTGCGATCGGCCATCGGCGCGCAGGTGGCGGGGCCAGGCTATGGCGCGGCCAATCGGGCGGCGATGCGCGGCTATTTCCATGCCGCAGACGTGCCCGAAACGGTAATCGCAGCCGACGATGCGCGGGCGTCGCTGACGCCCAATAGCTATGGGCGGCTGGCCATCATGCCCGGCGGGGTGGCGGCGGAGGCGGCTGCGATCGCCGCGCCGGTCTATCTGCATTTTGCCGACATCGACGTCAGCCCCGATGCCCATGCCGAACCGGCAGGGTATCGCGCGTCGCGCCATGTCACGCTGACGAAGCTGGCCGACGCGGCCCATTGCCATAATTTCGCATCGACCCGGCTGCAAAGCTGGACGATGCTGCACCGGTGGATCGACCATATCGGTGCCATCAGCTGACGGCGGTAGCGCCCCGGCCACCCAGAAGGCGGCCGGGACAAGGATTGCTTACTTATAGGGATCGACGGGCTGGGGCACCTTGATGACTTCCAGATCCTTGAGCATCGTCAGCACGTCCGAGATCGAATAGATATGGTCGATCTTGCCGTCGCGGAAGCGCAGCCACGAGAACCACAGGACGTTGAGATCATTGCCGGTCGGCTGGACGCCCATATAGGGACCGCCGGTATGTTTGCCATGGTGATGGCACAGCACGCAGATTTCATCGTCGCCCCGGCCCCATGCCTTGATCGTGCGATAGATGCTGGGCGGGAAAGTGGTGTACAGGCCCTGCGGCGAGGTTTTCCAGACATGATAGGTGCCCAGATCCGGCCGGTTGGGATTGTCGTAGGTCATGGTTTCGGTGTTGAAGAAGGCATCCATGCCGTCCCAGTCACCCCGATTGATGACTTCGTGCAGGTCCATCCAGTGATTGACCATATATGCCTGGCTATCGGTCAGCCCGGCGGTGATTTCAGCCCGCGTCTCTGCGGACAGGACGAAATCGGCTTCGGTGAACGGGGCTAGACCCATTTATACTCTCCTAGATAAATGCTTGAGGCAAATTGGCCCGCTGACATGTGCCTGCGGTAACGCCTCATCCCCTGTCGCTATCCCCTCGACACCTACCCAACGAAAGGCGGCCGGCCAACCGGCCTGTGCGACCGATCATTCTATAGAATGAAGGAGAGTGGGTGATGCTGACCGTGCAGGAGATGTCGGACCGGTTCGAAATACAGGATTTGATCGTGGGCTATTGCTACGCGGTCGACAGCCGCGACTGGGATGCGCTGGACCAGTATTTCACCGCCGATGCGGTGATCGACTATTCCGAAATGGTCGGCGTTTCCGGCAGCCTGGGCGAGATTAAAGAGTTTCTGGCCAGCAGCCTGACGCCGATCCTGGCGTTCCAGCATAGCGTATCGACCACCCGCTACAGCATCGACGGCGACCGCGCGCAGACCAAGACCGTCTGCACCAATCCCATGACCGTGAGCGATGGCACGAGAGCCGAAACGCTGGTTTTCGGCCTGTGGTACATCCATGATTATGTCCGCACGCCTGCCGGATGGCGGATCAGCCGCCTCTACGAACAGAAATGCTATCGGATGAACGTGCCCGACTGGCTGGCCGCGCAACTGCCTGCCTGACCGCACCGGTTGCCTCCTCCTTCCTTCCCCCTGCGCGCCAAGGTGCCTTCATGCAACGCTTCCTCAATGCCGCCTTCCTGATCGTGCTTGTCGTGACGGGGCTTTCGCTTGCATGGCTTGGCGGGCGTTTGCTGATGCTCGGCGGATCGCCCTGGTATCTGCTGTCCGGGCTGGTCATGGTCGCTGTCGCGCTACTTGGCTGGCGCAGGGTGCCGCTGTCGATCGCTTTGTTCTGGGCTTTTCTGGCGGCGAACCTCACCTGGGCCTTGTGGGAGGTAGGGCTGGACGGATGGGCGCTGGCCCCGCGCCTAGCCATGCCGCTGTGCCTTGGCCTCTATATGCTGACCCCCTATTATCGGCGCCATGTCGGGCGATCCGCCCCGTTGCCGGGCGGACGCGTGCTGTGGCCCGCGCTGGCGCTGATCGTCGGGGCAAGTATCGGCCTGGCGTTCTGGGCCGATCGCACGCCTGCCGCGGCGAGTCGGATATGGGGTCCGGCCCCCGCCAGCGCGGCCGATGGCGACTGGATCGCCTATGGCAACGACCGGGGCGGATCGCGCTATTCCCCGCTGGAACAGATCAGCCCCTTCAATGTCGGCAACCTGGAACCGACCTGGACCTATCACACGGGCAAGGTGGGCGACGGAAAGCAGGGTACCGCCTTTCAGGTCAACCCGATCAAGGTCGGTAACCGCCTGTTCCTGTGCGCGGGCAATAATGACGTGATCGCGCTGGACCCGGAAACCGGGCGGCAATTGTGGCGGCATAATCCCAAGACGGACCTGGTCGGGGTCTATGGCCTGGTGTGCCGGGGCGTGACCTATTATCGCGTGCCCGGCGCAACGGGGGCCTGCGCCGAGCGCATATTTACCGCCACGCTCGATGCGCGGCTGATCGCGCTGGACGCTGCGACCGGGCGGCCCTGCCCCGGTTTCGGGCGCGGTGGTCAGGTCGACCTGAAGACCGGGCTGGGCCAGGTGGACAAGGGCTATTATTTCGTCACGTCGCCCCCCGCCCTGGTGCGCGGGCGGCTGGTGCTGGGCGGCTGGGTGACGGACGGGCAGAAGATCAGGGAGCCATCGGGCGTCGTGCGCGCGTTCGACGCGGTGACCGGCGATTTCGCCTGGGCATTCGACATCGGCCGCCCCGACGACCATGGCCTGCCCGCGCCCGGCGCGACCTTCACGCCCGGCACGCCCAATAGCTGGGCACCGATGAGTTCGGACGAAACGCTGGGCCTGGTCTATGTACCGACCGGCAATGCCACGCCCGATTATTTCGGCGGGCATCGGACGGCCAATGACGATCGCTATGCCAGTTCGGTGATTGCCCTGGATGGCATGACCGGCGCGGTGCGATGGTCGTTCCAGACGACGCATCACGACCTGTGGGATTATGACGTGCCGGCGCAGTCCACGCTGGTCGACCTGCCCGGCGGGGTGCGCGGCCTGCTCCAGCCGACCAAGCGCGGCGAGATTTTCTTCCTCGATCGCGCGACCGGCAAGCCGATCCTGCCGGTCGAGGAACGCCCCGTGCCGCAGGGCGTGGTGCCGGGCGAACGCCTGTCGAAAACGCAGCCCTATTCGGTCGGCATCCCGAGCTTCACCGGGCCGCGCCCGACGGAAAGGGGCATGTGGGGGCTGACCCCGATCGACCAGGCGATCTGCCGCATCCGGTTCAGGGAGGCGCGGTTCGATGGCGACATGACGCCGCTGTCGACGCAGCATCCGACGATCACCTGGCCCGGCTATCTGGGCGGGATCGATTGGGGCGGGGTTTCGGTCGATCCCCGGCGCGGGCTGATGATCGTCAACAACAACCAGGTCGGCAATTATAACCGCCTGATCCCGCGCGCAGAGGCCGACCGGCGCGGCATCAAGCCGATGAACGCCATCCATATGGGCGATGTCGGTGGCCCGGCAGCGCAACAGGGCGTGCCCTATGCCGCGCAGATCGCGCCGTTCCTGTCGCCGCTCGCCATTCCGTGCCAGCAGCCGCCCTATGGCCGGATTAATGCCGTTGACCTGAAAACCGGCAAGATGGTGTGGAGCCGCCTGTTCGGAACGTCGCGCGACAGCGGGCCGCTGGCGCTGCCGACCTTCGTACCGATCCCGATGGGCGTGCCCAATATCGGCGGATCGGTGGCGACGGCCAGCGGGCTGACGTTTATCGGCGCGACCCAGGAACATGCGTTTCGCGCCTATGACACGGCGACCGGGCGGCTGCTTTGGAAGGCGCGCCTGCCCGCCGGCGGCAATGCGTCGCCCAGCAGCTATTGGTCCAACGCCAGCGGTCGCCAGTTCGTGGTGATCGCGGCCGGTGGCCATGGCGCGATGCTGTCGGGGTCCAGCGACCAGTTGATCGCCTATGCCCTGCCAAAGAAATGACGCGCCGCCGGCTCGATCCTATCGTTTGGCGGGCAAGATCGGCCATCCCTTCCCTATGCTGTCCAACGACATGAGGGAGGATGAGAATGGCGGCACATGGCAGCCTGACGCGCAGGGCGCTGCTTTCGGCGGATGACGAGCGGGCGATCCACCATTTGCTGCTGCGCTATGCGACCGGGATCGACACGCGCGACTGGCCGTTGTTTCGCACCTGTTTCGCGCGGGATTGCGAAGCCGATTATGGCAGCTTCGGCCGCTGGCGCGGGCCGCGCGAGATCACCGAATATATGGAGGGCGCGCACCGCCATATGGGCGCGACGCTGCACCGGATCAGCAATATCGTGGTGGAAAGCTGTAACGACGAAATCGTCGCGCGCAGCTATGTTGACGCGATTTTGATGGACCAGATTCAGGGCGTGACCCACCGGGCGACCGGCTATTATGACGATTGCCTGATCCGCACATCGGCCGGATGGCGCATATCCCGGCGGAAATTCACGATGGTCAGGGCCGGGCTGGATGGATGATGCCAATCGCCAGGTGATCCTGGTCGCGCGGCCGACCGGCATCGCGCAGGCCAGCGATTTCGCGATCCGGCCCAGCCCGATCGACCAGCCCGGTCAGGGCCAGATACTGGTGCGCAATCATTATCTGTCGGTCGAACCGGCGATGCGCGGCTGGATAGCCGATCGCGGCAATTATGCCGCGCCGGTGCCTATCGGATCAGTGATGCGCGCGCTGGCGGCCGGACAGGTGGTGGCGTCGGGCGACGCGGCCTACCGGGTCGGCGATCATGTGACGGGCTGGTTTGACTGGCAGGACTATGCCTGCGTTTCAGCCGACCAGGTGGTGCAACGCACCAGCGCAGCGGAGATGCGCGCGGCGCTGGGCATATTGGGGATCAACGGCGTCACCGCCTATCTGGCGCTGACGATGATCGGCCAGCCGCGCGCGGGTGAAACGGTGCTGGTGTCGACCGCCGCCGGGGCCGTCGGATCGGCGGTGGGGCAGATTGCGCGCCTATTGGGGTGCCGCACGATCGGCATCGCGGGTGGCCCCGACAAGGCGCGGCGATGCGTCGAAGATTTCGGCTATGACGGCGCGATCGATTATCGCGGGGAAGATGTCGGCGCGGCGGTGGCGCGGATCGCGCCGGAGGGGATCGACATTTATTTCGACAATGTGGCGGGGGCCATCAGCGACGCGGTGCTGCCGCATCTGGCCATGAAGGGCCGGGTCGTGGTGTGCGGCACTGCGTCCATCGATCGCTGGGAACCCTGGCCGCAAGGGCCGCGGGTCGAGCGCCATCTGCTGGTCAAGCGCGCGCGGATGGAGGGGTTCGTCATCTTCGATCATATGGACCGCTATGCCGATGCCGTGGCGCAGTTGCGGGCGTGGATCGGCGAAGGCCGCCTGACCTGGCGGGAAGAGATACTGGACGGGATCGAAGCCTGCCCGGATGCGCTGGCGGGGCTTTACCGTGGCGAAAATGACGGCAAGCGGCTGATCCGCCTCGTTTGACAATGGATGAAGGAGGGATGCGATGACCAGTCTGACGGGCAAGATCGCGATCGTCACAGGGGCGTCTTCGGGTATCGGCGCCGCGAGCGCCCATGCGTTGGCAGACGCGGGCGCAACGCTGGTGCTGGTGGCGCGCCGGGCGGATCGGCTGGCAGCGCTGGCGGCGGAGCTTGGCGCCGACTGCCTGCCCTTCGTTGCCGACATGGCCGAGGCGGACGCGCCGCAGCGGCTGCATGAGAAAGTGATGGCGCAGTTCGGTCGTGCGGACATTCTGGTCAATAATGCGGGCATCCTTCATGCCGCGCCGATCGACCAGTTCGACCTGGACCAGTTACGGCCGATGATCGCGCTGAATTATGAGGCGGTGGTGCGAACCTGCACGTTGTTTGGGCGGTCGATGAAGGCGGCGGGGACCGGCCAGATCATCAACATATCCAGCATCGGCGCGAACATCATCGCGCCGGGCGTGGGTGTCTATGGCGGGCTGAAGCGGGCGCTGGAGGCGTTCACCGATTGCCTGCGCGTCGAGTTGGCGGGGAGCGGAGTCAAGGTCGGCATCGTCGCGCCGGGCACGACCAGCACCGAGATTTTCGAGGATATGAAAGCGCGCGGCCAGCCCGCCTGGGACAGCTTCATTCCTGCGATGCAGCCGGGCGACGTCGCCGATGCGGTGCGGTACATGGCCTCGCAGTCGGACCGCACCAGTATGGCGCGCATCCAGGTCTATGCCGCCGCCGACACGCATTAATCCAGCGTGGCGTAGGCCTCCAGCCGGAACGGATCGACCGCGCCGCCGTCGCGCATCTTGCGGACCCATAACGGGTCCATCAGCAGCGCGCGGCCGACGGCGATCAGGTCAAACTCCCCTTGCGCCATGCGGTCCGCCACCAAATCCAGATTATCGGTCATCACCGTTGGCTGGGCGAAGGACGATTGCAGATCCTTGCTGAGGCCGACGCCGCCGACCGCGATCACTGGCTTGCCAGTCAGCCGCTTGATCCATCCGGCAAGGCCCATGTCCGACCCTTCGAACGCGGGGGTCGAGAACAGGCGGGTGCTGGCGTCGAAGATATCGACACCGGCGTCCGCGATCGGGGCCAGCATGGCGGCCAGTTCGTCCGGCGTCTGCGCGCTGCGGGCGTCGTAATCCTGCAATTTCCATTGCGAGAAGCGGAAGATGATCAGGAAGTCGGGGGCGGTCGCGGCGCGGACGGCCCGGACCACTTCCGCGGCGAACAGCGCGCGGGTAGCCGCGTCGCCACCCCAGCGATCATCGCGCAGGTTGGTGCGGTGCCACAGGAAACTGTCGATCAGATAGCCATGCGCGCCATGCAGCGCGATGCCATCGAAGCCGACGGCGCGGGCGTTGGCCGCGCTGCGGGCGAAGGCGGCGATGATGTCACCGATTTCGCTGTCGGTCAGTGGCGTCGTGGGCGCGCGCACCGCGTCGAGATAATCGGGCGGCACCATCGCCCTGTCGGTCGGCCCCCAGATGCCCGATGGCCGGGCCGACGGCGCCTGCGGATCATAGCCGGTGCCCGGCACGCGAATGACGCCCTGATGCCATAATTGCGGGACGATCAGCCCGCCGGCAGCATGGACCCCGGCGACAATGGCGCGCCAACGGGCCAGCGCTTCGTCGCCATGCAGTACCGGGGAGGCACCGCCGCCCATCGATTCCTGGCCCAATGCGGAAGGATGATCGACCCCGATGCCTTCGGTCACGATCAGGCCCACGTCCGCATCCGCGCGACGGCGATAATAGTCTACCACGCTATCGGACGGCACGCCGCCCGGTGAGAAGTTGCGCGTCATCGGCGCCATCACGAACCGGTTGCGCAGGCGCAGGCCCGCCACATCGACGGGCGTGAACAGCATGTCCCTTGCGTCAGTCATCCTCTATCCTCCCTGCCGTCCCATGGCCGCGCTGGTGCCGCAGCGACCGGCGGCGAGGAACCTACCTATCGGCAGGTTCCTCATCGGCCCAACGGGCAGAGCCTTTCACCATGGAATGCACAGCGGCCAATCAGGCGTCGACGACGGCCAATGCAGCTTGGGGACAGGCCTCAGCTCCTTCGCGCGCCTGGTCTTCCAGACCCTCCGGCACGATCGGGTCATCGACATAGACGATGCCATTGGCATCCAGCTTGTACACTTCGGGGCAGATTTCGGCGCACACGCCATAGCCGCAGCAGGCCGCCTTATCGATCACCACCTTCAACGTCTGGCTCATCATCCTCTCCTTATGGGGCAACATTACAACTTGAACAGATTTAGTTCAATATGTATAACACGACTCACGATGGATTTTCCAAGGAGAGGAAGATGCTGCACAAGGCCGGGTTGACTCTGAGCGATGGGACCACGCTCGACGACCTCATCAACCGCGACATGAACGAAGTATCGTTGCGGGTGATGAACGACAAGGAACTATACGAACTGGAAATGGAGCGCGTTTTCGCGCGTACCTGGCTGTTGCTGGGCCATGAATCGGAAATCCCCAAGCCGGGCGACTATGTCATGCGTGACATGGCCGAGGATAATGTGATCGTGTCGCGGGCACGCGACGGCGACGTGCATGTCATGCTCAACGTCTGTCCGCATCGCGGGATGAAGGTCTGCACCGCAGAAGCCGGCAATGCCGCCGCCCATCGCTGTATCTATCATGGTTGGGCCTTCCGGTCCGACGGCAGCTTCATCGGCGCGCCGATCGAAAAGGAGCAGATGCACGGCAACAAGCACAGCAAGGACGAGCTGGGCCTGAAAAAAGCGCGGGTGCACCTTTATGGCGGGCTGATCTTTGCGACATGGAGCAAGGATCTGTCGTTCGAGGATTATCTGGGCGACGCCAAATTCTATCTCGACCAGCTATTCTGCCGCACCGACAATGGCCTGGAAATGCTCGGCCCCCCGCAGCGCTTCGTGCTGCCGTGCAACTGGAAGATCCCTGGCGAACAGTCCGGTTCAGACGGTTTCCACACGCTGACGCTGCACCGGTCGCTTATGGAAGGCGGCATCATGGGCGGCACGGCCGAGTCGATCTATGACACGGCACCCGGCATGTATGGCGTCGATATCTCGGTGCCGCAGGGGCATACGCTGCGCTGCCTGGAAGCGGCGCAGACGTTCAAGATGTTTGCCGACATAAGCTTCGAAGGCAAGACGACCGAGGAACGGCTGAACCTGCTGACCCCGCCGGGCGTCACCAAGGACATGATCCCGCAGCTGTTCAAGAATCTGTCGGAGGCGCAGGTCAACCAGTTGGCGACCATCCCGCCGCAGGTCGGCGGCATGTTCCCCAATATCCTGATCGCCTTCATCTTTGCCCCGCGCATGGATGGCGGCGCGTCAGGCGCACTGTCGCTGCATACTTATGTGCCGCGTGGGCCGGACAAGGTGGAGTTCATCAACTTCATCTTTGCAGAAAAGGACGCGCCGGAGGACGTAAAGCGCGACATGCTCCAGAACGCGATCTGGTCCACCGGCACGTCGGGCACGATCGAGCAGGACGACGCCGACACCTGGCCGCAGATCATGCGCAATTCGCGCGGCCATATGAGCAAGACCATGACCCTGAAATATCAGGCGCTCCATGGTCATGAACGGCCCGAAGGCTGGGTCGGCGGGGGTGATCTCTATCCCGGCTTTACCAAGGACGACACGCAATGGGCGTGGTGGTCGGCCTATTATGACCTGATGGCCGAAGCCTGAGCGACGCGAGAGAAGAGGATCACACCATGACCGTGAACTACGCGACCGCCGCGATCGACAAGACCAGCGTCATGCGCGGGCTGGTATCCACCCAGCGCGTGCCGTTGGGGTCGGAGGTCTATAACCGCCTGCTCGAAACCCTGTATGACGAAGCCGCGGCACTGGACGAGCGCCGGTTCGACGACTGGGTCGCCTATCTGGAGCAGGATCTGGTTTACACCGCGCCGCTGCGCCTGACCCGCAACGGTCCCAACAAGGATCGCGACGTCGTGCGCACGATGAAGCATTTCGACGAAAACCATGCGTCGATCCTGATGCGGACCGGCCGCCTGTCGAAAAGCGCCTGGGCGGAAGACCCGCCGTCGCGCACGCGCCGCTTCGTCACCAATGTTCGTATTGCACAGTGCGACACGGCGGGCGAATATGAAGTCGTGAGCTATTTGTACGTCGAGCGCAGCCGGTTCGATAACCCGGAAAACGAGTCGATCACGGCCGAACGGCGTGATGTTTGGCGGCTGGTCGACGGTGCCTATAAGCTGGCGGTGCGCGAAATCATCGTCGACCAGTCGACGCTGGGCATGTCCAACTTCGCGATCTTCCTCTGACGGGGTGATGGCAATGACAGGCTCCCCGCATATCGTAGTGATCGGCAGCGGTCTGGCTGGCTATGGCGTCCTGCGTGAGTTGCGCAAACTCGCGCCGGACGCCCGGCTGACCTTGGTGACGCAGGATGACGGGCATTTCTATTCCAAGCCCGCTTTGTCCACCGCGCTGGCCAAGGGCAAGGTCGCCGATACGCTGGTCACGACGGCGGCGGAGAAAATGGCGACGCAGTTGAAGCTGGACCTGCGCGCCGGGCGGGTTGTCGAGGCGATCGACCGGCAGGACAAGGCGGTGCTGACGACCGGCGGGCCGATCTTCTACGACCGGCTGGTGCTGGCGCTGGGGGCGGACCCGATACGGCCGCCGATCGATGGCGATGCGGCGCACCGGGCGATGGCCGTCAATACGATCGACCATTATCGGGAATTTCGTGAAAAACTGCCCGACGGCGCGCGCGTGCTCATCATGGGCAGCGGGCTTGTAGGCACGGAATTTGCCAATGACCTGGCGGCGAGCGGTTATCGGCCGGTCGTGGTCGACATGCTCGGTCATCCACTGGCGCAACTGGTGCCGCCCGCCGTGGGCGCGCGCATCCGCGATGCGCTGAGCGCCAAGGGCGTGGAATGGCATCTGGGCCGCAAAGTGATGGCGATCCACAAAGCTGACGGGGGCATCCGCGCGGAACTGGACGATGGGCTGGTGGTGGAGGCCGCCGTAGTGTTGTCCGCCGTTGGCCTGCGCCCGAATGTGCAACTGGCGCAGGACGCCGGACTGGACGTGGAGCGCGGCATCCTGGTCGACCAGACCGGCCGCACCAGCGACCCGGATATCTACGCGATCGGCGATTGCGCCCAATATCCCGGCGGTCTGGCCGCCTACGTCACGCCGATCATGGCTGCCGCGCGCGCGATCGCGCCCAGTGCGCTGGGTACGCCGACCGACATCCGCTTTCCGCCGCTGTCGGTGCAGGTCAAGACGACCGCCTGCCCGGTCGTGCTGCTGCCTGCGCCGCTGGGCGTGGCGGGTGCCTGGGAAGAAGCGGCGAACGACGCGATGGGCCTGAAATATCTGTTCCGCGACGGCGATGGCGCTGTCCGCGGCTATGTCTTCACACAGGATTATTGCCAGGAACGCATGGACATGGACCGTGCCCTGAGCGAGCCACTAACAGGAGTTGCGGCGTGACGGCTTTGGTACAGGACAAGGTTGCGATCGTCACCGGCGGGGCCAAGGGGTTGGGCCATGGCATATCGCGCTGTTTGGCGCGGGAGGGCGCGCATCTGCTGATCACGGGGCGCGATGGCGCGGCGGCGGAGAAGGTGGCGGCAGAGATTTCGGCGGAGTTTGGCGTGCGCGCCACCGGCATGTCCGCCGATGTCGGCGTCAAGGCGGACGTGGAAGCGATGATCGACCGCGCGGTCGCCGAATTTGGCGGCATCGACATTCTCGTCAACAATGCATCGCTGCTGTCGGACAACGTCCTGCTGGAACAGAAGACTGACGAGATGCTCAAGCGCACGCTGGAAATCGGCACCTGGGGCAGTTGGTGGGCGATGCGCGCGGCCTTCCCGCATATGAAGGCGCGGGGCGGCGGGTCGATCGTCAACTTCTATTCGATCGACGCGCAGACCGGCGCCTGGCTGCATGCCGACTATAATATGAACAAGGGCGCGATCATGGGCCTGACGCGCAGCGCGGCGGTGGAATGGGGGCGGTTCAACATTCGCACCAATGCGATCGCGCCGACCGGCATGGGTCAGGTGTTCGCACAGCTGGTACAGGACGTGCCGGGCTTTCTGGACATGGCGACCGCCAGCAACCCGTTGAAGCGCGCAGGCGACCCGGAACTGGACATCGGGCCGGTGGTGCTGTTCCTGGCGTCGGACATGTCGCGTTTCGTCAATGGCGAGCTGATCAACGTGGATGGCGGGCAGCATCTGCCCGGCTATGTGAGCGTTCCGCACAATCTTGCCGAGATGGAAGCCCAGACATGAAATTGATGCCGCACACCGACTGGAGCGACATCGTCGCCACCGATCAATCCGGCAGCGTCCAGAAAATTCTGGATGGCACGCTGCGCGCGATCGGCAGCATCGGTGCGCGGCGCCTGTCGATGAGCGACATCAGCGAGGCGAGCGGCGTGTCGCGCGGCACGCTCTACCGCTATTTCACGTCCAAGGAGGACGTTCTGGCGGCGGTCAGCGAATATATATGCAGCAGTTTCGAAAAAGGGATTATCGAAGCGGGTCAAGGCATAGCCGATCCTATCGAGCGGTTCCGCGCGGTGATGCGCTTTTACGGCCGCTTCACCATCGAACGGTCGCCCGACGGCATATTCGAGGTCGAACCGGCCTTCCACCTCAATTTCCTGCGCAGCCATTTCAGCCGCCACAAGGCCGCCGTGCAGCAGGCGCTGGACCCGGTACTTGACCATTTCGAGATGCTGACGGGCAGCCGCCTGGACCGCGACATTTTCTGCGACACGATGGTGCGGTTGCAACTGAGCACCCTCATCATTCCGGCTACGCCGCAATGGCTGGCCATCTGGAACGGGGCGCCCGACCGGTTGTGCGAATGGGCGCTGCAAATCGCCGGCCACCATGCCGAACATAAGAGAGGATGAACTGATGGCTACCCTGGCAAAGTTAGAATCCACCACAAAGGTCGGCTTCGCCGACAAGAGCGTGGCTGACGCGCTGGTCGAAAAGGCGCGCAGCCTGCGCGATTTCCTCCAGAGCGAAGCGCCTGCCGGCGAAAAACGGCGCTGCCCGACCCCGGCGGTCGACAAGATGCTGAAGGACGAAGGCTTCCTGCGCCTGCTGGTGCCGCAGCGTCTGGGCGGTTTTGGCCTGTCGCCGACCGATTTCTGCCGCGTGCAGATCGAAATTGCCAAGGGCGATCCGGCGATCAGCTGGGTCATGCAGATCATCAACGGCACCAGCTGGATCACCAGCCTGGCCCCCGATGGCGTGCAGGACGCGGTGTTCGCCGACGGTCCGCAGACGGTGTGCGGCGCGTACAACCCGCCCGGCAAGGCGCGTAAGGTCGATGGCGGATGGATCATCAACGGCAAATGGCCCTATATGTCCGGGTCGCGCCAGTCGAACTGGGCGCAGCAGGGCGTGGTGCTGGAGGATTATGACGGTCCCGTCGTTCCGGGCATCAACATGTGCTACCTGCCGATGGACGCCATGACGATCGAGGACAGCTGGTTCGTGTCGGGGATGCAGGGTACCGGGTCCGACACCGCCATCGCCAAGGACGTGTTCATTCCCGATGCGCAGATGGCGCTGATGACCGAGAGAACCGGCCAGATCGACCCGACCAAGCGCCATTTCGGTGCGCCGTCCGACCTGTTGCCCGCCGTTCCGGTGGTGCGCACGACGGGCATTGCGCAGTTGATCGGCGCGGTCGAGGCGATGCTGGAAATCGTGCGGGCCGAAGCGCCCAAGAAGCCGGTGCTGACCACCATCATCGGGCCGCGCACGAGTTCCGGCGCCTATATGCGCGACCTGGGCGAAGCGGCCGCGATGATCGACACGGCCAAGCTGATCCTGTTCGACCTGACCGCCAAGCTGGACCGGGTCGGCCTGGGCGAGGAATTCACTATGGCGGAGAAGGCCAAGCACCGGGCCGCGGGCGCGCAGATGATCGAGCTTGTCCATGGGGCAAGCGAATCGCTGATGTTCCAGGTGGGATCTTCGGCCTTTGCGCTCGACAAGCCGATCAATCGCTATTGGCGCGACGTGTCGATGGCGACGCGGCATATCCAGAATATCCCGACCATCGGCTATGAAATCTTCGGCCGCGCCATGACCGGTGCGGACCCGATTTCGCCGCCCGGCGCCTATTGATCGGCAGGACCGCCTGCCCGGATGGGTGGGCGGCCTTGTTCGAACGACGCGATGATCGCGACGTCCCCGGCCTATGTCGATCCGACCGTTCGCCTGTTCGGCGACGTGCGGCTGGGCGAGGATTGCAGCTTGTGGCCCTATGCGGTCATCCGGTGCGAGCGGGCGTTTGTCTCGGTAGGCCGCTGCGCCAGCGTGCAGGATCATGCGATGGTCCATATCGGCTGGGACGATCCGACCGTCATCGGCGATTATTGCACGATCGGCCATCGCGCGGTGGTGCATGGCTGTATCATCGAACCGGCCTGCCTGATCGGCGTGGGCGCGACGATCATGGAACGGTGCGTCATCGGCCATGGGTCGATCATCGCGGGGCATAGTTTCCTGCCCCCCGACAGCATCGTACCGCCCCATTCGCTGGTGATGGGGACGCCCGGCCGGGTCGTGCGCCGGATCGAAAAATTGCGCGACCATGTGATCGACGCGCTGCTCTATCGCGACAATGGGCGCGGCTATGCGCGGGGCGATCATCGGGTGTGGGAGCGAGCGGATCGGGAGGCGCTTGGCAGGGAGGCGGACGATATACTTGCCCGCGAGGCACCCAACTGGGGAAAGCCATGACCGACATATTGGACCGGCTGTTCCGGCAGGCCCGGACCCATAATGGCTGGACCGGCCAGCCGGTTACCGGCGATATGGTCCGCGCCCTCTATGATCTGGCCAAATGGGGGCCGACGACCGCCAACAGCAATCCCGCCCGTTTCGTCTTCATCCGTTCGGCGCAGGCGAAGGCGCGGCTGATGCCGCACATCAATGCGGGCAATGTCGATAAGGTCGCGCAAGCCCCCTGCACCGTCATCATCGCGGGCGACACGCGATTTTACGAGGCATATGATACCCTGTTCCCGTCCCGTGACATGCGGAGCGTATTCGAAGGGAAAGAGGCGCTGATTGCCGAGACGGTGGCGCGCTCATCGACCTTGCAGGGTGCCTATTTCATCATGGCGGCGCGGGCGCTGGGGCTGGATTGCGGGCCGATGTCGGGCTTCGACGCGGCGGGGGTGGATGGCGAATTTTTCCCCGATTGCCGGTGGAAGGTCAATTTCCTGTGCAATATCGGCCATGGCCAACCCGAAGCGCTGCATCCGCGCAACCCCCGCCTGGATTTCGACAAGGCGTGCCTGGACCTGTAGGGCGTCCGTCGCGAGACGAACGCCCCCCATCGATCAGGCGGCCGGCGTCCAGACCAGCGGCAGCGCGACCGGCTGGATCATGCCCAGATGGCATTCGACCGTATGACCCGGCGCAATGCGGAATTGCGGGATACGGGCGAGAAATTCCTCCATCGCGATCCGCAATTCCCGCCGCGCCAGATGCATGCCCACGCAGGTATGGATGCCAAAGCCGAAGCCGACATGGCGCGGCTTGCGGTCCAGCCGCACCTGCGTCGGCGCGTCGAACTCGGCCGGATCGCGGCCCGCGAGCGTGGTCGACATCGCGACCTTTTCGCCCGGCATGAAGCGCACGCCGCCGACTTCGGTTTCCTTGATGCAAGTGCGGAAGGTCGTGACCGCACCATAGGCGCGCATCAGTTCATCGATCGCGTGCGGGATGTCGGACGGATTGGCGCGCAGATGCGCCTGATCCTCCATCGCGCTGCCCAGATGGCGGAAATGCAGACCCATATTGGTCGAGACGGTATCAAGCCCGCCGATGAACAGGTTGAACATGAAGCCCAGCAATTCATCCTGCGTCAGTGGCCGACCGCCGATCTTGCCATGAACGCCGAAGCTGATGAGGTCGTCGCGCGGATTGGCGCGGCGATCGTCGATTTCGCCGCCCAGATAGTCGAGTACGTTGCGGGTCGCTTCGGCGATCTTGGCCAGGTCGTGATTGTGGAGCAGGTTCATTTCCCACTCCATGAACTCCGCCACCCGGTCGTGCGGCAGGCCCATCAGGTCCATGAACACCTTGATCGGAAATTCGAACGCAAATTCGCTCATGAAATCGCACGAGCCGCGCGCGGCGAAGGCATCGATATATTCGATCGCATATTGGCGGATCTTCCCCTCCAGCGCGGCCATAGCCTTGGGCGTGAAGGCGGGGTTGACCATCTGGCGGAAAGGGCCGTGGGCGGGCGGGTCCAGTTCTGCGGGCGAATTGATCCAGGTGCCGCCGACCAGTTTGGAAAAGGGCGAAAAGTCGGTCGAGGAAAAATGCTCCGTATCCAGATAGATGGCGCGCATATGCGCCATGCGCCGTGGCACCCAGGCAGCGGTGCCGCCCGGATAGGCGTGCGGCGCGTAGATAATGTCCGGGCCTTCATGCACTTCCATCGCCATGTCGTCGAACGGATCGCGATCCGTCGTCATGCCGAAGATGAAGGGAAAATCGGGCTTGACCAGATCGGCCGGCACATGGTCGGGAATGGGTTGCGGGGGGAACATCATGATCGTCTGTCTCCTTGATCGACGGGGAGGCTGCGCGCCCGCCCCCGCCATTTCACCTGTCTTTCAGAAGGGCCGGGTTTCAGAATGAGCGCGGCAGCCCCAGGCTCTCGGCGATGCCGTTGCGCACCATTTCATTGGTGATCGGGCCGATCCGCCACAGCCGGCTGTCGCGCCAGTAACGCTGCATGTCGGTTTCGGCCGAATAGCCCATGCCGCCCAAGATCTGGATGCCCATGTCGGCGGCCGCATTGGCATTTTCCGACGCCATCAGCTTGAGCATATTGGCCTCCACCCCGACATTTTCGCCCCGCGCCTGCTTGTCGGCGCAGAAATGCAGCATCAGTTCGGTGGTCTTCTGCATGGTCGCGATGTCGGCGACATAATGTTGCAAGCTCTGGAAACGGCCAATGACGCCGCCGAATGCTTTGCGCTGCTTCATATAATCGAGCGCGTCCTCCAGCACGCCGTCTATGACGCCAAGGCAGAAGGCTCCGACCATGATCCGTTCGTTGTTGAGCGTGGGCAGCAGCATGTACCAGGCCTTGTGCGGCTCCCCCAGCACCTGTTCGTCGGCGACGAAGGCATCCTCGAAATGCACCGAGCAGCTGCCCATCGAGCGCATACCGAGTTTGGCGAGCGGGGTGATCTTGACGCCCGCTGTGTTGGTCGGCACCCAGAACAGGGTCAGCCCCTGATGCTTTTTTTCAGCGTCCTTGTCGCTGCGCGCGATCACCAGCAGATAGTCGGCGACATGGGCGGAGGAAGACCAGATCTTCTCGCCATTCAGTTTCCAGCCGCCCTCGACCCGTTCCGCCGTCGTCGTCATCGCGCCGAGCAAATCGGTGCCGCCGCCCGGTTCGGTAAAGGCGATCGCAGCCTTTAACTGGCCTGTCGCGATCAGCGGCAGATATTTCGCCTTTTGTTCGGGCGAACCATAGAGGCCAATCGATTTCGACCCGGCAAAGCTGGTGATGCCCCAGATCCAGGCGAGGCCGCCCAGCGAGCGGGCCAGTTCGCGCGCCAAAAGCATCTGCATGACGACATCGCCGCCCTGCCCGTCATATTCTTCCGATATGCCGATGCCGTGGAAGCCGGCCTCGGTGAATTTGTCCCACAGGGCGAAGGGGTAGTTATGTTCGTCCTTCTCCAGCGCGCGCGCCCATTCCTTGGGTACTTCCTTGTCGACCCAGCGCCGCACCATGTCCTGAAAGGAACGATATTCCTCGGGCAATTCGAAATCCATTTCCTGTGTCTCTCTTGCTTATCGGGAAGGGCGATCGGATGCGGCCGGGCAGCCCGCGTCCGCAATGGCGATCAGACGCGTGGCCATGCGATCGAGGCAGGCCAGCACGCCGGGATGGTCGCCCGCCTTGAACGCGGTCAGGATCGCCTGATGCTGTTCCAGGCCAATCGTCGTCAGCGTCTGGAGGCCATGCAGCAGGATGAAGCGGGCGATCAGCCCGCGCCGGTCGAGCGTCGAGCGCAGTAGTTCGCGGTTCGCCGACGCTGTGATGAAGATGGTGTGGAAATCCAGCCCCGCGGCAATCGCTCCTGCATGGTCGTCCCCGTCCAGCGCCGTGCGATAGTCGGCGATCGCCTGATCGAGCAGCGCGGTTTCCCCTGCGCCAATATGCTCCATCCCCCAGTCATAGCCCAGCCGCCACAATTCCCATTGCACGCGCAACAGGTCGCGGGTCGCCGCAAAATCGATTGGCGTCACGCGCTTCAGCCGATGCGCCTCTATCTCCACCAGCCCTTCGGAGGCCAGCGTACCCAGCGCCTCGCGGATCGGGGTGGCGCTGACGTTGAGGCTGGCGGCGAGCGCGGTTTCGCGCAGCAACGTGCCCGGCGCGATGATGCCGGAGACGATCGCGTGACGCAGACGATCGACCACGGCCTGCCGCAAGGTCGAGGGCGAACGCAACGGCTCGCCCATCAGCGCAGCTGGCGGTGCGAGGGTTGTGGTGGTGGTCGATGCCAGATGCTGCAATTCCATAGTCTATAGAATGGTCTGGCCCGGTGCCCTTCCGCGCCTCTCCGGCGATAGGGTCGGCCCGCTTCCAGAGCCGTTAGGGCGGCATCATGACTTGCCCCACATGCCGCGCGCCGCTCAACGGCTATGGAAATGGTTGCGCCGCCTGCGGCCATATCGGCGGCAACCTGCGCCGGGCATTGCTGTGGACGTTGATCCCGACGGGGATAATCGCCGTCGCCCTGGGCGCATCGATCGCCATCGCCGAAGCGTATCGGACCGGCAGCAGCCGTAATCCCTACAGCAACGCCATCGAGGTGCGCGACGCGACCGGACGCAGCCAATCCTTCGCCACGCTGATGCATGATGCGGGGCAGGTTTGCGCCCGAACCACACGGTCGCTGTTTCGCGGCGACATCGGCACCAATGCGGCCTGGTCCATCCGCTGCGGCGACACTGGCGACTGGATGATCCTGATCGCGGGCACGGGCGCGACCCGCGTGGCGCAATGCGGCCCACTCGAAAAGGCCGGCACGCCATGCTGGACGCCGCTGTGATGACGCCAACGCGGCACGACAGGCGCGATTAGCTGGCTGGAACTCCGTGATTTGTGGACCACCAGTCCAGAACCGGCCCATCCTTCGCCAGACGCAGCCACACGCGATCCAGCACGGCGGCCACTGCCAAAGGCGGCGTGTCCAGCGCGTAGAAGGTGCGCGCAATCATCTCATCCATATAGGCACGCGGACCGGCGACCGACGGGCGCATCAGCCGTCGCCGCGCCTCGATCGTCACGCCGACGATCAGGTCCACTGCCACGTCGATCAACACGAACGCCATCTGGCCCTGGCTGCGGGCGGCGTCCAGCGCATCGCGTACCATGAGGTCGAAAGTGCTGGCCCGCTCGAAATAATCGACATAGTCGACCCGGCAGGTGAAGCCGGCCCAGCGCGGATCGTGCCAGGCGCGCAGCATGGCCATCGCCGCGCCGCCCACCGCGCGCAACAGCGGATCGTCGCCATCGTCGAACAGGCGGCGATAGTCGCCGATCATGCCGGCCGTCAGCCGTTCGCCCAGCGCATCGACGGCCGCTTCGAGCGAATCGAAATATTTGTAGAAACTGCCGCGCGACACGGCGGCTGCCTGGATCACGTCGTCGATCACCAGATGGCCGTTCGCCTGCCCCGGCTGATACAGGTCGAACACCGTATCGAGCAGCCGGTTGCGCATCAGTTCCCGCCGCAGCGCCGCCGCGCGGCTGCGCGGATCGATGGCGGGCGGGACGGATGCTGTGTGCGACATGGCCTGCTACTGCATCGGATGGAAATAGCGCGCAAGCAGGCTGCCATCGTCGCCGAACACATAATGTTCGATGCTATAGACTTTGACCGGATTCCCTTCATGCACGCCTTCGTTGCGGACGTAGATGACCGCTTCGTTGCCGCTGACCTTCACATCCTCCACCACTAGCTGCCAGCCGAGAAACTGATCGCATAGCGCCTCCAGCTTGTCCCACCCCGCCTCCACCGGGGCCGTCGCAGGGTCCTGCACCTTGAACCCGCCCGGCGCGATGGCGCGGAAGGCAGCCATGAAATCATCGATCCGGCCTTCGCTGAACATGACGGCTTGGCTGGTCAGAAATGTTGCTATCTCCTGCGTCGTGGGTATCGGCATCCATTCTCTCCTGTTGTTATGCTGTTGCCCAAGCGGGTGCGGGCGCAATGTCCGGCAGCAGGCGGATGTTGGACGGCATGCCCGCAATCGCGCGGCCGTACAGCTCGATCGACAGCGGCGCGTTGAGCGCATTGTGGCGGGTGCCGACATTGAGGTCGCGCCAGATGCGCTGCAATGGACTGGCCAGCGCAAAGGCGCTCGGCCCCGCCACGTCCATCAGCCGGTTGCCCGCCGCGCGCAGCAATTCCATCGCATAGCCGCAATCGGCCTGGATCTGCGCCTTGTCATAGCCGGTCAGCACCCGTTGCTGCGCGCTATCATCCAGCAACGCGGCGGCGCGGCGGATGTGGAGCCAGGCCGAATCGATCTCCATTGCCGCCCGGCCCATCAGGCCGACCAGCCCCTCCGACCCGGCCTGGCTGGCATAGGTCCACCCCACCACGGGCCGCCCGGCCATGGCCTGCGTCACGCCCTCCAGTAGAGCGCTCGCCGCGCCCAGCATCGGCGCCAGCACGCCCAGCGGAAACAGCGGCTCCATCGGCCAGCGGTCGCGCGGTTCCAGCCCCGCCATCGTCAGCAGCAGATCGGCCGACGGCGCGCGCCCCGTCCACAGGATCAGCGCGTCGGGCACGAACAAGTCCTCCGCCACGATCATGTTGCTGCCCGATCCGGCCATGCCCGCGACATGCCAGTTATCCTCGATCCGGCAGGCCGCATCGCGCAGGTCGAGAAAGGCCATGGCCGCTTCGCCCCCTTGCGCGGTGTCCACCATGACGCCGTTCAATGCCCAGTCGGCGTGGAGGCAGCCCGATCCATAGCCCCAGCGGCCCGACACGCGATAGCCGCCCGCCACCGCCACCGCCTTGCCGGTCAGGGCCGACGCGCTGCAAAATAGTTCGTCCCCGCTGCGGAACAGCAGCTCGGTCGCCGATGGCGGCAGCGCCAGTGCGGTGCCGGTGATCCCCGACAAGAGGCCATAGGCCCAAGCGGTGCCGACGCAGCCCTTGGCCAGTTCCGCCACCGTTTCGATATGGGTGATGAGGCGATGGCCAGGCCCGCCTGCACGGCGCGGCGCCGTGATGTGAAACAGGCCGGACTCCTGTAGCGCCGCCATCACCGGCGCGACGATCCGCCGTTGCCGCTCGCAATCGTCGGCGTGGCGTTCCAGCAAGGGCCGCAGCGATGCCGCGACCCTGACAGGGTCCGTCACTTGGGCGACGCGACTGTGTGTCTGCATCATTTCGACCGGCATGATCGGCTCCCCTCCATCCTCGTGAACATATAATGACATTATTGTCGTTATATGCAATGGCCAATCGTCGGTGGGATTTCATCTGCTGCTTTGGGAAGCCCCCCTGCCTCCCGATAGGCAGAGTGAAGACAATTGCCTTATAGGGTCTGGCGATAGCCATCAGAGAGCCGGCAAACGGCTGGCACCAAGAGAGGATTTTCATCCGATGCGTAAGATCGACCTGCCTGCATTCGATGCCGCCGCCTTCGCTGCGGCCTATGGTCCCTGGGCCGTCATCGCGGGCGCTTCGGAAGGCACCGGAGCGTGCTATGCACGGCAACTGGCCGCCGTGGGCATCAACCTGGTGCTGGTCTCGCGCCGCCTGCCCGCGCTGGAAGCGCTGGGACAGGAGTTGGCCGCCGAACATGGCATCGCCTTTCGCGCGCTGAGCGCGGACCTGACGGAAACCGGCGCGGGATCGCGCCTGGTGGAGGCGACGGCAGACCTGGATATCGGCCTCTATATCTCCAACGCGGGAGCGGACGGCGCGGGCAACAGCTTCTTTGGCGTGCCGGTCGAACGGTCGCTGCGCCTGCTGACTATGAACGCCGCCAATGTGCTGGAGGCCGTCCATGGCTTTGGCAACCGGTTCCAGGCGCGTGGCAAGGGCGGTTTCGTCATCATGTCGTCGGGCGCGGGCCTGGGTGGGCAGCCATGGCTGGCGATGTATTCGGCGACCAAGGCGTTCGAGCTGAATTTCGTCGAATCGCTGTGGGCCGAGCTGGACGGCCAGAATATCGACATTGTCGGCGTCGCCGCGCCGATCATGGACACGCCCACCCTGCGCCGCGCGACCGAGGGGCTGGGGATGGATTATAGCATCGCTTATGATCCGGCCGAAGTGTGCGCGCTGGCGCTGGCCATGCTGGGCAAGGAGCCGCTGGTGATCGTGCCCGATGGTCCCGACGAAGACAAAATCCCGCAGATCCAGGCCGACCGCAAAACCCGCCTGCTGGCGCTGGCGGAATGGGGCAAGGCCTATACCGCCGCCGCCACCGCCTGAAGCAACAGAGGACAGAGAGCATGACCGATCAGGTGGACGTCGTCGTCATTGGAGCCGGGCATAATGGCATGGCCGCGGCCGGCTATCTGGCGCGCGAGGGCAAGAAGGTGCTGGTCGTCGAGCGGATGGCCAAGGTCGGGGGGATGACCAGTTCGGGCTATATGATACCCGAAGCGCCCAATCATCTGGTGACGCCCTGCGCCGTCGAGCTGCTGTTCGCGCGCAAATCCGGCATTATCGAGGATTTCGAGCTGGCCAAATTTGGGCTGAAGACCGTCGATCCCGACCCGACCTATGCCTATCTGCATCCCGACGGCAGCTCGATCGCTTTATTCTACGACTATCATCGCACGGCCGAGGATATCGCCCGGATCAACCGCAATGACGGCAAAGCCTATCTGGAATTCATGAAGACGCTGAACGTCATGATGGACATCGGATTTCCAATGATGATGGCGGAGCCGGGCCGCCCGGACATGAAGAATCTGTCCAAGATCATCGGCAGTGCGGTGCGCAACGTGCGGTTGAAAGATGAACTGGTGGCCCTGTCAAAGGCGACCGCCGATCAGGTCGCGTGCGAACGGTTCGAACATCCCGCGACCATCGCGTTGCTGCTGGGCATCGCAGCGGGTGCGGGGCCGGTGGACGATGACGGCAATGCGGCGGCCTATATGATTTTCGCCGTCACCCACAAATATGGCACCGGCAAGCCGATCGGGTCGCTCCAGTCCTTTTCCGACGCGCTGGCGCGCAGCATCGAAGCGTCCGGTGCGACGATCCAGCTCAACGCCCCGGTCGCCGAAATCATCGTCGATGATGGCGCGGCGAAGGGCGTGCGGCTGGAGGATGGCCGGGTGATCCGGGCGAAGATGGTCATTGCCACCTGCGACCCGCGCACCGCCATGCGCCTGACCACGCCGGGCGGCGTCGATCGCGCGCTGATGCAGCGGATCGAACATGCGCCGTCCAACCGGTCCAACGCGGCGCCGTTCCTGGCCAATATCGCCATGTCGGGACCGTTGAGCCTGAAGAAGCATCAGGATTTGCGCCATGACGATGCGGACCTGAACAAGGCGGTCGGGCTGATCGGCACGCCCGAAGAGGTGCGGGACTCCTTTGCCACCGCGCGGCGCGGCGACATTCCCGACCGGCACGCCATGTCATTGAGCCCACTGTCGAACAGCGACCCGACGCAGGCGCCGCCGGGCGGATCGCTGGCCTATGTCTATCTGCCCGCCATGGCAGTGGACGCGCGCGAAGGCTGGTCGCCCGCGCTTAAGGACAAGACCATGTCATCGGTCATCAGCCATCTGGGCGAATATTATGACGGGCTGGACGCCGAAGTCGGTCGCTTCGTGGAAACCGCGCGGGAGCGGGAAAAGCGGCTGAACGTCACCAATGGCTGCGTCACCCATATCGATTTCGGCGCGTTGCGTTCGGGCGTGCATCGCCCAGCCACCGGCTTTGGCGGTCCCAAGCCGCCCTTCCCCGGTTTCCTGATCGGCGGCGCAGGCGCGCATCCAGGTGGTGGCGTGTCGGGCATTGCCGGGCGCATTGCGGCCAACCGCGCGTTGCGCGAACTCAAGAAGATGAAATAAGGGATGGATGCCATGACAAGTCTCGCAAATCCGGTCGGCATCCCCGCCCGGCTGGAGGATGTGACCGCAGACTGGCTGACGCAGATCATGCAGTCGCGCTATCCCGGCATCGTGGTGGAGGGGATGGAGAAGGTCTTCCTGCGCAACAGCCACACTACCAAATATCAGGTCAAGCTGACGCTCAACGATGTCGGCAAGGCGGCGGGCATCCCCGACAATGTCTGCCTGAAGGCCAATTGGGCGCAGTTCGAAAGCCAGGGCATCTGCCGCCTGGAAGCCCGCTTCTACGAGGATTTCCGTCGCCTCGTCGCCTTCCCCGCGCCCCGCTCCTTCTTCGAGGCATGGGACCCGCGCGAGGATAGCGGCCAGGGACTGGTCGTGATGGAGGATCTGTCGATCGAGGGCGGCCATTTCGGCGTCAGCACCGATCATATGGGCGTGGAGGAAGCCGCACGCGCCGTTGCCAGTCTGGCTAAAATCCATGGCGCCTTCTGGGACAGCCCGGCGCTGCACGCGGCCGATTGGCTGCCGGTGTCGATGGTGACGCCGGTGGACGCGCAGCAACTGCACATGATGTACAGCTTTGCTGAGAAGAACCATGCCAAGCCCGACTATCAGGCCTTCCTGCCCGGCTGGATCAAGGGCGACCTGTCGCGCCTGCACACCGTATTCGACGCGCTGGTCGATTTCGCGCAGCATAAGGAACAGGGACCATGGTGCCTGGTCCATGGCGACAGCCATCAGGGCAACAGCTATCTGCGCCCCGATGGCGAGCGCGTGTGGCTCGACTGGCAACTGGTGCGCAAGGGGCGGCCGATCCGCGACTTCACCTATTTCCTGCTCGGCGCGCTGACGATCGAGGAGCGGCGCGCGAATGACCGCGACCTGTTACGCCATTATCGCCGTTGCCTGATCGAAACTGGCGCGCTGAATGTGCCGGACGACGAGACGCTATGGGAATATTATCGGCGCTGGCCGCCCTATGCGATGCAGGCGTGGATCGCGAATATGGACGAATGGGGCCAGAAGGGGATGCACATCGTCGAGCGTATCTTCGTCGCTGGCGAGGATCTGCGCACGGTCGAAGCGCTGGGCGTCACCTTTTAACGATCAGGGGAAAGCGCCATGCCCGATTCCATTACGCCCTTCACCGTAGCCGTGCCGCAAGCCGCTCTGGACGATCTGCGCCGGCGGATCAGCCACACGCGCTGGCCAGCAGCGGAGACGGTTGCGGACTGGAGCCAGGGCGTGCCGATCGCCGCGATGCGCGACCTGTGCGCCTATTGGGCCGATGGCTATGACTGGCGGCGATGCGAGGGGGCGCTCAACGCCCTGCCTCAGTGCACCACGCAAATCGAGGGCCTGTCGATCCATTTCCTGCATGTGCGCAGCCCCCGGCCCGATGCCGTGCCACTGATCCTGACCCATGGCTGGCCCGGATCGGTGCTGGAATTCATGAAGGTCATAGGCCCGCTCAGCGATCCTGCCCCGGACGCGCCTGCCTTCCACCTCGTCATCCCGTCCCTGCCCGGCTATGGTTTTTCCGACAAGCCCATCGCGACAGGATGGGGCGTCGAGAAGATCGCTGATGCGTGGATCACGCTCATGCGGCGGCTGGGCTATGATCGCTTCTTCGCGCAGGGTGGCGATTGGGGCGCGGCGGTCACGACAGCCATGGCCATGGCCGCGCCGTCGGAACTGGCGGGCATCCACCTCAACATGCCGCTGGTCTTTCCCGAGGCCGGCGACTTTGCCGACCTGACCCCCGCCGAAGCCAAGACGGTCGAACGGATGCAATATTATCAGGATCATGATGCGGGCTATGCCAAGTTGCAAGGCACGCGGCCGCAGACGGTCGGCTATGCGCTGGCTGATTCGCCGGTTGGGCAGGCAGCCTGGATCTACGAGAAATTCCAGGCATGGACCGACAATGGCGGCGTGGCCGAAGATGCGCTGAGCCGCGACGACATGCTGGATATGATCAGCCTCTACTGGCTGACCAACAGCGCCGCGTCGTCGGGGCGACTCTATTGGGAGAGCGCCGGTGCGTTCAAGGCGCAGCGGCTGGAGCAGCCGGTGGGCGTCAGCATCTTCGCGCAGGAAATCTTCCGCCCCTCGCGCCGCTGGGCCGAACGCAGCTATCCCGACCTAGTCCATTGGAACGAACTGCCGGTCGGCGGCCATTTCGCGGCGTTCGAGCAGCCTGCGCTTTTTGCGGAAGAATTGCAGGCCTGCTTTGGCGCGATGCAGGCCCGCGCTTGATATCATCCCGGCAGAAATGTGATCGGTGCCCCCATACTGGCACGATAGGATAGGGGCTGCTTGCCGTCCGTATCGCGCAGGCCATAGCCTTCGCCCAGTTCCGCGCCGATCAGCGCCTTGCCCGACAAGGCGGCAAGATCGGGATCGTCCATCAAACGGTCCAGGATAAGCCCGGAAAATTCCGGGGTTTCCCAGGACGGCAGCATCGCGCGCAACTCTTCGGGCAGCAGTTCGGGCGGCATGGCGCGCACCGCATCGGTCAGGATGAAGCCGGGCCATAGGGACACCGCCGATACGCCATGGGGCGCCAGGTCGATCGCCATGTCGGCGGTCATCTTGTCCGTGCCCGCCTTTGCCGCGCCATAGGCTGGACCGTGAAAATAGGACACGGCGCCGTAGAAGGATATGCTGGCGATCAGTCCCCTACCCGCCGCGACCATCATCGGCGCGGCATGGTAGGCGGCGACATAGGCCGACCGCAGGCCAACATTTATCATATCGGCCAGATGAATTGGCTTCTCCCAGAAACCACCCGGCGCGATCAGGTCCATCGCATGGACGGCCGCGACATTGTTGACCAGCAAGTCCAGCTTGCCGCCGGTCCACTCCGCCAGCGTGGCGAAGGCTGCGGCCACCGCATCATCGTCGCGATGGTCGCACAGTAGCGCGAGGCCTTTGCCCCCGGCCCGGTCGATCTCCGCCACTACCGCGTCCAGTTGCGTGGCGTCACGCCCGGTAACGGCGACCCTATGGCCCCGCGAAGCCAGGCCGCGCGCGATGCCGCGCCCCAATCCGCGCGTCGCACCCGTCACCAGCACTATCTTGTCGCTCATGTACCTGTCCCTGTCCTGTTCATGCCTTGCGCGTGACCGGCAACACCACGTTGCTGGCCGCCACGCCCAGCGCGGTCG
This sequence comes from Sphingobium psychrophilum, assembly GCF_012927105.1. Taxonomy (GTDB): domain Bacteria; phylum Pseudomonadota; class Alphaproteobacteria; order Sphingomonadales; family Sphingomonadaceae; genus Sphingobium; species Sphingobium psychrophilum. The sequence goes on along the minus strand of NZ_JABBFV010000002.1, from coordinate 109,319 downwards.
GGCCGAAAAGCTGGAGTCGCCGCCCCTCTATCGTGCCAAGCAGGGTGATGAGCGCCGCGTCCTGATCCGGCCCGGCAGCGCTCACATGCGCCTCCAGCGCCGTGGCCGCCGCGTTCCAGTCCTGAAACGGCCGACCCAGTAGCGCCGCCACATCGGCGACGTTGTGCGCGACCATATCCGCGCCATGGGCGTCGGCGCGCTGCGCCCATCCGACCAGTTCGGCCACCTGCATTTTCTGCATCTGCGCGCCCTCATCCGCTACCGCCAGTCCGGCCAGCGTATCGGCGATCTTGGCCATCAACGGCGCATTGTCACCCTGTCGTTCGACCAGTGGCGGCAAATCGGGCAGCGCCACGCCCGACAGGGCGGACAGGGCCAGCAGGATCGACCGGCGCAGCGCCAGGTCGAACATCAGATAGACCGAATGGGGATCGCCCGCTTTGGGCGCACCCACGGTCCCGGTGAACTGCATCGTGCCCAGCAGGGAAAATTGCAGGACGTGGAACAGTATGGCGTCATGATCGACCGGCTCGCCCGTCGCCTCCTCATAATAGCCGATCAGTTCCGCCAGCGGCGCGCCCAGCGGTTCGAAACTGTTGCGCATCCCCATCGTCGCGATATCGACCAGCGGATCGCCGATCATCGAAAATTCGAAATCATACAGCTTCGTCATCGCGTCCTGATCGACCAGATATTGGCCCGAATCGAACTGGATGAAGCTGGCCTGGGTACGGTGATCCGGCACGTTGCGGCGCAGCCAGCCGATCACGAACGCCAGCAAAGGTTCGGGACGGCTCTTTGTACGCCGATAATGCGGCATATAGGCGTCCAGCCCGGCCAGCGCGATCGCCTCGGCACCGTCCGGCTGGTGTAGTCCGGCCGCGACGAAGGGTTCGATGGGCAGCCGGTGCATCGCCGCGACGGCGTGCATATAGTCCCGCCCGACCGCGCTTTTGGTCGCATCGTCCAGCGCGGAGAAATCGCGCGTGCCCGCTATCGCTTCCATGACGATGCAGGGCGGATCCGCCAGATAGCCATGGATTTCCGGTACCGGCAGGCCCTGCCTGTGAAGCAGGTCGATCACGTCCGCCTCCCGCTTGAGGTCGGGGAAGATCGACACGTCGCCACCCCGGTCGCCACGCAGGTGTAGGCGGCGCACCACCCCGTCCACCTCCACATCGGCGAACCAGGAAGGGCGCCAGCGTATCAGCCGTTCCAAGCCAACGACCCTGCCCCCGGTCAGTTGTTCGACATAGCCGGTGATGCGCCCAACCGCCGCATCGTCATAGTCGTTGAGCGGAGCTGCGCCGCTCACGGCGCGAAAGCCTCCGCCGCCGCGCGGGTGTCCATATATTCGCGCCCGGACAGGATCTGGCCGTCGCGGATCACCAGCAGGTTATGATAGTCGTTGCGATAGACCCGGTCGGGGAAGACCATTTCGCCGCGCACTTCCACAGCGACCCTGTCCCCTTCAGCGGTGATGCCAACCACCTGCGCGCTGCGTCGCTGCGCCGACAACAGGCCGCCTGTCACGCTGGCGATGAAATCGGCGCGGCTCATATCGCCAAAGCCCGATATCCACCATGTGCAGTCGGGATGCTGCAACGCGTCGATCGTCGCGGCGTCCCCCTCTTCCACCGCCTGCATGTAGCGGCGGGCAACCGCCTTGTTCGCTTCCAGATCGGCCATGCTCATTCTCCCAGACGATAGCGCAGGGTCAGGCCATATTGGCGGGGCGGGCCGAAGATGGCGGTGTTGAAGCCCAGCCCCGCCCCCGACACGGCGCCGATCGCCTGATAGGTCTTGTTGAAGACGTTACTCATATAGACGCCGACGTCGACCGGGCGGCCACCGACATTGCGCCAGTCCAGCCGTATATTGGCTAGGCCATAGGCCGGCAGCGCGGTGTCGACGAAGGACAATTTGCTGGAATGATAATAGTCCGCCGACGCATTGAGATCGCCCATCGCGCCCAGCGGGATGCGGTATTGCGCGCCCAGCGTGAAGGTCGCCTTCGCCACCAGGTCGAACGGGATTTCCTGGGTCGTGAGATAGGCGGCGATCGGCGCGGGCGCGGTCAGTTCGCGCGTCTTGGTGTCGAGCAGGTTGCCGCCGAAGGTGAAAGTCAGCCGATCGGAAAACGCGATGCGTCCGTCAAAATCCAGCCCCGCGACCCGCGACTTGCCGGCATTGGCCAGCATCGTGCCCGACTGCGGATCATTGTCCGCGCTGCAATCGCCATCGGGCGAGTAGGGCGCTTCGCCAAACACCGGATCGCCCGCAACGCAGCCGGGCTGTGTCAGCAGGCCGCTCAGCGCGATCTGCACCCCGTCATAATAGCCCACAAAGCCCGACAGGTTCAGCCGGACGCGGACGTCGCCCAGCGTCCAGTCCGATCGCACCCCCAGTTCCAGGTCGGTGACGCGCTCAGGCCCGAAGGACTGGTAGGGCGCCAGCCGTCCGCCAAAGGTCGGCGTATTGATGCCGCCGGTGCGATAGCCGCGCCGCGTGGAAACATAGGTGAAGAGGTCGGACGTCACCTGCCAGTCGAAACCCACAGTCCAGGTGGGCGCATCGGATTTGGCAGTGTTGGTGGTCGCGCCGATCAGGATCGGGTTGGTCGATACGCATTCATTGGGGCGGACGGTCCCCTGGGTGGTGTTGTCGGTCGCCGTACAGGCGATTTCCTTGTCCCAAGTGTAGCGCAGTCCGGCGTTGAAGCGCAGACCCTGAGCGATTTCGTCCAGCTTTATGTTGACGTTACCGAACAGCGCTTTGCTCTTTTCGGTGTAGAAATTATATTGGAAGGTGCCGTAATTTTCGGGCGGCAGGAAGGGCGGCAGCACGACCTGCGCGATCGAATTGCCGCTGCCGGTCGGGCCATAGGGCTGGCTTTTCAGATAGAAGCCGCCCACCAGCCAGTCGACCCGGTCGTCAAGCGCGCTGCCCTTGACCTGCACTTCGTTGGTATATTGTTCGACATTGTTGACCGCGCCTGCGTTCAGCAGGGTCAGCGGCAAGCCGGCGGGCAGTCCGGCGGCGGGATTACCGGTCGTGATCAGCAACGGCACGCCGTCGGTGTTGATATTATAGTTCACATAGGTTTTGCGATAGCCGAAGATGTTGGTGAAGCTGACCCCGCTGTCGCCCAGGTCGATATCGGTGCGGTTGGTGATGCCCCAGCGGCGGGTGCGGTTGATCGCGGGGGACACGTCGCTGTCGATCACGCGGGGGCCGCGCGCCTGCTGCGCCGCCAGCGCATCCTGCATAGCGCTGCGCAGACCCAACAGGTCGATCAGGCTGGGATTGTCGAACAGGCTGGTCAGCAACACCGCGTCGCCGGTGTAGTTGTTGCGATACCAATCGAAGATAGTGAGGTTCTTGAAACCCTCGACTGGTTCGGCCAGCACGGACACGCGGAACGCGCGGGAATTGACGTCGTCCAGGTCGCCGCCCAGTCCGATATTTTTGGTATAACCGTCACGTTTTTCGTACCGGCCCGCGACCCGTACCGCCAGCTTGTTGTCCACGATCGGGATGGACAGCGCCCCTTCCAATTGCTTGCGGTCATAGCGGCCGTAGCCCGCCTCGACATAGCCGCCCAGGACATATTCGGGCGCAGCGGGATAATAGAGGACGGCGCCGCCGGTGGTGTTGCGGCCAAACAGCGTGCCTTGCGGGCCTTTGAGAACCTGGACCGACGCCATGTCATAAGTTGCGACGCCGCTGCCGAAGGTCGGCGCGGGCACATCGGCAAAATAGCTGACGACGGCGGGCGCGTTGGACCCGCTCAGCGCCTTGGACTGGCCACGGATCTGAAACACCGAATTTTCGCGGCCGCCCGACCCGGACAGATAGACCCCGGGCGTCTTCATCATCAGGTCGGCGGTGGTGGCGATATTGGCTTCGCGCAGCATGTCCGCGTTGAAGGCGGTGACGGACACGGGCGTCGACTGAATGCTTTCTTCGGATCGGCGCGCGGTGACGACGATGTCGTCGATACTGGGTGACGCTTGCGGCTGGGCCGTTTGAGCGATCGCCAGGACCGGCAGGGTCAGGGGTGCAACGGACGTTAAAAGGACCGCAAGACGCGCGGTGAAAATCGGGCGCATATTATCTCTCCCAGAGCAGCGGAACATCATGTTCTCGCAAGCCTGACCTTTGCCAGTGCCGTCGGGAGATGTAGAAGACGATCGTCTTAGTCGTGCCTATCGCCGGAGAGGGCCTGCGATTTTCGTCCACGGCCCCGCTATGGTTAGCCTGGCATGTCGTCGGCTTCGACGAAGGGCGGCAGCATGAGCAAGGCGCAGCCCGCCGTGATGAGGTCTTCGAGATATTGGTCGGAACGCGGATAGGCGCCCCCGGTCAGGTTGGCCACCCGGTCGCCATAGCTGACGCCCATCAAGAAATTCGTCACCGCCACCGACAGGCGCATGGTGAAAACCTGATCCGACATGGCGGCACAGCATCCCCGCAGCGCCTGGTGGACCAGCGCGACCGCCGGTCCTTCGCGCGCGCTGTCAAAGGCTTCGTCGAACGGATCGTTCAGGATCAGGTGCAGGATGAACTGCGAATAGATCCATCTTTGCCGTCCTTCGAACGCATCGAGCACCGGCAGCAGAAATAGTTCGAGCAGGCCGCGAATATCGTCGGGCAGGCGCGGCAACCTCTGCATCCGCAGCGTCCGGCAATCGTCCACTTCCGCCTGGCGGATGTCGTATATCGCCCGGATCAACAGCTCCTTCGATCCGAAATGACGATAGATGGCGGAATTATTGCCCTGCTTGGCAACGCGCAGGATTTCGCGGATGGACGCCCCCTCGATCCCGCGTTCGGCAATGATTTCCTCCACGGCGAGCAGCAGCTTGCGCGCGCCGGGTCCATAATCTTCCCATTTACCGTTCATATCCGCACGCATCGCAATTCGCGGGTCGCAAGCCAAGCGGAAAACCGAACTGTCCGCGATGAGCGCGCCGACCGCCTACCTATCACCCGACAGGTGGGACTAAGGCCACGTCTATGGTCTTTAGCGGCCATGGCGAGGAACCCTAACGGCATGTACCAGAATGGCTACGACTATATCATCATCGGTGCCGGGTCGTCCGGCTGCGTGCTGGCGAACCGGTTGTCGGCCGACCCGGCGGTCACGGTATTGCTGGTGGAAGCTGGCCCGGACGACAACAGCCCGCTGATCGCGATGCCGCGCGGCATCGGCAAATTGCTGGCGCCGGGCAATCCCCATGTGTGGGACTATGCCGTGTCGCCGGGCGGCAATGCGCCGCAGGAAAGCTGGCTGAAGGGGCGCACGGTCGGCGGATCGAGTTCGGTCAACGGCATGGTCTATGTGCGCGGAGCTCCCGCCGATTACGACGCGTGGGAAGCGGCAGGCTGCACCGGATGGGGATGGCAGACGATGGGCCGCCATTTCGTCGCGCTGGAGGATCATGCGCTGGGCGCCAAGGCGTGGCGCGGGACCGGCGGCCCGCTCAAGGTGAGCGTCCATCCGTCTGGCGATCCCTTGTGCGAAGCGTTCCTGACCGCGGCCGAGCAGGCCGGGACGCAGCGGGTGGACGACATGAACGACATCCCCGCGGTTACGCAGGGCGGCATGGGTTATCAGCCGACATCCACCTATCGCGGCAAGCGCTTTTCCGCTTCGCGCGCTTTCCTGAAACCGGTGCGGGGACGCGCGAACCTGACCGTGGTGACCGACACCGACGTCCAGCGCATCCTGTTCGACGGACAACGGACCAGCGGCATCCTGCTGCGTGATAAAAATGGCATTCACGAAGTCTCGGTACGGCGCGAAATCATCCTGTCGGCCGGAGCGATCCAGAGCCCGAAACTGTTGCAACTGTCGGGCATCGGCCCCCGCGCCCTGCTCGAATCGCTGGCCATTCCGGTCGTGGTCGATGCGCCCGGCGTCGGCGCCAATTTGCGTGAACATCGCTATCTGAGCTTCACCTACAAGGTGCGCGGCAACAGCCTGAACCAGAAACTGTCTGGCCTAGGTCTGATCGCGTCGGTGCTCCGCTACTTCTTCGGATCGAAAGGGGCGCTGACCCACGCCGCGCATGAAGTGGGCGGCTTCATCAAGACGCAGGCGTCGCCCGACCGGCCCGATGCACAGATCGGCCTGGGGCTTTATTCCTTCCATACCGATGCCAAGGGCGCGGTGGCGCTGGACCCTTATCCGGGGATGACCGTCATCGCCTATTATCTGCGGCCCGACAGCCAGGGGCAGGTGCGAATCAGCGCCGCCGATCCCGATGCGCCTCCCATCATCGACGCCAATCACTTGGCCACCGATGCCGACCGGACGCACTTCGTCGCGCTGTTCCGCTGGCTGCGCGGGCTGGCCATGCAACCCGCGCTTCAGAACTGGATCGTCGCGGAGACGGGCAAGACCGTGGGTATCGAGGCGGACGAGGATATTCTCGCCAACGCCATCGCCCTGGGCGGTACGACCTTCCACATTTGCGGGACGTGCCGGATGGGCGCGGACGAAGACGCCGTGCTCGACCCGCAATTGCGCGTGCGCGGCGTGACCGGCCTGCGCGTGGTCGATACCTCCATCATGCCGACCATCGTGTCGGGCAACACCAATGCGCCAGCGATGGCCATCGCCCTCAACGCCGCGGAGATGATCCTGCGGCCCGGACAGGATATCCAGCCATGACCATCCCCTTCACAACGATCGACAAGCTCTACATCGACGGCGCATGGGTTGCGGCGGGCGCAGAGCGCGACGCCATCATCAATCCGGCAAGCGAAGCGGTGATCGGCCACGCGCCCGTGGGCAATGCGGCCGCAGCGGAAGCGGCGATCGCGGCGGCGCGCGAGGCGTTCGACAACGGCGTCTGGCCGCGCATGGCGATGGCCGAACGCGCGACCTATCTGCGCCGGATGCATGCGGCGCTGGACGCGCGACGGCCGCAGATCGTCGCGCTGATCGTGGCGGAGGTCGGCTGCGCGCAGGGGGTGACCCACGGGATGCAGGTCGCCAATCCGCTCGACCATCTGCTCGCCGCGCTGGAGCATTCGACCCGCGACGACAGCGTCCGCCTGCCGATCGACATTACGCCCAACCCGTTCAATCCCGATGGCCCGCGCAAGATGGGCGGCACGACCGTGGTGCGCGAACCCGTGGGCGTGGTGGCGGGCATCACCGGCTATAATTTCCCCTTCCTCATCAACCTGGCGAAGATCGTGCCGGCGCTGCTGGCGGGCAATACGCTGGTGTTGAAACCCTCCCCCTTCACCCCCTTTTCCGCTTTGCTGTTCGGCGAGATCGCCGAGGAGATCGGCCTGCCCAAGGGTGTGCTGAACGTCATCACCGGCGGGCCGGAAGTGGGCACGATGCTGACCAGCGACCCGCGCGTCGACCTGGTCAGCTTCACCGGGTCCGAAGGCGTGGGTGCGGCGATCATGGCGCAGGCGGCACCGACACTGAAGCGCGTCCATCTGGAACTGGGCGGCAAGTCCGCGCTGATCGTGCGGCACGATGCGGACGTCGCGCGGGCGGCGGCGATGGCGGTCGCCGTGCTGTCCGTCAATGCGGGCCAGGGCTGCGCGCTACTCACCCGGCTGGTGGTCCATAACAGCATCCGAAAGGCGTTCGTGGAAACCGCCTGCGCCGTCGCCAGCCAGTTCAAGATCGGCGATCCTGCCGATCCGAGTGTTGCAATGGGGCCGTTGATCCGCGAATCGCAGCGCAGCAAGGTCGAAAATCTGATCGCCATCGGCCGTGATGAAGGTGCCAGAATAGTCCACGGCGGCGGGCGGCCTGCGGGCCTGGACAAGGGCTTCTTCACCGAGATCACGATTTTCGACGATGTCGACAACGCCATGACCATCGCCCAGGAGGAAGTGTTCGGCCCGGTCGGCTGCATCATCGGCTTCGACACCGACGAGGAAGCGGTCCGCATCGCCAATGATAGCCGCTATGGCCTGAATGGCGGCATCGAGACGGCGGACGCCGCCAAGGGATACGAAATGGCCCTGCAAATCCGGTCGGGCAGCGTCATGCTGAACGGGGGCACCGGGCGCATGAGCTATGCCCCGATCGGCGGCTACAAGCGGTCGGGCGTCGGGCGCGAATATGGCCCCGACTGGCTGCACGAATATCAGAACCAGAAGTCGATATTCTATCCGGTGGGGCTGTAACACCATGGCGACGATCAGCAGTAGCCATGAATTTCCCGATGCCGATACGCTTCTGGATCGCTATCCCCTGCCCGACTATCTGCGGGAGAATGTGAAGCCCGGCCTCACCATGTTGCTGGCGTCGATGGCGGAGGACCGGGCACTCAACACCAATGGCCACGCCCGCGCGCTGCACATCGTAAACGATGATCTGTCGCGGCTGAAAGCCATCGCCGATGATCGCGCGCGTTACCCCGAAATTGCGGATGTGGAGATCAAGCAGCCGCTGTTCATCCTGGGCCTGCCCCGCTGCGGCACCAGTTTTCTTCATGCGTTGATGGACGGCGACCCGCAGGTCCGCACCCCGCTGATGTGGGAAGTGGCCGAACCTTCGCCCCCGCCAGAGGCCGCCACGGCGGACACCGACCCGCGCATCGCCCGTTTCGACGCGCATCTGCGCGCGCAACTGGGCGCGGATGCCGATGAATTGCTCAAGGCCCATCCGCTGGGCGCGATGATACCGCAGGAATGCGGGTCGTTCATGACCACGTCGTTCCAGAGCAGCAATCCCTGCATGTTCCAGCATCTCCCGCGCTTCTACGACTGGTTCAAGGGGATCGACGCGACCTTCCGCTATGAGGTGCACAAGATGTGGCTCCAGCATCTGGGCTGGCGCCATCCGGGCAAACATTGGGTGCTCAAGATTCAGGAGCATATGTACAAGCTGCCCGAATTGCTTAGCGTCTATCCCGATGCGATCTTCATCCAGCCGCATCGCGATCCCACCACCGTCATCGCCTCCATCTCGCAATTGATCAGCGTCATTCGCGGGCCATCCTACGACGATCTGGACCTGCACGCGCTGGGGGCCGAGTTCCTGCAACTGTGGTGGGACGGGGTGAAGTGCAGCATGGACTATCGCAAGGCGCATCCCGACCTGCCGATCCATGACATGCGCTACAAGGATCTGGTGGCCGATCCGGTGTCCACCATCCGCGCGGCTTACGACCATTTCGGCTGGGACTTCACGCCGGATTCGGAAGCGGGCATCCTGGGTTGGCTGCATGACAATCCGGCGGGCAAACATGGCGCGCGCAGTTATACGTTGGCCGATTATGGCCTGACCACCGATCAGGTCAGCGACCGGTTCGCCGAATATATCGAGACATACCGTGCCTATATCTGAGCCGTCCGCCTGGCGCGGCTGGCTGGAAACGATGGCGAACGCCGAGAGCGTGCTGTACAGATTGGCCGATCCCGCAGACCCGCAGGCACGGGCGGAGGCGCATCGCCTGCTCTTTGCCGCGCTCGCCACCGGCTACCAGACCGCGTTCGCCGACGCCGACCGGCCCGATTTCGTGCCGTCGGTCAGCAATGTGCTGAACACCGTCGGGGTCAATCCCGACTTCATCTATGGCGCGGCGCGGATCGATGGCGGGGGCGTGTACCGGCTGTCGGGCCAGCGCGGCGACGGGGTGTTCATATTCATCGATCTGGTCGCGGGCGGGCTAGGGCCGATGGAGCAATTGGGGCCGTCTGTCGGGATGATCGACATCGACGCCTGCACGCTGGGGCCGGACGGGGCGTTCGACATATTGGTCGGCGGAGAACGGCCGGAGGATCATGCGGGCGACTGGTTCCCGCTCGATCCACGTGCCGTCACCATCGGCCTGCGCCACGCTTATTATGACTGGGGCGTGGGCCGGGAATTGCGGATCGCCATCGAACGGGTCGACCGGCCCGTGGGCGGCGCGCCCATGCCGGCGGCCGAGATCGCGCATCGACTCGATCGCCTGTCCGCTTTCGTCGAACGCTATGCCGGTTTCGCACTGGGCTATGGCCAGCGGCAGCGGGCGCAAGGCTTCATCAACCGCCTTGAATATGACGACTGGGCCGGACGCGGCGGCGTGGCCGGGCAGCATTATTATCAGGGCATTTTCCGGCTGGAAGCGGGGCAAGCGATGATTATCGACACCGCGATGCCCGATCAGGTCCGTTACTGGAATGTGCAGCTGAGCGATCCGCTGTGGAACACGATCGACTGGATCAATCATCAGAGCAGCCTGAATGGCGGCCAGGCCGTTCTGGATAGTGACGGCCGGTTTCGCGCCGTTATCGCGATCGACGATCCCGGCGTGCCCAACTGGCTGGACCCGGCCGGGCGGCTGGAAGGATCGCTGATGCTGCGCTGGACCGGCGCGAGTTCGGGACCGGAGCCGCTGCTGAGAATCGTGCCGGCGGCAGAGATACGCGCGCACCTGCCCAGCGATACGCCGGTGATGACGCCAGAGCAGCGCGACGAAGCCCTCCGTCGGCGCAGGCGCGGCGCGCAATGGCGGCGACGCTGGTGATGGAATTTACCGGCAAGGTCGTCCTCGTCACGGGGGCGGGATCGGGATTGGGCCGTGCCGCCAGCCTGGCCTTCGCGCGGGAGGGCGCTATGCTGTGCCTGTTGGGGCGCAGCGCAGACAAGCTGGCGGAAACGGCGCGGTTGATCGGGGAAGCGGGTGGCCGCAGCGTGGAACTGCCCTTCGACCTGGGCGATGCCGATGATTGCGCTGCGTCGATCGCAGCGGCCGTCGCGGCGTTCGGGCGGCTGGACGTGCTGTGCAATATCGCCGCCGACGTAATGTTTCATCAATTGTCGGACGTCACGGCAGAGCAATGGCATCGCACCATCGCGTCCAACCTGTCCGGCCCCTTCTTCCTGATGCAGGCGGCGATGCCGCATCTGGTCGAAAGCCATGGCAATATCATCAGCGTGGCGTCCACCGCGGGCTTCATGGGCCAGGCCTATCTGGCCCCCTATACCGCGTCCAAATTCGGCCTTGTCGGCCTGACCCTGTCGCTGGCGATGGAGATGATGGACAGCCCGGTCAGGATCAATGTGCTGGCCCCAGGCCCGATGCGGACGGAAATGACGAAGGGCATGGCATTTCCCGACTTCGCCGATCCCCGGTTGCTGGCCCGTTACACCGGGATGCGGCCGCCCTGCCCGCCCGAGGATGTGGTGGAACCGCTATTGTTCCTGGCGTCCGACCGCGCGCGCCGGGTGCATGGCGCCTGCTGGGCGGTCGATGGCGGGATCATGGCCGGTTAGCCGCGCCGATATAATAAACAGGAAAGGATAGCTTTGCATGGCCGACCCACTGGCGCATCCGACATCGGCGGCGGACATCACGCCCGCCTATCTGACCAGGCTGATGGCACAGGCCGTGCCCGGCGTGACCGTCACCCATGTCGATATGGTGGAGGCCAAGACCTATGGCGAGCAGTTCGTGTCCACGGCCGGGCGCGTGATCGTCAATGTCCGCTATGGGCCGGGCAGTCCGGCAGACCTGCCCACACGCCTGGTCGTGAAGGTCGCGCGCGGCGTCGACAAGATATTGGCACCCTTCTACGAAAATGAAGTCAATTTCTACAACCGCGTCCGTCCCGAACTGGACCTGGAGACGCCGCGCAGTTTCGGCGCGGGCTTCGATGCGGTATCGAGCGACTTTGCGATCGTGCTGGAAGACCTGACCCTGCGCGGCGCGACCTTCCCCAGTGTCCTGTCGCCGGTAACGCTCGACACTGTGCGATCCATCCTGTCGCAGCAGGCGAAGCTGCACGCCCGCTTCTGGGAAAGCCCCCGCCTGCGGCCTGGCGGCGATCTGGCCTGGGCGGGGAGCCATGTCGAGGGCAAGGTGGCGGAGCTGATGATGGTGGGGGCCGAGCCGCTGATCCAGCATGAGATCGACACCGTGTCGTTCAAGCGCGAGATGGTACAGCGGCTGCGCACGACCGGCCCGGCCCTGCGCAACGGCACCTTGGCGCTGCACCGGCACCAGCAGAGCCTGCCGCAAACGCTGGTCGAGGGCGACATGCATATCGGCAATAGCTATATATTGCCTGACGGGTCGGGTGGCCTGCTCGACTGGCAACTCACCTGTCGCGGCCATCATATGCACGATGTCAGCTATCTGGTGACGACGGCGCTGTCAGTGGAGGATCGTCGCGCCCATGAACAGGATCTGGTCCGCTTCTATCTCGATAGGCTGGCGGTCGAGGGCGTGACCGATGGCCCCTCGTTCGAGGACAGTTTCACCGAGTTTGGCCGTTGCCTGATGTGGGCGGTCTATATCGGCTGGCTGACGACGCCGGTGGTCAATTATGGTTGGGAAATCAATGTCATGAACCATTTTCGCCTGACCACGGCTTTCGAGGATCATGATACGGCAGGCCTGATAGGGCAGATCGCGTAGCCGCAGTTTGGGTGTTGCAACACCAAAGTCAGACCCGGCACCAGCTTTCGACGATGTCGATGACATTGGTGCGCCGCCGCGCCAGCACCTTGGGCGCGGTGACGTCCCGTTCGAAGCCGTAGGATACGGTGTAGCGGTTCGATACATTGTAGAAGCAGAGCGCGCTGATCGTCATATGCAGTTCCAGCGGGTCGATGCCTTCGCGGAAATGGCGGCTCTCCACGCCACGCGCCAGGATGTTGCGTAACTGTTCCACCACCTTGCGATTGCGTTCGCGAATGCCGGGAATCTCGCCGATATGCGCGCCGCGCAGGATATTCTCGTTCATCACCAACCGGACGAATTCGGGATGCTGATGATGATAATCGAAGGTCGCGCCGACCACGTCGCGCAGGGCGGCGTCGGGGGCAAGGTCGCTGCGCGTATTGTCGGCGTCGATCTCTCGCACCGCAGTATAGGCGCGTTCCAGCACGGCGCGATACAGGCCCTCCTTGCTGCCGAAATAATAATAGATCATCCGCTTGGACGCGTCGGTGCGGTCGGCAATCTCATCGATGCGCGCACCGCTTAGCCCTTTGTCAGCGAACTCCAGCGTGGCGACGTCCAATATGTTGAGACGGGTTTCCTCCGCCTCGCCAGCCCGTCCGCCCGCCTTGCCCTGCATATTCGTCGGCGATTTGGCCACGCATACATCCTTTTTTGTCTGTGACAGGGCATAGCTTGGCAGCGGCGCGTCCGACAAGAGAGGATGAAGGAACTGGATAGTTAGGGGACGGACGCCAGCACCTGCCGTAGCTCCGTCGCCGGTTGTGCGCCGATGCGTTCCAATGCGTCCAGCGTCGCTGTCGCCATGGCGCGATAGGCGGGGAGCAGGTGCGGGCTTGTGGCCGACAGCGCGGCCACATGGTCGGCGATGGTGTCGCCGTCGCCCCGCAGCAGCGGTCCCGACAGGGCGGGCATGCCCCGATCGAGGCTGTTATCGAGCGCGGCGCGCACGAGCGGACCGAGCAGCGCACCCGGTTCGGCGATTCCCGCGGCAGTAAGGGCGTCACGCGCACCAGCGATCAGCGTCACCAGATGATTGGCGGCGTGGCATAGGGCGGCGTGGTAGAGCGCGCGCTGCGCTTCCTCTACCTGCTCCATGATCCCGCCGAGCAGGGCAACAAGCGCTTGCGCGGCCGCGATCGCCGCCTGTGTGTCGGCGGTGACGACGAAGCGGGCGCCGACCATGCGGGCGGCTTCCTGAACGGGATCGCCGGTGAAGGTCATAGCGGGATGCACCGCCGCGGTCAGGGCACCGCGCTGCGCCAATGGGGTGAGGAGCCCTGCGCCGCTGCGGCCGCTGAGATGGAGGATGAAGGGCTCGGCGACTGCGGGCAGGCGTTCCGCCAGTGCGCCGACTAGATCAGGGATGGCGTCGTCCGATACCGCGACCAGGATCAGGTCGCAGGTAGAGGCGATCGCCGTCAGGTCATGCGCCGCTCGCGCGTGGCCGATGCCGGCGACCATGGCGTCGCGCCGGGCCGGGTCGCGCCCCCAGACCAGCAGCGGATCGGTCGTGTGGTCGTGCAGGGCCAGCGCCATGGCGCGGGCGACGCGGCCGGCGCCGATGATGCCGATCCGGCGATAGGGTGGGTCGCTGCGCATGGGGGATGCTTAGAACATTCTGAAGTCGGCCGAAACAGCCGTCGGCTGGCAGAATCCGACAGAAAGATCAGAGCGTCTCTGGCACGCCGATCAAGCACCAAGGACGGCGCGCACCACCATCACACCGCATGTTCGTCCGCCTGGCTGATTTCAGGGAATCGGCCAGTGACCGGCAGCCTGCCGGGGCCGCTTTTGGGATAGGGTATGAAGTTGGGGCGGCCCGAATCGAAAACCATGTCCTAAGGGATATTGTCTCCAGGGGAAATCGGCGCGAGACAAGGGGCTAGACCTGCCCGCCATCTGGGGCTGAGGGTGCCGCGCCTCGGTTCGTCTCCAGCGCCTGAAGCCGCCAGATGCGGTTGAACGAGAGGCGGATGCACGACAGCGGCGTGATGTCGATATTGAGCGTGGTTGCGGGCGGAAAGCCCAGGGTATGGGCAATCGCGGCGCGCATCGTCATGGGATGGGTGATAGCGCAGACGGGTTGGGCCTGGGTCGCCATCCGGTCGATCCATGCGCCGATCCGTCGCTGGACCGTCGCCATGGCTTCTCCGTCAGCGGCGGCGCATGTGGGGTCTGCCAGCCAGCCGGACAGGGCGGCCGGCTCATCCGCCACTATGTCTTCGATCGATCGTCCTGACCATCGCCCTACATCCCTGTCCGCCAGGGCGGCCTCCTCTGTGGCGGAAACTCCTATGGCCTGGGCAGTCTGGGCGGCGGCGAGCGAGGGGCTGCGGAATGCACGACCAGCCAGCTTCGGGGGCAGACGATAGCAGGCGGCGTCGCGCGCGCCCCGCGCGTCGAGGCGTTCATCCCGCGCCGGGAAGCCGCCGATGCGGCTCGATGGCGTGGAGGCCACGCAGAGAAGAAAGAGCGACGTGCCCAGTGGAACCTCCGAGATATGTTGACGAGCGGCCTTGCCCCACTCTAAACGCCATGGCTATCAGGAAGAAGAAGCCGGTGAAAACCCGGTGCGGTCGCGCCACTGTGATCGACGTAAAATGTCGAGAGCCAGACCTTCGTCCTGAACGATATCTCTCGCGGGACGCGCAATCCCCTACAGGAGCATAACCATGGCAGCCAGTGCCGCATTGTTTGACGATCATTTCATTCCCGTACAGGGCGTCGAAACCATTCCAGTCGCGGATATCGCCCCATGGGCCATGTTCGGCGCGCTGATCGCGCTTATCTTCCTCTACTTCGTCAGCACCGAACAAGGCGCTTTCGCGCTGTTCGACGGCATGTATGTGCATGAATTCGTGCATGACGGCCGGCATCTTCTCGGCTTCCCCTGCCACTGAGCGGGCGATGACGAAGAGCCTGTTGTGGCGTGGCATGGTGGTCGGCATAGTGGCGGCCATTATCGCGACGATGTTCGCCCGCCTGACCGCGGAACCCCAAATCGACCTCGCCATAGCTTATGAAAGCGTGCACGCGGCCCATTATGGGGATGCGCCGATGCCGCATGAAGAGGAAGAATTGGTGAGCCGTGCGACCCAGAAGGGTGCGGGCCTGCTGACGGCGATGATGCTGTATGGCGCTGCCGTCGGCGGCATATTTTCGTTGCTGTTCGCTTATGGTTATGGCCGCTTCGGGCAGGCGGGGCCGCGCAGCTTCGCGCTGCTGCTGGCGGCGCTCGCCTTCCTGCTGATCGTCATCGTGCCGGGGATCAAATATCCCCAGACGCCGCCGGCCGTGGGGAGCCATGACACCGTCGGCCTGCGCACCGCCGCCTATTTCGCGATGATCGCGCTGTCCGTGGGTGGCGCGGTGATCGCATCGAAACTGCGCGCCGCCCTGGTCCGGTCGCGTAAGGGCATCGACGCGACCCTGCTCGTCGTCGGCGCCTACATCACGTTGGTCCTTCTGGGCCAGTGTCTCTTGCCCGTCGTCAATGAGGTGCCGGCCGATTATCCCGCGACCCTGCTCTGGAATTTCCGGGTCGCCGCCATCCTGACCCAGATGATCCTGTGGGCCACGATCGGGATCGCCTTTGGCTTATGGGCCGAACAGGTTATGCGCCGCCAATAGATGCCGTAATGGGTGCCTGGGCGGCGGCCGAAACTCCGGTGACCGCGACAATCATCCGGCCGGGCGTGCCGGCCTTGTGCCCGGACTTGCATTGGGCAAAGCGGCGTCACCCCCCGCCCCCGCTCGGATACCCCATGATAAGACGATTATTCGCTTCCTCTACGCACGACATGGCCATCGACCTTGGCACGGTAAATACGGTCATCCACGTCCGCGATCGCGGCATCGTCCTGAATGAGCCATCCGTCATAGCGATCGAGACTGTCGGCGGCGTGCGGCGCGTCAAGGTGGTCGGCAATGAAGCCAAACCGATGATGGGCAAGACCCCCGCGAACATCCAGGCGATACGGCCGTTGCGCGATGGGGTGATCGCCGACATCGACGTAGCCGAACAGATGATCAAGCATTTCATGGCCAAGGCGATCGGCGGGGGCAGCCGGTTCGGCCGCCGCCACGAGGTAGTGATCTGCGTCCCATCGGGATCGACCATGGTGGAGCGTCGCGCCATCCAGGTGGCGACCATGAACGCCGGTGCATCGCGGGTGCAATTGATCGACGAGCCGATGGCGGCGGCGATCGGCGCGGGCCTGCCTGTGACCGAGCCGCGCGGCGCTATGGTCGTGGATATCGGCGGCGGAACGACCGAAGTCGCCGTCCTGTCGCTCCAGGGCATCGCGTACAGCAATTCCGTCCGAATGGGCGGCGACAAGCTGGACGATGCGATATCGTCCCACATCCGGCGGCATCATAATCTGATGATCGGGGAGATGACGGCGGAGCGGGTCAAACATGCCATTGGGTCCGCCGTCATTCCTGTCGATGAAGGTCGGGTCATCAGCGTCAAGGGACGCGATCTGGTGAACGGCCGACCGGCAGAAATCAGGATCAGTGAAGCGGAGATCGCCGAAGCGCTGTCGGAGGGGGTTGGGCAGATCAAGCTGGCCGTCATGTCGGCGCTGGAGCGAACGGCACCCGAATTATCCGCAGACATTATCGACGAAGGCATCACCCTGACCGGCGGCGGCGCCTTGCTCGGCCAGCTTGACCAGGCATTGTCCGACCATACGGGGCTTCCGGTCAAAGTGGCCGAAAATGCCTTGATCTGCGTGGCCATGGGGGCCGGCAAAGCGCTGGAAGATCCCGCTTATCAAGGCGTCCTGACCACCGCATAAGCCCTGTCAGTTTCCGCCGCGCCTACGGGACGGCGGTAGCAGCGGCCATGCGTTGTTTTTCCGGCCGGATATAGATGGACGTCAGTTCCGGCATGGCATGCTTGAGTTCGGCCTCGATCGCTCCGATCAGCGTTTCGCCGTCGCCCATGGTCAGCGCATCCTCGAAATCCGCGCTGATCGCAACGAACACGGCGTCGGGCGCGGTGTGGATGGTCCTGACATGATTGACCGCGACGATTTCCGCCCGACGCTCGATCGCCGTCCACACCCGTTCGATCAAGGCTGGATCAGCGCTTTCCCCGATCAGCAGGCCCTTGGCTTCGCGCGCCAGCATGACGGCGACGAAGGCCAGCACCAGGCCGATCAGGATCGATGCGATGCCGTCGATACGAGCATCGGCATAATGATGGCTTGCCCAGATACCGATGCCTGCAACGAGCAGGCCGATCAGGGCGGCGCTATCCTCGAACAGCACGATGAAGCCTGCGGGGTCTTTCGATCGCCGGACCGACTGCCACCAGCTTGCCGCGCCGCGCTTGCGGTTGAAGTCGCGCATCGCGATCAGCCAGGAGGTGCCCTCCATCGCCAAGGCGATGCCCAGGACGATATAGTTGATGGTGGGATCGCGCAGCGGCTCGGGCGCCTGGACATACGTCCAGCCTTCGTAAATCGATACGCCCGCGCCGACAGCGAAGATCAGGATCGCGACCACGAAGGCCCAGAAATAGAGTTCGCGGCCATAGCCGAAGGGGTGGGCGCGATCGGCGGGGCGGCGCGCCTGCTTCTGCCTGTAGAGAAGCAGGAGCTGGTTGCCGCTGTCCACCAGCGAGTGGAAGCCTTCGGTCAGCATAGACGACGAACCGGTGATGGCGGCCGCCACGAATTTGGCGACCGCAATTCCCAGATTGGCCGCCAGCGCGCCATAAAGGACAATGTTGGCCCTGATATGGGCAGTCCATCCCGAACCGCTCATTCAAGCAGCACCCTTGGCTGGCATAGGCATGGCGTCACCCATCATCCTTTGGTCGGCAAGGCCCAGGCGATGACCTGATCCCCGATAGGCGTCTTCATGAAGTGATGGCCGCCGGTCATCAGCACCACATATTGGCGGCCATTTTGTTCATAGACCATCGGCGTGGCCTGCCCGCCGGCTGGCAGCGCGGTCTGCCACAGGATCTTACCGGTCTTCAGGTCGATCGCCTTGAACAGGTCATCGGTCGCCGCCGCGATGAAGATGAGGCCGCCAGCGGTCACGACCGAGCCGCCATTATTGGGCGTGCCGATGGTGAAGGGCAGATAGCTGGGGATGCCGAACGGCCCGTTCTTGCGCGCCGAACCGAATGGGCGATCCCAGATCGTCTTGCCGGTGGCGATGTCGATCGCCCGGATGCCGCCATAGGGGGGCTGCTTGCACAACATCCCGGTGAAGGGCATTTGCCATCCGGCATTCACATCGATCGCATAAGGGGTCTGCGCCTGGGGATCGCCAGCGCCTTCAGCATGTGGCTTGTCGCCCTTGTCGGTCTTGGCCATGCCAGCCTTCTGCTCGCGGGTGAACCAGCCTTTCTTGTCGGCTTCGGCGCGGGGCACGAGGCGGACATAATTGGGCATGTCGTTATAATTGGCGACGATGACCCCGCGGGTTGGATCGACGGCAACGCTGCCCCAGTCGGTCCCGCCATTATAGCCGGGATATTCGATCGAATGGCGGTCCGTTTCCGGCGGGGTGAAGAAGCCGTTATAACTCGCCCGGCGGAAATTGATGCGGCAGATCATCTGGTCTATCGGCGACATGCCCCACATGTCGGATTCGGTCAGCCGATCCTTGCGCAGCGTCTGCCACAGCGAGACGATCTGCGTGGGCGCGCGCTGCGCCGGTTCAACCCCGCCGCGTGGCGCCTTGATCGTGCCGATCGGCGTCAGTGGCTGGCCGGTCGTGCGGTCCAGCACATACATGTCGCCCTGCTTGGACGACACCAGCAGCGCCGCCTTGCCCTTATAGTCGATCAGCGTGGGCTGGCTGCCAAAATCATAGTCCCACACGTCGTTCTTGACCGCCTGGAATTTCCAGCGCGGCTTGCCGGTCGTGACGTCCAGCGCGACGATGGAGGTGCCGAAGCTGTTTTCCACCGGCGAACGCAGGCTGCTCCAATAATCGACCGTGCTGTTGCCCATCGGCAGATAGACCAGCCCCAGCGCTTCGTCCCCGCTGGCGATCGTCCACATATTGGGCGTACCGCGCGACCATTGCTGCCCTTCGGGCGGGTAGCCATTCCATTCGGGATGCTTCATGTCCCAGGCGAAGCGCAGCTTGCCCGTGACCGCATCGAAACCCTGAATCACGCCCGAAGGCTCCCACCTTTGTTGCCCATCCAGTGTCTGGTGCCCGGTGATGGCGATGCCGCGGATGATGACCGGCGGCGAGTTGATCGACACGAGTCCCGGAAACACCTTGCCCATGCCGATCTTGGCATCGACCTGACCATTCTTGCCGAAATCGGCGCAGGGACGGCCGGTTTCCGCGTCGACCGCGATCAGGCGCGCGTCCAGCGTACCCTCGATCAGCCGCTTGGCGCAGAGCGATCCGGGCGCGGCGTTGGGGACGGCATAATAGCTCACCCCGCGGCAGGCGGCAGTATAGGGAATCCATTCATTGGGCACTTTGGGGTCGAAGCGCCAGCGCTCCTTTCCGGTGGCCGCATCAAGCGAGATCATGATATTCTTTGCGGAGCAGAGATAGAGCGCATTGCCGACCTTCAACGGCGTCGTTTCGGCGCCATATTGGGCGGCGGCGGCCGCATCGCTCGGCATGTCGCCGGTATGCGCCAGCCAGACCTGCTGTAATTGCGCGACATTACCGGCATTGATCTGGGTTAGCGGCGAATAGCGCCGCGCCGCGCCGGTGCCGCCATAAGCGGGCCAATCGGCACCGGCAGCCATGCCGGACGGGTCCATCATGCCCATCGAATTTTGCGCCGGCAGCGCCGCGACCGAAACGTCGCGCGTGCCCAGAAAGGTGAAGAGCAGCGCGGTCGCCAGGACGGTAACGCCGACACCCACGCCCGCCAGTTTCCAGCGATGGGCCGTCCGCGTCAGCGTCGGCATCACCAGGAAGGTCGCAATCAGCAAAACGATCGGGGCGATGATGCGCGGCACCAGTGCCCAGGCCAGGTTGCTACTGGCGTCGAAAAAGGCCCAGAGCAAAGTGACCGCCACGACGGCGATATAGGCATAAGCGCCCACCATCCGGCTGCGCATCAACATCAGGCCGGCAAATAGCATCGCGATCCCGGCCAGCCCATAGTAGAGCGAGCCGCCAAGCGTGGCGAGCCAGATGCCGCCGCCCGTCAGAATGAGGCCGATGGCGGCGATGAAAAACCCCAGGATGATGGATGGCCAGCTACGATATTCGGGCAATTGGAAATTCCTCGTCTCGATGGTCGATGGCGAGGCGCATCGACCGGGCGGGCGGTGTCCACCCGCCTGCTCAATTTCCGGCGATTGTTTCTGTTCCGGTTCTGAATTGAAACTTATCGTTTCCATCGCGGGGGTTTTCGCGAATATTTGGCCATGGCCCACGCGGTAAGGGCAGGGCGAACCCGATTGTGATGTTAGGTGCGCGCAGGATGCAGCGTTGAGGGCGGCGCAATGCAATGGCTTAGGCATAGCCGGTCGAAGCCCAGTTCCGGATAACAGGGAGCGGACCTTTCGCGCTACCCGGAATCGCGCGGCGTCAAGCGGCGCTGGCGCGTAAGACAAGTAATATGAAGTGATGGCCGTGCATTATGACCAGCATCTTCAAGAGCGAATTTTGCGCAAGATTTTGAGGATCGCCGCGCCAATCCCGTTCGGTTAGGCCATCGACGAAGCGATGATCAGGCGCGCGCAGCGGTGATGATGATTTCAACCTTATAATCGGGCGTCGCCAGCCTGGCTTCGCCGGTGGCGCGGGTCGGGGCGGCGACGTCGGCGATCCAGGCGTCCCAGACGCTGTTCATTTCGGCGAAGTCAGCCATGTCGGCCAGCCAGATGGTCGCGCGCAGAATGTGCGCCTTGCTGCTGCCAGCCAAGCCAAGCAGGCGATCGATTTCATCCAGCGCGGTCTGGGTCTGCGCCGTCACGCTGTCGCCTTCGCCGACCTGGCCGGCCAGATAGACGGTATCGCCATGGATGACCGCTTCGCTCATGCGCGGACCGGTTTCGATGCGGGTGATGGTCATGATGCTTCTCCTTGGATTCAGCGCCGATATCGCGCCAGCGCCAGATCGGCGGTTTCGATGTCCGGCTTGGCGCCGCCTATGACGTCGGCGATCACTCGACCCGATCCGCAAGCCATGGTCCAGCCCAGCGTGCCATGGCCGGTGTTGAGGAACAGATTGTCGATGCCCGTCGCGCCCACCACCGGGGTCGAATCCGGCGTCATGGGCCGCAATCCGCTCCAGAAGGTCGCACGACTGAGGTCGCCCGCGCCGGGGAAGAGCGTGCCGACACTATGGTCCAGCGTGTCGCGCCGCGCCTGCGGCAGGTCGTTGGTATAGCCCGACAGTTCGGCCATGCCGCCGACGCGGATGCGGTCGCCCAGCCGGGTGATCGCCACCTTGTAGCTTTCGTCGAGCAGGGTGGACACCGGTGCGGCGTCCGGCTGCACGATAGGCACGGTGATCGAATAGCCTTTGACCGGATAGACCGGCAGGCGCAGACCGAGCGGCGCTACCAACAAGGGCGAGAAGCTGCCCATCGCCACCAGATAGGCGTCGCCGCTGACCGGCCCCTGATCGGTGACGACATGGCTGATGCGGCCGGCTTCCGTGGCCAGTCCCTGGATCGTGCGACCCATCAGGAACTGCACGCCGCGCGCCTTGGCCATGTCCGCCAGCGCATTGGTGAATTTGAAGCAGTCGCCGGTTTCGTCATTGGGCAGGCGCAGCCCACCAACGATCGGCGCGGCGCTAGCGGCCAGCCCCGGCTCGGCAGCCAGGCATCCAGCGCGATCGAGCACTTCGAACGGGACATTGTCGGCGCGCAGCACCTCTATATCCTTGGCGATGCCGTCCAGTTGCTTTTGTTCGCGGAAAAGCTGGAGCGTGCCTTGGCCGCGCTCGTCATAGGCGATGCCCGTTTCCGCGCGCAGCGCGATCAGCCGGTCGCGGCTATATTCGGCCAGCCTGACCATGCGCCCTTTGTTGATGCGATAGTCAGCGGCGTTACAGTTGCCGAGCATCGCCACCATCCAGCGCAGCATCGCCATATCGACGCTGGGCCGCAGGATGAGCGGCGCATGGCGCATGAACAGCCAGCGCAGCGCCTTGGCCGGAATGCCCGGCGCCGCCCATGGTGACGCATAGCCGGGGGAAATTTCGCCGGCATTGGCGAAGCTGGTTTCCTGCGCCACGCCGGTCTGGCGATCAATAACGACGACCTCATGCCCGGCCTGTGCCAGATACCAGGCGGACGTGACACCGATCACGCCGCCACCCAATATGACGATTTTCATGCCTTGCCGCTCCTCTGGTCGGCAGCGGCGACCGGCGCGGGCAGATAGATACGCGCATAGCGGTGGCCGAGCCGGGTCAATATCTCGTAGCTGATCGTGCCCGCCTGCGCGGCGACCGCGTCGATCGTCTGGTGCGGGCCGATCAGTTCGACCGGCGCGCCGGGGTAGAGCAGGTAATCGGCGATGTCGGTAACGTCGATCGCCATGCTGTCCATAGACACCCGCCCCACGATCGGGGCGCGGACGCCGCCGATATAGGCGCTGCCGCGACCGCTCAAATGGCGTGGCCAGCCGTCGGCATAGCCCACCGAAAGGGTCGCGATATGCGACGGGCGGTCGCAGCGATGCGTGAGGCCATAGCCGACGCCCGCGCCCGCCGGTACGGTGCGCAGTTGAAGGATATAGGCGTCGAGCGCGATCACGGCACGCATCGGATTGGGATCGCCATGCGGCGCGCCGCCATAGAGCGCAATGCCCGTACGGACCAGATCGCCATGCCGCACCCCCGTCGCCATCGCCCCGCCTGAATTGTCGAGCGAGCGCGGCACGCCGGGAAACTGGTCGGCGATCGCGTCGAACCTATCACGCTGCTCCCGATTGAAGGCATCGTCTGGTTCGTCGGCGCAGGCCAGATGGCTCATGACCAGTTGCAGGTCGATGCCGTCGAGCCGGTGCGGCTGGTCGCGCAGCATCGCCAGTTCATCGGGCGTCAGGCCCAGACGCGACATGCCGGTATCGAC
Source organism: Sphingobium psychrophilum (assembly GCF_012927105.1). Lineage (GTDB taxonomy): Bacteria > Pseudomonadota > Alphaproteobacteria > Sphingomonadales > Sphingomonadaceae > Sphingobium > Sphingobium psychrophilum. Next base: position 85,846 of record NZ_JABBFV010000002.1, on the reverse strand, counting down.
CTGTATGACGCCGGGCAGCGCGTACCCGATCGTGCGGGCGGCCGCGGCCCATGCGTCAATCTGCGCCAGCGAATTGAGCACCGGCAAGACGCCCAGCGCGGCGCAGGCGGCTTCGGCGCCAGGCGGCAAGCCGTTGAGAACGTAAAGGGGGATGTCTGGCGGCAGATGCGGCTTCAACGCCGTCGCCTCGCACAGATGGGCGACGAAGAAATGGCGACAGCCCGCGGCCAACAGGGCGTGCGACACTTCAGCCGCACCTAGGCCATAGGCGTCCGCCTTGACCACGCCGGCCACAGCAGCAGGAGCAACCTGACGCGCGATCAGCGCATAGTTGGCCACCAGCGCGCCGAGGTCGATGCGCAGGGTGGCCGCAGTCCCATCATGCATAGCCGTCCCTTTTTTGACTGAAACCACAGTATAACAGGTTTCTTCGAATATCCCTCTTATGTGGAGGACATTCTTCGCATTTTCTGACAGAGATGGTCCAATATATCAATGGAATCGCATAAATGGCCACTAGCTTAGATCCGAGCGATCGCGCGATCCTGCGCCTGCTCAAACTCAACGCCCGGCGTTCCAACGCAGATATCGCCGCGGAGATTGGATTGTCTCCATCGGCCTGCCATCGCCGTATCAGGCAACTGGAAGCGCAAGGCTATATTCGCGGCTATACTCTGGTCGCTGGCGGTCGCGATGAAACCGCCACGGTCAATGTGCTGGTTCAGGTGACATTAGACCGGCAGACCGAAGATTTCCTGGCCCGCTTCGAAAATGCCGTGCGACAATGCCCTGAAATCCGGGAATGTTTCCTGATGACCGGCGCTGTAGATTATTGGTTGCGGGTCGAAGCGGACAGCGTGGACGCCTATGAACGCATCCATAGCGAAATCCTCTCCCGCATGCCGGGTGTGACCCGGATCAATTCCAGCATCGCCATGCGTGACGCGCTGCGCCCGCGGCGCGGCAAGGGATGATGCGGATCTCAAGACTAGGACCGATCCTGACATTCAATACCGTTTGAAGCCAAGTCGCGCGCCAATGTCAAAATTAGTCCGCTAAAAGGCGTCCGCGTTCAGCGCCATGATCGACGTTTCGCCCGCCGCGATGCTGGCTGCGAGACTGTACGCTTGGGGCAGCATTCTCTGGGCGAAGAAATCTGCGACGATCCGCTTGCCAGTGTGGAATGCGTCTTCGCCCTGCGCCGCCGCGGCCATGCGCGTCCACATCCACCCCATCGAGACGAGCGCGAAAAGGCGCAGATAATCAACCGCCGCCGCGCCCGCAGCATCCATGTTCGCGCCTTGCAGCGATGCCGTGGTGGTGCGTAGCAGGTTCAGCGCCGCCCGCGTCCTTGCCGCCACGTCGATGGTGCCGGCTGCGTCCAGATCCGCCGCGATCAGATCGAAATAGCCTTCGACCACGGTGCCGCCCGCCATCGCCAGCTTACGCCCGACCAGGTCCATCGCCTGCACGCCGTTAGTGCCTTCGTAAATCTGGGCGATGCGTGCATCACGGACATATTGCTCCATCCCCCATTCACGGATGTAGCCATGGCCGCCGAACACCTGCTGCGCCTGCACGGCGCTTTCAAAACCGAAATCCGTGAAGGCAGCCTTCACGACTGGCGTCAGTAGCGCGACCAGCGCATCGGCCTTCGCCCGCTCGGCGGCGTCGGGATGATGATGCGCCCTGTCCAACTGCAAGGCAGTCCAGCCGCCCAGCGCCCGCCCGGCTTCGACAAAGGCGCGGATGTTGAGCAGCATCCGCCGCACATCGGCATGGTCGATGATCGCCACCGGCCCGCGCGCGCCATCGGCGCTGCGTCCCTGAAGTCGCTCCTTGGCATAGCCCGCAGCCTGTTGATAGGCGGCCCCGGCGACACCCAGTCCCTGGATGCCGACCATCAGTCGCTCCGCATTCATCATCGTGAACATGGCGGCCAAACCCTTGTTTGGCGCGCCGACCAGCCAGCCGGTCGCGTCGTCATAATTCATCACGCAGGTCGGCTGGGCATGGATGCCCATCTTCTTTTCCAGCGCGCCGACCGACATACCGTTGCGTATCGTGAAGCCACCTTCCGCGTCGGGCAGATATTTGGGCACCAGAAACAGGCTGATCCCCTTCACCCCTGCCGGCGCGTCGGGCAGGCGCGCGAGGACGAGATGCACGATATTGCCGCCGAAATCATGGTCGCCCGATGAAATGAAGATTTTCTGCCCGGTCACGACAAAGCTGCCGTCATTTTGTGGCATTGCCTTGGTCTTGAGCAGGGCCAGGTCGGTCCCGGCGCCGCTTTCGGTCAGCGCCATGGCGCCGGTCCATTCGCCGCTCACCATTCGCGGCAGATAGAGGGATTTCAGCGCATCGCTGGCATGGGCCGCAATCGCTTCGCAGGCGCCGCGGGTCAGGCCGGGAAACAGGCCAAAGGACAGGTTCGTCGCAGACAGCATTTCGTCCAGCCAGAGCTGGAGGATGAAGGGCAGGCCCTGCCCGCCATGGGCCGGGTCGGCCGACATGGACGCCCAGCCCGCAGCCACGAAATCGCGCCAGGCGTCGGCGAAACCGGCCGGGGTGACCACGTTCCCATCGACCAGGCGGCTGCCCTCTTCATCGCCATGGCGGTTAAGCGGGTGCAGCCGATCGGCGCACATCCGGCCTGCTTCCTCCAGCACCGCGACGGCCAGGTCGGCATCGACCTCCTTGCCGGTTTCAGCCATCGCCGCGTCAAAGCCCAGCACCTGCGTCAGCAGGAAGCGATAATCGTCGATCGGCGGAATATAGCTGAACATCGGGCCTCTCCTAAAAGCGCAACGTCGTAACTACACCAAACATGTGTTACAGTCAATAATCGTCGATCGGCAGAGACTGGCGTAGATAGCAAAAGGCCTATTCGTGGCGAAAGATCGACACGATCTGGGCGGCGATCTGGCCGGGTGACAAGCGTCTTGCGCGATACCAGTCCGACGCCGAATTCAGCTGCGACAACAATAGATTGCGATAGATGGATCGGTCGATATGCGGTGGCAGCGGCAGGTCTGCGACTAGCGACCGGAACACCCCTTCAAAGCGATCGCGCCGTGCGACCAACTGTTCGCGGACCGCATCGGGTACTTCGCGAAAATCGTTCATCATCGGCATGGTGCGCGAATCCGGTGCGAGTTGGATGTCCAGCAGGGTCGCGCAGGCCGACGTCAGCCTGGCCCATGGCTCATCGTGCGGGCGAATGGCTTGCAAGATGGAGCTTTCGGCGGCATCGAGCGCCGCATTGTGCAGTTCGACGAACAGAGCGTCTTTCGATTTGATATGATGGTAGAGCGAACCGCCCAATACGCCCGCCTGCTCGCCGATGTCGCGCATCGATGTGCCGCGATATCCTTTTTTCGCAAATAGCTGGGCTGCGATTTCCAATATCTGACGGCGGCGCCCCGATCCCTCGTCGTTAGACCCGCTCGCTAGATCATGCTTCTTCATCGCGACGCGCTAGCATATCTCTCCATGTCGGCGAAGCCCCCGACCATGGCGCGACACGCCCGCGCAATGATCAGGGCAAAATGGTGATGAGCGCCTGGTCCATTGATGCGTCGCATCCGATGGAATTGGGCATTTTAGGCGTGGGAGCTGCTGCGCCAACCTGTTGGTCAGCGCAGCAGCCCCAATGACGCCGCACAAGCGGGTCAGGCGAGCGTTCGCAACCCAGGTTCACGCGCATAGAAACGCTGGCTGGCGGCCTTGATGAATGCGTCCCCTAGTCCGGTGACGCCATCGTCAGCGACGACGCCGGCCTTGTCCAGCAATGGCTGAGCGGCTTCGCTGGCGCCAATCGCCTTGAGATGCCCGAATGCGTTCATTGCAAATTCGACCGCTGCACCCTCTTTCAGCAGCGCCGCGCAACCTTCTGCGGAAAGGATGATAGCGACGGCGTCGAAGAGTTGGCTGGGCGATCCGGCAAGCTGGCCGTCGGCCTTGCGCTGCGATCCATCCGATAGCTTTGCGCCGCCAACCTTGGGCGCGACGATCATGGCTTTGCCCTTCGCCTTTTCGACGCTTGCGATCACCGCGTCCAGTTCGCTGGCGTCGGTGCCATCGGCGATCAGGATGCCGACCGCGCGACCTTCCAACATGGCCTTCATATTCTTGTGGATCGACAGCGCGTCCGACGGTGCCATATCGACCGGCTCCTTGGCGGGCTTGGCGGCTTTAGGCAGAGGGATGCCAAGGCCCGTCGCCACGCGCTTGGCGAGGTCTTCGTCGACATTGCGCAAATTGGCGACCATGCGCGGCGGCACCTGGTCAAGCTGGGCGACCTTCGAGAGTTCGAACACGAAGGACGAGGCGATATGCGCCTGCTCGCTCTGGGTCTGCGAACGATAGAAGAGCCGCGCCTGGCTGTAATGATCGGCAAAACTCTCCGGGCGGATGCGCAGTTTCTCGCCGCTCTCATCCTCGCCGCTCAGCGTTGTCGAACTGGCGAAACCACGCGCAGGGCTTTCGCGCGGGCCGCCTTCCTCTCCATGGGCGGCCAGGCTGTTAGGTTCGTAATTGGCGCGGCCCTTGGGCACCGCCATCTGCATTTGTCCATCGCGCTGGAAATTCTGGAAGGGGCAGCGCGGGGCGTTTACCGGAATCTGGTGGAAATTGGCCGTGCCAAGGCGAGACTTCTGGGTGTCGAGATAGGAGAAGAGCCGTCCTTGCAGCAAAGGATCGTTCGAGAAGTCGACGCCAGGCACGATATTGGCCGGGCAGAAGGCGACCTGCTCCGTCTCTGCGAAGAAATTATCGACATTGCGGTCCAGCACCATCCGGCCGATGATGCGGACGGGCACATCCTCCTCCGGGATCAGCTTGGTCGCGTCAAGCACGTCATAGGGCTGTGCGTCGGCGAACGCCTTGTCGAAGACCTGGATGCCTAACTCCCATTCGGGGAAATTGCCGGCGTCGATGGCTTCGAACAAATCGCGACGGTGATAGTCATTATCGGCCGCCTGAAGCTTGAGCGCCTCGTCCCAGATCGTCGATTGCAGACCAAGCTTGGGCTTCCAGTGGAACTTCACGAAATGGGTTTCGCCAGCCTCATTGACCAGCAGGAAGGTGTGGACGCCGAAGCCCTCGATCATGCGCAGGCTGCGCGGCAAGGTGCGATCCGACATCGCCCACATCAGCATATGCGTAGTTTCGGGCATGAGCGAAGCCCAATCCCAGAAAGTGTCGTGAGCGCTGCCCGCCTGCGGATAGCCGCGATCGGCCTCCATCTTGACGGCATGGACCAGATCGGGGAATTTCATCGCATCCTGAATGAAGAATACCGGAATATTGTTGCCAACCAGATCCCAATTGCCTTCGCTGGTGTAGAATTTGACCGCGAAGCCGCGCACGTCGCGCGGGGTATCGACGGAACCAGCGCCGCCGGCCACCGTAGAGAAGCGCACGAACACCTCCGTCCGTTCGCCCTTGCGGAACAGTGCCGCCTTGCTGAGGTCCGAAATATCGTCGGTTGCCTCGAAATAGCCGTGGGCACCGGTGCCGCGGGCGTGGACGATCCGTTCGGGAATACGCTCATGATCGAAATGGAAGATTTTCTCGCGCAGCACGAAATCTTCGAGCAGCGTCGGGCCGCGTGCGCCGGATTTAAGGCTGTTCTGATTGTCGGAGACGACGATCCCCTGATTGGTCGTGAGGACAGTGGCGGCATCGCCAGACTCCGCGACCTGATGGGTCTCACCACCGTTGGAGGGCATATTGCTCTTGGGCGTCCGGGCCATGGTATTTTCCTCGTTGTTGCTCAGGATGTGTGGTGGGATGCGGGGGGAATGGTAAGGCGTCAGGCCGCCATGCGATCTTCGCCCCGATCAAGGGCGGACTCGATTTCGTCGGTATGGACCTTGAACCCGACGAGTTGCACCGGTCCAAACGCGGTCGTCAGCGCCGTGTCGGCGGCGTCACGGCCGCACGCCATCAGGATGCGTCCAATCCGAGGCACGCGATGTCGGGCATCGAAACTGTGCCATTCGCCGCCAAGATAGACTTCGAACCAGGCGTGAAAATCCATCGCGACATCCACAGGATCGACGCCAATGTCGCCTAGATAACCGCTGCAATAGCGTGCCGGGATATTCATGCATCGACACAAGGCCACAGCCAAATGGGCGAAATCGCGACATACGCCGACCCGCTCCTGATAGGCTTCCCACGCCGTCCTGGTCGATCGCGCGTAGCAATAGCCATAGGTCAGATGGTTGTGCACAAAATCGACGATCGCCTGGACGCGCTGCCAGCCTGAAGGGATATGACCGAACATGCCCCAGGCCACGCCGGACAAAAGGTCGGTTTCGCAATAGCGGCTGCCGGCTAGGAACGTCAGCGCGTCGGCCGGCAGGGCATCAATGTCATGTTGGTGTGCGGCCGGGCTCTGACGATCGACGTCACCGCTATCGGCTATGATGAAGTCGCATGACAGCCGGGTCATCCCCGGCTGGAGAAGAAAGCGCGTGCAGATATTCCCGTAGGCGTCATGACTATCGACCAGTTCAAGGCCGCGATCGTTAACAATGCGATGCGGCGTCTTCAGATCAACCAGACGCGAGGGTCGGACGCTCAACATCGTAATCATCTGCGTTGGCGCATAGGCCGCAAAAACAAGATCATACCCGGCACGAATGAGCATGTGCGAATTCCATATCATGATTACGCTGCCGCCATTCGTCCAGATCGGCTGAACCGACCTGCACCATGGCATCAGTGGAGCGATCTTCTGGCGTGAAGGTTCCGCCGATTGATCGAGATCATGACGATTACGGCGGCGTGCCGAGTGGCGTCAGTCCGGTTTCGCCATTTGGCTTCGCGCTTTGTCCGCCGCGCGAATGAGCGCCTTGCCGGTTCCCTCCGCCGCGTCGGCGGTCATGGTGACCGCGACGCCGTCCGGCCCGTCGAGGAGGACCATGCCTTCTTCCGCAATCGCTTTGCCCGCCATGTCCTGAATAGCTGGGGTCGACATACACTCTCCTATCGCTGCCCTCCTAAACGGAAAGCAATCGGTTGGAGTTCCTGACGCTATTCATCAATGAACAGATAGGACGGATCAAATTCGCTAAGGCGCGCGAGCGCAGGCCTGTCCAGTAGCTGAACCTGACCGGCCCGCATCTGCAACAGGCCTTGCTCCTTCAACATGCGCAGCATGCGGTTCATATGTACAGGCGTGATGCCGCAGGCTTCTCCCAGATCATTCTGGGTCATGGCAAGTTCGAAGCTGGCACCATCGCTCAGGCCGACCGCTCGCAGCTTCGCTTCGATTTCGCAGAAAAAATGTCCGACACGCGCCATGGCATTTAGGCGGCCGAGACGAAAAATCCATTCGCGATGCATCGCCGCGTCGAGAAGCGTGCTGAACCACAAAAACTTGGCCAGTTCCGGTCGCTCGCGCATCACGATGTCGAGATTTCTATGCGGCACCGTCGCAATCTTGCACGCCGTCAGGGTCGCGACATCATGATCGAGATGCTTGAGCGGATAAGCGTGGAGATCGACGAAATCGCCCGGCACATGAACGGCAACAAGCTGCCGCAACCCTTCCCGGTCATCCATGTAGCGGCAGATGAGACCCTCTATGAGATAGGTGCTGAAATGCACCCTTTCATCCTTTCGCACCAGGGTCATCCGCGCGGGCACAGACCGGACCTCGCCAACCGACGCTTCGAGCGCCGCCCGATCTTCCGGAAGAATTTGCTCCTTGCGTCGATGGCGCAGGAAATCGTCGAATATCATAGAACCTCATGGGCGCTTTGGATCATGAAACGCATGATCGACTATCTTCGCCAGCTTGCAAGGCGAATAGGGATGCATGTCGGATGTCTTCATATTTTGCCAGGGGCAGCCCCATAACTTTTGCCAGATTGGGTATGGCGGATAAAGCGCGCAAAGCGCGGACGCCTATGGCTCAACGACGGATCCTGTATCCGCCTGCGGTCCGAATATCCAGTTCATGTATGGGCCTACGACTTCGTCGAAGGGCGCACGCATGACGGGCGCAAGTTCCGCATTTTGACGATCATCGACGATGCCAGCAGGGAGTGCCTGGCGTTGATCGTCGCGCGGCAGCATTACAACAGCGTCCGCCCGCATAGCAGCCTGGGCTATCGACCACCGGCCCCGGAAACGGCAACACCGCCATATCCGGCCTCCGGTTCCGCTTCGCTCCACCTCCACCCGGATATGGCGGCGATGAGCTTAATGCACTAACAAACCAATCGGTCCACTCGGTGGGGGCAGATCAGCAGGGCCTTCGAAATAGCCCTTGTGATTCAGACGCAGCGCGCCATCCTCTTGCGCGATCGCAAAGCTGCTGGCGCTGCTCAACATTATCCCGATGCTCGTCGCTACAGTGAGCCTTCGACGCATGGCAATCCCCTCCTTGTTTGCGCTATCAAATAGACATGACGCTTATTTTCAGAGATTTTATAATCAGATTTATTCGCGGCACAAGCTGCATGACGGGGATTGCGCGAAATTCATGATAGCGCTATCTATTAACCCAATAAAATGATTGTCGCATAACAGGAGAGGACAGGCATGCCCATGTCATTGCGAAAACTGGCACCGCTTGCGCTTACCACAGCCTTGCTCGCGACCGCGTGCCAACCATCGGCGCAGCCAGAAAATAAAGCACAGGAAGCCAGCGACAGCAGACGCGACGCAGCCGAATATCTGTCTCAACCCTTGGTGAAAGACATATTTACCGCCGACCCGTCCGCACATGTATGGAACGGCAAAATCTACGTCTATCCCAGCCATGATATTGACGGACCGACGCCCGAAGACGATCTGGGCGCGCATTTCGAGATGCGCGACTATCGCATCCTGTCGATGGACAAGGTTGGCGGGCCGGTGACGGTCGGACCGGTCGCCCTGGGCGTCAAGGATGTGCCCTGGGCCGACAAGCAGATGTGGGCGCCCGATGCCGCCTACAAGAACGGCACCTATTATCTCTACTTCCCGGCCAAGGACAAGGAAGGCGCCTTCCGCATTGGCGTGGCGACATCGAAGAACCCGATGGGTCCGTTCAAGGCGCAGCCCCAGCCGATCAAGGGCAGCTATTCGATCGACCCGGCCGTCTTCACCGACGATGACGGACAGAGCTATGTCTATTTCGGCGGCATTTGGGGCGGGCAGCTCCAACGCAATGTCGATGGAAAATATGATGCCGATGGGTCGAAGACCGACTTGGGTCAGGACGACAAGCCCGCACTCGCGCCGCGCGTCGCCAAGCTGACGGGCGACATGCTGGAATTCACCGAAACGCCCAAGGCGGTGCAGATCGTGGACGAGAAGGGCAAGCCGTTGCTGGGCGGCGACCATGATCGCCGCTTCTTCGAAGCGTCCTGGATGCACAAATATAAGGGCAAATATTATTTCAGCTACTCGACCGGCGACACCCATTATCTGGCCTATGCGATTGGCGATTCACCCTATGGCCCGTTCACCTACAAGGGCCGTATCCTAGAGCCGGTCGAGGGATGGACGACGCACCATTCGATCGTCGAATGGAATGGCCGCTGGTGGCTATTCTATGCCGATACGCAGCTGTCTGGGCAGACCCGCCTGCGCAATGTCAAGGTGACGGAACTGCGCTATAATCCAGACGGCACCATCCAGACGATCAATCCACTCGTTGCAAAGAGCGACAGAGACAGCGCAGCCCAGTGAGGCGCGCTGGGCGCGGGGGGAGTGCCCTCTCCCCGCGCCCCTCTTTACGTCCATCCAGGTGAGGCGATCCTTCCCCACAATAAGGTGACGCCGGAAAACGGCGCTCCGTCAAAGGGGAGACACTATGCATACCGACTTTTTCCTGCGCGCGGCCAGCATGATGCTGTGTCTTTCGACATCAGGCCTAGCCCATGCTCAAGCAGCCGCCATCCCCAAAAATGACGTCTGGATCGAGGCCGATGCCAAGGCGCGCGCCATCGTCGGTAATCTCACGCTGGATGAGAAGGTCGCGCAGTTGCTCACACCGCGCCTGCCATCCCGCGTCTCGACATTCCGGCCTATAATTGGTGGACGGAATCGCTGTATGGCGCGATCGGCGCGGTGCCCACCACCAATTTCCCCGAGCCTATCGGCCTCGCCGCAACCTTCGACGCCCCCCTGATCAAAACCGTCGCGGCCGCCATCAGCACCGAAGTCCGCGCGCTCCACTCCCTAGGGCGACAGACCGGGCATCTGGGCCGCATTGGCACCGGGCTCGACACTTGGTCGCCCAACATCAATATCTTTCGCCATCGTCAGTCAGGAGAGGACAGATTCCATGAAAATGCCAATGAAGACTGTTACGCTACGATTTCGCCTCAAGCATCTTTTGGCGATTTCTGTTGCTGCTTGCCTGATGCCGAATTTTGTCCAGGCGCAGGAAGATAAGGAGAAGATGACGCCGATCGCGTCGCCGGCGCAGCCGGACGCGATCGAACTGGGCACCGGTCCCCTGCCCGGCGCGACGGCGCAGGAAAGCTGGCACCGCCAATATGGCAGCCTCTTCGCCCGCAACGTGACCGTCGCGACGCTGACCCCGTTCCTGCCGGACCCGGCAAAGGCGTCAGGCGCGGCGATCATCGTTGCGCCGGGCGGTGGCTTCCGCACGCTGTCCATGGATAATGAAGGCTATGACGTCGCGCGCGCTCTCGCCGCCAAAGGCATCGCCGCCTTCGTCATCAAATATCGTCTGCGACAAACACCGGCCGGCATGCCCGCTTTTGAAAAATCGATGCAGGAAATGTTTTCTGGCGCTGCGCGCGCCCCGCTCCCGGCTGCCAACAACGCGGCCACGGATCTGGCACCGCAACTCGCCGACTCCACCGCAGCCTTTCGCCTGATTCGCAGCCGTGCGGCGCAATGGCATGTCGACCCCGACCGGATCGGCATGATCGGCTTTTCCGCAGGGGCCATGCTGACGATGGCGACGACGCTGGCCACGACGGACGCCAAGCCGGCCTTCATCGGCAATATCTATGGACCGCTCGGCAGTATGACGGTGCCGCAGGACGCCCCGCCCATGTTCGCGGCCATCGCGGCGGACGATCCGCTGTTCGGCGATCGCGATTTCAAGCTGATCGACGATTGGCGCGCCGCCAAGCGCCCGGTGGAATTTCACCTCTATGAACGCGGCGGCCACGGCTTTGGCATGTACCCCAAGGCGACGACCAGCACGGGGTGGTTCGATGCCTTCGTGCGCTGGCTCGACATGCACGGGATGCTCAAACCGGCCAGCAAATAGCGATAAGGCCGCCCCATTGACGTGCCGATTGCGCGTCAATGGGGCGGCCTTCATACGGGCATCGGGGACTGCGGGCGCTTACATATCCAATTTCACAGCATGAACGCTGTGATGCGAAAGGATGAAGAGGGTGCGCCGATCCGGCCCGCCGAACAGGATTTGCAAGGGGCGGTCGGGTACATCGATGCGACCGATCTCCTGGCCATTGGCGTCGTAGACGAAGACCTGGCCGTTGGCGACATAGACGCGCCCCTGCGCGTCGGTGGTCACCCCCTCACCGCCGCGTTCGGCAAAGAGTTTGAGGTCGCCGAGCGCGCCTCCTGCGCCGACGATGCCGCTATATGTCCGGTTTTCCGATCCATTGGTGACATAGATGCGCTCGCCTGACCGCCCCTGGATGAAGCCGTAACTATCGAGCGAGTCCGAGAAGCGCAGGCCGCGATGGTCAGCCGGTCCTTGCGCAAAAACGCGCCAGGCCGGCAGGACAATGCTGCCATCAGGCGAGACATATTCCCGCGCGTTACGCCGCGCCATGTCGCGGGCAAACATCTCGGCCAGGGTGGTGAACTGATAGGTCGCAGGGTCGATCTGATCCTTGAACTCGCCATTATTCCACCAATTGACCGGCAGCACCGTGGCCGCGCCATCATGGGACGCGGTCGGCGTCGCCGGAATGATGGCGATGTCGCTATCTGGCGTGTCGGGCTTGATACTATACACCGTGCCGTTGCGACCGTAGGACGACAGGACCAGCAGGTTGCCCGAACGGTCGACCGTCAGATTGACGGGGTCGAGCGTGGCGTCACGGACCATCTCCAGCTTGCCCGCGTCAGACCAGCGCCAGATGCGCTGGAACTTGCGATCGATGAAATAGAGCCGCCCTTGCGCATCCACGGCGCCGCCGCCCGCCGAATGAAAGCCGTCGGCGAGCTTTTCGACCTTGCTGCCCAGGAAGGTCGCCGGAGCCACGGGATTTGGTTTGGCGGGAATGTCGAGTACGGCAAATTCCCGTTCCCGCACATCCAGACCGTGGGTCACATCGCGGATCGCGTTTTCAAACGGGAATTTGGTGAGGCGCAGGAAGGTCGCACAGCCATTTTCATCGCAGGTGCCGACGCCGCTTTCGCCGTTCACATGGACGTTGCGGAAACGGATATCATGCGAATTATAAAGGGTAACGGCAGCAGGTGCAGGGTCGCGCGTGCGCGTGACGCGATAGCCATGGAAATTGGCGACCAGAATGTTGCGGGAATTGCGGATTTCCAGCGCCACGGCATCGCCGCTCTCACCGGCTTCTCCCTCCGTCTGGGGTGCCAGCAATTCCCAGTTGGCGACCCGGTTGAGCGTGATTTCGCTGCGGACATGATGTTCGACCGACGCCTGGATCAAACGGCCGGGCGTTTGCGTGTCAGAAATCAGGATGCCGGGATGGCCGAAGGTGCTGGGGCTCCAGATATTGGCGAAGGTGCCGCCGCCGCCCTGCGTCACCCACAGGCTGGCATATTGTCCGGCCCAGCGGCGCGCGGCGTCAGGGTCGGCCGTGGCGTTGTTGTTATAGGGGTTGATCGTGCTGCCGTCGAAGCGGTTGGTGCCATGGCCGCCCTGGAATTTCACGTCATTGACCATGGAATTGGCGCCGGCCTTCCACAGCAGGGCGGTCGCGCGCGGATTGGCGCCGTTGGTGTTGAGGCCGAGGCCCGCGACGATCGCATCGCCGCCTTGCGCGCTTTCGACCAGCGCCTTGGGCGCGCCGACACCCTGCCACGCCGCCGTGCCGTCAGGCAGGACGATCTGCGTCAGGCTGGGGTGCAGGCCCAGCAGCACTGTGTCCGGGCGCAGGCGCAGCGTATCGCTGACGCGGTAGAAGCCGGCTGGCAGATAAACCACCTTATGGGTATCGATCGCTTTCTGGATGGCGGCGGTGTCGTCCGTGCTGTCGTCTCCCTTCGCGCCCAGCGTGCGGACGCTGACCCATTGCGCAACGGCTGGCAGGGCGCGAATGGCCGGCGCGGCGGGCGCTGGCAGGCTGGCGATATTTTCCGCCTGCATATCGGTCTTATATTCGCCGATCTGGCTTGGCCCCGGCAAAGTGAGGCCGTGGGTGAAGGACGCGACTTTATAGACGGCACCCTTGCCCGCGACCGTCCGGCCGCTTTCCCGAAAGCGTGCGAAAACAGGCGTATTGGCCGCCAGGACATTTTGGAAGCCGATCTGCGTATAGACGTTTTTCTCATTCGAGATGATAACGGCCGCCTTCGACACATTTTCGAACCGCACGTCCTGACCCCAGAGCCAGTCGCCATAGCCGCGGTCGATCTCGATCCCGACCGGCACGTTGCGGAACGCGACATTGACCAGCGTCAGCCCGGCTTCATGCTCCCGAATAGCGGCGTCGCGCTGCCCTTCGAACGTCGCGTCGACAAGCGCGAAAGGCCATGCCGGGGAAGGTTTTTCCGCCAATATGCCGTATCGCCCGCCCTTGAAATGGAGGTCTTCCGCTTCGTTCGCGACATGATAGAGGCCCGCCAGACCCGACCCGATGTCGAAATCGACATGGCTGACGAAGCTATGCTGGGCGGAATGGAAACGGATCGCGGTTGCGGCGGGATTGCCATCCAGTATGCGGAAATCGATGTTACCGAGCGCGGTGTAGAATGTGCCGGGATTGGCGTCGGCGATCGTCTTGTTGAATGGCACACTGCCAGCAGGCGGGAAGGCAGCGGGTGGGCTGTCCTTGTCGGTCTGGCGCTTGGCACCGGTGAACATCAGCATATGCGCGACGCCGCGCTGAAAACCCGGCGTATCCATGCCCAAGAGGATGACGGGCCGTTGCTGGCCGATGCCGAAGATGCGGACGCCGGGCCATAGGAAGAGCGTCCGGCTGATGCGGTAGGTGCCGGCCGGCAGGAATACGATACCGCCGCCGCCCTTGTCCGCCGCCTTGTCGATCGCCTGCTGGATCGCTGGTCCATCGTCGGCGCGACCGTCCCCGACGCCTTTGACCGTCACCGCGCGGGGTTCGTCCGGCGCGGTCGTATAGACGGAAGGCGAGGCGAACGCCGGTTGCGCCGCCGCCAAGCCCAGCAGGATGGTGAGACAGGCTCCGTGCAATCCACGATACATCCGGCAGGCTCCAGAAAAGAAGATGTCCCGGCCGTGCAGGGCCGGGACGAGGTTGGGGAGATCGAAACGAAGAGTATCAGAAGTTGAAGCGGACACCTGCCCGATAGATACGACCCAATGTGTCGTACAAGGCAGGATTGACGTCCAGACCGGTATTGGTCTGGGGCGATGCCACCGGATCCTTGTCGAACAGATTGTCCACTTTTCCGTAGATCGAGATATTGTCGCGGATCTTGAACGTCGCGCCTACATCCACGTAGAAAGCGCCCTTCATCTTGTTGCGGTCGATAGTGGGATGGTTGCCGGTGGAAACCGGACAGGACGACTGACAGACCACATATTGGTTGCCGAACACGCCATCGCTGATCCACCGTTCCTGCACCGTCAGGGTGAAACGACCGCTGTCGTAGGTCTGCACGGCCAGCCATTTCCAGTCCGGCGTGTTGCCGGTATTGGCGCCGGCCTGATCGACCGGATCGACACCGGCAATGCCCGCACTGACGATGAATTTGCGGATATGGGTCGCCAGTGCACGGACGGTGAAGCTGCCTGGCAGCCCCAGCGGCTGCTGCCACTGATAGCTGGCCTCTATATCGAAGCCGCTGGTGCGCCAGGAAGCGAGGTTGAACGGCTGGACGTTCACGAAGTTGGTGCCCTGCGCGCCATCAAGCTGGAACCCGCCGCAGAACGCCTGATTGCCTTCGAAGCAGAAGCGAACGATCTGGTCTGCGGACAGGGTGGACACCACGCCCTTGAGCTTGATGTCATAATAATCGAGCGAGAGGCTGAGGCCCGGCATCCATTCAGGGCGCGCCAACACGATGCCGAGTTCGGTATTGCGTGCGACTTCGGGCTTCAGCGCGGTGTTGCCGATCGTGTTCTGGAATACCTGCACCGCCTGGTTGCGGAACGGATCGTTGAAGTTCGGCAGGGTCGTGACCGTGGGGGCCGCGAACAATTCCGACAGATTGGGCGCGCGCACATCGCGCGACGTCACCGCCCGCAGGCGCAGACCACTGAGCGGCGTATCCCATGTGCCGCCGACCTTCCATGTCCAGACTGTGCCCGACGTGCTGTAATGGGTGCCGCGACCCGCCGCATTCAGGTTGGCGCGGCCCATCGAATCGCTGTTGAACAGGGGCAGATCGACTTCGAGATAGCCTTCATAGACTTCATATTTGCCGCGCCCATTTTTGTAATTGCCTGCTGCCCAGTTGCTACCCAGCGTCGAGTTGAGCAGCGGATCGGCCGGATATTCGGGGCTGTTGGGGCTGAGCGGGGACACGCCCGCGCCATAGGGATCGGCGTTCACCCGGTAAAATTCGCGGCGATATTCGCCACCGAAAGCGACCGACACCGGCCCGGCCCAGAGTTCGAACGGATTGCCGGAGACGTTGACGCTGGCGACGTCCTGCGTCAGCTTGGTATGCTGGAATGGGCCGTTTTCATGCGGTGCCACATAGGCGAGCGCAGCCGAAGATGGCGTAGCGCCGCCGAAGATATTGATCGGCTGGCACCCGGCGGCGCGGGCGGCCGGGTCAGCGCAGACGATCGCGCCGTTGAGCGAGATTGCATTGGTCGCCGCCACATAGCGGTTCTGGAGGACGATGTCCTGAACCCGGATGTCGGAAATGGTGATGCCATGTTCATAATAGGCGTCATAGTTCCAGTCGGTGCCGCCCAGGCCGAATTTGCCCTTCAGCCCTCCGACGAAGCGATATTGACGGCGGTCCGTCTCGACCTTGGGATCGGGGAAGGATGCGTTGCTCGACCCGAAACCGAACTGGGTGATGCCCGCCACGGCGCATTGGTCGCGAACCGATTGGGGCAGGTAAGGGTTGGCGCACTGAACGGTCAGGCTGGACCGGTTATAGCCGGGACTGGGCTGGTTGCTGGTCTTCACCTGCGCGATGTTGACAGTGACATAGGCTTCACTGTTGTCGGCAAATTCGTAGCCGATCCGACCATAGCCGTTGATGCGTTCCAATGCCGACTTGAGCTAGGCACCCGAACCCGGCGAGCCCGACAGATCGCCGCCTTCGCAGAAGCTGTTGCCGCGATAGCAGTTGGTGACCGCGCCTGTGCCGGTCGGCTGGCCGCCCGATCCGTAATTGAAATTATAGGGTGTGCCATTCTGGTCGAAGGCGATGCCTTGTAACGGACCGTTGTTGATGAGGCCGTAGCGGGCATATTGATAGGGCTGCGCAAAGTCGCGATAGTTGAACTGGGGCAGGCCGTTGTTGGTCACGCCGGTATTCATGAGCGTGGTCGCGCGATACCAGTTGCGGCTGCCGGCCAGATCCGTGCCGAAATCGCCCGCGCCCACGCCGCCTTCATGATCATATTCGCCGCTCAGCACGACATGCAGGCGATCGTCCATGAACGCCTTGCCATAGGCCGCCTGCACCAGCGCGGTTTCGTCATCGCCATATTGGGTGATGCTGCCCAGGATATTGCCCTTGAACCCTTCGAAATGGGTGTCGGTGATGAAATTGACGACGCCGCCGACGGCATCGGAACCATAGGATGCCGACGCGCCGCCGGTCACCACATCGACGCGCTTGACCAGCAATTGCGGGAACATGCTGATGTCGGGAACGCCCGTCACGTTCGCACCGACGACGCGCTGGCCGTCAAGCAGGGTCAGGGTGCGGATCGCGCCCAGGCCGCGCAGCGAGAAGGAGCTGAGGCCCTGCTGGCCGCTCGACGTGCTGAACGTGCCGGTGGACGCGCCGGTCGATCCCTGAAGCGAGGGCAGCTGCGCGATGGTTGTGAAGATATTGGGCTGCGCATTATTGGCGATCTGCTCCTCGCCGATCACCGTGGTCGGCGTGGGGGCATTGAAACCGCTGGTGGTGATGCGTGACCCGGTGACGATGATGTCGGCGCTACGCGGCGCGCCGGCGTCATCGGTCTGCGCCTGCGGCGCGACGGCCTGCGGCTGTGCCGGTGCAGCCTGCGCAAGGGCGGGGGCCGTCAGTCCAAAGGCAGCCATCGCGGCCAGGCTGACGCCGGCCATGTGCCGATGGATTGCGATCGTCGCTTTCATTCATCTTCCCCTTTTATATCGGCGACCCCTCCCAGAGCCGCCACGCCGCATGATGGGCTGTTGTTTTTAAGTTAGTCGGTGCCTGCGTCCCTCGCACTTAAGACATAGGTCGTAGATGCGGTCGGCAGGCGGGTTTTCAGGGCCTGGCGGCGTACAAAGCGTGATGCGTCAGGATGAAAAGCGTTCGCTTGTCCGCACCCCCGAACAGGATCTGCAAGGGCCGGTCGGGCACGTCGATCCTGCCCGTTTCCCGGCCATCCGCGCCATAGACGAAGATTTGGCCGTTCGCGACAAAGACGCGCCCCTGCCCGTCCACCGCGACGCTTTCGCCACCCCGGTTGGTAAAGGGCTTGAGGTTCGTCAGCGTGCCGCCCGCGCCGACCGTGCCGCTATAGGTGATATTTTCCGACCCGTTGGTGACGAAGAGACGATCGCCCGGCTTGCCGCCGACCAGGCCATTGGCGTTCAGGCTGTCCGACCAGCGCCAGCCGACATGATCGATCGGTCCCTGCTGCCAGACGCGGAAGGCGGGCAGCGACAGGCTGCCGTCGGGGGAGACATATTCGCGCGCCTTGGGCGTACCGGCGTCGCGCGCGAACATCTCCGCCAACGTCGTGAACGCATAGGTTTGGGGGTCGAGCTGGTCCCTGAACTCGCCATTGTTCCACCAGTTGACCGGCAGCAGCGTCCTGGCCGCGCCCTTCGCCCGCACCGGCGTCGGCTGGATCAGGGTCATCTTGTCTGGCGCGCCGTTCGGGTCGATCGAATAGACCCCCGCCTTCGGCCCCAGCGAAGACAGCACCAGCAGATGCCCCGATCCATCGATCGCTAGATTGACCGGATCAAGCGCCTGGTCGCGCACGATTTCCAGCCCCTTGGCCTCGCTCCAGCGATGGATGCGCTGGAATCGCCGGTCGATGAAATAGAGCGCACCCTGTGCATCGACGGCCGCGCCGGAGATCGACCAGAAGCCGTCTTCCAGCTTTTCGACCGGCGTGCTGCTGGGCGAGACGGGCGGGATGGCGCGATCCGCCGCCCCGATGTCCAGGCTGGCGAACTCGCGTTCCCGCACGAAGCGCTTGCCGGTCACATCCTCGATCGCATTATCGAACGGATATTTGCTGGCGCGCAGGAAGGTGCCGCAGCCTTCGTCGTCGCAGGTGGCAAAGCCGCTTTCGGCGTTGATGTGGACATTGCGGAAGCGGATGTCGCTGGAGTTGGTTAGCTTGACCGCGCTCTTTTCCGGCGCGTAGGTGCGGGTGACGCGATAGCCGTGATAGTTGGCGAACAGCAGATTTCTCGAATTGCGGATGTCGAGCGAGATGGCGTCGGGACCGTCATCGACCTCCTGTTCCGTCTGGGGGGCCAGGAACTCCCAATTCTGGACATTGTCGAGGACGATTTCGTTGCGGGCATGATGTTCGACGGACATTTCATAGACATGGCCGGGTGTACTGGTGTTGGTGACGTGCAGGCCCGATTGGGCAAAGCTGTTGGGACTCCAGACGTTGGCGAAGGTGCCGCCGCCGCCGTCCGTCACCCAGATGCTGGGATATTGCGCATCCAGTCGCCCGTCGGTGACAGGATCCCCGGTGTTGACCCGTAAAGCACCCAGCATCTTGCCATCCGCCGTGGGCGTGCCGCCGCCGCCCATGATCTTGACGTCCTCGACCAGGCTCGTTTCGCCCGACCGCCACAGCAGCGCGGACGCGCGCGGATTGATCCGGCCGGTGAAGAGGCCGAGGCCCGACAGGATATTGTCGCCGCCCTTGGGGCTTTCCAGAATCGGCAGCACTGGTCCAAGGCCAGCATGAGCGGGATTATCGTCGGGAATGTAAAGCTGGGTAATCGCAGGGTGCAGGCCGATGAGAATGGAGTCAGGGCGCAGCGTCAGCCGGTTCGTCACCTTGTAGAAGCCGACCGGGAAATAGAGGATGCGATGGCTGTCGATCGCTTTCTGGATCGCGGCGGTGTCATCGGCTTTGCCGTCGCCCATGATGCCCAGCGATCGGACATTGACCCAATCGGTCATGGCGGGCAGGTCGCGGATGGCGGGCGCACGGCGGGCGGGCATGGCGGACAGCGGTTGAATGTCCGCCACGGTTTTATAGTCGCCGGTATGGCCGAGGTCGGGGATGGCGAGGCCATGGGAGAAGGACGCGACCTTATAGGCCTTGCCCTTGCCATCGACTGTCCTGCCGCTGTCGCGGAAGCGGGCGACGACCGGGCTGTTTACGGCCAGCGCATTGTCGAAGCCGATCTGGGTGAAGACATTCTTCTCGTTCGAGATGATAACGCCCGCCTTCGACACATTTTCGAAGCGGACATCCTTGCCCCACAGGCTGTCGCTGTAACCGCGGTCGATCTCTATCCCGACCGGCGTATTGCGGATCGCGACATTGACGAGGGTCAGGTCGACCTCATGCTCGCGGATCGCGGCCTGGCTCTGGCCGTCGAAACTGGAATCGAGCAGGGTGAACTGCCAGGCAGGCGATGTCTTTTCGGTGACGATGCCATAGCGACCGCCCTGGAAATGGACATTCTCCATGACGTTGCCGGCCTGATAGACCCCAGCGAAAGCGGTCCCCAGGCGAAATTCCATATGGCTGAGGAAGGCATGTTGCGCCATGCGGAAGCGCACGCCCGCCGCCGCCGGATTGCCTGGCGCTATCTCGATATCGACATTGCTCATCGACGAATAGAAGGTGCCGGAATTGGCGTCGCGCACCACCTTGTCGCGGGGCACGACCGTCGCCACCGGGACCGGCACCTTGCCCACCAGATATTGATCGCCGCCGCCAAAGACGATCATGGTGGACACGCCCTTCTGGAAGCCCGGCGTATTGGCGGCCAGCAGGATCACCGGACGTGTCGGCCCGACGCCATAGATGCGCACGCCCGCAGGCACGACCAGCGTCCGGCTGATGCGATAGCTGCCCGACGGCAGGAAGACGATGCCATGGCCGGTCTTGTCGCGCGCCTGGTCCAGCGCCTGCTGGATCGCGGCGCTATCGTCCGCACGCCCGTCGCCCTTGGCCGTTACCGTCACGGCGGTCGGTTCCTCGGGTGCAACCGGGAAGACCGAAACCGTCCCGGCCCAGGCCGGCGTTGCCAAAATGGTCGCCGCCAACAAAGCCGCCATCATGCTGCGTCCGATCATAGCCGACCTCCCTCCTGTTATCTTGCCGTATCGCATGGCTAGAAGGCGGCGGGGGCTTTGGCACTTGCGACGAAGGTCGTAGTGTTCAGGGCCTTTGCCCGGCTGGTACAGGGGAACGCACCATTGCGATGCCCGTCGGGGTATTGCCTGTTCTGCAAGGAACGCAATTTGCCGCCATCTGCCGCCCCTGTCCCGTCCCCCCTGGCCCTGATCGTGATGGGCGTCAGCGGCTGTGGCAAATCGACATTGGGGGCTTTGCTGGCCGATGCTTTCGCCTGCCCGTTTCTGGAAGGCGACGACTATCATGCGCCCGACGCGGTCGAGAAGATGCGCCGCGGCGATCCGCTGACGGATGAGGATCGCTGGCCGTGGCTTGACCGGTTGGCGCAGGCCAGTGCGACAGCGATCGAGACATCTGTTTCGGTTGTCACGGCCTGCTCCGCTCTGCGGCATAGCTATCGCGATCGGCTGCGTGCGGGGATCGGCGCGCCGGTGCGCTTCGTCCTGCTGGACAATAGCCGCGAACGGCTTTTGACGCGGGTCCAGAACCGGCCGGGCCATTATATGCCCGCCAGCCTGCTCGACAGCCAGCTCGTGACGCTGGAACGGCCTACCTTGGCCGAAGCAGCGTTGGTTCTGACGACGGATGCGTCACCAAAAGAGCTTCGTGATCAAGTACTTAGCTGGCTGCACAGCGGCCAATAAGTCAGGGCATCAACCGCCGTCGGCCTTCCCATAGATGCCAGCGCATCGCGAGCGCCGCGCCTTCTGCATCCTGCGCGCGAATGGCGTCGACAATCTGGTCATGTTCGCGCAGCATTGTCGCGATCACTTCGGGCGGGCGCGACCGGCTGATGTCTACGCCCGCGCGCATGATCTTGTCGACATCGGCATGCAGCGCGTCGAAGGCGACCATAAAGGCGGGGTTGCCGGTCGCCTGCGCGATGCGGCGGTGCAATTCCATATCCTCCACATGCGCCGGTTCGCTCGACAGCAGGGCCGCGCGCAGCAATTCCATGCCTTCCTCGACATCGGCCATGTCCTGCGGCGTCCGGCGATTGGCCGCCAGTCGCGCCGCTTCCGCCTCCAGCACGAAGCGCACTTCGTAGCTGCCCAGGGTGGTCGGCAACTCCGTGGATGGCATGAACGCCGCCAGCCGGTCCGACGGCCGGCTTTTGACGAAGGAGCCGGCGCCGCGCCGCGCCTCCGTAATGCCATCCGACGCCAGCCGCATCAGCGCTTCGCGGACGATCGCGCGCGATACGCCGAACATCTCGGCCAGCCGCGCTTCGGCCGGCAGGCGTCCGCCCACCTCCAGCCCTTCGCCCGTGATGACGTCCACGATCGCCGCATAGACATGATCGGACAGCCGCGTCTGGCTCATCGGACTATTGCCCTGTCGGGGGAAGACATGGGTCGCCACCTCAAAAGATACTGCTGGCAAGCAGCACCAGCAACAGGCCGACGATCGCGACCACGGTTTCCATGATCGACCATGTCTTGAAGGTGCCCGCCATATCCGTCCCCAGATAGCTTTTCACCAGCCAGAAACCGGGATCGTTGACGTGGGAGAAGAAGAGCGAGCCTGCGCCGATCGCCAGCACCATCCATTCCGGTTCCACCCCCGACGCGGCGACCAGCCCCTGCATCACGCCGGCCGTGGTGATCGTCGCCACGGTGGCGGAGCCGGTGGCCAGGCGGATGCAGACGGACACGCCCCAGGCGAGGATGAGCGGCGAAATCGCGCCGCCATCGGCCACCCGCACCAGCATGTCCGACAGGCCGGCCGTCACCAGCACCTGTTTGAGCGCGCCGCCCGCGCCGATCGCCAGGATGATGCCGCCAGCGGGCGTCATCGCTTCGGTCCAGATCGCGTTCTGGATCGTGCGGTCGGTGATGCGGCGGCCAAACAGCAGCGGCAAGGCGGCAAGGACGGCCACCAGCAGCGCCACTACCGGATCGCTGACCCAACTGAGCCAGTGGAAATGCACGGCCACATTCGGCGGCAGCAGGGCCACCGCCTGCCCCGCGGCGATCAGGACGACCGGCAACAACACCGCGGCCAGCGCGCGGCCGACCGACGGGGTGGCGACATCGACCTTCACCGGATCCAGCAGCGGCGGGTTGAGCGTCACGCCCGGCGCGGTGAAGCGCGCCAGCAGCGGTCCGGCGATGATCGCGGTCGGGATGCCGATCATCAGACCGTAGAGCAGGGTCAGGCCGAGATTGGCCCCCAGCGCGTTGACCGCCAGCAGCGGGCCGGGATGCGGCGGCACCAGCGCATGAACCACCGACAGGCCCGCCAGCGCCGGCAGCATCAGGCGCAGTTTGGCCGCGTCGCCATTCTGCCCCGTCGGCAACGCCGCCGCCGCCGATGCGACGATCGGCAACAGCAATACGAGGCCGGTTTCGAAGAAAAGCGGCAGGCCGATCACGATCGCGGTGAAGAGGCTGGCCCATGGCGCGCCCTTCACGCCCGACAGGCGCAGCGCGGCGCGCGCCATGCCACCCGCGCCGTCGGACAGTTGCAGCATCGCGCCAAGGCCAAGGCCCAGCGCGACGACCAGACCAGTGCCGCCGAGGATGGCGCCTGCACCCTTTTCGACCGCCTTGGCCGTTTCTTCCATCGGCAGGCCCGCGAGCAGGCCCACGGTGAAGGCGCCGCAGAGCAGGCCGACAAAGGGGTGTAATCGGCCCCGGATGATGAGGATGATGGACAGCGCTATGCCGACCACCGCCGCCAGGATCAGTCGATAATCCGCTGGTGTCATCGGGACGCGACTCCGTCATCTGGCAACCCGGCCGGGACATGGACGGCGATGGCCGTCCGACGCGATGTTAACGTCATCCTTCTCCCCCTTCTCGCTCGCCGCCATTCCGGCATTTGGCGCAGCGCCCGCGTAAAGCTGTTAGACAGATATCGCGTCATTTTCGGATATTCCACCCAGTTGGGGTCGTATATCGCATTTTTGACTTGAACCTGTCTGACCAATCCATCTACTGTTAGCGCTAACGATATTAATCAAGCCGGCAGGCCAACAGGCCGGCTGATTCGAGTCGGATCGAACAGGGAGAGGACGGATGTTCATTGCGCTGGACCTGCACAATAGTTCCGATCAACGGGAGTTTCGCCATCCGCCCGCAAGGAGCCAGGAACCCCCTGCGCTGACCCCCACGCAAATGAAAGTGCTGCGCTGCGTCCATTCGGGCCTGTTAAACAAGCAGATTGCATACGAACTGGGCATGGCCGAAGCGACCGTGAAGGTCCACATGACCGCCCTGATGCGCAAGCTCAACGTCCGCAATCGGACGCAAGCCGCCATCGCCGCCCGCAATCTGGGCTGGCTGCGCGCGACGCCCGGTTGACCTGGCCGACTGACGGCAAAAATGCGCGGCGCATGGGGAGAGTGATATGGCGATCGGTTCGCGGCGTGAGGTGATGGGCGGATTGGGCGCGGGATTGATGCTGGCCTCGGTCGGCAGCGGGGTGTCAGCAGCCCCGACGCGCAAGATCGGCTATGCGATCGTCGGGCTGGGTTCCTATGCCACGCGCCAGATCATGCCGAATTTTGCCGGATGCGAACACGCCCGCATCGTCGCGCTGGTCAGCGGCACCCCGGCCAAGCTCGACAGCTATGGCGCCGAATATGGCATCCCCAAAACGCATCGCTACAGCTACGCCGATTTCGATCGCATCCGCGATAATCCCGATATCGACGCCGTTTACATCATATTGCCCAACAGCCTGCACGCAGAATACGCCATTCGCGCGGCACAAGCCGGCAAGCATGTGATGTGCGAAAAGCCGATGGCGACATCCGTGGCCGATTGCCAGGCGATGATCGCGGCCAGTCGCAAGGCGGGCAAGAAGCTGATGATCGGTTATCGGTCGCGCTTCGAACCATATAACCGTCTGGCTATCGATCTGGTGCGCGGCGGGCATGTGGGTCCGACGCGACTGATAACGGCGGAACATGGCTTCCCGATCAAACCGGATCAATGGCGGCTCGACAAGCCCTTGTCGGGGGGCGGATCAATGATGGATATCGGCATATACAGCCTGAACGCGGCCCGTTACCTGACCGGCGAGGAACCGGTCGAGGTGACCGCGGTCGAATCCACCGACCGGGCCGACCCGCGTTTCCGCACGGTCGAGGACCGGATCAGCTTCTTGCTGCGCTTTCCGTCCGGCGTCATCGCCGACTGTATTTCCAGCTACAGCACAGGGCATAACAGCTATCGCATCCACGGAACCCAGGGTTGGATCGGGATGGAACCGGCGACCCCCTATGCGGGCCAGAGCATGACGATCCGCAAGAACGGCGTTACGGCGCCCCGCACCCCGCCCGCCCCCGCAAAGAACCAGTTTGCGGCGCAGCTCGATCATCTGGCCGAGTGCATATTGACGGACAAGACGCCGATCGTGCCGGGCGAAGAAGGCCTGGCCGACATGCGCGTGATCGAGGCGATCTACCAATCCGCCGCGCAAGGGCGCAGCGTCAGGATCGGCGCTTGATCGGACGTCGGACCGTGCTGGCGTCGCTGGCTGCGATGCCGGTCGCGGCAATGGCTGCTGGCCCCGCGAAAGTGGGCGGCATTACGCGCCTGTCTCCAGCGCTGGACCGGATCATCGCGCCGTCGGCATCGATCGAGATACTGGCCGAAGGGTTTCGCTGGGCCGAAGGGCCGGTGTGGGTGGCGCAGCGCGACTATTTGCTGTTCAATGATCCCCCCGCCAATATCCTTTATCGCTGGCAGGCCGGGCAAGGCACAAAGCCCTTCCTCTCGCCCGCCGGATTGCAAACGGCCATACCCGCCGGCGTGCGCGAAGCCGGCCTCAACGGCCTTGCCATCGACACGGCCGGTCAGCTGATCGCCGCCGACAGCGGCACGCGAGCGATCGTCCGGATCGACGTGGAAACGACCAAACGCACCATCCTGGCCAACCGTTTCGGGTCCAAGCGGTTCAACAGCCCCAATGATCTGTGCATTGCGCCATCGGGCACCATCTATTTCACCGACCCGCCCTATGGTTTTGCGGATGGCGATGCATCATCGCTGCGCGAAATCGACCATAATGGCCTCTATGCGCTGACGCCGGATGGCGATGTTGCCCTGGTCGATGGCAGCCACCGCCGTCCCAACGGCGTGGCGCTGTCGCCCGACGGACGCACGCTCTATCTGGCCTTGTCCGACGAGAAACAGCCGGAAATTCGCGCCTATACGCTCGACACAAAGGGTCGCCCCACCGGCCAGCGCCTATTTCACGACATGCGAAAGCAACGTGCCGAAGGGCTGCCGGGCCTGCCCGACGGGATCAAGGTCGCGCCCGATGGCCATGTCTTTGCGACCGGTCCTGGCGGCGTGCATATCGTGACGCCGGACGGGACGTTGCTGGGCATCGTGGCCACCGGCAAGGCTGTGGCCAATTGCTGCTTTGGGCCGAATGGCAAAAGCCTGTTCATGACGTCATCGGACAGGCTGGCGGTCGTCGCGCTGTTGTAGGCGCGGACCGCCAGCCGTCATCTTCTGGTTCCATGGGTCATCACCCCAGGAGCGCGCTGACTTCAAGCGAACACCAGTCGCGCGCTCCAGTTTTTTGGTATCGCTTTGTGCGCGATCCCTTAGAGCATTGAACCTGAAATCTAAATCGGTGTGGATTTCCTTTGCGCGAGTTTTGTGATTCACCGTCTTTGGAGGTGGATCATGGGTAAGAGCAGTTTGGTTGATCTTCGTGTTCGGATCATTGGCGAGATCGAACGGGGCCAGTCGTGTCGTGCGGCGGCGCGGCGTTTCGGGGTGAGTGCGGCGACGGCGGTTCGCCTGGCGCAGCGCAAGGCACAGACGGGATCGCTGGCTCCTGCGCGGCAAGGCCGTCCTGCGGGGAGCGATCTGCTCGGCACCCATATCGACGCTTTGGTGGGCTGGGTGGACGCCGATGGCGACATCACCATGCCGGAACTGGCAGCGCGGCTTCTGGCCGAGCGCGGGGTAAAGGCGCACCCGGCCTCGCTGTCGCGGTTGCTGATCCGGCACGGCTTTACCGTCAAAAAAAACACTGCTGGCGAGCGAAACCGATCGCGCTGACATCGTCCAGAGGCGCCGAATATGGACGGCGCATCGCCAGCCGTGGATGAAGCAACGCACGGAGCGGCTGGTGTTTATCGACGAAACCGGCACGACCACCAAGATGACCCGGCTCCGAGGCCGTGCGCGTCGTGGCCAGCGGCTCAAGATGAAAGGCTCCCTTCGGTCACTGGGGCACCCAGACCTTCATTGCCGCCCTGCGCCATGATGGACTGACCGCGCCCTGGGTGATCGACCGCCCGATGAACCGCCAGATCTTCGAGACTTATGTCGAGACCCAACTCGCACCGACGCTGAAGCCCGGCGACATGGTCATCCTCGACAACCTCTCCAGCCACAAGAGCGAAAAAGCCGCCGCCATCCTCAAGGAATGCGGCGCATGGTTCCTGTTCCTGCCGCCCTACAGCCCCGATCTCAATCCCATCGAAATGGCATTCGCCAAGCTCAAAGCGCATCTCCGAAAAACCAAGGCCAGAACCATCAATGCCCTGTGGCAGGCCGGCGGATCAATATGCCAACTATACTCACCCGACGAATGCTGGAATTACCTCAAACATGCTGGGTATGTTGCAGATTAATGGCACGATGCTCTAAAGGCGTGGTGCGGGGTCGTAAAGCGCGCGATTTTCAGCGCCGATCCGAACGTAGAGCATCGCCGCGTTGAGCAGAGTGAACAGCGCGGCGATCCATATCAGACCGAATGTCAGCGGCAGGACGGCTATTTCGGCGGTCACCACAGCATAATTGGGATGGCGCAGGAAACGGAATGGCCCTTTGTTAACGAGGGCGGCGTCCTGCGTCACGATGATCCGGGTGGTCCAGCGCGAACCCAGGGTCGCCAGCACCCATATCCGCATCAGTTGCAGAATAGCAAAAAGGAGCAGCAGCGGCATGGAGACAGGGCGATCGCCAACCGTGAACCATAGGGCAGCGAGCCAAGCCGTGTGCATCGCCACCATGACCGGATAATGGCTGGCTCCGACTTCATGCGCACCGGCGGCCAGCAGCCTGGCGGTATTGCGGCGGGCGATTATCAGCTCGCTTAGTCGTTGCAGGGTGACGAACACCATGATTGCATATGGCAGGGTCACGCCGAGCACCGTAGCGTCAGCGAAGAGGCGGTAAAGCCGGGTCCCAATGCGTTGAGGACGGATAAGGGGGGCAATCCTCCCTGGCGGTAACGCTCCAAGACGAACAGCACGGTCGGTGCCGACATATTGCCATGATCGTGTAGCACATTACGTTCGTTCACCAGAGACCCCTGGTCCAACGACAGCGCTCCTTCGAGCGCGTCGACGACCTTGGCGCCACCGGGATGGCAAATGAACTGGTCGATATCGTCTATACCAAGGCCTTGCGGCGTTAGCATCTCCGTCATGGCCTGCCGCATCTCCCGCCGCGCGAAAGCCGGGATGGCGCGGTTGAGGACGACGCCAAGACCAGTGGGTTCCGCGCGCCAGCCCATGATATCGAGCGTACCGCTCCATGTTTTTTCGGCGCTGCCGGTGATTTGGACGAAGCCATCCTCTCCGGTTCGCAGCACGCTGGCCGCCGCGCCATCGCCGAACAGCGCGGTGGAAATGATGTCGGCCTTGTCGGCCTTGTCCGTTCGCAGGGCAAGGCTGCACAATTCGACCGTGACGAACAAGACCGTCGATCCCGGCGTGGCGCGGGCCAGCTTGCTCGCCACGCCCAGGCCGGTAGCCCCACCCGCGCAACCAAGGCCGAAGATCGGAATCCGCTGAACATCGTTGCGGAAGGGGAGGTGCGCCATGGCGCGTGCCTCAAGGCTGGGCGTGGCGATGCCTGTCGAGGAGACGGTGACGATTGTATCCACGTCCTGCGGGCGAAGATCCGCCTGCGCGATCGCTCTCTGTGCTGCGGCGACGAACAGGTCGACCGCGACATCGAGATAGGCGGCGGACCGTTCGGGGAAGGAACGTGGGCTGCGATACCAGTCGACCGGCATGGCCAGTTGGCGATACGCGACCCCGGCATTGGCATAGACTGAGGACAGGCGTTCGAAATCGGCGAAATCCTTGCCGATGAGATCGCGCGCCGTGTCGAGTGCTTCGCTTTGCGACAGCCGATACGGCGGGGTTTCCGTCACAAGCGAGAGTATGGACACCGGATTCAAATAGGACCGCCTGACGTGACCGGCGCACCGGTAAAAAAGGTTCTTGTGCGCAACGACTTGGCCCTCTGCGAGTTCCTTGTGTCCGACAGCCAAGCGGCTATGACAGAGTTGGCGTTCGGGATAGGCACGACATGCATAATGGGTCTGACCTGAATGATCGCGGAACACAGGCCGCTGGATATCGCGAGTGGACCGGCTTCATCCTGATGTGCCTGGGGATGTTCATGGCGATCCTGGACATCCAGATCGTCGCCACGTCGCTCCCCACTATCCAGACCGCATTGGGCATCGCGCCAGACCAGATGATATGGGTGCAGACGGCATATCTGACGGCCGAGATCGTCGCCATACCGCTGACAGGCTATCTGACCGCCCGGCTAGGTATGCGCTGGCTGTTCGTCGGGGGAGTCAGCCTGTTCACCGTCGCCTCCCTCGGTTGCGCCATGAGCAACGGTTTTGGAGAACTGATCGCCTGGCGCATCGTGCAGGGTTTTTCCGGCGGGACGTTGATCCCTGCTGTTTTCGCCGCGGTATTCCTGCTGTTTCCGCCCCGCTCCCAGGCGCTGGCGACGACCATCGCTGGTGTCGCCGCCGTTCTGGCGCCGACGATCGGGCCGATCGTGGGCGGATGGATCACCCAGTCCTATTCCTGGCACTGGCTGTTCCGGGTGAACATCCTGCCGGGGATCATCGCGGCGGCAGGCGTCGCCATATTCCTGCGTGGCAAGGTCGCCGAACGGCATGGGGCCAGGCCGATCGACATGATCGCGCTCCTGCTGCTCGCCACCAGCCTGATCGCGTTGCAGATCGGGCTGAAGGATGCGCCGTCGCTGGGATGGGGCGCTCCGCATGTGATGCTGCTGCTTGCCGTGTCCGTGATCAGCGCGGCGGCTTTCATCTGGCGAACCTGGATGTCGGACACGCCGCTGGTCCAGTTGCGCTGCTTTGCCGATCGCCACTTCACCATCGGCTGCATGCTGAGTTTCGTGCTGGGGTTCGGCCTGTTTGGATCGACCTATCTGATGCCCTTCTTCCTGGGTCTGGTGCGCGACCATGGTCCGTTGCGCATCGGCGAGATCATGCTGGTGACGGGCCTGACCCAGTTGGTGACGGCGCCGCTGGCAGTGTGGGCCGAACGCCGGGTCGATCCCCGGTGGCTCACCGCGTTCGGCTTCGCGCTGTTCGCGATCGGCCTGTTGCTGAGCGCGCATCAAACCGGACAGACCGATTTTGCCGACATGCTGATACCACAGATTGTGCGTGGCGCGGCAATCATGTTTTGCCTGTTGCCGCCGACGCGTATGGCGCTGGGGCGATTGCCTGCCGCCATGGTGGCGGACGGCAGCGGGTTGTTCAACCTGATGCGCAATCTGGGCGGTGCGGTCGGCCTGGCGCTGATCGACACCACCATCTTCAGCAAAGCAGCAACCGAAGCCGGCCAGATAGAAGCAAAATTGCGTGCGGGCGACGTGGCGACAGCGGTGAAGATCGGCATACCGAGAGATGCCTTTCTGGAACAACGCGGCCAGCCGCTTGATGAATTTGCGACGGAAATGATCCGGCCTCTGGTGGAGAAGGCCTCGCTCGTTCCAGGGATAAACGCGGCCTGGCTGATGTGCGGACTCCTGACGGCGCTTATTCTGGTGACGCTGCTGTTCGTGAAACGAACGCCCTCTGGGAAGGACCTGGCATCCGAGGGTTGAGGCGACCTTGGCGTCCGCTCATAATTGCTTGGCCCCTGCATTTTTACTGGGCTCCAATAGGGCGACGAGCGGGATGATCACGGTGGCCGCGTCAGGATGAAGGCCATCCAGAATAATATCACACGATCTATGTCGGTCAGGACATACGGGAGTAGCAGCCCGGCCAGACCAAGCCCGAATATGCCCGAGGTGCCGATATAGCCCAGCCCGCCGGTAGTGGCTAGCCTGTCGCCCATTGCCGTTCCCAGCGTCTGCGAAACGGTGATGGTGATGGTGATCCAGTTGGCGAGAATGTGGACAGAAGTCATAGGCTCCTCCCGCTACGGCACGACATTGCGCCGATCCGGCATCATTGATGCCGGTCGAAGGGGTCCTCCCGCTCCAGCTCAACCCAGCCCGTCTCGGGGAGTGCTATGGACGGCTCAGGTTGCTTAAGAGCGTGACAGGATTAAATAGCCCTCGTCGATGAGATGCAGCGAAATCGCCCCTTGAACGTATAGAACATGGCACGAGAACGAGTTTCCGTGCTGGCACCGGTTTCACGTCGTATCCGGTTTGGGAGATCAGAAGGCTAGCATGGTGGACAAATCGACTAATCTGGCTCTGACAGGTGTGGCGGGCTTAGATGACATATTGGCAGGCGGGCTTACCCGTGGTCGAGTTTTCCTACTCGAAGGTAGCCCTGGCACCGGCAAGACCACCATTTCCATGCAATTTTTGATAGAAGGCGCCGCGAAGGGCGAGCGGTCGCTCCACATAACCTTATCGGAAACCGAAGATGAAATGCGCGAGAGCGCACGTTCACATGGATGGGATCTCGAAGGGGTCGAGGTGTACGAGCTTGTCCCTCCCGAAAGTCTGCTGGATGAGCAGCAGCAACAAAGTTTGCTCTACTCGTCGGATCTGGAACTAGGCGAAACTACCCGGCGCATTTTCGATGTATTCGCGCGAGTAAAGCCTCACCGGGTTGTCTTGGATAGCCTGTCGGAGATCCGCCTTCTTGCGCAAAGCTCGCTTCGCTATCGTCGCCAAATTCTGGCGCTCAAACATTTTTTCTCGACGCAGAATACAACGGTGCTGATGCTTGACGATTTGACCGCGGATGTTGCCGACAAAACCGTCCACAGTGTCGCGCACGGGGTCATACGACTTGAAGAGCTTGCCCCTGACTATGGCCCAGAGCGACGCCGGCTTCGTATCATTAAATATCGCGGACGGCGGTTCCGCGGAGGTTTCCACGACTTTCTTATCCAGTCTGGAGGGGTGCGCGTTTTCCCGCGGCTGATATCAGCGGAACATAAAAGCAGTTTCTCACGCGACATCATCAAAAGCGAATCCGCTGAACTGGATGCTTTGCTGGGTGGCGGCGTGGAGCGCGGGTCCAGCGTCTTGGTATTGGGACCTGCGGGCACTGGCAAATCTTTGCTAATCCTGACTTTCGTCACGGCGGCGATCGCCCGCGGGGAACGGGCCGCAATGTTCGTCTTCGATGAAGAGATAACGCTCTTGTTCGATCGCGCAATGATGCTGGGCATCGACATGCAGGCCATGGTTGATGGCGGAAACCTTATTATCGAGCAGGTTGACGCAGCCGAATTGTCGCCGGGTGAATTCTCGCAGCGCGTTCGGGCCTGCGTCGAGACACATGGTGCGCGTACCGTCGTAGTCGATAGTTTGAACGGATATCAGGCGGCGATGCCGGAGGAGAATTCGCTCATCCTTCATATGCACGAGATGCTGCAATATCTAAATCGCAAGGGGGCGACGACCTTCCTCACTGTCGCTCAGCACGGGCTGGTCGGCGACATGCGCTCGCCGGTCGACGTTACGTATCTGGCAGACACGGTTATTCTTCTTCGCTATTTTGAGGCGCTAGGGCGAGTCCGGCGCGCTATCTCCATCATCAAGAAGCGGATTGGCGCGCACGAAGATACCATCCGAGAATACAGGATCGGCAGTTATGGTCTCAGGCTTGGCGACCCTCTGACCGACTTCCAAGGCGTTTTGCGTGGCGTGCCTACCTTCGTTGGGCATAAAGGAAAATCCGCTCTGCTCGAAGACCAACCCGAGTGATTCCTCTTCTTTCCGAGCGAGCCATTATCCTCGCACCTGGCGGGCGGGATTCGGCGATTGCAGCGTCTCTCCTACGCGACGCAGGAATTAAATCAGTCGTAACCTTCTCTCTTGGCGAAATGGTATCCGAACTTGAAGGAGGGGCGGGGTTTGCGCTTATGACGGAGGAAGGCCTGCGCTCTGCCAATCTCGCGCCCTTGGCGCAGTGGCTGGACGGGCAACCGGAATGGTCCGATTTTCCCTTTGTTCTGTTGACGCAAAAGGGCGGTGGGATCGAAAGGAATCCCGCCGCAAAACGCCTGCTCGATGTCCTTGGGAATGTGACATTTCTAGAGCGTCCGTTTCATCCCACCACGCTTGTCAGTCTGGCGCAATCTGCCCTGCGAGGCCGCAGACGTCAGTATGATGCTCGGTCCCGCCTTGACGAACTGCATCACGGCGCGGCCAAATATCGGTCCCTGTTTGAATCGATCGACGCGGGTTTCTGCATCATCGACGTGATTTTTGATCCAGAAGGCCGATCATTAGATTACGTCTTTGTTGAGGCAAATCCCGCATTCATTCACCAGACCGGACTGACGGACCCTGTCGGCAAGTCCATGCGATCAATGGTTCCCGGGCATGAGCAGCATTGGTTTGATATGTACGGCAACGTCGCCAAGACGGGAGAGCATGCTCGCTTTGAGGAGCACGCAAAGGCATTGGGCGACATTTGGTACGACGTTTATGCCTTCCGTGTCGTCGATCCGTCGGTTGCGCGGGTTGCGGTCTTGTTCAACGACATTTCCGAACGCCGAAAAATAGAGGACGCCCTAAGGGAGAGCCAGGACCGGCTACGGCGTCTGAACGAGACGCTGGAGGATCGTGTTCAAGAGCGAACGCGCGCATTGGAAACGGCGCAAGATGCGCTGCGGCAGTCCCAAAAACTGGAAGCTATGGGGCAACTCACAGGCGGTGTCGCACATGACTTCAACAATCTGCTTACCCCGATAGTAGGCAGTCTTGATCTGCTGCGCCGGAAAGGTGTCGGTACAGATCGCGAGCAGAGGCTCATAGAGGGTGCTATAAAGTCAGCGGATCGGGCGCGAACCCTCGTACAGCGCTTACTCGCGTTTGCGCGACGACAGCCCCTACAGGCAACAGCCATCGATGTTGGCACGCTTGTCAATGAGATGCGTGATCTGATCATCAGCACCTGTGGACCGCGTATTCAGGTGTTGTTCCACATCGCCAAGGATCTCATGCCTGCTAAGGCTGATGCCAATCAAATCGAGATGGCGCTTCTCAATCTGGCGGTCAATGCGAGAGATGCCATGGATGCAGGAGGCACGCTGACTATCAGCGCTCACGAACGCTCGGTTCATGTTGATAATTCGCTTGGACTTGCCGAGGGCGAGTATGTGCTTTTGAGCGTTGCAGATACCGGTTCAGGCATGGATCAGAACACACTCGCCAAAGCTATCGAACCCTTTTTCATGACAAAAGGTGTAGGACAGGGAACTGGTCTAGGCCTTTCGATGGTGCATGGGCTGGCGGCCCAGTTGGGAGGAGGCCTCGCTATCGACAGCGAGGTTGGCCAGGGCACCACCATCAATCTCTGGCTTCCCGTAACTGACGCCTCGCCGGTGGAGGAGGCCGTCCCCAACATGGAGATGTCTCAACAGGATCGCGGCGTGGTCTTAGTCGTCGATGACGAGGATCTGGTCCGGGCTAGCACCGCGCACATGCTGGGGGAACTAGGCTATTCGGTCCTGGAAGCGAATTCGGGCGAGGCGGCAATGCGGTTACTTGAAGGTGCGCAAACTATCGATCTGCTTGTCACAGATCACCTTATGCCGGGCATAACTGGTACTGACCTTGCCATGCATCTACGCCGGGTCAGACCTGAGGTTCGCGTGTTGGTGATTTCAGGCTATGCAGAAGCGAAAGGCATCGCACTGGATTTGCCAAGACTGGCTAAACCTTTCAAGCAGAGTGATTTGGCGAGCAGTTTGGCGCGGCTCTAAGAGCCTGTCTTGAATCTCATGCGTAACGAGCGATGCGCCTGATGAGAACGCTGGCTGCGGCGGCATAGAGAAGAGCAGTTGCGGATTTGATGGTTCGCTCGAAGTCCTTGGCCAAGCGGCGATTTCGGTTGAGCCATGCGAAAGTCCGTTTGACCACCCATCGTCTGGGATGAACATGCTGTCGCGGCAAATCCTCGATACCCACGTACGGTTGCGCGAGCTTGATCGTGCGCTTGCCGCCCTGTCGCGCAGCGATGATGTTGCACGGCGCCTTGCAACTATTCCCGGCATTGGCCCGGTCGGTGCCACAGCACTGGCGGCATCGGTGGCTGATCCGAGCCAGTTTAAATCCGGCCGCCAGTTCGCTGCGTGGCTCGGGCTCACACCGCTCCAGAATTCGAGTGGCGGTAAGGAGTATGATGGAACAAGGGTTTAGCTAAGGAAATCAGTTTCACGAGGTTGTGGGAGCGACGCGATGTGATGGCGATACCGGTCAGACCGGGAACAAGGAAAACCAGATGACGGTCCAAGGCATCCTAGCCTGATAAGCAGAATGGGACCTTGTTCGCGGACTCCATCAGGGCCAGCAATTTCTATCGACTGCATCCACAGGCCGGACAGAAGACTGCACCCGACCAATTCGCCAATACGTCAAATTGCATTTGCAACGCGGGAGCCATCCACAGAAGACCGTCAGCACCTAAGGCTCTGAAATAGGCTGCTGAATGTCTCAGAAGGGTCGACTCTCGTCAGCCGATCATCGCGACATTTAACTGATAGAGCCGAAACATCTCAGAAACTCGCTGTCAGGTTGAACGATCCATATTTCGTCCAGCGCCCCGATGGCGCGTTGGGCGCGTCGCGCAAGAAGTGGCCCTTGGCCAACAGCAGTCCGTCAAATTCAAAGCGCAACCGCACTGGGATAAGCCAGTAACGCAGCCGTGCTTCCAGTTGATGGCCGGCAAAATCCCCGGACCGTCCCGATGCATCGCGCACCCCAGTCCCTGCAAAGCTGTCCTCGCTGACGGCCAACCACATCGCCCGATACACTGCAAAGGCATCGAGGCGCTTGCTGGGCGTGGCCTCCAGCCTGATGCCAGGCGTCATGATGTTCGTGCGGGCGATCGCATTGTATAGACCCGCTGGAGCCAGGTCCGCCCGGCGCATGCCGAACAGCGTATCGAAACGCCCATAGCGCCCGCCACGCCGGTCGCCGCTGGCGCGGTCGAATTCCACAGAGAGGCGGGGCTTCCATACTCCTGCAAAACTATAGCCGATGTCGGCGTGAAGGAAGTCGGCGCTGACCGACTGGCGCGATGCCACAGAAGCAAGCGACGCACTGATGGCGCCGGTCTGGAAAAGGGCTTCGATTTCATAATCGAATTTCCCAATGCGCGGCTCCGCGATGATGCGAACCCCGAACGTATCGAGCGAACGGTCGCGTGTTGGTCGCCCCGGCGCATCGCGCTCCCCAAGGTGATAATAGCTGATCTCGCCCGTCGCCGATCCCAGGATGTTGCTCTTCGTCATCAGGCCTCCCCACAGGACCAGATCGAAACTTTCCCTGTCGAGCTTGACCCTGGCGTCGCGGAGATCTTGCGGACTGTCCGGCAGCCGGACCTGCGGCAGGGTGTAGATCAGCGTCGCCTTGATCCCCTGCGGCATGACCAGATCGGCGCGCCCGCCCGTATAGCCGGTGTTAGTGTTGCGATAGTCATCGGCTGCGACGAGACGCCGCGATCCCAGGTTCAGCATCATACGCCCCGCCGTCAGAGTCAGTTTCGCCCCATTGCCGAAGGGCACCAGGATGTCGGCCGCGACATAGGCTTGCACCGGCTCCAGCGCATTTACCTCCCCGACCGTGACCGGCGTACCGGCATCGTCACCGAACACGCGGCTATCGTATAGTTCGACACCCAGCCGCACATCGCCCGTCCTATATTCGGCAAGAATGTTTGTGCGGACGTTGAGCAGGTCGTCGCTTGCGTTGAAGCCCGTGCGCGCCTGTCCTTCGATCGCTTCGTAGCGGATGCGGATCGCCCCGCTGACGGTGAGGCCGTCGGGCGCATCATCGGCCATAGCGACGGACGGCAGGCTGAGCACCAGGCAGCAAGTCAGGGCACCAGACAATGGGACGATGGCGAGCGGCATAAGATATATATATTCCTCTATTTCGAATCAAATGATATATATGTTCTATCATGACGACAAGCGAACCCTCCATCTGGCTGGCCCTGCTGCACCAGCTTCCGGTCAAGCCGCCCTATCTGCGCGTGAAAATCTGGCGTCGCCTGCAGGCGATCGGTGCGGTGCCGCTAAAAAATGCGGTACATATCCTGCCTCTTAGGAACGAACATGGCCATGCGTTTCGCAGTGTTATGGCCGACATCATCGATGGCGGCGGCGAGGCGACCCTCATCGAAGCGCGGATGCTGGGCGGCCAGGGCGACGCTGACATCCGCGCGATGTTCGATGCCGCGCGCGACTCCGACTATGATGACATAGCCCAGGCGGCGCGGCGGCTGATCGACACCGGCCCTGCCAGCGGCGCCGATATCGCCAAGCTCCAGAAACGGATGACGGATGTCGTTCAACTCGACTTCTTCGGCGCGCACGGGCGGCAGCAGGCGCAAGCGGCGTTGGCGGACCTCGACCGGCAACGCTATCAGCATCCCGACGTCAGTCGCGACGAGCCCGCTGCCGACCTGCCGCGCGATCTGAAGGGCAGGACATGGGTGACGCGCAGCGGCGTCCATGTCGATCGCATCGCCTGCGCCTGGCTGATCCGCAGGTTCATAGACCCGGATGCGACCTTCCGTTTCGTCGACGGCCGCAGCTACGCGCCACAAAAGGATGAACTGCGCTTCGACATGGCGGATGCCGAATTCACCCATGAGGGCGAGAATTGCAGCTTCGAAACCCTCGTTGCGCGCGGCGGCCTGACCGATGATCCGGCGCTGATCGCCATCGCCGAAATCATTCACGACCTGGATATTGCCGACGGCAAGTTCGCGCGGCCCGAGACAGCGGGCCTTGGCGCGATGCTGTCGGGCGTCTGCGCCTCCACCGATGACGACCTGCAGCGCATCGCGACGGCCAGCGACGCGCTGAACCAGTTCCACGCCTATTTCTCGAACCGAAAGGCAGACCGATGACTGCAACCGGCTCCATGCTCGCCGATCCATCTGAGTCGAAAGCGAGCGATCATGGCATCCCGCTTGGGGAGGCGACCCGCATCTGGGTGCGTATCGCCGCATTGAGTTTTGGCGGTCCGGCTGGCCAGATCGCCGTGATGCACCGCATCCTGGTCGAGGAGAAACGCTGGATCGGGGAGGAGCGATTTCTCCATGCGCTCAACTATTGCATGTTGCTGCCGGGACCAGAGGCGCAGCAACTGGCGATCTATATCGGCTGGCTGCTGCACAAGACGCGCGGCGGTCTGATCGCCGGAGCGCTCTTCGTCCTGCCCGGTTTTCTCGCCATATTGGCCTTGAGCTACCTCTATGTGCTACTGGGCCAGTTGCCGCTGATTGAGGGCATATTCTTCGGGCTGAAGGCCGCTGTGCTGGCCGTGGTGGTCCAGGCGGTGTTGCGCGTGGGATCACGCGCGCTCAAGAATAATGTCATGCGGGGGATTGCCGTCGCGGCCTTTGTCGCGATCTTCTTTCTCGATACACCCTTTCCCCTGATCGTCCTGGCGGCGGGCGTGGGCGGCTATATCGGCGGGCGAAGCGGCCTGCCCCAGTTCAAGAGCGGCGCCGGTCATGGTACTGCCGGTGGCAACGTCGTCCATGACCGGGACACCGCGCTGGGCGAAGCATTGCCCGACCATGCGAGACCCAATCTGGGTTGGTCGCTGCGGATCTGCGCGATACTGTCGGTCCTCTGGCTGGTGCCCGTTGCCGGACTGTTCCTGATCCTGGGGCCGGACCATGTGTTCACCCACATCGCCACTTTCTTCAGCCAGATGGCGGTCGTGACCTTTGGCGGGGCCTATGCCGTTCTTGCCTATGTGGCGCAGGAAGCGGTCGGCACTTTCGGCTGGCTGCGGCCCGGCGAAATGCTCGATGGCCTGGGCATGGCGGAAACGACGCCAGGCCCGCTCATCATGGTGACGCAGTTCGTGGGATTTCTGGCCGCCTTTCGCGATGCTGGCACGATGGCGCCCCTGCTGGCGGCGACGCTGGGCGCGATCCTCACGACCTGGGTGACGTTCGTGCCCTGTTTCCTGTGGATCTTCGCCGGTGCGCCCTTCATCGAGCGGTTGCGGGGCAACAAAGCGCTGTCGTCGGCCCTGACGGCCATCACCGCAGCGGTCGTGGGCGTCATCTTCAACCTCGCCATCTGGTTCGCGATCCACACCTTGTTTGGCAAGACGATGGCGGTCCGCTCGCCGACCGGCAACTTCGACGTGCCGGTTCCGGCTTCCATCAATGTTGCCGCCGTGGTGCTGGCGCTCGCAGCGGCGGTGGCCATCTTCAGGTTCAAGCTGGGCGTGTTGCCGGTTCTTGGAGGCTGCGCAATCCTGGGCGCGATCTACACTCTCGCCGTCTGACAGGATCTGCAAAAATGGTTGATGTCTCTTGTCGTACCGCCGTTCAAACGCTTGGCGCAGGCGCTTTGGCTATGGCAGCTACCGATACGGCAAGCGGGCAAGTCGCCGCGCCGCCCACCGCTCTGCCGCCAGCCTTTGCCGGCACGCACCAGCCCAAGCCCTTGCGCTTCGATCCGGCGAAGCTGGACGGGCTGTCCGAGCGCCTTATCCGGTCGCATTGGGAGAATAATTATATCGGGTCGGTGAAGACCCTCAACATCGTCGAAACCCGGCTCGCCGCCACATTGGCCGATGCGGACAGGCCGCCGGTCCTCTATGGCGGCCTCAAGCGTGAGGAATGCACCGGACCGGATCGGTCATTCTCCATGAGATGTATTTCGACGGGCTCGGCAGCAACCGCCAGGCCGCTGGCTCCATTCACGGGGCGCTCGCCAAAGCCTGGGGATCGTTCGAGACATGGGAGAAGGATTTCCGGCGCACGGGCCTGTCGCTGGCAGGCGGCTCGGGCTGGATGATCCTCGCCTATAATCTCCATATCCACTCGCTGCACAATCATTGGGTCTGGGATCATATGCATGGTGCGGCCGCTGGCATCCCGATCCTCGCCCTCGACATGTACGAGCATAGTTTCCACATGGATCATGGTAGGCCGCCAAATCGATGCCTGGTTCCGCAATCTCGACTGGGAAGTGGCCGACCGGCGCTATGCGCAGGCGATAGCAGTCGGCACCACCTGAACGCGGTAGCGTCTATAACCGTTGACTGAACTCGGCCAAGCGACGTCCGCTTCCGATCATCTCGACTATACTACGCAAATATGCGTTGGCCCGGTTCAGCCGTTTCATGATTGCACCATGGCAGTCGAACGGTGATCGCGGCTTTCTGTCCCCTGCATCGGCAAGGCAGACCCGGCAATCATTGGCGCTACTGGAGAAAGTTGGGACATAGCGAGACAGGCGCGAGCCTCGTGCCCGCTCTCGCGGTTCAGCATGTCCTGCTTCATTCTGCTGTAAGGATGAATGATTCTCCCGTCTGAAAGGCCGCTTCGGCAAGACGCGTCTTATTGGAATTTCTCGATGACTCTTCTCGATCACAAATAGCAGTTTATGAATTTCGGCGCATTCCCATGTAAGGATTGATGGGGGTTTTAAATTGTTCATCGACAGTCATAGATCTTCAAGAAATAATCATGGGATTTACCTTGCAAGATTTCATACCCCTTGTTCATCGCTCCAGCCTGGGAGCTACATGGCAGGAAAGGATGACATCATGTCGACAGCCACAGCCGAACGCATTGCCCCAACGCCAATCGACATTCGCCCGCTTCAACCGACGATCGGTGCCGAAATCCATGGCATAGACATTGGCAAGCCGATTAGCGCGGATGTGCGAGACGCCATTCGTGCTGCCGTACTGGAATATAAGGTCGTTTTCTTCCGCGACCAGCAACTCGATAATGACAGCCACGCCGCCTTCGCGCGGGAATTCGGGCCGCTCTACACCCATCCCAGCACGACCCACGATCCCAAGATCACGCCGATCCACAATATCGCCGCCGTGGACAATGCCCGCTTCGACCAGCGCCAGACCAAGGTGAAGATTCGGCCGGGTGAGGCCTATCATAGCGACACGAGCTGGCGTCTGGTCCCGACATGGGGAGCGGTGCTGCGCGCGGTCGATCTGCCGCCGGTCGGCGGCGACACCGTCTGGGTCGATGCCAATCTGGCTTATGAAGGGCTTTCGGACGAATTGAAGGCGCGGCTGGAGGGGCTGCACGTCACCCATGACTATCGGTCGGCTTTGCTGGCGGACGGCCATGACTATCCGATCGTCGCCCATCCGGTGGTGCGCACCCATCGCGAAACGGGCAAGAAGATACTTTGGGTTAACCTGACCCAGAATCCGCAGATTTTGGGACTGGAACTGGCCGAAAGCCGTGAGCTGATCCAGGAGATATTGCTGCAATATAAGCGGCCCGAATTTCAGGTCCGTTTTTCGTGGAAGCCGGGATCGGTCGCCTTCTGGGACAATCGCGCGGCGGTCCATTATGCGGTGCGCAACTATGGCGACTATCCGCGCCTGCTCCATCGCGTGCTGATTGCCGACGAACCGCTCTACGCCGATCTTTAAGGACGCCGGGTTCCATGACCGATCTGGTCGCATCCCATCCGGCGGGGGCGGCGCGACGCCGCCCCCGCCTCTGGTTCATCGCGCTGCTCGTGCTGGCGCTGGCCGCATCGGCCTTGTTGCTTCTCCGCCCCGGCCCCCAGGCAAGCGCTGATGACGTGCTCGTCATCGGCGACCAGCGCGGCGGGGCGCAGGCGCTGCTGACGGCGTCGGGCGAGTTGAAAGGCGCGCCCTACCGGATCAAATGGGCGTTGTTCCCCGCCGCCGCGCCGTTGCTGGAGGCATTGGACGCCGGTGCGATCGATATCGGTGGGATTGGCGGCGCACCCTTCGCCTTCGCCTATGCCAGCGGCGCGCATATCCGGGCGGTGACCGCTTATCGGCCTGCGGGCACCCGTGCTGGCAAGGCGTCGGCGATCGTCGTGCCCAAGGATTCCCGAATCCGTACGCTCGCCGATCTTCGGGGTAAGCGGGTCGCCACCATCCGCGGATCGGCAGGCCAGGATCTGGTGCTGCGCCTGCTCGAACGGGCGAAGATCGATTCCAAAACGATCCGCTGGACCTATTTGTCCAATGGCGAAGCCAAGGCGGCGCTGGCCACCGGCGCGATAGACGCCTGGTCGACCTGGGGCAGTTATGTTGGCATCGCCGTGCTGGAGGATGGCGACCGGATCATCGCCGATGGCGGCGACCTGCCGACCGGCGTCGGTTTCTACGCCGCCAACGACAAAGCGATCGATGCGAAACGCGCAATCCTGACCGACTATGTCACGCGGCTGGCGCGAGCGCGCGACTGGGCGCGCCGCCATCCCGGCGATTATGCGCGGGTGCTGGCAAAGGAAACCGGCATCCCCTTCGATGTCGCGCGTTTTTCCGCCAGCGCCAATCTGGGCAATGCCGTGCCGATCGATGCGGCGCTGATTGCCGAACAGGGCCGGATTTTCGAACGCTACCACGCAGCGGGAATCATCCCGCATATTCCAGAGGCAGATAAAGGCTATGATGGCTCGTTCAATGACGCGATTGCCGGAACGTCCGTCCGCGCCGGCTTGTAGAGCGTTCGCATGATACCTCTTCCATCGCGCCGTCGCGTCCTGGCGGGCCTACTCACCACTGCCTTGCTCGCCGCCTGCGATAGCGGCGATGGGGGCGGCACGCTGACGGTCGGCAGCCAGAAGGGCGGGACCAAGGCGCTGATGCTCTCGTCCGGCGCATTGGATGGCGTTGGCTATCGAATCGAATGGGCCGAATTTCCTGCCGCGCAAACTCTGCTCGAAGCGGTCGGCAGCGGCGCGGTCGATGTCGGCCTTGCCGGTGATGCGCCCTTCATGTTCGCCTACCAAAGCGGCCTACCGATCAAGGCGGTGTCGGCGCAGCGGACCGACCCGCGCCCCAGCGAAGCGGTCGCCATTCTCGTGCCAGGGGATTCCCCAGTGCGCAGCATCGCCGATCTCAAGGGCAAACGCATCGCCACCACGCGCGGATCGATCGGCCATTATCTCGCCCTGCGCGCCCTGCATGAAATGGGCATGTCCCCCGACTCAGTGATCTTCACCTGGCTGTCGCCGGGCGATACGCGCGCCGCCTTCGCCTCGCACACCATCGATGCCTGGGCGTGCTGGACACCCTATACCTCTACCGCGATAGCGGAAGGCGCGCGGGTGGTGGCCGACGGGCAGAATCTGATCCACGGCTATGCGTTTGAAGTCGCCAACGAACGGTCGATCGCGCGCAAGCGGGCGATCCTGGCCGACTTTCTAAAGCGCGAAGCCAAAGCGCTCGACTGGGCGACGGGGCACCCTGATGCCTATGCCAAGGTGCTGGCCAAAGAGACAGGTTTGCCGTTCGATATTGCCCTGACCATGGTGCGCAAGAATAGCCGTCGCACGGTTCCAATCACATCCTCTGTCGTGCAAGATCAGAATATCGTGCTCGATACTTTTCGTCAGTCTGGGGAAATAAAAATGTCGCGATCATTGGATGAATCTTTTGTTATAATATGATAACAACCCTAAGATATATTTATAACTAAAAACAAAATTAAACTAAACTACTATAGAGTTTAACTTGATTAATTTGTGAAGCTGCACGCGATAGCACCATAGCGAACCATATTATTTTTTGGGGGAAATGGTCGTGATCCTGTCGCATCAACTGAAATTTACCGCATCTATTGTCTCACTCGTTGTCGCACTGGCCACCAATGCGGCCTTCGCCGCCGACGCCAGCGATCCCGCGCCGGACGATGCGATCGCCGACGGCGGGGCCATCGTGGTGACCGGGGTGCGTGGCGCACGCCCTCGCACCGTCGCCGACAGCCCGGTGCCGATCGACGTGATAGACACGCGCGAATTGCAGGCGACCGGGCGCGTCGGCCTCAAGGATATATTGGGCAATATCGTCCCTTCGCTTACCGTCCCGGCGCTGGGCGGTGGCGGCACCTCGTCAGGCGCAAAGCCGATCTCAATCCGGGGGCTGAGCGGCGACTATGTGCTGGTGCTGGTCAATGGCAAGCGCCGCCACACCACGTCGCTGATCAACAACCTGTCCCGTGTTTCGGGCGGCAGCGTCCCGGTCGATCTCGACCTGCTCGCTGCCAACGCGATAGGCCGGGTTGAAGTGCTGCGCGATGGCGCCGCCGCCCAATATGGGTCGGATGCGATTTCCGGGGTCATCAACTTCATCCTCGACGCCACGCCCCAGGGCGGCGAATTCGCCACCACCACCGGCAGTCATTATGAAAAGGGCGGCGAACTGATCCAGCAATCGGTCAGCTACGGCACACGCCTTGGCCCGGATGGCGGCTTTGTCCGCTTCGCGGTGGAAGGCAAGTTCCACGACCGCGCCGATACGTCGGGTGCGACCGTCAAGGACTCCATCGATCTCTACCCGCGCCTGGCCGACGGCTCGCGCGACCCGCGCGAAGCGACGATCGACCGCAACCGTGCCGGCAATTATGGCCGCACCAATCGCGACTATATCGCCAACGGCTCCTATAATGCGGAATTGCCGCTCAGCGACGCGACCATGCTCTACAGCTTCTCGACGCTCAGCTATCGCGACATCAAGGACGGTCGCGGCCAGTTCAACGCCAACAACATCAACTCGCTACCCGAACTCTATCCCAACGGCTTCCTCGCCAAGCGCCGGGTCTGGGAAACAGATTTTCAGATCACCAGCGGCATCCGCACCACGCTGGCGGGGCTGGACGCCGATTTCAGCAGCAGTTTCGGCCGAGACGATGTGAAACTGGGCGCGGTCAATACGCTCAACCCTTCGCTGGGGCCGAGCAGCAAGACCAGCTTCTTCATGGGTAAGCAGATCAGCAGCCTGTGGGTCAATAATGCCGACTTCAGCCGCACCTTCGACCTGGGACTCGCAGAACCGCTGACACTGGCCTTTGGCGTCGAACATCGGTGGGAACGCTATCAGAACAAAGCGGGCGAACCCGACAGCTATCGCGACGGCGGCTATGTCGTGCCCGTCGGCACCACGCCCTTCCAGCTTGCCTATGGCGGCCAGCGTCCGGCGGCCAGCCTCGTCTCCTTCACCGGCACGACGCCTGCCGACGCCTTCGTCCTGACCCG
Source organism: Sphingobium psychrophilum (assembly GCF_012927105.1). Lineage (GTDB taxonomy): Bacteria > Pseudomonadota > Alphaproteobacteria > Sphingomonadales > Sphingomonadaceae > Sphingobium > Sphingobium psychrophilum. The sequence continues at coordinate 40,982 of NZ_JABBFV010000002.1, read as the reverse complement.
CAACAATGTCGCCGCCTATGTCGATGTCGGCGCCAACATCACCAGGGGCTGGTTCGTCGGGGTCGCGGGCCGGGTCGAACATTATACCGACAGTTCGGGCGACACGGTCAGTGGCAAATTCTCGACCCGCTATGAGATAGCGCCGGGCTTCGCCATCCGCGGCGGCGTCAATACCGGCTTTCGCGCACCATCGCTGGCGCAGCAGGGCTTTTCCACCTCCCAGAATACAGGCGTCATCGTAAACGGCAATATCGTGCCGCAACTGGTCAAATTCCTGGCCCCCAACGATCCGATCGCCGGATTCTTCGGAGCAAAGCCGCTGACCGCGGAAAAGTCGCTGAACTTTACCGCCGGCACGACCTTCGAAAGCGGCGCCTTCCGCCTGACTGTCGACGGCTATCAGATCAGGATCGACGACCGGATCGTGAAGACCGAAATCCTGAATAGCGCCGAAGCTAAGGCGATCCTGTCCAGCTCCGCGGTCACCGCGATCCTCGCCCAGCGCGGCGTCCCCGGCATCAGCAGCGCGCAATTCTTCATCAACGGCGTCGACACCCGCACCCGCGGAATCGACGTCGTCAGCGAATATGTGCTGCGCACGTCAGGGTTCGGCGACTTCAAGCTCAGCGCCGCCTATAGTTACAACAAGACCAAGATACTCAACGTCGCCGCCAATCCCGGCAACCTCACCAACACCATCCTCTTCGGTCGTCAGGCCCGCGCCGACCTCACCAGCGCCACGCCGCGCGACAAGCTGGTGCTGAGCAATGAATGGACGATCGGCCCGATCCGCAGCCTGCTGCGCGTCACCCGCTTCGGCAAATATACCGAAACCGGGACCAGCCAGACCTCGACCGCCGATGACCGGACCTACAGCCCGAAATGGGTCACGGACCTGGATATTTCGGCGCAGGTGACCAAGACGATCAACCTGGCCGTCGGTGCCAATAATCTGTTCGACGTTTATCCCGACCGGATCGGCGTCATCCAGGCCGCCACGGGACTGGGCCAATATGGCAGCTTCGCGCCGTTCGGCCTGAGCGGCGGTTTCTATTATGCGCGGTTGGGCGTGAAATTCTGAACGCTTTACGGACCATCCCGCCTTCAGGAAGGCGGGATGGTCCGGCTCGTAATTCGGTCGCTAATAACGATGATCGCTAGTGCGGAACGCCAGGATTTCAGCCTGGCATTTACTCCCGCGACGTCGCCAACGCGCGATAGCGTTGAGCGGCGGTTTCGCCGCCTTCCTGCAATAATGGGCCGAGCAGCCGATAATGGTCCAGATGACCCGCCTCATCCGGCCGGTCCCATCCATGATCGTGCCGGACCCGGCCAAGATGCCCCGATGCCCGGATCGTTTCGGGATCGATGATCTCTGCAGCGTGCGAATCCGGGCCGACATAGATGGCGTCGGACACGCAATAAAGTTCGCACATATAACAGGTCTGGCACTGGTCCGGCCGGGCTATGACCGGCGCGCTGTTGCCGGCGTCGAACACATGAGTCGGGCAAATGGTGACGCAACTGTTGCAGCCATTGCACAGGTCATCGAAGATATGCGCGATCATTCCGCCGCCTCCGCATAGCTGCGGCTTTCCGGCCGCGTCCAAAGCTGATCCAACCCGCCCGTCAGCAGGCGGACATTGCCGCCAGGGTCCAGCCCCGGCGCATCGACCCGGACATGGACGCCCCGGCTTTCCTTGCGGGCGAGCGCCGCCGCGGTGCACCAGCGCGCCGTAGCCACCATCGCTGCCGTTTCCCGCAATCCCACCAACGCCAGCCCTTGAGCGCGACCATGGTCGCCGATCATGCGCCAATGCGCGTCGAGCAAGGCCAGCGATTGCGTGAGTTGCCCTTCGCTCCGCCACAGGGCGTGCTGATAGCCGTTCATATGATGATCGACATCCGCCTCGATCGCCTTTCGGTCGATCGGCTGTTCGGTTAATCGGGGGTGCATGGCGACCGTGCCGGCCATCCGCGCCTTGCCCGCCGCCTCACCGCGCAGCGCCAGGCCGCGTCGCGCGGCGGCAGCGCCCGCGATCTGGCCGGAACTGAGCGCCCAGGCGCTGTTGACCGCGCCCCCGCCGCTGATCGCCCCGGTCACCAGTTCGCGCGTCGCCGCGTCACCCGCGGCATAAAGGCCGGTCACGCTGGTCCCGCACATATCGTCCACGATGCGCAGTCCGCCATTGCCCCGGATCGTGCCTTCGCCGAACAGCTTGATCGGCCAGCGTTGCTTGAACATGTCTATCCCCTTCCGCACGAACGGCGGCGGGGTGAAGGGCTGGATGTCGTGCAGGATCGGCGGCAATTCGACCGGCGCGTCGATCAGGTCCGCATAGACCGGACCTTCCAGCAGGGCTGCGCCTAACGCCTGATAATGGGCATGGCCGCGTGGCGGCTGGATGATCTCCACGCCTCGCGCATCATAATAGCGCGCAGCGCCATAAGGCAGAGTGCGGGTCGATGCCCAGGCTGGCGACACGGTATATTGGATGGAAAATTCCATGCCGGACAGTTCCGCCCCCGCTTCCGCCGCCAGCAGATAGCCATCGCCGCTATTGCCGTGACTGCCGATCAGGCCGGATCGGAAGGCGCAGCCGCCCGTCGCCATGATGACGGCCGGAGCATGTATCTTCCAGTCCTGGCCGGTCAGCCGGGCGTGGCCGCATGCGCCTGCAACAGCGCCATCCTGGTCCACCAGCAACTGTGTCGCTGGATGATGATCCAAAATCCGGGCGCCTGCCGCCACGGCATAAGTGCGCAGCGCGCGCATATATTCCGCCCCGCGCACCCCGCTATAATAGGTGCCACCCCTGCCATCCGATCCGAACGGATAATAGCGCGCCAGGTCGGGCAGCGTGCGCCACGTGATATCAATGATCCGTTCCATCCAGGCCGGATCGCCCAGCTCGAAGCCATCTGCCCATTTCCGCTCGATGATCTCGCGGCGGCGCACCGGATCGGGCGGCACCCACCAGTGATTGGGGCCGGCGGTCGCGGTCACGCCGCTCGTGCCGACATAGCCTTTGTCCACCAGGATGGTCGATGCGCCTGTCTTTGCAGCGGCGATGGCCGCCCATGCCGCCGCCATGCCGCCGCCGATGATGAGCACATCGGCACGGACGGTCACGCCATCGCTCATTCGGCGGCGATCGCCACTGGTGCTTGGGCATGGCGATTTTCCGGCACCGGCAGGCCCAGGTGGCCGCGCAGCGTGTCATGCGCATAGTCTTTGCGGAAAAGGCCGCGTTGCTGGAGGATGGGCACCACGCCTTCGCGAAACAGCGCGAAGCTGTCCGGCGTGCCGACATTCAGGTTGAAGCCGTCGGCCGCGCGGCCGTTGAACCAGCGCTCGATCTCGTCTGCAATGGTTGCCGGCGACCCGACGAAGCCCTTGGCCCACTGATTGCGATAGGCGGCCTGGCGCAGCGTCAGCTGCTCGTCTCGGGCGATACGAATCAACCGTTCCGCGGCCCCCTTATAGCTGTTGAGGGTGACGCCGGTCAGATCAGGGAAGGGCGCGTCCAGATCATATTGCCGGAAATCATGATAGTTGAACGCGCGGCCGAGCTGGACCAGCAGCTTGTCGATATCCAGATTATCGACCTGCTCGCGGGCGATGCGTTGCGCTTCCTCATCGGTGTCGGCGATGATCGGGAACAGGCCCGGCAGCACCTTGATCTTGTCGGGATTGCGGCCAAGCGCTGCGGCGCGGGCCTTCAAGTCGGCATAATATTCGCGACCGGATTCGAAATCGGGCGATGCGGCGAAGGTGCCTTCCGCGATGTTCGCGCCCAGATAGCGCCCCTCGCTGCTGTCACCCGCCTGGAAGATCACCGGCTGTCCCTGGCGCGATCGGGTGAGGGCGAGCGGACCCGCGACCGAAAAATGCTTGCCCTTGTGGTTCAGCGGATGCTGCTTGTCCTTGTGCAGGAACAGGCCGCCATCCTTGTCGGCCGGAAATGCGTCATCCTCATAGCTGTCCCACAGACCCTGGACGACCCGCACGAATTCGAGTGCGCGCTCGTAGCGCACACCATGTTCGAAATGCTCGTCCCTGCCGTAATTGCGCGCGGCGCCTTCCAGACCCGTAGTAACGACGTTCCAGCCTGCGCGTCCGCGGCTGATATGGTCGAGCGATCCGAACTGGCGCGCGACATTATAGGGTTCCCAATAGCTGGTGGTCAGCGTGCCGACCAGGCCGATATGCGACGTATGGCTCGCGACCGCGGACAACAGCGTCAAAGGCTCCAGCCGGTTCAGAAAATGGGGTGACGTATCGGGCGTGATATAGGGCGAATCGACGATGAAGATAAGGTCGAACTTCGCATCTTCCGCCAGTTTCGCATGGCGGATATACCAGTCGATATCGATGCTGGCATTCCCCGGAACATCGGGATGCCGCCAGACATGTTGATCGTTGCCCACGCCCGTAAGGATAGCGCCGAGATGAAGCTGCCGCGTGCCCATGATATGTCCTGAATAAGCTGGAGGAGCGCTGTATTTAGGCAATCAGGCGCCGTTTGAATAACGAGGCCTCCTGATAGGGCTATTGGTTATGCTGAAGTCACCTGCCGCATACCGGCGGCCATCACGTACCCGACGCAGGCCTGATCGTCCTGAAGCCAATATGCGACGTACCAAGGTCGCGTTCTTGCGCCTGGAAAGCGGCGGGCCGGAAATTGGCGCAATAATTCATCGCGCACAGATAGGAGCCGCCTTTGATGAGGCCGCTGCCCTCGCGTTGCTCACTGGTCCATTCCCACACATTGCCTACCATATCGCGCAGGCCAAAACTGTTCGCGGGAAAGCAGCCGACAGGGGCCAGTCCGACATAACCGTCATTGCCGGTGTCGCGGACCGGGAAGACGCCTTGCCAACTGTTGGCGATGGGATGGCTATCGCCTTCATAGGCCCAACTGCGTGGATCACGCGCAGCCGCTTGATCACCCCGCGCCGCGCGTTCCCATTGCGCTTCGTTGGGCAATGCCCCGCCTGACCAGCGCGCATAGGCGCTGGCATCTTCATAATCGACATGGATGACGGGCCAGTCCTCCCGCCCGGCGATGTCGCTGCCCGGCCCATGCGGATGCCGCCAGTCCGCGCCCTTGCGATACCGCCACCATAAGCCGGCGTTGTCGAGCGTCACGGGTTCGGTCGGCTGGACAAAGATAGCCGATCCGCCTTCGCGTTCGGCCGCGGTTCGATATCCGGTCGCGTGAACGAAGGCGGCGAATTGCCGGTTGGTCACTTCGTGCCGGTCGATCCAGAAAGCGGCAACATCGACCTTGCGGCCGGGGCGTCCTTCGCCATCCTCGCCCAGCAGCACCGAACCGGCGGGCACGAGTAGGCGGCCATCTTGCGTCTCGCATCGCGCCGCTTTTGCAGGCCGCGCCACCGGGGCGGCGCCCAGGAGCGTCGGCGCGCCGGTGGCGAGCAGCATCAGGGCGGCCGTCCGGTGCCACATCCTCATTTCTTCGTTTCGCCCTGCACCGGGGCGGGAGCCGGTACGACCACGCCCTTGGCTTTGGCATAGCTGTCCCAGTCGCCGATCAGTTCCTGTAGCTTTGCAGGTTTGCTGGCCGACAGGTCATGGGCTTCGGCGGGATCCTTAGCCACGTTGAACAACTGCCATATCCCGGTGCCATAGCCCTGACGCGGATAGGCGCTGCCCGTCTTGGGCAGGAAGACCGCCTTCCAGTCCCCCTTGCGAAGCGCGCGACGGTAGAACAACTCTGTCCCGACGGCTTCGGTCGGTTGACGCACCTGCGCTGCGGTGCCGGCAAATACCGGACGCAGGCTATGCCCCTGGAAGGGCAGGATCGCGCGGCCGCCAAAGGTCGCAGGTTGTTGAATTCCTGCCAGATCAAGCAGCGTCGGGGCGACATCGGTCACGTTGAGCAGGCCAGTGGCGATCCGCTGTCCCGCTATGCCGGGGCCGCTGGCAAAGGCCGTGACGCGCGTCCCGCCTTCAGTGGGATAGCCCTTCACCAGCCAAGACGGCGAACTGTTGGCCTGCGCCCAACCGGGGCCATAGCCCAGATAGGATGTCGCCTTGCCGATATTGCCCAAGCTGTTGTCGATGCCCAGCTTCGCCTTGCCCTCCGGCTTCAGCACGGCCTGGTGCGGGGCGTCGATCACATTGCCTTCCGGGCCATTGTCGGCCAGGAAAATGATGACCGTATCGTCATAGCGGCCAAGCGCCTTGAGCGTTGCAACGACGCGCCCGACATTCTGGTCCATCCGGTCGACCATCGCGGCATAGACTTCCATCTTGCGCGCCTCGATCGCCTTTTCCGCATCCGTCAGCGATGCCCAGGGCTTTACATCCTGCCAGTCATGGGGGGTCAGATCGGCGGGCACCAGGCCCAGTGCCTTCTGCCGCTGAAGGCGCGCGTCCCGCAACGCTTCATACCCGGCGTCATAGCGGCCCTTATATTTGGCGATGTCTTCGGGCGGCGCCTGAATTGGCCAGTGTGGCGTGGAATAGGGAAGATAGGCGAAGAAGGGGCGTTGATCCTTCGACCCTTCCTGCAGGAAGCCGATCAGCCGGTCGGTGAAATAATCCGCGGAGAAACGCCCCTTGGGATAAGTGACCAGCTTGCCATTGTCGCGATAGGTCGGCGCGGCGTCGATGGCTTTCCATGCCTTGTTCTGATCCGCGCCGAAATGATTGCCCAGGCCCTGGAGCAAGGCGTAGGAGCGTTCGAAACCGCGCGCGGCCGGGCCCCGTTCGGGCGTCAGGCCAAGATGCCATTTGCCCGACATCAGCGTGCGATAGCCGCCCTGATGCAGCAGTTCGGCGATCGAGGCGACCCGATCGTTGAGATAGCCTTCATAGCCGGGCTGGCCGGTCTGATCGGGCTGAAGCGTTTCGGCCATACTGCCAAGGCCCGCCTGATGATTGTCGACGCCGCTTAGCAACATCGACCGGGTGGGCGAGCAGGTGGGGGCCGTGTGAAAGCCGGTGAAACGGACACCGCCATTGGCGATGGAATCCAGATTCGGCGTCGCGATCTCCCCGCCGAACGCGCCCAAATCCGACCAGCCCAGATCGTCGGCGACAATCAGCAGGAAGTTTGGCTGGCGGGTGCCAGCAGGGATTGCGGTTGGTGCCGACTTGTCCTGCGCCGACACGCATAAGGGGCCGGACAAGGCGCTGGCTGCCAATAAAATAGCTGATTTCAATATCTTGTTCACCGGCCCAACTCCCTGATCCGACTCTGAATGATCCGGAGACCTATGCGACGGCCGGTGAGATTCGAAACAATCTATTGTCTATGAGATCGATAGAAAAACTGTCTCGCCAGAATTCCAATCAATTCTCTAGTTGCGGCATTGAGAAAGACTCAATCGTGCCGGTCGCAACATAATGGGGGTTTCATGACCACGCTGCTTCACTCGTCTTCGCTTGCGGTTCTGGCCGCCCTGTCAGCGACAAGCTTGTCCGCGCCCGCCCATGCCGCCGATGCGACGCCCGTTCCAGCTGCGGTAGAGGATGGCGATTCGAGCGGCGGTGAAATCATCATTACCGCGCGTCGCCGAAACGAGAAGATCCAGGACGTACCGGTCGCCGCAAACAGCTATGGCGGCGAACAACTGGCGGCAACCCGCACCTATAATCTGCGCGATCTTCAGGCGCTCAGCCCCAGTCTGGTGGTGACCGTCACCAATCCGCGCAACACGAGCATCAATATTCGTGGCCTTGGCAACAATGTGTCGGTCTATAATGACGGACTGGAACCGGCGGTGGGCGTCTATATGGACCAGGTCTATCTGGCGCGGCCGGGGCAGGCGGTGTTCGACCTGGCGGATATCGAGCGGATCGAAGTGCTGCGCGGCCCGCAGGGCACATTGTTCGGCAAGAATACATCGGCCGGTGCCGTCGTCGTGACGACCAAGTCGCCGACCTTCGATCCCGAATTTGGCGGCGACGTGACCTATGGCAATTACGATTTCCGCCAACTGCATGCCTATGCCAGCGGTGCACTGATCGATAATGTACTGGCCGGGCGCCTCTATGTGTCGAAGACCGATCGCGACGGTTATGTCACCAATCGTTATGACGGCAGCAAGACGCAGGATTATCATGATTTCGGCCTGCGCGGCCAGTTGCTGTTCACCCCGACCGAGAATTTCAAGCTGCGGGTGATCGGCGATTATGGGTTTCAGAAATCGCAAACCGCCGCCGCCGTGCTGACCGGCGTGATCCGCAGCTACGACAATGGCGTGAACTTCGCGAACAATTATAATGACCGGGCGACACGGCTGGGCTTACAGACGGTGACGGCAGCGCCGGGCGACCGGATCGTCGATGTCGATGGCAATCCGCGTTACAAGATGCGGCAGGGCGGCGTGTCCGCCATCGCCGACTTGAGCTTGGCCGGGCATAGCCTGACGTCCGTCACCGCCTGGCGCCGCTGGGACTGGTATCCGCATAATGACGGCGACAGCACGCGCCTGGATGCCGGCACCGATTTCCACCAGAGCAACAATCAGCAGCAGTTCAGCCAGGAATTGCGCATCGCGTCGGAAGGTGAGCGCAAGGTCGATTACATCGCCGGGCTTTATTATCTCTGGCAGTCGATCAAGGCGGAAGCGCTCAATGCCTATGGCCGGGATGCGGCGGCCTGGTTCCTGGCGCCCAGCGTAGATCCGGTGGTCGGTGCGGCCGCATTGAACGGCTATACGATCATTAGCCATTCCAAGCCGGTGACGAACAGCTATGCCGCGTTCGGCCAGACGATCTGGCACATCACCCCCACGGTCGATCTGACGACGGGCCTGCGCTATACCTATGAAACCAAGAGCGGCTGGTTCGATCAGGAGACGACCGGGGCCAGCCTGGCCGGGCTCACCGTTGCGCAACAGGCGGCTGCCCTGACCATTCGCGCGCGTTATGGCGCAACCAACTATTATGAGGCGCGGACCAAGGAAGGCCGCCTGTCCGGCCAGGCGACCCTGTCCTGGAAAGTCACGCCCGACGCGCTGCTCTATGCCACCTATGGCCGGGGCAACAAATTTGGCGGCCTCAACCTAGCCAACATCACGACCACAGGCCCCTACGCCGCTGATCCCGTCATCAGGCCTGAAACGATCAACAGCTATGAAGTGGGGCTCAAGACCAGTTGGTGGGCGAACAAGCTGACTGCCAATCTCGCCGGTTTCTGGACGGACGTAAGCGACTATCAGACCACGATCGTCGATGTCGATCGCAACAACATCTCTTTCTTCACCAATGTCGGTAAAGTGCGCACGCGCGGCATCGAGGCGGATCTGCGCGCTGCCCCGACGCCGTGGCTGTCGATTTATGGGTCCGGCACCTTTACCGACGCACAATATGTCAGCTACCCCAACGCGCCATGCCCGATCGAGACGAACGGGCAGACGCTGTGCGACCTGTCGGGCGATCGCCTGCCAGGCGTTTCGAAATGGGCGTTCTCAGCGGGCGGGGAAGCCGAGACGGCCGTCGGCAAGGCGCTGGGCCAGGATGTGGAGGCCTATTTCGGCGCCGATTACAGTTATCGGTCCAATTTCTACACGACCGCCAGCCTGTCGCGCTATTCGCTGATCCCGAGCTACAGCCTGCTCAACGCCCGCATCGGCGTGCGGGCGCTCGACGGCAGCGTGGATCTGCAATTGTGGGGCCGCAACCTTTTCAACAAGGATTATTATCAGAGCCTGTCGGCCGGCAATACCGGCTCCATTACCGGCACGCTGGGTGATCCGCGGACCTACGGCGTGACGTTACGTACTCGGTTTTGACCGCGACCGTGGCATGGGAAAGCGTCGGTCCGATCAATGACGGGGCCATCAGACGCTCCTCCACAAGGTTTGCCGTATAGACATCCATGTAAATTCTTGTCTGTCGCTGCCGATCTGAAATTACCGACCAAGTCCATAGCAGGGGGCAGAATCGACTTGAGGCCACCGACCAGGGCCTCAAGTCGCGCGGCTACCCATTATTTCGCCAAGCCGCACAGGTCGTTCCGTTGTCCACTCTTCGTTAAAAGCAATGCCGCTTTCCCTGAAGAGCATCACAATGGTCGAGCCGAGCAGGAAGCGACCCATTTCCTCACCCTGCTTAATGTGAATATGCTGGTCAGGATACGTCCATTTGAACGGCTTTTTAGTGCGTTTCAGATTGACCACGCCGTGCCATGCCGTGGCGATGCTGCCAACAATGGTGGCGCCAACCAATACCATTACAAACGAGCCATGTTCGGGCGACTCAAAGGCGCACACTACCCGCTCATTGCGCGCAAACAGATTGGGCACGCCCCGTGCGGTGACCGGATTGACCGAGAAAAAGCACCCGGCACATAGATCATGCGGGTCAATATGCCATCACAGGGCATGTGCAGACGGTGGTAGTCTCTTGGCGAGAGATACAGGTTAGCGAAACTGCCGTGGCGGAACTTGGCCGCCAGCTCGCCATCGCCGCCGACCAATTCCGCAGTGGTAAAGCCATGCCCTTTGGCCTGGAGGATGTGATGGTCGTCGATGGCACCGAATTGACTGATCGCACCGTCGCACGGACAGATGAAATCGGCACGGGCCAACGAGCGTGCGCCGGTCCTGAGCGGCCGGGTGAAGAAGTCATTGAAGCTTTTATAGCTCGCTATGTCCGCGTTGGCGGCTTCGGTCATGTCCACGCCATATCTTCTGACGAACCAGCGGATCAATCGGGTCGTTACTGAACCGGCGCTTGCGCTCGCGATGCTGCCAGCGAGACTGGTCAGGGCCTGCTTGGGAAGGAGATGTTGCAGCAGGACTTGCAAGCGTTCGGACAAGGTGAACCTCGAAATATCGACCGCAGTTCATTCTATGGACTCAAAAATGTACCGGCACGTTCAGGTGGAACGGCGCTATCTTCCACGACCTAAGCGGTACGTCTGCATTTGGCGATGGAAATTTGACGGATGAACGTCTCTGAAGGGTCGACAGCGGATGGACGGCAATAGTTGCGAGATCCGGTACTGGTAATATGACCTAACGGCTGTCAACGGATAATCTCCCGTGGTCGCAAATAAGGAGAGACGTCATATGTCCGCCGACGAAACGCTCATCATGCTTACCGCCGATATTGTAGCCGCGCATGTCAGCAAAACAGCGTGGCAGTCAACGATCTCGCCGCGCTGGCCCGCAACGCCTACCTCGAGCTGATGAACGAGGCGATGCGCCGCGACAAATACGGCGCGAATTCCGAGCGCAGCCGGCGCCTGCTGGGTCAGCTCGAACTCACCTTCGAGGAACTCGAGGCCAATGCCAGCGAGGCCGAACGGCTTGGCCAAATTGCGGCCGACAAGACCAGCACGGTTGCAGCGTTCACCCGCAAGCGTTCCACCCGCCGCGACTTCCCTGCCGACGTACCGCGCGAGAAGGTCGTTATCCCGGCGCCAGAGCTTTGCCCGTGCTGCGGTTCGGACGATCTGAGCCATCTTCCCCCGGCGATCACCGAAACGCTCGAGAGAGTTCCCGCCCGCCACAAGGTGATCCAGACGGTCCAGGAAAAGGTCTCGTGCCGTAAGTGCGAGAAGATCAGCCAGCCACCGGCGCCCTTCCACGTGACGCCGCGCGGGATGTTCGGGCCGCACTTCCTGGCAAACCTGGCCTTCCAGAAGTACGGTCTACACCAGCCCCTCAATAGCCAGCGTGATCGGATCGAGGCCGAAGGCATTCCCTTGAGCCTCTCGACGCTCGCGGATCAGATCGGCGCGATCTGCGTGGCGGTGAACCCCCTGTGCCTGCTGCTGGAGACGCATGGGCTCACCGCTGACCGCCTGTCTCTCAAACAACGCCGCGGAGCGCCAACTGCGCAGCGTTGATCGAGGAAGGAAAACCTCGCTGTTCGTGGGCTCAGACCGTGGCGGCCAGCGCGCCGCGATGATGTTCAGCCTGTTCGGCACGGCTCGGCTCAACGACGTCGATCCGCTCGCCTGGTTCACCGACGTCCTCGCCCGGATCGCCGACATCCCACAAAACCGCCTTCACAAACTCCTCCCTTGGCATTGGAAAGCTGCTCAGCAGCAGGCCCCCGAAGAAATCGCCGCATGAACCCCGGCACCGCGACAACTCGCGGCGGCTATCGGATGCGTACTTCTGGCAGCGCTCGCCGAACTGTTCATCTCGCGCGGGCCACCGGCGCATATACGGTCCGATAATGGCAGCGAATTTATCGCGACTGCCGTACAGAAATGGTTTGGGCAGATCGGCGTGAAGACGCTCTACATCACGCCGGGTTCACCATGGGAGAATGGCTATAACGAAAGCTTCAACGGGTCGCTTCGCGACGAACTGCTCAACGGCGAGATCTTCTACAGCCTCGCCGAGGCCAAAGTGCTAATCGAAGCCTGGCGGCGGCATTACAACACCGTCCGCCCGCATAACAGCCTGGGCTATCGACCACCGGCCCCGGAAACGGCAACACCGCCATATCCGGCCTCCGGTTCCGCTTCGCTCCACCTCCACCCGGATATGGCGGCGATGAGCTTAATGCACTAACAAACCAATCGATCCACTCGGTGGGGGCAGATCAGCACCGGCAATATCGAAATCACCGACAAATACGCCGCAACATCACTCCTGCCATGCCGCCTCAATCCGCACCATCGAACCTACGCCCAAATCCAACGGTTCTTCGAGGTGTCCAACTTATAATCCTTCGAACGCTTGGTTGCGTAGCGGACTTGGAACTCCTTGAGCGGCATGGCGGTATCTCCTGCTGGACGCGGGCGATTACCCCAGAAAATACCCCCAAATGCAAATCGACGTCCTGGGATTTGCCGCGATCAGCTGAGCCACGTTGGTTTCTCGGGAAACGGCGCAAATCCGACAAAAAAGGCATGAAAACCGCTCCGGGATAATCCGGAACGGCTTGATACTTATCAGATTGGTTGCGGGAGCTCGCAACCATCTTAATTTGCATATTTATGAGCACGGTTCGGCCAACAAACACGGGGCAGCAACGGTGGCCAGATTTCTAGATTATCTCGATTTTGCGCCTTCGTTGTACCAAACAGCGGCTTGATCCAGCCATCGCCTGTCCGAAATTTGCGGACAGTTCTGACAGAACAATTCAACATACCTATTATTATCAACTTTTTGCTGTGTAAGCGCCGGATAGACATGAAACCCCGCTGCTTATTAGAGATCATTCGACGTGAGTGGAGCCGACGATCTAATCGTTGTCGATGAAGATCGACGGATTTTGGGTATGCTGACCGAAAAATACGTTCGCAAACGCTATGCTGACGAGATCGATCGTTCGCAGCGCAACCTTTATGGCGAAAACTGACTGCCTGTCGATGTCACGCTAGCGATCAAGTCTTCAGCCAGAAGCGCATAATCATCGATACTGCACCGAGCGCAACAACGCTGCCGGTCCAGATCAGCGCCATCCATCCCAGCCGCTTCCAAAAGGGCGTATACTTCATCAGTGATAGCCGTGCGTGCCAACTTTGCCACGAAAGACCCAATAGGCCCATCCAGTATAGGCAAGGATGACCGGCATGATGATTGCAGTCCCCACCAACATGAATATCTGGCTCCGCTCGGGCGCGGCGGCATCCCATATGGTGATGCTGTCGGGCACGATGTAAGGAAATAGGCTGATACCAAGTCCTGCAAATCCTAACGCGAACAGGGCCAGCGCAAGCAGGAACGGTGCAGCGGTGGCCCCGCCGCGCAGTTTGCGGAAAAACAGGAAAGCGACGATCCCGGTAAGCAGCGGCACTTGCGCCGTCGCCAGCACGCCGGGCATGTCGAACCAGCGCTTCCAATATTCGAACTGCAGGAACGGGGTGGCGGCGCTGACCGCCGCCATCGCGACCAGCGTGCCTGCCCCGGCCCACAGCGCCAGCCGGCGGGCATGCGCCTCTGCGCTACCTTCGACTTTCCAGATCAGCCAGGCAGCGCCGAGCAGCGCGTAGCCGATGACCACCCCAGCGCCGGTCAACAGGCTGAACGGGGTCAACCAGTCGAGCCAGCCACCGGCATAGGCCTGGTTTTCGACCTGAACGCCTTGGAGGATCGCGCCCAGCGTCACGCCCTGCGCAAAGGCGGCTATGAACGAGCCCAGGCTGAACGCAATGTCCCATAGCGCACGGTGCCGTGGGTCGCGCCAGCGGAATTCAAAGGCCACGCCACGAAAAACGAGCCCCAAAAGCATCGCGATAATAAGTGGGTAGGTCGCGGTCAGGACGACACCATAGGCGAGCGGGAAGGCAGCGAATAGCCCGCCGCCGCCCAGCACCAGCCATGTTTCGTTGCCGTCCCACACCGGCGCGATCGAATTCATCGCCTGATCGCGCTCATCCCCAACTTTGAAGCTCGGGAACAGGATGCCGATGCCCAGGTCGAACCCGTCCATGACAACGTACATGAATACGGCGAAGGCGATGATGAAAGCCCAGACGACCGTCAAATCGACGTTGATACCCATTTTGTTTACTCCGCCCCAGTCGCGATGGCAGGCGCAGGCGTAATACCCGCAGTGCGTACCGGCACATGCTCAGGCTCGGACTCATGCGGCCCGGCCGGCTTGTGCATCAGATGCAGAATGTACCATGCGCCCGCACCGAAGACTGCGAAATACACGATGACGAACGCGATCAGCGAGGCGGCAACCGCAGGCGCGGCGAGAGGCGACGCGCTTTGGGCCGTGAGCATGTGGCCATAAACGGTATAGGGTTGGCGCCCCACCTCCGTCGTGATCCACCCGGCAATCACTGCCACGAAGCCTGACGGCCCCATCAGCACGGCGGCGCGATGCAGCCACGACCAGTCGTAGAGACGTTTACGCATCCGCGCGACCAGGCTCCACAGACCAAGGCCCAGCATGGCAAAGCCGATGCCGACCATTACCCGGAAAGACCAGAAGATGACCGGCACGGGAGGCTCACGGTCATCGGGAATCGTATCGAGGCCGGCGAGCGGTGCGTTCAGATCATGCTTCAGGATCAGCGATGACGTTTTGGGAACCTCCACGGCATAATCGATGCGTTTCTCCGCGCTGTTGGGAATGCCGAACAGGATCAGCGGCGCACCGTCCGGGTGGCTCTCGTAATGCCCCTCCATGGCCATGACCTTGGCGGGCTGATGCTCCAGCGTGTTGAGGCCGTGCATGTCGCCAGCGAAAATCTGAATCGGCGCGACGATCGCTGCCATCCACATTGCCATGCTGAACATCTTTCGCGCATGCAGGTTTGCGCGGTCGCACAGCAAATGCCAGGCGCCGACCGCGCCCACGACAAAAGCGGTGGTCAGATAGGCGGCGATCACCGTATGGATGAGTCGGTAGGGGAAACTGGGGTTGAAGATGATCGCCAGCCAGGATTCGCCCGGCAGGAAACGGCCATCGGGTGACATCTCGAAGCCGGTGGGCGTCTGCATCCAGCTGTTCACCGACAGGATCCAGAAGGCCGAAATGAACGTGCCAAGCGCCACCATGCAGGTAGCGGCGAAATGCAGGCCTTTGCCGACCTTGGACATGCCGAACAGCATGACGCCGAGGAAGCCGGCCTCCAGGAAGAAGGCGGTGAGCACTTCATAGGCCATCAGCGGCCCGATTACCGGCCCTGCCTTTGTCGAGAAAACCGACCAGTTGGTGCCGAATTGATAGGACATGACGATGCCGGATACCACGCCCATCGCGAAAGCAATGGCAAAGATTTTCACCCAGTAGCGAAACAGGTCGAGATAGATGTCCCGCCCGGTTTTCAGCCACAGTCCCTCCAGGACCATCAGATAGCTGGCCAGGCCGATCGAAAAGGCCGGAAAGATGAAGTGGAAGCTGACCGTGAACCCGAACTGGATTCGGGCGAGCAGGAGGGCATCGAGTCCGTCGAACATCTTTAGTCTTCCGGTTAAGCTGCGCGCTGTGCGCGCCGCCAGCGATTGAATGTTTTTTCCGATATGCCGATTTGCCGGCAACTGGCGCAAACGCCCTGACCGGAGGCGATCAAGGCGGCAATCGCCTGACAGCGGCGTTCCTTGTCGGGGATCGTGGTCACAGGGCCGCTGCGCTCTTCCAGAGCATATAGGCCGCAACGACGAAGATCAGCACCGCGAACACGGTTGTCAGCGTGCCAGTGCCAGATAGCCGCTTGGCGGCGATTGTGCCGATGAACCCGCCAGCGATGCCACCAGTGATGAACACGCCAGCCAGCACCCAGTCGATCAGCCCGGAAAATGCGTAGTTGGCGGCTGTCGTCAAGCCGAACGCCGTTACCGCGACGAGACTGGTTCCGACCGCGTTGATGATCGGCATGCTGGTCGATGCAACGAGGCCGGGGACGATCAGGAAACCGCCACCGATGCCGAAGAAGCCCGAGAAGATGCCGGTGCCCAGACCATAGCCCAGAACTTTGGGCGCATTCTCACGATTACATTGGGCACCCGGTATGCCGAGCGCCTTGCGCCCGCGCAGCATCAGTATGCCGACGACGATCATCACCAGGGCGAACAGGAACAGCAGCTTCTGTCCGTCAAACGCCTTGCCGACCGTCGACCCGCCCAGCGCGCCAAGGATGCCTGCCGCGGCATACATTCCGCCGCAGCGCCATTTGACCGTATGCTCGCGTGCATGGCTGGCCAGCCCCGTCGCGGCGTTGACGGCGACCGCCAGCGCCGACGTGCCGATCGCGACATGCGGGCTGGAGACACCGACCAGATAGACCATCAGCGGCACGGCGAGGATCGAGCCGCCGCCGCCAACCAGTCCCAGCGAAAAGCCGACCAGCGAGCCTGACAGGAGGCCCAGCACATATTGCAGGGGTTCGAGCATGGTGATCACGCCGCCTGACGCACGCGTTCGATCGGTTGCGGCTTGACAAGCCACTCATGCCCCTTGAGCATGCCGTTCCAATAAATCCAAGGCAGCGCCTCCGACTTGAGCAGCCACGACAACCTGGCCGGCTGCGTTCCATCGATCAGCCATTTTGGGAAGCTGGGCATGAGCTTGCCACCATAGCCGAACTCGGCGAGGACGATCTTACCCTTCTCCACAGTGAGTGGGCATGAGCCATAGCCGTCATAGCCGGCAACCGGCTCGCCACCCTTCAGAATTGCGAGCAGATTGACCGCCACGATCGGCGCCTGTTTGCGCGCCGCGGCGGCGGTCTTGGCATTGGGTGTGGAGCCACCATCGCCAAGGCCGAAGATATTGGGATAGCGGACGTGCTGCATCGTCACCTGATCGACCTCGACATAGCCTGCCTTGTCCGCCAGCAGACTGTCCGCAACGAAGCGCGGCGCGATCTGCGGCGGGGTTACATGCATCATGTCGAACGCGCGCGTTACTTCGCCCGTCTTTTCGCGGAAGGTCGCTGTTTTCGCCGCGCCGTCGACCGCAATCAGGGTAGATTCGAAATTAAGGTCGATGCCGTACCGCTCGACATAGCCCATCAGCGCGGGGACATAGTCCTTCACGCCGAACAGCACGCCGCCCGCGTTGTGGAAGGCAACATCGATGTTGTTCAGGACACCGCGTTCAAGCCAGTTGTCGCACGACAGGTACATCGCCTTCTGCGGTGCGCCAGCGCATTTGATGGGCATCGGCGGCTGCGTGAACAGCGCCACGCCTTCGCGCAAATTGCGGACCAGTTCCCAGGTGTAGGGCGCCGTGTCGTAACGATAGTTGGACGTCACGCCATTCTGGCCCAGCGTTGCCGCCAGCCCGTCGATCGCATCCCAGTCCAGCATATTGCCCGGCGCAACGACCAGCGCGCGATAGCCGATCACGCTGCCATTGGCTGTCGTCACCTGATTCTGTTCGGGTTGAAAGCTTTGAGCAGCTTCCCTGAGCCATGTGACACCCTTGGGCATCACCGACGCCATCGAATGGCAGGTTGATTTCGGTTCGAAAACACCTGCACCGACCATCGTCCAGCCGGGCTGGTAATAATGTTCGGTACGCGGTTCGATGATCGCCACCGAAAGCTTGGGATCCCGCTTAAGGATCGATGTCGCCGTCGCGATTCCGCCTGCACCGCCGCCGACAATTACAACGTCATAGCGCGCGGCGGGGCGATCGGCCGCGGGGCCATCCGGGCTGCTGGTCGATGCGGTCTCGATCCGGCCGCGCAATTGCGACAGGTCATAGCCCGCCGCATTTGCCGCGCTCAGGATGGCTGCGGTCGGGCGCGATCCAGCCTGGGACAATGCCCAAAGCGTCGTGGCGCGGGTGCCGGTCCTGCAGAAAGCGAGAGTGGGGCCATCGGCAGATGCCAGCGCATCGCCAAAGGCCATAACCGATGCGTCGTCGAAATTGCCACCGCTGATGGGAATATAACGATAGGCAATGCTGAGCGCGTCAGCCTTTGCCTTCAGGTCGGCTGAGAGAGGTTGGCCGGGCTCTTCGCCATCAGGCCGGTTGTTGATGATCAGACGGACGCCAGCAGATGCGGCCTGGTCAATGTCTTCCGGAGTAATCTGGCCACAAACGAGCAGCTTTTCGTCGAGCTTATGGGGATTCATCGAACCTCTCCTTTTTAAAGTTCAGGCGTGGACCGGCGTTCGTGGTCCCGATGGGCGATCAAGCGCCCAGACGATCGCGAAGCCGACCGCCATCGCAGCAGTAAAAATGGCGGCTGCCGGAGGGTTGATGGCAAATGCGGCCAGCGCCGGGCCTGGGCAAAGGCCGCCGAGCCCCCAGCCGATGCCGAACAAGGCAGAGCCGCCGACCAGGCGCGGCGTGATTGGATCGGTGTCGGGCAGATGAAAGTGGGCATCGGCAACAGGCGCCGCCATCCGCCGTTGGATCAGCCAGGCGATTGCCATCGGGATCATCGCGCCGCCCATGACGAAGGCAAGGGTGGGATCCCAGGCACCAAACAGGTCGAGGAAGCTGCGGACCCGCAAGGGATCCAGCATGCCCGACACGGCGAGCCCCGCGCCGAACAAAAGGCCGGAGGCAAGACCGATCACGCCGCGCATCACCAGCCACCCCCAACAGCATTGACGATTGCCACAGTCACAAAGCCCGTCGCCATGAAGGTGAACGTCGCAACGATGGATCGCTTCGACAGGCGCGACATGCCGCATACGCCGTGACCGGACGTGCAGCCCGACCCGAGCCGCGTGCCAATGCCGACGACGAGCCCTGCGACCGCGAGCGTTGCCATGCTCATGGGGAAGCGTGACAGGATCGGTCCCGCCGCCCATGCGACAAGTGCCGCGCCGAGAGGCAGGCCGATAATGAATGTCAGCGCGAGCGTGCGCGGTGCGCCGCCGCCCAGCCCGATCGCCCGCGCCGCCATGCCGCTGACGCCGGCGATGCGGCCCGCGCCCAGCAGCATGATGGCAGCCGCCACGCCGATCATCAGGCCACCGATCAGCCCCTGCCCCGGCATCGCATAATCAGGCATCACAGCACGTCCAGCGGAAGCTTGAGGTAGCGCGTGCCATTCTCCTCCGGCTCAGGCAGATGCCCGCCGCGCATGTTCACCTGGATCGAGGGGAGGATGAGCCGCGGCATCCCAAGCGTCGCGTCACGCCGCGTGCGCATCTCGACAAATTCGTCCTCGCCCACACCTTCATGGACATGGACATTGGAATCGCGTTCCTGGCCGATCGTGGTTTCCCACACAAAGTCGTCGCGGCCCGGCGCTTTGTAATCATGGCAAAGGAAAGTGCGCGTCTCACGGGGCAAATCCATCAGGCGGCGGATAGAGCGATAGAGCATTCGCGCATCGCCGCCGGGGAAATCCGCACGGGCGGTGCCATAGTCCGGCATGAACAGCGTATCGCCGGTGAACACCGCGTCGCCGATCACATAGGCCAGGTCGGCGGGCGTATGCCCCGGCACGTGGAGCGCGACCGCAGGAATCGAACCGATCGCGAACCTGTCGCCGTCATCGAACAGATGGTCGAACTGCGACCCGTCACGCACGAACTGCGTGCCTTCATTGAAGATCTTGCCGAACACGCTCTGGACTGTCGTGATCGCGCGACCGATCGCGAGCTTGCCGCCGAGCTTTTCCTGAAGGAACGGCGCGGCAGACAGATGATCTGCATGAGCATGCGTTTCCAGCAGCCATTCGACTTTCAGTCCTTCGGCCTGGACATAGTCGATGATGGCCTGCGCAGAGCCGTGCTCGGTGCGGCCTGATGCCGAATCAAAATCAAGCACGCTGTCGATAATCGCTGCGGCGTGAGTCACCGGATCATGCACCACATAGCTTGCAGTGAATGTCGGCTCGTCAAAGAACGAGCGCACAACCGGCACGGGTACTTCGCCGGCGCAGGTGTCCGTTACAATCTGCGTTGCGAGCATGAGCGGCTCATCAGGTTGGTCCATCTCGACTCTCCAAACTTTCTCACTTACACGGTTCAAATAATCGAGTATTATGGTTGCGTCAACCGACGAGATTGATGACAATGTCGATCAGCATGAATGAAAGGTTCGATTTGGCACCTGAACTCCCCTCCTGTTCCGCGTTGCGCCTTGGCGAGGAAGCGCCGGATTTCACCGCCCGCTCGACCCGTGGCCCGGTGTCACTTTCGGATTTCCGAGGACGATGGCTTGCGCTCTTTTCGCATCCGGCGGATTTCACGCCGGTCTGCACCAGCGAGTTTGTGTCGATCGCGCGCGCGCATGACCGGTTTGCGACGCTGGGATGCGAATTGATGGCACTGTCGGTCGACAGCCTGTTTTCCCACCTCGCCTGGATCCGCGCGATCCGCGATCGGTTCGATGTCGTCGTGGACTTCCCGATCATCGAAGATCCGACGCTGGAGATCGCGCGCGCCTATGGCATGGTCGGCCCCAACGCGATGGATGCCAGCGCGGTGCGGACGACCTATTTCCTCGATCCGGACGGGATATTGCGGGCATCGACCTGCTATCCGGCCAGCGTCGGGCGCTCCGTGGAGGAGATGCTGCGCCTCGTCGCCGCGCTTCAGCGTGTCCATGATGGATCGGCTCTGGCGCCGGAAGGTTGGATGCCAGGCAGTGATCTGCTCGCGGTCCCAAGCCACGATGTCGCAGACGTGCTGGCAGCACCCGCCGGCACCGACTGGTTCTACACGCCGATCAAGGATCAGGCATGATGGCGGATATCGCGACGCTTGATCTCGAGGCCGCGGCGGATTTGCTTCGGGCGCTTGCACATCCGGTGCGCCTCTCCCTGCTGCGCACGCTTATAGATGGCGAGCGCTCGGTCGGCGAGATCGAACACTTAGCCAATGTGGTGCAGCCCGGCCTCAGCCAACAGCTCGGGGTGTTGCGAAAGGCCGACCTTGTGCATACACGACGCGAGGCAAAGCTGGTTTTCTATCGCATCAACCAGGCCCGTATCGCTGAAGTCAGCGCCCTGCTTGATGCCTATGCAGGGACGGTAGCCATATCCCGTGCAGATGCGGTCGCGGCCCGACCGCAGGCCGGCGGCGGCGCGGCCATGTTCGCGCGGATCACGCCACGTAAATGATGCCGCGAGGCTCGAAAGCCTCGCAGCATCAAACTCTCAGTCCACCAAAACGGTGCGCAGATATGGGCGATGCTCGGTCCAGCCCTGGGGGAAGAGGGCGCGTGCCTCGTCATCCTTGATCGAGGGAGGAATGATCACTTCCTTACCCTTCTGCCAGTCTGCCGGAGTCGCGATTCGCTTTGCGTCACCGAGTTGAAGCGCATCGATCACCCGCAATATTTCGTCGAAGTTGCGTCCCACGCTCATCGGGTAGGTCATTGTCAGCCGGATCTTCTTTTTTGGATCGATGATGAAGACCGATCGCACCGCTGCGGTCGCGCTCTGATCGGGGTGGATCATGTCATACATCTTGGCGATCGACAGATCCGCGTCAGCGACGATGGGAAAGGTCAGGTTGGTGTTCTGGGTGTCGTTGACATCCTCGATCCATTTGCGGTGCTCGTCGGCAGTGTCGGTCGACAGGCCGAGCGGTTTGACGTTGCGCGCCTCGAACTGATCGGCAAGCTGGGCTGTGCGGCCCATTTCGGTCGTGCAGACCGGCGTGAAATCGGCAGGATGGCTGAAGAAGAAGACCCAGGAGTCCCCTGCCCATTCGTGCAGGCTGATGGGGCCGTTCTGGGTATCGACGGTGAAATCGGGTGCGATGTCGCCAATGTGCAGGCTCATGTCGGGTCCTTTCGGGGTTGCGATGAGAGAGACCTACCCCAGGATACCGAAAGCAACCAACATAATATGTGACTTTCTGTGATCGTGTATATGAATATTTGCAATTATATGAGTTCAGTGCTTGAGCTTTCTGCGTCTTCCGCCCCAACCCATGGTCTCGCAAGCCTTCGACGCAGAGCTTCAATCGCCGAGATAGGCAGTTTGCGCCGATTGGCGCCGAATTTCGCTGGAACACCTTGGGCAGTAATGAAAGCGGCGGTGTAGCGAGCAGATTCCTCAATCTGAGCGCCGTCGATATATAGTCGGTCAATACGGCGGCCTTTATCATTCTCCGCCTTGAAGACGAGCCGCACGCCGCGCATCCTTTTGATATAGCCGCCCATCTGCTCATACGGATCCGACGCAAAGGTTCGCTCGAGATTTTCCTCCAGCATCTCGCGGATTTCCCAGCCGGTAACGTCCACAACCGAAACAGGTGGGTCCACCGGCACCATGTTCCAAAGGTCGTTCATCATGATCGGTCCAGGCGCGATCGGTGCGCCGTAACGCCAGCCATTGGAAAAGGCGATCGGCGTTCCCGCTGCCTCGGCAACGGCTTCGAGCAACAGGTCGTCCATCGGGCTGTTGAGCATCGCATACCGATGCAGGGCGACGTCCGTGTGCCCGACGACCTCGCTCATCGACTGCCTTTCGCTTGCGAGAGCCGCGGCGACAGCATCCGCCAGGCCTGGATCGCTCGCGACGCTATCATCGACAGGTATCAGGCGATGGCGCCAGCCCTGAATACGATTTTCCGAAACATCCAGATCGAGCCGCCCGACATAGGAACCATGACAGCCAGACTGGAAAATGATCGCCCCATTGACGACGACGGCGTTTTCCATGCGGTTATGGGTGTGACCGCTGACGATCACGTCAATTCCGGCCACGTCCTTGGCCAGTTGCACATCCTGCGGAAAACCGAGGTGGGACAGGACCACAATCAGATCGGCATCCTGCCGCAGCCGTTCAATATGTCCGGGCAGTTCGGCATTGCCCGTGACAAAGCGAAGCCCCTTGCTGAAAGATGGCGGCATCGTCTTGTCCACAATCGGGCAGGCGAGGCCGACAATGCCTACCCGCACCCCGTTGCGTTCGATGATGGTCGAGGGCGGCATAAACAATTCGCTACTGTCTTCGCAGAAGATATTTGCAGCGAGCATAGGGTGGGCCAGCTCGCTCGATATCTCAGCCACACGTTCCGGGCCGTAGGCAAACTCCCAGTGTAGCGTCATCGCGTCGAAGCCCAGCGCGTTGATCAGTGGCACCATCGCCCGTGCCCGATCCTGCACGGCGAAATGCGTGCCGTGGAACGTGTCGCCATTATCCAGCGCGATCACTCCACCGGGATTTTCCTGCCGTGCCTGGTCGAACAGAGTCTTGATTCGCGCCAGTCCACCCATCTGCGCGAACTGGAAATCGCCATGCGCATCGCGCCGCAGTTCGGAATGGGGCTCCACATAGCCGTGCAGATCATTGAGTTGCAGAATGGTCAGGTTTGTCATGGCGGCTCAATGCCCTTCCGCGATCAGCGCTGCGGCATCCAGTCCCCATGCGGGCACTTTGCCATCTGCGGCAAAGAACATGTCGCGATATCGCATTTTCAGGAAATAGGGCACGCGCCCCATCTTCAGTATTTGGCGGTCACCGCCGAACCAGCTGTTGGAATGTATCCAGAACGCCTTCCCATCGCCCATATCGCCGATGCACAGCACCTCAGGCTTCAGCGGAACATCAGCCTTTTCCGCCTCCACGGCGCCGAAAATCTTGCCAAGTTGAAGCCCGATGATGTCTGATTGCTGATGTCCGATGGCGCCCAATTTGGGCACCGTAACAGCGGCGCAATCGCCACAGGCGAACACTTCGGGGTGGTCAGGGTTGCGCATCAGCAGGTCGGTTTTGATGAACCCTTCGGAATCGCTGACAGGCAGGCCTTTGACAAAGTCGTGCGGCACCCAGTCGGGGAAAATGATCTTCACCTCTGCCGGCAGGGTGCGGCCATCGGCAAACTCGATGGCGTCGGCCGTCAGTCGCGTGATGTCCTGCGTGTTGTTCCAGTAGTTGAAGCCCATCTTGGTCGCGAGTGTCAGGAGTTGTTTGACGACATCCTCGCCTGCGTCTTCCGCGATCATGGGGGCTGGCGTAAAGACAGTGACGTTTTCGGGGCCGCCAAGTTTCCGATCCTTGAGCCAGGTCGCCATCGACATCATGACCTCGACGGGAGGCCCTTCACAGGCGGCAAGCGCCCGCGGGATCGATCCGCCGGGATAGGGTTCCAGACCGTCCGCTCCGTCCCCTTGGTGGAACCTTGCCGATCCGATCGCGATCGGGCCGCCCGCGTAGCGGGTGTTGAGATAGCGGCGCAGCTTTTCCCCGTGATACAGGTCGCTGACAGTGTGGCCATGCTCGGCGAAACCCTCGATCCGGTCATAAGCAAGCCGGGCACCCAGTGCGAAGATGACATAATCATAATGTTCGACATGATCTTCGGCGCCACCCCGTTCTGCGGGCCTGAAGGTTACATTGCGCGCTGCAATGTCGACAGCAGTGACTTCCCCATGGATAAAATCGATGTCATCCTTTGCCAGAATGGGCACCAGATCCATCCGCTGGTGCAGCGCTGGGTTGCGATCTTCGAACACGTCAGCCGGGATGTTGGGAATGAACAGCAGATAGCTTTTGCGATCGATTACGGTGATGCGCGCCTTGCCTCCCAAATATTGTCGCACTTTTTGCGCGCAGGCCAGCCCCGCAAAATTTCCGCCAAGAATGAGGACATCGGGGCGACCATCATAGTGTGGCATAGCAATCTCCTTGGCTGGCGCGGGTGGCGATACGTTAGCACAACGAATATCGCGCGCGCGTTGCAGCCCTGCAGGATAGCCACGCACCTTAAGGCATCCTTACCACTCGCCGATGCGGCGAGATCCGCGCTGCGCAGCAGCAAATTATCGTCCTGACATAAGCCTGCCTTAAGGTAGTGCCGCTTTTGACCTCCCCGACGGGAGGCTCACAACCATGACCAATTCATCAGGGCGCGGCGAACGATGATCGCGCTAGTGCGCACCGCGCTGACGAAACCGCTGACTTTTATCGTGATGGCCGTGATGATCTTCGGCATTGGGGTATTGTCTATCCTGCGGATGCCGGTGGACATCTTCCCGCGCATCGGCGTGCCAGTGATTGCGACGGCATGGACCTATACCGGCCTTTCGCCGCAGGACATGGCCGGGCGCATCGTCACGCCTTACGAACGCGTGCTGACAAATGCGGTCAACGATATCGAGAGGATCGAAAGCCAGTCCCTGAACGGGGTCGCAGTGGTGAAGATCTATTTCCAACCGGGCGTCGACATCCGCACGGCTACGGCACAGGTCACCTCCATTTCGCAAACCATCCTGCGTCAGCTGCCGCCGGGCATCACCCCGCCCATGATCGTCAATTACGACGCCTCGACCGTGCCCATCCTGCAACTGGCCTTGTCGGGAAAGGGCTTGAGCGAACAGCAGCTATTCGATCTGGGATTGAACCAAGTCCGTCCACTATTGGTCACGGTGCCCGGGGTAGCCATGCCATTCCCTTCTGGCGGGAAGCAGCGCCAGATGCAGATCGATGTTGATCCGGCCGCGTTGCAGGCGCGTGGCCTTTCTGCGCAAGACGTAGCGAACGCGCTGACCGCGCAGACGCAAATCAGCCCGGTCGGCTTCGCCAAGATCGGCGACCTGCAGTATAATGTCCGCTTGAACAACGCCCCGGCATCGGTCGAGCAACTGAACAATCTGCCGGTGAAGGTGGTGGACGGCGCCACCATCCTGATGCGCGATATCGCACAGGTGCGAGACGGGTCCGCACCGCAGATCAACGTGGTCCATGTGGATGGGCAGCGATCCGCTTTGATGACCGTGCTTAAAAGCGGTAGCGCATCCACACTCGCCATTGTCGACGGGATCAAGCGGCGCCTGCCGCAGGCGCTGGCAGGCCTGCCCGATACGCTGAAAGTGACGGCAATAGGTGACCAGTCAGAACTGGTCAAAGCGGCGGTTTCGTCGGTGGTGACCGAAGGCGCTCTCGCTGCGCTGCTGACGTCGCTCATGATCCTGCTGTTCCTTGGATCGTGGCGATCGACCATCATCATCGTCACGGCCATTCCGCTGGCGATCCTGGGTTCCATTGCCGGTCTGGGCGCGGTGGGCCACACGCTTAACCTGATGACGCTGAGCGGGTTGGTGCTGGCCATCGGCATTCTGGTGGACGACGCCACCGTGACTATCGAAAACATGAACTGGCATCTGGAACATGGCAAGGGCGTGATCGCCGCCATCATGGATGGCGCGGCGCAAATCGTGAAACCTGCGCTGGTCGCGCTGCTGAGCATCTGCATCGTGTTCGTGCCGATGTTCTTTCTGCCTGGCATTGCGGGGTTCCTGTTCGTGCCGCTGGCGCTGGCGGTGATATTCGCCTTGCTCACGTCCTTCGTGCTCGCCCGCACGCTGGTGCCGACTATGGCGATGTTCCTGCTGCGCCCGCATGATGAAGGAGCAAAGACCCGCCCGACGCGCAATATATTTGTTCGTTTTCAGCGCGCATTCGACCAGCGGTTCGAACGGATGCGCGCCCGTTATGGCCAGTTGCTGCGCCGCGTGCTGGATGTTCGCCGCGGCTTTGCCATGGTCTTTCTAGGCGTCATGCTTCTGTCGCTGGCGCTGGTGCCGTTGCTCGGTCGGGACTTCTTCCCGGCGGTGGATTCCGGTCAGATCGCCCTGCATGTGCGGACGCCTGCGGGGACGCGGATCGAACAGAGTTCCGCCACTTTCGCGCAGGTGCAACAACATATCCGCAGCGTGATCCCCGATGCGGAAATCGAAACGATGGTCGATAATATTGGCATCTCTCTGGCGGCGCTGAACAATATTTATGCCAATTCCGGCACGGTCGGCTCCAATGAAGGCGATATCCTGATCACTTTGTCAAAGGATCACGGGGATACGAATGAATATGTGCGTGCATTGCGCCACCAGTTACCGCTCAAATTCCCAGGCGTCGATTTTGCTTTTCTGCCGGCAGACATGACGAGCCAGATTCTCAATTTCGGATCGCCAGCCCCTCTCGATATCCAGATACGCGGGCGCAACATCCCGGAAAATCAGCGATATGCGCAAAAACTGTTGAAAAGCGTGCGGCAGATTCCGGGGCTGGCCGACGCACGCATTCAACAATCGACCCGCTATCCCCAACTGAATGTCGATGTCGACCGCGCACGCATCGCGCAATATGGCCTAAGCCAGCGGGATGTGACGGCCAGCCTCGGCACTGCGCTTGCCGGTACGGCGCAAAGCTCGCCCGTATTCTACCTCAATCCGGAAAACGGCGTGTCCTATCCTGTCGTGGCGCAATTGCCGGAACGGGACGTAGGCTCCGTCGCCGATCTGGCCACGCTGCCGGTCGCAGGCGGCGTCGATGCAGCATCGCAAACGCTTGGCGGTGTCGCGCGGATCACGCGCGGCAACACCCTGTCCGTGGTCAGCAAATATGACATTCAGCCAGTCATCAACATCTATGCCACCACGCAAGGGCGTGATCTGGGTGCCGTTGCGACCGATGTGAACGCCGCCATCGTCGCGCTGGAAAAGAACCTGCCGAAAGCATCCACCGTTACCCTGCGCGGCCAATATGAAACGATGAACATAGCCTTCAACGGCCTCGCATTCGGCCTGATCGCGGCGATCGTGCTGATCTATCTGGTGATCGTGGTGAACTTCCAGAACTGGATCGATCCGCTTGTAATCATCGGCGCGTTGCCCGCCGCATTGGCAGGCATTGCGTGGATGCTTTTCCTGACCGGCACCACCTTGTCCGTGCCGGCACTGATCGGCGCGATCATGGCAATGGGCGTATCCACCGCCAATGCCATCCTTGTCGTCAGTTTCGCGCGCGAAAGGCTGGCGGAAACGGGCAACGCTGCAACGGCCGCACTGGAAGCGGGCATGGTTCGCCTGCGCCCGGTGCTGATGACAGCGCTGGTAATGATCATCGGCATGTCGCCCATGGCGCTGGCCCTGGGCGAAGGGGCGGAACAGAACGCGCCGCTGGGCCGTGCGGTGATCGGCGGTTTGGCGTTCGCCACAATCGCCACGCTGGTGCTGGTGCCCGCGCTGTTCGCGCTGGCCCACCGCAAGGGCGCCCCCAAAACCCGCACTATCGAACTGGAACCGAGCCATGTCTGATCCCACCCCATCACGGACTTCATCGCGAAAGGGCCGCCTTTATGGTGCGGCGGCAGCTGTTGGCGTAGCGCTGCTGGTGGGTGGCGGCATCGTTGCCCGCAATGCGGACCATACCGAACAGGCAGAATTCGCCCGCGCCAATGCATTGCCGACCGTCAATGTCTTGCACCCACAACCGGCGGAAGCAGGCGCCATTCGTCTGCCCGGCATGTTGGAACCAGATAACGAAGCCGCCATCCATGCTCGCGCCAGCGGCTATGTGGCGCGGCGACTGGTCGATATTGGCGATCATGTGCGTGCGGGGCAGGTTCTAGCCGTGCTGGACGCGCCGGAGGTGGAACAACAATTGGCACAGGCGCAAGCGGACCTGCGCACGGCAGAAGCCAACCGTGGACTGGCGCAAACTACGGCCGTACGTTGGGACGCGCTGCGCGCGAAGGACGCGGTATCGCAACAGGAAACCGATGAAAAGAGCGGGCGGCTAGCAGCGGCAACGGCCCTTGCCAGTTCGGCCCGTGCCAATGTCGAACGATTGCGCGCCACGCTCGGCTTCAGCCGTGTTGTGGCACCTTTTGCAGGCCGGGTGACCAGCCGCAACGCGGAAATCGGCGCCCTGGTGAATGCGGGCAACGGCGCGGCCAGCCCCCTGTTCACCATTGCAGATGACCGCCGACTGCGCCTGCGCGTCCGTGTGCCCCAGGCCTTGTCAGGACAGCTGACGCGGGGCGTGTTGGCCAGTCTGACCGTGCCGGAATATCCGGGCGAGAGTTTCGACGCCGTACTGGCACGCACAGCAGGTGCGGTGGACCGGGCCTCGGGCACGGTGTTGGCCGAGTTCGAGGTGAACAATGCAGGCCAGCGGCTTAAGCCGGGCGGCTACGCTGAAGTGGCCAGCCCGATGGCGGCAGGAACCGCCGTAACGCTACCCGCCAGCGCGCTGATTGTCACACCGAAGGGAACGATGGTGGGGCTGGTCGATCGGGACGCGCGCGTCACGATGCGCCCGGTTATGATCGGACGGGACGATGGCGCCAGCGTGCAGATCGCTTCCGGCCTGACGCCGCAGGCCCGCGTGATCGCCACTCCTCCAGAAGCGCTGGCACAAGGCGATCGGGTTCGCATCGTCCGCAACCGGGGGAAAGGTACTGCCAATGCGCAGAATTAACCTCGCCGCGCCCGCCCTGCTGTTGATGGCGGGCTGTTCCATGGCGCCGCCACTCAATATTCCGGCCACGCCGGTGGCGGAAAGTTACAAATATGGCGCACGGTGGCAGGATGCCGCGCCGGCGGACCGGCAGCCGCGAGGGCAATGGTGGCGTGATTTCGACGACCCTGTACTGGACGACCTGATCGCGCGGGCGGACGAGGGCAGCCCAAGCCTTGCCGCAGCAGTAGCCCGACTTGACCGCGCGCGGGCGGAGGCGCGCCTTGCGGGGTCGGATCTTGTGCCCACGCTGGATGCCCGCACGGCCATTTCGCGCGAACGGCTTTCCGCTGGACGGCCCATCGGTCCCGGCGTTCCGATAACGGCGGACCAGTATATTCTGGGTGGTGCGCTGAACTATGAAATCGACCTGTGGGGCCGGGTGCGCGACAGCGTAAGGGCTAGCGAAGCGGACGCGGGAGTCGAAGCGGCCAGTCTCGCCTCCGTCCGCCTCAGCCTTCATGGCGCGCTGGCGGATGCCTATTTCCAGTTGCGTGGAATTGACCGGGCAGGTGCCCTGCTGCGCCGCACAGTGGACGCTTACGAAGCGTCAGACGAACTGATCCGCATCCGCCATGAAGGCGGCATCGCATCGGGCGTGGATCGCAGCCGATCGCAGACGCAACTGGCCAATGCTCAGGCGCTGTTCCGGCAGATCGCCGCGCGCCGGGCAACGCTGGAAAACCGCATCGCAACACTGATTGGCATGATACCCGGGCAATTTGCCGTTGCCCCCGCCGATAGCATTGGGGCTTTGCCCACCATTGCGCCGGGCCTGCCATCCACCCTGCTCGAACGGCGACCTGACATTGCCGGAGCACAGCGGCGACTGATCGCTGCCAATGCCCGCATCGGCGTGGCGAAGGCGGCCCGGTTCCCCCGCATCGATCTGGCATTGACGGGTGGTTTTCAGGCCAGTGGTGCGCCCCTTGTCAGCGCCCCAACCGGATATTGGGCGCTGGGACCATTGTCGGCCGTGCTCAACCTGTTTGATGGCGGGCGGCAGCGGGCGCGGGTTGCCGTCAGCGAGGCGGAATACAACATCCTCGCCGCCAATTACCGCGAAACAGTGCTGAATGCCTTCCAGGAGGTAGAGGATTCGCTGGCCAGCAACGCGGCGCTGGCGGCCGAGGAAGCCGACCGGCGGCGGGCCGCGCAGGCCGCTGCGCGCGGGGAAGAACTGGCGTTTGACCGTTATCGCGATGGCGCGGCGGACTATCTGGAAGTCGTTACCGCACAAACTGCCGCCCTGGCTGCGCAACAGGCCTTCATCACTGTGCAGACAGCGCGGCAACGGGCTGCGATCACCCTTGTTCGCGCTCTTGGCGGCGGGACGCAGGACAGGGTCGAACCGGCCGGTGGCTGATACGGATCCGGCTGAGGCTAGCCGGGCTGCAGCGCAACGAGATCGATTAGTGCGGACATCCCGCCATGGCCGCTGCCTTCGCGAATATCCGCATCGTAGCTTTGCAGGGAAACAATATCCCTCCCGGCAAAGGCTTCGCGCAACATGCTTTGGGTATAGAGGTTGTCTTCTACCTTCGGCCCGCCTGTACCATATTCCAGCTGCTCCGGGCGATAGCCTTCCAGCAGCAGAATGCCGCCGGGCCGCAAAGTTCTGGCAAAGCCGGCGAACATCTTGGCCCGCAATATGGGATCGGCAAATTGCACGAAGATCGCCACGACCGCATCAAATGCAGCCTCCGGCCAGTCGTAGGCGGCCAGATCGACCTGCTCCAGCGTCAAGGAAACGCCACGCTGTTGCGCCAGCCTGCGCGCCTTCGCGATTCCGGCGGCGGATATGTCGGTCGCGGTAACGTCCAGGCCCTGTTGGGCCAGATAGACCCCATTGCGCCCTTCCCCGTCGGCCACCGCCAGCACCCGCCCGCCTTGCGGCAAACGGCCCGCTTCACGGCGCACAAATGCATTGGGCTCGGTTCCGAAGACATAGTCTTCCGAAGCGAAGCGACTGTCCCAGAATGCGGCTGAATCCATACGATCAGTCATGCGCTGCCTTCCACGCTCCCATCGAACCAAGATAGATGTCGAGCTTTTCAAAACCGCGGCTGGCCAGCCACCCTGCGGCGACCGTCGCGCGCATGCCACTGGCGCACATCAGGGTGTAATGCCGCTTCTTGTCCAGTTCGTGCCAACGGTCGTTAAGCTGGCCAACATAGATATGGTGCGATCCGTCGATGGCAGATTTGGCCCGTTCGTCTGCATCGCGCACATCCAGCAACGTCCACCCTTCAGCACCACCTGAACGGTTTTCCACTTCGTCCGTATCGATCATGGGCGTCTGCTGCATCGTTACGCCTTTCGCCGCGGCAGGCACCACGCCGACATAGCCACCGACCACATTATCCAGCGCGATCCGCACCAGATGTTCCAGCGCGGCGGCGAGTTGATCTTCATCTGAAGCGATCAGGGCGACACTTTCCCCTTCGCGGATGAACCAGCCAGCAAAGGCGGAAATCATATCCACGGGCAGGCTCATCGCGCCGGGCAGATGGCCCGAGGCATAGGCCATGGGTTCGCGGATATCGACCAGATGATCCACTTTGCAGTCCCTTAACTGCGCGAGCGACAGGCGGCGGGGGCGCATCACAGGCGGCGGCGCACTGCCCCCTTCCACATTCAGCCGCTCCATCAGCCGGAAATAGGGCGGTTGATAGTGGTTCTCATTGACTTTCAACCGAATGAATTCGTCGCGATCCGTGATCTGGAGCCGCGGATTATTGAGCCTCTCATGGCCGATGGTAGAGAACTCGCTATCGGCCATGCCTGATCCGCAGACCGAGCCGGCACCGTGCGCCGGATAGATGATGGTCTGATCGCCGAGCGCCAGCAGCTTGCGGAGGGAATCGAACAGCAGCCCGGCCACTTCCTCGCGCCGGTCGGGATAAAAATCGGTGCGGCCGACATCGCCAACGAACATTGCGTCGCCAGTGAACACGCCCACCGCCTTATCCGGATAGGCGGTATCAAACAGCGCGTAGGCCAGATGGTCATCAGTATGGCCGGGTGTTTCCATGGCCCGGATTTCCAGTTGGCCGATGGCATAACAATCACCGTCCCGCGCCGTCGTCGCATAAACTATGGGCCGCTCCGGGTTCGGCCCATGCAGCACCTTTGCACCCGTCATGCCGGCGAGCACTGGCGCGCCAGATACAAGGTCTTCGTTACGATGAGTCTCGAGGATATGCGTGATCTCAAGCCCTGCTGCACGCGCCTTCTCCAGGTAGATGGCGCAGTCGCGGCGTGGGTCGATCACGGCTGCCTGCCCGCCCGACCCCACCAGATAAGACAGGTGGGAAAGGCCCGGCGTCTTGATCTTTTCCAGCAGCATAGTTATTTCCTTCTGGTATGGGTTTCGCGCCGCGACGACTGCTATTGTCAGTCTGAAACGAGCGGCCATCCCTGGCGTTGCAGGAGGACCAGCGTCGTCATCGCGGACAGATCGAGAGTGACCGCCGGATCGATGTCCTCCCGCGCAATGCCCTGTCCAGCGGTGGCCTGGCCACAGACATGGATTTCAACGCCAGCCCGCTTGAGTGCGGCAATCAGCGGCGTGTTTGGGTTGGCGGAGTTGAACCGCTTTTGATAGGCTTCGTCACGCAGAATCAACGGTGTGGCTGGCCCGTGGATGATGACCTTGATATCGCCCGGTTTGGTGGACACGCCGCTCGATGCGAGCAGATTGAGATAGCGCGCGACCCTGTCGAGACTACGGTTGACCCCGTTTGGCCCACGTGCCTCGCCGGTGATTTCGAACAGCGCACGCATATCATCCGTCGCGGCGGGACGGTTGGCAACCTGCGCCATGGGCGCAATCGCGCCATAGTCCGCGACCGCAGGATGCCTCGCAACTTGAGCGGATGCGGGCATGCAAACAACCAATGTGGCGGCGCCCCCCAGAATGAGTAATTTGTTATAAATGCTCATCATCTGTCTTTCCTTCCGACTCATTGGCTAGCCTGATCAGCATCTCGCTGCTTAGCATCTGCGGCAGCTCCCGAACCGGACTTTTCGACGGCGCGTAGAGATAGTAAGGGATCGAATTGCGGCTGCGGCTGGCGAGGAAGCGCGTGATCTCTGGATCGCCCCGCGTCCAGTCGGCAACGAGCATCGTCACACCCGCCTTCGCGAATGCCGCTTGCGTGTCCGCCCGGTCGATCGCCACTCGCTTGTTGACTTGGCAGACGAGGCACCAGTCTGCTGTGAAATCGACGAAGACCGGTACGCCCTGCGCGCGCAACTCAGAAAAGCGCGCTTCACTGAACATTTGTGCTCCAGTATCTGCGGGAGCGGTCGCGGCGGCCGGGCGCGGCAGCTCTACCGCGATCGCGACCATGAGCGCAGCCATCACCGGGGCCAGCCCGACCATGGCGGAGCGCCCCCCGCTTTGTCGCAAGCCCACCCACCATAATCCCACCGCGGCCAGTGCGGCGATCAGCAGGCCCATCGCAAGCCCGTCGACGCCGCTTTGCCGCCCCAGGACCCAGGCCAGCCCGATCGCGGTCAGCAGCATCGGAATCGAAAGAATGCGGCGGAAGGTTCCCATCCACGCGCCAGGTTTCGGCAGCCAGCGTTGAAGCCGGGGCACGAAGGCGATCAGAAGGAATGGGAGCGCCATACCAAGGCCCAGGCCTGCAAAAACCGCCAGCGCAGCTGGCACCGGCAGAACCAGTGCCGCGCCCAGCGCGACGCCCATGAAGGGGCCACTACAAGGAGTCGCGATCAGCGCAGCAAGCGCACCGGTGCCAAACGCGCCGAGGCCGCCTTTCTTCGTCATCCAATTGCCGGACAAAGAGGGGCCACTCACTTCGAACAGACCAGCCAAATTGAGCGCGATTGCCAGCGACAATAGCATCAGCAGCAGGACCATCCGGGGATCCTGAAGCTGGAAAGACCAGCCAATGTCATGGCCCATCGCGCGGGCGCCGACCAATATTGCGCCCAGCGCCGTGGTCGTCGCTACGCTCCCGGCAAAATAGGCAAGCCCTTCCACTTTCGCGGTGTACCGGTCAGCGCCCGATCGAGCGAGGCTCAGCGCCTTGAGCGACAGGATCGGGAACACGCAAGGCATCAGGTTGAGCAGCAGCCCGCCAAGGATCGCACCGGTAAGTGCAATTCTGAACGCGCGCGTGTCGGCTGGCGCGGCACGCTTAGGGCCCTGCGCCGGAGTGGGCTTGTCGACAGCGTTGGAGAGAACGGCGGCTGTGGAGGCTGGCGC
Organism: Sphingobium psychrophilum; assembly: GCF_012927105.1. Classification (GTDB taxonomy): domain Bacteria; phylum Pseudomonadota; class Alphaproteobacteria; order Sphingomonadales; family Sphingomonadaceae; genus Sphingobium; species Sphingobium psychrophilum. Next base: position 6,182 of record NZ_JABBFV010000002.1, on the reverse strand, counting down.
CGACTGTGCTACAGGGGCTTCGGCCCTCGGAGTTTCACGGGCACCCGAAGCCATCAACGCGAAACTACGCTTACTATCCGCAAACACGCCGCGAAAATCTGAAGGCGTGGGCGCAGCATTGTCCGATGCGGCGACAGTCTCGCGCCATCCACCTTCCCGGCGCACGACGGTCTGCGGCGCCGATGCCGCGAACCAGCCATCTTGAGCGGGAAACAGGCGCACCGACGATGCATCCAGTCTGGCTTCGCCATCAATGTCGAAGCGCCAGTCTCCACCCTGACGCCCGACCACCAGTTTAAGCCTGCCTTCCACAGGCAGTGCCGCCTTGGCGGCCCGGAAAACCGGCGCCGCAGCTGCATTGGTTGTTCCATCACCCGCCGTCAGCAGCAGATCGAGCGTGGCGCGTTCAGGGACACACAGCGTGTCCGAACAGGCAAGCCATGAGAGGTTGACGCGCAGCGGGATGGCAGTGCCCGGAGCAACATCGTCGTTCAGGTTCAAATCCGTAAGGAGCGTGAAAGCACCTTTATGAACATAGCTTGCTAGCCCCGCGAGCTTGAGCAGGGTTGGTGCGGGATGGCGCAGGTCACCGATGGTCACGCCGTCCGGCACGGTCCAGTTCGCCTCTACCGAGAGCCCGCTGTCGCCTGGATTGACCCAATAGCCATGCCAGCCAGTGCGTGGCACCATACGGATAGCGATGCGCGTTGTCGTGCCGGCCTTTGGGGAACTGGTTTCGGCCAGCACCGACGCATTGATATTTGCCGTGGCCTGAGCGGCGACCGGTCCGGCGATGAAACCAAGCAAAGCGGCTGCGAACAGTGCGAAAAACCTTATCGCAAGACGCGGTATTCGATCCATCATCGTCCTGGCCGGCGTTTTCATTGTGATGCAGTTCCATTCGGATCGCGTCGTGCAAGCGCCACCGCCTCACGCAACCCGCGCAGATCAATGCCGCCGGGGATGAGATAGGGGCCGATCAGCATACCGGGCGTGCCTTGAAGGCCCAGCATTGCTGCGTATCGGCTATTGCGATCCAGCACAGCATCGATCTCAGCCTTGTGCGCGGTGAGGTCAGCGTGCAGTTTCGCCCAATCCACCCCTGCCTTGCCTGCTGCCGCGCGAATACTGTCCGATGTCAGCTTGCCTGTCGTGGTCATCAGCGCATCGTTGAACGCGGCATGCTTGCCTTGCCATTTGGAGGCGATGGCTGCCCTCGCGGCTTCGGTGGACGCAGCGCCGAAGACCGGCCAGTCACGAAAGACCAGTTTCACCTTGGGGTCTTCGTTCACCAGTGCTTCGAGCGACGGGTGGAGCTTGCGGCAAAAGGGACATTGATAGTCGGAGAAAACCACGACAGTGACATCGTGCCCCTGCGGCGCGATGGCCGGAGCAACAGGATCATTCTGGATTTGCGAGCGGATGCGCAGCGCGTCTGCGCTGGAGGTGTCGCTCGACGCCTGACGAGCTTGCGCCGGGTCGGCATCACCGCTCCAAAGCGCCACGCCGCCGGCCAGAAGTGCGGCCATGCCGATGCCAGCGGCGATTGTCAGTGTCTTCATCTCATTGGGTCCTTTGCAGATCACGCATCCCCGCGGTCAGCGCCGCCCGGGATATCTCGCCGGCGTGGAGACCGGCAATTTCGCCCGCCTTGTTGACGAACAGGGTGGTTGGAAGCGCCACCGAAGCGACAGCCTTGCCCAAGACGCCGCCCGGATCAGTCACGATTGCCCCGTCGGCCAGGCCCTGCTTGGCAAGAAACGCACGGATGGCCGCAACGTCCTCGCCTTGATTGACGAGCAGAACCGGAACTTTGGAGCTTTGCGCCACGTCGATCAGCATCGGCATTTCGCGACGGCACGGCGGACACCATGTGGCCCACAGATTGATAACCATAGGTCGCCCCGGAATGCCCAGCTCGACCGGTTTGCCATCGAGGTCCGTCAGCATCAGGCGCGGCATCGGTCGTACATCCGGTGCAATCAAGGTGGCCGCACCGAGATGAAGTACAAAAAGACCTGCGACCGTGGCGGTCAGGGCAAGACCTGCAGGTTTGCGCCCCAGCATAACCAAGATGATGATCAACGCCGCCGCAGCGCCTGCCCAGACCGAGAACCCGCCCTGCCAGATTGCAAGCATGGTCCAGGGTTCGGCGACAAAGGCATCAAGATTGGCAAGAATAAAGCCGATGCGCGCTGCAACCAGTCCGGCCAGCAAGGACAACCATCCAGCACGCATTGCCCTACTATCCAGCCGCGCGGCAATCACACCCGCGATCGCCAGAAACGCCCAGATCGCTGCAACAGCGATCAAACGGTCTGTAGCCATAGCAAGTGGGCCGATCTGTATGACGCCATCCATTGTGGTTCTCCTTGCCGCCCTTTCTTAAGGCAGGCTTAGCATCCAGCTTAAGGCGGCGGTAAGGTGGGCAGGGAAAGGAGCAGAAATGCGGATTCTGCTTGTCGAAGATGATGATATTCTGCGCGACGGGATCGTGGTGGGGCTCGGCCTTGAGGGGTTCGAGGTCGATGCCGTCGCCTGTCTTGCCGACGCGCGCGCCGCGATAGGAGATCATGCTGGCGTCGTGCTCGATATCGGCCTGCCAGATGGCTCCGGTCTCGACCTGCTAGCGGAATGGCGACGGGCCGGCGTCGAGACTCCGGTACTGCTGCTGACTGCGCGTGACATGGTCACGGACCGGGTCGAGGGCCTTGATCGCGGTGCCGACGATTATCTGGGCAAACCCTTCGATCTTACTGAATTGTCAGCCCGCCTGCGCGCGATTATGCGTCGAGCCAGTGGGCGGGCAAGCGGCGATCTGGAACTGGGCGCGCTGATAATCAGCGAAGCGCGTAGATCAGTGGCCTTGGATGGCAAGGAAATCGCCGTCTCTCGCCGGGAGTTTGCGATCCTGCATGCTTTGGCCGAGCGCCCAGGGCACGTCCTGTCGCGCAGTCAGCTGGAAGATCGCATCTACGGCTGGCAGGAGGAAATCGAAAGCAACGCGGTGGAGGTACACATCCACAAGCTCCGTGCGAAACTCGGCCGGACCCGCATCGAAACGGTGCGTGGTGAGGGTTACCGGATTACACGATCATGACTGCGTTACGGATCCGTCTGTTCATTCTCGTCGCTGGCGTGACCATGCTGGTCTGGGCGGGTGCAGCAGGCTGGACGAGTTTTTCAACCAGGGCTGAAGTGGAGCGGGTGCTTGATGGTCGGCTGGTAGAGGCAGCGCGCATGGTCGCTGCGCTCGACGTTCCCGCCAGCGGGCCGGCGCAGCGACTGGCACCGGCGCCTTACTCCCGACAGCTGTCCTGCCAGATCTGGTCGTTGGACGGCGCTTTGGTCGGCCAGTCAGCCGGAGCGCCCGATGCGCCGTTGGCCGGCGGCGCACCCGGCTTTTCCAGTCGCCAGATCGGGGATGAACATTGGCGCGTCTACACACATGTCGACGCAGCGCGTGGCATCAGGGTGATGGTCGGCGACAGCCTGGCGGTCCGCCAGCATCTGGTCAACGATCTGATGCTGGGCTTGCTGTTGCCCGCAGCGGTTGGGCTGGTTGCGCTCGCACTGCTACTTTGGTTTGGCGTCCGGAGCGGTCTTTCACCACTCGCTCGTATTGCCCGCGCAATCGAGCTGCGTTCGCCACAGGCCCTTGAGCCGCTCGCCGTTGACCCCGTGCCCGAAGAACTGAGGCCTCTAGTGCAGGCAATGGACGATCTGCTCGCCAGACTTGAGGGGGCCAGACGGGCGGAGCGCGACTTCGTGGCCAATGCCGCGCACGAGCTCCAGACCCCGCTGGCTGGACTCAAAACCCAGGCGGAAGTGGCCCGTCGCGCCACTGACTCGGCTATGCGCGACCATGCCCTGGAGCGGATTGCTATCTCGGTGGATCGCACCAGTCGACTGGTGCGCCAGCTGCTGGAGCTCGCCCGGCAGGAGGGGCGAGAGGCTGAACCGGCCAACCGCTTCTCCCGCGTGAGTGACGTGGTGAGCGGCGTCGCCAGCGACTATGCGCATCTCGCCGCGACGAGCGATCGGCCAATCGTCACCGCCTGTACGCTGCGCGATGTCGAACTTGCCATTGATTCCGAAGCCCTGCGCCTGGCGCTCGGCAATCTGGTAGAGAACGCTCTGCAGCATGGGAGCACCGGCCCGGTGCGGATCGAGTGCGCCGCAAACGAGGGATTCGAGCTGCGTGTCGTCGATGGTGGCGCGGGCATCGCGGCGGAAGAGGTTGAGCGCGTGCGCCGCCGGTTCGAACGCGGTCCTCGCGCCATGTCGGGCGGCACCGGGCTTGGCCTTTCGATTGTCGAGGCAGCAATCGCTCCCGCCCAAGGCGTTCTTCAATTTCGTTCGAATGATGCCGGCTTTGCCGCCGTGCTGCGCTTTCCATCATATCGTGTCCGGAAATCGAGCAATGGTGCCAACTGACGTTCCCCCCGATCAAGCCGATGTAGCCCCGCGCAAGGCATTCAGCCGCCGCGACTTTGCCGTGTTAACCGGACTTGCCGGAGTGGGGTGGCTCGGAAGCTGGGTACTTCGCGAAAGCGCGCCTTTGGCTCAGGACATGTCTTCAAATGGCAGAGCGCAAACCGCCGCAGACCAACGGACGAGTCGCTCGGCCGGGAACCCGGATGGGTCAGTGACCATCGTTGCGTTCAATGATTTCCTCTGTCCGATCTGCAAGGTGACCGCGCACGTTCTTGCAGCCGCTGTGAAGCATGACGGTGACGTGCGAATAGAGTATCGCGACCTCGCATTCTTTGGGCCAATGGCAGAGCGCGCCGCCCTGGTCGGCCTCGCGATGGACCGACAGAGTCTTTATCCCGCCTATCACGACCGTACGATGGCAATGCACATACCGCTGAACGAGACAGTGCTGCGCGATATTGGATACGATATAGGCGCGGATTGGGAACAGGCCACAAAGGATCTGAAAGACCGGCGCCAAGCATTTCTAAGCCGTTTGCATCAGGACGCCAATCTTGCCTTCGGTCTCGGTATCCGCGGCACACCTGCGTTCCTCGTCGAAAGCCTCCTCGCCATTGGCCGTAAGACTGAAGATGAATTCCTGGGTATATTTGCCAAGGCTCGGGACTTGGCTCGCGTCGCTAAATGACTAAGCCCGGCCAAGAGCCAACGGCCGAAGTAAGGAGCCAAGGCACTGAAATCGCCGCGCGCGAAGAATGCTTTGGCGTCGCGCTCAAGGGCCAGAACGACTGCATGGCTGGTCCCGGAACCACGCGCCGGCACATCGACCACTGATTATCAGGTCAACGCCTGGAAATATGTCGATACTGGAAGCTGCGAGGCCTCTGGTGGGTCGTTGGTCGAGCGCTCCGAAAATCCACCTCCCGCCGCCCAGAAGGGCTGAAGCCGTAGGATCGCACGGATGCTGGCTGACATGAAACTCCGGGCAAACTTGCCCCACTTGCCGCGAATCCGCTCGAGGCCCGACCGAGCCGAACTCGATGCACGCATGGCGCGGATGGGCGGTGCCACAGCCGATCCTCATCGCGGGGCACGAAAGCTACACCAGTCTGGCGAGAATTTGGGGGATTTCGGAGGCTGAGATCGTGCCCCACAACGTGGTGTAGGTTCGCTGGGATAGCCACAGCGACCTCCGGCTAAGCCGGATTGATCATGCTGCCATGGCAGGCAACGTGATGATGGGATTATCGCTTAAACCTGAGACGCTCTCAAGTGTCATGTAGCGGCAGCGTTGGACGGCCCATTCGTCGTTCTGTTCCAGAAGGATAGCGCCGACGAGACGGGTGATGGCTTCTTCGTTGGGGAAGATGCCGACGACATCAGTGCGCCGCTTGATCTCGCCATTGAGCCGCTCGATCGGATTGTTGCTGTGCAACTTGGTACGGTGCTGGGCGGGGAACGTCATATAGGCCAGCACATCTTCCTCGGCATTGTCCATGAGAGCAGCCAGCTTGGGTACGGTGGGACGTAGTTGATCGGCGACACTGCGCCACTGGGCCTTTGCGGCTTCGGGCGTTTCCTGTGCGAAGGCGGTGGCGATGAATGCTGACACGACCCGGCGTCCGCTCTTGCCGGCATGGGCCAGCGCATTGCGCATAAAATGAACCCGGCATCGCTGCCAGGTGGCGCTGAACACTTTGGCGACGGAAGCTTTTATGCCTTCGTGGGAATCGGAGATCACCAGC
>NZ_JABBFV010000019.1 GCF_012927105.1 Sphingobium psychrophilum | reverse complement strand
ACTCATGGGAACGGTCATAGCGTTCCCCGGCGAAGGCCGGGGTCCAGTTCCACGCTGCGGACTGGACCCCGGCCTTCGCCGGGGAACAGCATGTCGTAGGTTCCGATCAATGCATATTGGTATGAGACGCCAAAACCTGCGGCCCGGTAGTACCGCGCGACGAACTGGATCGCGTATAATGCGGCTCTGATGCAGCGTGGCTCGCTGGAGGTGTGGTTTGATCTGGAGATGCAACGGCTAACGACACCATGTGGTCGTCCCGGTCGGCCGATGCAGTTTTCGAACGGCACCATTGAGTTGTGCCTTGTGCAGAAGGCGCTCTTCAACCTTCCATGACGACACGTCAAGGGCTTGGTTGCGAGCCTGCTCAAGTTTGTAGGGTTGGACTGGCGGATGCCGGATTATACGCCGTTATGCCGACGGCAAAAAACCCTGATGATGGAACTTGCCGGGCGGCCGCAGGAATAATGCTTCAAAGGAAACCCGAGTCTTACGAGACGTTAGACCCGAAACGTCTAGTTCATGTGTCCGGTCTGTCCGCTTTCGCTGAGCCAGATAGCTGATCCTATCGAGCAGCCAACGCACCACAAATGCCCTTCCGTGGACAACTATGTCTTGGCTTCCCACAATTCCAGAAATGTCCCAACCGCGTTTTCAACATCGTGCGCTACCGCTATGGCAATAACGCAGGGCCCGGTTTGGTGCCGGAAAACATCGGCATACCACCCCGACTGACAAAGGGCGAGAAACTGGCGCGCCACTGTCTCTGGATCACCGGCGTCAAAAGCCAGCAAAAAGCCTGGCTGGCGCTGGCCGACGATCCGATACATATGTGCCGACCGGTCATCAGTTAAAGGCATGGCTGCTCGGCGGGCAGTCAATCGGTGCGGAATATGCGCTGTTCGATATCGAGGCCAGCGGGCTTGTAACCATAGCTGACCTGTTCGGCGATAATTGTCATTTTGCAGATCGGGGCGTGAAGCGGGCTCTGGGCGAGCGAAAGAGAATCAGGGTGGGTCATGGTTCTGATCATGGAGAACGTATCAGAACCAAATCGATAGGCTTGCGACGGCATTGGCGATAGTTAGACTGCGTATGTGCAATCATTATCGAACCGGTTCCGACAATATCCGCAGTTGGCGGGAATAAGCGGGGTTCGATATCCGCCAGCAGAACGCCGCGTTCGCCATTGAGGTCTGGCCCAAAAAAGCCCGGCATGATCGCCCGTAACGCAGATGGGGTGATCCGAAGCGATGTCATGCCCATGACGGGATGATTGCTTTCTTGCAGGGCAACGCCGGGTGCAAGACGCGGAATGCATATAGAAATTCATCTCTTATGGTGACGAGATCGGAGCATTGGAGTTGATGATCTCCGGCAGGACCATCGACGCCCTCCGCGCGCATGAAATCGGACTTGTCGATCGGATCGTGGATGGCGATCTGGTCGCTGAAGCTTTCAAGATCGCGTCCGCCAATAGGCTGCAGCCGATCCGCAGAACGGGCTCGATTCCTCCCCCCGTCAACCTGAAGGAGGCTGTCGCCGAAACCCGCGCCTCGCTGCGCAAGGGCGGCCTGAGCGCCTCGCCGGAACGGATCGTTGAGTGCGTGGAAGCGATCGAGGCCGATTTCGCTCCCGGACGAGCCGTGGAAAAGCGGCTCTTTGCAGAGCTGATGGATTCGCAAGCCGCACGTGGTTTGCAGCACGCCTTCTTCGGGGAGCGGAAAGTCGCGCGAATCCCGGGAATTGGGGCGGACATCCGGCCGCGCTCGATCAAAACCGTGGGTATCGTCGGCGGCGGCCTCATGGGCACGGGTATTGCGATCGCGTTGCTCAACGCGGGATTTGATGTGATCGTCGTCGAGACCCGAGGCAATGCCCGCGATAAAGCGCGCGATACGGTTGGGCGGACGATCCTGCGGGACGTCAAGAAGCGCCGCATATCGCAGTCGGAGGCGGACACGCGCTTGGCCGCGCTAACCCTCGCGCCTTCGCTCGAAGCGCTTGCCGATGTCGATTTGGTGATCGAAGCGGTGTTCGAGGATCTCGCGGTTAAGAGGGAAATTTTCACCACATTGCACTCCATCGTGCGATCCGACACGATTCTGGCCAGTAACACCTCCACGCTGGATCTGGATGCGATCGCGACGTTCACTTCCGATCCCTCTCGCGTTGTCGGGCTTCACTTTTTTCCCCGGCCAACGTCATGCGCCTTCTCGAAGTGGTGCGCGGCGGGCGGACCGCGCCCGATGTGCTGGCCACAGCTATGGCCTTTGCGCGGCGCATCGGCAAAGTCGGCGTCGTTTCCGGCGTTTGCGACGGCTTTATCGGCAACCGCATGTTCGAGGAATATCTGCGCCAAGCGTATTTCCTGCCGGAGGAAGGAGCGCTTCCACAGCAGATCGACGGGGCGATGGAGCATTGGGGTATGGCGATGGGGCCGATCCGCGTGCTCGATCTGGCCAGGCAGGATATCGGCTGGGCGATCCGCAAGCGCCGCGCCGTCGAGCAGCCCGACCGTCCTTATTCTGGCCTTCCCGACCGCGTCTGCGAGATGGGACGGTTCGGCCAGAAGGTTGGCAAAGGCATGTATCTGTATCCTGATGGCCGCACCGCCGCGCTCGACCCGCTCATCGACAAAATGATCATCGACTATTCAGGCGAGATCGGCGTGGGACGCCGGTCGATTAGCGATGCCGAGATCACGGAACGCTGCTTGTTGTCGCTGATCAACGAAGGCGCCCGCCTCGTCGGCGAAGGGATCGCCTATCCGAGACATAGACATGGCAGGTGGCGCATGAACAGCCGCCGCCGCACAGCGCCAGCATTTCATCCAGCCCGGCGTCACGGATGATTTCCATGACGCTCATGCCGACCTGAGCCTCCAGCGCACGGTCTTCCCCTTAGCGCGTGGTAACGGTTACCGCGCTCATCGCACGCCTCCGATCGTGAAGGCCGTCGGCAGCCCCGACACCATCATATGAGCGACACCCGCAGATGTTCGACCTCGGTGACGAGCGGGCTTTCGACCTTTCGCCAATCGCCCTTGATATGGATATTGGGGAAGCGGTCGGCGATGATCCTGATGGTTTCGGACACCTCCAGCCGCGCCAGTGTGGCGCCCAGGCAGCTATAATGGTTCGACCCGAACATCAGCGCGCGCGATGCCGGACGGCCCATCCTGAAATTGTCCGCGTCATCGAACTTGCTTTCGTCGCGGCCCCCCGAACGGGTCGATATCCAAATCCAGCTATCGGCCGGAAAGGTGAAGCCGTTGATGGCGATATCCTTCGACGCATGGCGCGCGATCACGCCAAAGCGCGGGCAGAGCCGATAGCTTTCCTCCGCGGCCTGCGGCGCGGCGGTGGGTCTGGCCAGGACCTGCTCCCACCGGCTGCGATCCTCCAGCAATGTGCCGAAAGTCAGGCCGAGTTGGTGCAGCGTATTGTCCATGCTGGCGATGAGCAGCGACATGGCGAGGGTCTTGACCTGATCGTGGGAAATCAGCCCTTCCAATTCGCAACGGATCAATTCCGACGTGAAGTCGTCGCCCAGATTGCCGCGCTTGTCATCGATATGTTTTTCGATGAACGCCAGCCCCTCCCAATAGGCCGCTTCGGATTCGCCGATGCGATCCTTGTCCATCATCAGCAGGGGCGGATTGATGGATTCGGTCACCCGCCCGATCCACGGCGCCATCTCGCGCGGCGCGGAAATCAGGTCGCAATAAAGCTGCGTTGGCAGCCGCCAGGCGATCTCCGCCATGAAATCGACATCGGTGGGATCCTTGATATCGTCCAGAATGCCGTGGATGATGGCGCGGACATCACCCTGGAGCTTGGCGACCTGCTGGGGCTTGAGCAGCCGCATATAGGGCTCGCGCATCTTGGTGCGCATGTCGCCCTCATGACAGACGATCTGCTTGTTCCATTCCTCGCGATACGGGCCTGAAGTCAGGTCGACGGCATCCAGGACGACGCCAAAGCCGCCGCCGATGTCGAACGCCTTGCTGCTCATGATCTCCCAACCCTGATCATGGGTCAGCACTTCGAACCCGCGCTCGCTCTTGCCCACCCAGCTCCTGCGACGCGCGGCGGCATAGTCCTCCCGGCTGGCAAGCGGCGAAATTTCGGGAATATCCATCAGTTGAGCCGTCGACATCGTTTAATCCAATCCAGCTTCAGTCTCAGTGCGAACCGGCGGCGCCCACCAGGTCGTCCATTTTCGTCCCGGTGCCGCCCAGCGACGTCCCGCCATCGACCACCATGGCATGGCCGGTCACATAGCTGGCATCGTCCGAACACAGCCACAGCACGGCCTTGGCCATTTCATCCGCGCGGCCGGGCCGCCCCATCGGAATGGCGAACACCAGCCGATCCATGAACGGCTGGGGCAAGGCGGCGATGAAGGGCGTGTCGACCAGGCCGGGGCACAGGGCGTTGATGCGAATGCCCTGTGCCGCATAGTCCATCGACGCCGCCTTGGTCAGTCCGACGACGGCATGTTTGGTCGCGGTATAGGCCGCCAGATTATAGCCGCCTATCAGCCCCGAAATGGAGGCCGTATTGACGATCGCGCCAGTGACGCCCCGATCCAGGAAGCTGCGCAACTGCGCCTTCATGCAGTAGAAGATGGCGCTGAGATTGACGTCCGTCACCCGGCGCCAATTGTCGCTGTCAAGATCGGCCAGCGGTACGGTATTGGCCTCTATCCCCGCATTGTTGATCGCATGGTCCAACCGTCCCAGATCGGCCCATATCGCATCGATCAACGCGCGGACGGAATTTTCATCGGCCACATCGACATGAAAGGCGCGCGCACGCCCGCCCATCGCTTCGATCGCCCCGACGGCGCTTTGTGCCGCTTCAAGATTGATGTCGGCGATGGCGACCATGCCGCCTGCCGCCGCGAACGCTTCGGATATGGCGCGGCCGATACCCGACGCGCCACCCGTCACCAGCGTGACGGTGTCGGCATAATCATAGGAAAGCGTTCCCATATTACACCATCGCCGATGCGACAGTGTCGGAATAGCGCTGGAAGCGGAGCATATTATGCCCTTCATGCATTACGCCGGCGGTCAGGCATACAAAGGTGGCGTCGGCCACCGGATCGACCCAATAGATCGAACTGCCCGCGCCATTATTGCCGAACGTCCCCTCCGACGTCAGCGTGCCATATTGATTATGGTTGAGCGTCTTGCCCTTCAGCGAGAAGCCAAGGCCCATATAGGCGGGATAGGCCTTCCACCCCATCGACAGCGCCAGCCAGCGATAAAGCTCGTTTTCCATCTCGCCGGTCCAGCATTGGGTGGCCAGCTTGATCGTGCGGGGCGATAGAATCCGCACCCCGTCAAGCTCGCCGCCGCGGCGCAGCATTTCGGTAAAGCGCCACATGTCGTCGGCGGTCGCGACGCAACCCACATGGGGCATTTCGGCAAATTCTTCCTCGAATATGCCATAGTCGCTCTTGTTGTTATGCCCCGGCGTGGTGACGGGCAGCGTGCCGCGCATGTCGGGAATGATGTGGCGCGGCTGGAGGTCTTTGCGGACGCCCATGGCCGTGTCGTGCATCTTGAGCGGCTCGAACAGATCCTCGCGATAGATGTCACGCAGCGAACGCTGCTTGGGATCGGTGCGACGAATGGCTTCGCCCATCAACGCATGATTGACCAGGGGCTGATAGTTGCAGCGCTGCCCAGGTTCCGTGGTCCCGCTGACAAAGGCGCAGATGTCCGCGATGACTTCGTCAAACTGGTCCTGCAGGGCGCCGGGGCGGATTTCCCAAAGGCCCGGCCACCCGGCCGTGTGGGTGAGCAGGTGGAAAAACGTCGCTTGGTCGCGCGGCGGGCCGGCAAATTCGGGGATGATGTCCGACACCTTGGTGGTCAGCGCAAAGCGACCCATCTCGATCGCGCGCAGCGTCAGGATGTTGGTGAACGCCTTGGTCATGGAGAAGATGGAGAAAATGGAGTCAGGATTGATCGGCTTTTCACCGGCGGCGTCGGCATGGCCGATCGTTTCGTTGAAGACCAGGGTGCCGCCGCGACCGACGCGGACCGAAGCCCCATAATAGAGGCCCTTGTCGATATCCTCGCGGATCATCTCCTTGAAATGATCCAGTCGTTCCTGCCAGACTTGCACCATATTCTCCTTGATCCTTCTTATCATCGAGCGAGCAACGCCTTGCCTGGCGCCGCCCTGCATCCTCTTCCATACAGCCGGTCAGGCTGCGATGCCCGTGGGATAAAAGGCCTTTGCGGTCTATCCCAAAGGCCAGGCACCATGCAGCGCCAAATTTTCGTCTTCCTTGACTTCAACTCAATCGATAACGGGGCGGAGCGCGGGTTTGCCCTGGATCATGTCGGCCGCCTTTTCACCGATCATGATGGCGGGCGCGTTGGTGTTACCGCCCGGAATGGCCGGCATGACCGACGCATCGGCGATGCGCAGCCCGGCGATGCCACGCACGCGCAGTTGACTGTCCACCACCGCCATCTCGTCATGCCCCATCCGACAACTGCCGACCGGATGCCGCACGGTGTACAGAGCGCGGCGCAGATAGGCGGTCAGCGCCTCGTCGCTCTGCGCGGCGATGCCAGGCGACACTTCCTGCTTGAGAAGGCCGCTCAAAGGTTCCGCCTGATAGATTTTGCGCACCTGCCGAAGGGCGCGGATCAACGTATCGACATCGCGCTGGTCCGACAGCAGGTTAAGCTGGATTTCGGGCGGTTCGGCCGGGTTGGAGGAGCCCAGTTTCAACGTCCCGCGGCTATAGGGGCGCAGCAGCACGATGGCCGCTTCAACCCGGTGTTCCTGGCGGCGGGTGATGCCCGGCACGTGGATCTGGGCGTCGCGACGCAGGGGATTGAAGAAGACCTGGACATCAGGGCGGTCGAGCCCGGACTGGGTCTTGATCAGCCCCTGCGCGCTGAGCGGCTGGGTGGTGAACAGTCCTTTCCCAAGGAGTGCCCATTGCAGGAAATGCACCGCCACCTTGTCGATCCGCAGCTGCCCCAGTGGGGTGATCGGATCCTTGGTCAGGTTTTCCATCATCGTGGCCGCATGATCGGCGATGTTCGTACCGACGCCGGGCAGGTGCAGGACCGGCGCGATGCCGATCGCATCAAGTTCGTCTGCATTGCCGATACCCGACAGCAGCAGCAGGCGCGCGCTGTTATAGACGCCCGCCGACAGGATGACTTCCTTGCGCGCCCGGACCTGTCGCACCTTGCCGCGCTGGACGAACTCGATGCCGACGGCCCTGCCATCCTCGACCAGGATGCGCGTCGCGCGGGCATGCAGTTCCAGCTTCACATTCCCCCGCCGCATCGCCGGACGCAAATAGGTCCGCGCCGTGCTGGACCGACGGCCCCGGCGATCGACGGTGATGTCGGACCCGGGCGAAATACCCTCAAACGGGGCGGCATCAAGGTCATCGACGATCGGATAGTTCAGGCTGCGCGCCGCTTCGACCAGCGGCTCCGACAACATGCCGCGACGGGCGATCGCCGTGGTCTTGAGCGGGCCGTCCTCGCCATGATAGCGGCTGCCCGACCGCCAACTCCCCTCGGCACGCCGGAAATAAGGCAGCACCTCGTCATAGGACCAGCCCTCACACCCCATCTGGCGCCATTCGTCATAGTCGATCGGGTTGCCGCGCGAATAGACTTTGCCGTTGATCGAGGACGAACCGCCCAGCACATGGCCCTGCGGCAGGTCGATGCGGCGATTATCGAGATGGGGTTCGGGCTGCGACTGGAACCCCCAGTTCAGGTTGGCGGGGCGGTTCCGGTAAAAGCCGATTCCCATGTGAAACACAAAATTCCAGTCGGACCCGCCAGCTTCCAGGACGAGCACGGAATTGGCTGGATCTTCCGACAGCCTGGACGCAACGACGCCACCGCCCGATCCCGAACCTACGACGATATAGTCAAAGTCAGTCATTGCTTCTGGTCCATTCATGCTGCCCGCTGGCTAGGTGCGGTCGCCCCCTCCTGTCGACATGGCGTTGATCGACAAGGACGAAGCAGAATGGATGATAGGTGCCCAGGGGCGATCGCGGGACGGTCCATCCTGGATTGATCATGCCGCGCTCTCTCCTTTTGGCCGTGCGGCCAATTCTGTCTGCTTGCCCCCGGTTCGTCGACGGGGTCTGCGAAAAGGTCATCATCCCCGCCCTTTTGCGTCAACCGACTTTTGGAGAGCGGCGTTGATCTAAAGTCAAGCGAGCGGCGCAAAGGTCGCTCGCGTCACCGCCCGGCCGCGCTATTGTTGCGCAACAGACGATAGGGAGTGGAGCCGAATGGCAGGGTTATTACAGGGCAAGGTGGCGGTCGTCACGGGCGGTTCGTCCGGCATCGGGCTGGGTATCGCGCAGCGGCTGGCCGCGCGCGGCTGCCATGTCGTCCTCATCGGCCGCAACCAGCAGGCGCTGGACGAGGCGGCGGCGGCGTTGAACGGCACCGCATTCCGCACCGACGTGACCGATGCCCAGGGGCTGCATGATGTGGCCGACGCGATCAAGGCGCGGTTCGGGCACCTCGACATCCTGGTCAACAATGCCGGCATCGGCCCCACCGCGCGCATGGCCGATATGACCAGGGCCGATTGGGCGTGGATGATCGACACCAATATATGGAGCGTGATCAACGGTCTGGACTCTTTCCTTCCGCTGCTTCAGGCGAACCCCGACCCCGGCTATATCCTCAACACATCCTCGATCAGTGGGATGTTTGCCGTTCCGACGATCGGCGGCTATGCGGCGACCAAATATGCGGTGGTGGCCATGTCGGAAACGCTGGCGGCGGAAATGGCGCAGGACGGGGGGAAGATCAGCGTCAGCGTCTTCCTGCCCGGCCCGGTACGATCCAACATCCACCACAGCGACCGGAACCGTCCCGATCAACTGGGCGAGGGGCAACTCAAAAGCGGTCGGCTGGAGGATGCCGAGGGTTTTGAAAATGTCACGATCCCATGGATGGACGCAGACGAAGCTGGCGAAATCGCGGTGCGGGCGATGCTGGCGGGCCAACTCTATATCTGGACCCATCCCGACGGCACGGCGCCGATCCTGGCCCGCTTCAGGCAGATCGAACAATCGATCGCCGATAGCGAGGGTATTTGAAGCCTGGGCCCGGCGGCGACGGACCGTTGCCGCCGGGCCGGGCCCTGTTCGTTCAGCCGATCGGACCTACCTTGGGAATGGTAGCCCAGAAATCGGGGTCGTGGCTTGGAAACACCCGGGCGCCCTTGCGCTCCAGCGACGACAGCAACTTGAGCGATGTCAGGAACTGATCGGCGTCATGGCAATGGTTGGGCAGTCGGAACTCGTCGAGCGATCGCTTGAGGCTGCAACAATCCCCGGTCAGGACGATGTCGCCGCCATCGGTCCTGATCTTGGCCGATTGATGGCCCGGCGTATGTCCGAGCGTCGGGAAAATGACGATCGTACCATCGGCGAACAGGTCATGCTCCCCGTGGATCTTCAGGAAAGGCTGGCCCAGATCATATTCGCTGATCTCATAGATGGGATCGTCCGTGATATTGTGGAAGGCATGATCATATTCGCGTTCCTGCACTATGACGGTCGCATTGGGGAAATAGGCGTTGCCGCCCGCATGATCGGTGTGCAAATGCGATGTAATGATCCAGCGGATGGCGGCAGGATCGACGCCGATCGCGTTCAGTCGCTCGTCGATCGTGTCGCCCTGCTCAAGGTCGATGAAGCTGTCCGGCTGGGTGCCTCTTGGCCGCACGAAACGCGGCCCCAGCCCGGTATCGAACAGCACCAGACCCTTGGGGTGATCGATCAGGAAGGCCGTGACCGGCGCGCGCATTTCGCCCGGCTCGCCATCGAGAAAGAAGCCGATCGGCATGTTCACATGGCCGACCGTAAAACCGAACAGGCGAACGCCATCGCCGGGTTTGCGCGGCGCGGTGGGAATTTCAACGGCGCTCATCGGCTCTCTCCATCATCATCTGCATCGGCGCTGGGGTGCGAGGGCGCGGATCATCAGACCGCTGCCAGCGCCGCCAATATGTCCGCAGGCGGCATGTCGGTTTCAAAGCGGCCGCCGGGGAACAGGGTCCAGCGGTGATCCTGCCGGGGCAGGTCGGCGCTCGCTGCCTCCAGCGATGCGACAGTCCATTTCTGCCCGCCATTGCTGACATGATGGGCCGCGCTCCATTCGTTGAACAGGAAGAGGTCGTCGCCCCATGCGCCGAACACCCGGCCAGTGAACGGACATTGGGCGCTCGCCAGGAACAGTACGACTTGAGAAACATGTTCCGGCGAATTGGGGTCGAACCCTTCGCGCGGGGCCATCATCGCAATCATGTCGGGCGGCGCGCCCTCCAACATCCGGGTGCGGGCCATGGGGGCAATGGCATTCACCCTGACACCGAGCGGCGCGAGTTCGAGCGCCGCAGCGACGGTGAGGGCGGCCACGGCGGCCTTGGTCGCGCTGTAGATGTTGATCGGGGGCATGGGATGCAGCCCGGCGGGCGACGCTGTATTGATGATGGCGCGGCCCTTTTTCGGCCCGGTCCTGCGCCAATGGGCCGCAGCGGCGTTCATGGTGGCCGTCACGCCCTTGAAATTCACCGCGGCGGACAAATCCCAATCCTGTTCGGACATGTCACCAAAGGCCGCGACCCGGCTGATGCCGGCATTGTTGACGATGATGTCGATGTCGCCAAAGGTCGCGATCGCCCCGTCGACCATGGCATGGGCACCGGCCCAGTCCGCAACGCTGCGCGTGTCGGCAACCGCCGTGCCGCCCAGCGCCTCAATCTCTGCCACCACCGATTGGGCGGGACCGGCGTCGCCCCCCTCCCCTATGTTGGAACCGCCCAGATCGTTGACCACGACCTTGGCACCCGCGGCTGCCAGGGCCAGGGCATGGTCCCGGCCAAGCCCCCGGCCACCGCCCGTTACCAGCGCGACCTTGCCAGCAATCGGCATCGACATCTCTCCTTGAAACGACGGGCATGGGCGCGCGATGCATGTCGATGCCGTCTGCTTTTACCGGGTTCGTTCTCACCGCTCAGGCCGTGAATTCAAGCGAGATTTTTGCGGGCGCGTTGACTTCAGGTCACGCGACGGCGGCCAGATGCCATTCCGCACGCCGCCGGGCCATGTCCAGTTTCAACGCCTCCATGCGGGCGCTGGTCTTTCTCGCTTCCTCCAGCATCCAGTCGCGAAACGGCTTGAAACTGGGATTGCGCGGCATCCTGTCGGGCCAGATGAGATTGTAGCGGCAGTCGTCGGGGGTCGAAATCGGGAACGGCATGATCAGCGTCCCGGACTCCAGATCGTCAAGGATCAAGGGCAACTGTGCCATCGCAATGCCCACGCCATCGGCCGCAGCCTGATAGGCCAGGCTGGAGCTTTCGAACCGCATGATGTTGGCACCCACAAGATCGGGCATCCCGGCCTCCTTCAGCCAGAGCGCCCAGTTGGAGGGACGCGCGGTCGAATGGAGCAGGGTGTGGCGCGCCAGGTCCGAAATCCTGTCCAGCGGCACCCCCTGTTGCAGCAATTTGGGGCTGCACACCGCGACCAGATCGGCATCGAACAGGTAGCGAACCACCGATTGGGGCGTGTCTTCATTGCCGAGTTTGATCGTCGCATCCAGATCGTCGCGCTGAAAATCGACCGCGGCCAGGCTCATGGTCAATTGCAGATTGTTACCCGGATATTGGGAATAGAAGGAGTGCATACGCGGCATCAGCCAGCGCAGTGTGTAAGTGGAAGATGTCGATACGCGCAGCGGCGCGCCCTCGGGCACCTCCATCAGATGTTCGGTCGCCGATTTGATCAGAGCAAAGGCATCGGTGATCTTCGCCAGATAGTCGGCCCCCTCCTGCGTCAGGCTAACTTCCCGGTTCGCCCGATGAAAAAGCTGAAGCGACAGGAAATCCTCCAGCACCCTGATCTGCCGGCTGACCGCGCCGGGCGTGACGCCGAGTTCGGCGGCCGCGAGCGTGAAACTGAGCTTTCGCCCGGCGCATTCGAAGGCACGCAGTGCCGTTAGCGGCGGTATCCGCATCCTCTCATCCTCTTTCTTTCGACCCTGTGGACCGCCGCGCATGGCTTGATGCGCCAGCGCGCGACCCCGTCCCGACAATGCTGCCAGATGTGTGAGTTTAGATCAACCGTGCAGAAAGTCTTTCGATTGCGGCGCACCCCAAGCGTCTTCAATCAGAAGCAAGGATAAGGTGCCGGGGGCACCCGGTTGAGAGGGCGGGAGAGGCATGGATTTCACATTATCGGACGATGCGCGCATGATCGGGGAACTGACCGCGCGTTTCGTCGCAGACGAATTGATCCCGCTGGAACGCCTTGTCATCGAACGCGAAGCCAATCGCGGCATGGGCGGCGACCCTTTGATCCCTGACGATATCGAGATGCGTTTGAAGGCACGGTCGAAGGAACTGGGCCTGTGGGGCATCGATGTGCCCGAACGCTTTGGCGGCCATGGCATGGGCGCGCTCATCAAATGCGTCGTGACGCAGCAGATGTTCTATTCGATCACGCCCTTCACCCTGCCGCCCGACAGCCCCAACCTGCATTTCCTGCAGGAATCCTGCAAGGGCAATCAGATCGAACGCTATCTGCTGCCCTATGCTGCGGGCGAGAAAAAATCCTGCCTGGCCCTGACCGAGGCGGGTGCAGGCGCTGATGCGGGTGCCATCAGGCTGAAAGCCGAACGACGTGGCAACACATGGGTGCTGAACGGCGAGAAAATGTGGATCAGCGGCGCGCGCACCGCCGACTTCATGATCGTGATCGCGTCGAGCGACCCTGCCAAGGGCACGCGCGGCGGCATGACCGCCTTCCTGATCGACCAGGGCACGCCCGGCGTGACGATCCCGCAGGAATTTTCGGTCATCGGCGGCAACTTCCACGCTTATTCGGTCAATTTCGATGAGGTCGTGGTCGACGACGACCAGGTGCTGGGCGACGTGGGCCAGGCGTTCGCCCCGTTGCAGAACCGACTTGGCATCCGCCGCATGGAATGCGCCTGCTGGTGCCTGGGCTATGCGCAGCGCGCACTCGACATGATGATCGAACAAGCCAAGGCCCGCTTGACATTCGGCGCGCCGCTGGCCGACCGGCAGACCATCCAATGGTGGATCGCGGACAGTTTCCAAGAAATCGAGATGGTGAAACTGCTCACCTACCGCCTCGCCTGGCAGCTCGATCAGGAGATCGACGAAGGCGCGCGCGCGGACATCCGGCGGGGCGCGTCCATGGTCAAGGTTCAGGCGACCGAGATGGCAACCCGCGTGATCGACCGGGCGATCCAGATGTTCGGCGGCATGGGCCTTAGCAAGGAACTGCCGCTGGAATTCATGGCCCGCGAAGTGCGCGTGCTGCGCATCGTGGAAGGGCCGTCCGAAGTGCATCGCTGGATGATCGCACGCGACCTGCTGCGCGATGGCAGGCCCAGCGACCTATGAGCGACCCTACCGCCCTGGAAGGCGTCCGGGTTCTTGAACTGTCGGGACTCTATGGCGCCTATTGCGGCAAATTGTTCGCGGACATGGGGGCGAAGGTCACGCTGTTCGAACCGCCTTCCGGTTCGCCGATGCGGGCCAAGCCGCCTTTTGTCGGCGACAGGCCGGGCCAGGACAACAGCCTGGCCTTCGCCTATTTCGCGGCGAACAAGCAGAGCCTGTGTGCCGACCTTGCCACCCCGCAGGGGCAGGCACTGCTGGTTCAGGCGGCGGCTGAAGCGGACCTGCTGATCCTGTCGGATCATCCCGACGCGCAGGCAGTGGACCTTGGGACGCTGAGCGCCGCCAATCCGCGCCTCGTCTGCGTGCGCATCACGCCTTATGGCAGCGACGGCCCCTATGGCGGCTATGTGGGCGACGACCTCACCCTCATGGCGATGGGCGGTCTGCTGACGATGGCCGGCTTTCCCGACTGTGCGCCGGTCGTGGCTTATGGCGAACAGGGCCTGCTCGCCGCCGACCAGTTCGCGGCCGTCGCGGCGTTCGCCGCGCTTTTGCGGGCGGAACGCAGCGGCCAGGGCGAGGTGATCGACGTGTCGATCCAGGAAGCCATCGTCATGGCGCTGGAGAATGCGGCCCAGACCTATCAGCTTGAAGGCAAGGTGCGCCAACGGACAGCAGGTGCCCGGCGCGCGGGCAGCGGCATCTTTGCGTGCAAGGACGGCCAGATCTACCTGTTGGCGGGCGGCATCGGCGAAACGGCCATGTGGGGCAATTTCGCCCGCTGGATGACGGCGGAGCGGTGCCCTGGCGCACAGATTTTTGCAGCGGCCGACTGGGACGACACGGCGCCCGGCGCGGACGAGATGTTCCAGTCCGTCTTCCTGCCCTTTGCCATGGGGCAGACCAAGGACCAACTATATCAGGGCGGCAAGACATGGGGCGTGCCCATCGCGCCCATGTCCACGCCGGGCGATCTGCTGGGCAACCGCCAGCTTCTCTACCGCGACTATTTCGTCCCACTCCCCGGAGATTCCCGCCTGGGCGGCACCTGTGTCCCTGGCGCGCCCTACAAGCTGAGCGCCACGCCATGGGCGTTGCGCACGCCCGCCCCCGCACTGGTGCCTGGGACACAAGATGGCAAGGATGCAACGTCATGACGGACCTCCCGCTCTCCGGCGTCAAGATCGTCGATTTCTGCTGGATCGGTGCCGGATCCTACACCACCAAATTGCTCGCCGATCTGGGCGCCGACGTCATCAAGGTCGAAAGCACCAGGTCGCTGGACAGCCTGCGCCTGGCGTCGCCCTATGCCGGTGGGATCAGGGGGGTCAACCGCAGCGGCTATTTCGCGGACCGCAACAGTTCCAAACGCAGCATCACCATCAATATGAAGGAACCGCGCGGCGTTGCGATCGTCCATCGGCTGATCCGCGATTGCGACATCGTGGCCAATAATTTCCGGCCAGGGACGATGGAGAAACTGGGCGTCGGTTACGAAACATTGCGGCACATCAATCCGGGCCTGATCTTCATCGGCATGTCGATGAACGGCGACGAAGGCCCCGACCGCACGATGCTGGGCTATGGCATCACCATTGCCGCGCTCACCGGCTTTCTGGGCCTGAGCGGCTATCCCGACCGGGAACCGACCGGCACCGGCACCAACTATCCCGACCATGTTCCCAACCCCTGCCATGGTGCCTTCGCGATCATGTGCGCGTTGCGGCACAAGGCGCGCACCGGTGCGGGCCAGTCGATCGACATGGCGCAGACCGAACCGATGCTGAGCCTGATGCCGATCCCGGTGATGGAACATGGTGCCAACGGGCGGACCGTGGGCAGGACCGGCAATCGCCTGGCGGGCTATGCGCCGCGCGGCGTCTATCCGGTCCGTGGCGAAGATCGCTGGATCGCGATCAGCATCGCGTCGGACACGCAATGGCGTGCGCTGTGCGCCGTCCTGGGCGGCAGCGATCTGGGCAAGGTGGAATGGGTGGAGGAAGCGGGGCGTCACGCGGCCCTGGACGTGATCGATCGCGCGATAGCCGCACGATCGGCCGATCACGACGGCTACGCCCTGATGCAGGCATTGCAGGACCGTGGCGTGCCCGCCGGCGTCGTCCAGAATGCGGCCGACCTTGTCGATCATGATCCGCAACTCAAGCATCGCGGTCACTGGCGCTATCTGCCGCATAGCGAGATGGGAAATTCGCTCTATAACGGCCCCCCGTTCCAATTTGCATCCGGCCCGATCGGCCCGCGCTTCGCCGCCCCGTTGCTGGGCGAACATACGGTGGAGATACTCACCGAACGGGCGGGCCTTTCGCTGTCCGACATCGATGATCTGACGGAACAGGGCGTCCTGGTCTAGCGGCGCGCACATCCGCGAAGGGGGCGTCAGCGCCGCCGACGCCCCCTGCTACGATGCCGAACCGGGCCTACAGCTTCATGATGAACGGGTTGGCGACCGGGGCGCTGTGGTTCAGGAAAACACTCTTGGCCTCCAGATTGGCCATGATCGCATCCATGCCATTCTCGCGCCCCGCGCCACTATCCTTCACGCCGCCGAACGGCATCATCACGCTCAGCATCCGGTAGCTGTTGATCCATACCGTGCCGGCCTGAAGCTTTTCGGACATCCGAAACGCCCTGCCGAAATCGCGCGTCCACACACCGGCCGCCAGCCCGAAATCGCTGTCATTGGCGATCCGCAAGGAGTCTGCCTCGTCCTTGAAGCGGATGACCGACAGGATCGGCCCGAACACCTCTTCGCGCGCTATCCGCATCTGGTTGGTCACGCCGGTAAAGATCGTCGGCTGGACGAACCAGCCCGTTCGCGCCAGGCGATCGCCGCCCAGGACGCACCGGGCACCCTCCCCGCGCGCAATGTCGATATAGGCCAGCACCTTGTCGAACTGGTCCCGCGTCGTCACCGGGCCGATCTGCGTCGCAGGATCGGTCGGATCGCCGACCACCGCCGTGCTGGCGATTGCGATCAGCCGTTCGACAAAGGCATCGTGAATATCATCCTGCACCAGCAGGCGTGACCCGGCGATGCAGCTTTGCCCGGACGCGGCGAAGATGCCCGATATGACGCCGTTGGCCGCCGCCTCCAGATCGGCATCGTCAAACACGATATTGGGCGATTTTCCGCCCAGTTCCAGGTCGCAACGGGCAAACCGCGCAGCGGCGATCTGGTTTATGGCGCGCCCCGCCTGCGTGCCGCCGGTGAAGCTGACGCGCGCGACCTTGGGGTGGCGGACCAAGGGATCGCCGACCTGTGCGCCAAAGCCGGTCAGCACGTTGAACACGCCGTCGGGAAAGCCTGCCTCCTGCACCAGGCGGGCAAATTCCAGCGCCGATGCCGAACTATGTTCCGATGGCTTGTGGATGACCGTGCAACCAGCCGCCAGCGCCGGGGCGATCTTGGCCGCTGCCAGCAAAAGTGGCGAGTTCCAGGGCGTGATCGCCGCGACAACGCCAACAGGTTCATAGCGGGTGTAGCCGAAAATGCCCGGACGGCCCACCGGCGGAACAGACCCCTCGATCTTGTCCGCCAGACCGGCATAATAATGATAGATGTCGGGCAGATAGCTGGTTTGGGCCCGCATCTCCGTCAATAGCTTGCCATTGTCCCGCACCTCTATTTCGGCCAGATGCGGCGCGGCCTTGACCAGCAGATCGGCAAGCCGCCGCAACAGCGCGCCCCGCGCCGTCGCGCTATAGTCGGCCCAGGGGCCCGACAGTGCGCCATGCGCCGCCTGCACTGCGGCCTCGACATCTTCGGCTCCGCCGCGCGGGATGTCTGCCCATGCCTCCTCGGTCCAGGGTTCCACGGTTGGGAAGGTTTCGCCGGAGGCAGCGGCGACGAACTGGCCACCTATGAACATCTGATATTGTTGCACGCTACCTCACATATTCCGCTGCGATCCGTGAACCCTGAGCCCCACGATCAGCCTTGACCAACCAGCCGTTCGCCCTTGGAAAAGCGGGCCAAGCCCTCGCTGCCCGCGGCCGTCAGCCGGTTGATCTCGTCGATCTTGCCGATGCCGAAATTGAACGCGCCGTCCCAGTCGATTGCAACCGGGATCTGGTCCATCGCGCCCTTGCTGATCGTCAGCGCGGTGGGATTGAACTGACCGATCTTGGCGGCGATCGCTTCTGCTTCGGGCAGCAGTTGGTCGTGCGGCACCACCTTGTTGACCAGACCCCAGCGCTCGGCGGTGGCGCCGTCGATCCGTTCGGTGGTGAACATCATCCAGGCATGGCGCTTGCGCGTCAGCGAATATTGGGTCGACGGGCCGGCCAGCCCTGGATAGGTGGCAAAGCCCATTTCCGGCATGCCCATCGATGCGCGTTCCGACGCGATCGCCAGGTCGCAGACGTTGATCAGCGTCACACCGCCGCCCAGCGCCATGCCATTGACGGCGGCGATGAAGACCGACGGATGCGCACGGATGGCGACATTGACCGCCTGCCAGGATGTGGCGGGATCGGCCTCGACGCCTGCCTCGCGGTCGGCGCTGGCTTCCTTGAGGTCGAGCCCGGCGCAGAAACTGACATCAGTGCCGGTCAGGACGATGACGCCGAAACGCCCCTTGAGCGCGTCCATCGCCTCCAGCATCGCGACGCGCGCGGCCTTGTTCATCGCGTTCCGTTTGTCGGGGCGGTTGATGCGCAGGATGGCATAGCCTTCCTTCTCTTCGACCACGACCAGATTGTCTTCGCTCATGATGCTCTCTCCGTCGACGCGCACGGACCGGCGCGGGACATTATCAGGTGGTTCAGGCCGCGACGGACCTGGAAAACAGATGACCTTTGACGGTTGCCCAGTTCAGGCCGCCGGCCGGAATTTGGGCAGGGTCACATCGGGGGTGACAGGATCGAATATCACTTCGACCGGCATGCCGACCACCAGCGCGCGTTCGCCCAAATCGACGATGTTGGAGAGCAGGCGCACGCCTTCCTCAAGCTCCACCTCGATCACCGGATAGGGCACTTCGTCCCCGAAACCGGCGAAATATTTCTGGTGCATCACGACGAACGAACTGACGATGCCCTTGCCCGACAGTGCGACCCAGGACCAATTTGCGTCGCGCGTGACCGGGGATACCGGGGATGGCGGAAAGAAGAAGCGGCCCGAACTGTTGCACTTCTGGGCCAGCAGCTTCCCTTCCCGCGCACCCGCGAAGAAGGGGCCGCTCCATTTATCTGCCTCGGGCAGCGGTTTGCTATAGGTCATGCGTCGTTCCTGATGATGATCGAACTGGCAACCGCCGTGGCGAGGATGAACTGAAGGGCTTTGGCATCCTTGATCTGGCGATCGGCGGGCACTTCGCCGCGAAGCTGACGCACCCCTTCGACGATCAGCGCCCATCCCTGCATATAGCTTTCCGACAAATGCCCGCCGCTCGTGTTGGTCGGCCAGCGCCCCTTGCCCAGCTGCAGCATCCCGTCGCGCACGAACTGGCCGCCCTCGCCCTGTTTGCAGAAGCCCATCCCCTCCAGCGCGAACAGCACCGTGGGAGAGAAATTGTCGTAGATCATCAGCCCGTCGATATCGTCGCGGCTGATGCCGGCGCGCGCATAAACCTGCGCCTCCACTTTCTGGAGCGCGGGATACCAATAATCGTCGGGCGGCAGCGAGTTTTGCGAGAAATCATCCTGTCGCGCGAAGCCCGAGACATAGACCGGCTTCTTGCGCATATCCTTCGCGCGCTCTGGCGTGGTCATGATCCAGGCCACGCCACCATCGTTGATCAGGCAGTAATCGAGCAGGTGCAGCGGATCGCAGATGAAACGGCTGTTCTGGTGATCCTCGACCGTGATCGGCTTTTTCATGACGGCGGCCGGATTCTTCGTCGCATGATCGCGAAACGCCACGGCGATATGGGCCAGATCCTGCGACGTCGTTCCAAATTGCGCCATATGGCGGCGGAACATCATGGCGTGCGATGCGCCGGGCGACGTAAAGCCCCAGGGCGCCCAGAAATTGGGATCGCCGCCATATTTCATCGCGGCGGACCGACCGTCATTGCCATAGACCAGGGCGATCGTGGTCGCGGCGCCCGATGCGATCGCCTCCGCAGCCATCATCAGCGCAATCGCGGAAAAGCGGCCATGCGCCGGCGTCGATTGCAGATAAGGCGTGTTGAGGTTCGAAACCTCGGCAAAGCGATCATAGGGCAGGCGGTTGAGGATGACGCCGTCTATATCGTCGAAACTGATGCCTGCATCATCGACCGCCGCCTTCAGCGCCGCCACGCCAAGGCCGACGGCGTCGGTTTCGGGAAATACACCATAGTCGGTGGACCCCACGCCCACGATGCACGCCTTGTCGCGATAGTTCCAATCCAGCATTTCGCTCCCCAAAATCATGGCGCGGTCGCTGTTTGCGCCGACGTCCGCCTGGCCTGCGCGGCCATGCTCTGGGGATCGAATGCGGGTTGGCGGGCTAAACTGTCAAACGACCAAAAGTCGGTTCGATTGACTGGAAATCACGCGACCCGTCCGTTTGGCGAGCTGAAAATCAGGATGACATGCCGCTGCCACGGAAACTTTTCCAGAAGGACGATTGATCGCCGATCGTGGGATCATGTCCGGTAAATAACCGGGCGACCAGCCGCCTTAGCCAAAGCGTGCCGGGATCAGTATGCGACCTGCGGTGCCAGAATTGTTTCAGCTCCACCGCGGGCGAATGAAAGGGCAAGGGCAGCATCTTCAAGTCGGTTAATTTGGTATAGATGCGCGCCACCGCCAAGGGGACGGTCGTAATCATGTCCGATTGAGAAATCAGCAGCGGCACGCTCATGAAATGGGGCGATCGCAGCACGACATGGCGTTGCAGCCCCAGCGTCTCCAGCCGCCGCTCGAAGACCTCCTGGCTGCGGCCATCCTGCTCGACGATGACATGCTCGGCCTGTAAGAATTGTTCGGTGGTCAGGCTGTCGCCGATATGGGGATGGTCGACGCGCGCCAGGCACACGAAAGTCTGGTCGAACAATTTTTGCGAAAACAGATTGTCGCCATCGAACCCGTAAAAATAGCCCAGCGCCAGGTCCACATTGCCATCCACCAGCGCCGCCTTCAAATCCCGCGTCGGCAGCGTGACCGATTGCACGGTCACATGCGGCGCCAGCGTGCGCAAGCTCGCCATCAGGTCCGGCAGGAAGGTTAGTTCGCCCAGGTCAGACAGGCTCAGCACGAAACAGCGGTCGGAGGATTCCGGGTCGAACGGGCCGGACGGTACGATGTCTGACTGCACCGTGGCGATGACCCGCGAGACCGGTTCGCGCAGCCGCTCGGCCACCGCCGTGGGCACCATCCGCCCCCCCTGACGGACAAAAAGATCGTCGCCGAAATGTGCACGCAGGCGCTTGAGCGAAAGGCTGACGCTTGGCTGGGTGACGCACAGCGCTTCCGCTGCCGCCGACACGCTGCGGTGGACGAACAGTGCCTCCAGCACCTTGATGAGATTAAAGTCCAGATCGGAATAAGCCATGCTTATAGTTTCTATAAGTAAATGAGTGATGCTTATAGCGGCGTTTAGCAGTAATTCAAATCCTCTGCACGAGGAGAGAGTCATGGCTGGAGCCGGCACGGCCAAAGCGCCCAAATTTTTGTATAATGCTTGGTATGTCGCCGGCTGGAGCGCCGACCTGGTGCCCGGCGCGCGCGTGGCCCGCACCTTCCTCGACCTGCCGATCGTCCTCTTTCGCACCCAAGGCGGCCAGGCGGCGGCCCTGGAGGATCGCTGCTGCCACCGCGCCCTGCCGCTCAGCTTCGGCACCGTCGATGGCGAACGCATTCGTTGCAGCTATCACGGCCTGGAATTCAACGTAGAGGGCCAGTGCGAAAAGATCCCGGCCCAGGACCGCATTCCATCCACCGCCTGCGTCCGTCGCTTTCCGCTGGTCGAAAGGGACGCTTTGCTCTGGATCTGGATGGGAGACATCGACTTGGCCGATGCCAGCCGAATTCCCGATCATCCCTGGCATTGCGATCCCCGCTTTACATGGAAAAGCCACCATTTCGACGTGCGGGGCAATTGGGAATTGCTGATCGAAAATCTGATGGATCTGTCCCACCTGCCCTATATCCATGCCCGGACCATCGGCGGGAATCCCGACCTGCATTTCGGCGTGAAGACCCAAGCGGTGCGCGACGGCGACAACGTGCGGGTGTCGCGCTACATGCCCGATTCAGAACCACCGCCGACCTACAAGGCCGCCAAGCATTTCGCCGGGACGATCGACCGCTGGCAGGAAATCGAATTTCAGCCGGTGCTGATCCGTATCAATACCGGCGCGTGCGACGCGGGGACCGGCGCCTATGACGGTGCGCGCGACCATGGTTTTTCGATGATCGGCTTTCACGGCATCACACCCGAAACGGCAGCGACGACCCATTATTTCTGGTCGATCGCGACGGATGCTGTCGCCCCGGGCGTGCCGGAACAGATCTTCCAGCAGACGGCGGACACCTTCCGCGAAGACCAGGAAGTGCTCGAACTTCAGCAATTGCGGATCAGCGCCGACCCCGATCGCCCGCTTCTCGACATCGCGAGCGACGTGGGAAGCCGCCAGGCCCGGCAGGTACTCCACCGCCTGATGAAGGCCGAACAGCATGATATGCAGGTCGCCGCCTGACCCCGCCCCGCGCCTCTCCCGAACAGGAGGCGCAGTTTCTATTTTCAGGAGGTTTAACATGAGCGAAGCGCTGGAATCCACCACCCCCACCTGGCCGCGCAACGCCTGGTATGTCGCCTGCACCCCGGACGAGATTGCCGACAAGCCATTGGGTCGGCAGATTTGCGGCGAACGCATGGTGCTGTACCGCAAGGCCAGCGGGGACGCGGTTGCACTGGAAGATTTCTGCCCGCACCGCGGCGCGCCCCTGTCCCTGGGTTTCGTGCGGGACGACCTGCTCGTGTGCGGCTATCATGGCCTGGCCATGGGCTGCAAAGGCCAGGCGGACAATATGCCGGGGCAGAAGGTCAAGGGCTTCCCGCCGATACGCACCTTCCCCATCGTCGAACGCTATGGTTTCATCTGGGTCTGGCCGGGCGACGCGGAACAGGCCAGCCTGGACAAGCTGCATCATCTCGAATGGGCCGAAAGCGACGCATGGGCCTATGGCGGCGGCCTGTTCCACATCAAATGCGACTATCGCCTGATGGTCGACAATCTGATGGACCTGACCCATGAAACCTACGTCCATGCGTCCAGCATCGGGCAGAAGGAAATCGACGAAACGCCGGTCAAGACCCGCATCGTCGGGGATGAAGTGCAGACGAGCCGGACCATCGATGGCGTCAAGGCACCCCCCTTCTGGCAAATGGCCCTGCGCGGCGCGGGACTGGATGGCGACGCCACGGTAGATCGGTGGCAGATTTGTCGTTTCTCGCTGCCCAGCCATGTCATGATAGAGGTCGGCGTGGCGCTGGCGGGAACCGGCGGCTATGATGCCGACATGGCCAACAAGGCGGCCAGTATCGTGGTGGATTTCATCACGCCGGAAACCGAAACCACCCATTGGTATTTCTGGGGCATGGCGCGGCAATTTGCCGTCGACAATGAACTGCTGACCAACGAAATCCGCGAGGGCCAGGGTGGAATTTTCACCGAAGACCTCGACATGCTGGAACAGCAGCAGGCCAATCTTCTGCGCCATCCCGCGCGACGCCTGCTGAAACTCAACATCGATGCGGGCGGCGTGCGATCCAGAATGATGATCGATCGCGCGATCGCGGCCGAAAACGGCGACGCGTCTGACGATAGCGACAGCATCTTCGATCAGGCGGCTGCCTGATCAACAGCCATGGTTGGCCAGCCCGCGGGCTGGCCAACCATGGCCATATTGCAAAAATTCACAGGGAGAGGAATGGACATGTCCGACAATCGCGGCGTCGTATATCTGGGGGCCGGCAAGGTGGAGGTCCAGTCGATCGGATATCCGAAATTCGAGGCACCCGACGGGCGGCCGATCGACCATGGCGTCATTCTGAAAGTCATCACAACCAACATCTGCGGTTCCGACCAGCATATGGTCCGGGGCCGCACCACCGCATCGCAAGGCCTGGTGCTGGGCCATGAAATCACCGGGGAGGTGATCGAAAAGGGGGCCGATGTAGAGATGCTCGACATCGGCGACATCGTGTCGGTGCCCTTCAACGTGGCGTGCGGCCGATGCCGGACCTGCAAGTCGCAGGACACTGGTGTATGCCTGACCGTCAACCCGGCGCGCGCAGGCGGCGCCTATGGCTATGTCGACATGGGCGGCTGGATCGGCGGCCAAGCCCAATATGTCATGATCCCCTATGCCGACTTCAACCTGCTGAAATTCCCCGATCGCGACCGCGCGATGGAGAAGATCCGCGACCTGACGATGTTGTCGGACATCCTGCCGACCGGCTTCCACGGCGCGCTCAAGGCCGGTGTCGGCGTGGGATCGATCGTCTATGTTGCCGGCGCCGGTCCGGTGGGGCTAGCCGCCGCAGCGTCGGCCCGTATCCTGGGCGCTGCGGTCGTAATGATCGGCGATTTCAACAAGGATCGCCTGGCGCACGCCGCAAAGGTCGGGTTCGAACCGGTCGACCTGACGAAAAACGATCGATTGGGCGACCTGATCGCCGATATTACCGGCAGCAACGAAGTCGATTCAGCGATCGATGCGGTCGGTTTTGAAGCGCGCGGCCATAGCGGCGGCGAACAGCCCGCCGTCGTGCTTAACCAGATGATGGAGATCACGCGAGCCGCGGGGCAGATCGGCATTCCCGGCCTTTATGTGACCGAAGATCCCGGCGCCGTCGACAGCGCGGCGAAACAAGGCAGCCTGTCGCTGCGCTTCGGCCTGGGCTGGGCCAAGGCCCTGTCCTTCCACACCGGCCAGACTCCGGTTCTGAAATATAACCGGCAATTGATGATGGCGATCCTTTATGATCGCCTGCCCATTGCCGACATCGTGGGCGCGCAGGTCATCCCACTGGAGGACGCTGCGAAGGGCTATGCCACCTTCGACAATGGCGCCGCGCAGAAATTCGTGCTCGATCCGCACGGCATGGTTGCCAATGCAGCCTGATTTCAGGTGAGGGGCGCCCGGTGGTGCCCCCGCCCTTCTACCGTCTCGAACCAGGCCCCGGAAAAGATGGGCGGACAGCGCTTCGCCAAGTAAGCCGCTGTTTCGGCGATCCAGCTTTGAGTTCTACGCACCGGTGCGACCGCGATGTCATTTGACACTATCAGCCATTTGCTCGAATTTCGGCGCTGAAATTCGACGACAGGTGCCGGGGAGGACATCATCATGGCGGACCACCCCTGACGAACCCAGTCACGCGATAACGCGCGACCAATACCGCAGCATCGCTCCTTTCCATTTGGTAGGCATACCACCGACGGGTTCTTCGAAATCCGGCGTTCGGATTGTCATGGCTGCGGTCCGCGCGCGCTGTTCCCTGCCGCGCAGCCATCCGAAGCGAAGGCGCAGAAAATAGCTTTACCGCCGATTATTGGAGACTTTGCCCCATGTTCACCCCGAACGCGCTGACCCGGACGGCCCTGGCCGCGCGGGATCGATCCGTCGACTGGCTGCTAAAGCATATCGGCCCGGATGGTCGGCCCGCAGATTGCGAAACCCGGACGGGGTGGAGCCGCCTTGGATGGGGGCTGGCGGTAGCCGGCGAACCCGCAGCGGCCAGCGCGGTCGTCCATTGGGCAGCCAAAAACCGTATCGCTGCGAACGGGGATTATCTGCCGGGCTATATGGAGGGCCAGGGCTATATCGCCCAATATGCCAATTACTGGCTCGGCACCTTCGTCGTCAGCGCCTGGATGGCGGGCAGCTACGATATCGCGCTGCGCTCCATGGACTATCTGGCCAGTCAGCAGGACCCCGTCCATGGGGGATTGCCGACGCGGCTGGGCAGCGGCAATCACCCGGCCGGGATTTGCGACATCCTTTCCACCGCGCAGGTCGGCCTGTCGGCACTGATCACCGGGCAGTTGGATGTGGCGGACAAGGCCTATGAGTGGCTCGATGGACTGCTCGCCGCCCAACCATCCAATACCACCTTCCACATGTTCCGTCAGGGTGACGCGGT
Organism: Sphingobium psychrophilum; assembly: GCF_012927105.1. Lineage (GTDB taxonomy): Bacteria > Pseudomonadota > Alphaproteobacteria > Sphingomonadales > Sphingomonadaceae > Sphingobium > Sphingobium psychrophilum. The sequence continues at coordinate 56,057 of NZ_JABBFV010000019.1, read as the reverse complement.
GTGGCGCACGCCCGATCCCGCCTTCGCCTGGGCTGCGATCGTGCCGTTCGACCAGCCGCGACAGGCATTTTACGGACCGGCCATGGCCGCGGTGTTCCTGGCCCGCTACGCGCATATCCGCCATCGGCCCGAAGCGATCGCCATCGCGCGCGGCTTCCTGGCCTATAATGTGAACGGGACGCAGGCGCAGTTCACCGACATCGACAGCGTTCAGGCGTGCAAGTTCGGCTGGGCCGTGGGCGTCATGCACCAGGCCGATCCCGATGGCGGCTGGGGCGAGTGGCTGGCCCCCATGACCCAATGGTTCATCGATCGGCAGGCACCGGAGGGGTGGTGGGGCCCGTCCCGCTTTGCCGATGCCGATCCGACCTGCGCCGACAAGCTGGTCAAGACTTCAGAACATCTGATGGAGATCACGGCCTTGATCGCCGCCCTGGGCGCTCGTGCGTGCGAGCAAGACCGTCAGGCCAAGAGCGATCGCCCCATGGCCTGACGGTCGCAGGCGTTGGTCAAATACGAAAGGGCAGCGCCACCGTGGTGGCGCTGCCCTTTCGTATTTTTAATCGAACATCCTTATTGGAACGTCCTTACTTGAACAGGGGACTGCGCAGCGTCAGTTGCACCATCACCGTACGCGGTTCGGTCGGCGCGCCGGCAAGGTCTGCTCCCAGGCCGGGCGATGTGTAACCGGGGAAGGACGCGCCGGTCAGCGGATATTCGAACGCCGTGGCGACCCGCAACTTGTTGGCCAGGTTGCGACCGATCAGCGACAATTCCCATGAATCGTCGGATGCCGCCAGCGCCGCGAAGGCGTTGAAACGCCATATCCCGCGCTGCAATGCCCGTGGATTATGGGCCGGCTCTGGGTTGAAACTGCCGGTATAATTGCCATCACCGCCAAAGCTGATCTTCATCGCGCTGGAGATCGGCAGGTCGTACATGATGCCATGGCTCATCGTCCAATCGGGCGCGCGTTCAAGCTGCGTACCCGACAGATCCTGCGACGAAAAACTGGAACCGATGGCCGCCCCGGTCGCCGGGTCGAAACGTGGCACCAGGTTGCGGTTGCACCCTTGCGCAATGGATTGACCGGCATAGCAGGACGCATCGCTATAGTTCAGGTAGCGCGCATGATTATAGGCGACGCTGGACCGCAGCGTCAGTCCCGGCACGGCCTTTGGCGCGAAAGTCAGCGCCATTTCCGCGCCCTTGGTCCGGGCCGACGCGGCATTGCGCACCTTGACCGATATGGAGACGGGATCGAAGGCGTTAAGCTGAAGATCGTCATATCTGTAGGTATAAATGGACGCATCGAAACTCAGTTGCCGGTCCAGAAGGCTGCCCTTCACACCCGCTTCGAAACCGCGCGCCCGTGCCTGCCGATAGGTGATATCGCCGCCGCCACTGGCTGGAGCGGTGTTAAAACCGCCCGACGTGAATCCTTCCCGATAGGCGCCGTAGAAGGTGATGTTGCGTGTTGGGCGAAATCGGATCGTGGCTTCGGGCGAAAAGTCTGTGAAGTGGACCTTTTGCGGGTCAAGCGCGATCTGGACCGGCGTGGGGGAGAAGCCCGAAAGGGCACTGGGATAGCGGGCGAAATGCAGCCATTTATCCTCGATCGAATAGCGGCCGCCCGCCGTGATTTCCAGTTGTTCGGACAGAGTCAATATGCCCTGGCCGAAGAAGGAATAGGCCTCCGTCTTCTGGCGGAAGCGGTCGTCGACCAGAACCAGCGGCCCGGTGAAGCCGGTCAGGAAACCGGTGGTGATCAACGGCGCTTCGAACCGCTTTTCGGAAAACTGGTAATAGCTGCCGACAACGACGTTGAACGGTGATTCAAACGACGTCGCCGCGCGCAATTCCTGGGTGAACTGATTGTCGCGTACATGGCCGCCCGTGACCAGGCTTTCCGCCTCGCCCGCCGACACGTTCCAGCTGAAATCCTCCTTGAAGTCATAAAAGCCCGTCACCGACGTCAATGTCAGCGTGTCGGTGGGGCGCAGCGTCATCTGAAGCGACGACAGAAACTGCTTCTGCTTCAGGAAGGGCTTGCCGTTGCCCAGATAATAGGGGGCCGCCGCCGTGGTCGTGGCAGAGATATTGGGATCCACCAGGTTACGATCGAGCTTGCAATCATTCACCCCGCCGACGTTGCCGGCAAAGACCTGAAGTTGCGGCGCGCCAATCGGACAATCGAAAATCTGGGTCGAGCCGCCGGGGCCGTTTTCCCGATCCATCTGGGAATAGCTCAGCTTCAGCTTGGCATCGAACTTGCCGTCCGCGCCCTCGAACTTTACCGTGCCGCGCACGAAATAATCTTCCGATTGCGGCGCGCTGCTGCCCGGAACGCCGGTGCCGCCTGGAACATCATTGGACACATTGCGGAACCAGCCGTCCTGCCGGGAATAGGCGCCCACGACGCGCAGGCCCAGCCCTTCGGCCAGCGGCGTGGAGATCATCCCTTCATATTGCTGGCGGTCCTGCGCAAATTCATAGCCAGCGCGGGCGCGCCATTCGAAATCCTTGCCCGGATCGGCAGACACGAAGGAAATGATCCCGCCCAGGCTGTTCTTGCCATAAAACAGCGCCTGCGGCCCCTTGAGCACTTCAACCCGGTCGAGGTCGTATATGCCCATGTTGATCGCATTACCTTGGCTCACCTGGATGCCGTCGATGTTGATCGAAACGGCTTGGTCGACGCTGGGGCTGGTGCCGGGCGACCCGATGCCGCGCAGGTTGATCGATCCGCCACCCGGACCGCTGACGGTGCCGACCTGCAGCTGCGGCACGCGGCTTGATATCTGCGTGATGCTGTTGGTGGAATAGCGCGCGATTTCCTGCGCGCCAACCGCCGCGATGGCGGCCGGTACGTCCTGCAACCGTTCGTCGCGCTTGCGCGCCGTCACGATGATATCCTGGTCCCCCACCAAGGGTGCGGGTGCGCTGGAGGCCGTTTCCTGCGCGCTGATAGTGGGCGCGAATGCAAGCAACGCTGCCGTACTCATCATCGCGCCGTAAAATGGAATTGCCCTGCGCATATAACCTCCCCTGGAATTTCATAGCTGCACGATGTCGTTGATCGCGTCGTCCTCACCCGATACCCCCACGGTCGGGCAGAGCGTGAAGGACTTTTCTTCTGTTCAGTTGACTTGACGTCAACGAAGCAGGCCCAGTCAGCATTGCGGCAAGATACTCCCCCTTTTGCCGGATAGGGATGCCGGTTAGGCTGCATCGACGCTCCACGGGCTTCCGCTGGTATTCGCAATCCCTTGAGGGGTCACGCAGTCGAGCAGCCTTTCAGATGAAAGGACTGCTATGCCGCTTTGACAATCTGAAGCGAATAGCTGCGGTCGAGCAGAGAACCCATCCAGTTTCGTATACCAAGTGGCAGGGCCATTACTGGAACCAGGGTTCTAATCTGGAAGCACCTGTTACGCGGCTTTTGCCAGACGCGTGCAAACTTCCTGACATCGATAAAAGGTGCGACTGGCGAGCGCACGCCATGCAGGACCAGGCGCTGGAGCCGCAACCAGCCATCGTGATAGGGCGTCATCATACCAAATAGAGCGGCCATGCTGATCGCCACCCAGAAGAGTATCCAGACCAGTGGTCCGGGATCGAGGATCAACGCACCACAGAAGACCAAAGCGCACAGCGCGGCGAGGCTTCCCTGCCATCGCTGCCAGATGCTCCCCCGGCAAAGGACGAGACGAGCAGGGCATGAGGATTGTCCCGGTCGCGGCAAGCGGCGTCGAGGATAACGCCCAATATGTCATGCGGGCGATGGCAGCACTCACCGGAGGGCGCTATATTTTACTTCCCGACGATAGTGGTATCGGCAACGGACATGCAAAGCCGGATATCTCCTGCTATGTCGTGACTCGGCTGGACCAACTGATTTCGCCTGTGCTCGCGGGAATCGTGGAAGGACATCGCGTCGAACCGGAGCAGCGCGAGATTATTCGGACAGTGGGCAGCTATGATCGGGGTCGATGTGGGACGACACAATTACAGCGCGCCAATGTATTGGCCGAGCATCGGGGCTAATATTTCTTTGGCTTGGGCTCGCTAGCGGACTGTCTGCTCCCGGTGAAAGAAATTTTTGCTGCTGAACGTCTCCAAAGGTCCAGCCAACGTCGTCAAGGTCCGGATTGTGGTCGACTGTAGCATCGGTGTCGGTGCCGCTCGTTTGGAACTATTCTGCGCGATTGCGCGCGCCCGACCCTACTTGCATTCTAGGCGAGCTCCGGGCACCTCAGCCCGCATGCGCGCTGAGGAAGATCTCGAAACTACGTTGCTAGGCCCAGTCCTCCCTGACCGGGGGTGTGGCGACTGCACGATCTGTTGCACTATCCTCACCGTCGATACGCCTGATTTCAAAAAGCCGGGCGGAACCCATTGTACGCATCTGACGGAGCAAGGGTGCAGCATTCATGCCGTACGTCCGCATATTTGCCGAAACTGGTTTTGCGGCTGGCGCAGGATGACGGAGTTGCCTGACGAGGCCCGTCCGGACCGATCCGGCATTTTGGTGTCGCTCGATTTTGTCCGTGAGCCACGGAATTGCTTCGAAGGCGTATCGATCATGGTCCGCTTGCTCCCCGGCAGCGAGGCGATCGAAAATAGCATGGCCGGCACCATCCTCGACGGCGTGTGCGATGAGTTGGTGCCGGTTTGGTTCACCGATGGATCAAAGAAGATGCTGATGCACCCCGACAAAAACGTCGCCAGCTTCGTCTTGTCGGGAGAGACAGCGCCTGCGCATTTGAGAGCCGAAGTGGCCGCCTGGCGAGAGCGCTACGCCGCATTCGCGACCAAGAGGTAGCCTTGGACACCTGATTTTGGACTGGCTGCGAGTGGCTGGAAAAAGCCCGAAGATTAGGCTCTCGGCCGGCTGCGCGGTTGGCCGCTGGCACCGACCGTCACGCCCGTAAGCGCCTCGATCGCCGCAATCAGGCGATCCCCATGGTCGGGGCTCGCCGCAGAAGTCGGCGGCTCCTTACGCTGCATGGCCTGCCAATAGCCGCCACTGGTCCGCGCCGCGTCGTCCTCGCTCGCAGCGAGCCAACTCTGCGTTGCCCGACCAGTCAGGATGTCGACGGGTGCCGATGCACCGCCCATGTGGGTGCGCACCCAACCCGGATCGACAGCATTGCTGAGCACGCCGGGCCAGTGTCACGCCACCGCGAAGGCAAGCGCGATGATCTGCATGCATGTCCGGCGGCAAACAGTGGCTATGCGGCACCCAAGCCCAGGCCGGTGGAAACGCCGGTGATGAGTATCCTCGCCATATCGACTCTTTGCCAGGCCATTCTCGTTGGTCCGACAAGGCGAGAAACGCATCAAGCCGATTTGCGCCGCCAGCCATCGCGCTCGGCGAAAATCCTCTGCACTTCCGCGATATTTTCGGTGCCCCAGCTGCATAGCGGTTCAAGCGCCTGGGCGAGGCTGTAGCCCAGGGGTGTCAGCATATAATCGACCCGCGGTGGCACCTCCTTGTAATCAGTGCGCAGAAGTATTCCGTCGGCCTCCAATTCCTTCAATTGCTGGATCAGCACCTTATCGCTCACGTCGCGGATCGCGCGTTTGAGGGTGCCGTAGCGGTTGGGCCCTTGGAGCAGGAAATAGAGGATCAACGGCTTCCATTTGCCGGCAATGACCTTGAGCGTCGCATCGAGACCGCAGGTGAAATTGGGGGCACCGGCTCCGGTCGAGCGTGCCCCTGCGATCAATGAAGGACTGGGTGCCGGTTCAGGCCCTTTTGACATTTTTGATACTTACCTAAAGGTGCATACTTGTCTCTAGGTAGGTCGGCCGCCAGCTATGTGCAACCTTAGATTTGGAGGCACTTATGAACAGACTGGAAGGCAAGACCGCCATCATCACCGGCGGCGGCACGGGCATTGGCCTGGCATCGGCCAAGCGCTTCATCGCGGAGGGCGCGTTCGTCTACATCTTCGGGCGTCGACAAGAAAAGCTCGACGCCGCCCTGCGCGAACTTGGGTCCAACGCCCGCGCCGTGGCCGGTTCGGTCGCCGACCCAGCCGATCTCGATCGCCTGTTCGAGACAGTGAAGGCCGAACGCGAATCGATAGGCATCCTCTTCGCCAATGCCGGAACGGGCGCGCTGGTGCCGCTGCCGGACATCACGCCCGATCATTATAGCGAGACCTTCGACGTCAATGTGAAGGGCACCATCCTCACCGTGCAGAAAGGGCTGAAGCTCATGGGCACAGGTGGTTCGATCATCCTGACTGGATCGACCACGGGCGTGATGGGAACGCCGGCCTTCAGTATCTACGGCGCGTCCAAAGCGGCCGTGCGCAACCTCGCGCGAAGCTGGGCGCTGGATCTGCGTGGCACCGGAATCCGCGTCAATGTGCTTTCGCCCGGGCCAACGCTGACCGAACTGGCGGCCGAGGTCGTCGGCAGGGACGCCATGATCGAGATGGGCGCGACGACGCCGATCGGTCATGTCGGTGATCCGTCTGAAGTGGCGGCCGCTGCAGCTTTCCTGGCCTCATCCGACAGCAGCTTCATGACCGGAAGCGAGCTATTCACCGATGGCGGACTAGCTCAGATCTAGGCCCTCCACGCGCTGGTTTCACGTCGGCTTGCTTTAAGGCAAGCCGACGCCCGGCATCGGAAAAGGCAAATTGCGCGCAGACCGCCAATCCATCTGATTCTTTGATCGATGGCTCCTGCTTTTTCAAATGTGCCTCTTGGGCTGAACGATTGCGACACAGCCAGAATGCGATAGCGGACAGGCTGGAACTGGATTCGAGAAATCTTCTGCTAAACGGCCGACTTGGATCGAGGCTGTGTAAAACGCCGTTTTATGGTAGAGTTTTCCGGGATCTCGGGAGGCTTACCGATGGGCCGTTTCGTGGAAGAACAAGACCGCCGACAGGATTTTTTATTGCCGGCATCGCTCGATGATTATGTAGCTGAAGATAACCCGGTTCGGGTCGTTGAGGCGTTTATCGACGAGTTGGATCTGGTGGCAGTTGGTTTTGCCGGGGCAAACCCAGCGCCTACCGGGCGCCCAGCCTATCATCCTTCGACGATGCTCAAGATCTACCGCTACGGCTATCTGAACCGGATCCAGTCTAGCCGACGACTGGAGCGTGAAGCGCAGCGCAATGTCGAGTTGATGTGGCTGACCGGTCGATTGGCACCGGACTTCAAGATGATAGCCAACTTTCGACGGGATAATGGTGCAGCGATCCGGGCGGTGTGCAGCCAGTTTGTGGCTCTGTGTCGACAGTTGAGGCTGTTCGGACAGGCAACCGTTGCGATCGACGGCAGCAAGTTCAAAGCCGTGAACAACCGGGATCGCAACTACACAAAACACATAGCGGCCAAGCGGATCGAACAGGTTGAGGCCAGTATCGAGCGGTACCTTGCGGCCCTCGATCGTGCCGATCGTGAGGCCAGCGACGTTCCGCAAGCGCGGGTTGATCAGATCCGAGAAAAGATCGCGGGCTTGCGCGGCCAGATGCGTTTCTTGAAGGAAATGGCCGCACAGGTCGAGGCTGCGCCCGATCATCAGGTGTCGCTGACCGATCCGGATGCCAGGTCCATGAACAGCAGTGGTCGCGGCACTGGCATTGTCGGCTACAACCTGCAGGCAGCAGTGGATGCCGAATACCACCTCTTTGTCGCGCATGAAGTGGTGAACGAGGGCAATGACCGGGCACAGCTCGCGCCGATGGGTCGGCAAGCGCAAGCCGCCATCGGCGCGCCTGAAATCACCGTCCTGGCGGATCGCGACTATATGAACGGCGAACAGGTAATGGAATGCGAAGGCACCGGCATTTTACCCTGCGTGCCCAGAACCGACACGTCCGGCTAGGCGCAGCGCGGTTTATTTACCAAGGCCGGCTTCGTGTACGACGCCGACCATGACCATTATACCTGCCCGGCAGGGGAATATCTGACCAAGGCGCGTCCGCGGTTGGATCATCACGGCGACATCGACCATTACCGCAACCTGAGCGCCTGCCAGAGCTGCGCTTTGCGACCGCGCTGCACCACTGAATATGTGAAGCGCGTCAAACGATGGAAGCATGAAGCGGTGATCGATGCCATGCAGAAGCGATTGGACCTGTTACCCAATGCCATGGGGATCCGACGCCAGACTATCGAACATGTCTTTGGCACGCTCAAATCCTGGATGGGCAGCACCCACTTCCTGACCAGGACGCTCAAAAACGTCAGAACCGAGATGAGTTTGTGCGTGCTGGCCTACAATATGAAGCGGATGATCCAGATCATGGGCATTCAGCCACTCATTGCAGTGATCCGCACCTGAAAAGCCGATGCGAAGGCCGGGCATTCCGCCACCGCGGCCTCCCGATACTACCGCGCGACTTCCACCTCGGGAGCGTTTCTACACAGCCTCGGTCGATAACGAACGCCTGGCCCCCAGTCGAACTTGACCGGCCTCTCAAATAAGCCGTGAGGCGCTTTCACCGAAAACTAGATCCGGAAGCGAACCTCCAACAGATCAAGTTCGCGTATCAATTTTTGCGCAACCTCGCTCCCAATTGAACGGTTGCGGGTCATTAGGAATATGGCATCCCGTTCGGCCTTCAGCCCCGCTAGTCGCAGGTCGCGTTCCACCAGGGCGTATTTGCGGGTTTCGTGCGTATCGCCGCTTTGCTGAATCCGGCTGTCGATTCTTTCGCGATACAGGTCCATGATGCGGGCACCGGCGGCGGCATAGATGTCGGCATCGTTGCGTCCCTGCGCCATTTGGTGCTGCACATTCTCAATCGCGCTGATCGCGGCCTGCGCAGCGGCGACACGCGCTTCATCTTCTTCCGCCTGCTTCGATGGTTCGGCGGGCATGGTCAGCCCGTGCAGCAGCAGAGGCAATCCGATACTGGCCAGGATGAGAGAGACGATGATGACGCCCGCGGCGAGGAAGATCGCCAGGTCGCGCGCGGGAAAAGCGGTCCCATCGGTCAGCGTCAGCGGGATGGTCAACACACCCGCCAACGTGATCGCGCCGCGTACACCGGCAAAGGACATTGCGGCGACCAGACGCCAGTCGGGTCGACGATAGGGCATGTCGTAGCGCGCACGGAAAAGGGTCAGTCGGAAGGATATCCACACCCATGCGAAGCGCAGCGCGGCCAGCGCCAGCATGATCGCCAAAACATAGATGCCCAGCCACCAGGGATTGGTATGATTGGTCAGGCGCACGGTCTGCTTGGCGGCGGCGAGGATGCCAGGCAATTGTTCACCCAGCAAAACGAAGATAATGCCGTTGAGCGCAAACTGGAGCGTGTCCCATACCGAATTGCGGCGCATACGGGTGGCGGGCAGCGCCTGCCGGCTTATCTCCGCGAACGTCATGGTCACGCCCGCGGCGACGGCTGCAAGGATGCCGGAGCAATGAAGATGCTCCGCCAATATATAGGCGGCGAAGGGGATGAGCACGCTGATAAGGATCTGCGATCCGGTATCCTCGCCGAATCTCTCCGATATCCATGCTTTCGTTCGCGTGACCATCAATGTCACGGCGACGCCGATGGCAATTCCGCCGATGGCAAGCCACAGGAAGGTGAGGCTCGCCTCGCCCACGGAAAAGCTGCCCGTCAGCGCCGCCGCAATGGCAAAGCGCAGGCAAACGAGGCCGGATGCGTCATTGAGGAGGGATTCGCCTTCCAATATATGCATCATCCGCTTGGGAATGGGGACGCGCGCCGCGATGGCGGACACTGCAATAGGATCGGTCGGCGAGATCACGGCGGCCAGTGCGAAGCAGACGGCCAGCGGCATCGCGGGAATGAGCCAGTCGATGAAGAAGCCGACACCCACGACGGTGAGCAGTACGAGCCCGAGCGCCAGTTCGAAGACGGTGGCGACGTCCTTGAGCAGTTCATCCTTGGGAATGCGCCAACCGTCCAGGAAAAGCAGGGGCGGAAGGAAAAGCAGCAGAAAGAGTTCGGGATCGAGCGCTACACGCAGGTTGGAGACAAGGCCGATCAGGAAGCCGAGCGCAATCTGAACAAGTGGTGTTGGCAGAGCGATGGGCAGCATGCGCGAAATGGCGCCGCTGACGACAACAGCAACCAACAATATCAGAATGATCGAAACGATTTCCAAGCAGGCGCTCCATGGAACTTGATGGTGATGCGGTGCCCATGAGAACTCGCCCTTGCCGGGATACCCGTCGATGTGCGCGCGGTCATCCTCCAATTTCGACAAAGGCCAATTTCCGAAGTCAATAAGAAGCGGAAGGACCGCTATTGGCGAGCAAAATCTGATCGCTGAAGGTCGATGATGGGTCGACCATGTTGGTCACAAACTTATGCTCCAGGCCATCTAGCCATAAGCAGGCATGGCGCGTTATGCGATCGCTATGACAAAGCCGACCGACGACCAACTCGCCACGCTGGGCTCTGCGTTCGAAACCTTCACGCGCCGTTACAAGCTGGCCGAAGCTATCAGCGCGGAAAAACCTCTGAACGAACTCGACAAGCAGACGCTTTTCTATGTCGCCCAGCATCCTGCCTGCGGACCGAGCGACGTGGCGCGCTTTTTGGGCACGGCCAATACCACGGTTTCGTCCGCGACCGACCGGCTAGTCAAGCGTGGCCTGCTCAAACGCGCCCGTGTCGAAAAGGATCGCCGCGCCGTTGCCTTGGAACTTACTGGTGAAGGCCAGTCTTATGTCACCGTCCAGTGCAAGACGTATCGGGACATGTACCGGCTGATGCTGGAGCGGCTGGCGCCGGAAGAGCGCGATCCGTTCATCGCACTGATTACGAAAATCGTATATAACGATGATTGAATAATACGACATTCGTTTTACTTAGGAGAGCAGCGCGCGGTCGCATTACTGGCGACGAATGAGGAGCAAGCCCCATGACGATTAAGGTCAACGGACAGGATTTTCCGCCTCCAGACGATGCGCGCGTATCGCTGCTCGACCTGTTGCGGGAGCAGTTGCACCTGACCGGCACGAAGGTCGGCTGTAATCAAGGGGCCTGCGGAGCGTGCACTGTGCTGCTGGACAGCAGGCGCGTCCTCTCCTGCCTCACCCTGGCGGTACAGGCGGACGGGCGATCCGTGACAACGATCGAGGGGCTGGGTACGGCCGAGGCTCTGCATCCGCTGCAAGCCGCGTTTATCGAGCATGACGGCTTCCAGTGCGGCTATTGCACGCCGGGCCAGATCTGCGCGGCGACAGCCATGCTGGAAGAGGTGGCTGCGGGCATGCCAAGCTATCTCACCGTCGATCTTGCGGCGGATCGCATCACCCTTTCGCGGGAGGAAGTGCAGGAGCGGATGAGCGGTAATCTGTGCCGCTGCGGCGCGCATAACGGGATCATCGACGCGATTCTCGACGTTGCCGGGGAGCACCGACCATGAACCCCATCAGCTATTCCCGCGCGGCTTCGGTCGCGGACGCGCTGCACATGGCGGGCGGGCAGGGTGCGCGCCTGCTCGGCGGCGGCACCAATCTGGTCGATCTAATGCGCAAGGGGGTCGACACGCCGTCGCAGCTTGTCGACGTCACGGCGCTGCCGGACGGGATAGATCGGGCGGAGGATGGCGGCCTTATCATCGGCGCGGCAGCGCGCAACAGCGCGGTTGCGGCGCATCCTCTCGTCCGGTCCGGTTATCCGATGCTGGCGCGCGCCATATTGGCCGCAGCATCGGCGCAGGTTCGCAACATGGCGACCGTCGGCGGAAATGTCATGCAGCGGACGCGGTGCCTGTACTTCAACGACGTGGCAGGCGCGCGCTGCAACAAGCGGGTGCCCGGCAGCGGGTGCGACGCCATTGGCGGTTTCAACCGCTATCATGCCATATTGGGCGGCTCGGACGCCTGCATCGCCACCCATCCCTCGGACATGTGCGTCGCTCTCGCCGCCCTGGATGGTCAGGTGCATATCGCGGGTCCAGCAGGCGAACGCACCGTCCCCCTCGTTGCCTTCCACCGCCTGCCGGGCGAACGGCCCGACATCGAGACGGTGCTCGACCCCACGGAGATCGTCGTCGCGATCACACTCCCGCCATCCCCTTTCGCCGCACGCTCGGCCTATCGCAAGGTACGCGACAGGGCGAGCTATGCCTTCGCCCTTGTCTCGGTCGCGGTAGGGCTGACAATGCGCGAAGACAGGGTCGATGCCATAAGTGTTGCGTTCGGCGGTATCGCGCCCAAGCCGTGGCGGGCGGCCCGGATAGAGGACGCCCTGCGCGGCGCATCGCTCTCGCCGTCTGCGATAGAGAAAGCATTCGAGGCGGAATTCGCTGACGCGACGCTGTTGCCGGGCAATGGCTTCAAGCGTGGACTGGCGAAACGAACCCTGTCCGCCATGCTCACCGAACTGGGGGGACCCGCCCAATGACCAAGATCCAGAACGCTGTGATCGGCTCGGTTCGGACCGTCATCGGCTGGGTTCCCGCAGGCTGGCTGCCAGGTGGCTCGCCCGATCCGCTGATAGAACGCCGGGCCGCGATCGGGCGGCAGGCTTCGCGACTGGACGGACCATTGAAGGTCACAGGAGAGGCGCGCTTTGCCGCCGAAGTGGCGGTGGACAATCTTTCTTATGCCGCGCTGGTGCACAGCCCGATCACCCGGGGCCGCATCATGCGGCTGGACACGGATGCGGCGGATGCGGCGCCCGGCGTGATCCTGGTCGTGACGCATCGGAACATGCCGCGGCTTGGCACCCTGGCGCTGATCGGCATGAGCGACATGTCCGCCATCGGGAACAGCGATCTGCCGATCCTGCAGGACGCGCAGGTCCATTATAATGGTCAAGTCGTCGCGGCCGTGATCGCAGAAACCCAAGAACAGGCCGATCACGCCGTCTCGCTGATCATGATCGATTACACGGCCGAACCGGCAAAGACCCTCTTCGAGGAGGCCAAGGCGACGGCCCGGACTCCCGCATCCGTCCTGATTGAGAAGAACCATGTCACGGTCGGCAATGCCGAGCGCGAACTGTCGCGGTCAGCCCATATCGTCGACAATGTCTATCGGACGCCGCCGCACAATCACAATGCTATCGAACTGCACACTGTCACCGCCATGTGGGAGGGCGATGGCCTGCTGGTGCATGACACGACGCAGATGGTCGCGCCAAGCGCGACGGCGCTAGCCAAGCTCTTCGGCCTGAAGAGGGAACAGGTGCGCGTACTTTCGCCCTTCGTCGGCGGCGGCTTCGGTGGGAAAGGCATGTGGGATCACCAGATCGTTGCCGTCGCCGTGGCGCGGATGGTGGGACGCCCGGTGCGCCTGACGCTCAGTCGGGAGGGCGTCTACCGCATCATAGGCGGCCGGACCCCGTCCGAACAGCGTGTCGCCATTGGCGCAGATGCAGCGGGCAGGTTCACCGCGCTGATCCATAGCGGCTATTCGGTTATGCCGCCTTATGGCGCCTGCCCTGAGCAATATACGCTCGGTTCGCGGGCGATCTATGACGCAAAGAGCTTTGAATTTCTTCAGCGCCATGTTGATCTAGACATTGTGCCCAACACCTTCATGCGCGCGCCTGGCGAGGCGATCGGCACTTTCGCGGTAGAAAGCGCGGTCGATGAGATGGCACATGCTATGGGCGTTGATCCGATCGACATGCGCATGGCCAATATCGCCGAGCGGCATCCAGTTTCCGGCGCTCCCTTTTCTCAGCATGCGCTGAAGCAGGCTTTTACCGACGGTGCCGAACGGTTCGGATGGAACCGGCGGGTGGCGGAGCCAGGTTCGCGACGCGAGGGCGAATGGCGGATCGGCATAGGCTGCGCGGCGGGTAGCTTTCCCTATGCACGGATGCCGGGTGCCAATGTCCGCATCACGCTGCATGGTGACGGGTCGGCGACCATTGCCTGCTCCGCGCAGGAAATGGGGATGGGCACGGCCACGGTCCAGGTGCAGCACGCGGCCGACCGGCTCGGGCTACCGCTGGAGGCGATCCGATTCGAACTGGGCGATTCAGACCTGCCCGCATCGCCTATGGCGGGCGGATCGTCGCAGACGGCTTCCGTCGCCGGAGCGATCATTGCCGCTGCGGAAAAGCTGACGGGCGAGATGCTGCGTCTGGCGGGCAATGCCAGCCCCGTCGCTGGTCTGCGCGCGGGCGAGGTTCGACTCACCGATGGCGGCATCGCCAGCATTGCCGATCCGTCGCGGCATGACAGTTTCGAATCCATCCTTGCACGGGCTGCGCGGGACGACATGACCGTGACCGCGGCAGGCAGCATGCCGCTCGAAATGTTCAAATTCGCCATGCACAGCACATCCGCCGTCTTCTGTGAACTGCGCGTCAGCGATGTGACCGGGGAAGTGCGCGTCGATCGGCTCCTGGGCTCCTTCGATTGCGGCACGATCCTCAATCCCAAGACCGCGGCCAGCCAATTCCGGGGCGGCATGATCATGGGCCTCGGCCTTGCCCTCACCGAGGAAACCTTGTTCGACGGGCGCAGCGGCAGGATCATGAATGCCTCACTGGCCGACTATCACATCCCGACCCATCTGGACGTGCCACAGATAGACGTGATGTGGACGGATATTCCCGATCCCCGGTCGCCACTGGGTGCGCGGGGCATCGGGGAGATCGGCATAACGGGAGTCGGTGCCGCAGTGGCGAACGCGGTGTTCAACGCGACTGGCAAGCGAGTGCGCGACCTGCCGATAACATTGGACAAGCTGCTGCCGGATTGAAGTGCGGTATCCGCGCCTGCCTTATTTCGACTTGCCAGCCCTAATGGCGCGGGCAGCATCCCATGCGCCGACCCTCGTCAATGTCACCGGAGCAAATTTCATTTCCCACCTGATTTTCGCACTGCCCTCCGTGCTCGTCATCACGCGCTTCCTGTGGCCTCTGCCATGGCCGCTGGCAGCGAAGATCGTTATCGCGGTGCTGATGCTGGTCGCTTCGCAGTTCCAATATTGGAGCAAGCTGTCGTCCGGATCGATCTTCGCGCCGGAGTTCCCGCGCGCCACCATCATCCTGTTCAACTGGGCGGGCGGCGCGATCCTGTTCCTCGCGCTGATGCAGGTGCTCGCCGATGTAGCTATGCTCGCGCTGTGGCTGGCAGCGGGGCGAACAGCCGCGATGGCCATCGAAATTCGCTATGCAATGGCTGCCGCGGCCATGACCCTTGCCGGTGTCGGTGTGTACAATGCGACGCGGGTTCCATCACTTAAGGATGTGAGGATCGATATTGCCGGGCTGCCGCCACAGTTCGACGGCTACACCCTGGTGCAACTGACCGACCTGCACATCAGCCGGCTGTTTCCGGCCGCATGGACGAGGGCCGTTGTCGATCGCACGAATGGGCTTAATGTCGACCTGATCGTCATAACAGGCGACGTCATCGACGGCAGCCTTGCGATGCGCCGGGCGGATGTCGAACCTTTGCGCGACCTAAGCGCGCGTGATGGCGTGTTCATGAGTCCGGGCAACCATGAATATTTTCTCGGCTATCAGGAATGGATGCGGCATTTCGCTGAAATGGGTCTGCACATCCTGGCCAATGACCATGTGGTTCTCCGCCGTCAGGGCGGCAACCTCGTACTCGCCGGCGTGACGGACAGGACGGCTCCGGCGACGGGGATGCCGCCACCGGATTTGGCAGCCGCCTTGGCTGGTGCGCCGACAGGCGCGCCCATTCTCCTGCTCGACCACCAGCCCGGTCCAGCACGCATGGCGGCGGCGCGCGGCGTTTCGCTTCAGCTGTCCGGCCACACCCATGGCGGCATGATCTCTGGACTGGATCGCCTTGTGGCGATGGGAAATAGTGGCTTCGTGTCCGGACACTATATGGTCGACGGGATGACGCTATATGTGAACAATGGGACTGGTATATGGCCTGGATTTGCAATGCGTCTGGGCCGTCCCGCCGAACTCACTCGGATTACGCTTCACAGGAAATCCTGACGGGCATGGCCGACGCCGGTCACCCTCGGGGGGCGATCTTCCAAAAGCGATCTTTTCTCAACGTCGAGGGAGCGATTGGTTCTCACCAACACCTGATGGAACCCGGACTGCCCGCATCTTGGGAGCAAAAACTGGTCATGGAGCGGCCGATAAGGGTCGATAATGGAGTCTGGGACATCGGCTGCAGCGCGGATGAACGGCAGGCCTCGTAATGTTATGCAACCGTAAAGCCTAACACGGCGTTTTAGGATCGTGGCACAGCGAACCATCATGGCGAGCGGATTTGATGCTTAATATCCGTCGGAAGATTGCCGAAACTCTTGGCATGAAAGCATCAACGGCCACCGCTATCCCAGATGGTCCGGTAAGTGACGACTGGTTTGGGCGAGACGTGTGTCGTAATTGTGGTGCCGCCACGCCCACGCCTTATTGCGGTCAATGCGGACAAAAAGCAGCGCATCGTTTTGTCTGGCGCGACATCCGTAACGAAAGCTGGGACAGGATACGCCTGTTCGAAATCCAGTCGGTACGCACATTAGGTCGTCTGTTTTTTTCGCCCGGGACCGTCGCACGAGAATATGTGTTGGGGCGCCGAGCGGCGCACATGCATCCACTCAAGCTGCTTTTGGCGCTCGTCGCCATTCTCGTCCTTCTGCTCGCCGCCAACCAATATTTCGGCCATTATAGCTACGCCGGTCGCGATGTGGTTGTTGACCGCATGGCGCAGCGGGTGATGGCGTTCGCCAATTGGAGCTTTTCGCTGGGCATCCTCGCGATTTTTGCGGGCGGATGGATCGTATTGGGTCGCCGCCTTGGCTACAACGTCATCGAGCAGGCAATTCTTGCCATCTACTGCCAATCGATCATCCTGGCGCTGATTATCATAAACCTTTTGCCGACGCTCATCTGGCGCAGTCCGGAATTCATCCTGTGGCACAAGAGCGCGTCACAATATTATGTGCCCATGTTCAAGCTGCTTATCGTGGCAGTAGCCTATCGCCAGTTCTTCCTAATCGAAATCAAGTCCGATTGGCTGAAGTTATTTTCGGCTTGCCTCATTTACGCGACGATCAATTGGGTTTTGTTGCGGATCTATGCGTTCGGAATTTTCTGGCTGGTGAGCCGCTGACGAGGGAGAGGAACATATGCGACGCATAGTCCTGGCATCGACGACGGCGGCAGCCGCGCTCCTGCTTAATGGGTGCGACAAAGGCGGCGGGGCAGATGGCGCGCTGTCAGGTGCCGATAAGGTCGAGGCGATTGCATCCACGTTGCAGGCCTGTTCCTATGACGGCGAACCGATCAAGGCACAGGCTTCGGCACTTTCCGGCGGCGCGCCCCAAGATTGCGCCAGCGCCGTATCCCGCATCATGGGCTATACAGGCCTTCCCGCCAACTTCGTCGTCGTATCCGGCCCGGTTCCCAATGCCGCCGCGGTCATCCTGCTGGACGACAATCGGGTGCCGCGTCGCGTCATCGCATTCAATCCCCAGTTTATGAAAGCCGCTGAAGCCCAAGTGGGTGGGAGCCCATGGGGGCCCATCAGCATCATGGCGCATGAGATTGCGCATCATCTGTCGGGCCATACGATCGTACCTGGCGGCAGTCGCCCGGAGATCGAACTGGAGGCCGACAAATTCAGCGGGTATGTCCTGCAAAAGATGGGGGCGCCGCTTGCCGCTGCGCAGCAGATGATCCTCTCAGTGGGCACCAGTCACGGTACGCTAACCCACCCGGCCAAAGGGCAGCGCGCAGAAGCGATTAAGCAGGGCTGGGCGCAATCTTGTATGCAAGCAGGCGGAACGGGTTGCCCGGGTGGCACAGCCGCCGCGATAAAAACGCCCGGGTCGGGCTTGACCGCCGACAGCCTGCCCTCCCTTGACGCATCCAACGGGTCGCTGGTCACCAATGGATCAACGCCTGGTCGTGCTCTGCCCAACCCTGGTTCGATTCCGTTCAAATATGGTCGCTTCATCATTGACGAGACTGGAAGGCTCGACCCGGCACGGGTTAAAGTGATGGAGCAACGGCTTTATCGCCTTGCCAAGGATGTCGGCGTGGAAATGAGTTTTCTGGTCGTCAACGATCTCAAGGGAATGAGCCCGGACGATTATGCGTGGGCCATGATGCGGCAGTTGCGGATCGGCAAGCTGGATGTGGGCAATGGCGCCGTCGTAGTGGTTGCGCCCCGACAGGGTCAAGCGGCAGTCGCATTCGGCCCAGGCCTCGCCAAGGAAGCCGAATTTTCCGACCCTAAGAAGCAGTTGTTGCAATGGATCGGCGCAGCTTGGCCCAATTGCGAGGATGCGGATGGCTGCGCTGGCTGGACCGACGCACTTTTTACGAATTTCAACGGGACATTGTTTTGGGCGGAACGAAGCAAGTGGACTATTCAGTTCCAGACATTGGGCGAGCTGCTCGCGCATTATAAGCGGGTCGATGATGATCGAACACGCACCAAGCGTGCGTTTAATCCAGATACCGATCAGCCCAATGGCAACCTCATTCGCGTGACGGGGCGAATCACGAGCCTCAAGGCACCTACAGGCGTGGGTCAGGCGAACGCGCGGCTGCTGGGTGGCAAGCTTGGCTACACGGCTGTCAGTATGACGACAGACGATGGGCATGATGTGGTGCTTTACGTGGCTCCGCACCTCTCACCCCTAATGCCATCCGGGGCAATCAAGGCCGACACCAAATATACGATGGTTGGTCGTCTCCAAAGTACGGGGGATAAGGAGAGTAAGCAGGCGTCATCAATGTGGCTGTTCAGCTATGATCCGGTTTAAGGATGTCACAGATTTTTTGCCTTTAAGAGTGCTCAATTCGCAATATGCTATTACTGGTTAGTCACAGCGATATCTCAGGGTAGCCATTAAATGCAGGACTTAAACATGGCCTGATCGTGGCGCGTGAAGAGCAAGCTGCCCTTCCGCATTAAGGGAGAGAAATTCGCACGCCGAGCGTCCGCAAAGGGTCGACTGCTCCATATCGCGACCTCCGAGCACGCCGGGTGAATATATCTGTTTTGAAACCTCCCATCTGACATGACGTCACGCCTTTGGTGCGGCGTCTTTCCTGGCGAAATGAATGTTCACCCGCATTCCCTTTCCTGTACCGGACGTGACCGTCCATTCGGCCTTCGCATTCTGACGCAGGGATTGGGCAATTACGGCACCCAGTTTCCCGGCTTTTGGCCAGGTCGTCCCTTCGGCCAACCCTACGCCGTCGTCGGCAACGGTCACGCGACATCCTGTCTCGTCCACTAGGCTATGCAGGGTGATGGTGCCGCCCTCGCCGTCAGGAAAGGCGTGCTTGAGAGAATTGGTCAGCAATTCGTTAACGACCAGGCCTGCCGGCATGGCCACATCTAAGGCGACCGGCCAAGTGTCGACCTTCAGATCAAGCCGAATGCCTTCTGGCGCGTGCGCCTGCATGACCGACGAGGCGATCTGACTCAGATATATGCCAAGGTCGATCGTATCTCCCTGCCCTTCGGTTGAAAGCGAGCGATAAAGTAGCGCCAGCGAATTGATCCGGCCCGCGAGCCGATCGAACCGCTCGCCTGTTTCCTGATCGGAAACATTGCGCGCTTCCATACGGATGAGCGCGGTGATCATCTGGAGGTTGTTTTTTACCCGGTGCTGCAATTCGAACAGCAATGTGTCCTTGTCGCGAAGAGACTGGCGCACCGCTTCGTCGTCTTCGCGAAGGCCCTGGCCGGTCCTGGCAAGCGCGACCAGCCGGAAAAGCGGCTCGCCATGATCACCCTCGATCGTGTTCGACCAGGCATCGATATAGACCGTCTCCCCGCCGAGAGTGATCGAGAAGGTGCCGATATATTCCTCATCGCCCTCTACCGCATCGCTGAGCCGCCGATCGTCATCTGGCGCGGAGGCAACGCCGGGCAAGGCTTGCCAGCTCATGCCTTCGAGGTCTGAAGCAGGCTGCCCGGTCAGCCGTTCGAACTCAAGATTGGCATAGGTGATCCGCTCTGAGGGCGACAGTTCGGAGACCGCTATCGCTACGGGCATGTGATCGAGAAACTGCTTGAAGCGGTCGCTCTCCAGCGCATCGGCCAGTCCTGGGGTATCGAGCAATCGCCCGACCTGCGCCATTCCGTTTTCCATATTATCCAATAGCACGCTCCCTTGCAGCCATTTAGCATGAAAGAGTGCAAGAAAGCAGGGAATTGAGGGTGGGTCGATCAAGGTGCCTGGCAGTCGAGCATCTCGCGCATTTTGCCGCCTAGCGCCACGACATCGAAGGGCTTGGTGATGACCTACATGCCGGCATCGAGCAGGCCGTTTCCAACAGCAGCATTCTTGGCAAAGCCCGTAATGAAAAGCACCATGATGTCCGAACGTGATATGCACTCCGCGTCGGCCGAGTGGCAAAGCTGTGCTGTGGTATCGCGCATGACCTGCGCAGCCTGCTCGACTGGTATGCGACATCGCCGGTTCGACCCGCCGCATTTGAATCCGCGACGCTGATCGCAGCGAGTGATGCCGTTGAATGTTGCGCAGTCTTCGCGGCAGCGCCGAGACCGCGTCCGCCACCGTCCGATCAAATTGGGCGGCCAGGGCTGTCATTTCCTGTCGAAGATGCTCAACAGCGACGCTGTTTGCCCGTGCTTGAACGTTATCTTCGGCGGCCGTCACTTGAACCCGTGCGGTCTCCGCATGCAATGCCAGATGCTCATGCTCGCGAGACACCGCGACAAGATCGTCATACGCCCGGATCGCCTCGGACGAAGCACGCGAAATCGAGAGAATGCTTCGCGCGAACAGCGCAATCAATACCGTTAGTGCAACCAGAACTTCGAAAGGCACTTTTGCGATCAGGAACATATCGATCAGTGCAATTACCAACCATCCGGCGATGAACCCCATACTGGACCGGGGCACCGTCGCCACATTAAGCGCGCCGATGCATACAACGCCGACCAACGTACATGAGATGAGCAATTCCCAATCAGCTGGCGTCTCGTAGATCGCCTCGCCCAGCAATATTATCCGTAGCAGCGCAGTAACGAAGCTGACCACTGTCAGCCGCCTTACGCTATACCTGGGAAATCCGCGGTCAACAACTGGATACGCAATCCGATGTTTTGGAGTGTCGATGACGCCGACAAGCGACAAACGGTTCAGTCATTGTAATGTCACCGGCGCGAACCATACCAAGACTGTCGCTCCCCCCCTTTGGAGCGACACCTCCCTGAACTACGACCCCACCGTCGACATTATCCGCGGCGGGGTTACTTTTGCCGCTCTCCAACACTTGTGACAGCCGGTCCGATAGCGGCCGGCTGTAGGGTGCCTTGGGCCATCCGTTTTACAGCAAGAAGTGGTACATTTGCGACCGTTAGCTTCGGAATCAAATCGAGGTAAGTTGACACTGACGCGCGCAAATCCGAGTCTCTTTATTATCATCTCGTCCGGTACACACTGGCGTGGCGGGCTGATCAGTGCTGTGATTCCATTCATCATAGGAAACCCCAACCTCAGATTATGAACTCGCCCCCGCCAAACGCTCTTGTTGGAGCAATACGGCACCCCACGCGCCCCTTCTACGGGACACGTTCCTATAAACAATGGTTACGCGATCTGTTTGGAACAAGGCGACTACATTCGATGGGAGGTTGAACCGGGCCAGCGGAGACGATTCTGCCGCTTTCTGTCAGGGCGAGACAGGCGGCGACATTCGTGCAAGCCTAATTTCGAGGTCGCTTGGTTGGCGAAGCACATGGATCATGTCCCCGCACCGTCCAATCAAACCCGCCTTCTCGAAGGCGTCGAGCCATCCTTTCATCGGCCATATATTCCATCGTGCTCGAAAAAGGCTGGCGTTGCGGACGATATCTTTCAGATGCTGGAGCGGAGGGTCGAAAACGTCGTGATATTGATGAAAGGCACCAGCGTCACCCATGAATAACAGGGGCAAGCCTGCCGCCCGCGCACGGAACCCGAAGTCGGTATCTTCACCGCCATAGCCGGTAAAGGCTTCGTCAAAACCACCCATATCCAGAAATCGCTGGCGATGGATGCCGAACGCCAGCGACCAGAAAAGACCGGCATTATCCTCTTGCCGCACTCCGTTTGTAGGAAATTGTCGAACCGGATGACCTTGCGCGCGCGACAGGAGATTGGCCTCCTCCCATTCACCACGGGCATCGTTGGGGCCAAGATAGCGTATGTCGGCGCAAATCAGCGCATCATGGTCGGTGAGGCATTGCGCGATGGCCCCGGTCAGCGCGCGCATCGGGATGCAGTCGACGTCCAGGAACAACAGCTTTTGCCCGCTGGCCGCCCGTGCGGCGGCGTTCCGGGCTGCTGCGAGTGGTAGTCCGGGGCCATCGAGACGCAGGATCTGAATCGGGAAGCGCGCTTGTTCGGCACTGATCGGCGGACTGCTGGCCATGTCGACAATAATGAGCTCGTCGGGGCGATGCGTGCTGCGGCGCAGACCTTCGATCAGTTGCGCTAGATGGGCCGACCGGTCCTTGACGATGGTGAGGACGCTCAGGGTCATGCGTGCGCGCGCCACAGGTCCAGGCGGTAGTGGGGCATCCGTTGGGCCGTGATGACGGTGACGGCAGAGCCGAGTGCGGCCTGCAATTTGCGCACCGCATCATTCCCGCTCTGGGGATAGTCGGTGTCGCCTGTCCAGTGGACGAGCAATATGTCCCCACCGGGCGCTATATGGTCGGCGATCCACCGGGCGGCGCGGCCGATGTCGTCATCATCCCAATAATAGGCAACTTCGGACAGGATGGTGAGGTCGAAGGCACCGCCCATAGGTGCCTGTCCCGGGAAAGCCATTTGGCCAAAGGAGACATGGTCGAACATGGCACAGCGCGCGCGGGCAGCCTCGAGCGCGGTTTCGCTGACGTCGATCGCCAACAACGCGTGGCAATGTAGCGCCAGCGACTGCGTCAGGACGCCTTTTGCGCATCCAATCTCGAAGCCCAATCCATAGGTCCGTCCGGCCAGGGCGCGGATGCTATGAGCATATTTATCCTGCTCATAGGCGCTGCTTTCCAGTTCCCAGGGATCGTCGGTCGCGCGAAACATCGTCTCGAAATAATCGTGACCCAGGCTGGTCTTGTGCCGCGTCATGAGGCTCTCCGCAGGTAGAGGATATCGCTGGCAGGCATGGCACGACGGTAGGCAGGCAGCCGGAAGCCGGGACCGTGGGACGCGGTAAGCTGGCTTCGGTGCGCGGCCAGAGCATGACGGCGTTGCCCACGTAGCATGGGCGCTGTGTACAGCATCCGATGGGTTCGGGAGTCGGGGGCCTGCGACCAGACGACATATTCGGCGACGACCAGCCTGCCTCTGGCGCGTTTCTCCACTGTGTAGGCCAGTTGTGCTGCGGCCTCATGATCGCAATGGGGTTCATGGGCAGCGGTGACGGCAAGCGCATCGACGTGCCAGCGCCGGCAAAAGGCGGTCAACCGCCGAACGGTCCGTTCAAATGCCCGACAGCCCGGCTGAGCGGGAGCAGCATCTTTCCAGTCAAGATGTAGTGGCGATTGGCGGCGGCTACCGGTCAGGCGGTGCAAGGCGGCGGCGGCTTCGCGCTTGCGGCTGCTCACCAACTTTCCCGACTGGCCCTTCGCTGTCTCATGCGATCCAGACCCGTCGGTGAGATAGACAAGGCCCGCCAGTCGCCCCGCCTTCGCCGTCTGCGCGATAAGCGCGCCAGCCCCCAGCGTCTCGTCATCGGGATGCGGCGCAAGGACTAACCAGCGCATCTTGCGCCAGGGTTTAGCAGACAAGGAGAGGCTTACCACAAGGCATCCTCCGCGCCCCATGCGTCATGATCTAGCCAGGCGAGCGCAGCCTGATCGCGGGCATAGTCAGGACCGCCCTGCCGCAGATAGAGGCTGAGGTCGCGGATGATCTTGTCAATCCGTTGCCCATCCATTGCGCTGCGCGTGCCGGTGATCCGGGCCGCCAGTTCCATAACGTCCAGACCCGCACGCTCCACGACGCCGCGCGTCATGCGGGCGAAGGCGGGGCCATCGCCATCGTCATGTGCTGCCCTAAGCGCGCATTCGCGGACCCATAGGTAGGCGGTCCGGGTTGCGGCAACCGCATCAGCGAATTTGGCGCGTTGCAGCGGATCGGCGCGCGCCGCGTCGGACATGGCAAGCCGGATTTCGGTCAACAGCGCCTCTATCCCGCCCAGTTGCACGGCGGTGAAGCGCCAGGCGCCGGTCGTGAAGCGGGGTTCACGATCATAATCGCCGGGCTGGCCGAGTAGGTGGGACGGATCGACCGCCATACCCTCCAGGTCATAGACGCCGCTGCCGGTTGCCCGCATACCCCTGACCCGCCATTGTGACAGGTCGGTCCGGGCGGTTTCATCGGCCCGAACGACGACCAGTCGTCGCTCCCCCTGTTCGGGCTGCGCGGTGATGACGGCATAGGCGAGGCCGCCAGCGCCGGTCGCGAAGGATTTGCACCCATGAAGTGCCGATTGGCAAAGTTGCACGCCCGGCTGTGGCTCGGTGGCCCACACCCCATAAAAGGCGCCCTGAGCGAGTTTCTGCCCCAGATCGGCCTTTTGTGCGGGGGAGCCAAACCAGTCGAACAGCGCGAGTGCGTTGACATGGCCTTCATAGAGTCGCCCGACGCTGAGGTCCGCGCGACCGATGATGCGCAGGACGGTCGTCAGGCACTGGTTTCGGGAGGCAGCATCGTCAAACGCCGCGCCGCCGCTTTCGGGTGGGGCGAAGGTGCGATGGATATCCGCGGCGACGAGCGCTTTCATGCTCTCCAAAGGAAAGACCGGCGCAGCATCATAGCGACTGCCAAGCGCGACGAGGGCGGGCGTGATTGCCTCGGCGCGCATGATCGGCGTGTCGATGCCGGAACGGGGATGGCGGGACAGGGTCATGCGACAGGCTCCAGTTGATCGACCGCAGCGGCGGCCATCGTCGCGAGCCAGGTCGCTGCGGCGTCGACGCCACGAGGATCGTGCAGGCGGTTGCGAGCGTGGGGCGGCAGTGCCTTTGCCTGACGGATCAAAGATGGCCATTGGTCGGGGGACGGCCATGTTTCGAGCGTCATCGCCGCGCCCAGCGCGTGCAGCGCGCGCGCCGTCGCCCTCTGCTCGCCATAGGGCCGGTCCTGCGGGATGCAGAGGAAGGGGCTGTCGGCGGCGAGGACCGCATTCACCAGCCCGTCCCCGGCCGCGCCGATGATCAGCCCGGCGCGGGCGATTTCCCGGCCCGGATCGTCAACCCATCCAGCCAGATCGAGATTGGCGGGTCGATCGGCCGACGGGGTCACCGGACCGATCACGCGCCAGTCCATATCCGGGCAGGCCCGCGCGGCCTGGGCAATCGCCGCGCCATCGCCCGGCGGCCCGCCCCGGCCGATCACCACCAGGATGCGGTTGTCCTGTCGGGCAGTTGGATAGGCGGCGGCCGTGATGCCGGGCAGATAGCAGGTCTTGTCCCTGATCCACGCAGGCATCAATGCCATTTCCAGATCGCGGTGAAACGGCGCAATCAATGCCGTCGCACCGCGGAAAGCGTCGAGATGCACCGCATCGATGCGGTCGCCGTTGAGCCGCACATAGATGGTGGGCACCGATGCGAGGCGCGACAGCATCGCCACTTCGACCGAGACATCGACGACCATCAGCGCAGGACGTTCGGTTGCTATCCACCGGGTAATCCTGGCCACGCGCGACCGCACGCCATTATGGTCAAGAGGCGCATAGTGCAGGGCGGCGGGGCGTGAAGCCGTTTCGTCCACCCCGTCGAAGCGACCGGAAATGGGCCGGTCATCATCAAGGTCGATCCCAGCCGTACCCAGCCCCGTACCCAGCAGGACTATTGGCCAGTCGATGGCGGCGGCAATCGCCTCCGCCCGCGCTCGATGCCCTGCGCCATGATGATGGACATAATAGCCGATGGGGCGGCGGGTCATGGCTGGAGGTCCAGCATCATGTCATGCGGCATCGGGGGCAACAGCGGTTCCCGCCGGGCGATCAAAGCAGCGCCATCGGGCTGCGCACGCAAATGCTTGCGCCAGTGCGCACGCTCGCGCCAATGGTTGAAGCCAGGCGCCAGGGGCGCAGCATCCGCTTGGGCGCTGGCGAACAATGTCTGCATCGCGATCGCCATGCCCCCTTCCGCGCGTCCCTCCAGCCGCGGCGAAACGCGAGTGTAAACCGCAGGGGGATGAACAAGGCGCGCGCCCAGCGCCAGCGCCGCTGCAACCAGCGCGCGATCCTCTCCGCTCGCTATGGCCGGAACGCCGCCGCAGGCCAGATAAAGCTCTGCCCGGATGGCGAGCGATGCGCCGGTATGGTCGCCATGGCGGGGCGCCGCGTCCCAGGGCAGAGGATCGATCGTATCCTCGATGGCACGGACTTCCGCCCAATATCGGTCCCATGCCGTGCGCAAGCGATGCACCCGCGGTGGCAACGGTTCGTTGCCATCGATATCGACCCGGCCGCCAACCATGTCGGCCCCCCGCGCGAAGGCAGCAGCGATATTGCGCAACCAGTCCATCGGCGGTCGGCTATCGGCGTCCGTGCTCACAAGGGCTGCGCCGTCCAGCGCGGGCAGCAGGCCAAGGCCCGTATCCATCGCCAGCCGACGGGCCGATCCGGCGTGGGCGAGGCCTGGCGCGAAGGTGCGTTCGCTGATGTGGACGGCCAGCCGTTTAGCGTAGCGGACGCGGGCCGATTCGACCACAGCCCGGCTGTCGTCCGTGCTGTTGTTGATCGCGATCGCAACAGGAATCGGACCGGGCCAGTCCTGCATCGCCAGCGCGTCGAGCAACATCGGCAACCGCGCCGCCTCGTTCCGCGCAGGAACGCAGACGCACAGGGTCATTGGGTTGGGGTCAGCCATGAGAGGCCGATCTTGTGTCAAGCGACGCATGGGACGGGAGCGTCGACGGCATCAGGTGGATCGATGCTGTACGGTCGTTACAGGCGGGTGCCGCCGCCCTGTCGATCTGGCGCAGATAGAGCGCCTCATAATTATCGACCATGCGGTCGGCATCGCACATCTGTTCCGCTCTGGTCCGGCACGCGCGGCGGCCCAGCGCCAGCGCCGACAGCGCTGCCTTGGCAAGCGAGGCGACATCGTCCGGGGTGGCCAGCACACCACACGTCGCATCCAATATCTCCGGCACCGCCCCGCGCGCAAAGGCCGCGACCGGCACGCCGCAGGCGAGCGCCTCTGCAACGACAAGCCCATAAGGTTCGTCCCACATGGGCGTGCAGAGAAAGGCCGCCGCGCCGCCCACAAGCCGGGCCAGTTGCTGATGCGCCAGATGTCCGACATGGGTGACATCCTCGCCCAGCGATGGCGCGATCTGTGTCTGGTAATAATCATCGTCAAGGATCGGCCCCGCAATCCTGAGCGGAAGGCCGACCTGCCGGGCAGCTTCGATCGCCAGATGCAATCCCTTTTCCGGGACGATGCGGCCGTACCAGACCAGATAGGGATCAACGTCGGGCCGAGGATGGAAAGCGAATTTTTGCAGGTCAATGCCGTTCCATATCACCGCGTCGCTATGGGTTACATGGTTCCAAAGAGCGGCAACCGAGCGGGACACGGCAACGAAACTATGGTTGCGCGCAGCACAAAGGCGGATGCCGCTTTCCAGCCAGCAAAAAGGTGGCGTGTGCAGCGTCGTCACCATCGGCATCGGCAGGCTGTCAGCCATCGCGACGGGCAGATAATGCAGCGAATTATTGTGGATGATGTCGAAATCGCGATGGCGCAGGTCGATCATCAGGCTGAGATAGGCGTGATGCTCACGAAAGAAGGGCACGTCGCTCGCTTCTGTCGTACCTACCGTCTGGATCGCCGTTTCGGTGCAGATCGCTTCCAGGCCGATCCCAGGCTCCGATCGGGATGAAGCGAACAAAGTGACCGCATGGCCACGATCCCGCAGCGACCGCGCCAGCAAATGCGTGTGCATTTCCAGCCCACCGGCGAAGGGTTCGGCAATCGGATGTTTAAGATGGGCGATAATGCCGATCCGCATAGAGTGTCATCCTGTCATACGCTTGGTGGGGGATGGCGCGAAGCCATCCCCCCATCGATTTTCGTAAAGGTCCGCGATCAGGCGGCGGGCTGGGCGTCCAGATCGACCGCCAGTTCGCGCGGCCAGTGGCGCAATGCGCGACAGGCGGCGATGAAAGCGCCGGCGTCCTTGGCCGTCGCCAGCGGAAGGCAGGCTTCGTCCAGATCATCGGCTATCCCAGCCTTTTCAAACAGGGCCTGCGCCTCGGCGGTCAGGCCGATATATTTGCAATGCGCAAAGGCGTCTGTGACGAAGTCCTTGGCGGCCGCGTCGATTGCCAGCAGCGCAGCGCCTTCTTCCGACGCCACTACAGCAACCGCATCGAACAGAACAGAGGGACCGCCGTCAATCTTCTGTTTGGCCGCAACCGCCGTGCCATCCGACAGGGTCACGCCGCCGATCTTGGGCGCGACTACCTCGTAAACCGCGCCCTCTTTTCCCACCGCCTTGACCAGCGCGTTGAAGATGGCGGCATCGGCACCGTCGGTCATCAGGATACCGAGCTTGCGCCCCTTGAAGCTGTCCGGTCCGTTCTTGAGGATGCTCAGCGCATCGGACGGCGGCAGGTCCATCATCGTCGGCCGCGCGGCCTGCGCAGGATCGGGCAAGGGGAGGCCAAGCCCGTCGGCGACGGTCTGCGCCAGCTTAGCGTCGATGTTGAGCAGGTGGGAGACCGTGCGCGAACGAATATCGGGGCGTTCGACCTTGCTGAGTTCAAACACGATGGCGTCGCCAATATGCTTCTGCTCGATCGGCGTCTGGCTGGTGAAGAATTGCCGTGCCTGGCTGTAATAATCGGCGAAACTTTCCGAACGCACCCGCTGTTTGGGACCGTCGGCGTCCTGCGCGAAGCTGGTGAAACCGCGCGCGGGGTCTTCGCGCGGCCCACCCTGCGCGGCGCCCCAGCTATTGGGCTCATAATTGGCGCGACCCTTGGGATTACGCATGGCCATATGCCCGTCCTGCTGGAAATGGGCCATCGGACATTTGGGCGCATTGATCGGCAAATGGCTGAAATTGGTGCTGCCAAGGCGCTTGATCTGGGTATCCAGATAGGAAAAATTGCGGCCCTGGAGCAACGGATCGTTCGAAAAGTCGATGCCCGGCGGGACATTCTGGGTCATGAAGGCGACCTGCTCTGTCTCGGCGAAGAAATTGTCAACCACCCGGTCCAGCACCAGACGCCCGACGATGCAGACCGGCACCAGTTCTTCGGGGATCAGCTTGGTCGCGTCCAGCACGTCGAAGTCGAAGCTGTCGGCGAACGCATCGTCAAACAACTGGACCCCCAACTCCCATTCGGGGAAATCCCCGGCATTGATCGCGTCCCACAGGTCGCGACGATGGAAATCGGGGTCGGCGCCGTTAATCTTGACCGCCTCGTTCCACATGACCGACTGCAGGCCCTGCTTGGGTTTCCAGTGGAATTTGACGAAGGTGGATTTGCCGTCCGCATTGACGAGGCGGAAGGTATGAACGCCAAATCCTTCCATCATACGCAGCGAGCGCGGGATAGCGCGGTCCGACATCGTCCACATGACCATGTGGAAGCTTTCGGGCGTCAGGCTGATAAAGTCCCAGAAATTATCATGTGCGGTCTGCGCCTGCGGGAAGTCGCGGTCAGGCTCCGGCTTGGCGGCGTGGATCAGGTCAGGGAATTTGATCGCGTCCTGAATGAAGAAAACCGGGATGTTATTGCCGACGATATCCCAGTTGCCCTCCTGCGTGTAAAGCTTCACGGCAAAGCCGCGTACATCGCGGGCTAGATCGGCCGAACCCTTGGACCCTGCGACAGTCGAGAAGCGTACGAATGCGTGTACACGTTCGCCAACCCGCTGAAGCACATCCGCGCGGGTGACGTCGCTAAGGGATTCCGTCAGTTCGAAATAGCCATGCGCACCATAGCCGCGGGCGTGGACGACGCGCTCGGGGATGCGTTCATGGTCGAAATGGAACATTTTTTCGCGGAAATGGGAATCCTCAAGCAAAATGGGCCCACGCGCGCCTTGTTTCAGGCTGTTCTGATCATCGGCGACCGGTATGCCATGCGCCGTCGTCAAGACTGCGACGTCCCCTCCAGCAAACTGATGCGTTTCGCCACCTTCTGCCTGCGGTTCGGCAAAGCTGTTCGAGATAATTTCGCCAGGCGCGGGTGAGGGAGACTTTTTGGGCGCCTCGGAGGCTTTACCGACAGTCGAAGGGGACTTGGCCATGGGGCATCCTAATGCACGAGAGATGTGCCGGACGCAGGGCCAGCACATAGGGAGCGATGATCAATTAAAATGCGAGTCCCCGGTCATCAGAGCAAACCCGCAGCATTTGGAGAGATAACCCACCGCTCTTCAGCAAGTTGCCGAGGCGCTCGCAAAACTAACGTGCATCATAGCGATTTATTTCCGGCGGCCGGATACGGCGTCGTCACGGGCCGTTTCTGTATTTCAAAATCAAGTCATTTCACTATGAAGGGCCGCTATTGTTTACGGACAAATTTCTCAGGGATCGTCGTGGCGTCGAGCTGGATGTTCATGAGCGGGCTGTACTGGAAAAAGCCATTTTCGAGATACGGACGATAGAGGCACGCAAGACTGTCGTGCAGGCTGGCGAAACCCTGTCCGTAAGCATGTTGCTTCTGGAAGGCTTCATGTGTCGCTATCTCGACGACCGTGAAGGAATGCGGCAACTCGTCGCCGTACAAGTGCCGGGAGATTTTCTGGACTTGCACGCCTATCCGCTGAAGATATTGGATCATGATGTCGCCAGCCTGACGGCTGCAACGATTGCGGTCATTCCCCACAAAGCGCTGGACGAGATCAATGCGGCCATGCCCGAACTCACGCGCAAGCTGTGGTTTTCCACACTCCTCGACGCTGCAATGCACAGGGCATGGCTGTTCCGCCTGGGGCGTCTGGATGCGGTCGGGCGCGTGGCGCATTTCCTGTCCGAAACCAATGCCCGCCTGGTTTCCGCCGGTCTGAGCGACGGCACGCGCTTCGCCCTGGGGATAACGCAAGCAGATATTTCGGAAGTCTGCGGCATAACAAGTGTGCACGCCAATCGCGTGCTGCGGCAGTTGCGGGAAGAGCGATTGTGCATTTTTCGCTCATCGCTCGTGGAAATTCTCGACGTTCAGGGCCTGGCCCGTAGAGGGCAGTTCAATCCCGCATATCTCTACATCGAAAGTACATCCGGTCGTCCGGACATCGAAAGGCTATTAGCATGATTTCGCCAGAAGATTCCGGCATTCAATCCCTGCCCGGCAAGGCGAGCGTAGAGGAAGGCCTTGTCCTGCTCGACGGGCCGAATGGTATAGCCGTCACCATGACGGCTTATGCCGCATCGGAAACCGGCAAAAGTCTGCTCGAAGCGGCTCGGCTGATTGAAGGAAAAGAGCACAATGACAAATGATAGAAAACAGATTTTCGCACAATGATTTGGAATATTACATGATTGAAATTAAATTTCGTTGGCCGGCCGAATTCCGAAAATAATTCGCCATAATATACGGAGCAGCGTTTGGTTTTCCGAAATAGCAGACCTTCCGCTGCTAAGCCCGCAAAATGGCCGATCCGGGTCGTTGTAAGATATGCCGCTCTGCCGCAAATTATACGTTTGCATGCCATGATCCCAAGTTGCTTCTGCCTATATGTTACCTTGCATCTCGATCGGCACGTTATCGTCCGGCTTGAAGTATAGAGCCGCGCATTGTTCCTTTAGGCATCCTCCCTCTAGCATCAAATCCTCGCGCCAAGCATCCTTGATGAAATTCATCGTATCGAGATGACGATCTTCGAAATACATACGGTGTACATCGTCCCGGCCCGCGCCGTAGACAATGCGCCCGACCTTTGCCCAGATGGATGCCATCGTGCACATCCCACACGGCTGTAGGGTGGAATAGAGAGTGGCCCCCCTCAGATCCATGTCGCCGTGCACTTTGCCGGCTTTCCTGAACGCCATCATCTCCGCGTGGGCAGTAGCGTCACATAGCTCCTCTGTTTGGTTGATTGCTCGTGCGAGAATCTTTCCATCCAGCACGATAATGGCTGCAATCGGCGTATCCTCGGGAAATTTTCCTTTGCTCATTGCCAAATTGATAGTCTGCTCCATCCACGCCTTGTCCGTCTCATGAGTCATAATATCTGCGGTCCATCGTCTGCTGATCGACATTGACGATCTTGAATGGCGACCGTTCCATAAGGAGACGGTTGGCGGTGAGGGACTTTCTCATTCACAATGAAAAAGCGACTGTTGGCTACCTGGAACGCGAATTTCCACCGTAAATGGCTGTAATGGGTCGATCACGGGAAGGCGGCTTAAAGGGTCAGATCTGGCATTTGACGCTGCCATGATTTCCGGTGTCGACCGTTCCCATTTACCGGCGAAACGATCGGCACCCTTATTCCCGCCTCCGGCCAAGCTTTTCACGGCCTGGCCTTAGACAAGTGCAAACCTCGCTGTCGGGACATGATGCGTCAGTTCAGTGATTTCGCCATCAACCGCTCCAGCCGCTCCGCAAAAGCATGCGGATCGGCGGGCGGCTGCCCTTCTGCGATACGCGCTTCGTCAAGCAGCAGGAACGCAAGGTCGGCTCGCTCCTGATCGCTGGCTCCGGTCTGGCCGAGCTTGGCGATAAGCGCATGGCCGGCATTGACCTCCAGCACCGGCTTTGCGCGCTCGGGCACCTGCCCCGCCGCAGCCAGCATCCGCTCAAGCTGCAGGTCCATCGCGCTTTCCGACGCAACGATGCAGACGGCGCTGGTCGTCAACCGGTCGGACACCCGGACATCGGACACCTGGTCGGCCAGGACGTCCTTGGCGAAGCTAATGAAGCTGCTCACATCCTCGTTCGGCGCGTCCGGCGTTGCGCTGCCTTCAGCCAGGGGGATCAGGCTAAGGTCAGTCGCGCCTTGGGTCACCGACTTGAAGGGCTTGCCGTCATAATCCACACCAACGGTCGTCCAGAAGCTGTCGACCTGGTCGGGGAGCAACAGAACCTCAATCCCACGCGCCTTGAAACCCTCGAGCTGCGGCGATTGAGCGATGCGATCGAGATCGGTCCCGGTCGCATAATAGATCGCGGTCTGGTTGTCCTTGAGGGAGGCCGCATAGTCCTTGAGCGAGCGCCACTCGCCGTTCGACGTGCTGGTCTTGAACCGGGCAAGGCCCAGCAACTGCGCGCGCCGCTCGAAATCCTCATAGAGGCCTTCCTTGAGCACCGCCCCGAAATTCTCCCAGATCGCGCCATAGCGGTCGGGGTCGCTGGTTGCGATCTTGTCCAGTTCCGACAGGATGCGGTTGCTCACGCCCTTCTGAATCGCGGACAAGACGGGGCTGTCCTGGATCATTTCGCGCGACATGTTGAGCGGCAGGTCGGCGGAGTCCACAAGACCCCGCACAAAGCGCAGGTAGCGAGGCAGGATTTCCGCCTCGTCGGTGATGAAGACGCGGCGCACATAGAGCTTGATCCGACCCTTGCGGTCGGGATCGAACAGGTCGAATGGCTTAGTTTCGGGAATGAAAGTCAGCACCGAATATTCGTGCCGCCCCTCCGCGCGATAGTGGAGCGTCAGTGCGGGCTTGTCGAATTGGCCCGCGACGCTGCGGTAGAAGTCGGCATAATCCTCTTCGCTGATATCGGACTTCGCTTTTGTCCACAGTGCCGCCCCATCAGCGACCTGGCGCTCTTCCTCTTCGCTGCCCAACTCCTTGATGAAGATGGGCACAGGGACATGGCCCGACTGCGCCTTCACGATCCGCTCGACCGTGTAACGCTCGGCATAGGTCTTTGCATCATCCAGCAGATGCAGGGTCACCCGCGTGCCGCGCGCTGGCGCCTCCGCCTTGTCGACTGGCGCAATCGTGTATGTTCCGAGGCCGTCCGACGACCAGCTGGCGGCCTCATCAGTTCCCGCACGCCGCGACACGACATCGACGTTCCCCGCCACCATGAAAGCGGAATAGAAGCCGACCCCGAACTGTCCGATCAACTGCTGGTCTTCACCATTCTTGTCAGCGGTCAGCTTGTCCATGAAGGCCTTGGTCCCCGACCGCGCGATCGTGCCCAGCGTCTCCCCCATGTCGGCTGCGCTCATGCCGATACCATTGTCCTCGACGACGATTGTCCCGGCTTCCTTGTCGAGCGCCAGCGTGATGCGCGGCTGGGGATCGTCGCCGAACAGGGCCGGATTGGAAATTGCCTCATAGCGCAGTTTCTCGCACGCGTCGGCCGCGTTGGAGATCAACTCGCGCAGGAATACGTCTTTGTCGGAATAGACCGAGTGCACCATCATGTGCAGCAACTTTGAAACGTCCGCCTCGAAGGCATGCGTTTCAGGGGCGCTCACGATGTCGGTCGTCATGGTCTTTGCTCTCTCATATGGCAGGCTGTGCGACGGTCAGATGGATCGAATGCGATTTCCATTCAAGGGGTGAGCTTGAAAGCACCGCCCTTCTTGGCCCTGCCTGTGAAAGCGGTGCCTGCCCGCATTTATTCGCTACCTTTGTTCCACAGCAACCCTGCGCAGGGATTTCTCGATCTCACCGCCACAATAGGCATCGCCCTATTCCCTGATTGACGCCTTGTTCAGTTGCGCCAAGGCGGGCTTATTGTGCAACCGCCGCGACATAGATGCGACGTGGGGCGCTGTCTCGTCCAAGGTGATGGCGATGACGGAAAAGCGATCCGCCATAGTAGTCCATAATGTCGAAGTCACGATATCGGCCACGCCCGCGCTGTCCGTTCCAATCAGATATCCCGTCTCCTTCCCCAAACCATGGCGTCTCTTGAAGGGAAACGCAGAAAAAACCGGACCGACCGCAACTGAGGAACAAAAATTTCAGGCTTAGCGTCCGATAAGGGTCGACTGCTACCGGAAGCGAACGCCGCGTCGTGGGACTTTGCGGTCGCTCAACGTCACCGGATTGAATGGCCGTGGTCGGCAGAAGCAGACATCCGTGAATGGCGGTATTGAACTAAGACGCAAGACTGAGGCCGAGGACGGCATCACCGATTTCAGGCAGTAAGGCAGTTGTCGTCACTGCGGGTTGAGATGTTCGGCCATGAAGTCGACGAAGGCTCTCAGCCTTGGCGTCATCTGGCGACTAGCCGCCCAGAGCACGTTAAACTGGTCCTGCTCTGTAACAAGGTCTTCCATGATCGATACGAGAGACCCATCGGCGGTCTCCTGGCGGATCGCGAAGGGCGGCAGGCAGGCAGGCGATGCCCATGCCCTCCACGGCAAGGTGAACAAGCGGATCGACGGCGGTCGCGCTCATTCGTTCCGGCAAGACTATCTTCTTCCCCTGCTCCGGACGCACTAGCGGCCAATGGCGGATCTTGCCGGTGGAGGGTGAGCGCTGGTGCAGGCAATGATGATGCATCAGGTCATCGATCGCGACAGGTACGCCATGCCGTTCCAGATAGGTCGGCGAAGCGACGATCTTCAACCGGAAGCGCCCGATGTTGCGGCTCATCAATCGGCTATCCGAGGGCTGCCCGGTCCGGATGACAGCATCAAAACCCTCTTCCACCACATCTACGAGCCGATCGGAGAAATCGAGGTCTATCTGCACCTCCGGCCACGCCCGCATGAAGTCCGTGAGCACCGGCATGAGCAGCATGCCGACCAGCGGAAGACTTACCCGAAGCCGCCCGCGTGGCGTCAAATTTGCGTGTGCCAGTTCGGCCTCCGCGGCATCGACTTCCTCGAAGATGCTCCGGCAGCGTTCGAGAAACATGCGTCCTTCTTCGGTCAGGGCCATGTTTCGCTTGTTGCGATGGAACAGGCGCACATCGAGGCGCTGCTCCAGTCGGGTCACCGCCTTGCCGACAGCCGAGGCCGACAGACCAAGTTGGCGCCCGGCAGCCACGAAGCTGCCGGTTTCGGCGGATTGCATAAATGCTTCGAACGCAGCGAGCCTGTCCATATCGACATGATACCAGAATAATATTCCGTAGTCATCGGAACACCAGAGCAATGTTATCAAATCTGCCAATGGCTATCTCGAATGGGTCCATTTCGAGGAAGCCTTCATGACCCCAACCTTCGCCATTCATCCGAATCCCACCACCTTCATCGTCAATGTGATTCATGTTCATCCGGGCAAGCAGGATGAGGCCTTCCGTCTCATCCAAAACGTCGTGCACTACGTCGCAGAGCGTCAGCCAGGTTTTCAGTGGAGCAATCTTGCCAGAAGTACTGATGGGCTGACCGTGGTGAATATCGAGGCGATCGCCGACGCCGGCGATGTCGATACGTTCTTCGCCGACCCGATTTTCCGTGAGATGTTCGCACTGCTCGACGAAGTGTCGTCGAGCGAATTCCACACCTACACGGTGGGCGATCTCGTGCTGCCGAAATCCGCATCGTGACCGCCGGGACCGACCGGCTTCCTGTCGCGGGACTATGCGCCCTGGCGCTTGCCGGCTTCGTGACGATCCTGACCGAGGCATTGCCTGCCGGCCTCCTTCCGCAGATCGGTGCGACGTTGGGAGTCAGCGAGGGTTCGGCTGGACAATGGATCACCGTCTATGCGCTCGGTTCGCTGGCCGCCGCCATCCCGTTGACGGCGGCAACGCGAAGTTGGCGCAGGCGGCCGTTATTGCTCTTCGCGATCAT
This sequence comes from Sphingobium psychrophilum, assembly GCF_012927105.1. Classification (GTDB taxonomy): domain Bacteria; phylum Pseudomonadota; class Alphaproteobacteria; order Sphingomonadales; family Sphingomonadaceae; genus Sphingobium; species Sphingobium psychrophilum. The sequence continues at coordinate 19,475 of NZ_JABBFV010000019.1, read as the reverse complement.
CGGCTTCGCCATCGCTAATCTGGTCACCGCCGTGACGACAAGCTTCATCATCGCGCTTGTCGGGCGCTTCATCGGTGGTGTGTCGGCTGGCCTGCTATGGGCATTGCTGGCGGGCTATGCGACCCGCATAGCCCCGCCCGCCTTGTCGGGGCGCGCTATGGCAATCGCTATGTCGGGCACGCCACTGGCGCTATCCGTCGGTATTCCAGCAGGTACGTTTTTAGGCATGCTGATGGGATGGCAGTTGGCGTTCGGGTTGCTCAGCGCGGTGGCCTTGATGCTGGCTATATGGATTCTAGCGGTTGTACCGGACTTTGACGGTGAGACGCGCGCCGATCGTCCGTCGCTGGCGCAGGTCTTCAAGATCCCCGGCGTGCGACCGGTGCTGATGGTCACGTTCAGCTTCGTGCTCGCGCACAATATCCTCTACACCTATGTCGCGCCGCTGCTGGACCAGCTTCGTCTCGTCGGCCAAGCCGACCGCGTGCTGCTGGCATTCGGGGGGGCAGCAGTGGCGGGTATTCTCGTGACAGGTGTCTTGATCGATCGCTGGCTCCGCCCCTTGACCATCGCCAGCATCGCACTGTTTCTGCTATCATCCGTGACGCTAGCCTGGGCCGGGGGTATGCCGATCCTCATCTACGGTTCGGCCATGGTTTGGGGACTGGCATTCGGCGGCGCGGCAACCCTCTTCCAGACCGCATCTGCCCGTGCTGCGGGGCCTTCCGCCGATGTCGCGCAAGCCATGATCGTCACCGTCTGGAACGCCGCAATTGCCGGCGGCGCTTTGGCCGGCGGCGTCCTGCTCGACCGTGTTGGGGCTGGAATATTGCCTTGGGCAGGCTTCACTGTGTTGATAGTTGCGGCTTGGGCAGAAATGTCAGGTCGTGCAAAACGGCCACTTTCTTGATGGGGCCGCTTTTGCGTTCGACGAACGACCGCTTTCCAAAAAAGCGGTCGCCATTTGCTACAGATCGAATGTCTTGTCGTGGTCGACAGGAGCTTCGGGGCTGCGACTTGGTGTAGATCAAGATCGGCGACATCGTCAGCGGGCGCACATCCGAACGCATGCGATCGTCATGCAGCAGAAAACAGGTCGCCCCGTTCAGTTCGAACTGCTCCCCGATGCTCTGGCTAGCCTGCTGGCCTGGCTCGATCGGCGGGGCGGCACGGTCGATGACTATGTCTTTCCCAGCCGGGTTGACCAAGCCTTTGGGAATTAGCTGTCATTTAACCTAATGCCTCAAACGACCGCTTCGGCTGTAAGGCGACCTTCGAACGCGAAGCGCATTGGAGGGCTTGCTGTGGTGAACAATATGCAATCCCAGGCCGCGAGCGCAATCACCATCACGGACCCTTTGGCGCTTACATGTCGATCATTTGGTCTGAAGCCGGGGAAACTGGGAGAGCAATCAGCCCTCCCAGAACCTTTTTCAGGCAGCGTCGACCATGACAATCTCGCTGTCCTCGACTGCGGTTACACGAATGACATCGACATCCGTGATTGCGGCGCCGTCACGGGCGTTGACCTGGACGTCATCGATCCTGATCGCGCCTGTGGCGGGGACGAGATACGCTTTGCGGTCCTTGCCGATCGGATATTCGGCGCTTTCGCCGGCTCTCAGCGTTGCTGCGACAATCCGGGCATCCGTGCGGATTGGTAGCGCGTCATTGTCCTTCTCGTAGCCGGATGCCAGCGTGACGAAATGGCCAGTCCGATCGCCTTTGGGAAAGGGACGGGCACCCCAGCTTGGAGCATCGCCGTTCTTCGTAGGCACTATCCAGATTTGGAAGATCTTGGTCGTTACATCCTCCAGATTATATTCGGAGTGACGCACGCCGGATCCAGCACTCATGACCTGGACGTCACCGGCCTCGGTCCGGCCCTTATTGCCTAGGCTGTCCTCGTGCGTGATGGCCCCTTCGCGGACATAGGTGATGATCTCCATGTCGCGGTGCGGGTGCGGCGGGAAGCCAGTCTTGGGCGCGATTGTGTCGTCATTCCAGACACGCAGGTTGCCCCAGCTCATACGCGCCGGATCGTGATAGCCGCCGAACGAAAAGTGATGCTTGGCGTCGAGCCAGCCGTGGTTGGCACCGCCAAGGTCTGCGAATGGGCGAACTTCGATCATGTGATGTCTCCTTTCGAACAGCGTCGGGCTGTCGTTGGATGTCTTTTACGTCTTGCGATAACTTCGAAGCAGATACATAAATCCGTTGTATTCGTTCGAGAAAGTAGAACAATGAATTCACCCGGTACCCCGACCTTTGACCAGCTTCGTATCTTCCTCACCATCGTCGATCTGGGCAGCTTCGCGGCTGCCGCGCGGAAGCTCAATCGCGCCGTGTCGGTGATCAGCTATGGTATCGCCAATCTGGAAGCACAGCTCGGGCTGATGCTATTCGACCGGGAGGGCACGCGAAAACCCCAGCTGACAGTCGAGGGACGCGCCTTGCTCGCGGAGGCGCGCAGCATATCGCATGGTTTCGACGGACTGCGCGCGAAGGTGAAGGGTCTACTCGACGGGCTGGAGGCGGAAGTGGACCTCGCCGTCGATGTCATGCTGCCGTCCGAGCGGCTAGGGAAAGTCCTGCGCAATTTCGCGACCGAGTTTCCAACGGTCCAGTTGCGCCTCCATGTCGAAGCGCTCGGCGCGATCACCGCCATGGTGCTGGACCGGGGCGCGGCTATCGGCATTTCCGGGCCGCTGGCGGCCGGCGTGGAGGGCGTCGAGTGCATTGCCGCCGGTTCGGTATTGATGGTGCCGGTGGCAGCGCCGGATCATCCGCTCGGCCGCTTGGAACGCATTCCACCTGGCGCCGGGCGCGAGCATACCCAGTTGGTGCTGACGGATCGCTCGCGCTTTACCGAGGGGCAGGATTACTCAGTCATGAGCCCCAAGACGTGGCGGCTGGCAGACCTGGGGGCGAAGCACGCGCTGCTGCGCGAAGGGATTGGATGGGGCAACATGCCGCTGCCGATGATCGAGCCCGACCTTGTTGATGGCACCTTGGTCCGTCTCGTGATGCCGGATCACATCGGCGGAACCTACCGCTTTGCAGGTGTCTGGCGCCGGGACGCTCCACCTGGACCTGCCGCCTCCTGGCTGCTCGATCAGTTTGTCGCTTTGGGTGCCAACGACAAGGAACTGGAGGGCATGGGCGATGTCTAATCAGGCCGAAGGCAGGCCGAAGCGCGGCATGCGGTCGGGCCGACTCGAGGCGTTCACCGATGGCGTAGTCGCGATCATCATCACGATCATGGTGCTCGAGTTGAAGGTGCCACAGGACGGGACGCTTGAAGCGCTGTCGGACAGCATGCCGATCCTGCTAGCCTATATTCTGTCCTTCATCAACGTCGGGCTCTATTGGAACAATCATCATCACCTGATGCAGGCGACCCAGCGGATTGACGGTCGCGTGCTGTGGGCAAACCTCTTCCTGCTGTTCTGGCTCTCGCTCGTACCCTTCGTTATCCGGTGGCTCGATGCCAGCGGCTTCTCGGCCATGGCGACAGCGTCCTATGGCGTCGTGCTGGGGATGGCAGCGATCGGCTATGAACTCACCGAGCGGTCGATCATCGCCTGCAATGGCCGTCAGTCGGCGATAGGGAGGGCCATCGGTCGTGATTGGAAAGGCAAGATCAGTCTTGCCCTTTACGCAGTTGCCGTGCCCGCCGCCTTTTTCGCCCGGCCGGTGGCGATCATTCTTTATGTTGCGGTGCTGGCGTTCTGGCTCGCGCCTGACCGCCGGATCGAGCGCGAACTGGAGGATTAGAGGGGCTTACCAGCGGCTGGGTGCAGCGTGCAGGCGAGCGTGCCGGCGAAGATCAGCCCGCCGGCGAGGATGAGCGGAGCGACCAGCCCACCATGGGTGACGAGATAGGCGCCGATGGCCGCACCCAGGAAGATGGCGGTCACGCTACCGATACGGCGTGCCCAGTTGGGGTTGGAACCGCCAGCGGCGCTGGAATCGGCCGCGAGGCCAGTGATCGTGAGCGTAAGGACCGTCGTGGTGAGGTCCGGCACTTTGAGCTGGCGGATGGTCGCGTTGCGGAAGCCCATGGCGAGGCCGGTCAGCGTGATGATGATATAGACGCTCGTACCGGGCGTCTGCGTGGCCACGTCGAACCCGACGGCGACACCAGCTGCGATCCAGAGGAGACTGGCTTCGACCGAAGCCGCGATGAGCAGCCAGCGGCGAAGGGGCGAGCCTGCATGGCGCTTGCCAACGCGCCCGGCGATCAGCGCGCCGACCATGAATGACGCGATGGCGAAGACATAAGGCGCGATCTTGAACCCCGGTGCGCCGCTGGCGGCGAACCCCAGGAAGACGACGTTGCCGGTCATGTTCGCCGTGAACACTTTGCCAAGGCCGAGTACCGATATGGCATCGACCAGCCCGGTCGTGACGGAGAGGAGCAGGAGGAGCCAGGGGAGCGGCGATGTAGCAGGCTTGTCGGCGGTCATAACGGTCTCCGTGAATGTCTATGCCATATGGCCTAGCCGCAGCCTCGACATGGGAGCAGCCGAATAAGATCGGCCTTGTCGTTCGATAAATTGGAACGATGGGATCAGAAGCGGAAGTTGCTTTCCAGGCCTAGCATCGTGATCGTTTTTGCCGGACCGGTTTCCTTGATGAACGCGCCTGGCGCAAAAGCGGACAGCGACGCCGACAACTCCCATTCGGGCGTCGCCTGGCAGGCGATTGTCGCTTCGGCCTCCTTTCCGATGAAGCGTGCTTTGCTACCATTTGCTTCGCGGATCAGATTGCCGGGAATGTCGTAGACGCCGTCCGCAATGCTGTACCGCCAATAAGCCATGGCGGCGAGGCTGAACGAAACGCCCCCACCAAAAGTACCACTGACGCGCGGATTGACGCTGACAATGTTGGTCGGACCGACAGGAGACAGCTCGCCGAAATATTTGCCCTTGGGGAAGAGCGCATTGAACGTGCCGAGTTTGCCGTCGCCCGCTTTGCTATCGCCACTGACGACATTGACCCGCAGGGTAGCGTCCGGCGCGAAGGGTAGCGTGGGAAAGCTGTGGCCGACCTCCGTGCCCAGCGTCCATGCCGAAATCCTCTGTCCTTCGAAATGGCCGAATTGTGCCGCCCCCTCGACATTCCAGTGCCAGTCGCCACGCGCCCCGTGGGAGCGCAGGCCGATACTATGCCGCACTTCGCGCCCGGCCTGTCCGCCAAAATGCGCAAGCCGGTTGCGGTAGCCCAGATAGTAAATGTCCAGCTCCGGCAGCGTCGTATAGGCACCCCACAGCGCCTTAGCGTCGGAGGTCGCGTCGTCGAAACTGCCGGGGCCCGGCTGGACGGGCCGCATGTTCAGCAAACTGATTTTGGCCCGACCAATCGTGACGTCCGCCCGCGCACCATCGAAAGCGAGCGGAACATTGGGGCCATAACGAGTGCCGACCAGCCGTTCCGTGCCGAGCGACAGCATCTGGCGACCGGCGCGCAAGGTGACCGGGCCTAGATCGACTTCGCCGAACCCCTGAAGCAGATCGGCCCGCGTCTGATCTATCGGGCTGGCGGACGGCGATACGCCGATCGCGTAGGCCAGGATCGGCTGCACGAAAGCCCGAACCTTGCCAACATGCAGATCGGCATAGGGGAGCGCGCGCAGCCACAGATAGCTGTCGTCCGGTGCGTCCGCCCCGCCCCAGAGATTGTTCTGATAATTCTCGCTGCGGGCGCGCAGTTCGATGCCGGTCGTGACCCAGCTATCGTCGCCGAGCGGGATATGCTTGAGCGGACCAGTCCAATGATGCGCGCGTTTCTCTGCATCGGCGAGATCGGACCAGTCCTCGTCATAGCGCGTGATGCTGAGTGTGGGGGCCTGCCAGGCCTCGCGCTGCTGGGCGCTGGCAGGGGCCGGGACAGCCCCCGCCAGCAGCCCGGCGGCGAGGAGAATCCTAAGCACGTCGCCGTTCCCGCGCGGACATGAGCGCCACCAGTATGAAGCCGCCGATCAGCCCGACATGCTCGAAGAAAGCATTTGTCGCCATGAAGCGTTCCTGCCCCGCTGGCATCGTCCAGAAGGCATTGGCGGTGAAGGCGGCCAGCAGCGTGAAGACGCCCAGCATCCCAGCGCCCAGCCAGACGAAGCGGCCGGTCAGGATCAGGATCGGCCCGACCAGCTCTACGCCGATAGTCAATACCGCCCAGAAGGCAGGTGGGCTCATGCCGAAATGCGCCTGTTCGGCGACCGCCGCTGGCCAGTCAGTCGCCTTGACGATGCCACCCAGCAAATAGGCGCTGACCAGCGCGAGACGCGCCAGGAACCATGTGAGGCGCCAGTTAAGGATCGCATCGACGAATCGGGGTTCATCCGCGCCGGTCATGGCTTCACCGGCGCGTGAATTTCGGCGATGTAGCCGCCGGGGAAGCGGACGATCGCGGTCTGGCGATCACCCTCGACATGGGCAGGGACGAGCGTCTCGACACCTGCTGCCGTCGCCTTTGCGAGGGTCGCGGGCAGATCGCCCACCTCATATCCGGTCATGTCGCGACCATAGGGCCAGGGAAGCTGACCGTCGGACACGATGACGCTCATCTTACCATAGCCCGACGTCATCCGAATGCGGCGATAGGTCTTGCCCGACTGACCGATTTCTCCGCCCGGTGCGGCCTTGTCGTCGGAGGTGACCGTCGCATGGGCAAAGCCGCGCCACTGCTTCACGAACTGGTCGGCGGCATCGGCGGTCAGGTAAATGCGGTTCTCCGGTACGGTAACGAGCGCAGGATAGTTGGGCTTCGCGGTGTGCCAATAGAGCTGCATGTTTACACCGCCGGCCCATTGCACCACCACGTCGCGGCCGATGGGATCGGGAAAGCTGGTGATGAGCCGCGTCGCGCCGTGCCGCATCGCGGAAGCGACCGCTGCGTCGAGGTCGGTCACGAGATAGCCGGTGCGTTCGGCACCGAACGGGACGGGAATCGGTGTGAGGAAACCGAAGACGGAAACGGTGCCGGCGGGGGTCAGCGCGAGTTGCGACTTCGTTTTGCTGTCCGTCGGCGTAACTTGGAAAACGCCCTGCTTGCTTGCCATGCCGCCGAAGGTGGCGCTGAAACTCGCAACGAAGCGATCGAAATCTTCCGGCGCGACATAGACATGGGTGGTGTCATATTGCGGGCCGACGGAAAAGTCGTCGGCCGAACTTTGCGTTGGCGCGCTCGATTGCGCAGGCGCGGCGACAGGACTGATGGCGACCAGGGCGGTCGCCATCAGGAGGGCGATGCGGTTCATTTTTTTCTCCGGTTGAATGGCGTTGGGCTTCCGATGAGGTTGCAAGCCCGTGCTACGCGACGGGGACCATCCAAACGATCCGCATAAAATCAGAGAGTGCGTTCCAGTTTATCGAACGTAAGAAGAGCACCCCTCTAGCTAGGAGGGCGCACTCTTAGGATCAAACAGCCCAGCAGCCGCAGCCCATGACGCCCCAGAAACTCTGGACATCGGCAGCAGGTACGCTCGCGCCGAGCGCCGCCGCATGGTCATGGCCATGGACATTGCAGGAGGAGGCGCAGCCGCAGGCCGATGCCATCTTCTTGGCCGTTTCGTCCCGGCGCCAATGACCGCCGAACGTCGCGACAGGCGACCAGTCGGGCATCGCCTTCGGCGCTTGCGGTGCGAGCGGACCAAAACCGCCCTCGCCATAGACGATCTTGCCGCCCAATATGGTCAGCACAGAGCGAAGATGGGCAATCTCGCTTTCGGCCACGCTGAAATAATCGTCGGATAGAAGCGCTATGTCCGCCAGTTGCCCGGCCTTGATCTGCCCCTTCTTACCGACCTCATTCGAGAACCATGTGTTCTTCTCCGTCCACAACCGCAGCGCGGTCTCGCGATCGAGACGGTTACGCACCGGATAGAGCGTTAGGCCGCCCACAGTCTTGGAAGTGACCAGCCAGCTTAGCGATACCCAAGGATTGTAGCTGGCGACGCGGGTCGCATCGGTGCCGGCGCCGACGGGGATGCCCGCATCCATCATGCGCTTGATCGGCGGGGTAGCTTCGGCGGCCTTCGCGCCATAGCGCTCGACGAAATACTCGCCCTGGAAAGCCATGCGGTGCTGCACCGCGATGCCGCCGCCCAAGGCCGCGATCCGGTCGATATTGCGATCGCTGATCGTCTCGGCGTGGTCGAAGAACCAGTTGAGGCCCTTAAGCGGAATATCCTTATTCACCTTCTCGAACACGTCGAGCGCGCGGCTGATCGTCTGATCATAGGTCGCGTGCAGGCGCCAGGGCCAGCGGCGCTCGGCAAGCAAACGGATGACGGGTTCGAGATCACCCTCCATCTCTGCCGGCATGTCGGGACGAGCGATACGGAAATCCTCAAAGTCGGCGGCCGAATAGACCAGCATCTCACCCGCACCATTGTGACGATAGCTGTCGTCGCCGTCGCCCGGCTTGATCTGTGTCGACCAGCTGGCGAAATCCTTTAGCTCTTCCTTCGGTTTCTGGGTGAAGAGGTTGTAAGCGATGCGCAGCGTCAGCTCGCCATCCTTGTGCAGCTTGTCGATGACCGCATAATCGTCAGGATAGTTTTGCGAGCCTCCGCCCGCGTCGATCACGCTGGTAACGCCCAGACTATTGAGTTCTCGCATGAAATGCTTCGTGCTGTTGAGTTGATAGTCCTGCGGCAGCTTCGGTCCCTTGGCGAGCGTAGCATAGAGGATCGTTGCGTTCGGTTGGGCCAGCAGTAGGCCCGTGGGATTGCCCTGCGCGTCGCGGACAATCTCGCCGCCCGGCGGGTTCGGCGTGTCCTTCGTATAACCCACAGCCCGTAGTGCTGCTGCGTTGAGTAGGGCGCGGTCGTAAAGGTGGAGGATGAAGACGGGCGTGTCGGGGGCGGCGGCGTTGATCTCGGCGATGGTGGGCAGGCGCTTCTCGGCGAACTGATGCTCGGTGAAGCCGCCGACGACGCGCACCCATTGGGGCGGCGGGGTGTTTTCGGCCTGCCGCTTGAGCATCGCCATCGCTTCGGTGAGGCTCGGCACGCCTTCCCAGCGCAATTCCATATTATAGTTGAGGCCGCCGCGAATGACATGGATGTGGCTGTCGATCAGGCCGGGGATCAGGCGGCGGCCGCCAGCATCCACGACACGGGCGTTGGGCGCGGCGGCGGCCCGCACCTCCTGCTCTGTGCCGACGGCCAGGAACTTGCCGCTACGGATCGCCACTGCCTGTGCCTGCGGATTTTCCCGGTCCAGCGTCGTGACCTTGGCGTTGGTGAGGATGAGATCGGTCTGGGTCATGGCGAAACTTTCCATAGGTGCAGTCAGGGCGGTTGTGGCGGCGGCGCTGGCGAGCAGCTGGCGGCGGGTCATCATGCGTCGCGCTTTCCATGGGTCGGCAACTCGCCCAGCACATGATGGGCGCAGTCCTGGCGGACGAACCGGGCCAGTTCTGGCAGACTGGCGACCCGCTTGACGACCGGGATCAATTGTTCTCCAAGCAGAATGCCGGCCAATCCGACGAGGGCTATAACTGGCGGCGCAGGAGAACGGACGCCCATCAGGCTGTAGACGATGCCGACGATGAGGCCGGCGCCGAGGGAGAGGATGTAGGCTTTCATGTCCGTTCTCCGGCGCTGTCTGGGGTTAAGCCTGGATGAAGGCGAGAATGTCGGCGTTCAGCACGTCGGCGTTTACGGTCAGCATACCGTGCGAATAGCCCTCGTAGATTTTTGAGGTCGCGTTCTGCAACAGCTGGGCCTGTATTACTGCGGCATTCTTGTAAGGCACGACCTGATCGTCATCGCCCTGCAGGACCAGCGTGGGCACCGTGATCGCCTTGAGGTCCTCGGTCTGGTCTGTTTCCGAAAAGGCCTTGATCCCCTCATAATGGGCAAGCGCGCTGCCCATCATGCCCTGGCGCCACCAATTGTCGATCACGCCGGCTAGGCCGGTAGCGCCGGGGCGGTTGAATCCGTAAAATGGCCCGGTGGGGAAATCGCGGTACATCTGCGCACGGTTCGCTGCCAGTGCCGCCCGGATACCGTCGAACACCTCCATCGGCAGGCCGTCGGGATTGGTATCGGTCTGCGCCATCAGGGGCGGCACCGAGCTGACGAGCACCGCCTTGGCGACGCGGCCCTGAGGTTGGCCATATTGGGCGACATAGCGCGCCACTTCGCCGCCGCCGGTGGAGTGACCGATATGAATGGCGTTCTTGAGGTCGAGATGCGCGACGAGCGCAGCGGCGTCGGCGGCATAATGATCCATGTCGTGGCCGAAATCGACCTGGGCGGAGCGGCCGTGGCCGCGACGGTCATGGGCGACGACGCGATAGCCCTTCGACAGGAAGAACAGCATCTGCGCATCCCAGTCGTCAGACGACAGCGGCCACCCGTGGTGAAACATGATGGGCTGGGCGTCCTTGTTGCCCCAATCCTTGTAGAAGATGTCGACGCCGTCCGTGGTGGTGATGAAGTTGCTCATGGGAAAATCCTTGGCACGATGGGGAGAAGCGGCCGGGGGGGGGGATGCCCGGCCGCCGGGCTGGATCAATGCGCCTCGGAGGCGTTGAACATCGTCTTGGCGTAAGTGATGCCCAGGCCATAGGCGCCACCCCACTTCTTCGCGAAGCCGGTGGTCATGTCGTAGGTTTCAGTCCTTGCCCAGTCGCGCTGCAGCTCGAGGAGGTACTGGAGCGAGGTCATCGGCTTGGCGCCCAGCTGGATCATCCGCTCGACGGCGCGCTCATGGGCTTCTTCGGAGATGTCGCCGCAGGCGTCTGAGATGAAATAGACGTCGAAACCCTGATCGATGGCCGAGGCGACGGGGCCGACGATGCAGACCGAGGTCCACAGCCCCGCGAAAATGATGCGCTCCTTGCCGATGCGGTTGACCTCGTCGATGACGGCAGCGTCTTCCCAAGTATTCATCGATGTGCGGTCGAGCAGCGCCTGATCGGGAAAGGCGTCGGTGATCTCGCTGAACATCGGGCCGGAGAAGCTGTCGACGGCGACCGTGGTCAGGATGGTGGAGACCTTGAAGCCGGCGGCTGCGTTGGCGACCAGAGCTGCGTTGTTGCGCAGAAGCTCGGTGGAAATCGACTTGGTGGCGAAGGCCATCTGCGACTGGAAGTCGATCATCACGAGGGTGTGATCGGTCGGCGTGATCAGGGATTTGCCGGGGGTCGGGGTCGCTTTGATGGTCATGTCGGTCTCCAATCGAATTTCGTACACTCGGCTCGTTCCGGTGTGATTGAGGGTCTAGCGGTATCGAGTTTTGCTGCGCAGTCTGATAAAACTTGGCCCATCGTTCGATTAAATCGAATGATTGATGTGAGCCAAAGCCCGGTTCTAATATTTCAGCAGGTCTTTGAGCCGAGCTGCGGACTGTGTAGCTCGTAGGTCCCTACTGAGCCAAATCCCATTGCCGCTGGCGCTTCGGTGCCAAAGCCCAGGTAATTGAACAGGCCGGTTGCATCACCGCGATTTTTGCTGCGTCGAGATGTTCTGTGGTGTGATTATTTCAATAGGGTTCGCGAGGTCTTAGCAATCTGGAACGACGGCTCCTATCAATTGCAGACGTTGCCGACCCTGCCGACGAATGACCGGGTGTGGTCGAGGCTGTGTAAAAACGCCGTTTTGTGGTAGAGTTTTCCGGGATCTCGGGAGTCTTACCGATGGGCCGTTTCGTGGAAGAACAAGACCGCCGACAGGATTTTTTATTGCCGGCATCGCTCGATGATTATGTAGCTGAAGATAACCCGGTTCGGGTCGTTGAGGCGTTTATCGACGAGTTGGATCTGGTGGCAGTTGGTTTTGCCGGGGCAAACCCAGCGCCTACCGGGCGCCCAGCCTATCATCCTTCGACGATGCTCAAGATCTACCGCTACGGCTATCTGAACCGGATCCAGTCTAGCCGACGACTGGAGCGTGAAGCGCAGCGCAATGTCGAGTTGATGTGGCTGACCGGTCGATTGGCACCGGACTTCAAGATGATAGCCAACTTTCGACGGGATAATGGTGCAGCGATCCGGGCGGTGTGCAGCCAGTTTGTGGCTCTGTGTCGACAGTTGAGGCTGTTCGGACAGGCAACCGTTGCGATCGACGGCAGCAAGTTCAAAGCCGTGAACAACCGGGATCGCAACTACACAAAACACATAGCGGCCAAGCGGATCGAACAGGTTGAGGCCAGTATCGAGCGGTACCTTGCGGCCCTCGATCGTGCCGATCGTGAGGCCAGCGACGTTCCGCAAGCGCGGGTTGATCAGATCCGAGAAAAGATCGCGGGCTTGCGCGGCCAGATGCGTTTCTTGAAGGAAATGGCCGCACAGGTCGAGGCTGCGCCCGATCATCAGGTGTCGCTGACCGATCCGGATGCCAGGTCCATGAACAGCAGTGGTCGCGGCACTGGCATTGTCGGCTACAACCTGCAGGCAGCAGTGGATGCCGAATACCACCTCTTTGTCGCGCATGAAGTGGTGAACGAGGGCAATGACCGGGCACAGCTCGCGCCGATGGGTCGGCAAGCGCAAGCCGCCATCGGCGCGCCTGAAATCACCGTCCTGGCGGATCGCGACTATATGAACGGCGAACAGGTAATGGAATGCGAAGGCACCGGCATTTTACCCTGCGTGCCCAGAACCGACACGTCCGGCTAGGCGCAGCGCGGTTTATTTACCAAGGCCGGCTTCGTGTACGACGCCGACCATGACCATTATACCTGCCCGGCAGGGGAATATCTGACCAAGGCGCGTCCGCGGTTGGATCATCACGGCGACATCGACCATTACCGCAACCTGAGCGCCTGCCAGAGCTGCGCTTTGCGACCGCGCTGCACCACTGAATATGTGAAGCGCGTCAAACGATGGAAGCATGAAGCGGTGATCGATGCCATGCAGAAGCGATTGGACCTGTTACCCAATGCCATGGGGATCCGACGCCAGACTATCGAACATGTCTTTGGCACGCTCAAATCCTGGATGGGCAGCACCCACTTCCTGACCAGGACGCTCAAAAACGTCAGAACCGAGATGAGTTTGTGCGTGCTGGCCTACAATATGAAGCGGATGATCCAGATCATGGGCATTCAGCCACTCATCGCAGCGATCCGCACCTGAAAGGCCGATGCGAAGGCCGACATTCCGCCACCGCGGCCTCCCGATCCTACCGCGCGACTTCCACCTCGGGAGCGTTTCTACACAGCCTCGGTCGGTAGCCGCCTATTACCCACGACAGCAATCAACGTCTGCTTACGATCGACATGTTGCTCAGCCATCCCCGCTTCAAGACCATCTGATGGAAGAATTGTGAATCCTTAGGCGGCATGATGTTGCGCACGGTGAAATAGGCAATTCGCTCATCACCAAGGTCGCTGACACCTGCGATGGTCGGGCTACCTACTACCGAGAGATGTGTGCTGTCGGCGATCCGAGCGGCTTCCTCCCCGAGCCGGACCCACGAGAAGACAATCGCACGGCTGTCCTCGCTGACGTCAAGGTTCATGGCTGCACGCCCCATGTGGAGGAACTCGGCTGAGGTTTCAGAAACTGTGTGGCGGGGCATCGGCTTGTCTTCCCGGACAAGCCGATGCCCCTGGTGATAAGAGCAGCGGCGACGACCTGACTATAGTCGCAGAGCACATCTTCCTTTGGCGCCATATCGAGCTCGCTCAGTAACGCCCAATAGCGCGATATTCTGCACAGGAGCAGGGCGACAGTCTCCAGGGGTGCTGACACGATGGTGTTCGCAATAATCTCGCGACGCTCGTTGACCGCGTTAACGGGCAAGGCGAATACACCGACCAGTGGTTGCCAGGGCGACTCCTTGGGCATGGCTTCGGCCAAGATGTCGAGGCCACCCGCAGCGGCGCCGAGGAACATGAGATACTCGATGGACAGGATGCCTGAGTTGGCGCTGAGCGACATGCCCCATTCACCGACGCGTGCTTCTGGAGGCGCGTCCTGCAAGAATGTCTCCACGCCACCCTGGATCAATTTGTCGTAATGTTCGTGCTGCCCCGAGGCTGGCCGATGGCGAACGAGATGTTCCGCGATCAGGAATTCGGCGAAGGAGCGATGTGGAAAGAAGAAGGTGTCCGCCGCCTTTCTTTCGAGGAACGCCCCTGCCAGATATTCCCGGCGCTTCTCTTCAGGATTGTCCGCGTCGCCGTCGGGAAGGTCCATGAATGTCTGCGTCGGTATGTCTGACGCTCGAAACGACGTCATGCCGTCACGCTCTTCCCAAAGCCAAAGGGCGACCCGACGAAGGAACTCGAGGCGGTGCTCGCCTTCGATCGGGCTACGCGCTGCTTTGCTTGTTTCCCGTCGAGCCAACATCGCAAAAAATTCCGAGTACAGGCTCCAACGCGTGACATTTCCTTTGAAGGCACCGGGATCGAAGTCGGGGTCTACAGCAAGATCTACGAGAATCTTGGCATGAACCGTCTTGCCGAAAACCTCATCCTCTAGGTCGGCGAGCGCATTCACTTCCTGTGCGCGTCCTTCAACCGACAGGATTTGCGCATCGCTAAGCGCTTCGCCGCATCGATCAAGCTCTATGGAGAGAAGAAGCTGCTCGACGAACCTTATCCGTTCTGCGCGGGTGAATGGTTCGAGGTCATATTCGCGAAACTCCGGCCAGTCGTGCAGGCGCCTTGTTCCACCAGCAATGCGGCGCCTGCCTCTGAGCACTTCAAGATGCTCGTCATCCGATGTGAAGGCTGTTGGCCGCCCAAGCAGTAAGACGCGCGATTCCCCATCGTTGAGAGCATTGAGCTCCTGGATTTCGTTTCGAAACTCGGTCCAGGTCATCGCATGCTTCATTTCGTCGAACCCATCGAGGATGATCAGTAGCCGGCCCTTCGCATTGAGTTCCTTGAACCGAGGAAAGCTGTATCCACGTACGACATATTCAGATGTGAAAAGTGAACCCAGCAGGCTGTCGAGGCTGCTGGATCGGGTGATGTTGCCTAGTTTTATCAATACAGGACGCCTGGCCGTCGGATCGCTCAGTGCCTTGTTCGCCTGGTCCGCCATCAGTCGCTTGGCGAAACTGCTCTTGCCGGCGCCGTATCCGCCCAGGATTGCGAGCGGTGGCGGCCGGTTTTCGACGAGCCAATCCTGTACCGCTTCGAAGAGCGAAACATCGTCACCCCGCAGAGCGCTCTTGTGCTGGTCATCATAATGGGCCTGCCTGGCGCGCGCGGGAATATAATAGCGGTTCAGTCCATCGACTGTCAATTGGCGCGCAAACGGGACCCCCTGTCAGGATGGCGGAACGTTGATGTGACGGGCTTCCCTGCGCTGCGCGCGGCGTAGGGAGGGCGTAGCCCGACCGGAGGCGCGCGCAGCGCAAAGCATCTTTTAATTGATCGCTGCTAGGGCGGATCAGCTGCGGTTTTTGAAGCGCCAGCTGTCATTGCCGGTCTCGACAATGTCGCAATGATGCGTGACCCGATCGAGGAGCGCGGTGGTCATCTTGGGATCGCCGAACACGGTGGGCCATTCCCCGAACGCCATGTTGGTGGTGATGATGACGCTGGTCTGCTCGTAAAGCTTGCTGATCAGGTGGAACAGCAACTGGCGGCCTGATCGGGCGAACGGCAGATAGCCCAGTTCGTCGAGTACGATCAGATCGAGACGGGATAGCTGGGCGGCGAGAGCGCCACTCTTGCCGATCCTGGCCTCCTCTTCGAAGCGGGTCACCAGATCGACCGTGTTGAAGTAGCGGCCTCGGGCACCGGAACGGACGACATTGGCGGTGATGGCGATGGCAAGATGGGTCTTTCCAGTGCCTGTTCCGCCGACCAGGACGATATTACGCCGTGCGGGCAGGAACGCGCCGCTGTGCAATGAACGCACCAGTCCCTCGTTGATCGGGGTACCCTCGAACCGGAAGGCGTCGATGTCCTTCACGACTGGCAGCCTGGCAGCGGCCATCCGGTATCGGATCGACGCGGCATGACGATGCGTCGCCTCCGCTCGCAGGAGGTCGGTCAGTATCTCCATGGTGGTGCGCTGGCGCTGAAGGCCGGTGGTGACGGCATCGTCGAACGCGCCCGCCATGCCCTTGAGGCCCAGACCCCGCATGGCCTCGATCATGTCATGCCGCTGCATCGAAGGTCCTCAGTTGGTCGTAACGGGCACAGTGCGATCGGGGGATGGCGCAAAGCGCTATCCTCGGAGGTGATGATCGTCAGCGGACGCGGGGGTTCCCGGCGTCGTGCCAGGATGTTGAGGATCAGGTCATCGCTCGCCGTGCCCGTCGCCAGTGCCTCACGCACAGCGGCTTCGACGGACTCCAGGCCATCGGTCAGCACGGCCGACAGCACACGAACGAACCGGCGGTCGGCCCTTCGACTGGCTGGCAAGCCAGCCGCTCAGGACAGGCAAGTCGCCATTACCCAGCTTGCGGCGCAGGCGGGCAAGCGCTGGTGGCAGATCCCAGTCCTGGAAGGGGGCACCGTTCCGCAGCGCGCCGGGCTTGCGGGCCAGCACCGGCAGATAATGCCAGGGGTCATAGATCGTGCGGTTGCGCCCGAAGTGGCGAGGATGTTCGGCAACCACCTCATCACCGCAGCGAACCACGATGCGTGTCGCATAGGCACGGACCTGCACCGTGCGTCGCGCCACCGTCGAGAGTACCGAGTAGCGGTTGCGGTCGAAGCTGATCAGGCAGGTGCCGGTCACGGCATGCTCGCTCTCATTGAAGCCCCGAATAGATTTTGGCTCACGGCCCTAGCATCGGCTGCAGCGCAGATCGTTCGATCTCCAGCACCTGCGCCACGGTCAGCTCGCCCTGTTCAGGATGGGGCTGCCGTTCCGCCCAGCGCCGACACTCGGCCTCCAGCCAGCCATTGAGCTCTTCGAGACTGGCGAACCGCAACCGGGGCTGGAAGAAGCGACCCCGGATCGTCTGCACCTGGTTCTCGACCTGACCGTTACGCCCTGCGGGCGTTGGCCTGCGGCTCTCCCATCCCGCCGCAGGCGAGCAGGCCGTGGGCTCGACCATATAATGGTCGGTCATGATCAGGAACCGCCGGTTGAAGACACGTTCCTTGCCGATGAACACGCTCGTCACTGCCGTCTTCATATTATCGTAGATGCCGCGCCCTGGCACGCCGTCGAAGAAGGCAAAACCGCGCGCATGCGCGTCGAACAGCATCTCCTGGCTCTCGCGAGGATAGGCCCGGACATAGACCCCACGTGACGCGCACAGGCACATATGCGCGACCTTCACCCGCATCGGCGCCCCGGCGATCTCGACATCTTCATGGCTCCAGTCGAACTGGTAGGCCTCGCCCGGCCTGAACATCAGCGGGATAAAGGCGGTGACGCCATCGCCAGCGTCCTTGCGCCGCTCGATCTTCCAGCGCGTCGCATAGCGCCGCACCGCACCGCACCGCACCGCATCGTAAGAACCCTCAAAGCCTTCGCGCACCAGCAGGTCATGGATCCGCGTCATCCGCAGCCGGTCACGCCTGCCGCGCAGCTCGTTCTCTTCCAGCAGCGTGTTCAGGCGATCCTGAAACGGACCGATCCTGGGCAGCGGCTGAACCTTGCGCTGATAATCAAAGGCGCCCTCCGGCGCTCGGACCGCTTTGCGGATGACCTTCCGCGACACATGCAGATCCCGCGCGATCGCCTTGATCGCCTTGCCTCCGGCATACTCACGCCGGATCCGTAAAACTGTCTCCAAAACCAACATCCCGATCTCGCCGCCTGAAAATCCAGCCAGCTACTTAAACCATCGAAATGAGGGGGCCCTTTTAGACGCCGATCACCCCGCTAACGGGGGCCTTTTTGCACGCCGATCCACAAACATGAGCCTCCCCGGAAAGCGGGGATGGGCGGCGAAACGCGACTGGAAAGGCCCGCCTCGGCGGGCGCAGGCACCGCAGGGCACAACGAAGTGGAGCACCCGCAAGCGCAGCGCAGACGGGTTGCCGGCGACCGCGAAGGGCTTAGGAAGGAGCGCCGCCTACGGCGTCATTCACGCCCAGGCGGTCGATGCCATTCAAAAGGCCAACCAGGAGACGGGTGGTTCGGTACTGGAGATGGCTGAGGCCGAATATATGGTCCGCGCCTCGGGCTATCTGAAGTCGCTCGACGACTTCCGCTCGATCCCGCTCAGAACCGCTGCGGGCGGCGTGCCGGTGACGCTGGGTGATGTCGCCACGATCCAGATTGGCCCTGAGATGCGGCGCGGCATCGCTGAATATAACGGCGAAGGCGAGGTCGCCGGTGGAGTCGTCATCCTGCGTTCAGGCAAGAACGCGCGCGAAACGATCGCCGCGGTCAAGGACAAGCTCACAGATCTGAGGAAGAGCCTGCCGCCCGGCGTCGACTTGGTCACCACTTACGATCGTTCGCAGCTGATCGACCGCGCGGTTGAAAACCTCACCCACAAGCTGATCGAGGAATTCATCGTCGTCGCCATCGTCTGCGGCCTGTTCCTCTGGCACGTCCGCTCGGCTTTGGTCGCGATCCATGTTGCTCGGTGACATCATAGCCCTCGCAAAAAAGGCCGATTATTACGCCATCGATATTACGCACAGCCTGGTAGATAAAATCGCAATAGCGAACGGTGGTCATGCCGGTGGCACGATCGAGCATTTCCATCGCCACGTCGCGCCCGATAAAGGGCTTCCCAGAACGGTACACCTCATCCAGTACGGCGACGAAACCCTGATCGGCGATTTCAGGCATGGATTCTGCTACCGTATTGCCAACCAACTCGCTGCGACCGACGAATTTTTTTGTAGGATGCGTTTGCAAACGTAAAGCGGTGTTCGGGCCCTTCTGCCATCGCAATGAAACCAGGAGCCTGATCGTACAGCGCATAAAACTCATTACGCTGGTCGTGCATGGTGCTGACTTGACCGCCGACTTTAACAAATGCGTAGATGCGATGCGAAATCTTGCCACTCTCGTTGCGCAGCGGGCTGCCGAACACGATCGCGGGAAACGAAGTTGAGTCAGAGTGTCGACACGCGATCTGCCAAGACCCAATAGTTGCGAAATCCATGATCGTTTCGACACTCGTCAAATCGCGTGGATCGGATAGTTTTTTGAGCAAGAGATCGAACGGATTTTGCAGGAGCCCAAAATCGTCAAGGCCGGTCAAGGCCCTGAACGCCTCATCAGCAAAAACGACTGGATTTCCAACTTGCGCTACATCAACGACGACTAAAGCGAGGTGAGTTTCTTCCGCCGCTGCGACGGCCAGCGCGAGGTTCTGGGGAAACCGCATAGCCTCTCGGGAATCACGCGAAGGTGCTGGCTTATATCCTTGTCCATTCGATCCCTTACCATCCGGGTAGCCTGGATAGCTAGTCAACCATTGCCTTGGAGCCGGATGCTGGTGATCGGCTGATGTTATACCAAGCTGCATTGATTACGACCCACGTGCCCATTTGCGGCGTCCGATAGTCATGATGCGCCACGGCTGATCGATCAGTCTATTCCAGGCGTCGCAGCATAGGTCGATGATGTTGTCGTGG
>NZ_JABBFV010000018.1 GCF_012927105.1 Sphingobium psychrophilum | reverse complement strand
TAGTGCGGACAACAATGCCGCCCCGATCCTTGCGTCTCGGAGGACTGCTGCCCGTCTATGTCGGCGACCATTCAAAGCGCTACCTGCTGGAAGCGCCCCGTCCGGTGAACAGCCCTCTAGGCCCGCCCTCTGAGTCGGTCAACGGCTTTTTTTCAAAAAAATGTCATGTGGCGACATCAGGGGCCAGCAATGGGCGTCTCCCGACGGGATCGCTTTGGTCGCGAGGACTGCCGTATGACCGGTTATGAAGAAACTGTAATGATGCGCTCATCGTCCCGATCATTCGCCCGCCCTATCAACGGCTGCGGTCATTGCCCCGACCGTGAAGCGAGAGGCGGCGCCTCCCCTGTTGCGCCGCCTCTCCAAAGCACGGATGAACGATGGAAAGGCCGATTTTCTACGATGCCAGCGGGCGACGGCGGCGCATCATCCTGCCTGCGCTGTTCATCATGCTCGTCGCCATCCTGCTTGCCGCATTCGCCTTTGCCCTCACTATCGTCGATGTCCCTATCCCGACTGCCATGCCATTGCGCATGGAGCGTCCTCGCGCCGAAGGCATCGGCCAAAAACTGGGCCATCTGAGCGCTAGGCTGCGCATAGGTTTCGCCCAGTGGTTGCCGCACGCCCGCTCCATCCTACCCGCCCACCCCGTGACGGCAGCCTTCTATGTGCCTTGGGACGATGCCAGTCGCGCCTCGCTGCGGCAGCATGTCGACCATATCGACTGGATCGCCCCGGCCCTGCTATCCGTGACCGGACCGACCCACCGGTTGACGATGACGACCGACCCCGCCTTTACCGCGATCATACGGGCGGCGCATCGCCGCCCCAAAATCACGCCGGTCGTCCAGAATGTCGCTGACGGTGCATGGGACGGCGCGGGCACGGCGACGCTTTTGCATGACCATCGCGCGCGCGCGGCGTTCCTCGACGCTCTAATCCCCGCATTGCGGGCGATGCATGCGGCCGGTGTCGTTTTCGATTTCGAGGCGCTGCCGACACGAGCGCAGGCTGATTATCTGGCGTTCCTCCGCCAGGCGGCACCGATCCTGCACGATCACCGCCTGCTGCTGACGCTGACCGTCCCGGTGGATGACGCCAGCTGGAATCTAGCCCGTTATGGCCGGCTGGCCGACCGGCTGTTCCTGATGGACTATGACCAGCATTATGTCGGCGATACCGCCGGGCCGATCGCCGCCCAGCCCTGGTTCGTGCAGCGGCTGCACGCCGCTCTGAAGGTCGTGCCGGCTGCCAGGGCGATCGTGGCGATTGGCAATTATGCCTATGACTGGACCGATGGCGCGAAGAGCGCCGATACGCTGTCGATCGAAGATGCGTGGCTCTCCGCGCATGACAGTGGCGCGCCGATCCGCTTCGATCCGGCTTCGGGCAATGCCAGCTTCGACTATCGGCAGGACGGGCAGGTCCACCACGTCTGGATGCTGGACGCGGCAAGCGGCTGGAACCAGATACGCGCGGCGCGGCTGGCGGGGACCGGGGGCATAGCGCTGTGGCGGCTGGGATCGGAAGATCCCGGCTTCTGGGCCGCGCTCAAACAACGCGATGCCACGCCGCCCGCCGCGATCGGTCGGCTCACCAGCTTCAACTCGGTCGATGTGGAGGGCAATGGCGAGATATTGCGGATCGACGATGTGCCGACCGTCGGCCACCGCACGATCGTCATGGGATCAGGCCGCACCGCGGGCCTCATCACCAACGAGCATTTCGCCAGCCTGCCCACCCCCTATGTCATCCGCCGCATCGGCTATAAGCCGCACGACGTCGCGTTGACGTTCGACGATGGTCCCGATCCGATCTGGACCCCGCCGATCCTGACCATCTTGCGCAAGGCGCATGTGCCCGCGACCTTCTTCGTCATCGGCGAAAATGCGATGATGCATCCCGGCTTGTTGCGGCAGATCGTCGCCCAGGGCAGCGAGATCGGCAATCACAGCTACACCCACCCCAATCTGGCGCAGGTCTGGGATCGGGGCGTGTCACTGGAGCTCAACAGCACGCAGCGGCTGGTCGAAGCCTATACCGGCCGGGCGATGCGCCTGTTCCGCGCGCCCTATTTTGGCGATGCGGAGCCGACCACGGCGGACGAGATCGGCCCGGCGCTGGAGGCGCAGAAGGCGGGCTATCTCAATGTGGGCCTGCATGTCGATCCGGGCGACTGGACGCGGCCGGGCGCCGACGCCATCGTCGCGCGCACCATCGCCCAGGTCGAGGAGGGCGGCGCCGACCGATCGGCCCAGATCATCCTGCTGCACGATAGCGGCGGCGACCGGGCGCAGACGGTTGCCGCGCTGCCGCGCATCATCAAGGCGCTGTCGGCGCGCGGCTATCGCTTCGTGTCGGTATCGGCGCTGGCCGGCCTGACGCCCGCGCAGGTGATGCCACCCATCCGTGGAGCCGATCTGGCCGCGGTGCGGGTCGATGTCGCCATATTCCTGCTGCTCGCGGGCATCGCGATGACGCTCAAATGGCTGTTCTTCGCCGTCATCCTGTTCGGCATCGGCCGCGCGCTCATGCTGGCGGGGCTTGCGTTGGGCAGCCGGTTGCCGCGTAACCGGATCGCGTCGCCGGCCATCCAGCCGGACATCTTCGTGTCCGTCATCATTCCCGCCTTCAACGAAGCCAAGGTGATCGAAACATCGGTACGCCGCGTCCTTTCCAGCCAGAAGGTAGGATTGGAGGTCATCGTGGTCGATGACGGATCGACGGACGCGACCAGCCGCATCGTCGCCGACGCCTTTGCCGGTGAGGCGCGCGTGCACCTGCTGACGCTGGCCAATGGCGGCAAGGCTGCGGCGCTCAATCGCGCGCTGAAGATCGCCACCGCGCCGATCATCGTCGCGCTGGACGCCGACACCCAGTTCGAACCGCAGACCATCGCCCGCCTCGCCCGCTGGTTCGCCGATCCGGCGGTTGGCGCGGTGGCCGGCAATGCGATGGTCGGCAATCGGGTCAACCTGGTCACCCGCTGGCAGGCGGTGGAATATGTAACGGCGCAGAATCTGGAGCGGCGCGCACTCGCCCGGTTCGGCGCGATCACGGTCGTACCGGGCGCGGTCGGCGCGTGGCGGCGATCGGCGCTGGACGCCGTCGGCGGTTATCCGTTGGACACGCTGGCGGAGGATCAGGATCTGACCATCGCGGTGCAGCGGGCCGGCTGGCATATCGCCTATGATACGCAAGCCGTCGCCTGGACCGAAGCCCCCGAAAGTTTTCGCGCCCTGTCCAGGCAGCGGTTCCGCTGGGCCTATGGCACGCTGCAATGCCTGTGGAAGCATCGCAGCATCTGGCGCGAACGCAAGCCGGCAGGCCTGGCCTGGGTCGGCCTGCCCCAAGCGTGGCTGTTCCAGATCGGCTTCGCGCTGGTATCGCCGATCATCGACCTGGCGCTGGTGGTCAGCGCACTCGACACCGCGCTGCGCATCCATCAGCATGGCTGGGCGCAGACGCAAAGCGACGTTCTGCGCATGGCGCTTTACTGGATCGCCTTCACCGCGATCGACGTCGCCTGTGGGGCGGTCGCCTACCGGCTGGAGCCGCGCGAGAAACGCTACCCGGCGCTTCTGCTGGTCGCCCAGCGCTTCATCTATCGGCAAATCATGTACAGCGTCGTCATCCGCGCCGTCGCCACCGCCATATTGGGTCCATGGGTCGGATGGGGCAAATTGGAGCGCAGCGGTCGGGTGCAGTCGGCCGGCCATCCCCTGCCCGATACCGACACCGCATGGAGCCAGGCGGCATGAACCGATCGACCGCCACCCTCGCCTGCCTCACCTGCGCGCTGCTGCTCGCCCTGTGGCATGTCGGCTATATCGGCAGCCGCGCGCTGTTCGACCTGCGCCCTGCAAAAGCTGTCGCTAACCCGCGCCAGCCGCGGATGGTGGCGCTCTACTTGTCGGACGACATGGGGTTCCATGCAGGGTTGGGGCCGCTGATCGCCGATCGGCTGACCCGCCGGGGCATCCCGGTCGTTGCTGAAAACAGCCTGCGCTTCTTTCGGACGCGCCGCACGCCTGAAGAAGCCGGTGCCATGATCGCGCAGGGCCTGCGCCGCGCCATTGCCGTCGATCCCGGTGCGCGCCTACTGCTGCTGGGCCAGTCCTTCGGCGCGGACATCATCGCGCCCTCGCTCCCCTATGTGCCGACCGCGCTGCGTCGGCGGATTGCGTTCATCGGCTTGATCGTACCGGGTGCCACCCGCCAATGGCGCGCCTCTCCGTCCGATATCTTCTCCTTCAACGAGCCGGAGGAAGATGCAACCACCGCCGCCCGGCGGCTCAGCTGGGCACCCTTGCTGTGCATCCATGGCGCGGAGGAAGCGGCCAGCCTCTGTCCAGCGCTGCGCCAACCCAATGTCGTCCAGCTGCGACTGCCCGGCGGCCATGCGCTCAATCACGACGCCGATGCGGTCAGCGCCGCGCTGCTGCACGCGATCGCGCAATCGGTTGGCCGGCGCGACGCCTTCTATGGCTTTGAGCGATTGCACGCTTATAAGGCGACATTAGCGTCGATCCGGGCGGTGAAATGAGGACGGTCATGAGCTATAAGGTGCTGCTGGTCGAAGACGACGCCACCACCGCCGATTACATCGTCAAGGGGCTGATCGAGGAAGGCTTTACCGTCGACCGCGCGGATAATGGCCGCGACGGCCTGTTCCTGGCGACCGAAGCCGCGCATGACGCCATCATTCTGGACCGGATGCTGCCGGGCATGGACGGGATGGCGGTGCTCGCCGCCCTGCGCGCTGCCAGCATCGCTACCCCGGTCATCATCCTGTCGGCGCTGGCGACCGCCGATGAACGGATCAAGGGCCTCACGGGCGGGTCGGACGATTATCTGGCCAAGCCCTTCGCCTTTGCCGAACTGCTGGCGCGGCTGCGGATCATCCTGCGACGCGGCGGCGGCCAAGCGCCCGCAACGCGCCTGACCTGCGGCGACCTGGACGTCGATCTCCTTTCCCGCAAAGTAAAGCGCGGCGCGCGCATCATCGACCTGCAACCGCGCGAATTCCGCCTGCTCGATTATCTGTTGCACCATCAGGGCGAAGTCGTCACCCGCACCATGTTGCTGGAGGGCGTGTGGGATTATCATTTCGATCCCGGCACCAATGTCATCGACGTGCATATCAGCCGGCTGCGGCGCAAGATCGACGAGGATGGCGAATCGCCGCTGATCCACACCGTACGCGGCGCGGGCTATCGGTTGAGCGAACAGGGGTGACGATGCGCTGGCGCCAGAGTGTCATCTGGCGGTTCGCCGCGCTCGTCTTCCTCATGCAGATCGCCTGCGTGCTGGTCGCGCTTTGGGCCGTCCATCAATTCACCAGCCGGTCGGTGGACGAAGCCAGCCGCGCGGTCGCGGTCAACCTGCGCGACGATATCGCCGCCACCTATGCCGCTGCTGGCCTGCAAGCGGCGGGCGCCACGGTGCATAGCCGCATGACGGCCGACCCGGACGGCAGTTCGATCATGCTGCTGATCGCACCCAACGGGCGGCGGATCGCCGGTAACATTCCGGGCTGGCCCACCGATATCGGACCATCGGAAAGCTGGCGGCAACTCGACCTGCGGCGCATCGGCCAGCAGGACCGGGAACCCCAGAGCATCGGCGTCGTCAGCACGCAATTCCCCGACGGGACGCGGTTGCTGACCGGCCATGTCGTGGAAAACGATCTCCGCTTCGGTGGTTATCTAGAAGCGGCGCTGATCGGTGCAATCCTGCTTGCCATGCCGCTGGCGGCCGGTGCCGCCTTCTTTTCGGCCGCGATCATCCGGGGGCGGCTGCGATCGGTCATTGATACCGCTGCGGCGGTTGGCACCGGCGACATCCAGCGCCGTATCCCGCTGAGCGGCAGCGGCGATATGTTCGACGCGCTGGGCGATGAAATCAACGCGATGTTGGACCGCATCACCGGGCTGGTGGATGAGATGCGGCTGGTGACCGACGGTCTGGCCCATGACTTGCGATCCCCCCTCACCCGGTTGCGTGCCGTGCTGGACAGCGCCCTGCGTCACAGCCGGGACGAGCAATCGATCGCGGCGCTGGAAAAGGCGCTGGAGGAAGGCGATACGCTGCTGCGGATGCTGGATGCCGCGCTGCTGATCAGCCGGGCCGAAGCGGGGATCGGCCGCGACAATTTTTCGGCTGTCGACGTCGCCGCGTTGCTGGACGATTTTCAGGATATGTATGACGCGCTGGCCGAGGACAAGGGCGTGGTCATCCGCGTCGATGCGCCACCCGGCCTGCATATCCGTTCGCATCGTGAGATATTCGGCCAGGTCTTGTCGAACCTGATCGACAATGCGCTCAAATATGGCGGCGATCGCATCCTTCTGTCGGCCCGGCGGGACGGCGCATCGATCTGCGTCGCCGTGACCGATAACGGCCCCGGCATCGCGCAGGAACGGCGGATCGAGGCGCTGCGCCGTTTCGCCCGCCTGGATGCGTCGCGCCATATCACCGGCGCTGGCCTTGGCCTGTCGCTGGCGGCGGCGGTCGCCCATCTCCATGGCGGCACGCTGACCTTGAGCGATGCGGGACCGGGGCTGCGCGTGACCCTGACCCTGCCCGCCGAACATGATCCATCCTGAAGGCGCTCAATCCGGCTAACGCCAGCGCGGGACGCCCCCGTCCTCCGGTAAAATTTCCGCCGTGACACTTTACCGGAGGGCAAAGTGTCACGAGCGACAAAATGCGACTCGCGAAAAAAAGCGGATTCCCAAGCGACTCGCTCTGTGCTTGATTCACGATATGTTTCATGCGCCCGCCTTGTCCCGCATTCCAGGCGGCAGCGATCTTTCGCTGCTGCTGGACCAATTGTCGCATTGCTGCTCGCGGCCGCGATACGCCTTCATGCTGCTGACGCTGATCGCGGACGTGGCGCGACCGGATGGCAGCGCGGGGCCGGAAGTGCGGGTGGGCGAAGGGCTGGTCGCGCTGCGCGACTGGTTATGCGATGCGCTGACGCCGATGGGGCATCGCGATCCGCGCCGCATGGCGCTGGTGGAGCGGGTGCGCGACGAACTGCGCAAGGACGCCAGGCTGACCGGCGACGCAACCGCCGACGATGTGCTGGTGCAGGAGGAGGTGCGCAATCGCGTGCGCGCGTCGGGCAAGACCAATCTCAGCCGGGCCGCGTCTGAACTGGTCAAGGCCGGCCTGCTCAAGCGCCATTATCAGGGGTATCGCGTCGACCATCTCAATCGCGGGGCGCAGCGGCAGGCGGTGTATACGCTCACGGGCCGCGCCCGCGTGCTGATCGGCACGCCGGCTGCGCCAAGGCGACCGGCCGCCCCGCCCCGGCAAGGCGACCTGTTCGCGCATTAAGCGCGTTCGCGCGCCGCGCGCCGGGCCTTGGCATAATTGTCGCGGCGCATCTTTTCAAAGCCGGTGCGCTGCTCGAAGCCGGCATCCTGCGGATAGTCGCGAAAATCGGCGAGTATTTCATCGAACACCGTCGCCAATTCGTCGCGAAATTCGGGATGGGGGAAGATGTGGAAGCGGTTCTCCTGCACCGCTTCCAATGTGCGGGCGGCGATGACGTCCGGATCCATGCCAAACTGGTGCAATTGCTCCAGCCGCCCTACCGCCGCGCTGTCCACCGGCTTCGCGCCGCCGCTGAGCACGGATGGCCGCACTTCGTCGCTGGCGTAGATATGGCTCTTCACCAGGCCAGGGCAGAGCACGGACACACCGATGCCATGGGGCGACAGGCTGTAGCGCAGGGACTCGCTCATGCCGCGCACCGCGAATTTAGTGGTGTTGTAGATGCCGGGCGCGCCGCCGCACAGGAAACTCGCCATCGATGCGGTGTTAACGATATGACCGCCCTGCCCCAGCGCCTTCATCCGCGGCGCGAACGTCATCACGCCGTTGATGACGCCATGCAGATTGACCCCCATCACCCAATCCCAGTCGTCGTAGCTGGACTCGTCTATCGTCTGGAACAGATTGATGCCCGCATTGTTGAAAACCAGACTGACCGGACCCAAGGCTGCCTCCGCCTCGTCCGCCGCTTGCGCAAAACCTTCACGCGATGCGACATCGAGTTGGACAGCCATAACGCTTTGATTGTCGAGCGTCTTGACGGCCGCGGCCAGCGCATCTTCGCGAATATCGGCGATCGCCACCTTGCACCCCTGCGCCAGCAAGGCGCGGACCAGACCCAGGCCGATGCCATTGGCGCCACCGGTCACGAAGGCGGTGCGTCCCGCAAAATCGAGCATCCTATTCTCCTATGACGATCATTATAACGAACGTGCATTTTTCTCTCGCCATATTCGTATAGTTCACTTACAAATTCGCCAAGCCGAAATTTCATCCCTGTGAACAAAGGGAGAAGTGGAGAGGAGAAGGCTCATGGCCCTGGCACCCGCGCCGATTGCGAGCGATAGTTTATGGGATGCAGAAGCGACCGCATCGCTTGATGCCGCTGCCTCCGCGCGCCCGCCTTACTCGACAGGCGCCGCCTATTGGGCGCTGTTCGTCATCATCCTGGCGACCTTCGCCACCTTCTTCGAACAGGTTGTGTTCGCGATGCTGGCGGAACGGATCAAGGCGGATTTCGGCCTGTCCGATTCCCAACTCGGCTTCCTGGCCGGTCCCGCCAGCATCATCTGCTATCTGTTCGTCGGCATCCCGCTGGCGCGCCTGGCCGACATCTTCCCGCGCAAGTTCGTGCTGGCGGGCGGGTGCGCGGCGCTGGGCGTCATCACCTCGCTGGGCGGCATAGCCCAGACGTTCGGCCAGTTCGTCGGCAGTCGCGTTTTCCTGGCTGCAGGGGGATCGGCTCATGCGCCGTCTTCCTACTCACTGCTGGCCGACGCCTTCCCGCCGCGCATATTGACCCGCGCCTTTGCCCTGCTGCAATTCGGCTTTATCGGCGGCACCACGCTGGGGCCGGCGATCGGCGGGATGCTGATCGCGACCGCGGCGGGATGGGCGCCGACCCAGCATGGGGGCCTGACCATATTGGGCTGGCAATGGCTGATGATCTGGCTGGGCCTGCCCGCTTTGTTCGTCGGCCTGCTGTTCCTAACGGTCAAGGAACCGCCTCGCCAGGCGCCCCCCGCCGGCACGATCACGCCCCCCATCGACGTATCGCTCGGCCGCCGCATCCTGACCTTCACCGGCCTCGACGCCGCCAAGGCGATCCATGCCAAGCGCCGCGTCTATTACCCGCTGTTCGCCGGGCTGGCGCTGAGCGCGATCGAGGTGTTCGGCCTGCAATTCTGGCGCGTGCCCTTCATGATCCGCACCTATGGCTGGAACGAGGCGCAGATCGGCGCGGTGATGGGGTCGATGACGCTGGTCGCCTCGCTCACTGGCCTGCTGCTGGGTGGCATCTTCGTCGAATGGCTGGCCAAGCGCCATGCCGACGCCAATGTCCGCGCCGCCGCGATCTTCTTCGGCTGTGTGACGGTGTGCGCCATCCTCGCCCCGCTGATGCCCAATGGCTACGCCTCGCTGGGCGTCGCCAGCATCGGCGCGATGTTCGGCATCGCCGGTGCCGTACCGCAAAACGCCGCGATCCAGCGCGTCGCGCCCAATGCGATGCGGGGCCAAGTGACGGCGATCTACCTGTTCATGTTCACCTTCTTCGGCGCAATGGGCAGTTTCCTCGTCGGCCTGGTGCAGGACTATATCGTCGGCGATCCCAGCCAGCTCTGGAAGTCGCTGGTGATGACCGCGGGCGTGCTGCTGCCGATCGCCACGCTCTGCATGGTCCGCGCCATCCGCCCCTATCGCGAGGAAGTGGAGCGACTGGCCGCGAAAGCCGTCTAATCTGTAAGTGTTACATACAATGATAGGAGAGCCAATCATGTCCGAGACCGACCGTATCGCCCGCCTGGAACAGAACGTCGCCGACCTTGGCACCCGCCTGCAACGGCGCGAAGATGAGCTGGACGTGCGCAAATTGCAGCATCTCTACGGCTATCTGATCGATAAATGCCTCTACAACGAAACCGCCGACCTGTTCACGCAAGATGGCGAAGTGCGATTCTTCGGCGGCGTCTGGCGCGGCCAGGCGGGCATTCGCCGCCTCTATGTCGAACGCTTCCAGAAGCGCTTCACCCATGGCACCAACGGGCCGATCGACGGCTTCCTGCTCGACCATCCGCAATTGCAGGATATCGTCGATATCGATGCCGACGGCGTCACCGCCTATGCCCGCGCCCGCTCCATGATGCAGGCGGGCCGGCACAAGGATTATACCGACCCGTCCAACCCGATGCTCGGCGCGCGCCAATGGTGGGAAGGGGGCATCTACGAAAATACCTACAAGAAGGTGGACGGCATCTGGCGCATCCAGATCCTGAATTACATGCCGCAATGGCATGCCGATTTCGACCAGGGCTGGGCCAATACGCCGGCCGAATATGTGCCCTTCCCCAAGATCACCTATCCCGAAGACCCGACCGGCCCGGACGCCCTGATCGAGGATCACTGGTTGTGGCCGACCCACAAGATGGTCCCATTCCACATGGTCCATCCGGTGACGGGCAAGGAAATCGTCGCCGAACGCTGGCAGGGCGATATCGACCGCGATCGCGCCGCGCGCGAAGCCGTGAGCGCCTGAGCCCATGGCCTACCCCGACCTGTACATGATGATCGACGGCCAGCGGCTGTCGGGCGGCGGGCGACGCACCCACAAGGTCGTCAACCCGGCCACCGGCGAAGCGATCGCGGAGCTGCCGCTGGCCGATGCGGCGGATTTGGACGCCGCACTGGCGGCGGCGCAGCGTGGCTTCCACCGTTGGCGCGATTCCACGCCGCAGGAGCGGGCGGCTGTGTTGCAGGGTGCAGCGCGGCTGATGGTCGAGCGGCAGGAGGACCTCGCCCGCATCGCCACGCTGGAACAGGGCAAGACGCTGGCCGAAGCGCGCATCGAAGTGATGATGAATGTCGGCCTGTTCAATTTCTACGCCGGCGAGGTCTTTCGCCTCTACGGCCGGGCATTGGTGCGGCCGGCCGGGCAGCGATCCACGGTGACGAAGGAGCCGGTCGGCCCGGTCGCGGCCTTCGCCCCCTGGAACTTCCCGCTCGGCAATCCTGGCCGCAAGCTGGGCGCGCCGATCGCGGCGGGATGCTCGGTGATCTTGAAGGCGGCGGAGGAAACGCCCGCATCCGCGCTGGGGGTGCTGCAATGCCTGCTCGACGCCGGCCTACCCGGCGATGTCGCGCAGGCGGTGTTCGGCGTGCCGGACGAAGTGTCGCGGCACCTGCTATCGTCTCCCATCATCCGCAAGATGAGCTTCACCGGCTCCACCGCCGTCGGCAAGCATCTGGCGAAACTGGCCGCAGAGGATTGCAAGCGCACGACGATGGAACTGGGTGGCCATGGCCCCGTGCTGGTCTTTGCCGACGCCGATATCGACAAGGCGCTCGATACAGTGGTGGCGGGCAAATATCGCAATGCCGGGCAGGTATGCGTGTCGCCCACCCGCTTCATCGTGGAGGCGGGCGTGCATGATCGCTTCCTTGCCGGCTTTGTCGATCGGGCCAAGCAGGTGACGGTCGGCGATGGATCGGACCCCGCCAGCGTCATGGGACCGATGGCCAATGCGCGGCGGTTGGATGCAATGGACCGCCTGATCGGCGACGCGGTGGCCAAGGGCGCCCGTCTTGAGACCGGGGGCGAACGGATCGGCAATGCGGGCTATTTCTTCACCCCGACTGTGCTGTCAGCCACACCCTTGGACGCCGCCATCATGAATGAGGAGCCGTTCGGCCCCGTCGCCCTCATCAACGCCTATGCCGATGAGGGAGCCATGATCGCGGAGGCCAATCGCCTGCCCTATGGCCTGGCCGCCTATGCCTGGACCAGCGATGTCGCACGGCAGCGCCGGGTCGCACGCACGGTCGAGGCCGGCATGGTCGGCATCAACACGGCGATGATCGGCGGGTCGGATTCGCCATTCGGCGGGGTCAAATGGTCGGGCCATGGCGCGGAAGACGGTCCCGAAGGGATCGACGCCTGCCTCGTCACCAAAGCCATTCACGAAGGATAAGCGATGAGCCATGAACTGAGGACCGGCGGCGACCGCGGCTATCGGCGCATCGCCACCGAAGAAGCCTTCGCCACGCGCGAACAGATTGACGCCTATCTGCGCATGGTGCGCGACGGGACGGCGGACCGGGGCATGGTGTCGCTCTGGGGCTTTTACGGCCAATCGCCGTCGGAGCGGGCGACCCAGATCATCGACCGGCTGCTCGACCTTGGCGACCGGCGGCTGGCGGACATGGACGCGACCGGCATCGACGTGGCGATCCTGTCACTGACCTCGCCGGGCGTGCAGCCGCTGCTCGACATGGAAGAGGCCAAGGCGATGGTAGCCCGCGCCAACGATCATCTCGCCGACCGCTGCGCGGCGCACCCCACGCGCTTCGTCGGCATGACGTCGATCGCCCCACAAGACCCGGACTGGTCCGCCGCCGAAATCCTGCGCGGCGCTGGCGATCTGGGCTTAAAGGGGGTGATGGTCAACAGCCATACCCAGGGCGAATATCTGGACGACGCCAAATTCGACCCGATCTTCCGCGCGCTCGCCGATACTGGCCAGCCGCTTTACATTCACCCCTCAACCCCGCCCGACGCGATGATCGGGCCGATGCTGGACGCGGGACTGGACGGCGCGATCTTCGGCTTTGGCGTGGAAACGGGCATGCACCTGCTGCGCCTCATCACCATCGGCATTTTCGACCGCTATCCCGATTTGCAGATCGTCGTCGGCCATATGGGAGAGGCTTTGCCCTATTGGCTCTACCGGCTGGACTATATGCACCAGGCGGGCGTGCGATCGCAGCGCTATGAACGGATGAAGCCGCTCAACAAATCGATCCACGACTATATGCGGTCGAATGTCTGCGTTACCACCAGCGGCATGGCCTGGGAGCCGGCGATAACATTCGCGCAAAAGGTGCTGGGGGAAGATCGGGTCATGTATGCGATGGATTATCCCTATGAATATGTAGCAGACGAAGTGCGAGCGCATGACACTCTCGATATTTCGGATGAGGCCAAACGCAAGCTGATGCAGACCAATGCCGAGCGCGTGTTCGCCCTGTGACGATAGCAACCCCTTCGCGCTCGACCGCTTATTATGCGCTGGCGCTGGTGGCGGGGACCAATCTCGTCAGCCTGCTCGATCGCAATATCCTCGCCATCCTGGCCCCCGCAATCAAGGCGGACCTGAAGATCGGCGACGCGGAAATGGGGCTGCTCTACGGCACCGTGTTCGCGCTTTTCTACGCGCTGTTTTCGTTGCCGCTGGGGCGGCTGGCGGACGGGTGGATCAGGACGAAACTGCTGGCCATCACGATCGGCTTCTGGTCGCTCGCCACTGGCGGCGCGGCTTTGGCGACCGGCTTCTTCACGCTGATGCTCTCGCGCCTGTGCGTGGGCATCGGCGAAGCGGCATCGCAGCCAGCCGGCACCAGCCTGACCTATGATTATTTTCCGCGGGAAAAGCGCGGCATGGTGATGGCGGTGATGGCCGCCGCGATCGCCATCGGCCTGGGCGGATCGCTCATCATCGGCGGCATGGCCGCGCAATGGTGGGACGCGCGCTACACCACAGGCACGGCACCGCTGGGCCTGAAGGGCTGGCAATTCGCCTTTGCCGTGGCGGCGACGCCCGGCTTCCTCATCGCCTTCCTGATGAGCCGCCTGCCCGAACCGCAGCGCGGCGTCATGGACGGCATCCCGACCGCCCATGATCCCCATCCCTTCCGCGCCAGCCTGAACGTGCTGGGCGCGGTGACGCCGGGCTTTCATTGGGTGAGTCTGGCGCGCACACGGGCGACGCCGCGGGACTGGGCGCTGAATATCGGGCTGCTGGCGCTGATCCTGCTGGCCGTGCTGCTGGCGATCCACTGGTCGGAATCCTTTTCGCCCCGCCCCCCCCTGTTGCTCGGCGGCGTGGCGATCAGCCCGCATGTCGTGCAATGGAGCGTGATCGGCTTCGGCGCCTTCGTCATCGCCAATCTGCTGCAAAATCTCAAAGGGCGCGATCCGGTCGCCTTCGCGCTCATCACCCGCAATCCTTCGCTGCTGCTCTGCATCGCGGCAGGCGCGCTCCAAAGCGTCATCAACTATGGCGTCATGGGCTTTACGCCGTCATTCCTGATGAAAGGCTATGGCCTGTCGCCCGCCGACACCGGATTGCAATTCGGCCTGTTATCGGCTGGCCTCGGCGTGGTCGGGCCGCTGATCGCCGGGCCGCTGTCCGACCGGATCGGGGCGAACCGCCTGTCGCGCCGGGTTTGGGTCGCGCTGTTCGCGATGAGCGTTTCGCCGTGCCTGGCTTTCTGGGTCTATCATGCGCCGGACGCAGGCGACTTCTACCTGCGATTCACGCTGTACAGCCTGATCCTGACGATGTGGATGCCGCCGCTCTATGCCGTGTTGTTCGAACAGGTTCTGCCGCGGATGCGCGGGCTGACCGTCAGCCTCTATATCGTCGTGTCGACCATCTTTGGCCTCGGCATCGGTCCCTATGCCGTGGGCATGATAAGCGACGCGCGCGGCGGCGACCTGGGCGGGGCGATCCTGTCGATCAACTGGGTCGCGCCGCCGCTGGTGCTGATATTGCTGTTGCTGGTGTGGCGCGTCGAACGCGACCATGCCAGTTTGCTCCCCCGCGCGCGGGCGGCGGGGGAGAAGGTCTAACCGCTAAGCCGCCAGCCCGATCTGGTCGGCCGTTGCCCAGTTGCCGTGCAGCCCGAAACGCAGGCGGATGGGAATACGGATTTCCGCGATCGGCCCCTTGGCGATGTCGAGCGCATCGAACAGCAGCAGGTCGCTGCGATGCTCCTCCAGCCGGTTGCACACCTGCACGATCCAGCCATCGCCTTCGGCCGCGTCGGGGCTGCGTGGAATGAAGCAGGGTTCTTGCAACGACGACAGCGGCCCGCACCACCATTTTTGCTCCGCGCCGGTCTGGTGATCGATCAGGCCCAGCGTGTTCATCAACATGCCCGACGGACTGCCCCCTTTCAGTTCCACCGGCTTGGTCGGGTCGATCACCAGCAACCAGCCATAGCGATAGGGCAGGCCGGTCTGGCGATCGTCGATCCGGGGAAACTCCCCCATCATATTGGTCAGCCGCTGCACGCTGGCGAAATCCTCGCCATTGGACGCCATGTCGACGGTCCAGCGCGTCAGGAAACTTGCCGATTCCGGCCCGTTGAACGGCGCGCCGTGAATGTCGGGGAAGAAGGGGAACATATTGTTCTTCGCTTCGGGCGTGTCGAAATGGATTTTCGTGCCGTCCTGAAAGGCGTTCATGACATGGCTGGCGAAACAATTGTCGCGCTTGAACCAGCGTATGTCCGCGGCGGTCGCATCGGCCCGGCGCGGCAGGACGCCCAGATAGACCGGCAGAGTGGTATCGAAACCGAAATGCGGCAACCCCTGCTCCAGTCGCTCCCAGTTGGATGTGCTGGGCACGACATGGAACAGCGCATAGTCAGGCGTGATCGCGAAGTCGTGCATCATGGCATAATAGGGCGTTTCAAACCATATTTCCTGTTTGAGCTGCCCGTCCGGCGACACGACATAATAGGTCATGTCGCGCGTCAGCACCCCCTTGGCCGCATAGCCAAAGGCGATCATGTCGCCAGTCGCCGGATCAATCTTGGGATGGGCGGTGAAGGTCTGACCGGTCATCGCGCCGTCGAACCATGTATAGCCGTCCGTCTCCAGCGTCGCCGGGTCCATCACCAGCGCCGGGCTGTCTTCTTTCAGCGCATAGAGTTTCCCGCCATGGATGAAGGCGGTCGTATTGGCGGTGCCGCGCACCAGTCCCGCGACCGCAGGGTCGTCGGTCAGCGGATTGCGATAGGCACCGAACAAAGCCTTACCCGCCTCATGCTCCAGCTTCCACTTGTCGGTCTTCGCCCAGCGCTGGCGGAAATCGACCTGACCGTCATGAAAGCGGAACATGGTGATCATGCCGTCGCCGTTGAAGGCGATATCGTCGCCCAGCCGCGGCGGAAATTGGGGGTCGGGTTGCACCCGGTAGAAGGCGCCGTCCAGTTCGGGCGGCACCGCCCCCTTTATGTCCAGGTCGGCGATGTCCGCCTCGATCCGCGTGGGCGTGTTGAAACCCGTGAAAGACGGCGTGTCCGGAAAATGCGCCATGGCTGATCCTCTCCCTTTTATGGTTGAAGATATTGTATGTGACAATCACATTTTTTCAAGTGGCCGCATTGACGTATCGGCACTTACTCCGCACACTGTTACTATGAATACCATGAACGATATCGAGCCGCTCGACCTCTTCCCCGATCCTCGCCTCAGCGGCATCGACGGGCTGGTGGGATTTCACATCCGGCTTGCCAGCGCGGCGGTCTATCAGCACTTCACCGAAACCTTCAGCGACCTGGGCCTGACCCAGAAGCAGGTCGCCGTCCTCTGGCTGATCGAGGATCAGCCCGGCATCGCGCAGGCGGATATCGGCCGCCGACTGAAAATGGACCGGGCGAGCGTGATGGCGATCGTCAATCGCATGCAGGACCGCGGTTTTCTGACCCGCGGCGCCTCCGCGCAGGATCGCCGCCGCCAGACGTTGAGCCTGACCGAGGGTGGCCGCGACTCGCTGCGCCAAGCGCGCGCCTGCATCGCCGAGCATGAAAATTGGCTGAAAGCCCGGTTCAGCCCGGCCGAAACCGCGATGCTGGTGGAGCTGCTGCGTCGCGTCTACGTCTGAACGCAGACATGGCGAAGTAAAGGATTTGCGGGGCTTCCCCTCTTCACCCCAATCATCCTGTTACTGCCACTACTACCAATAGAGACAACAGTATTATTTGCCCTCTCGCAATAAAGGCAAATAGTGCAACAATGTTCGTTGTGAAGCCGATCAGGCTCTTGCATCGCATAAAATTGTATGTCTTACT
This sequence comes from Sphingobium psychrophilum, assembly GCF_012927105.1. Taxonomy (GTDB): domain Bacteria; phylum Pseudomonadota; class Alphaproteobacteria; order Sphingomonadales; family Sphingomonadaceae; genus Sphingobium; species Sphingobium psychrophilum. Next base: position 70,554 of record NZ_JABBFV010000018.1, on the reverse strand, counting down.
AACAATCGACGCACAGCAACGTCATGAGGCGGGTCACGTCCGGGCAGGACGGATCTCAAGCCGAAATTAGGAGAGGGGATTACCCATGCAACACGATCTTCGTGCAATGATGTCGCGCGCCTTTTTGGCGTCAGCCTCCATCCTCGCAATCACAACGCCGGCCTCGGCGCAGACATCGGCCCCGCCACCCGCCGCTGCGCCACAAGCCGCCGAGCAGGGTACGGAGGCGCAAAGTTCGGTGGCCGACATCGTCGTCACCGCCCAGTTCCGCGCACAGCGGTTGCAGGACACGCCCATCTCCATCACCGCCGTCGGCGCGGCCGAGCTGGAGGCCAAGAGCCAGACCAACCTGGCGCAGATGGCCGACGCCGCGCCCAACGTGTCGTTGAAGCCGCAGGGCGCATCTTTCGGTCCGTCCATCACCGCGTCGATCCGCGGCATCGGCCAGAACGACTTCAACCCGGCCTACGAACCGGGCGTCGGCATCTATATCGACGATGTCTATTATCCGCAGCTGACCGGCGCGGTGTTCGAACTGCTCGATCTCGACCGCGTCGAAATCCTGCGCGGGCCGCAAGGCACGCTTGCCGGCCGCAATGCCGAGGGCGGCGCGATCAAACTCTATTCCAAGCGCCCCTCGGGCGATGGCGGCGGCTTTGTCGAGGTGAATTACGGCATCCGCAACCGCATCGGCATCCGCGCCGCCGCTGATTTCGGCATCACCGATACGTTGGCCGTCCGCATATCGGGCGTCGCCAAGCAGCAGGACGGCTTTGTCGATCGCATCGATTATGGCTGCGCCAATCCGGGGAGCGGCATCCCGTCCACACGGTCTGCCGGCGATTGCACCATCAGCAAGCTGGGCGGTGTGGGATACCAGGCGATCCGCGCCATCCTGGCCTGGGAACCCAGCGACAAGCTGGATGTGACCCTGATCGGCGATTATACCCGCGACGAACATACGATCGCGGGCGAAGTGCTGCTCGACACGGCCGCCATCAATTCGCCCAACACCAATCCCGCCCCAGGCATCCCCTATGACAATCGCTTCATCTGCGGCCGCTATTGCAACTATATCGGCACCGGTCAGCCGGCGGGCGTCTGGACGCCGCCGATCCCGGTCGATCCGTTCGGCGCAGCGGGCACCCCGCTTGCAGCGACCCAAGGCACCGATCGCAGCCTCTACAAGGGCTGGGGCGTGTCCGGCCAGGTCAACTATGCCCTGTCCGACGCCTTCAAGCTGACATCGATCACCGGCTATCGCAGCTTCGACACTCAGTTCGATTCAGACGACGACCTGTCGCCCGCCAACACCAATTTCGGCCGCAACTCGCTGGAGAATTGGAGCTTCAGCCAGGAAGTCCGGTTGAACATCGACCTGAGCGACAGCCTGAACGGCACGGTCGGCGGCTATTATTTCAAGCAGAAATCCACCTATGACTCGTTCCAGGACATTCGCTATGTCGCGGTCTATCCGCTGCAATTCCGCCAGCCCGACCCGACCAAGGCGGAAGCCAAGGCCGCGTTCGCACATTTGTCTTGGAAGCCGATCGATCGCCTGACCCTGAGTGGTGGCCTCCGCTACACGGCCGAAACCAAGGACCAGACCTATTTTCGCCTGAATTATGACGGGTCGGTCAACCGCTTCCTCGATCCCGTCGGCGTCGCCTATGGGATCGGCTATTCGGGCGCCGATACGCTCGATTATAATGGCAACGGCAACACCACCGAAACGGTCACCGCCCTGTCCGGCCTTACCGCCCATTATAGCGCCAAGCGCTGGGACTATCGGGTGGCCGCCGATTATCGACTGACCGACAGCCTGATGGTCTATGGATCGGTGTCGACCGGCTTCAAGGGCGGCGGTTCCAATCCGCGTCCCTTCAATACGCAGCAGGTCATCGCCTTCCGTCCCGAAAAGCTGACCGCCTATGAAATCGGGTTCAAGAGCGATTTCTTCAATCGCCGGGTCCGCCTCAATGCGTCCGCCTTCATCAACGACTACGTCGATATCCAGATCCCGGTGCTGACCTGTCCTGGCGCGCCCTGCGCCGCGCGGCTCAACGCGGGCGATGCGCGCGTGAAGGGGTTCGAGGCGGAACTGTCCGCCTATCCCATAGACGGCCTCGCGATCGATGCGTCGATCAGCTATCTGGACTTCAAATATATCGCCAGCAGCCTTGATCCGGCGGCGACATCCCCGACCGTGCCGGGCGGCACCAACCCCGGCGGCGTGTCGCCCTCCGACCCGCCCGCCTCGCCACCCTGGAAGTTCAGCGTCGGCGCCCAGTATAAGATCGACCTCGACAAGGCTGGCAGCCTGACGCCGCGCTTCGACGTCACCTACGAAGACAAGAAATATGGCGGTCCGTCGGTCGTGAACGGCGAACGCATCCTCAATTTCGTGCCCGCCTACACGCTCGCCAATGCGCGGGTCACCTGGCAGAATGCGGATGAGGATCTCGACGTGTCGTTCGAAGTCACCAATCTTTTCGACAAATATTATCTCCTCTCCGTTCTCGACCTGCGCGGCGCAGGCGGCGGTGTCCGCAAAGGCCGCCCCGGCAATCCGCGTGAATGGGCGGTGACCGTGAAGAAGAAGTTCTAAGCCTCCCCCTCGGTCGGTCGGGCAGCACATGCCCGGCCGGCTTCTTTTCGGAGACCCATCCGGCATGACCGACGTAACCCTCTACCATTGGGAACCCAACGCCAATTCGGGCAAGCCCATGCTGGCGCTGTTCGAAAAGGGCGTGGCGTTCGACAGCCATTATCTCGACCTGCTGAACTTCGATCAGCACAAGCCCGATTATCTGGCGGTCAACCCGCTCGGCACCATTCCGGCGATGAAGCACGGCGACTTGGTGCTGACCGAATCCACCGCGATCATGGAATATGTGGATGAAGCGTTCGACGGTCCGCGCCTGATGCCCGCCGATCCGGTCGATCAGTGGCGCACGCGCTGGTGGATGAAGTTCATGGACCAGTGGCTCGCCCCCAGTTTCTCGATGATCGGCTGGAGCGTCTTCGTCGGCCCATCGGTGCGCCAGAAAGACCCGGCCGAACTGGAAGCGGCGATCGACCGCATTCCCATGCCCGAACGGCGCGTCGCCTGGCGCAAGGCGATCAACGGTGCCTTCTCGCCTGAAGAAATGGCGGAATCGCAGCGCCGCGTCGGCCTGGGCATCGGCTATCTGGAAGAAGCGCTGGGCCAGCGGTTATGGCTGGCATCGGACAGTTATGGCCTGGCCGACATCAACGGCTTCAACCTCGCCTATGCCATTCCGCTGTCGCAGCCGCATCTGTGCAATGACGAATTGACCCCCAACATCATGCGCTGGCTGCGCGCCATTTATGCGCGCCCGGCGACCCGCGCCTGCTGGGCGCTCGGCCGCACCGACCTCGCCCGCCGCATCTCCCTGCTCGAAAGCGAACCCGCATGACCGGCATCCTCTATCATGGCCAGCCTAACGGCCCCTCCTTCACCGTCCTGGCCGCCGCCTTCGAGAAAGGCGTCGATCTGGACCTGCGCGCGATCGACCTGGTCGCGGGTGAACGCCACTCGACCGCCCTGCCCCACCCGCTCGAAGTCGACCAGTCGATTGAGGGCGAAGGCCCTGTGCTGGTGGTGGACGGCGTCGCGATGACCGACAGCGTCTTCCTCGCCTGCTATTTGGACGAGTTGGGCAGCGGCCCGGCGATCCGCCCCGCCGACCCCTATGCCCGCTGGCAGATGATGGCCTGGTGCCGCTATGTAATCGAACGGGTCGCGCCAGCCGCCGCCGCGCTGGGCAATGCCGCCGCGCCGCCGCTTGGCGTCCCCGCCGGTATCGCCAGCGCGGATCTCGAAGGTCGGTGGAAGAACGCGGTGGAGGGCAAGGCAGACGACAGCCAATTGGCCGACAGCCGCACCAAGATCGTCCAGGCGGTCGAGAAGGTGGAGGCGCAGCTGGCCGACGGACGCGACTGGCTGATGGGCGATTTCACCATTGCCGACCTTGAAAGTCATGCCTGGCTGGCCGGAATGCGCGGGATCGTCCCCGAAGCCTTCGCGTCTGCGCCGCTGACCGACGCCTGGGGAGCGCGGCTGCGCGCCCGCCCCGCCGTGGCGCGAGCGTTGGGCCTGGCCACCATAGCCCACCCCGAAACCATCTGGGCGCCCGGCCCGGAGATCAACCGCTGGGGCTGATAGAATGCGCGCGATTGACTATTTCGACCGGGGCCACGACCTTGGTCCCGAACGCCCCTGCCTGATCGACGGGACAAGCCGCGAGACGCTGAGCTTCGGGGCGGTCAAGGCGCTGACGACGCGGATCGCCGTCGCGCTTCACGGCGCGGGATTCCGCGATCAGCAGCCGATCGCGCTGTACGGTCCCAACAGCGCGGCGATGATGGTCGCCCTACTCGCCATCTGGCGCGCCAACGGCCAATGGGTGCCGGTCAACACCCGCAACGCGATCGACGCCAACGCCGCCTATCTCGACTATGTCCGCTGCGGCTGGCTATTCTATCATAGCAGCCAAGCAGAGGACGTTGCAGCGCTCAAGGCGCGCGTGCCGAGCCTGACCCGTTTCGTCTGCCTCGACCGCGTTTATGATGGCGATCCCTCGCTCGACCAGTTCATCGCGAACAGCGAGTTGGACAGTTTGCCAGACTTTTCCGATCCGTTCGGCAAGCCTGACGACATTGTCGGCCTCTTCCCCACCGGGGGCACGACGGGTCCGTCCAAGGGGGTGGTCGTCACCAATCTTGGTTGGGGCACGATGATCGAGACGCTGGCGCAGGCGGTCGATGGCAGAACCGATACACCTGTCTCACTCGTCGTCGCACCGATCACCCATGCGGCCGGCCCGGTGGCGTTGGCGACCCTGTCACTGGGCGCTAGCCAAGTGATCCTGTCCGGCTTCGATGCGCCCGCCGTGCTCGACGCGATCGCGCAGCATTGCGTCACCCATGTCTATATGCCGCCGACCGCGCTCTACAGCTTGCTCGACGCGGCTGAGTTGACGGGCAGCGATACGTCCTCGCTCAAAATCTTCCTGCTGGTTGGATCGCCGGTATCCCCGGAGAAATTGCGGCAGGCGGTCGAGATATTCGGCCCCTGCCTTTGCCAGGCCTATGGCCAGGTGGAATCGCCGATGATTGTCACCTGGCTGTCGCCCGAAGCGGTCGCCGCGGCGGCCGCCGGCGACCGGCCCGAACGGCTCGCCAGTTGCGGCCAGCCTACCCGGTCCGTCCGGGTCGGCATCATGGACGATGACGGCAACCTCCTGCCCGATGGTGAAGCCGGCGAACTGGTGGTGCGCGGCGTTCTCGTCTCGCGCGAATATTATGCCATGCCCGACGCCACCGCCGAAATGCGCACCCATGGCTGGCACCATACGGGCGACGTCGCCCGGCGCGACAAGGACGGCTATCTCTACATCGTTGATCGCAAGAAGGACATGGTCGTGTCGGGCGGCTTCAACGTCTTTTCCGCCGAAGTGGAGGCCGCCGTTACCGAACTGGCGGCGGTGCGCGAATGTGCGGTCATCGGCATCCCCCATGCAAAATGGGGCGAGGCGGTCCACGCCATTGTGGTCGCCGACGATATCGGAGAGACTGAGATCATCGCCCATGCCAAGGCCCGGCTGGGCGGGGTGAAGGCGCCCAAAAGCGTCGCCTTCGTCCCCGCCATTCCCCGGACCGCGGCGGGCAAGATGGACAAGAAAGCTCTGCGCGCCGCCTATTGGTCCGGCGCGCGGATGGTGAATTAGGTGACGGATGCAGAAACCTGCACCGCATAAGGAGAGGAAGAGAATGCGGGTCGCGATTGCGCTGCTGATGGGAGCGGGTCTGGCATTGTCAGGCTGTGGCAAGGGCACGAGCCAGGAAGCGACTGTTCCTGCCTCGACCGGCGGCGTGGATACCGCACGCATCATCGCCGCGAAACCGGCCGAATGGCTGTCCACCGGCCGCACCTATGACGAGCAGCGTTTCAGCCCGTTGTCCGCGATCAATCAGGACACGGTCGGCAAACTCGGCCTCGCCTGGTTCGCCGACATGGACACCAACCGCGGGCAGGAGGGTACGCCACTCTTCATCGACGGCGTCCTCTACACCTCCACCGCGTGGAGCATGGTGAAGGCCTATGATGCGCGCAGCGGCAAGCTGCTCTGGTCCTACGACCCGCAAGTGCCGCGCGAGACGCTGGTCAAGGCCTGTTGCGACGCGGTCAATCGCGGCGTTGCCGCCTGGGGCGACAAATTGTTCGTCGGCACATTGGACGGTCGCCTAATCGCGATCGACCGCAAGAGCGGCAAGCCGGTCTGGAGCGTCGTGACGCTCGACCAGACCAAAAATTACACCATTACCGGCGCGCCGCGCGTCGTGCACGGGCTGGTCGTCATCGGCAATGGCGGGGCGGAGTTTGGCGCGCGCGGTTATGTCGCCGCCTATGATGCCGATACGGGCAAGGAGCGCTGGAAATTCTACACCGTCCCTGCCCAGCCCGGCACGGAGAAGGAAGCCGACTATCTGAAGAAAGCGGCTGCCACCTGGTATGGGCAATGGTGGAAACAGGGCGGCGGCGGCACGGTTTGGGACGCGATGGCCTATGACCCGGACCTCGACCTGCTCTATATCGGCGTGGGCAATGGTTCGCCCTGGAACCAGGCCTATCGGTCGGAGGGCAAGGGCGACAATCTCTACCTCTCCTCGATCGTCGCGGTCCATGCCAAGACGGGCACCTATGCCTGGCATTACCAGACCACGCCGGGCGACAGCTGGGACTTCACCGCCACCCAGCATATCATGCTAGCCGTCATGGAGATCGACGGGCAGAAGAAGAAAGTGCTGATGCAGGCGCCCAAGAACGGCTTCTTCTACGTGCTGGACCGCACCAACGGAAAGCTGCTGTCGGCGAAGAATTTCGTTCCGGTCAACTGGGCCAGCGGCATCGACATGAAGACCGGGCGACCGATCGAAAATCCCGAAGCGCGCTATTACAAGACCGGCAAGCCCTTCATCGGCTCACCCGGCGCGACCGGCGCGCATAGCTGGCACCCGATGGCCTTCGATCCCAAGAGCCAGACCGTCTTCATCCCCGCCAACCTCGCCGCCTTCCCCTATATCCCCGAAAAAGGGTGGAAGGCCAATAAGCTGGGCTTCAATGTCGGCGTCGATATCGCCGCGGCCGCCATGCCGGCCGACTTGGGCGTCCGCGACGCCGCGATGAAGGCGACCACCGGCGCGCTCATCGCCTGGGATCCGGTCGCGCAGAAGGAAAAATGGCGCGTATCCTACAAAGGACCATGGAATGGCGGGCTGCTGGCGACCGGCGGCGACCTGGTGTTTCAGGGGACGGCGACTGGCGACTTCAACGCTTATGCGACCAAGGATGGCCGCAAGCTCTGGTCCTTCCCGGCCCAAACCGGCATCGTCGCCGCGCCGATCAGCTATGAACTGGACGGCGCGCAATATGTGGCGGTGATGGCCGGCTGGGGCGGCGTGTGGGCGCTGGCCCCCGGCATCCTGTCCGACAAGAGCGGACCCAGCCGCAATATCAGCCGATTGTTGGTGTTCAAGCTGGACGGCAAGGCCGCCCTGCCCCCCGCCCCGCCGCTTGCCGCCATGCCGCTCGACCCGCCCCCCTCCACCGCCAGCGCGGCGCAGATCGCAGCGGGCGCGGCGCGTTTCGGCCGCTATTGCAGCACCTGCCATGGCGACGCGGCGGTGGGCGGCAGCATCGTCCCCGACCTGCGCCACAGCGCCACCCTTAATGACAAGGCGACCTGGCAGATGATCGTCCATGACGGCGCGCTCAAGGACAATGGCATGGTCAGCTTCGCCTCGATTTTCTCGGCAAAAGAGATCGAGGATATCCGCGCTTACGTCATCCACCGCGCCAATGAGGACAAGACACTGGAAAGCAAACCCAATGCCCGTTGATCCGACCAAAGTCATCGCCATCGACGTCCATGTCCATGCCGAAGTGTCATGCCACGACCCCGAAGACCCGGTGATGGCCAAATATTTCGACGCAGCGTCCGCCTATTTCAAGGCGGATCGCAAGCGGCCGACCATCCCCGAAACCATCGCCTATTATCGCGCGCAGAACATCGCCTTCTGCCTGTTCACCGTCGATTGCGAGAGCGGGATCGGGGCCAAGCGGATCAGCAATTACGAAGTGGCGGAACTGGCCGCGAACGACAGCGACATCGTCATCCCCTTCGCCTCGATCGACCCGCGCAAGGGCAAGTTCGGCGCACGCGAAGCCCGCGACCTGGTGGAGAATTACGGGGTCAAGGGCTTCAAATTCCACGGCATCATGCAGGATTGCCACCCGGCCGACCGCGTCGCCTATCCCATCTATGAAGTGATCGCCGAATATAAGCTGCCCGCCATCTTCCACACCGGCCATTCGGGCATGGGCACCGGGATGCGCGGCGGCGGCGGGGTGCGGCTGAAATATGGCCAGCCGATCCTGGTGGACGATGTCGCGGTCGATTTCCCCGACATGAAGATCATCCTTGCGCATCCCAGCTGGCCCTGGACTGACGAGAGCCTGTCGATGGCGCTGCACAAGGATAATGTCTTCATGGACCTGTCCGGCTGGTCGCCCAAATATTTCCCCAAACAGGTCATCCAATACGCCAATACGCAGCTCAAGCATAAGATGCTGTTCGGCTCCGACTGGCCGCTCATACGCCCGGAAAAATGGATCGACGCCGCACGGGAAGCGGGCTTCCGCGAGGAAGTGTTGCCGCTTATCATGAAGGATAATGCGGTGAAGCTGCTGGGGCTGGGCTGAACCAAGGTTTGTCGATATAAAAAGCTGGCCGGGCGGACCCCTTTATCCGCCCGGCCAGAGGCATGTTTAACTCTCGACCTTTTCACGCTTCTCGCCGCCCGGCACGCCATGGGCCACGCGCTTTGCATAATCGGGATCGTCTTCGGGCCGGGCAACCGCCGCCATCACCCGTTCATGAATGTCCTCCAGCGTGCCGCGAAATTCGGGATAGGGCAGGATATAAAGCTGGTCCGCCTCCACCCCCTTAAGCACATATTGCGCCAGCACTTCGGGCTCCATGCCGACCGAGATCACCTGCTTCAAATGCGCCATGACATCGGGGTCTGCGCCATAATAGCCGGTTTTCTGCAAATGCGCCGGGCGGGTCAGCACCGCCTCATGGATGTTGCTGTTGACCGCGCCGGGGCAGAGCATCGACACGCCGATGCCGTGATCGGCCAAATCCAGCGCCAGACATTCTGACAAGCCCCGGATCGCCATTTTCGACGTGCAGTAAATGCCCGTTCCCTTGAGCGCGACGAAGGCGGACATGGACGCGGTATTGATGATATGCCCGCCCTTATCCCGCTCGATCATGCGCGGGACGAAGGTCTGGATACCGTTGATGACGCCCTTCAGATTGACGTCCAGCTGCCAGTCCCAATCGTCATAGGTGGCGTTCTGGAGCGGCCCGAATATCGACACGCCCGCCGTGTTGAACAGCAGTTCCACCGGTCCCAGCTTTGCTTCCACCGCGTCGGCGGCGCGCGCATAAGCATCGCGGTCGGTGATATCCAGCTTCACCGCCATTACATCATGCCCGCGCCCGTCGAACCAGGCCATCGCCTCGTCCAGATGGTCCTGCCGGATATCGGCGATCGCGACCTTGCACCCCGCCTGCGCGAAGACCTTCGCCTGACCCAGCGCCACGCCCGATCCGCCCCCGGTGATGAAGGCGGTGCGGCCCGCAACCTGCGTCATGCCGCCAGTTCCTTCGCCTTGCGCCGCGCCAGTTGATCGTCGAACACCGGATTGGATAGCAGGAAACCGATCGCCTTCGCCCGATCCTGGTTGATCGTCTCATCAGGGAAGGAGGCCAGGATCGCGTCGAAGCGCGTCCGCATCCCGGCCGCAAATTCGGGGTGGGTCAGGATATAGAGGTCATTGGCGCGGATGCCGGCCAGCACCCGATCGCCCACTTCGTCCGCGCTCATCCAGAGCGGCGATACGGGGCGCTGCTCCAGTTCTTCCTCGCGCTGGCGATAGCCGCTATCTTCCCGATATTCGGCCGGGCGCAGTTCGCCGCTATGGGCGATATTGCTCTGCACCGGGCCTGGCATGAAGGCGGACACGCCGATATTCTCCGCCGCCAGTTCGCCCCTTATCGCTTCGGAAATGCCCAGCACCGCGGCCTTCGCCGCGGTATAAATGGCCGAATAGCCGATCGGGATCAGCGCAGATTGGGAGGAGGTGGTGACGATCTGACCACCCTCGCCATGCGCCTTGATCCGCGGCAGGATCGTGACCAGGCCGTTGATGACCCCGCCCAGATTGACGCCCATGCCCCAGTCCCAATCGTCGAAACGCGCATCCAGCACCGGCCCCATCACGCCCACCCCGGCATTGCCGACCAGGATATGGATCTTGCCGAAGCGCGCCTCCGCCGCGTCGGCGGCGCAGGCGAAGCCGGCGCGGTCGGTGACGTCCAACTGCACCGTCTCCACCTGCGCATCGGCGGCCAGGTCGGCCTTCGCCTGCGCCAGGGCGTCCTCGCGAATGTCCGCGATCACCACATTGGCGCCGGCGCGCACCAGCGCACGGGCGATGCCAAGGCCAATGCCGTTCGCGCCGCCGGTAATGAAGGCCGTGCGGCCGCTGACGTCGCCCATGGGCGCTGCTGCTGTCTGTGTCATATCGATCCTTTCTTTATTGTTTCAGGCCCAGCATAGCCCGCGCTTCACCCGCGCTGGCGACGTCGCCGCCAATCCGTTCGATGATGTCGACGCCCCAACGGACCAGGTCGGCATTGTCCTGCGCCAGTTTACCGCGCCGCAGGTAGATCGTATCTTCGAATCCGACCCGGATATTGCCGCCCAGCAACGCGGACTGCGCCGCCATGGGGAAGCTGTGGCGGCTGACGCCAAAGCCGGTGAACTGCGCCCCACGCGGAAGCTGATTCTTGGCATAGAGCATGGCTTCTGTCGTCGCGGGCAAGCCATATTTGGTGCCCAGGACGAAGGTGAAGGGCACATGTTTCGGAATTGCGCCCTTGGCCATCAGGTCGTCGGCGAACACGAAATCGCCCGCCTCGAAACATTCGATCTCCGGCAGCACGCCGGCATCCTGAATCATATGTCCCATTTTGGTGATCATGGGGTCGAGGTTGATCGCCACCCCGCCCCACAGCTGCATCGTACAGATGTCGAGCGTACACATATCGGGCTTGAGGTCGAGAATATGCTCCAGCCGCCGTTCAGCCGTGAACATCAACGTGCCGGGGCCGCAGACTGCCGGGTCTTCATCCCCCTGCATCCAGGTGCAGCCCGGCCCCGTGGTGACGTTCAGGATCACTTCGTTATTCTTGGCGCGGATCAGGCCAACGACCTCCCGATAATCGTCCAGCGCCTGCGACGGGTTGCCGGTTTCGCGGTCACGCACATGCAGATGGATGATTGCCGCGCCCGCCTCCGCCGCGGCCAACGCTTCGGCCGCGACATGATCGGGGCGGAAGGGGAAGTTGGGATGCGTGGGCATCGGCGAGCTTCCCGTCACCGCGCAGGTTATAAATAGCTTGCCAGCCAATCTTACTCTCCTGTCCAGTCTCGGCTATGCTGCCGATCGCAGACCACAGGGTCTTGCAGAGGAGACGGCCCGCAAGAAGGCCGTAGGATGTCCCATCATTGCGAGTAACTGGATAAGGCATGGCACAACGGGAAGAATTGTCGCGGTTCCTGAAAGCTGCGCGGGCGAAGCTGGCGCCGATCGAAGTCGGCCTGCCGCCGGGCGAACGCCGCCGCACGCGCGGGCTTCGGCGGGAAGAGGTGGCGACGCTGGCGGGAATGAGCGTCACCTGGTACACATGGTTCGAGCAGGGGCGGGAGGTCCAGTTATCCGCGCCGATGCTGGAGCGATTGAGCCGCACGCTGCGCCTCAGCGCCAATGAGCGCGAATTTCTCTTCGCCCTGGCGCAGCATCGGCCGCCGCCGCTGGCGCGCCGCCCCGACGAAACGATCCATGCCGGCACCCAGCATCTGATGGACGCGCTGTCGATTCCCGCGCTGGTGATCGTGGAGGATTGGACCGTGATCGGCTGGAACCGGCTGGTCGGCCGGGCCTTTCGCGATTACAGTCAAATGCCGCGCGAAGAGCGCAACTTGTTCCGCATTCTGATGCTGAACCCGCGCTATCGCGCCGACCCGGACAAGTTTCAGGACATGTGCCGGCGGCTGATCGCCCGCTTCAAATGGGACTATAGCCGCACCGCCCAGCCGGAGGTGTTCGAGGGCATCATCGCCGACATGATGGACCAGTCCGAATTTTTCCGCCGCTATTGGCAGGAATCGGAAATCATGGCCCATTTCGAGGACACGAACATCGCCGATATGCCCGGCGTTGGCGAAATCATGTTCCGCCACACCAGCTATGCGATCGAGGAAGCACCGGGCCAGCGCCTGCTTCTCTTCGCGCCGCTGGACGATGTCAGCGCCGCGCGGCTGGCCAAGCTGGTTGAAGAGACGGAGGTCGAGGCCGCCTGACCAGCGAGGCTCAGTTGGTTTCGCGCTTCAGCCGTTCGGCCAGGGCCGCGATCTCGTCCGGCTCCAGCAGCCAGGTGCGCGTCTTGCGCCCTTCGCGATGGACAGGCTGGGTCAGCAGCACACGCGCGTGCACCTTGGCTTCGGCCTTGTAGAGGCCAAAATGAACGGCGCAGTCGCGAATCGTGCCGATCAGCGGCGGCTTGCCGTCCAGGTCGATCATGGTCGCGGGCTGATCCCAGGGGATGGCGGCGACACCGGGATATTTCTGTTCCATGGGACGAAGCGACACCATTTCTCGGCGTCGAAATCAAGACCTATCGAAGCCTATCGCAGCAAGGCCATCAGGATCGGGTCGCGCGTCGCACCCGGATCGCGGCGAATCTCCGCCTCTTCCCGCCCGATTGCGCGGAAGATGGCGTCGCCGATCTGGCCGGACACATTATCGGCCAGCGCCGCATAGTCCCGGCCCCCGCTGGCCGAGAGCGCGGCGGACAGCATTTCGAACATGTCGGACCGCAGCGCGCGCGACGCGCCGGGCAGCAGCGCCTCGACCACCGATCCGCGCGCTTCGCGCGCCAGCAGGTCGGTCGCCGCCGTCGGGCCGCCACGCAGCACCGACACCGCATCGGCCAGCGTCATGCGCTGCACCGCATCCATCACGATCGGCGTGGCATTGTCGGCCAGATCCACCGCCACATCGTTGAGCGATCGCGCGACCTGATTACGCACCGCGTTGGTGCGCAACAAGGCGGAGAGCACCGCGCCGCCCCTGCCCCCGCTCAGGTCCGGCGGGACGATCCGCGTCAGTTGGTCGTCATAAAATCCCCCCGGTTCGGTCAGCCGGGCAAAGGCCCGCTCGCTCGACAGTTGTAGCAGCCGTCGCACCGCATCCTCGACCGAATAGCGGCCCATCGGGGTCGCGCAGGCCGCCAGCGGCAGCAGCGCCAAGGCCGCGATCAGGCTGCGCCTGTCGGAAAGTCCGAATGATTGCTCCATGCCGCATCTCCCTTTTCTCGGCGGATGCTATGGCGTGGTCAGGCTTGCCGGGTGCTGAACGTAGATAAAGCGATGTCGTGCTCCCGCGTAGGCGGGAGCCTAGTTCAGACGGCAGGACTGGGTTCCCGCCTGCGCGGGAAAACAAACCACTATATAAAGAGTGCCCGCACCGAATCCGGCACCCGCTCCGCCCGCAATCCGCCCGGTCGGCTGGCATCGGGCGCGGTCCATACCCGCTTTTCGACACATTCCACGCACAGGCGCCCGTCCAGCGACAATCGGTGCGTCACGGTGAAACTGCTGTTGCCGAACAGGGGGGCGTCCGCCTCCACCAGCACATCGTCGCCATAAGCAGTCGGCACGAAGAAACGCGCCGATACATCGACCATCGGGAATCCGGCGAAGGGCATGGTCGCCAGCATCTCCCGCTTCTTGGGCAGGCCAGCCTGTTCGAACAGCAACATCGTGCTTTCGCCGAAAATGTCGAAATAGCGCGGCGCGTGGACGATACCGGCCGGGTCGCAATGACCCCATTCGATGCGGACGATCCGCTGGAAGAAAGCGTTCACGCGAGAATGGTCTTTCCCTGTTTGGTCGTTTTTTCCGCCATTTCCGCGTCAGTCGGCGGTGTGGGGATAAGAAGCCCGCGCTGCACCGCGGGCCGCACTGAAATCCTGTCGAACCAGCGCTGAAGATGGGGGAAGCCGCCCATGTCGACGCCGGCCCACTCATGGCCGCGCACCCAGGGGAAGCAGGCGATATCGGCGATCGAATAGTCGCCGACCAGATAGTCGCGTATCGACAGGTGCGCGTCCATCACGCCGAACAGGCGCTGGCTCTCCCGCACATAGCGGTCGATCACCGACGGCAATTTCTCGTCGAAATAGCGGTTGAAGACGGTCGCCTGTCCCATCATCGGGCCAAGTCCCGACATCTGCCACATCACCCACTGGATCACGCGGCTGCGGTCCTGCGCGTCCGTGGGAATGAAACGGCCGAACTTTTCCGCCAGATAGAGCAGGATCGCACCGGATTCGAAGATGGCGAAGTCCCCCGCGTCATGATCGACCAGCGTCGGGATGCGGCCATTGGGGTTGAGCGCGACATACCAGTCCTGCTTCTGCACCCGGTCGGTCAGCGCAATCGGCGTCACCTTATAAGGCTCGCCTAGCTCCTCCAGCAGGATCGAGACTTTCCAGCCGTTGGGCGTCTCAGACGTCAGCAGTTCCAGCATCATTCTCTCCGGCTTTTCTTGCGTCACTCAAAGCAAAGCCTTTCTATCACCGCAAGACGAGTGGCGGCGCTATCATTGCCACTGACAGGTTGAGCGGCCCGGATTACCGGGTAGTGCCGCTGATAGTATCGACAGACGACTTGCGGCCTGCTCGATCGGCGGCCAATTTCATCACCGAAGGCGCACCAGACGCCACAACGATAAGGTGAGGATAGCGCATGTTGACGCTCTACAGCTTCGGTCCGGCCGCCAACTCCATGAAACCGCTGCTGGCCCTGTATGAAAAGGGGCTGGAGTTTACGCCCCGCTTCGTCGATCCGACCCGCTTCGAACATCATGAGGACTGGTTCAAGGCGATCAATCCGCGCGGCCAGGTGCCCGCGCTGGACCATGACGGCCATATCATCACTGAATCGACGGTGATCTGCGAGTATCTGGAGGATGCCTTTCCCGATGCTGTCCGCTTGCGCCCGGCCGATCCGGTGCGGATTGCGGAGATGCGCGTCTGGACCAAGTGGGTGGACGAATATTTCTGCTGGTGCGTGTCGACCATCGGCTGGGAACGGATGATCGGCCCGATGGCGCGCAAATTGTCGGACGAAGAGTTCGAGGAGAAGCTGAAACATATCCCGATCCCCGAACAGCAGGCCAAGTGGCGCAGCGCCCGCGCGGGCTTCCCCAAAGAGGTGCTGGATGAGGAAATGCGCAAGATCCGCGTGTCGGTGGATCGGCTGGAACGGCGCCTGTCGCAAAGCCTCTGGCTGGCAGGGGAGGATTATACGCTGGCCGATATCTGCAATTTCGCGATCGCGAACGGGATGCAGTTCGGTTATGCCGACATCGTCAACAAGGAGGCGACGCCGCATCTGGTCGCCTGGATCGAGCGCATCGCCGCCCGTCCCGCGGCCCAGGCCATGTTCGCCAAATCCAAGAGCGAGATGCCGGCCCGTACCACCGCGACGGCGGCCTGATCCATGGGCTGGCAGGACGAACCCGCCGCCGGGCAATTGCGCATGTATCATATTCCCGGCTGCCCCTTTTCCGAACGGATCGAGTTGCTGCTCGACCTGAAGGGGTTGCACGGCATCATGGCCGATCATGAGATCGACATATCGCAGCCGCGCCCCGACTGGCTGCTTGCCAAGACGCGCGGGACCACGGCTTTGCCCGCGCTGGAGCTGGAAAATGGCGCGACGTTGAAGGAAAGCATGGTCATCATGCGCTATGTCGAGGATCGATACCCCGATCCGCTGGTGGCGCGCCAAGACCCTTACGAACATGCGGTCGAAGCGATGCTGTGCGCGACCGACGGCCAATTTACCGGCGCGGGCTATCGCATGATCCTGAACCGCGACCCGGCCAGGCGCGACGAGCATAAGGCGGAGGTGGACGCCCAATATGCGCGGCTGGACGATTATCTGCGCCATTATGCGCCCGACGGCGACTATCTGTTCGACCGCTTCGGCTGGGCCGAAGTCGCCTTCACCCCGATGTTCAAGCGGCTCTGGTTCCTCGACTATTATGAGGCCTATCAGATCCCGCAGCACCTGACCCGGCTGCTGCGCTGGCGCGAGGCGTGCCTGTCGCACCCCGTAGCGCAGCGCCACCATGGCCATCGCGAACTGATGACGCTCTATTATGATTATAGCCAGGGCGGCGGCAATGGTCGCCTGCCCGATGGGCGCGCCATCTCCAGCTTCGCCCTCGACCCGCCCTGGGACAGCCGCCCGCTGCCGCCCCGCGACAAATGGGGCGTCCCCGCCACCGACGCCGATCTCGGCCTTCTTCCCGCATAAGGATTTTCCCATGCCCAATACGATGCAACATTATATCGACGGCCATTGGATCGACAGCCAGGGCGGCCGGACCGTCCCCGTCATCAATCCGGCCACCGACCAGAGCGCCGCCGACCTGATCCTGGGCACCGCCGCCGATGTCGACGCCGCCGTCGTCGCGGCTCGGCGCGCATTCGAAACATTTTCGCTGACCAGCCGCGAGGAGCGCGTCGCGCTGCTCGAACGGATCGTCGCCGAATATCAAAAGCGCGTCCCCGACATCGCCCGCGCCATCGCCACCGAAATGGGCTGCCCCATTTCCATCGCCCAGACGGCGCAAGCCGGATCGGGCCTGGGCCATCTGGGTCAAGCGCTCAATGCGCTCAAAAATTACGAATTTTCCGAGAAGATCGGCGATAATAGGGTGGTGCGCGAGCCGATCGGCGTAGTCGCGCTCATCACGCCCTGGAACTGGCCGATGAACCAGATCGTCGCCAAGGTCGGCCCGGCTCTCGCGGCCGGCTGCACGATGATCCTCAAGCCCTCCGAGGAAGCGCCGAGCTGCGCCGCCATCTTTGCCGAGATATTGGACGCGGCCGGCGTGCCGCCCGGCGTCTTCAACCTGGTGCAGGGTGATGGCGAAGGCGTGGGCACCGCGCTCGCCCAACATCCCGACATCGACATGGTGAGCTTCACCGGCTCCACCCGCGCGGGCATCATGGTCGCCAAGAATGCCGCCGACACCGTCAAGCGCGTCGCGCAGGAACTGGGCGGCAAGTCACCCAACATCATTTTGGAAGGCACGCCGCTCGACAAGGCGCTGCCTGGCGGAGTGGGCGGCGTGCTGCTCAACAGCGGCCAGAGCTGCGTCGCGCCCACCCGGATGCTGGTCCACAAGTCCCAGCATGACGAAGCGGCGGAAAAGGTCGGCGCGATGTTCGCCGCCAAGAAGGTCGGCGATCCGCTGAGCGAGGGCGATCATATCGGCCCGGTCGTCAGCCAACGCCAGTGGGACCGCATCCAGGGCCTGATCCAGACCGGCATCGACGAAGGCGCCACCCTCGTCACCGGCGGCACCGGCCGTCCCGAAGGGATGGACGCGGGCAGCTATGTCCGCCCCACCGTCTTCGCCAACGTCACGCCCGACATGACGATCGCCAAGGAGGAGATTTTCGGCCCCGTCCTGGTCCTCATGCCCTATGAAGATGATGAGGACGCGATCCGCATCGCCAATGACACGCCCTATGGGCTGGGTGCCTATATTGCGGGCGACCCCGCCCATGCGCGCAAGTTCGTCAGCCGCATCCGCGCGGGCGCGGTGTTCGTCAATGCTGGCGGGCTGGCCATGGACATGCCGTTTGGCGGCTACAAGCAGTCGGGGAATGGCCGCGAATTTGGCAGGTTCGGGCTGGAGGAGTTTCTGGAGGTGAAATCGGTCATTGGCGCGCTTCCAGAGGAAGTCGACTGATGGCCAGCCTGCCGATCGCAGCCGATGTCGAGGACAGCGCGCGGCAGGTGCCCGCGCTGATCCGCTATCTGGACGAAGGCGATTTCGTCACGCGGCGCTATGTGTCGCGCGGGGTCGAGATCAACACCGGCACCTATAACGACCATCGCATGATGGTGCGCGACGGGATGCCGATCCGCGATCATTTCGACTTCGACACCCATGGCTTCATGTTGGGCAAGCATCGCAGCGCGATCGCTGATTTTTTTGACAAGGAAGAGGTCGATCGCCTGTACCTGCGCGAATGTGAAGAGGCGATCCGCGCGCTCACAGGCGCAACCTGCGTGGCGGCGGGCGGCTGGATGATCCGGACATCGGCCGATCTGACCGCCCGCGCGCAGGAGAAGGTGGAGAATTACCGACACGAAGGCGGCATCCAGCCGCCTGCGGGCGAGGCCCATGTCGATTATAATGAAATCACCGGCCGCCGCGCGGCAGAGCGCGCCTATGCCGCCGCTTTCCCCGATGGGCCGGGCTATACACGCTATGTCTGCGTCAGCTTCTGGCGCACCTTCACGCCCGGCCCGCAGGACTGGCCGCTGGCGGTGTGCGACGGCCGCACCGTGTCGGACGAGGAAGCGACGTCGAACACCTTGTTCGTCGTGGACGAATTTCCCGCCGGCGACGCGCTGACGGCCCCGGTCGCAGGCGAGGACCAGATGATCGCCGCGTCCATTTTCCGCCATCGGGACCGGCATCGCTGGTGGTATTTTTCGAACATGGCGGCGGACGACGTACTGCTGTTCAAATTTCAGGACAGCGACCATGATGTGACCTGGCGCTGTCCGCATACGGCCTTTCATGACAGCAGTTTGCCGGACACTAAGACGCGCTCCAGCATAGAAGTGCGAGCTGTGGCGTTTTTCCAATAGCCTGCATCATTGCTACCAGCGCGTAGCAATGGTTTTGTGGGCAATTTGGACCGAACGCCACTTGCATCGATGACTTCTTGGCCTCGGGCGGCCACTAGCGTTTGAAACGGAGCGGCGTGGTCAGCCGATATGCGCCTTGTGCCAGCGACACGGTGACATCATGATCGCAATTGCGCGTCCACACCGCCTGCTGCGCGCGGACCAGCAGGCGAGGACCGCGCCTATCGTAAACCACTTCATCCTCTCACGCCGCGATTTTTGGCGGTCGTGCAGTTTGCAAATCTATGGAGTGGGGAACACGACCCTATCTTTGCGGATCAGGGTCCACAAAAGCGCCTCTCTCGTCGATCATGTTAAAGACATGGCAAAAATTCAGTTAGCGCTAACAACATCTATTGATCTTGCCGCTGTTTATTGTCAATAGTTTAACAAAAGCGATAAGATGAGGATGTCATATGGTGCAAAACCTAGCGTCATTTCGTGCCTGGGCGCGCCCGGATGCCCGGCGACGGGTGACAGCCCGACTGGCCTCGCCGCATGCCGTGAGGGATGTTAACGCTATCTACGCTTTAGCGTCATGACTGGCCCTATGGGTAAAGTCAGATGGACCATCATCGGCCTGTTCGTCGGGGCCATGGTCATCAACTATCTGTCGCGCTCCGTCCTGGGCGTTGCTGCGCCGGTCATTTTGTCGGAACAGTCCATAACCAGCGTTGAATATGGCTGGATCACCAGCGCCTTCCAGCTTGGCGTGATGTTCCAGCCAGCCGCCGGCTATTTCCTCGACAGCGTGGGGCTGCGCATCGGTTTTGGTGTTTGCGTCGCCGCCTGGTCGATCATCACCATGGCGCATGGCTTCGTAAACGGCTGGTTCGGCTTTGCAGCGTTGCGCGGCCTGCTGGGCCTGGCGGAAGGCTCCGCCCAGCCCGCCGGTCAAAAACTCGTCGCGGAGTGGTTTCCGTCCAAGGAACGCGGCCTGGCAGGCGGCGTGTACAATATCGGCGCCTCGTTCGGCGCGGTGTTTGCCCCGCCCCTGGTGGCATGGGCCGTCATGATGCACAGTTGGCGACTGGCGTTCGTGATCGCCGGGGCCATCGGGCTGGTCTGGGCCTTACTCTGGCTATTTTATTATGACAGCCCCGCGCGCCACCCGCGCCTGACCACGCAGGAACGCGACTATATCGCCAATGGACAGGAAGCCCGGCTCGCGCCGCAGGCGACACGCGCCTCCATGCTGTCGCTGCTACGTCGGCGCGACCTTTGGGGGATCGCCCTGCCCCGGATGCTGGCCGACCCGGTATGGGGTATGTTGTCCTTCTGGATGCCGCTCTATCTGGCGCGGGTCCGCGGCTTCGACCTCGCGCAGATTGCCCTCTTTGCATGGCTGCCCTTTCTTGCCGCGGATCTGGGATGTCTGTTCGGCCCGGCCGTCGTCAGCTTTCTGCAACGGCGCAAGGTCGACCTGATCGATGCCCGACGTTGGACCTTCACCTTGGGCGCGGTGATGATGACCGGCATGGCCTTTGTCGGCATGGCGACGAACCCCTATGCGGCCATCGCTTTGCTGTGCCTGGGCGGGTTTGCGCATCAGACGCTGTCGGTCACCGTCATCACGATGGCGTCGGACCTCTTCCCGCGCAATGTCGTGGCCACCGCCGCTGGCCTCGCCGGTCTGGCGGGCAATCTGGGCGTCCTTATCTTCACCCTGCTGCTGGGCCAGATGGTCGATCAGGTCGGCTATGGGCCATTTTTCGTCATCCTTGGCGTCCTCGACCTTCTGGGCGCTCTTCTCCTGTGGACATTGGTGCGCAAACCCGCATGACCGTCATCTCCAATCCGATCCTTCCGGGTTTTAATCCTGACCCCTCGATCCTGCGGGTGGGCGATGATTTCTACATCGCGACATCGACCTTCGAATGGTATCCGGGCGTGCAGATCCACCATAGTCGCGATCTCAAACATTGGCGGCTGGTGGCCCGACCGCTGGCGCGGGCGTCGCAACTGGACATGCGCGGCGCGCCGGATTCCTGCGGGGTGTGGGCGCCCGATCTCAGCTATGCCGACGGCCGCTTCTGGCTGATCTTCACCGACGTCAAACGCTATGGCGTGACGACGGTCAACGGGGCCAGGGGGGCGTCCCTGCGCGACTTCCCCAACTATGTCGTCCATTGCGACCATGTCGACGGCGACTGGTCGGACGCCACCCACCTCAACAGCAGCGGCTTTGACCCCGCCTTGTTCCATGACGAGGACGGCCGCAGCTGGATGTTGAACATGCTGTGGGACCACCGCCCCGGTCGCGGCCGTTTCGCGGGCATCCAGATACAGCTATTTGATCGCGCCGCCTTGAAACTCGTCGGCGAACCCCATCTGATTTTCAAGGGAACCGATCTGGGCTTTACCGAAGGCCCCCACATCTACAAGCGCGACGAATGGTATCATCTGCTGGTGGCCGAAGGCGGCACAGGGTGGGATCATGCGGTCGTCATGGCTCGTTCCTGCGACCTGCTCGGCCCCTATGAAGTGCATCCCGATGGCGTGGTGCTGACGGCTTCCGGCAATCGTCACGGGCCGCTGACCCGCACAGGCCATGGCGACTTGGTCGAACTACAGGACGGCACGCCCTGGCTCACCTATCTGTGCGGCCGCCCCGTTCCAGAAAAGGCGCGCTGCATCCTGGGCCGCGAGACCGCGATACAGCCGATGCGATGGCATGATGATGGATGGCTGCGCACGCTGGACGGAGACGCTAAGCCGATGGAGGCACCCCGCGCACCCGACCTGCCGCCAATGCCCTGGCCTCAGAACAGGTGGAACGGGCGTTTCGATCGCGATAGCCTGCCCCCTGAATTTCAGTGGTTGCGCACGCCCATGCCGGAACGCCTCTTCAGCCTATTCGACCGGCCCGGTTTCCTGCGACTGTACGGCCGGGAAACCGTCGGCAGTCATTTCGAGCAGGCGCTCGTCGCGCGGCGGCTGGAGCATCGGCGCTTCACCGCGACGACATGCCTGGACTTTGCGCCGCGCTGCTTCCAGCAGGCTGCGGGCCTGATCCTCTACTATAACAGCACCAAATATTATTATCTGAGCATCAGCGTGGAAGAAGGCGCACGCGAACTGCAATTGATGATCGCGTCGCCCGAACTGGCCGAAAGCGTCACGATAGAGGGCGTCGGACCGCTGCCCGAAGGACCGATCGAACTGAGAGCGCAAGGCGATGGCGACGCCCTGATCTTCAGCTGGCGGAGCGAAGAGTCATCCGTCTGGCAGATTCTCCCGCACAGGCTGGACGGGACCATCCTTTCGGATGAGGTTACCTTTCCCGGCCTTCCCAATTTCACGGGCACTTTCGTCGGCATGGCCTGTCAGGATGCGTCCGGCATGGCGACCCCGGCCGATTTCGCCTGGTTCCTCTATGAAGGCGGCGACGACAGATGCGCGCCGGTCGATTGACGCTCCACGATCCTGTGATCGAGGATGATTTCGCGCGGCACGCGCGACTTGCCCTTTTTCGCAGCGATTTCGGCGATCAGCAGGCTCAGCGCTTCGGCCGCCAGTGCGCGCACGGGCTGATGCACCGTGGTCAAGGGTGGCCAGAGCGTGCTCGCCAGGGTCGTATCGTCGAAGCCAGCCACGGTGAGTTCGCTCGGCACGTCCAGATGCCGCCGATGCGCGACCGAAACGACCGCGGCGGCCATGTCGTCATTGCTTGCGAAGATGGCGGTGGGCCGCTTTGGCAAGGCCAGCAGATACTCGGCCGCGGCCAGTCCCGAACCATAAGTGAAGTCGCCCTGGACAACCTGAACTTCCACCCCGCCGGTTTCGCGAACCGCGGCGTAGAATCCAGCCATCCGTTCGGCACTCGCCGCTTGGTCGGGATTGCCCAAGATGAAGCCCAGTTGGCGGTGCCCCAGATCCAGCAGCAACCGGGTCATCTGATAGGATGCCGCGCGATCGTCGATCCGCACGCAGATCGTGCCGGGCGACTGATAGGCACCCACGGCCGCCATGGCGCATCCCGCATCGCGCAGCACCCGCAGCACGTCGGGCGCCTCGCCCAGCGGGGGCGCCAGCAACGCGCCACTCAGCCCGGATGCGACCAGATCTTCAATGGCTTCCACGGGCGGAGGTCGCCCGCCCTCTCCTTTCAGCAACATCAGCCTGACGCCACGCGACGACGCCTCCTCGAAAACGCCGGTCAAAAACTCGCTCATGAACGCGGCGCTCGCATTGGAATAGATAATGCCGATCCGCAATTCCGTCGAGTTCACCAGATTGCGCGCCGCGACATTGGGCGTATAGGAAAGCACCTTGATCGCCTCCTCGACGGCCGCGCGCGTTTCCGCGCTGACGCCGGAACGCCCATTGATGACGCGCGATACCGTCATCGATGATACGCCGGCACGCTTGGCAACATCCACGATCGTCGCACCACGCCCGACCTGCTGCGATCTTGCCATGCTTTTCCTTGTACGCCCGCTATGCGATCAGCCGACCTAAAACATGGACAGGCATAGGCAAAGCGGGAAATAGGCCCGCCGCTCCGCATGCCTCGCGTCAGTCCTTGATCCATTGTCAGGGAGAGTCTGCATCACGACCCGAAATCCATAAAAATAAACGCCGCTTGCAACGAACATTCATAGCAGATTATGTTAGCGCTAACTAAAGATGCAGCGCGACGAAGCGCGGCAGTTGAAGGAGAGATTGATCATGACCCGCTGGACCTTGCCCCTCTCTGCGCTCATGCCTTCGATACTGTCTCTCTCGCTGTTCGCCGCCCCGGCGCAGGCCGCCCCGGCGCTCTTCGAACGCTTCGCCTATGAAGGGCAGTCGGCGGAAAAGGTCGTGGTCAAACCGGGCGAATATCGCAATCCGATCCTGACCGGCTATTATCCCGACCCGTCGGTTACGCGCGTGGGCGACGATTATTATCTCGTCAATTCCTCCTTCGCCCATTATCCTGGCCTGCCGATCTTCAAATCGAAGGATCTGGTCAACTGGACCCAGATCGCCAACGCGATTAACCGGCCGGAACAGTTGAACTTCAATGGCCGGCGCATCTCGCAAGCGGTGTTTGCGCCAGACATCAGCTATCACGACGGCACCTTCTACATCGTCAACACCTGCGTCGAATGTAAGGGCAATTTCGTCATTACCGCCAAAGACCCCGCCGGTCCCTGGTCCGACCCGATCTGGTTGCCGTTCGAAGGGATCGACCCGTCCATCTATTGGGAGGGCGACAAGGCCTATATCGTCAACAACCGCGCGCCCGATGAAAAGCCCCGCTATGATGGACACCGCGCGATCTGGATGCAGGAATATGACTGGCGCGCGGGCAAGATGGTGGGGGAGAGCACCCAGCTCATCAACGGCGGCGTCGATATTACCAAGAGGCCGGTCTGGATCGAAGGACCGCATATCTTCCGCAAGGACGGCTATTATTATCTGACCGCGGCCGAAGGCGGCACCAGCGTCAATCATTCGCAGGTCGTCTTCCGCTCGAACGGCATGCGCGGCCCCTATATCCCGTTTGAGGGCGACCCGATCCTTACCCAGCGCGATCTTGATCCTGCGCGGCCCGAGATGATCGGGTCGGCGGGCCATGCCGAACTGGTCCAGACGCAAAATGGCGACTGGTGGGCGACCTTCCTGGCTGTCCGCCCCTATGATGCCGACGATCATTATAATATCGGCCGTGAAACCTTTTTGTTGCCGGTGGAGTGGAAGGACGGCTGGCCGATCATCCTGCCGCGCGGGCAGGCGATCCCCCATACCCTCAAGGCCCCCAATCTGCCGGCGCAGCCCAAGCCTGCGCTGCCCACCAGCGGCGACTTTACCTATGTTGAGGAGTTTGACGGCGCAGCGCTACCGGTGGAATGGATCGGCATCCGCATCCCGCAAAAGCCCTTCTATCATCTCGCGGGCGGCGCGCTGGCGCTGGAAAGCGGCGCACCGATCGGCGATCTGAACGGCGTTCCCGCCTTCATCGGACGGCGGCAACAGCATAGCAATGCCACCTTCTCCACCACGCTGCGCTACACGCCGGCCAAGGATGGCGACCGCGCCGGCCTTGCCGCCGTGCAGAGCGACCGCAGCAACCTCTTCTTCGGCCTCACCCGGATCGCGGGCAAGCCGGTGGTCGCCCTGTACACACGCGACGCGGCCGATACCGACACGCTGGTCGCCTCCGCGCCCCTCACCACCAGCGGCCCTATAACCCTCACCATTCGCGCGACCGGCAGGACGATCGCATTCGATTATGGCGTCGGCGGCGGCATGAAGACGTTGAAGGACGGCGTCGACGCCACCCTGCTCAGTACGAAGAAGGCAGGCGGCTTCGTCGGCACGGTCGTTGGCCCCTATCACTATAGCCCGGCCAACTAAGGAGCGCCGCCATGATCCGCCCCGCGACCCTTGGCTTCGCCCTCGCCACCGGCCTGATCGCCGCGGCCCTGCCCGCACAGGTCTGGCGCTCTGATCAGGGCGACGGCACCTATCGCAACCCGGTGCTGTTCGCCGATTATCCCGATCCCGACATCATTCGCGTGGGCGAGGATTTCTATTTCGTTTCTACCATCTTCGCCAATGCGCCCGGCGTCACCATCCTCCATTCGAAGGATCTGGTGAACTGGCGTATCGCGACCCATGTGGTCGATTGGCTCGATGGCGACCCGCGCTATGACCTCAAGGACGGCGGCGACTATCGTCGCGGTTTTTACGCCGCCAGCCTGCGCCGTCACAAGGGGCTATTCTACCTCGCCGTCACCCCGGTCGGGCACAAGACGCGCATCTACCGGTCCGCCAGGATC
The DNA here is from genome assembly GCF_012927105.1 of Sphingobium psychrophilum. GTDB lineage: Bacteria > Pseudomonadota > Alphaproteobacteria > Sphingomonadales > Sphingomonadaceae > Sphingobium > Sphingobium psychrophilum. Next base: position 44,839 of record NZ_JABBFV010000018.1, on the reverse strand, counting down.
GACGGACCATGGACCTATAAGGAACTGGGCCGCGAAGCCTTCGATCCCGCCTTGTTCATCGACGCGGATGGCACCGCCTATCTCGGCACCTCGATCGGCATGGACGGCACGGTCACGCTGCTGACCCTCAACGAGGATCTATCCGCCGTCACCGCCGCGAAAGTCACCTATTATAACAAGGGCGCGGAAGGATCGAAGATCATCCGCCACAACGGCTTCTACTATCTCTTCAACGCCATCCCGGGCAAGCTGGCGATGACTATATCGCGCTCGCGCAGCTTGTGGGGACCGTGGGAAACCAAGCCGTCGATCGACGACAAGACCGGCGGCCATCAGGGCGCTATAGTCGATATGCCGGACGGCAGCTGGTATGGCTTCGTCATGGTAGACGCGGGCGCGATCGGCCGCATGACCAACATCAGCCCGATTTTCTGGAAAGACGGTTGGCCCTGGTGGGGCACGCCGGACAAGCCCGATTTCGTGCCCGACCGGTCGCCCAAGCCGATTGCCGGTCATGCTTTCGCCGAACCACCCTCGTCGGATGATTTCTCCGCTCCGACACTCGGCTTGCAATGGCAGTGGAATCATAATCCCGACGACAGTAAATGGTCTCTGACGCAGCGCCCCGGCTTCCTGCGCCTGCATGCGACCCAGGCGGACGGCATCTGGACCGCCCGCAACACGCTGACGCAAAAGGCGCAGGGGCCGATGATGCGCGCCATCGTGAAGCTCGACATGGCCGGCATCGAGGCGGGCGACGTTTGCGGTCTTGGCAGTTTCGGGAAGTATAACGCGCAACTGTCGGTCGTCGGCAGCGTGAAGGGCGCGCGATCGCTGCGGATGCAGCTGACCGAAAGCACGCAGAACGGCCCCCGCACCGACATCCGTGTCCCCGCCATTCCCGTTACCGGCCGCACCCTCTGGCTGCGCGCGGACATGGATTTCCAGACGCAACAGGGCCGCGTCGGCTACAGCCTTGACAACCGGACATGGCAAGACGTCGGCGACGCCTTTCCGCTCGCGTTCGACTGGCGCACCGGCACGTTCCAGGGCCAGCAAATCGCGATCTCCTGCTATAACCCAGCCCCCACCGGCGGCTATCTCGATGTCGACAACTTCACCCTTGCGCCGCTGTCAGTCGGCGTGCAGCCATGACCTTCAGCCGTCGCGAAACCATGGCCGCCATGGCGGTCGGCACCGCCGCACTCGCGGCAGCACGACCGACGGGTGCGGCGCCCGACACGCCGGCCCCGGCAGCGCTATGGTATGGCCAACCCTCCACGGAATGGACCAAGGCGCTACCCATCGGCAACGGACGGCTGGGCGCGATGATATTCGGCGGCATCGGCCAGGAACGGCTGCAACTCAACGAAAGCACGCTCTGGGCGGGTCAGCCCTATGATCCGGTAAATCCACAGGCAGAGGCGATGCTGCCCAAAGTGCGCGACCTGATCTTCGCAGGAAAAATCGCGGAGGCCGAGGCGCTGGCCAACCAGACTTTGATGGCCAAGCCGCTGACGCAGATGCCCTATCAGACGCTGGGCGACCTGATCCTCGATTTCCCCAACCTGGGCGAAGCCAGCGCCTATCGCCGCGAGCTTGATCTCGACAAAGCGATCGCGACCACCCGGTTCGACGCGAACGGCGTCACCCATGTCCGTCAGGTCGTCGCGTCCCCAGCCGACCAGCTCATCGCGGTCAGCCTGACCGCCAGCAGGGCTGGCAAAATCGATGTCGATATCGCCTTGCGCTCACCCCAGCGAGATGTTCAGGTGATGGCGGACGGCCCCGCCGGACTGCTCCTCACTGGCCGCAACGGCGCATCCAAGGGGATCGAAGGCAATCTCCGCTTCGCCGCGCGCCTGGCGACGCAGATCAACGGCGGAGGCGCAACGCACAGCGCCGACGGCCGCCTTAGCATCCGCGGCGCAACGTCCGTCACCCTGCTCATCGCCATGGCGACCAGCCACAAGCGCTTCGATGACGTCAGCGGCGATCCGCTCGCCACCACCGCCGCCACTTTGGCCAGGGTCAAGCGCCACCCCTTCGCCCGCATCGCCGCCGATACCGCCGCCGCGCACCAGAGGCTGTTCCGCCGCGTCGCCCTCGACCTGGGTGCCACGCCCGCCGCGCAGATGCCCACAGATCAGCGCATCGCCGCCTCCCAGACCAGCGACGATCCAGCGCTTGCCGCACTCTATTTCGACTATGCCCGCTATCTGCTGATCTGCTCGTCCCGTCCGGGTGGCCAGCCCGCCAATTTGCAGGGCCTCTGGAACGACAGCCCGTCGCCCCCTTGGGGGTCCAAATATACGATCAACATCAACACCCAGATGAATTATTGGCCGGCCGAGCCGACGGCGCTGGGCGAATGTGTCGCCCCGCTTGTGGAGATGGCCCACGACCTCGCCATTACGGGCGAACGCACCGCCAGGACCATGTATGGCGCACGCGGCTGGGTCACGCATCATAACACCGACCTGTGGCGCGCCACCGCACCGATCGACGGCGCGGAATTCGGCCTTTGGCCCACCGGCGGCGCTTGGCTTTGCACCCATTTATGGGACCATTATGACTATGGCCGCGATCGCGACTATCTGGCGTCCATCTACCCCTTAATGGCCGGAGCCGCGCGCTTCTTCCTTGACACGCTCCAGTGCGATCCGACCACTGGCTTCCTCGTCACCAACCCGTCGATGAGCCCTGAAAATCCGCATGGCCATGGCGGCACGCTCTGCGCCGGGCCAACGATGGACATGGGCATTTTGCGCGATCTCTTCACACAGACGATCAAAGCCGCCACCCTCTTGAATATCGACGCCTCCCTGGTCGCCGAAGCGCGCGCCGCGCACGACAATCTCGCGCCTTATAAAATCGGTCATCAGGGCCAGTTGCAGGAATGGCAGCGGGATTGGGACGCCGACGCGCCCGAACAGAACCACCGCCACGTCTCCCACCTTTATGGGCTGTACCCGTCGCACCAGATCACGCCCGACGGCACGCCCGATCTTGCCGCCGCCGCACGCCGCACACTGGAAATACGCGGCGACCGTGCGACCGGCTGGGCGACCGCCTGGCGCATCAACCTGTGGGCGCGCCTGCGCGAAGGCGACCATGCGCATGACATCCTGCGCTTCCTGCTCGGCCCGGACCGCACCTATCCCAATATGTGCGACGCCCACCCGCCCCTTTCAGATCGACGGCAATTTCGGTGGCGCGGCGGGCATCGTCGCCATGCTGATGGACAGCCATGGCGACGTCATCGATCTGCTGCCGGCGCTGCCGAAAGCCTGGCCAACCGGCAGGATCACCGGCCTGCGCGCGCGCGGTCGCTGTAGCATCGACCTCTACTGGCGGGACGGCGGCCTCGATCGCGCCATCCTGCACCCCGAACTGCCCGGCCCACGCACCGTCCGCCTTGCCGACAAACGCCACATCTTGATACTCAAGGCCGGTACGCCAGCCTCCCTGACTCTCAAGGACTTCGCATGACCCTCCGCCATCATCTCCTGCCTGTGATCGCTCTGTGCGCCAGCACCAGCCTATGGGCGCAAACCCCTGCCTCCAACGCTGTCGATCCACTGGCCCCCACCGGCCGCTGGAGCGCCTATCAAGTCGGCAGCGCCCAGTTGCCGCCGATGGGCTGGAACAGCTGGAACGCCTTCTTCACCGAAATCGACGAGGAGAAACTGCTCGGTTCCGCCCAGCGCATCGTCGAAACAGGCCTGGCGAAGAAAGGCTATCGCTTCATCAATATCGACGATGGATGGTGGCTGAAACGCCGCACCAGCGACAACAAGCTTATCATCCGCGCCGACAAATTTCCCTCGGCCCGCACGGGGAAGGGCGATCCCTCCTTCCGTCCCCTGACCGACACACTCCATGCCATGGGTTTCAAGGCTGGCATCTATTCCGACCTCGGCCGCAATAGCTGCTCGCAGGCCTATTCGGACGGCCCCGCCCAACTGCCCGAAGGCACGGTCGCCGAGCGGGAAGTCGGGCTATATGGGCATAGCGACCAGGACATCCGCCTCTTTTTCGCCGACTGGGGCTTCGACGCGATCAAGGTCGACGGATGCGGCATCCGCGCATTCGCCGCCGATGCGGAGCGTGTCCGCAGCGGCCAGTTCCGCGCCCTCCCGCCGCTCATCGACCAGCACAGCATCACCCGATCGGACATCCCGGCCGTCAAATCGCTCTTTGCCGACATCAACCAATCGCTCGCCAAATATAATCCCGACGGCGACTATATGCTCTCGCTCTGCATCTGGGGCAGCGCCAATGTCCGATCCTGGGGCAAGGATGTCGGCAGCATATCGCGCACCAGCGACGACATATCACCAGACTGGGGCCGAATGCTCACCAACTATGACAGCGCTGTGCGCCGCGCGCTCTACGCGCATCCGGGCAGTTGGAACGATCCCGATATGCTCTTCATCGGCAAGGGCGATTTCGATGCCGATCATCTGACCGAAGCCCGGTCGCATTTCGCCCTCTGGGCGATGATGAACGCGCCGCTGCTGATTGGCTCGGACCTGCGGACCACGCCTCAGCCGCTGCTCGATATTTTCGGCAATGCGGAACTGATCGCGCTCAACCAGGATACCGCCGGCAATCAGGCGACCGTCGCCTTCGACAGCGATGGTTTCCAGATTCTGGTCAAGACGCTGGCCAATGGCGACAAGGCCGTCGCCCTGTTCAACCGGGGACTGTCCGCCGTGGACGCGGTGCTGACCGCCGATCATCTGAAGTTCCGCGCCGACCGCCCCATCGCCCTGTCCAATCTGTGGACGGGCGCAAAAAGCGACTTCATCCAGGAAACGACGCTGCGGGTCGAAGCGCGCCAGACCCTGGTCTTCCGCGCGAAGGGCGACCGCATCCTGGCCGACGGCCTGTATCTGTCGGAACAGCCCGGCACCGTGAACCCGGCGGTCGATGGGGTGACGCAGCCCGAACCCGATCCCACCATCTATCGGTCGATAACCGGCTGGCGCGGCACGCGCGGGATTGGCGAGCGCCCCATGTACGCCGGATGGGGTGGCGCGATGGCCGATGCGACCCCCTATAATCAGGCGCTTGTCGTTGCCGGTCACACCTTCGCTTCGGGCGTGGGCATCCTGGCCAACTCGCGGCTGGAGGTGCGCAACAAGGGCTTTGCCCGCTTCACGGCATCGGTCGGCGTGGACGACAGCGCCCGCGATGGCGATCAGCCGGTGCGCTTTTTCCTCTATGGCGACGGCAAGGCGCTCGCCAGCACGCCACCGCTGCGCCGCGGCGCGCCGGCCCGACCGTTGGCAGCGGACGTCAAGGGGGTCGCCATCCTCGAACTGGTCGCCCTTGCGGATGGTGTGACGGGCAACGCCGTCCCCGTGACATGGGGCGACGCGGCCCTGCGCCACTGACAAGGATTATGGCGGGAGTGCCGATTAACTATGGGGAGCCAGTCGTCCAAGCGCCCGCGCGCGCCGACCGTAAAACAGCTCGAACAAAGGGCCAGCCATCATGGTTGTCACGATGGCTGCCACCATTTATAGGGCAGGGATTGCTCATCCGCCCCTGTCAATTCCATGGGGTCCGCGCCACGCATCTACACTGTCGGAAACACCAGTGCAGATAGCGGCCGACGCCTCTAAGATGGACAGCGAAGGCGACAGTATGAAGCCCATTTTCAAGCTGCCATGCCGGCATGGAAAGGAATGATGCAATGGATCTGGGTCTGAAGGGCAAGAAGGCCATATTGGTCGGGCCAGCCACGGCATTGGCCTCGCCACCGCCCATGCGCTGGCGGCCGAGGGCGTTGACATCGCGCTTTGCTCCCGATCGCAGGGTAGCGTCGATGCTGCACTGGCGGCGCTGGGCACCCATGGCGTCGCATTGGTGGGTGGCGCGGTCGATGTGACCGATGCGCAGGCGCACAGCGCGTGGATCGCGTCGGCTGCCGATCAGCTGGGCGGTTGCGACATCTTCATCCCCTTCACCTCCGCCAATAGCGGTGTCGATGACGAGGATGGGTGGCGCGCCGTCTTCGATGCCGACACGCTCCCGTTGATGCGCGGTGTTCAGGTCGCCCTGCCCTTCCTGCAAAAATCGGACAGCGGTTCCATCGTCACAATCTCTTGAACTGCCGCAGTGGAGGAATTTATGGGGCCGGGCGCGTATAATGCGCTCAAGGCCGCGACGATCAATTATACCGCCGCGCTGGCCCAGAAATTCGCGCCGGACGGCATCCGCGTGAATTGCATCACGCCGGGACCGGTTGAGATGGAGGGGCACGCCTGGGACCAGATCAAGCAGGGCATGCCCGATTTCTATGAGCAATGCTCAAGCAAATCCCGCTCGGCCGCATGGGCAATGGCGAAGAGATTGCCAAGGCGATCGCTTTCGTCGCCTCCCCCGTCTGCGGTTATCTGACCGGTGCCAATCTGGTGATCGACGGCGGCTTTACCAAGCGTGTCCAATATTGAGCGGATAGCCGACATGACCGACGACCATCCCAAATGGATCGACTGCGTCCCGATCGCGGGCGGCCTCTATCACGACATCGACTTCGCCCGGCTGGAACTGCTCAAGCTGTTGGGCGAGGACGAGCATATCCGAACGCGCGTGTTCGAAAATTACGACAATATCGACGCCATCGTCCAGGCCGACTTTCTCATCACCTACACTTGCGACGTCATCCCTTCTCTCGAAGCGCAGGAGGCATTGCGCGACTGGGTGAAGGGTGGCGGACGCTGGTATGCGCTGCATGGGACCAATTCGGTCCTGCGCCTGTTCGACAATGGGCTTTACGGCAGCCCGCGCTGGGCACCGCTGTTCATGGAAACGCTGGGCAGCCAGTTCATCGCCCACCCGCCCATCGTGCCCTATAGCGTGACCATCGCCGATCCCGACCATGTGATCACGCCCGGAATCGGGGCGTTCGAAACCACCGACGAACTCTATCTGATGGAGTGCCATGGCGACCTGCACGTCCTGCTCGAAACCGAATTTGCAGGCGAAGCGACCGGCTTCGACGAGGCCGATTGGGCGCTGGACAAGCATCCGGTCCTCTACATCAAACGGCAGAATAAGGGCGCGGTCCTCTACAACACGCTGGGCCATTGCCAAGGCCATTATGACATGCAACCCCATCTCGACTACTGGCCGACCGTGGATCGCTGCGCCTGGGATCTGCCGGTCTTCTACGATCTTCTCAGGCGCGGCATCGACTGGGCGAAGGAAAGCCGCGCCTAGATTTCGGGAAGAGGTAAAATCTTACTGAATATGCTGTTCGCGCTCCAGTGATCGGATCATCGCCTGGTTCATCATATATTCGCGGCGCAATTCGCGATCACAGGCCAATTTTTCCATATACAATTCTTGCGCGCTGGGTCCGTCTGTATCGGACGCTTCCATTGCCTTCTTGTTCTTGATCGTCTGCGCCTGCACAAATTCCGACGCGATCGTGCGCCGCTGGCGATCATATAGGCCAAGGCGTTCGTCTGACTGTCCCCCATCCAGCAGGATGTCGCGCAGCTTGTCGGTCAGGTTCCAGGCATCGTGAATGCCCGAATTCATGCCAAAGCCGCCCAGCGGATTATTGAGATGCGCGGCATCGCCGGCCAGCACCACACGGCCCTGGTGGAAATTGCGGGCCACCCGCTGATGCACCCGGTACAAGGTGCGGTGATAGGTCTGCACCGCCTCGCCATCAGGGACCAGCCCTGCGAACACCGCCGACTTCTTGGCATCGGACAGCAGCATCGCGTCGCTTTCCTGCTCGTGCGATGGCACCAGCACGCGCCACAGCGTCGGCACGCGCAGCAACACGCACCATTCGGCGGCATCGGACATATAGCTGACATTGGCCAGATTGTCATAATGCTGCTCGACCGGATAGGCCGTCGACAGCGTCAGGAACCGTTCGGGATAGGTGAAACCGTCAAACTCCACGCCCATCCATTTGCGCACGGTCGAACTCGCCCCGTCCGCCCCGACCAGATAGTCGCAGCGATAGGTTTTGATCGCCAGCGGCCCTTCGACATGCACGGTCACGCCATCGCCATCCTGCGCGTAGGACAGCAATTGATGCTGAAACAGCACCTGGCCATGGGGATGATTGGCCAGCCGTCCGGTCAACATCCGCGCCAGCTTATATTGCTCGCATTGCAACCGGTAGGGATGGGGCGTCATGTCGGCAATGTCGGCCATGTCCAGGCTGATGACATTGCCGCTGCGCCGGTTGCGATATTGATAGACCGGCGCCTTCAGCCCGTCGGCCAGCAATTCGCCCAGCACCCCCAGCTCCTCCATCATCGCCAGCGTCGGCGGATGGAAGGTGGATGCGCGCATATCCTCCGCGCAATGGGTGGCCGGTTCCACCAGTACGACATCGATGCCCATTTCCGCCAGTCGATAGGCGATAACCGCGCCAACCGGCCCGGCCCCCGCGACGAGGACACGTGTTCTTTCGGTCATATTTCAGTTCCTGCAATTCAGATAGGCGCGCAGATATGCGATCCGGGCTTCAGGCCGGATCGACCAGCAACCGCATGGAGACGGTGGCCGCACCTTCGCGCAGCTTGAGCGCCGCCTGATATTGCGGCGACGCGATATAGGCGCGGGCCGCATCGGCATCCGGATAACGGCTGACGACGATCCGCTCGCCGGGCACCGCCTGCCCCTCCAGCATCTCTGCCACCGGCCCCTTGACCACCGATTCCCCGCCAAATTGTTCGGCCAGGCCGGCGATGCCCTTGCCATAGGCGGCGAACGCCTCGGCGTCGGTGATCGTCACCGTCGCCACTATATATGCTGCCATCGCGGCCTCCCTGTTAACGCTTGCCGACATAGTGGCACCAACCGGCGGATCGGGCGTCAGGGTCTGATCATTTTATTCGCCAGTCGATAAAATCCGCTTTGGCGGATGACGGCAGGGCGCTGCCGCCCGCACAAGCAAGCCCACGTTCCAGAACATCCTTGCAAGGACACAAGATGGTCGATTCCCTGGGTTATCGCATGAAGTTCGCGGTCGTCGCGCCGTCGACCAACACCAGCGTGGAGCCGGAATATGCCGCCATGCGCCCGCGCGGCGTCACCAATCATTTCTCGCGCATCGCCATTCCCGATACCAAGGTGACGGATGACGACAGTTTCATGGTGATGCTGGAAAATATCCGCGCCGCGACCTTTGATGCGGTCGACGTGTCGATGTCGATGGACCCTGGCTGCGTCATCATGGGCATGTCCGCCGAAACCTTCTGGGACGGCGCGGAGGGTGCGGATCGCCTGCACAAAAAGATGCTGGAGCGGACCGGCGGCGTCCCCGTCATCATGGGGTCGACCGCCGTGGACGCCGCGATCAAGGCCTATGAGAGCGAAACCGGCCCCATCCGCAAGATCGGCATTCTCACCCCATACGCCCCCGTCGGCGACGCGAACGTCAAGAAATTCTTCGAGGATCAGGGCTATGAGGTGGTCCATATAGAGGGCCTCAAATCCCCTTCCCCCATGATGATCGCGCATGAGGACAAGCAGAAGCTCAAGCGCACTGCCATAGCCGTGAGCGAAGGCGTGGATGCCATCATCCAGGCCGGCACTAACCTGGCCTTTGCGGAAGTCGCCGCCATGGCCGAATTCTGGCTGGAAAAACCGGTGATCGCGATCAATACCGCAACCTATTGGCACGCCCTGCGCAGCATGGGACTGAACGATCAGATGGACGGTTTCGGCGCGCTGCTTAGCCGCTTTTAGAGCGATTTCTAGTCAAACGGAACGTTTGACGACTCGGAAATCGCGTTAAAACAGAGACTAGAGCGGTTCGTGATCCGACGCAGTCGGGTTACAAACCACTCTAAAAGGAAAGGTCGCTCACATGGACTATGATTATATCCCGCTGCCTCAGCGCCAGCCGCTTGTGTGGCCCAATGGCGCGCGCGTTGCCCTCATCCTGACGTTCAACCTGGAAACCTGGGATCTGACCAAGGACACCGACAAACCCTATTATGCCGGTGGCCCGTCGATCCTGCCCGACATCCTGCCCGGCAACACGCCCGACTTTCCCAATTATAGCTGGCGCGAATATGGTCAGCGGGTCGGCCTGTGGCGCCTCATCGACCTGTTCGACGAATTGGGCGTGAAGGCCAGCTGTACGACCAATGCCGTGACGTTCGACCGCCGCAAGGCGATGACCGACGCGGTGCTGGAACGCGGCTGGGAATTGCTGACCCATAATTGGGAACAGGGCGAACTGCTCACCAACTTCGCGGGCGATCCGGCCAAGGAGCGGGAGATCGTGCTGCGCACGCTCGACCAGTTCGAAAAATTCACCGGGCGCAAGTCGAAGGGATGGCTCTCCTCCTCGCTGCGCGGCACGCTCCAGACGGCGGACATCCTCGCCGAATATGGCTGCACCTTCTACTGCGACATCATGAACGATGATCAGCCCTATCTGCTGCGCACGCCGCACGGGCCGATCGTGTCGGTGCCCTATTCCAACGAAATCAACGATTTCACCTTCATCACCCGCAAAAATTACACGACCGACGAATATCGCGACGTGCTGATCGAGGAACTGGACGTCCTCTATGCCGAAGGGGCCAAGACCGGGCGGATCATGAACTTGGGCCTCCACCCCCATGTGTCGGGCCGCGCCCACCGCATCCGGGCGCTGCGCGAATTCATCGAACATGCAAAGTCGCTGCCGGGCGTGTGGTGGGCGACGCGGGAAGAGATTGCGCAATGGTATCTCCAGAACCATGAAAGCCACATCCCCGGCCAGCTAGGATGAGCGAACCGGCGCATGTCGCCGCACTGAAGGGCCTGCTTTCGGCAGGCCCGGACGGGCGGCGGCTATACAGCGTGCCGGGCTGCTGGGACGGCCTCACCGCGCTGCTGATCGAGCGCGCGGGCTTCCCCATCGCCTTCCTGTCGGGCGGCGCATTGTCGATGGGCCGCTATGGCCGTCCCGACATGGGGCTGGTCACCGCCAGCGAAGTGGCCGAAGCGGTGGCGGTGATCCGGGATCGTATCGCCATTCCCCTGATCGTCGATGCCGACACAGGCTTTGGCAATGCGCTCACCCTGCAACGCGCCCTGCGCTCTTTCGAGCGGGCGGGCGCCAGCGCGGTGCAGATCGAGGATCAGGGCTTCCCCAAACGCTGCGGCCATATGGCCGGCAAGACGGTGGTTCCGCTGGCGGAGTCCGTCGGGCGGATCAGGGCGGCGCTGGACGTGCGCCAGAACATGCTGGTCATCGCCCGCACCGATGCGCTGGCGGTCGAGGGGCTGGACGCCGCCATCGACCGGGCGGAGGCCTATCTGGCGGCGGGCGCGGACCTGATCTTCATAGAAGGGCCACGGACGATGGACGAACTGGAGCGGATCGCCGCCCGTTTCGCCGGGCGCGTGCCGCTGGTGCATAATCTGGTCGAGGGCGGGGTGACCCCGACCGCCGATGGCGCGACGCTCGAAACGCTCGGCTTCGCCATTGCCCTCCATCCCCTGCTGATGATGCACGGACTGGTCGCGCAGGCGCCCGACTGGCTGGGAACATTGGCGCGCGAACGCACCACCACCAGCCTCGCTGACCAGATCGTCCAACTCTCCGACATGAACGCCCTGCTCGGCGCGCCGGACCTCATTGCCCTTGGGAAACGCTATGACAGTTGATCTGAACGCCGATTATGCAAGCGCCGGTTTCGGCGGCAAGCTGACCTTTGGCCAACGTCCCGCGCTGCTGATCGTCGACGTGGTCATGGCCTATCTCGATCCCGCCTCGCCGCTTTATGCCGGGGTGGAGGATGCGCTGGCGTCCAACGTCCGGTTGGCGGCGGCGGCGCGCGCGGTCGGCGTGCCGGTGATCTTCACCAATATCAGCTATGAACCAGGCGGCATCGATGGCGGCATGTTCTTCCGCAAGGTGCCCGCGCTCAAGGCGTTCGAACAGGGATCGCCCGCCGGCACCTTCCCGCCCGAACTTCAGCCATTGCCGGGCGAACTGGTCGTGTCAAAAAAATATCCTTCGGCTTTCTTTGGCACGTCGCTGGCCTCCACCCTTCACGCCGCCAGGTTCGACACGCTGCTCATCACCGGCTTTTCGACATCTGGCTGCGTCCGTGCGTCGGCGCTCGATGCGCTCTGCCATGGCTTTGCCCCCTTCGTCGTGCGCGAAGCCTGTGGCGATCGCGACGCGCGCCCTCAAGAACAGAATCTCTTCGACATGGCCGCCAAGATGGCCGAGGTGGTGGGCGAGGCCGAAGCCATCGCCCTGATGGGCGATCGCCCGGTATGATCGACCGGGACTTCGTGACCATTGCCGAAGGGCCGGTGCATATGCGCCGCCTGCGTGGTCCGGGTCGTCCGCTGTTGCTGCTCCACCCTTCACCCAACAGCTCGCGCGGCATGGTGCCAGTGATGCAGGCGTTGCGCGCGGCGGGCAGTGACGCCGACCTCATCGCCATCGATACGCTGGGCAATGGCGATTCCCCGCCGCCCGTGCCCGACGTGCCGGACATCGCCTATTTCGCCGATGCCGTGCGGCGGATCGTCGCGGCCATGGGCCTGGCGCAGGTCGATCTGTACGGCGCGCACACCGGCGCGCGCATCGCCTGCGAACTGGCGGCCACCTGTCCCGATCTGGTCGGCCGGCTGATCTTCCAGGGGATCAGCGATTTCGATCCCGCCACCCGCGCCAAACGGCTGGACGCCTATGCCCCTGCGATGGAGGCCGACGATTATGGCCGCCACTTCATCTGGGCGTTCAACTTCGTGCGCGACCAGTCGCTCCACGCGCCCTATTTCCTGCGCGATCCAGAACACCGCCTGATGAACCGCGCGGTGCCGGACGCCGATGCGCTTCATGCCGCCGCGCTTGACGTGCTCAAAAACCTGACCTGCTATCACAAGCCCTATCGCGCGGCCTTCGCCTATCCCACGGCGGACCGGATCGCGCGGGTCACGGCCCCGACCCTGTTCCTCCGCCTGCCCGGCCTGCCACCCCATATCGCGGCGGCCGCGCCCGAACTGGCAGCGATGATGGCGGATGCCCGCGTCGTCGATACCGACGATCAGGCATCGGCCATCACCGCCTTCCTCAGCCGGTAGGCATCAGGCGATAGGCCGCACTCGCAGCGACGTGTCCATCGACGACAGCGCCTCGCAGCCATGTTTCGTGACCAGCATCATATCCTCGACATGCGACGTGCCCCAGCCGAATTCATGATAGGGCATGTCCAGCGTGAAGACCATATTCTCCTCGAAGACGAGGGGGTGATGCCCCGGCATCTGCGCGCCAACCGACACCGGATGGTCGGTATGTTCCAGCCCCACCGAATGCGGCCCGGCGATGACGAAGCCGGGAAAACCCTCATCATGGACGGCCTTCAGGGTCAGGTCGACAATCTCCTTGAACGTCTTGCCCGGCCGGATATTCTCGTAAGCGATGTGCAGCGCGCGCGTCACCGCGACATTGCGGTCCAGCATTTCCCTGGTCGGTTCGCCACAGATGACCGTGCGCCCCACATCGCCACGATATTGTTTGTAACTGCCCACCGAATCCAGCTTCATGATCTCGTTCGCTTCGACCACGCCGGTCGCCAGCCCCCGGATATTGGCAATGATCCATTCCGACTGTCCGCCCTGGTCCAGCATCGATTGCGCATGGATGCGGCCGATGTCGTCCAGCGGCATCCCAACATGGATCTGGTCGATCACCGCGTTGATCGCCGTCTCGCTCATCCGCGCGGCGATCCGCAGCAGTTCGATTTCCGCCGGGCTTTTGACCATGCGGATTTCCTTGAAGATGTTCAATGCGTCGCAGCCGGTAAGGTCAGGCAAGCCGACCTCGTTCAGCCACCCCAGCACGCGCGGATCGTCAAAGCCGATCTTGCCGCGCGACAGCCCCGCCGTCTCGATCGCAGCCTTGAGCGCGCGGGTCGAGGAAATCGCCGGATTGTCGCTGTGCATAGCATAGCGGGCCAGCAACTGCCGGTCGCGCGGCGCCATCTCCGCGCCTTCGCGCGTGGGATAGGGCGTCAGTGCCTGCCCTTTGGCGGACGCTTCGGTGACCACCTGGTCGCCGCCGCTCTCGTCAATCTCTTCGGTCGTGAACTCGAAATCGCGCGGCGGCATCGGCTGGCCCGGCTTGATCCGGGTGATGTAGGTCGACACGTTGGGCATCCATGTCGGCACATGTTCCAGATGATAGACGCCCGTGCCCGGCATGATCAGCGCGGCCGGCTTGCTCTCGTCGCGCGGCAGGAAGGCGTAGAGCGTGTAATTGCGCGACATCAGGAACATCGATCCCCAATAATCGCTCAGATAGTAGATATTCTCCTTGAACGCCGCGACCAGGCCATCCAGCCCGTGCCGGTCCATGACGGCGTTGGCGCGTTCCCTGTTCAGCAGCATATCTCTTGTCCTTCCTGTTCGACGCCCCCAGTCTAGCGCGTCCCCGCCCATCCCGGCCAGCCAACTGTCCCGCTGTCCACCAGATGATAAAATCATGGCGCGGGCGCGACGTCGCGCGCCCATGGCGCTATGGTGCAACGCAGGCAGTCAAGGCGGAGACAGGCGATGGACGAAGTGGTGCTGGGCCAGCGCGGGCGGGCGACGATCGATTTCCATTGCGCCGTGCGCGGCGCGGTCGCGAAACTGCAACGCGCGGTCGAGGCGGAACTGAGCGACGCGGGCATCAATGCCCAGACCATGCCGGAAAAGATGGACGACCGGCACCGCCTGGTCGACGAAACGCTTGCCCATTCGCCGGTCTATGGTGCCCGCGCGCTGCTGGGCGAATGGACCGCCAAGGATCATGGACCGATTTGCCAGGACGCCTTTGCCGAAATCCGCGACACGGTAGAACCGATGCTCAAGGCGCTGGAGGATGGCCCGGCGACGCTGGAGCTGGACGAGGCGCTGGAACTCCCCGCCTATTTCGAGCGGGTATGGTTCCACCGCACCACCGGCGGCTGGGACGCCAGCCCGCATAACGGCTTCGTCCATGGCGAACTGATCCACAAGCGCATCCTGACGCGCGTGTTCGGCGGTAATATCTTCGGCCATCGCCGCACCGCCGCGGCCAAGGCACCGCCTCGCGCCTATCGCCGCATCCTAGACATGGGGGCTTCGTCGGGCCATAATATGGTCGCGCTGGCGGAGGCCTTCCCGGATGCGCAGATCAGCGGCGTCGACTTTTCCGCCCGGATGCTGGAGCAGGCCCGGCGGGTCGCGAATGCCCGTGGCTGGGCCTGGAAACTCTATCAGCGCCCCTGCGAAGCCACCGGCTTTGCCGATGGCAGCTTCGACCTGGTCAGCAGCTATAATCTGATCCACGAAATCCCGCCGCGCATCATCCGCGCCGTTTTTGCCGAGGCCTATCGCCTGCTGGAACCGGGCGGCACGGTCATCATGTCAGACGTGCCCCGCTATGCCGACCTCGACCGCATGGCATCCTGGCGCTTCGACTGGGCGGCCCGTTGGGGCGGGGAACCCTATTGGCGCGCGGCATCGACCACCGACCTGGTCGCAGTCGCGCAGGAAGCCGGTTTCGTCGATGTGGACGGCGGCGTCCTGCCTGGCGGGCAGCCCTATATCCTGGTCGCCCGCAAGCCGGAGGCCGCATGATGACCGACGCCAAGACCAGCCCCAAGCGCGCATCCGACCCCGAGCCGCGCCAGATGCTGCGCGACAACCAGCTCGATCATCTGGGCGAAGCGATGCTGACGCTGACGCGCGAACTGTGGGTGCTGACCGACCGGGTACGGATATTGGAAGCGGTGCTGGAGGATAAGGGGATCGACGTGCGCGACGCCATCGCCACCTATGTCCCGTCGGCGGAACTGGAGGCGGAACTGGCCGCCGCGCGGGTGCGGCTGGTGGACGCCGTCGTCACCGCACTGACGGGGCAAGGCGACGCCTAAAGCCTTACCGCCGCAAAAATTCCTCGATCAGCGCGGCGATCCGCTCGACCTCCAGGTCGAACAGGCCATGCGCCACGCCCGGCATCTCGACATATTGCGCGCCCCGCACCCGTGACGCATGCGCGCGGGTCAGATCCCACAGATCGTCCTGCGGATTGAGGATCAGCGTATCATGCGCCAGCGCGTCGAGCGCGGATTGCAGGTCATGGCGATAGACCGCATCATAACCCCAGGGCGCGCGCGCGCCGCAGCGCAAATTTTCAGTCAGCGATTCATGCAGCCAGGCGGTATCCACCCGCGCGTCGGACAGCGATCGCATCAGCGCCCACATCCGCCCCAGATGCGACCCATCCTCTGCCGGCCTTGGCCAGTGGGCCAGCGCCGCCCGCTTCTCGGCACGCACGTCGGCATCATAGGCGGCGACGGACACCAGGATCAGGCGGCGCACCTGCCGCGGCCGCATATTGGCCATCGCGACGGCAATGGACGATCCGGTATGATAGCCCAAAAGGTCGACCATCGTATCCGCGATCATCCCGTCGGCGGCCAGCCGCTCCACCACGCCGAACATCGCCTCGGCATGATCCTCGATCGACGGCGGCGCAGGCGGCGCATCACTGGCACCATAGCCGGGCGTATCGGGCGCGAATACGGCGCGGCCCGGCGCCAGTTGCGCCATCAGCCGTTCGTAGATCCAGCCCGACTTGGGCGTGGGGTGCAGCATCAACAGCGGCGGCGCGGTCGGCTTGCCCGCCAGTCGCACATGCACTTGGCCCCAACGGCCCTCGACATAGGTTTTCGTGGTCATCGCCTCAGCGCGACGCGCCCGGACGCACGCGCAGCGACGTGTCGCAATTGGTCAGCGGCTCGACCCCGTTGGCTGTCACCAATATCTGGTCCTCGACATGCAGATTGCCCCAGCCGATTTCATAATAGGGCATGTCGAGCGAGAAGATCATATTCTCCTCGAACACGAACGGGCCATTGCCGCCGGGCAGGGTCGGGCCGATCGGGATCTTGTGGTCGGAATGTTCCAGGCCAATCGAATGGGGCGTGGCGAAGAAGAAGCCGGGGAAGCCCGCGGCGCGCACCGCGTCGATCACCGCGCTGGTCACTTCCTGCCCGGTGACGCCGGGCTTCACGACTTCCAGCACGGTCTGGCAACCGACCTCCAGCGCCTTCATGCGCCGGACCAGTTCAGGCTTGGGTTCGCCGCACACAGCCACCCGCCCCAGGTCGCCAAGATAATTTTTATATTCGCACAATCCGTCGAAGGTGATGCTCTCCCCCTCCAGCACCGTACCCATGGCATGATGGGTGCCGTTCTGGCCGGTATTGAGATAGATCGCCTTGCCGCCGCGCTTGGCGACTTCGACATTGTAGATCAGGTCCAGTTCGTCGCGCGGCATCCCGACCTCGATCGAATCGAGCACCACGTCGAGCGCTTCCTGGTTCATCAGCGCGACCTTGCGCATCAGCGCGATCTCGTCGGGCGACTTGACCATGCGGATGTCACGGAACGTCGTCGTCGCGTCGGACACCTGGACGTCCGGCAGGCCGATCTCCTGCAACCATGGCCCCACGCGCGGATCGTCCGACCCCAGATTACCGGCCGACAAGCCCGCTTCGGCGATGGCCTTCTTCAGCGCATAAAGCGCGTTTACCGACGCATTACCGCGATGGCTTTCCTGAAACAGCAGATATTGCTCGTCGCGCGGAGACAAGGTCTCATGATTGATCGGCCATTTCATGCCATATTCGACATGTTCGGGATCTTCGACATCGGGGTCGAAATCGCGCCGGTCCAGATAGATGGGATGCACATAGCTCTGGATGCTGGGCATCCATGTCAGTTCAGGCTTGTGGAAGAAGCGGACATGCTCGACCCCGGTGACGATCAGCGCGGGCGGCGCGGTTTCGTCACGCGGCAGGAAGGCGTAGTTGTAGAAGGTGCGCCGCATCCGCATCAGCGCGCCCCAATAATCGGACAGATAATAGACGTTGATCGGCGACGTCGCGATCAGGCCGTCCAGCCCCTCCCGATCCATGATGGCATAGGCGCGGTCCTTGTTCAGCAGCATCGATATGTCCGATCGGCGAAGGGCAAAAAGAAACCCCGGCAATCTTGCGATTGCCGGGGTTGTGTCAGCATCAGAAGCGAACCGCGCCCCTGACACCGATGGTGGCCCGTTCCGGCGCCGCCAGGACGATGGTGTTGAGGCCCTGGCTCACATTGCTGTTCGGATTGGTATTCCGCAGCACGTTGGTCGGCGTCTTGTCGTCGAAGATGTTCCGGCCGAACAGCTCGATCGTATATTTGTCCGTGCTGGCGCCCACGCGGATGTTCACGCGGCTTGCCGAATTGATCCACGCCACATTGGCAGCGGTGGCATATTGCTTGCCGGTATAGATATAATCGACGCGGAAGATGCCGGTCCAGTCGTCGTTGATGCGCGGCTGGTAGTTGATGGCCGCCGTGCCGCTATACTGGGGATAGCGTTCCATCGTGTTGCCGACCGGATTGATGACGCCGTTGATGGCGACGCATTCCGAACAGGCGACGCTGCGGATGTCGGTGGCCGCCCAGTTGAACGTGCCCTCCAACGTCAGGTCGCGGGTCGCCTGGAAAGCGCCTTCCAGTTCCACGCCCCACAGGTTCGTCGAACCGTCGGGGAAGGTCAGCGTCGCGGTCGACGTGGTGGTGCCCACGGTATAAGCGATGTTCTGGTTGATCTGGCGATCACGCCATTGCCCATAATAGACAGCGCTCAGGACGCGCAGGCGACGACCGAAAAATTCGCCCTTCAGACCTGCTTCGTACATGGTAAGCTTTTCTTCGGCCACCGCGGTCGGGATTTCACGCCCGGCATTGGTGGTCAACTGCGCCTGGATCGCGGGCGAAAACAGGGTGTAGTTGGTGTTGAACGTGCCGGGGCGCGTACCGCGCGACCAGGACGCATAGGTCGATACCGTCGGCGTGATCTCGTAATTCAGGATGACGCGCGGGGTGAAGGACTTGAACGTCTTGGCCAGGTTGGTCGCTTCGGCGCCGGTGGTGATCGAATAGCCGATATGGTTGATGCGATCCCACTGGTAACGCGCCTCGCCGCTCAGCTTCAGGCCGTCCAGCAATTCATAGCTGGCAGACCCGAACACGCCGAATGTCCGGGCGCGGTAGTCGGTGGGTGAACCCAGGTTGGTCGGCGTCGGTCCGCGCGATGCGCGGGTGAAGAAATCGATGCTTTCCCAATAATAGTTGCCGCCGACCATATAGGTGAACTTGCCGCTGTCGGGCGAAGCCAGCCGCAGTTCGGCCGAATTATTCTGGATGTCGTAGGGCAGGTAGACGGTCGAATAATAGTTCGTGCCGTCGGGCGCCCGGTTGTAGGTGTCGGTCAGCGCGGCCCAGCGGTTGCGATTGTGCGACACGGCGGCCGACAACGTATGGTCGCCCACTTCCTGGTCGACCATCAGGCGCAACTGATAGGCTTTACGTTCCAGACCCAGATGATCGATGAAGCCGGCCGATACCGTCGGCTTCTGCGCCGGGTTGGTGACGCCGCCGAAATTGGTGCTGCCACCCGGATTGATATTCTGCGACATTTTGGACGGCACGATATTGCCGACATTGCCACAAATATAGTTGAAACCTGTGGTGCTGCCTGCGGGCACGCGGCCATTGCCGCCGACATTGCAATTATAGTCCGCCTCGGTCAGCAGCGACTGGGCCGACGGGCCATCGCTATCTTCCCAATAGGTGGCATAGCCACGCACAGTGGTCGTTTCGGTCGGCTTGGCGATGAAGCTGAAATCGATCGACTGCGTGTCGCGCTCGCCCAGGCGGCCGCTATAGCCAGCATTCTTATACTGGCCGTCGGTGTGATAATAGCGACCCGCCAGGCGCACTGCCAGCTTGTCCTCGACGATCGGCCCTTCGACGCTGACCTTGGCGTCGATGCTGTTATAGGAGGAATAGGATACATCGGCGCTGCCCTTGAACTCTTCGAGCGAGGGTGCGCGCGTGATGAAGTTGATCGCGCCGGCAAAGGTCGAACGGCCGAAATAGGCGCTCTGCGGTCCCTTCACCACTTCGACCCGCTCGATGTCGCCCATGCCCGACGTCGCGCCGCCCGGCACCGCAACGCCATCGACGAAGATCGTCACGGCCTGGCGGTTGGGCGAGTAGCCGGGATACATGCCGCGCATCGAAATCGTCTGGAAACCGCGATCGTTGCGGTTGGCCGAGCTGTTCTGATAGCGCAGGCCCGGCACGAAGTCGTTGAGTTCGTTCAGGCCGGTCACGCCGCGCTGGTTCAGCGCATCGCCGCTCAGCGCGGTGATGGAAACGGGCACGTCGATCAGGTTTTCGCCGCGCTTACGGGCGGTGACGACGATTTCGCCCATCCCGCTGGGGGCCGCGCTGTCGGCGGCGGCGGCGGTGTCCTGCGCCAGCGCCGGAACGCTGGACAAAGCGAGCACGGCGCTTGCGGTGGTCAGGCACAACATGGCCTTGCGTGAATGTGAAGACGGAACCTTATGGGTCGTAAACATGTTTTTCTGCTCCCTGCGCTGAAAAGACGTAAAGTCTCCTGCGAACACTCAGGCACGTCTTTTTTGCGGCTCCGAGTTGTTGATGCGATCATCCGCAGCGAGGGGCCTTTGCGTCCAGTACCACCGTTCGACTATCCACCTGCCGGTCAGATACGGCTGGTTTGTCCGACAGGCGATCATGAGCAAGGCGATGCTGGCCTGATGCCCGCGTCCTGCCGATCAAACGGCACCGGCGCAGATGTCGGGCCAGATGGAGCGTGCCCTATCATGCGAACCAAAACCGACCGGATGAGCCTTTTCGCCATGCCCATGGGCAGCGGCGCCCATTGCGCCGGATGGCGCCATCCCCTGGCCGGTGACAGCCGCCTTCATTCCATAGGCCATTATCGCGCCATCGCCCAGATCGCCGAACGCGGAAAGTTCGATGCGATGTTCCTGGCCGATGCGCAAGGGTTCCGGCCAATCGCCGGGCGCGACGCCTATGCCTGCGTCGACGCCATCCGCATGGACCCGGTGACGGTGCTGAGCGCGGTCGCCATGGCAACCTCGCACCTGGGCCTGATCGCCACCCTGTCCACCAGCTATAACGAACCCTATTCGGCCGCGCGGCGGCTCGCCACATTGGATCATATCAGCGAAGGGCGCGCGGGCTGGAACGTCGTCACCTCCACGACCGAGAATGAAGCGCATAATTTCGGGCGTGAGGGTCATTATGGCCATGGCGAACGCTATGCCCGCGCCGCCGAATTCGTCGACGTCGCCAAGCAGCTATGGGACAGCTGGGACGATGACGCCATCTTGGCCGACCAGGACGGTGGCCGCTATTTCGATCCCGCCAAGGTCCATGGCATCGCGCATCAGGGCACCCATTTCAGCGTCGCCGGCCCGCTCACCATGGGCCGCCCGCCGCAGGGACACCCGGTCATCGTGCAGGCCGGCTCGTCCGACGCCGGACTGGATCTGGCCGCGCAGACGGCCGAGGCGGTCTTCACTTCCCACCCGGCGCTGGAAAGCGCGCAGGCCTTCTACACCGACCTCAAGGAACGGGTCGCCGCCACCGGCCGCGCGCGCAGCAGCCTGAAAATCCTGACCGCTATCCAGCCGGTCATCGCCGACACTGCGGAGGAAGCCGAAGCGATCACCCGCGAACTGGAAGCCCTGATCCCCGCCGATCTGGCGATCGCGCTGTTGCAGATGCAGCTGGGCGGCATGGACCTGTCCGGCTTCGACCCGGACGGTCCGCTGCCCCCTGTCCCGGCCAACAATGCCTCGCAAGGGTCGCAGAAGCGGATTATCGATCATGCCGCGCGCGAAAATCTCTCCATCCTCCAGATCGCCCGCCACATCGCCGCCGGTCGGACCAGCAAGACCGCGAGCGGCACGCCGCAGCAGGTCGCCGACATGCTGACCGACTGGTTCGCCGCCTCCGCTGCCGACGGCTTCGTCATCGCCGCGCCGGTACTGCCCGACATGCTGGCGCGCTTCGTCGACGGAGTCGTTCCGATCCTTCAGGCGCGCGGCCTGTTCCGCACCGAGTATGAAGGCACCACCCTGCGCGACCATCTGGGCCTGACCCGTCCAGCCAGCCGCCATGCGGGCCACCCCGAACGGCATGTCGAACCTGAAATCTGGGCGGAGATCAGCCGATGAAGGTCTTCGGCCTCCTACCCTATGTCGACGAAAGCGAAATCACGCGCGCGACCGGCAGCTTCGACCCGGCCTTCATCAGGACGCTGGCCGAATGCTATGACGCGCTCGGCTATGAGCGAGTCCTGATCGCGCAAAGCGCCAGTTCGCCCGACAGCATGACCGTAGCGGCATCGGTCATGCAATGGACCGATCGGCTGAAACTGATGATCGCCCATCGCCCCGGCTTCGTCGCGCCGACCATGGCCGCGCGAATGCTGGCGACCATCGACCAGTTGAGCGGCGGCCGCTGCGGCGTGCATATCATAACCGCGACCAACGACGCCGAAACACGCGGCGACGGCGATTTCCTAACCAAGGACGAACGCTACGCCCGCAGCCGCGAATATGTGGCGCTGCTCCGCCAAAGCTGGACCGCGACAGAGCCATTCGACCATGCAGGCGACGCCTATCGGGTCGAAGGCGCGCGCACGATGATCCGCCCGGTCAATGGCACGATCCCGATCTTCTGGGGCGGATCGTCGGGCCTTGGCGTGCAATATGGCGGGGAATGTGCCGATGTGTACGCCTTTGCCGGGACAACGATCGAACGCAGCGCCGCCCTGATCGCACAGGTCCGCGCCGCCGCTGCCCCCTTTGGCCGGTCACCCCGCTTCCTGATGTCGATCCGCGTCGTCATCGCGCCCGACGATGCGGCCGCATGGGCACGCGCGGGGTCCATCGTCGCCACGATCAAGGCGCAAGGCGGTCCGTCCAAAAAGGGGCTGGGCAGCGGTTCGGACGAAAGCGCCGCCCGCCGCGTCGCCGAAGCCATGGCCGCCCGCTCGACCGCCGATCCCTGCCTGTGGGGCGGCGTCATCGAAGCGACCGGCGGCACGTCACACGCCATGGCGCTGGTCGGCGGCCCCGACCAGTTGGTCGAAACATTGGCCGCCTATGAATCGATCGGCGTGGACGATGTGCTGCTGCGCGGCTTCGACAATCTGGCCGATGCGCAGGCGGTCGGGGAACTGCTCATCCCGCGCTTAGGCTGAATCCACCGCCACGCTGCGCAGGGCATCAGTGACGATCCGCAACAGCGGTGTCTCCACCACGACGGCCCGGCGCAGCATCAGCCCCGCCAGATAGTCGAACCGCATGTCCGGCAGGTCCAGCGCCACCAGCCGCCCTGCCGCGACATCCCCCATGGCCTGCGTCCTCGGCAATATCGCAATCATATCCCCCTGCATCGTCGCCTGCCGGATCAGCGGCAGATGCGCGCTGTTGAGCGCCTGTTGCGGAGCGGTCAGCCCCAGCCGAAAGAACAGGCTGGCAAAACGGTAGGAGAGCGACAGTTCGAACGGGATCGCCCACCGCTCGCCCGCGACATCCTGCACCGTGACGGGCCGCCCGGCCAGCGCATGGCGCGCCCGCACATAGGGTTCCAGCAGGATCGTCCCCAGCGGATCGAAACTCAACTCCGCCGTCTCCCGCTGCCCCGCGCGCAGAAAGTCGGGGATCAGGCACAGCGCTGCGTCCAGTTCCCGCGCCATCAATCCGGCGGTCAGCACTTCGCGCGTCCCCGTGCTCACCTGTACATTGATATTCGGCGCGCGCGCCGCGATCAGCGCCAAAGCGCGCGGCATTGCGGCATCCAGAAAATTGGGCGACACGCCAATCCGCATCTGCCCCTGCGTCGCCAGATGGCCGGGGTCCAGTTCCGCCATCGCCCGGCTGGCTTCGTTGATGATCGACAGCGCATGGGGCAGCAATTTGTCCCCCGCCGCGCTGATCACCGCGCCGCGCGGTCCCCGGTCGAACAGCCGCGTCCCCAATTCCGCTTCCAGCAACGCGATACCGCGCGTCAGCGCAGGCTGGCTGACGCCCAGCCGCCGCGCAGCGCGGCCAAAGCCCCCCTCCTGCGCCACCGCGACGAATTGCTCCAGCTTCCTGGTGTCCATACCCTCACTCATACATTATGCGTATGACTTTATGCACGACATGCGGATTGTCGCAAGGGTCGCTGGCATGGCAATCCAGCGACCATGACCCAGCCCGCCCCTCGCCCCACCATGCCCACGCGCGCCAAGCGCCGCATCCCCGTGCCAGGCCAGTCCCCTGCTGAAGACCGGATGCTGGCGATGATCGCCGCGCTCGCATCGGAACTGGCGGTGACGCGCGAACGGCTCGACAGCGTGGAACGCCTGCTGGAGCGCGCGAACATCGTGGATCGCGCCGCGATCGAGACATTCACGCCCGACGCCGCGCAGAGCAGCGATCGCGACGCGATTCGCCGCCGCCTGATCGCCCATATCTTCGGCCCGCTGCGCAGCGACGCCGATGCGCAGGGAGACGCATGATGAGCCATCCTATGTTGCCTGCGACCACCCACGACGAAGCGGCCGCCCAGTTGTTCGTCCGCGATTTCAAAATGTTCCTGACCGAAAGCGTCGAACCCGGCCACCGCGCCCGCGCCGAACGGCTCGATCCGGGCGCCAGCAGCAATGCGCGGGTCGAAACCGTCTATGACCGGCTGCATGCGGATGAAGGCTTCCGCGCTTGGGCCAGCCTGCGCCGCACATCGCAGGAAATGCTCTGGGCCGGTGTGAGCGAAAGCGTCGCGCGACAGGCCGATAGCCTCGAAGCGCTGGCCGCCGCCGCGCCCGAACATGGCTCGCTGACCCTCGATCCCAATTTCGTCCAGCCCGCCTATCTCGACAGCGGCGACGTGCATCTGATGCCCGGCGGCTATGCCCATGACGATGGCGCGCTGTTGCAGGGCGCGGTGATGGATCGCGGCGGCGCGGTCTATATGCTGGGGCGCAATGGCGGTCTGATGAACGATGTGCGCGGCCATACCATCGTCGCGCATATCTTCGCCCAATATCCCGACCTTGATCCGCGCGAGATATTGGAACTGGGCTGCGGCGTCGGCACCAGCCTGATCCCCGTCGCCTCCGCCTTCCCCGATGCACAGGTTCACGGGATCGACGTCGGCGCGGCGATGCTGCGCTATGCGCTGGCCCGCGCCCGCCATCTGGGCGCAACCGTCCACCTGCATCAGGGTGACGCCGAAAACCCGCCCTTCCCCGACGCCAGCTTCGATCTTGTCTTCTCCAGCGTCCTGCTGCACGAAACCTCGCCAGCGGCGATCGCCAACATCATGGCGCAATGCTACCGCTTGCTCAAACCCGGCGGGGTGGTCGTCCATCTCGAAGTGCCCAATCGCTATGACGAACTGGACCTGTGGGGCAAAATCCGCGGCGAGATAGAGGCCGACTACAACAACGAACCGAACTGGAAAGCCGCGATCAGCGCCGATTATCGTGCCTTGCTGGCGCAAGCGGGGTTCAGCGACATAGCGGTCGGTTATCAGGCGGCGACCTCCACGCCCCTCCGTGGCGCAGGCGGCTTTTCCGACACATCCATGGGCACCTTCCGGTCCTGGTTCGTCGCGTCGGCGCGCAAATAAGGGCGCGGCATGGCGGAATGCAGCGATAGCCCGGCGCAGGGCCGGGGACGGATGGTCGCGCCATTGGTGGTCGGCGCGGCGACCTTCATGCAGGCGTTCGACAGCAGCGCGATCATCGTCGCCCTGCCCGCCATGGCGCGCGATTTCGGCGTGCCGGTCCTGTCCCTCAACCTGGTCGTGGTCGCCTATCTGGTCGCCGCCACCGCTGCGCTACCGGCGTGCGGATGGGCAGCGGACCGGTTCGGCGCCCGGCGCATCTTCCTGATCGCGGTCACCGGCTTTGGCCTCACCTCGCTCGCCGCCATGCTTGCGCCCGGCTTTGGCTGGCTGATCGCCGCGCGCATCGTTCAGGGGTGCATGGGCGCGCTGTTGCTGCCGGTCGGGCGGATCATCGTGCTGCGCTCGGTCCCGCGTCAGGATTATGTCAGCGCGCTGGCGATGCTCAGCCTGCCGATCATGCTCGGCCCTTTGCTCGGCCCGACGCTGGGCGGCCTAGTGGTGACGGCCGGGTCGTGGCGCTGGCTGTTCGCCATCAACATCATGGTGTCGATCGTCGGCCTGTTGGCCGTGCGCCATTTTGTCGAGGACGCGCCGGGTGATGATCCCCGTCCGCTCGACCTGATCGGCCTCGCTCTGATCGCCGCTGCGCTGGTCGGAATCAGTTCTGGCATCACCGCCTTCAACCCCAATGGCCCCGCCAGCGCCCTGCCCGCGCTGCTGCTGGTGGGCGGCATCGTCTGTGCCCTGGGCTATGGCTGGCACGGCCGTCGCCATCCCCAACCCCTGCTGGACCTGCGCATCCTGCGCGTGCCGGTGATGGCGGCTGCCAATCTGGGCGGATTGTTCCAGCGGATGCTGGTCGGCGCGGCACCCTTCCTGCTGACCATGCTGTTCCAGCCGGGCCTTGGGCTGAATGCCGCGACCAGCGGCGCGCTCATCTTCGCCAGCGCATTCGGCGCAATCCTGGGCCGCTGGTTCCTGCCGCCGCTGATTGCCCGTTTCGGCTTCCGCACCTTCCTCATCGGCAACAGCCTGGTCATGGCGCTATCGATGGCGGTGTGCGCCCTGATCGACGCCGACACGCCCTATGCGGTCATCGTCATCATCCTGTTCCTGCAAGGGTTGATCCGCGCCGTGCAACTGATGGGCCTCCTGACGCTCAGCTATGCCGGCCTGCCCCACAAGGATATGGGATCGGCCAGCACCCTGGCCAGCATCAGCCAGCAATTCGCCATCGCGCCGGGCATCGCGCTATCGGTGGCCGCATTGCAACTGATGCAGCACTGGCGCGGCGCCACCACCCTGTCCCCCGCCATCATCGCGCCTGCCTTCCTGCTGGTGGCGGTCGTGTCGCTCCTGTCGCTTATCTGGTACTGGCGACTGCCGCGGGATGTCGGGCGCGAACTAAGCGAAAGCCGCGTTCAGGCGCAGCTATCGACGGCCAGCGAGGGCGACGCATGAGCGATGGACAATGCCGAATCGACCGCGCCTTTATCCGGGTCGAGCATGGGCTAGTCCATCTTCGCCGAACGGAGGGTAACGCTAACGCTCTCCCCCTCGTCCTGCTCCACGCCTCCCCCGGATCGTCGCGCGGACTGGAAGGACTGATGACCGCGCTCGCCGCCACCCCCGGCGCGCCGCCGCTGATCGCACCGGACATGCCCGGCAATGGCGATTCCGACGCCTTCGCCCCCGACTCGCCGGACATAGGCTGGTATGCCGATGCGCTCATCCGCCTGCTCGACGCGATGGGCCTCGACCGGATCGACCTCTATGGCACCCACACCGGCGCGCGCATCGCGTGCGAAGTTGCCGCCGCCCATCCCGATCGCATCGGCCGCCTCATCTTCGACGGCATCGCCGATTATCCTGACGAGACGCGCGATCTGCTGCTACGCGACTATGCGCCGGAAATGGCCCCCGACGATTATGGCACGCAGTTCGTCTGGGCCTTCCATTTCGTGCGCGATCAGGCGCTGCACTTCCCGCACTTCCTGCGCGATCCCGACCATCGGCTGCTGTCGCGCGCAGTGCCCACCGCGCCCGAACTCCATGCCTCGGTGGTGGAGGTGCTCAAGGGCCTGACCTCCTATCACAAGGCCTACCGCGCCGCCTTCGCCTATCGCGCCGCCGACCGGATGCGCGCGATCCACGCCCCCGCCATGCTGCTGAGCGCAGAGAATGAACTGCCGACCCTGCGCGCCGCCAATACCGCATTCGCCGCAGCGCTGAAGGACGGCCGGGTCGACATTGTGGGTCGCGATATGCCCGGCAAGGCGGGGGCGCTCGCCACCTTCCTGCGCTGGACGGCTTAGCCCGCTACCTGCGCCGCAGCGGTCCGCCCGGCGACCTTGCCCAACGTCGTCGCCGTCAGCAGCCCATTGCCCGCAATATAGCCCGAAGCGCCCGCGCCGGACACGCCCCGCGCCGCCCCGCCGCCTGCAAACAGGTTGGGGAACGGCGTGCCGTCGGCCTTCAGCACCCGCGCCTGCTTGTCGATCTCCAGCCCGCCTTGCGTATGATAGAGCGCGCCGCCCACCTTCACCGCATAAAAGGGCGCGGCAAGCGCAGGACGATCGGCCAGGAACGACCGGCCGAAGCGATCGGCCTCACCGCTGGCGCGCGACGCCTCGGCCTCCGCAAAGCTCGCCGCCAGCGCGTCGACCGGCAAACGGCACAGCCCCGCCAGCTGCGCCACCGTATCGGCGCGCAACACCGCGCCCGCCGCGATCGCCTGCTGGAAATCGTCGAACTGCATCATAACGCCATGGCATCGCGCATCGAACACCGTCCAGGCGACCCGATCGGGCTGGGCGATGATCTTGACCGCCTGGTCCGAATAGCCCAGCGATTCGTCGGAAAAGCGATCGCCATTGACGTTCACCTGAAACCCGCCCTCGATGATCGCGGGCCAGTTGATCGTGACATTATGGCCGACCGCCAGCCCGCCATGCCCCTGATAGGCCGCAATGTCGCCGATCGCCGCGCCCAGCGCCACGCCCCAGCGGATCGCATCGCCTTTGTTGCCCGGATGGCCGTTGAACACCGCGCCTTCCAGTTCGGGGATGTAATGCAGCACCATGTCCATATTCCCGGCAAAGCCGCAACAGGCCAGAATCAGCGCCTCGCAGCCGATATCCTCGACCGCGCCGTCGGGCCGCTCGATCCGTACCCCGGTGATCCGATCGCCATCGACATACAGGCTGGTGACGGTCGCATCGGTCAATATGTCGACCCCCGCCGTCACCGCCGCGCCCTCCAGCGCCGCCATCAATTCCGCGCCCGACCGGTTGGGCATCCCGTACATGCGCCGCACGCTGTGGCCGGGATAGACGAAGCCGTCCACCAACGTCAGCGGCAGGCCATGCGCGTCCTTCAGCCAGGCGATCGTGTCTGCCGACTCGCGCGTCAGCATCGCAACGACGCCCGGCTCCGCCCCATCCTCCGCCTTCTTCTGGATGTCGGTGGCAAACAGGGCAGCGCTGTCGTCTATCCCCCCGGCCTGCTGCTCGGGCGTGCCGGCGGCCGGGATCAGGCCGGTGGACATGGATGTCGTCCCCCACGGCTTGGGGTCGCGCTCCAGCACCAGCACGTCCGCGCCCCCGTCCCGCGCCGCCAGCGCCGCCGTCAGCCCGCACCCGCCCGCCCCGATGACGATCAGGGGGACGGTGAATGCAAAGTCGGACGATGCGCGCGTGTCGATGGCCATGGACGATCCCGTTCTGAAAAGAGGGCGCAGCCTTAGCATCGACGCAGCCGGGGCAGAGCCGCCATCCCCGCAATGTTCGCCTGTCGGATGACGCGCATCGCAACCGATAATCTATTCGCCTGATGGAGGAATCGCGCTGAGGACTCGGACCGCCCGGTATTCGTCCTAGGGTCGGTGGCATATCCATCGTTGGAGGTTTCCATGGCCCATTATGACATCGTCCTGCGCGGCGGCACCATTGCCGACGGCACCGGCGCACCCCTCTTCACTGGCGACATCGCCATCAAGGACGGCGTGATCGCCGCCGTCGGCACGGTGGAGGGCAGCGGCACGGAAGAGATGGATGCAGCGGGCCTGCTCGTCACGCCGGGTTTCGTCGATATCCATTCGCATTTCGACGGCCAGGTCACCTGGGACAATCATCTGACGCCCTCGTCCGGGCATGGCGTGACGACGGTATTGATGGGCAATTGCGGCGTGGGCTTTGCCCCCTGCCGCCCGGACCAGCATGATGTGATGATCGATGTGATGGAGGGGATAGAGGATATCCCCGGCATCGTCATGGCCGAAGGCATCCCTTGGGGCTGGGAAACCTTCCCGCAATTCATGGACTTCCTCGACACCCGCACGATCGACGTCGATTTCGCTGTGCAGGTGCCCCACATCCCGGTGCGCGTCTATGTGATGGGCGACCGGGCCGTGAACCTGGAGATGGCGACCCCGGACGATATCGACCAGATGGCCGCGATCGTGCGCGAAGGGATGGAGGCCGGCGCGCTGGGCTTCACCAGTTCGCGCGCCGCCGGGCATCGCACCGCGTCGGGCGAAGTCGCCCCGTCCACCCATGCGGGCGAGGATGAATTGCAGGCGATCGCCAAAGTGCTGAACGATCTCGACCAGGGCGTTTTCTGCGTCGCCACCGATTTCGAACTGGTGGACGGCGTGTCGGAGGAATTCGAACTGCTGCGCCGCATCGCCGACACCGCGCGCCGCCCGGTCATGTTCCCGCTGCTCCAGCATAATGAAGAACCCGATCGTTGGATGAAGATCACCGACGCCACCGCCGCCGCCCGCGCGGACGGGTTGGACATGCTGGGCCAGGTCGTGGGCCGTCCGGTCGGGCTGCTCTATGGCCTGGAATGTTCGTCGCATCCCTTCTCCGGTTGCGCCAGCTACCAGCCGATCCGCGACCTGCCGCTGGCCGATCAGGTCGCCGTGCTGCGCGATCCTGATGTGCGCGCCCGCATCCTCAGCGAAGTCCCGCAGATGGACGATGCCCGCGTGCTCAAACTAGCGCGCAGCTTCGACGAGATGTTCAAGATGGGCAGCGTACCCAACTATTCCCCGGCCATGGAAGACCGGGTGGACCAGATAGCGCAGCGGCTGGGCGTCACGCCCGAAGAGGTCGCCTATGACATGATGCTGGAGGATGACGGCCACGGCATCATCTATCATCCCGCCCGCAACTTCGCCCGCACCAACCTGGACACCGTGCGCGATATGGTGCTGCGGCCCGAAACGATCATGGGCCTGGCCGATGGCGGCGCGCATCTGGGCCGCATCTGCGATGCGTCGATGCCCACCTTCATGCTCACTTACTGGACGCGCGACCGCACCCATGGCCGCATCGACCTGGCCTGGATGATCAAGGCGATGACCCATGATACCGCGACCGTCGCGGGGCTGAACGATCGCGGCGTCATCCAGCCGGGGTATAAGGCGGACCTCAACGTCATCGACTATGACAATCTGACCCTGTTCGCACCCCATGCCACCTTCGATCTACCTGCGGGCGGCCGTCGCCTGGCGCAGCGCGCGGCGGGCTACAAGGCAACGATCCTGTCGGGCATCGTCACTTTCCGCGACGGCGAAAGCACCGGGCAACTGCCTGGTCGCCTGATCCGTGGCGCGCAAACCAGCCCTGCACTTGCCTCAGCGGCATAACCGCAAGACTACCGCCTCCTCGAACCCAAGAGACTGCATGATGGCCAGTATTTCGACTGCAACCAGCCCTTCCATCGCCGGCGGCGCGCCCGCGCCAGGCGGGGAAGACCGCCTGCCGCTCAAGGTCTGCCTGGGCTTTGGCGTGGGGTCGATCGGAGTGGCCATCCTGCTCAACACAATCACCACCTTCTTCCCGGTGCTGATGACGACCGTGCTGGGGCAATCGGCGGCGCTCGCGGGCCTGCTGCTCACCGTCTCCAAATTATACGATGTGCTGGCCGACCTGCTGATCGGGATGGCCAGCGACCGTACACAGTCGCGCTGGGGACGGCGGCGGCCCTATCTGCTGGCGGGCGCTGTGATCGCCTCCTTCTCCTTCCTGATGATCTTCATGCCGCCGCCGCTGACCGACGGCTGGCTGACCGTCTATATGGGCGTGGCGCTGGTCATCTACTCGACCGGCTATTCGCTGTTCGCGGTGCCCTATATTGCGATGGCCGGCGAAATGACCGACGGCTATCATGAACGCACCCGGCTGCTCTCCTTCCGCTCCTTCTTCGCGGCGATCGGCCAGTTGATCGGCGCGGCGGGCACGGCGGGCCTCATCGAATATATGGGTGGCGGATCGCATGGCTATGCGGCCATGGGCGCGGCGGCGGCGGCGATCATCTTCACGACCATGGTCCTGACCTTTGCAGGAACCGGCGGTGCCCGCCGCCGCGACGTCCCTCCGCGCACCCATCTGCCAAAGGCGGGGCAGATCCGCTCGCTCCTGTCCAACCGCCCCTTCACCATATTGATGGGGGCGAAGATCACGCAATATGTCGCCATCTCGACCGTCGCGACGACCAAATTGCTGTTCTTCCTCAACGTCCTCAACATCGGCTATGTCGGCCTGATCAACGCGACCTTCGCGCAATATGTGGTGCAGGCGGCATCCGTGCCTGTCTGGGCGATCATATCCCGGCGGATCGGCAAGAAACCGGCGTATCTCATCGCTATCCTGATGCTGGGTGCAGCCTATGGCAGCTGGATCTTTGCCACGCCGGGCGTGTCGATGGTCGAAATCTGGATTCGTGGCGCGCTTCAGGGGATCGCGGCGGCGGGCACCACGCTCATCAGCATATCGATGCTGCCCGACGTCATGGAATATGACCGGCGCCTCACCGGCAATGCGCGGGAGGGCGTTTTCTCCAGCATCTACGCCATGCTGGAAAAGCTCAGCTTCGCCATCGGGCCGGGGCTGGTGGGCCTGATGCTGTCGCTGGCGGGTTATGTCGCCACGACCAAGGGCGCGCTGGTCGCCCAGTCGCCCGCAACCATCGCCGCCCTTTATGCCGGGGCCAGCGGTATCCCCGCGATCCTGGCGTTGGTCAGCTTCGTCATCATGCTTTTCTACCGGCTGGATGATAAGATGTTGGGCGAAACCGTCCGGGTGGACTGATATCTTGATAGCCTTCCCCCGGCTTTTGAAGGCTGGGTGAGGGGCTTACGTCCGCGCAAAACCCTTCCAATGTAGGATTTCTTCTGATCTATCCTGCCGGATGGAAGACCCCGTCGCCCCTGTTTTACCGACTGCTTCCGCTGCGCCCCTGTCGCGCAGGGGGGGGTGACGTCAGCGTTACTCATACGTGGCTTTGCCGTTACTTTAACGATACGATTGGCCTGAAATCACCCGACGACGGTGTGAACTTCGGCCAGTGCAGATCAACATCACTCAACCGCCCGCGTCGCCCGCAGCGTCTCTTCGGTCAACTGATAGCGC
Organism: Sphingobium psychrophilum; assembly: GCF_012927105.1. Classification (GTDB taxonomy): domain Bacteria; phylum Pseudomonadota; class Alphaproteobacteria; order Sphingomonadales; family Sphingomonadaceae; genus Sphingobium; species Sphingobium psychrophilum. The sequence goes on along the minus strand of NZ_JABBFV010000018.1, from coordinate 11,873 downwards.
CAGATCAGAATGGCGCTGAACACCAGCAAAGCGGCCGGAATACCCGCCGCCGCAATATACAGGCCGCGCAGCACCTCCGCGGATTGCTGGATCAGCGCGCCGTTGGTGGTGGGCACATAGCCCGCCACCGCCAGCACGATCCCCGAAATGGCCGGGCCGATCGCATAGCCGAATTTTTCGACGATGGCGTAGAAGCCGGAAAATATGCCCTCGCGCCGCAATCCGCCCGACCGGATGCGGTCATATTCCATGACGTCGGGCAGCATCGATATGCTCATGAGCACCATGCAATTGCCGCCGATCCCCGCCAGCGCACCGCGCAGCCAGATTTCGGGATTGGAAATGCCGGTTTCGGCCAGGCCCCAGCTCAAATAGGTCAGCGTCAATATGGTGACGCCAATCAGATATGTGGGCCGCTTGCCAATCCGCTTGCCGACCATCGCCCAAAGCGGGGTGGACAGCGCGCCCGCGATATTCTGCGCCAGCGCCAGGTGGATGACCCCGGCATAGCCCACGCCCAGCACGTTGAGCAGGAACAATACCTTCACGCCGCTGAACACCGCGATCGAGATATATTGCAGGAATTTGGCGCCCATCAGGTCCAGCAAGGGACGGTTCGAGGTGAGCAGCGCGACCCGGCGGCGCAGCGGCATGTCGATCGGCGGCTTGACCCGCTCGACCGCGCGGGCAGTGCGCACGCCGATCAGGCACAGCGCCATCGACAGGCCGACCAGCGCCGCCATCGCCGACCCCATCAGCGCATAGCCCGACCGGCCACCGCCGCCCATGTCGATCAGTGCGGCGACACCGGCGACCGACAGGATCTGGCCGATGCTCATGCAGAACACGCGAAAGGAAAAGAGCCGGGTGCGCTCATGATAATCGTCGGTCATCTCGCCCGCCATCGCGATATAGGGGATGGCGAACAGCGAATAGCCGGTCGAATAAATGACCAGCGCCATCGCCATATAGAGGACCAGCGTGGCGCCGACGACGGCGGGCGGCATGAAGATCATCAGAAGGGAAATGACGGAGATCAGCAGACCCGCAAACATATAGGGCTTGCGCCGTCCCCAACGGCTTTTGGTGCGGTCGCTCATCGTCCCGATGACCATGTCGGCGGCCATATCGTACAGTTTCGATCCCGTAAGCAACAGCCCGGCCAGCGCGGTCGACTGGCCCAGCACGGTTGCCATCAGCGTGGGGAAAAAGGTGGTGATGGTGTTCAGCAGGATCGATATGCCGATCGTGCCGATGCCATAGCCGATGCACAGGCGCGTTGTTAATGGCTGGGCTACATTCATGCGGCGTGTCCCTTCGTGCGCAGGCGCATGGTGCGTTCATCCAGCGGATAAAAGCGCATGATGGCGATGCTGGTCAGCAAAAATCCGGTGGAAATGACGCAATAGCAAAGCGTTATGCCCAGGATGGCGCTGGGCGGCTGGACGATCTGGGCGCCCGCCTTCCCCTCGATATAACCGAACAGCCCGAGAAACAGCCCGACCATCGACGCGCCGATCGCCTGGCCCAGTTTCTCGACCATGATGTACAAGCCCGCAAAGCTGCCCTCGATCTGCTGGCCCGTCGTGCGGTACTGATATTCGATCGTGTCGGGCAGCATCGACTGGCTGATCATGACGATGCCGCCATTGCCCAGCCCTGCGGTAAAGCCGATGGCGATGATGATCCAGCCGGGCGTTCCCGCCCCGAACGGCAGCCAGCACAGCCAGGTCGCGGCGGTGAACAGGCCGCCGAACATGTAGGTTTTGCGCTTGCCGAACCGCTTGGCCATCGCCAGCCAGAAGGGCTGGGCAACGATGGTGCCCACGGTCAGCGTCGCATAGATGGTGCCGAGCCAGGCGTCGGACATTTCCAGCCGGCGCTGGACGAAGAAGGCGGCGGACGCGGTGTGCAGCGCTGCGGCGCTCAGCAGCATCAGCTTGGCCGATTGCAGGATGACGAAGGGCCGGTTGCGCAGCGCGCTGCGCATTTGCTGGCGATAGGGGATGTGCCCGCGCGGATCGACGACGCGCAGACGCGCGTCCTTGGTCAGCAGGAAACAACTGATGAGGACCGCAAAGATGATGAGGCCGACGACGATCCCCATGGCCCGATGCCCGGCCAGCCCGCCGCCGAAAAAGGCGATCAGCGAGGCGGTGGCCCAGCCGCCGACCAGATTGCCCAGCGACCCGTTGACCACCCGGAAGGACATGAGTTTCGATCGTTCATGCGGCCGGTCGGTCATCTCCGCCGGCATCGCCATATAGGGCACCGCGAAGATCCCATAGGATGTGGCGTGCATGATCAGCAGCACCGCCAGCATGGCCACCGCGCCTTCCCGGCTGGAGGCGATCGGCGCATTGAAGGCCAGCATGAATGTCAGGCCGCAAGCGAAAGCGCCCGCCAGCAGAAAGGGGCGACGGCGGCCCCAGCGCGACTGGGTGCGGTCGCTGAGCGAACCGAAGATCGGGTCGGCAATCCCGTCATAGATTTTGGCGAGCGCGAAGATCAGTCCGGCCACGGCAGGCGGCACCGCCATATAATCGGTCATGAAGCGCAGCAGCAAATAGCTGCCGACCATGAAGGCGGTGATGCCGAGCGTGCCGATGCTCCAGCCGATATAGAGTTTGAGCGACAATGGCTCGCCCGTTTCCGCCCGCGCCGGATAGGCGGTCTGTGTATCGGCCATGCTCACCGGCAAAACTCCTGTCGAACCAACGGGCAGAAAAGCACGGCTGCGCGCCGCGACACTATGGTCAAATCCGTCTATCCACCTGTCGGAACGGACGTCACAGATAAATCCACGGTCGTTGCCGGGCATCGGCCGCGCGGAAGGCGGCGATATCTGCCGACCGCTTGGCCGTCAATTCGATGGCGTCCAGCCCCTCGACCAGCATTTCGCGCGCTTCCGCTTCCAGCGCGAAAGGCCAGGCGCTGCCGTCGGGCAACGACACGGTGCCCGCGATCAGGTCGACCGTGACAGGGTTCGCGGCGGCGATCTGCGTTATGATTTGGGCATCCAGTTCCACCGGCACGATGCCATTGCGGATGCAGTTGCCGCGAAAGATCGGGTTGAAGCTGGGGGCCAGAATCGCGCGGAAGCCATATTCGGCCAGCGCCCAGGCGGCATGTTCGCGGCTTGACCCACAGCCGAAATTACGCCCCGCCAGCAAGATGCGCGCGTGGGCATAATGGGGGTCGTTCATCACAAAGGCCGGATCGGGATCGCGCCCGCCAATGGCGGTATAGCGCCATCCAGCAAACAGGCCGCCCGCCAGTCCCTTCTTGGACACGGACGTCATTTCACGCGACGGGATGATAGCATCGGTGTCGATATTGTCGCGGATCAGCGGCATGGCAGTCGCGGTCAGGCGGTCGAAGGGCTGGACGGTCATGCGGCATCCCTGTTGCGCGGGTCAGTGAGGATGCCGGCGATGGCCGACGCGGCGACGGTTTCGGGGGAGGCGAGATGGGAGCGCGTCTCCGGCCCCTGCCGACTTTCGAAATTGCGATTGGTGGAGGTGACGACCCGCTGGCGCTGCCCGAAACTTTCGCCCCCTGCAAAGAAGCACATGGAACAGCCCGCTTCCCGCCATTCGAAACCGGCGTCGATGAAGATGCGGTCCAGCCCCTCCGCTTCGGCCTGCGCCTTTACGGAAGTAGAGCCGGGAACGCAGATCGCCTTCACATGCGGGGCGACCCGATGCCCGCGAAGGATGGCGGCGGCGCGGCGCAGGTCTGACAGGCGGGCGTTGGTGCACGATCCGATGAAGGCCGCGTCGATCGGCAGACCGGTGAGCGACTGGCCCGGCTTCAGGTCCATATAAGCGAGCGCGCGATCATGCGCCTCGCGGGTGTCGCGGCCCGATGCAGCGTCGAACGCCGGGACGGGTTGGTCCAGCGCTACGCTATGCTGGGGGCTGGTGCCCCACGTCACCATCGGCGCGACGGCGGCGGCGTCGACGACATGATCGACATCGAAGGTCGCATCGTCATCGGAGTGCAAATCCCGCCAGGCCGCCAGCGCCCGGTCCCAGTCCGCACCCGTCGGGGCATAGGCGCGCCCTTGAAGATAATCGAAGGTCGTTTCGTCGGCGGCGATGATGCCGGAAAAGGCGGACAATTCGGTCGCCATATTGCAAAGCGTCAACCGTCCCTCGATATCGAGCGCGCGCACCGCTTCGCCTGCATATTCGACGATATGCCCATTCGCCCCGGCCGACCCGAAACGCGCCAATATATGCAGCGCCAGGTCCTTGGGCGTCACGCCGATACCCAGCCGACCATTGACCGTAATCCGCATCGTCTTCGGCTTGCGCACGCGCAGGGTCGCGGTCGCCAGCGCATGTTCAGCCTCGGTCGATCCGATCCCCCATGCCAGCGCCCCCATCGCGCCCTGGGTACAGGTGTGGCTGTCCGGGCAGACCAGCGTGGCGCCGGGCAGGACGATCGCCTGTTCGGGCGAAATGACATGGACGATGCCCTGCCCCGGATCGCCGATGTCGAACAGCGTCAGTCCCGCTTCGTTCGCAGCGCGGCGCGTGGCGGTGATGAACTGGGTGCCTGTCGGCATGATGGTGCGGTCGGTGCGACCGGGCAGCGTATCGACGATATGGTCCATCGTCACGAAGGTCTGGCGCGAGGCCAGCACGTCCCGCCCCGCATCGCGCAGGCTTTCGAGCGCAACCCCGCCGGTGCGCTCGTGCAGCAATATCCGGTCGATCAGCAGCAGGCCGACGCCGCCGCCCAGATCGGCGATGACATGGCTGTCCCACAATTTCTCGAACAATGTTTTGCCCATCGTGCGGCACCTCCTGCCAAAGGGCATAAACCAGAAATTTTATTTGGTATAGCATTATAACAATTGGAACGCTTCCCCTGAAGGTGGGAGGCGCTATAGCGGAACGCGGACAGCAAGCGGAGACAGGACGGCATGGCGATCGACCGGCACAATGCCGTTCCCCTCTATCACCAGATCTATCTGGCATTGCGCGACGAGATATTGTCCGGGCAACAGCCGTTCGGCGCTATCCTGCCGACCGAGCATGAACTGGGTGAACGGTTCGCCGTGTCGCGGATCACCGCACGGCGTGCATTGGATGAACTCGCCTTGGAAGGCTTTGTCGAACGGCGCAGGCGCACCGGTACGCGGGTCTGCTTTCAGACGTCCGCCAAGCCGATCGAGGCAAATATCGATCAGGCGGTCGAATCGCTGGTCGCGTTCGGGCGCAATACGCGGGTCGAAGTGGTCGAAATCACTTCGGAAACGGCGGATATTGCGCTGGCCGGGCGGATGCGCCTGCCCTCTGGGGCAGCGCTGGTCCGTGCGGTGCGCATCCGCTGGCTGGACGACATGCCGCTGGGGGAGATCGTCAGCTATATTCCCGAAACGCTGGGGCGGCTGGCGACGCGCGACAATCTGACCGCCCAGCCGATGTTGAGCCTGCTGCGCGATGCAGGTGTCACGATCGGTGCCGCGCGACAGACGATCGAAGCGGTGCTCGCGACCCCGGTTCTGGCGCAAGCGCTGGCAATCGAGGCGCGCGCGCCGCTGCTGCGAGTCGAGCGGCTAGTGACGGATACGAGCGACCAACCCGTGCTGCTGACGATAGCCCATTATCGGGCCGACCGTTACAGGATCAGCCTGGACCTGCACGAAACCAACCGGATCGAGATTGGCGCGGGTTAGGCGATCCGCCCGGCTTCCCGCATCGCGGCAATGGCTTCGGGCGTATAGCCCAGTTCCGCCAGAACATCCTGCGCATCGGCGCCGATGCCGGGGATGTCGCGTTGCAGGCCGAAGCGTTTGCCGTCCAGTTCCATCGGCAATCCGGGCAGGCGCGTGGCCGTGCCGTCCGGCAGGGTCACGTCGAGCAATCCGCCAGCATTCAGGTGCGGATCGTCGAACAATTCGTCCGGCCGCATGATCGGGGCGAAGGGAAGCCCGATCCTCTCCAGCTTTTCCACCAGCACGGCGCGGTCCATCGCCGCGAACAGCGCCCGGACCTGTGGCAGGATGACGTCGCGGGCCATGACCCGCTGGTTATTGGCGCGATAGGCCGGATCAGCGCCCAAAGCGCCGAGGTCGAACGCCTCGCAGAACGTCACCCACTGCGAATCGCTGACCACGCCCACGAACAATTGCTCGTCCGGGGTCGCGGTATCGAACACATCGTAAATCGCCCAGGCGGAAATGCGGACCGGCATCGGCCCCGGCGCCTTGCCGGTCACCGCCTGCTGCGCCATATGCTGGCCGACCAGGAAGGCGGTGGTTTCGTAAAGCGAACAGCGCACCTCGCCGCCTTTGCCGGTCCGATGGCGGCGTTCGAGTGCGGCAAGAATGCCGATCACGCCGAACATGCCGCCGGCAATGTCGATCACCGACGATCCGGCGCGCAGGGGGCGTCCGGGCGGGCCTGTCATATAGGCAAGGCCGCCCATCATCTGCGTGACTTCGTCCAGCGCGGTGCGATGTTCGTAGGGGCCGGCCAAGAACCCCTTGGCCGAACAATAGATGAGGCCCGGATTGCTATCGGCGAAACTGTCCGGCGCCAACCCCAGTTTGGCGAGCGTGCCGGGGCGGAAATTCTCGATCAATATGTCAGCCTCATCGGCCAGTTGGCGGGCGATCTTGACGCCTTCACCGCTTTTCAGGTCGAGGCAGAGGCTGCGCTTGTTGCGGTTGAACATCGGGAAATAGCCCGCGCCCGATCCCAGCAATCGGCGGGTCTGGTCGCCGCCGATCGGCTCCACCTTGACCACTTCGGAGCCCAGATCGCCCAGGATGACGCCGATCGATGGCCCCATCACCATGTGGGTAAACTCCACGACCTTGAGTCCGGCAAGGGGCAATGCGTTCGCGTCCATCGATCATCCTGCATATTTTGCTTGCGCCGGATCGCGCTTTCCATTTGATATAGATATATGACAAATAGTGCAAGAGAGTCGGAAGGCGGCAGCATGGCGGACATCGATATACTGGTCAGCGAAGTGGGGCCGCGCGACGGGTTGCAGAGCATCGACGCGATCATGCCGCTGGACGCCAAAAAGGCGTGGATCACTGCCGAGGCGGCGGCCGGCGTGCGCGAGATCGAGGTGGGCAGCTTCGTCCCGGCAAAGCTGCTGCCGCAACTGGCGGACACCGCCGAGGTCGTTGCCCACGCCCGCACCATCCCCGGCCTGACCGTAGCGGTGCTGGTGCCCAATGCGCGCGGCGCGGCGGCGGCGATCGCGGCGGGCGCACACAAGATCACCCTGCCCCTGTCCGTGTCCGAAACCCATTCGCTGCGCAACCTGCGCCGCACCCATGTACAGGTGCTGGAGGAAGCCGCCGCAATCGGCGCGATGATCGCCGCGCTGCCGGTGGCCGAACGCCCCCATTTCGAGGGCAGCCTGTCGACCGCCTTCGGCTGCACGCTGGAAGGGGCCATCCCCGACTCGCAGATCGCGCGCCTGGCCGAAGGATTGATGGCAGCGGGCTGTAACGAAGTCGGGCTGTCCGACACGACCGGCTATGCCGATCCGGCGGCGGTTAAGCGGATGATCGCATTGATACGGGGCACCGTGGGTGACGCTGCGCTGACCGGCATCCACCTGCACAACACCCGCGGCCTTGGCCTTGCCAACGCGCTCGCGGCGCTCGACTGCGGATTGACGACGCTCGACAGTTCGCTGGGCGGCCTGGGCGGCTGTCCGTTCGCGCCCGGTGCTTCGGGCAATATCGTGACCGAAGACCTGGTATTCATGCTTGAGGCGATGGGTTTGCGTACAGGCATCAACATCGACGCGCTGATCGCTGTGCGGTCAATATTGGCGGAGACGCTGGTCGGCGAGCCGCTTTACGGTTTCATTCCCGACGCAGGTCTGCCGCTGGGGTTCAGCCCCGCGGCGCGTCACAAGGAGGTTGCATGACGATCATCGGCACGAAAATGCTGTGCGAGGACAAGAGCGCACGCCAGTTGTTCGAGGATGTGCTGGCCAACCCCGCGCGCAAGAAGTTCGGCTTCGGCGAGAAACTGGCCATCGTGAACGTCGATTTTCAGCAGGCCTATACCCGGATCGACATGTTCAAGACGGCCTATGAAACCGATCCGCGCCAGATAGAATACACCAACACCATCTCTCGCCTGGCCCGGACCCGCGGGATGCCGGTCATTTGGTCGCGCGTGGGGTATAAGGATGATGCGGGTGACGCAGGCGTGTGGGGCACGCGCACCGACACGCCGGATTCCCTGCAGAATATCCGTTACGGCAGCGACCGGCATGCCTTCGACCCGCGCTGTCAGATCGATCCCGACGACCTGCAATATACCAAGCGGATGCCATCGGCCTTCTTTGAGACGCAGCTCAACAGCTATCTGCGCTGGCACAAGGTCGACACGGTCGTCGTCACCGGCGGCAGCACGTCGGGCTGCGTGCGCGCGACCGCCGTAGATGCGCTGTCCTATGGCTTTCGTGCGATCGTCCCGATCGAAACCTGCGCCGACAAGCATGAAAGCTATCATTTCGCCAACCTGACCGACCTGCTGATCAAATATGCCGATGTCGAGCCGGTGCAGGCGGTGATCGACTGGCTGGAGGCCCGCTGATGCGCGAGGGGCAAGCCGATCCGGGGCTGTACGACTTCCGGCCCTATCGCGACCGGGCGAAAATCCAGTGGCCGGGCGGCAAATCCGTCGCGGTCTGGGTGTCGCCCAATATCGAATTTTATGAACTGGACCCGCCCGCCAATCCCCATCGCAAGAGCTGGGCAAAGCCGCATCCCGACGTCGTCGGCTACGCCCATCGCGATTATGGCAACCGCGTCGGCCATTATCGGCTGGCCGAAGTCATGGAACGCTATGGCTTCAGGGGATCGGTGTCGCTGTCGGTTGCCATGTGCCAGCATTGCCCGGAGATCATCGACCAGGTGAACGCCCTAGGCTGGGAATTTTTCAGCCATGGCGTGTACAATACCCGCTACAGCTACGGCATGGACGAAGCGCAGGAACGCGCGCTGATCGAGGATGCGATCAAGACCGTGCGGGACGCGACGGGCCAGACGATCAAGGGCTGGCTGGCCCCTGCCCTAACCCACACGCCGCGCACGCTGGACCTGATTGCGGAATATGGGCTGACCTATACCTGCGATCTCTATCATGACGATCAGCCCGGCCCGGTGCATGTCGCGAACGGCAAGCTCATCTCCATGCCCTACAGCCTGGAAGTGAACGACCATTATGGCTTCTCCGTCTATAATATGAGCCCGCGCGACTATGCCGATACGCTGATCCGTCAATATGATCGGCTGGCGGCCGAGGGCGCGGCGTCTGGAACGGTGATGTGCATTCCGCTCCACGCTTATCTGATCGGCCAGCCGCACCGCATCGGCCCGTTCGAAGAGGTGTTGCGCCACATCGCGGCAGACGGCCGCGCGTGGATTACGCGGAGCGGCGATATCGCCGATCATTTCCTGGCCCATGATTATGACGCCGCCGTGCAGGACGCTGCGCGCTACATTGGGGAGGCACGCTGATGGCGCTCGATCCTGCTTATCTGACCTACCCGAAGCGCACCAAGGGCATGGACCACGCTTTGTATTCGTGGAGCAGCCTGTTCGACCGGCCACCCGTCGCCTGGCCGGACGGCAAGAGCGTCGCCACATGGATGATGGTCAGCCTGGAATGGTTCCCGATCACGCCCAGCGACACGCCGTTCCGCGCACCAGGTCATATGCAGACCGCCTATCCCGACTTTCGCCACTACACCGCGCGCGATTACGGTACGCGCGTCGGCTTCTATCGTCTGCTCGACGCCTTTGCCAAGGTCGGCGTCAAGGTGTCGGTCGCGGTCAACGCCGCCATCGCCGAACGCTATCCGTCCATCGTCGCCGACATTGTGGCGGAGGGGCATGAGATCATCGCCCACAGCACAGACATGAACGGCACCATCGCCAGCGGCCTGGACGAAGGCGTCGAACGCGACCTGATCCTGCGCTCGCTCGATACGCTGGAACGGATTGCTGGCGTCCGCCCGCGCGGCTGGCATTCGATCGCACGGTCGCAATCGTTCAACACGCCGCGCCTGCTGGTGGAGGCAGGGGTCGATTATATGTGCGACTGGGTGAATGACGAACTCCCCTATCGGTTCGATACGGATGCCGGGAGCCTCATCAACCTGCCGCTCAACCACGAACTGGCCGATCGCCAGATATTGGTGGCGCAGCAGCATTCGGTCGACAGCTATGCGCAGCAGATCGGCGACGCCCATGACTGGCTGACGGCGGAGGCGGCGCGGTTCGGCGGACGGGTGCTGCCCCTGCACCTGACGCCCTATATCATGGGCCTGCCCTACCGCATCGACGCTTTTGAGGGATTGCTGGCCGATCTGGCGGGGCGCAGTGGCAACTGGTTCGCGCGCGGCGACCAGATTGTCGACGCCGCAGCCATTCCCTGATTTATCCGTCAGGCGGATAAAAAATAGTTGCGTGCCGCCAGCCTTATGTCATGATCCTGTCATGGAAAAAGGCGTTCCGATCCGATCCCTGAGCCGGGGCATTGCCGTCTTGCAGGCGGTCAACCGCGGCGGCACCATCTCCATGATGGAAATAGCGCGCACGTCCAACGTGCCCTATCCCACCGCATGCCGGATCGTGCAGACATTGATGCACGAAGGGCTGATCGAGCGGGAACCGTCGCGCAAACATTATCGCCCCACCGCGCTGGTGCAGACGCTTGCGCATGGCTTTCAAGGCCATGCCCGCTTGGTGCAGGCGGCGCGGCCGCATATCGTGGAACTGACGCGCAAGGTCGGCTGGCCGATATCGCTGGCCAGCCATGTCGGCCATTCGATGATCATCCGCGATTCCACCCATTCGCTGACCACGCTGACCTTCAGCAATTATTATCCCGGCTACGCCCTGCCGATATTGGAGTGCGCGGCGGGCATCGCCTATCTGTCCTATCTGCCCGAAGACGAACGACACGACCTGATCGCCGCGCTTAAGCTAATGCCGGGAGCAACCACGAACCACATTATTGATTTGTTCGAGAATAACAATCTGGCGCAGGAAGTTCGCGCAAAGGGCCATACGACACGGGCTTTCAATACATTCACTCGCAATCCGGGTAAGACATCCTCGCTCGCAGTTCCTGTGATTGACCAAAATAATCTTGTCATTGGCACGCTAACGCTGGCCTTTTTCGTCAACGCAATTAAAATGCACGATGCGGTACATCAGTTCCTGCAGCCGATGCAGACAACAGCAGAAGTGATTGCTAACGACTTACATAGGGGCAATCCGACACCGACCTGATGGCAATGGCGCTGCAGGCAGAACACTGACGGATCAGTTCTGGCGAAAAAGGTGTCAATGATCTTTTGTTTGCCAAAGCGGCATGGAGACAACAGATATTCTGGCCATCGCTTTCCAAGCAGAGCTTTGGTTCTGGCTGACAGTAGATCAGAAAGCCGTGCTTTCGGATCGCTCGCCTGCATATACGGGGGCGCATGCAAAAACTGTTGAAACTCGCCGGGTCGGCCCCAGCGGATGAAGCGCGTCTCGACAGGCTTGTCTGTTTGAAATGGTGTATTCACGGGATGCCTGAGCGAGATGGCCACTTCGCTCAGGCGGCATATGTGAGGCTGATCGACAAAGGCCGTTCCTGAGCAGGGCCGCATCCGTCGTCCCAAACCTAGGACAGTTGTTAGGGGCTTTGCTGCATAATGTTGCCCAGGGATTCCCTGTTTGAATCCGGTGGTGTAGGTTGCTGATACCAGATTGCGATGATCGCGACTCATGGGAACGGTCATAGCGTTCCCCGGCGAAGGCCGGGGTCCAGTTCCACGCTGCGGACTGGACCCCGGCCTTCGCCGGGGAACAGCATGTCGTAGGT
>NZ_JABBFV010000017.1 GCF_012927105.1 Sphingobium psychrophilum | reverse complement strand
ATGATCGCGCCATTGGCCCGGTCCTCGCGGCCTTCATGCCGAAAACGACCGCCGTAATATGGATGCCAGCGATAATGAAACTCTACCATCTGCCCGACATGGGCAGAATGACCCTGCGATGGCAACAGGAAGAAAATCCTGGCTTTTCTGCGACACCATCGACGGCGCACGGGCGAGCGCCGTCACCTACAGCCTGATGCTGACTTGCCGCGCCTGCGGCGTCGAGCCTCTCGCGTGGCTACGCCATGTCCTCACTGAACTGCCCCAGCGACCTCACGACGCTGATATCGACGACCTGCTGCCATTCAACTTCGCAAGACACGCCTGACCCGCCGACGTCGCTGCGGCGGCCTGTCTCGTCCAGCGTCAACTATGATGGCCGCTCTGCCTCCGGAAGCAACGTGCTACGAAATGCGCGCTTACGATTGGCGCCGGGGCGCGGCTATTGGATTGATTTTGAGATTTGCCTCCCTGCCAGCTGGGATGGGACTGAAATCTAAAATCGTAATATTAATTATGTGCATTTGCGGTTGGTAACAATGTGTTGATCATATAGAATGCAAATATTAAGCTATCGCAACAAAAACTCGACCCGGTTCGAAAACAATTCGTAATCATCATAATGCGCCAAGGCTGCGCGTCTTTCTTCAGTCATCCACTGTTCGCCCATCCGGCCGAATTCCGCGAAATCGCCCCGGATTTCGAACCCGACACGTTTAAACAGTTCGACGAAGTCGCGCCGGGTTAGCTTGTTTAGGTAAGTGTTAATCGTGAAGTCCGGGTCCAACAGGTGGCCCCAAGCCGTCGTGCCGTCGGTCTGAGCATCGACATTCTGTGGGTACCAGGATACCGCGTGACCGCCGCTGATGCCAGTATACACCACCGGCCGTGTGACGACGATGCCCCCGGGCGCCAAGCGGCTGCGGATTGTGGTTAGAAGAACTTCCAGTTCGGCTGGAAGGATGTGCTCGAACACGTCGGTCGAGAACACAATGTCTATCGCGCCGCCAAACTGATCCCAAGTGGCGTGGTCGCCGGCATTGCCGACCACCAGTTTGGCCGCATCGGGGCGATAATGCGGGGTGCTTTCGGTTAGAACCTTGTGGAAAGTCGACCACTGGCGGGCGTCGAACAGAGCGTAGCGGGCCAGACTCTTGATTCCGCGTTCGAGGCCGTTCTTACGGAACACACGGACCAGATCGCTGAGGCGCATCACCGGGGCATCAAGATCAACCGCAGTAACGTCCTTAAAAAAACCAGTCAGGCCGAAGGCACGCTGTGGGCGCGGTCCAAAGCCAATTTCCAACACGCGCGCCTGGCTCGCAGGCTTGCCGGTTTCGCGTTCGTAAATTGCGGCAACACCGGCCACCTCGTTGCGGATTTGCATTGCAAAATCCATGGCACCGGGCTCGCTGATACGGAACTTCAGCAGTTGCCAGGTGTACTTCAGTTTCTCAAATAGTGGAACGCCGCCCGAGGACGAATTGGAGCGCGTTGAAGCTTGCAATTTCATGTTGTTCCATTCCCCCAGTTCTTTCCACCGTTATTGAAAGTGGATGAGGCTAGCATTCATAGCCGCCGATATCCGAAAAACCGACACTTGCTGCCTACGGGCAAGCGCATCTTTAGTCCAGTGATGCCGTTCAGATATAATAAAGAAATTATAGTATCACCCATCTTTCTACATGGCTATAATAAAATGTTTAAAAGATCGATTCAAACGACTATTACTAGAATAACGAGGCATATTTACATATTAATTAGCCACACGCCAATCATAAGAAAATTTCATATCATCATGTCACCTACAGCGAAATTGCCATTCGGCGGCATATCCGCAGAACACCAAAAAATGTTCACGTGGTTGGCTTTGGTGAACGAAAAAATTACCTCATCGGTTCATTGATCACTATTGATTATCACCAATGTTTGAGAAGGATGTAGCGACAGGAAAGCTGAATAATGGACGACATACTCTCTAACGAACGCCGCCAACAGCCGCGCTCGGCCATCGATGTCGATTGCCTTATTTGGTGGGACGGAAAATGCGAAGCTGCAACAATCAAGAATATCTCAATCTATGGCGCACAGCTTAGCGGCAGCTGTTTTCCACCGATCGGAACGCCTATGACGCTGGTGGCAGAGGGTTTGGAACTGTGCGCGAGAGTAATCTGGCTGGGGCGCGAAAAGTGCGGTGTACTGCTTGAGCAGCGGGTCGATCCAGTAACGTTCATCCGGACGCATGCCATTCGACCGATAGCTGCGCGCGGTTCACTACCCATTACGATCACACGCATAATGCCGGACCGATACGCATGAATGCTGCGTTCACAGAGGTGGCCTGAGGAGCCCCGGGCAGAGGATTAAGTGGACAGCATGCCTGAATGCGGCGAGGGTCTCTGCGGATCAGGAGGCAAGGTGACAAAGCGAACGCGCCGCAATCGCACGCCGGCTTTTAAGGCAAATTTGGTGCTGGTAGCGCTGCGAGACGACGGTTTTCGAACACGACCAGCAGCTTCATATCTCATTCTCGCCTTGCCGGGAAAAGCCCGGGTGGCATACTTGCAATCGCAAGCTTCCGTCCAGCGCGTACCGAGCAAGGCCGGCCCGACGTCCTGAATCAAATTCACGAGATGTCCGACGGTCAGATCGACTTGGGAGCCGAACGGCTCGTTTTCATCGACGAGACAGGGGCCGACGCCAATGTCACCCGCGCATTGGCCGCTGCGCGAAAGGCGAGCGATGGGGCATGGGCGTCCGCATGGCCATATCAAAACCATCACGCTGGCGACTTGAAGGTCGCCCAGCGCTTGGCAGCCGCCCGAAGGTCATCTTCTGGATTGGCTGGCCGGTGACCGAATTCATGATGGTTGCAACGATGCTCATGGCGGCGCGATAGCCATCAACGACCAGGCCTGTCCAGTGCCGTGACGATGGATCATCGCATCTGTGTGGAGCCAGCGCAGATGCGCCTGATTGATGCCATAGGTTTCCGAGGCATTTTTTCTCCATCCACCTTGAACGCGAGGGAAGGGAAGGGGGGATGCAGGCAGGAAATCGCATCAAATATCCGGTATTTCCTGGATATCTGGCGTATGGAGGACCGACATGACGAACGAGGCCGAGGATAGGGCGGAATCGGATATGTCTGAGCCCGTCCGGTTTGATGGCATGCGCGATTGGGTATGGTCGTCGCGGCTGCCCAAAATTTGGTGGGCGCTTGCCACCCTTTTCTGGGCCGCGAAAGCTATGTCTTCCAAATTGGATTGGCTCAGGTGGCTGAACGAACCGGGGCTTGCGGGCTATTTGACGGTAGCATTCTTCCCGCCCCTCATGCTCCTCATTCTTGGCTTTCATCGGCTTAAGCAGCATCTTGACGGTCAGCTTGACGGCACTTGTGACAGCGTATTCGAAGATAATTTATCTTACAGACCAGTTGGTCCTTCCGGCCTTCGAGCCGAAATCGATCCGCTTGATCCGCGATCTGGTCTCTTATGGTCCGAAAATGCGCTCAATCCGTTGAACGCCTCGCAGATCAGTCACGGGTCTTGAAAGACCCGTCGCCATCGGACAGCCCGCCCGCCGGATCGGTAGAAAGGCGCCCTTTAGAAAGTAACGATGATTGCTCCAATGACGTCATCGGAGCATTGATGTCTAACGTACCACGGCCGCCGTCAGCGTCACGCAAATAGCTGTTACGCAATCCGTCTCTCCCGAGAATTTGTTCGGACAATTCCGTTGAGAATGCGTGATGTGGCGAAGAAGAACGGGATGCGGATCGCTCCGCGTTCGCTATCGCCTGGCGGACGTCAAAATTGACTATATTTAGACCGCTGGTAACCGTTTCGCTTGTGCTTCCCGCTTCCGAACTGGATATCGCCAGAGCTCCCCCGGCTCTCCCCGTTGTACGGTGACGTCCGGCTTTGTGAGGAGAGCTAGCATTCTCGCTAGCGCCCGATACCTCTCCCTGGACAGCTATACTGAAACTGTTCTGGTCCTGTGCACTCCGCGCTATGGATCGCTGCCATCCGGTCTGCACCATGATTGCCTGAACATCGCGCTGAAGGGTGTCGGCTACCTGCGGCTTGAGCCGCCATTGGCCCTTTCGGTCCATCTCGAACCCGCCTCGTAGCCAGTTTGCCATGGATTCTCGCCCTTCCGCGCCACCGCCCATGAAATGTTCGATGGTATCGGGACCCGCTTGCTTGCCAGCTTCAAACCTCGTGCTCGTGTCATTGCGAGCCGAGCGCTCGAACCGTGCGCTGCTGGAAACCAAAAGGTCGTTGTGCGCGAGGCTGAAGCGCGCATGGCCGCCATTGGCGACGGCACCGAGCTGACTTTCGTTGAGAAGACCGGCCTTCCACATTTGGGCTGCGGCCTGGGGCGTCAGATTGAGCGCGAAGTCGCCATTCTGATCCATCGCGATCTGCCGCTTTGTAAAGTCGATGCCGTTGGCGCGCAGCAGTCCCTGCATCCGGGAAAGACGCTCCTTCTCAACGATCGAGGTCATCCGCGCATTGCCCGCGCGATCCGCGACGCCCTTTGCTCCACCCTCAGCCATATCGACCTGGTTGCCCGACGTGTCGGCGAGCGTCCGGATGAAACTATCGAGGCGGGCTGCCTCGCGCGTCGAGGCCCCCGCAGCTGCGGCGCCTTGCGCAAAGCCGAAATTCTCCGACTGCCGTCGTTGCTCGCCGATCCGCGCTGCGCTGCGCGTTCCGTCAAGACCGACCTCGCGCTGGGCGTCGAGCTTGCCAGCCCGTTCAGCAAAATCATAGCCAGCACTCTCGCGCGCCCTGCCATAGACGCTTGTTCCTTCCCTCGCCGCTTCAGAGGTTGCGCCGTCGGCCGTACCCAGCTGGGTTGCGGCCGAATAAGTGGCCATAGCTCTTTCGACCTGCGCTTCATTCCGGCCGGTGGCCCGGGCGAGCTGCGTGATGGCCGACGAGCGCGCCTCTCCTGAAAGAGTATTGATGAAGGCGATCCGGCGACTGGTTTCCTGCAGCGGCAGGCCGAGCATGGCAGAGGCATCGCGCTGCCCCTGGTTCGAACCGGTGCGGTGCGCCTGTTCGGTCGAGACGTTGACCCGCTCGATCCCGGCGACGCTATCGCCGGCGAAGTCGCGGCGACCTTCCATCGCGCCCACCTGAACCTGAGCACCGGTGAGGTCGTTTCTGAGCATTTGTTCCTGATCCCAGGCATTTGCGATGAGTTTGGCAAAAGTCGGATCGGCCGACGCTTCCCCAATAACGCTCGCCGCCTTGAGGTCAGCATCCTTGGCATTGTAGCCCCCGCGCTCGAAATGGCGCGTCGCCGCCTGTTTCATCATCGCATAGGCATTCTGGTCGCCGAAAGCCTTCCACTGCGCCATTGTCTGGGCGAATGCCGCAAGGGCCTGCTCGCCTTGCTGGCCCTCGCCGAAATAGCGGGTCCCCAGCGATCTGAGAGCGTCTTTTTCTGCAAACTGGTGAATGGCCGCAGTGGCCGCATTCGCCCGGACCGCCTGAGCTGCGGCAGGACTTGTCAGGTCGCCTTTTGCAAGGGCCGGCGCAAGGCCTCCCAATTCGCGCTGCGCATCGATGCCGCCAAGAGCAAGGGCGGTCTTTCCCGGCGCCCCGCCAGCGCCTTCGCCGATGATCGAGCCTGCCTCTCCAAATGAACGGGAGGAGGAGAAGGAGGCACGCTCGCCAAAGTCGCCAAAACTGGAAGAGGCCGCCCTGCGATGACCTGTCCCGATCGCCGCGCCTTGTGCCTCAAGGGCGGACGCATAGCCCTCGCTGGTGGCCATCGGCGCGCCTGCGCCAGCGGCGCTGGCCTGGATACTGGCCGAACCGCCGGTCAGGGAACTGAAAATATTCCCGGAGAAGCGAAAGACGGTGAACACGAATGCGCCGGCAAGACCCGCTGCCGCCGTCCGGAAGGTCCCAAAGATCGCCAGTGCCTTCATGGCCGACGAAGGGGCAAGCATCCAGGCATTGGCCGCCACATGATTGGCGCGCATCTCGGCGAGCACGTCCATCGCCCGGCCAAGCGTCAACTGATAGATGCCCGCGTCGATCACGCCCCACAATGCGACGAAAACGAACAGACCAAAGGCATAGGAGAGCACGCGCAGGTTGATCGGGGTCAACACGAAGAGCAGGGCAACCGGCACCATGAAGAGCATGATCCCAAATATGGTCGCCCGGATCGTGGGCATCCATTCATTGACGGCCGACATGGTCGAAAGCCCATTCGACATCACCGCACGATTGGCCATCACTCGCGCCGCGGTCGCGGGCGAATCCTCGAAAAGAACGTCACCTACCGCGTTGCCGAGCATGATGTCGGTCATGAAGGCCTGAAGCGAAAGCGGTGTGCCCATCATCATCTGGCCCATTTCCCCCAGCTGGCTTTTGCAGCGGGCAAACTGGTTGGCATCTGCGACATTGAAACCGGTCCGCGTGCAGGTCTGGCGCGCATAGGCTTCGAAAAGCGCAGGTTCAGCAAGCCGCCCGGAGATATGCGCCCACGCATCCGCGCAGCTTACCGTCTCGCCCGCCTTGTTTTGGGCGCTATAGACCGTCGAGAAGGTGGCGGGGCCAGCCATGGCTGCAAAGGCGGCGGGAAGATCCGTCGATGTGCGAAACAGCATGTCGTCGTCGACGCCATAAGCGGGTGAAACCCTTGCCACCGGATAACATTGGCGCACATAATCCTTGAGGGTAGCATCAAGGAAGGTGTCGGTCATGGGGCCGCGAGGCGAGGCGGCGTTGAAGAACAGGTCAAAGGCATGGCCGCCCGCGCCGAATTCAAGCTTGGCGCCAGGATCGAGGCTATTGTCGTCTATGGTCTCGGCAAGAGCGCGCTCGATGAGGTTGGTCGTGCCTGCCACCAGAACAAGAAGATTGGGCACATTTCCTACGGCCTGATAGGCGTTGCGGACCCGGTCGTAGACATGGACCGTGCCGGTAGTCGCTACGAAGCCGACGAAGAGTCCGACGCCCATCAGCATCTGAAAGCCGAAGGCGACGAGCCCCATGCCCTGGCCCCTGATGCTGGCGAGGACCGCGCCCAAGGCCACGCCCGCGACCGCCATGATCAGCACGAGCGTCTCGTAACGCGGGTCGGCGAAAATCATCGAGACAAGCCGGAAGGCATCGGCCGTTTCCTCAAAACCGTCATAGCTGTGATAGCTTGCTTCCAGCGCCATTGCGGTGTCCGGAACCGCCACTGCAGCGGCTATGCAGAAAAGGTGGCGGATCGAAAAAGGTCCAGGGGATATCCTCATCGAAGCTCTTTCCCCCCTAGCGATTGGCAGAGGCGGCAACACCTGCGGCATTGCGTGCATCGAGGTCGCGCTGGCGAAGGAGGCCCGCATAATTGGCCGAGAGGTTGGCCTGGTTCAGCGCCGCCATGTAGGATTGTCGCATCTGCGCGCGCTGGCGCAGCACCTCTTCACGCAGATCGCGCAACTGTTCGAGGCCTTTAGTGAGAATCCGCGTCTGGCAGATATTGGCGCTCGCGCTATCGGCGGCACCTGCGGCGCTTGTCCCGCGCTCTGCGTTGGTCAGGGCGAAATCGATGGTACGGGTGAGATCGTTGAGCATCTGATAGGCGAGCGTGAGCGCGACCAGTTCGTCGGTGTCGCCGATCACGGAGTCGACCACGCCCTGCCGCACGCCCCATTCCAGCATGCGATAGACAGGAAGCGTTTGAACATTGGCGACGAACTGCCGCTCCTCAGCGGAAAGGGCAGATTTCGTGCGAATCTTACCGGCAATCGCGCCCAAGCGCTCACGCGCCAGTGCGAGCGCGCCTTTTTCTCCGTCGCGCGAGCAATCCTGTGCGGTCGCAGGAACGTTGAGCGCCCGTTTCTGGACCTTGCCGGTCAGAAAATCGTCAGGTCCTTCGACATCCTGCGCCGGGCAGGCCGGTATCGCGGAGAATAGCGGAACCTTGTCGGCTTCATTCCAGCGCATGTAGACGTCGCCGACCCGTGCGCGCATCACGCTCGCCCAATTGCCCGCGCCCACGCGCTGGGCGGCATGGGCGAGCAGCGAGCCGGTCCTGAAGATGTCGGTAACCTCGGTCGGGCAGTTGGCGAGCGCGCCCTTGAGATCCTCGGTCGGACTGTTGCCGTTGGACTGAATTTTCTCGCGGCTTTGCTGGTAGCTTTTGGCAAATCCCTCTTTCACCGATTTGTAGCCGGTCATCTCCTCGATGATGCCCGACATATTATCGTCTCCTCGAGCAATCTGGACCATGCGGTTGGCCAGGCGACAGTCGTTGACCTGGATCGAATTGAGGAAATTGGTGGCCGCCTCCATCTTCGAGATGATGTTCCCCATCTTCTCGTCGAGCGTCTCGAGTAGATATTGGAATGCCACGGCCGGGGCCGCCTGGAGGATGCTCTCGAGCTTCTGGACCAGATAGTCGGGATCAAGGAAGGACATGCCCCCAAGGAACATGTCGATACCACCGCAACCAGCTTTCACCTTGGGAAGCGTGAGCGACATCAGATAGTCGTTATGAACATCAACCCGGCCCGACATTCCGCCCGCCGTGACATAACCGCGCGTCTGGTCCTCGAAGCTCCCGGGGCTGGTGTAGGTGACATTGTCGAACCAGCTTTCCGCCCAGCTCTGGGCATTCGCTGGATTGCCATAGAGAGCAAGACCGCCCGCGCAGCAAAAGGTCAGAAGATGACGACGGGACAAGGCAGGCATGGCGGGTTCCTTGTGCTTGAAAGAGGAGAAGAGGCTGAGATCCGCCATCGTCAGTCCTTCCTGATCGAATTTAAGCGGATGGCCGTGGGCGCCACGATGCCGGTAAACTTCGCCATGGCGCGCAAGCCAATGCCTGGGCGCACGCCGCTGAGCATCTTGGTTGCGAGATAGATGTTGCGCGCCAGATTGACCTCATGGTCGGTGCCGATCGCGACCGGGATCGTCCTGTTTGGATCTGCAGTTGGCCGTACCCAGAGGACCGGATGTCCGATCCAGGGAAGGCCGAGGCGGCCGGATCGCTCAAGCGCCTGGCGCGCGTCGATCGTGCGTATCGTCAAGCCGTAGCGCGTGCGCAGTCGGTGAAGGCTCTTCCACATATCCCCGCAGGGCAGGCAGCCAGGCGCTGTACTCATTTCGACCGTGATGAGCGGCGCATGTCCGCGCAGCGTTTCGGCAAAATCAGGCGGGAAGGTCCAGGTAAGCGGAACGCGGGCAAGCCAATCGTGCATTTGGGAGGCTGAGCCGACCGGATGGACAGCGGCGCGTTCAGCCTCTCTAACCGCAGCGCTTCGCGCACCTTCGCTCATGCCGCTCACCAGGCTCATCGCCACAGCAGCCAGAATAAGAGGCTTCATCACCCTTGTCGCGCCCACGGCGGCGTATGGGGTGTCGATCCCAGCCCTCATGGTGCCTTGCCCGGCAGCTCGACCGCAACCGACGCTGCAGAAACAGGGCCGTTGGCAAGCGCGTCGAAGAAGCCATCCTCCTCGCCAGCGCCGGTTAGAAACTGTTCTGGGCGGATGTCGCCACGCAACAGGCGGATGGCCTGATAGGCTGTCTGCGCAAGATTGGGGAAGCTTTCCACGCCAGTAGCAATCACCATCCGCTGCGCGCTGCCTCGACGGATGACCATGGTTGTCGGCGTTGCCTCGATACCGAAGCGCTCACCCATGCCGGGATGGCCGTCGAGGTCCTGTCGCGTCACCTGCCAGCCATATTCGTCCTGGAAGCGGTGGAGGATCGGCCACTGGACACGGCAATAGCCGCAGCTTTCCCGCGAGAACATGACGAGCGCGAACTGCTGCGCGTATGCGCGCAGATAATTGCGGCGCACAGATTCTTTTTGCGCACCCAATATGGCGCGCGCATCGCCCACCATCGGATTGGCGGACTTGGCATTGAGTTCGGGATGCGCGAGCATGGCCAATTGGGTGACGCCGGCGAAAGCACGGGCTTTGCGGCGCGCAAAATCCTGCAGCCGCCAGAAGTCCGATACGGCCTCGATGCTGAGCACGGTCGCCGCATAATCGCGCTGCGCCTCAATGAGTTTGGCGATGCGTGGCGGGGTCCAGCGAGCCAGCTCTTTCATGGGTGGAATGACGGGCTTCTCGAGGATGGGCTCGTCTGCATCGGACCTGGTCTGGGGAGGTGCCTGATACCACCAATAGCCCCGAGCCTGGTCAACGGATGTCTGGGCGTGACCGGACATGGGCGCGAGCGCGCACACGATCGGGACAG
This sequence comes from Sphingobium psychrophilum, assembly GCF_012927105.1. Taxonomy (GTDB): domain Bacteria; phylum Pseudomonadota; class Alphaproteobacteria; order Sphingomonadales; family Sphingomonadaceae; genus Sphingobium; species Sphingobium psychrophilum. The sequence goes on along the minus strand of NZ_JABBFV010000017.1, from coordinate 79,450 downwards.
CGAGGCGAAGGCGGGCCATCACAGCACCCGTTCCATACGTGTGAGACGCTCGATCGCGATCAGACCATAATAGCGGCTATCGAATCCGTCGTCATGATCAGACCCAAGATAGGCCTGTCCCGGCGGGATAGGGTGGTCGCCCCAAGGATAGGGCGCGAGGGCTTGTCCGTTGCGACCGAATGCCCGTGATACGCCAACCAACCTGCCATCGCACAAATAGGCAGAACGTGCATTGTGATGTCTGGCGTCCATCGGAAGCGCGATCTGAAGCAGCTTCTCTCCACCCACGCACATGACCCGCTTCGTCACGCGCACCGGCACCGGGCCTGCAAGCGGATGAACGAGGTCGAACGAGACAAGGTCGCCCTTTGCGATCAAGCCCGGCGCGGGTTGCACAACCCACGCGTTGACTGATGCGCTCATCACCAGAACATAGTGATGAAGGGCGAACCAGACCATCCAGGCGAGCGGAAGGATGACGGCATTGGCGATCCACAGGCGGCGAGGGCTTGGCGGTTGATCGGCAACCGCCCCGCCAAGGGCGATTGCTGCCTCGCGCGGAAGCGCCGCGAGACGGATCGATCCCGCCTTACCGAGATGAAAGGCGAGCTTGAGCATCGCGAACCTCCCTTCCTCCGCCAATCCGGCCATATTCTTCAAGAAGCCCCGACAGCGCCGCGTCGCCAAGGACAAGATGGTCGGGGCGCGCGGGCAGATCATCCTCGCGCTCGCAATAGGGTCTGGTCGGGTCGCCTGGGATCATGGCGAGGGCGGGCACGCGCGCAACGCCTTGCTGTCGGAAGAGGAGCGGGTCGACGATGAGCTGGACGTCGCGCATCGCACAGGACGGACCTTCGCAGCCTGGATCGCGCCGCAAAATCTGTGCGGATAGCCTCGCCATAGGTTCGATCCGGACAAGGCCGCCTGGCACGCCGCGAAAGGCAAGCACGCCGCGAGCGCGCTCGAGCTGTCCGGCATAGGTCCGCAACGTTTCAATCGGCATGGATGAGGATACGAACAGAACGGGCACCCAGGTGTCGGATGGCGAGTGCGTGCCTGCTCTGCTGTCTTGCGCAGCCCTCGTTGCTGGCGAAGGATCGGGCGGCGCAAGGCCAATCGCCTGATGGAGGCGCGCCGACATGGCCTCGCGCTGCGTTTCGAGTTGCATGGCGGCCCTCTCCCTTGCCGAACGGGCGCGGCTCTCGATATCGGGCGACGCGCTACGAGCTCTGAGGCCCTCAAATGCTCGGGAGCGTTCCTCATGCGGGATGTCGGGGATGGAAGCGGGCCCTTTCGTGGAGGCGGGCCTTCGCGCATCCATGGCAGTCTTCAGCCGATCGGATGCATTGGGCTCGTTGGTCAAAGTCCGATGCGCGCCCGTTTCCTGCGGTCCGGGGTGACTGATTTCCAGCGCACAGACAGGCGCGGCTGGCGCAGCCAGGACAAGGCAAGCCAACAGACGCTTGAGGGCGTCAGGGATTGATGACGCGCATATAGGCATCGACATTATCCTTCATGTCGTTCTGGATGAGTGCGGCCGGGCGGGCCTCGATCTCGCTATAATATTCGGAGAGATCCATGCGGCTGAAGTCGAGCGCCTGAAACTCCTGGGGCGTAAAGCCCCGGCAATTTGGCGATTTGACCTCGCCCCAACCGCTGGCGAACGCCTTTAACTGCGGGCGTCCCTGCTCCTGGATGATGCGTCCGAGCTTGGAATTGAAGCAGCATTGGCTTCTGGCCTTCTGGACGCATATCCCCAGGATCTTCGAAGAACAGTAGGTGCCGACCTCATGGCACATGCCAGAACCGCGCAGCATGCCTGCTTCCATATCCTGTTGGTCGCAGCCCTGCAGCAGCACCTCCATCATGAAGTTGATGGCAAGGCTGATCGCAATCGATGTGGGATCAATGCCGACGATCAGCGCGTTGGCGCCCGCACTTGCGGCCTGTCCCGCCGTCGCCCCAGCGCGAAATGCCGTGTAGGCCGCCTTGACGCCCGTAAAGACGCCCTTGGCGACGGCAATCTTGGTACCGATAGAACTGATGGACGAGCCCATGCCGTCCTTGACTATTTTGCCCTTGTCCTTGCAGCAGTTCTGGAAGGTGACGCTAAGACCTGGCGGACGGCATCTGAGATTGCGGCCACCGAATATCTCGATCGTGCCGAGACAATTGCCATCGGCATCGACCGTGCCATCGGCCAGCGTGCCTGGATCGTCGATGGGAACATCTGTTTCCACAGGATTAATGCTCGTATCGATGCAGGCATGAGGCGAACAGCTGGGCGGTGACACGCCGTCTAGCGACAGGCACGCAAACTGGCTTCCCAAGGGGCAGCTGTAACGATGGTCGACCCCAAGCAGGCAGGCGGTCTGGCCGATGGGGCAGGCATGCCCGCCGCCAGCAACAGTGGCACAACTGGCGACCTCGCCTTCATCCGCGGCATCGTCATTGCCGTTGCGATCGACGGCGCAGATCCACCTGTAGCTATCGTGCGTTTGCGCGAACGACGCCTGCGTATGACCGCAGGTAGCAAGCAGCAGTAGCCCAGCGCTGGCGAAGAATGTTGCGAGCCGCTTCATCGGCGGCTGGCCGTGCAGACAAGGTCGGCGCCAGCGAGGCGGACCGTCTGCATCATGGCGACGGCTTCGGGGAAATCGTCGAGGCAGCCGCAGGCCGACACCAGTTCCTCGCCGTCACCTGCAGGACAAAGGGAATCCGCTGCGCAACTATGGTAGAAGACGTCCCACCCTTGCGGGTCGGTCTGAAGCGACCCCACCACGCCTTGAGGCGCGGCGTCGCTGTTCACCCGGGGTTTGCGCGTCTTGCAGATGGGCTCGCAGGCCGCAACCGCGCCCCGGTCGGGCATCGCAAAGGGGCGGCTGCTCTCCTGGTAACTGCCCTCGGCGCTGCGCGCTCGGTCCGCCAGAAGGGTTTCGGTCGAGCGATCGATGATGTAGGCGCCGCGCGTGAGGTCAGGCGGGGACATATCCGCTGTATCTATCGCGCACGCATAGCGCCGATCGCGCCGGAAGAAGTCGCGCGTGATCTGGACCTGGCAAGCGGGCGTCCCGAGCGTGCGGGTCTGAGGCAGCGGGGCAAGGCCGGTCCCTGCGCCGTTCCGGAAAGTGACGACGTCATCGACGGTTTCATCGCGCAGGCGGCACTGTTGCTGGCCTGCGATCCCTGCACATAGGTCGACGATCCGTTCGCTTGCCCGGCAGCCAAGATCAAGGTCAGCTACGATCCTTGCCTGTGCTTCACCCTCGTTCCCCACGGCAACGCGCATCCATATCTCATGGGGGCCCGTCGTCATGGCGGCGCTGATGTCCAGCTCGGGCGCTGCATGAAAGCTCCTGCGCTTTTCACATTTGCCCGGAGGTGGTCCCATACCGGTCCAGGCTGTGGGGCCCGATGCGACCAGCGTTCCGTCCACCCGTATTTGCACCCAGTCATCGGCAAAATAGCTCGCAAGCCTGACCGCTCGCAGGCGATCGGCTTCGCCGACATCGAGTGTCATGCGAAAATCGAAGATGCTGCATGCCCCGCCCTTGAGAGAATCGTCGGTCGGCGAGCCGATAAGGAAGGCCAGTTGCGCAGGTCCCGACTGGGCGGTCGCATAGCCACCAGTCGAACGCTTGATGATCGCGTCGGTGTCTGGCTGGTTGATGCTGATGTCCCGCATGACCGTGCAGGCTGATATTTGTTCGGCTTTGCCTGTGCCTGCCGGAGAGGCTTTGACCGCTTGGAAGATGGAACTGGAGGCAGCAACGCTCTGTGCATCGCTTGCCAGTGCAGTCGGAGATGCCCTGTATCGGGTCTGATCGATCGTCGGGTTGGCCGAGCAGGCCGTGGTCTGAGCGCCGGTATAGCGGATGACCGGTCCCTCCACCTGCGCCTGCGCAACGCCGATCCGCGGATCGGCGCTCGTCAGGGCGCCGATGACCCCGCCGCCCAGATCCTTGAGCAGGCCGGCCATATTTCCCCAGGCAAGGTTCGTTCCACAGCTATTATTGAGGCAGTAGCAACCCGACAGCTGTGTCATGTCAGTCTGCGTAAGGCCGATGGTCCGGCTCGCATCGACGCTCCAGCTGTAGGATCGGCACCCTTCCCAGCGACCTGGCATGCAGGCGATAACGCCATTGGCGCAGACGCCCGAGACCGGCACCGGCAGCACCGTATGGCTGTCGAAGGCGCCATCGAAATCGCGATCATGCGAAATGCGGACCTGGGTTAAGTCTCCGCTCGAGCCAGGCTGAACCATGAGTTCCAGCAGGGTCGCCGTTTTCTGGCAGTTGAGCGACGGCGTGAAGCGCGTCTTGTTGTCCACGGTCGTAATTGACTGCCCGGCAAGACCGGGCGTCACATAGTTGGACTGCAGCGCGTCGCTGTCGCTCGACCTCGCGCGCGAGGCTGCTGCTGCGGCACGGGCACGATCCTGGGGACTGGGCGCGCCCACCTGCGCCAGGGCACAAGGCCCAAGGAGCAGGGCCCCGACGGCGAAGAAAGGCAGCAGATGGTCGGCACCGCGCATCACCGCGCCGCCTCAATATGCTGCGCGACAAGGGCGAGAATTTGGGCGCATGGCGCGTGCTCCTCGCTTCGATGATTCTCCAGCGGACGGCGCGCTGTCCGCCGCTTTGAAAGGATCAGCGCGGCCGTCGGACAAGCACGGCCAGAAGGGGCTGGCCGTAGGTGCTCAGGGGATGGGACGGCCGCGCTGATCAAGGTTGGAGCGACGCCGTCTGGGGGCGTCGGCGCCGCTCCTGCATCATGCGCGTCCGCTTTGCCGTTTGGCCTGCGGCGGGCAGACCTTGGGATATGCTCATGGGCGCGCACGATGCATCTGGTGGACGATCTGCTCATGGCGTCGAGATTCCCGCGCAGCAGATCACCTTTTCGAAGAGCATGAACTGGGCATTGTCTTTGCCCGGCGCATGCTTGGCCGACGACCAGAGCGCGCCGGGCCGACCGATATTGACGCATTTTCCGCCTTTGACCGGCTCCATGATCTGGAGCTTGTAGCGGCTCTTGGTCCAGATGGGCTGCGGCTTGAATGAGCAGCCATCGGCTGATGAAATGGTAAGGGCACCCAGACGACCCATCATGAAGGTCCCGCGCGCAGCGAGCCCGGCCCATGCCTCGACGCTGTCACCAAAATGAATGTCGCCCGCGATCGGGTAGGTCGCGCCCCAGCTGCCCATGCACCAGAAGAGCGGATCGATGACCTTGCCAGCAGCAGCAGCAGCACTGTCGGCCATGCAGGCCAGACCTGCCGCAGGATTACCGAACAATATGCCTTCAGGCTGGATGATGGCGCCAAGCGTGCCTGACTGCCAGGTCGGCAGGACCTCGGTGATCATCGCGACATCGAACCCGTCATCCTCGATGCAGGGCAGGTCGGTGAACATGTCGAGTATCTTCCAGACGGGGGCGATATAATAGTGCATCTGGGCGAACATCTTCTGGCTGTTCGTGCCGTCGGCGATCGAGCTTTGACTGCCCTGAAGGCGTCCGCCCGTCGGGAGCAGATCAGCGCCCAGCGCCATCATGCAGCCAGGCTCGGTCACAACATCGATCATGCGATTGGGCGACCAGAAGCTGACCTTGACGCCGAACCAGAAGGTCGCGCCCTTGCGGCAGGCGCAAAGTGGCTTCGATGCAGACTGAGCGTCCAGTTCCTTGTCGAGCTTGTCGAAGCTCCCGACCTTCACCCCGCCGATCGTTATCGGGAAAATGCAGTTCCAGCGGACCTTCGTGATCGGGTTGAAGATGGTGCCGGCCTCGCATCTGGAGGCATAGGCCGGCGTGGCCAAGCAGAATGCAGCGGCAGCCATGAAGGGCGCCATCCAGGCGAGGGTGAAGCGCTTGGTCACAGCCCTTTGCCTAATTGACGGTCGTTGTTCAGATCATATTCGCGCAGGACAAGCACCTTGCCCTCCTGAGCGACGATGACCGGTGCGACTGTGAGGCCGAGCCTTGCCTTGACCCGTTCCTCCAGGATGAAAAGCGGTCGTCCGGTCCGCTCGGAAAGTTCGAGCACATCGCCTGCCGTCAGCAGGATGAAATCGGTGAGACGCGCCGTCTTCAAAGCCCAACGCAGATTGCGGGGATGGACGATGACGAGCCGTTGGGGCAGCGCGACATAATCGAGCGGATTGAAGGTGAAGCCCCTGGGATAGAGTATCTTCCCGTCTGGAAGCGCAATATCCTGCTCCAGCGTATAGAAGGGTACCACCTTGCGCACGCGGGTTTCCGCAGCGTTGCCAAGCGTTGCCGCGCGCATCGCCGACCAGGAGGCGCGCGGCCCCAGCTGTGAGGCAAGGCCGGGGGCGCGCGCCGCGCGCCCTTCGATCTCCATCATCGCGTCAGGCTCGGCGATCGGCCAGGTTCGGCCGATGGTCGATGTCGCCGCGCTGGCGGCTCCCGCACTCAGTGCGGCCACAAGCGCGCCAACCAGGGCATGGCGCGCCAGGGCATGACGCCGTCTTGGATCGGCGCAATCGCCATCGCTAGTCGGACGAGCAACAGGACGATGCTGCCGATCCGCTGGCATCGTTGTGAGACACGTCATGGCCGCCGCCCCAGGAGCTTGAGGCGTTTCCATGCGGAGTTGGTCGCATTGCTCAGGCCAATCAGCAGCATGCCGCTGGCAAGGCACCCTGCAGCGATAATGATTGCGGCACGCAGCACCAGTTTGACCGGCTCGCCGATAATCAGCCCAGCGATAAGAACGAGCGTTCCCAAAAGCAGCGTCTCGATGCAGACGAGACGGATACGCCAGTAAAGCGCGTCGGCATGCGCTTTCTCCGCCGCGCGCGCCTCAACCAGCTCTTCGATCTGCTTTGACGTATAGGCTAATGTCTGCCGCTGTCTGTCCGAAGGAAGCGCGCCGTTCATCGTCTGCCTCCCTGCTGCTGGACGGGCAGGCCCACTATCTCCTGCGCATCGACGCCCGAGAGGTCGCAAATCGCTTCGAGCGGCGAGCGCCCCATTTTGAGGCGCGACTCGAATGCCGCGACTTCCTGGGGTGCCGAGGTATTGATCCAGTAGGAAAAGGGATCGACCACGAGGCGGGCGATGCCAAGACCAAGCGGAGAATCGATGAAAACTTCCGAGTAGAAAGGCTTGTTATTCCTGACAGATTTCAGCAAATCCAGAACGAAACCGGAATAGTCGAGGATCTTGTTCTCGACGGCTCGCTCGTATGGCATCCATCGAGGTGATCGAAGCGCAACTGCGCGCCTCGAACCGAATATTGGAGAAGAGGGCTGCCTCAGATCCAGTTTGCGCGCGCCTGATGACGGTCCCTGGCGTTGGGCCGATCACCGCTCTCACCTACAGTCGCCACAGTATGCCGTTGATGATCGAACGGTTCTGTTCCGGTGGCCTGCCTCGGCCCCGGTTCTTACGCTCGATCGGCAGCAGATCCTTTAGAATGCGCCATTCCGCCTCGGTGAGATCGCCCCGGCTCAAGCCTGCCTCCAAAAGGCAGCTTTGAATCAACGCTTCCGTGCGGCGTCAATAGAGGCATGCCGTCGATCCATGATGTTGCGGTCATTCGACCGGAATGCGATACCTTCGTGATGATCTGGTGGGGTTGGAGAACGAGGCAGCGGCTGGCGCTCATGGCGGGGATGTGCGGCGTTGCCGCAATCCCTTGGCTTGTCATTGGCTCGACATCGAAAGACTGGCGCGCACTGGTAGGTGGCACGGCGTTTCTGTTCATCCCGCAGATTGTCGGATGGCTGCTCTACGTGGGCCTCGCAACCGGCCGCATGCCGTCCGCGTATGGCCGATCAGAAATGCGCGATGCTGCACCACGATGGTTCTGGCTGACAGGCACCCTCTACGCGGGTCTACTGCTTCTTTTTATCTATATCGTTCTAAGCGTCATCATCAGCGGCACGATCTGGGGTCTCTGATGCTCACCCAATATTGACGCCCGGAATTTGTCCACGCCGCCTAGTCAATGCAGGCAAGACCCGCGTTGCGGGTATCGATCTGTCTGGCCGGATCGCGCCGACGCGCAGGCTCGCCTTCGATGCGGGCGCGACCTTTCTCAATCTCAAATCCCGCTCGCTTACGGTGCCGACTGCGTTGCTCCCCTACCTGCGGGACGCAAAGGTGCCCTTCAATCTTGTCGCCAAGACGACACTGACAGGCGGTGCACGCTGGACGCTGCCGCTGCCCGATCGCATCGGCGAGGGAGTGATCTCTGTCGACTACTACCATTCGAGCAAGGTGCGCTCGTCGGACAATGTCCTGCCCGCTTACGACCTTTTCAACGCCCGCTTCGACTTGAAAGGCATCGCCGGCACCAACATCGACGCGGCCATCTTCGCGCGCAACCTGTTCAACAAGAGTTATCTCTCCTCCAGCAACGTGGGCTCGGCGGCGCTGGGTGTGTTCAGCAGCTTTTACGGTGCGCCGCGGATCGTCGGGGCCGAGGTGCGCTACCTGTTCGGCAGTTGACCGCGAAACGGGGTGGGTAAGGCACCTCAACGGAAGAACCGACCAGCACGGCCAAACAGAGCGGGCGGCGAGTGGGCGCATGCTCGCCGTGGAGCATGTCATTGCCGCAGACCGCGCCGTCTAAACGCTGTTCACCCGGCGGACGAGGGTGCCCTAGTCCGGCGCGGGCGACGACGATGGGCTATCAGGCGCCTATCGTTGATGATGCTGTGAGCGCTCGCAAAGCCGCAACGCTCGACCCCCAATCGTGGATTTTCTGCCACAACAGGGCGCGAGTGTGCGCGAAATTATGCATGTGCGCCATTCGGGAGCAGACATAGACCGTAATGTCCGTCGCGCTCTTGTAGGCTTTGGGCTCGGCCCAGGGATCGGGGACCACGTCGCGCTCGCCAGCCGCGATCAGGACCGGCACGCGCACCGCGGCTGCTTCCTGCGCCACCGCACCCGGCGCCACCATATAGATCCCGCACGGAGGCGTCGTTGCCGATCGCCAATCGGGGAGCGGATCGGTAGCACCAGCGGCGGCCGCCATGTCGAGCGCAACGATGTCGGCGGGCTCGTCATCGTAATGGAACGACCATTGGAACGGATGCTCGCCGCTAGCGGTCATTGCGGGCGGTACGTAGTCGTTCAAGATGTGGGGCGCATCGAGTGACGACCGCCGCGAGATCCACGGCCACGGCATCTGCGGCGAACCGGGCCGCGTCGGCACGATCGTGTGGATCGCACTGTAGCCAAGGACTCCGATCCCGTCGAACGTGCGCCAATTGCCCTGCGCCACGACCGTGAAGCAGCCCCCCATCGATTGCCCGATGCCTAGCACGGTCGCGTTCGTGACCGGCGGCAAGCCGTCGGCCAGCGTACCATCCTCTAGTCGCGCCATGACCGCACGCACCGTGGCGTGGTTGGCGGCGGCGGCATTGTCGAGATTAAGCGCGTTGCCCTCCGGTATGGTCGAGTCACCGAAACCGAGATGATCGCAGGCGACGAAGATCCATCCGCGATCGCAATGAAATCCGGCCTCGCCACCGCCGCTGGCATGGGGCAGGTCGAACGCGTAATAGCGGCGGCTATAACCGCCTCCAGGAAAGGCGAAGCACACGACCGGTGGATCGCAAAGCGGTCCATCCGGCAGAAAGACGCTGACAGCGGTTTGTGCGGGCGTGCCGAGCACCGCGGCATCCGTGACGTCTATGCTGATCTCGATAGGCGGTTTCATGCTTCCTCCTGGATTCGTCGTCCCGAATGCTGCGCGTTCAGAGACTGCAGGCCACCTATCTTCGGCTTGGTCCAACGGTTCGCATCTCAACGGAGATCGACTACCAAGCGCCGAGGGAGATGCGAATGGAACGTTTCGAGGTACATGTGGCCGATGACGTGCTCGAAGATCTGCGCCGGCGGATCGGCGCGTCACGCTGGCCTCCCACGGCGGACGGGCTAAGCTGGGGATACGGCTTCGACTGGGCCTATTTGCGCGATCTGGCTGAGAGCTGGCGCGACGACTTCGACTGGCGGGCGGTCGAACGGCAGATCAACGGGTTCGCGCATTATCGCACGGTCATTGACGACATCCCGATTCACTTCATCCGCGAGCCCGGCCGCGGTCCGGCTCCCATTCCGCTGATCCTCACGCACGGCTGGCCGTGGACCTTTTGGGATATGCAGAAGGTGATCCGACCGCTGGCCGATCCGGCTTCCTACGGCGGCGATCCTGCCGATGCGTTCGACGTGATCGTGCCGTCATTGCCCGGCTTTGCCTTTTCCACACCGCTGCCGCGGGCGGGGATCAGCTCGATGGTGATCGCTGATCTCTGGCGGACGCTGATGACCGACGTGCTCGGCTACGCCCGCTTTGCCGCGGCTGGCGCGGACTGGGGCGCGCGTGTCACTGGTCAACTCGGCCATAAACACGCCGATGCGTTGTACGGCGTTCACACGGTCAACACGACGCCACTCGACCTGTTCAACGCGGAGCGCTACTGGGACATCACCGGTTATCTGGTCCCCTACAATACGCCGCCCGAAATCCGCGCGCGGGTTCTTCCCGGATTGTCGAGGATCGTCAGCCATGTCGCGGTGCAGACGGTAGAGCCGCAGACGCTGGCCTACGCGATGCACGACTCACCGGTCGGCATGCTCGCCTGGCTGATGCAGCGCCGCCGCGACTGGGGCGAGACGGGCGGCGACCTCGAGTCCGCCTTCTCCCGCGAGCATCTGCTGGCCACTGCAACGATCTACTGGGCGACCGAGAGCTTCGCCTCCGCGGCTCGCATCTATGCCGAAGCAATCCATCAGCGCTGGACGCCGTCGCACGATCGCAAGCCGGTAATCCAGGCACCGGCCGGGATTACCTTCCTCGGCGGTGAGAATCCGCCTGGAATCGACACGCCCGAGCAGCGGATCGCGCTGTTCAAAGCATCGCCGGCGGCGGGCAATTACGACCTGCGCTTCGTCAACGCGCACGCACGCGGCGGCCATTTCGCCCATTACGAGAATCCGGACGCGTGCATCGCCGACATCCGCGCGACTTTTCGAAAGCTCAGGCCGATCCCGGGGGCTGATTAGCGCATCGCACCAGCAGGCTCGGCTCCCTCCGCGTGCGGAAAGCCATGCGCCTCAACTTGGGCATCGCTGCAAGATCGGCGCCGCCTTGCCGGTAGACACGTGCGGCATGGGCACGCGCGGGCGAGAGCCCAAAGCCGCCGACTAGGATTCCGGTCAACACGCCCGGGTTGTCGCGCAACACAAGGTCCGCGCCCGCCTTTCCGCGCGCGCGGAAATAATCGAAGATCATGTATTGGTCTGGTTCTCGGTGGGCTTCAGCAGCAGCGAGGCACGGAAGCTCAGCTCAGGTTGATGTCGTCCAGGTCCGGATTTTCGGGCGTCAGGTTCTTGGTCCGCCCGTCGCGATTTCGATACTGTGCCGCTATGCGCAATGCGGCGACATCTGCCGCCAGTGGCACGTTGATCGCGCCTTCCAGTTCGTAGTCGAAATTGCCGTAGCCTGCCGTAGCCCGCCTCGATATATCCTTCGGTGTCGAAGGTCGGCTGCTGGGAGTTGATCAGCACCGCGCCACCGATCGTGTTGCGACCGAAAAACGTGCCCAGCGGCTTTTTAGCACCTGGATGTTCGCCAGGTCGAACGTCGGGATGTTGCCCCCTTCTTTGGACAGCGGCACGTCGTTGAAATATGCGACGATCGCTGGCACCCCTTCGCCGATCGGCAGCTGGCCCAGGTCGCAGCGATGGCGTCGGCTGATTCTTGCCGCCTTCTTGCGAGAAGCGGAACCCCGAAGCCAGGTTCGCGACATCGCTGATGTCTTGGACCGACCTCTGCTCCAGCGCTTCGACGGACAGCGCCGTGGTCGAGACCGGCACGGACTGGAGCGGCTCCTCGCGTCGACGGGCGGTGCGACTATGTTCTCCAGCCGGGCGCTGGGGGGGGCGGCGGCGGAGGAGGTATGCGCGGGGGCGTCTTGCGCGGCCGCGGGGCTCGAGATCGATGCGGTGGCGAGCGACGTAGTGGCGAGCCAGGCGCTAGCGATTGCGCAGCTTGGTAGAGTGCATTTGGCTGTCCTTCCCTTGTCGCCGGATATTGTCCCCCGCGATGCCGGCATCATGCCATCCACTCGGTTCGCATGTCCAATGCTTGCCATGAGCTAGCCGGGGCGGCGGCGAGGGACCAGATTGGCCATCGCTCATATCCGCGATGCTATCTCTGAGATTGCGGGGCCTCGCGGCGCGACCGCCAGGTGCCGCAATGCCCGCCGGAAGACAGGTTCATGCTTTGCTGCGATGGTGCGCATACATGCACTGAACCGGCACGGAGACAGCCAGTGGATATTGCGCGCGACGAGCACCTTGAGCAGATGAATCGCGATTTCCTGGCGGTAAGCGATACCTACACGGGCACGCTGACGAAAGATCCTTTCCCGATCCTCGCCGAATTGCGCGAGACGGAGCCGGTCATGCAGGGCGACGTGCTCGCGAAGTTTCACGTTCCCAGCCAGGCCGATTACGCCAACAGCGGTCGGCCGGTGATGACGGTGCTGCGCTATGACGACGTGCTCGCAATCCTCAGGGATGCTGAAAACTGGAAGAGCTCGCTGATGGCAGACGGGTTCGGCGCTGCGGTGGACAATCTCCTGCTCACCGCCATGGACGATGCCGAGCACAAGAAATATCGCAGCCTGCTCCAGCCTGCCTTCCTGATGCCGGTCATCAAGCGGATGACCGACACCGTTATCAAGCCCAATATCGAAGTGCTGCTCGAGCCCTTGCGTGCGCGCGGCAAGGCCGATCTTGTTCCTGAGTTCTCATTGCCGTTTCCAGTGCGCGTCGTTTACGCGGTCCTCGGATTTCCTGCGGATTCGGATACCGTGATGAAGCTCGCCAGCTGGGCGCTGCGCATCCTGGGCGGGCCGCAGATCGATCCCGCCAAGGCCGCCGTGACCTACCCGGCCGCTATGGATGCGGGACAACGCCTGTTCGAGCATGTGCTGCCGATCGTTCGCGCCCGACGCGAGACGCCGACGGGTCATGAGGATCTGATCGGCTTCATGCAGACGGTCGACGTCGATGGCAAGCGCTTCACCGACGAAGAGATCACGCATCTCGTCCGCATGCTGCTGCTGGCGGCGGCGGAGACGACCAGCCGCACTTTTTCCAACATGATCATCATGCTGCTCGAACGGCCGGACGTGCTGGACAAGGTGCGCAGCGACCGCAAGCTGATCCCCAGGGCTCTGACCGAGACGATGCGGCTCGATCCGGTCGCGGGCAATCTCGCCCGGATTGCCGCCAAGGACATGGAAGTACGCGGCACCGTCATTCCCAAGGGTACCGCCGTCACTCTTTCGATCAGCGCTGCCAACCGCGACCCGGAAGCTTACGAACGTCCCGACGAGCTCTGGCTCGAGCGGCCGTTGCGTCCGGTGCTCTCCTTCGGCTTCGGCCCGCACATCTGTATGGGCATGCACATCGCCCGGATCGAGATGGAGGCGGCGCTCGACATGGTCCTCGACTTGCCCAACCTGCGCTTCGACCCCGCCTACCCCCAACCGGCGATCCGTGGACTGCAGCTGCGCGGCCCGGATGCGCTGCACGTCCTGTGGGATGCCTGACTGCGCCATGATGCCCATTGTCCAGGGCAACGCGCGCGCCGCTACCCTGATACGATAGCTTGTCCGCATGGCGGGATGTGGGCCTAACCCGTCGAAGTCGATCGACAGCGTGGGTCACCCGTGATGACTTGAAGGGGCCTGTCACAGACGCTCCACCGCGAGGGAGCGGCACGCTCGCCGAAAAGACAAGGAGCAGTCGACGCGCTCTTGGCGTGGGACCGCAGACCAGGCGCAGGCACGCTCTTTCACGCGTCGAAACTGCCGACGAGCCACATCTGCTTGGATGGTTGCAGCGGTTGTTCCTAGCCGCGCCGACGGATGGCTGCTCCCCGAATGCGGGCGATATTTAGCCCCAAAGGGACATTGGTGCAGCCTTTCGTTCCCGGCCTATCGTTCGGTAGGGTGCGGCACCTTGCGCGCGGGAAATAGGCGGCCGGTCGCATTAACGAGAGGCGTAAGAGACGTGATTGCACGATGGTTCGTTGCGTGTGTGTCAATCGGCGCGCAAAAAGGGGTCTGACTCAAATTCCGTGCAGATTTGACAAATCCGAAGGGTAGCCGCGAACTCCAGCTCACGGAAAGCGAGGAGTACGGGTCAATGGCCGTGAAAGCATGGGACAGCAGCCTGACGCTACCCGGTTTGATTGTGGAGAGCAGGGCTGTCGTGGACGGAACTGTCGAGGTTTCGGGGCGCTTAGCATCTGCTGGAGCGATGTGCCCGGACTGCGCTAACCCATCGACATCCCTCCACAGCCGATACGACCGCACGCTCTCGGATTTGCCGGTCAGCGGCAGCACGGTTCGGCTTCGGCTGTCAGTCCGTCGGTTTCGATGCACGCACACGTCTTGCCAACGACGCACGTTCAGCGAACCTTTGGCGCCGCCGGTTGGCCGTCGATATGGCCGCAGGGTGGGCCGCTGCGACGCCTTGGTACGGGCAGTCGCGGTGGCGCTAGGCGGTCGGCCCGGGGCGCGGATGATGGCGCGACTAGCGGCGCCGTGGTCGCGCGACACGATGCTGCGTGTCCTACGGCGTGGTGATCCTGCCGCCGAACTGCCGCCGCCCGCGCGGGTGGTCGGCATCGATGACTTCGCCTGGCGCCGCGGCCACAGCTACGGCAGCATCGTCGTGGATCTCGAGCGCCGTCAGGTCATCGACCTGCTGCCCGATCGCCAGCGCGATACTGTAATCGCGTGGCTGCGCCAGAACCCGCAGGTCGAGATCATCTGCCGTGACCGAGGCCCGGGGTATGGTGCCGCAGCCAGCGAAGCGGCGCCGCAGGCGCGGCAGGTGGCCGACCGCTGGCACCTGTTCGAGAATGCCTCGGCGGCGTTTCTCGCCGCAGTGCGCTCGGAGATGCCCTGCCTACGTCGGGCATTGGCGCCCACTGGCCCGGTTGATCCCGCAACCTTGACCCGCGCCGAGCGCATCCAGTGGGATGGTGCGCAATTGCGTGAGGCGCTCAATCGTCAGATCATCGATCTGGCCGCGCAAGGCATCCCGATCAAGGCCATGTCGCGCGCGACCGGCGTTTCGCGCCAGACGATCCGGAAGGTTCTGCGCGGCCAGCGGCACGATACGTTCCGCAGCCGCGAGAGTTCGCTCGACGCTTGGTCGCTGACACTCGAGGCCGAGTGGAACGCGGGGTGCCGGATCGGCGCGGAACTTTGGCGTCGGCTGAAGGCATCCGGTTTTGCCGGCTCCCTGCGGGTTGTCAGCGAATGGGCCACGCGCCGCCGTCGCGATGAGAAACTCGGCCACTCTGGTGGCGCTGGGCTGAGCGCGCGGACCATTGCGCGCAGCATGACCATCGAACGCGAGACCGGTTCTGCGCAAACCGCCTTGATCAACGCGGTGATCGAAAAGGCCGTACCCGCGCTGATCACCGCACGTGAGGCCCTCGATCGCTTCCATGCCATGATGCGCTCGAAGGACGAAGCGCGGCTCGATCCATGGATCGCCATGGCGGCAGACACTAAGCTCGCCGCCTTCGCCGCCGGCGTCGAGGCGGACAAGGACGCCATCGCCGCCGCAATCGCCACGCCATGGTCCAGTGGTCAGGTCGAGGGAAAAATAAACCGCCTCAAGGCGATCAAACGCCAGATGTTCGGGCGCGCTAAAATCGACCTGCTCAAGGCAAGGGTCATGGCGCCAGCATGATACGAAGTGCACGGAATTTGAGTCAGACCCCTTTTTCCACGCCGATCCACAGCCCAGGCATATGGGCCTGACTTCCCGCTAGGCGGCGTTGTTGTCGACGACGCCCATCGTCGAGAAACAGGTTGAAAGCGTGCCAGCGGCCCAGGGCGTAACGAAGGCCTGCGCCAAGCCCCCCTTTGGCCGAGATGCGGGTGAGTCGCTTCGCCCAGGTATGGAGAGCCTCCTGCTTGGGTCGGCTCAGCTCCTGGCGGACCGGCTGGCGGATATCGGCAGGTTGGCCCGCGATCTCGCGCTCGATGTCGTAGAGACGCCCGATATGCTCCAGGTCCTCGTATGCGATTTCGGATTTTCGCGACGTCCAGATGTCATTGAAATCGGAGTCCGCAGCGTGAGTCAGCCTCAGCGCGCGTTGGTACTACAACCGGCCAAGCACCTGCAGAGACTGCTACTCTAACCCGGGGAAGCTCCAGACTGTTGAGCGGTCCTGCTCGACGGTATGGTAGCGCAACACTTCACGGTGCCTGGCAGGATATACAGCGTCCCCTAAAAATCGTGCCAGGGTAGCCGCAGCTCCCCTGGCACCTGGTTAGAGATGCTGCTGGTGATCAGAACCTGTAACTGGCAGAAACGCCATACGTGCGCGGATCACCAACTGCCACCGAGTTCACAGGGAAGCTTCGCAGCAACACGTCGGGTGCTGCGAAATAACGTGCCTTGGTGAGGTTGCGTACGAAGAAGGCAAGGTCAAGCCCGCTGCTTGCGATGCCCTTCCAGTCGACCCGCGCGTTGACGAGGTCGTAGCCGGGAAGCTTTTCTCCGTACTGACCGCCGAAGTCCGCAGTCGTGAACACGTCGGCGTTCACAGTGAGGTTGCCGTCCGCAGGCTTGAACGGAAGCGTCCAGCTGGCGCTCATGGTGCCCGAGAAGCTCGGCGCGTACTTGTTCACGGTGCCCTCGTCGAACGCGATACCCGGAATGTTCGGCAGGGTCACCTTGTCGACCTTCACGTGCGTGTAGGCCCCGTTGAACGAGATCGTCAGGTTGGGCGAGGGGCTCACCGCAGCCTCGATCTCAGCGCCATAGATCGTGAGATCGGCGGCGTTGACGCCGAACGACGCGTTGGTGGGGTTGTCGGGTGCGGTCGCCGGGACGATCGTCTGCGCGTTGAGGAACTGCAGAGCGCCCTTGTACTTGCTGTAGAAGAACGCGGTGTTGATCCGGCCGCGTGCACCAGCGACCCGGAAATCGAGCTTTTCACCAAACTCGATATCGGTCAGCTTCTCTTCCTTCGTCTTCTGGAAGGGACGGAGGTCAACGCATTGCCCGCTACCGAAACCGCAGGACGGGTCGGTGCCGCCGGTCGTAAGCGGGGTTTCGAACAGCGGCGTGTTTACGTTCACACCGCGATAGCCGCGACGGCTGACGACATAAAGGAGCAGGTCGGAGTTCGGCTTCCAATCGACTCCCAGGGTCCAGCTCGGCGCCTTACCCTTGTTGTTGATCACGCCCACACCGTCGAGCGCCCCACTGGCCGCGACCGCGCGGCAGTCTGAGTCGCTCACGTAGACGCCACCGGGGACTGCACCACCGCACGCCGAGACCTTGTCCCAGCTGTACCGGAAACCAGCGGTCGCACTCAATGTATCGGTAAGCTTGTAGGTGCCCTGAGCGAACAGCGCATAGTTCTTGTTGCGGACATGCGCGGTCACGACAGAGGCAGGCGTGCCCGGTGTCGTGAACGCGTCGAACGTCGATCCGGATACACCGTTAGGCTTGTCGTTGTTGTAGAAGCCTCCGGCGATGAAGTTGAACTTATCCCAGCTGCCCAGGAACTGTAACTCGTTCGTGATGTACTGACGCTGGATTAGCGCGCTCGCGTGGAAAATCGTGAACGGCACGTCGGTGGGGCTACCGAAGATAACGCCCGGCAGCGTCGTTGGACCGAGCGCCGCAGTGTTGACCAGCTGATCGCTCTTGTTGGTGCGATAGCCGAAGATGTTGCGGACTGTGAAAGCGCCGAATTCTGCCGAGGTATCGTTGCTGATGCCCTGGCTCTTGCGGCGCGCAAAGCCGTTGCCCGCGCTGTCACTGAACGAACCGTAGAAGTTGTTTCTTTGCTGAGCCAGATAGCCGGCCACCTGGCTGTCGAGCGAACCGCCTACGATACCGCCCGCGACCGGCCCCAGCTGCGCTGCGAACAAATCGGTGAAGCTGAAGTTCTGGCGCAGGAGGTAGTAACCCGAGCCGGCTTCGTCCGCCTTAAAGTAGTCATAGACGGTGGTGCTCTTGAGCCAGTCGGTCGGCGTCAGGAGCAAAGACACGCGGAAGCTGTCCTGATGAACGTCGTTGAAGCCGTCACCGCCATTGATCGAACGGATCAGCGGATCCCGGCGGCGGACCTGTCCCGCGACGCGGAGCGCCGCCTTATCGTCGATGATGGGCACGTTGAGTGCGCCCTGCACCTCGCGATAGTCATAGTTGCCGTAGGTGCCCGAAATATAGCCGCCGAACTCAAAATTCGGCGACTCGGGCCCGATCAGGACCGCACCGCCGAGCGTGTTCCGGCCGAACAGCGTGCCCTGCGGACCCTTAAGGACCTGAATGGTGCCGATGTCGTAAGTCGGGATGTTCGAACCGATAGCAGGCAGCGGCACGTTGGCGAAATAGGTCACCACACTCGGCGTTACCTCGCCGGTGGGGATCTGTCCAAGACCACGCAGCGTGAGCGCGGTGTTATCCTTTCCGCCTTCTGAGCTGAAGGTCAGGCCCGGCGTGATCGTACGAATATCAGCGAGCGTCTGGACGCTAGCGCGCTCCAACGCGGCACCGGAAAATGCAGATACCGCCACCGGCACGTCCTGCAACCGCTCCTCGCGACGGCGAGCCGTCACGACAATGTCGCTTCCCGCCTCGACCGCGTTCGCCGCAGGTGATGCGACGGGGGGGGCTGGGCTCACAGGATCGGTTGCATCTTGCGCGAACGCTGGAGAAGCGGCGACAAGGGCGGTGGTGGTGAGCGCTAATAGGCGCAAACAAGTCGACATATTTTGATTCTCCCAAGACTTTGCCAGAACGACCTGATCGCGATGGCGCGACAGCCGGTCCTGCGTGGCTGCCACTGTGTGAGTGGGCCGATCTTGCCGCCCCTCTTTCGATAGGCGTCAAAAATCGGCCATTTGCTGTTGCAGATTCTATACACCTGTCGGGCGGCGATTGAGGGCACCACGATGGTACTTCACCATCTTTCCGTAGAAGGTCGTCGAGTTCGCGCTCGTACACCCGGCCCTTGGCGGCGCACGCGGCAACCAGAGACGAAGTAGTGGACCCTTGGTGAGCTGCAGTGCGGCACGTCGAGCGCTATGAACTTGCGTTTTGCACCCCGCAGCACATCGTGCGCTACATGGGCGCGTGAACGGACCTTGAGCTCGAACGTGCCGCCGTAACCATCCAGAGACTGAGATCGCTTAGAAACCGTTTGGAATGGGTTGAGGCCTTGACTCTGCTCTGATTCGAGCTTGCGATGTGAACCCGAGCGAGCCGGGGCCGGATGGCTGGATTTAAGAAGAGAGCGAAGCGTTGCCGGACGGATCTGACGGATGAGGAATGGCAGTTCATCCAGCCCTTCTTACGGGCGACGCCGAAGCGTGGACGCAAGCCGAAGACCGACCTGCGCGATGTACTCGACGCGCTGCGCTATCTGGCCCGCATGGGCGGTGGTTGTCGGATGCTGCCGAACGACTTTCTGCCCTGGCAGGCGGACTGTGGTGCTGTCGATGCTGTAGTGGCCGGTGTCGGCCATGATCTCGGCCAACATCACCGCCACGGTCTCCCAGATCCCGGCTTCGCTCCATCGCCGGAACCGGCGGTAGATAGTGTTCCAGCTTCCGTATTTGGGCGGCACGTCACGCCACGGCGCACCGCACCGCAGTCGCCACAGTATGCCGTTGATGATCGAACGGTTCTGTTCCGGTGGCCTGCCTCGGCCCCGGTTCTTACGCTCGATCGGCAGCAGATCCTTTAGAATGCGCCATTCCGCCTCGGTGAGATCGCCCCGGCTCAAGCCTGCCTCCAAAAGGCAGCTTTGAATCAACGCTTCCGTGCGGCGTCAATAGAGGCATGCCGTCGATCCATGATGTTGCGGTCATTCGACCGGAATGCGATACCTTCGTGATGATCTGGTGGGGTTGGAGAACGAGGCAGCGGCTGGCGCTCATGGCGGGGATGTGCGGCGTTGCCGCAATCCCTTGGCTTGTCATTGGCTCGACATCGAAAGACTGGCGCGCACTGGTAGGTGGCACGGCGTTTCTGTTCATCCCGCAGATTGTCGGATGGCTGCTCTACGTGGGCCTCGCAACCGGCCGCATGCCGTCCGCGTATGGCCGATCAGAAATGCGCGATGCTGCACCACGATGGTTCTGGCTGACAGGCACCCTCTACGCGGGTCTACTGCTTCTTTTTATCTATATCGTTCTAAGCGTCATCATCAGCGGCACGATCTGGGGTCTCTGATGCTCACCCAATATTGACGCCCGGAATTTGTCCACGCCGCCTAGCCCTGTTCGACTTCTACCAAACCAAAGTTCTCGAATGTGATCGAAAGCTTGAGGTCGCGCTCAAGGCGCTCGAAATCGACGAAGGATATGATGTTCGCCAGCTTCCAAAAGTCCGGACCAAAAGGCGACAAGTAAACACGCCCGACTTCGAGGTCCGGTCCGCGCTCTATCGCGTGCTGGGCGTGGACCTGACGCAGATCCACGGAATCGGCCCATCGCTCGCGCTCAAGCTGGTCGGCGAATGCGGCACCGATCTTGCGGCATGGCCCAGTTCGAAGCATTTTACGTCCTGGCTGTGCCTGGCGCCGGGCAACAAGATATCGGGCGGTAAGTTGCTGTCGTCGAAAACTCGACGATCCTCGAGCCGGGCCGCAGCACTCCTGCGTTTGGCCGCAACTACGATTGGCCGCAGCGACACCGCACTGGGCGCCTTTTACCGAAGGCTGTCGGCGCGCGCTGGGAAGGCGAAAGCGGTCACCGCAACCGCACGCAAAATCGCCGTCCTATTCTACAACAGCTTGCGCCACGGCATGGCGTATCATGATCTCGGCGCAACCCAATATGAGGAACGCTATCGCAGCCGCGTCATCGGAAATCTCAAGCGTCGCGCCAAGGCGTTCGGCTTCTCCCTTCAGGAAGTACCAAGCGAACCTGAGATGAGTGTTTCTTAGGAAGGCCACGCAGTTCTTCGCGAGCCAAAGGCCGTGAAGTTCGCATTTGTGCATAGCTGGCGACACCGGTGGCCCGTTGAACTGCTCTGCCGTGTCATGGATGTTAGTGAACGCGGCTATCGTTCCTGGCGCTCGCGCCCGATCAGCAGGCGGGAGCGGACGGATATGAAAGTGCTGGCCCACATCCGGGAACAGTACAGGCTGAGCCTTGGCAGCTACGGCCGTCCTCGCATGACGATGGAGTTGAAGGAGGTGGGGCTCGATGTGGGCGAGCGCCGGGTCGGGCGGCTGATGAAGATCAACGGGATCAAGCCAGTCCGCACGCGCAAGCACAAGGTTACGACTGATAGCCACCATCGCTTGGGTGTCGCGGCAAACTGGCTGGACGGCGATTTTGCCGCAGATGCGCCCAATCGTAAATGGGCCGGCGACATCACCTATATCTGGACATCCGAAGGCTGGCTCTACCTCGCTGTTATACTGGACCTACATAGCCGTCGCGTCGTGGGCTGGGCAGTCAGCGACAGGATGAAGAAAGACCTGGCGATCAGGGCGCTGGATATGGCGGTGCGCCTGCGCCAGCCTCCCGAGGGTTGCCTTTTCCATTCGGATCGCGGCAGCCAATATTGCTCTTACGACTATCAGAAAAAGCTGCAGGCCTATGGCCTGCGTCCATCAATGAGCGGCAAGGGTAACTGCTACGACAATGCCTCCGTCGAGACGTTCTTCAAATCCCTGAAGGCCGAACTCATCTGGCGGCAGAGCTGGCCGACACGGCGCCGGGCGGAAGCTGCCATCTTCCAGTACATCAACGGGTTCTACAACACCCGCCGCCGACATTCATATCTGGGCGGCATCAGCCCGCTCGCCTTCGAAGCCAAGGTGGCTTAATGAGATAGGTGACCGGCACAAAACATGGGATAATCGCGGCGCGATTCGTCCCAGGCATCAGCTTTTTGATATAGCTGACAGGGGTGGTTGCCCCCCGATATGATGGAAAAACGGGCTCACGATTGGCACCGGGCCCAAGCATCGCACGGAGAGCAACCATGAAACAGTATATAGGCTTTGACGTTTCGCTAAAAGATACCGCGATCTCCATTCGTCAGGATGGAAATCGGATATGGCGCGGCAAGTGCGCATCGGATCCCCAGATCCTGGCGCAGATAGTCCGCAAACACGCCCCGCACGCGGAGCGGGTGGTATTTGAGACAGGTCCATTGTCGACCTGGTTCTATCATGCATTAACGGCGGCGGGAGTTCCCGCGATCTGCATCGAAGCGCGTCATGCGCAGAAAATATTGAACGAGACGCTCAACAAGACTGATGCCAATGATGCTGACGGTCTGGCCCAACTGGCAGAAGCCGGCTTTTACAAGGCGGTCCGGGTGAAGTCGTTCGACGCCATGTTGACCCGCACACTGGTGGGCGCCCGCAACCTGTTGCTTACCATCTCAACGCAGCTGAGCAATCAGATCCGCGGGGTCATGAAGACGTTTGGCATCGTCGTTCCCAAGGGTACAGGCCGTGTATTCGACGGGAATGTCCGCGAGCTTCTGGACAGCAGGGATGGCCTAGCACAGATCATATTGCCTTTGCTGGAGGCCTGGCGCGACATCCGCAAGCGCGCCGCTCAACTTGATCGTCAGTTGCTCGCCGCAGCCCGGCAAAGCAAGGCAATCAAGCTGCTGATGACGATCCCGGGAGTCGGGGCGGTCACGGCCGTCTCCTATGCTGCGGCGATCGAAGACCCAGCAAACTTCAAAACTTCACGCGCGGTCGGCGCCTGGCTCGGGCTTACCACGCGGCGTTACCAATCAGGCGAAGTGGATTATGACGGTCACATCTCGCGGCGAGGCGACAACCATCTGCGCGGCCTCTTATACGAGGCGGCAACGGTCATTCTCACGCGCACCAGCGCTAGCAACCAGAGCGGCCTCAAAGACTGGGGCCTCAGGCTACGCGAGCGGCTGGGCTTCAAGCGTGCCGCGGTCGCTGTGGCCCGCAAACTGGCAGTCATCATGCACACGATGCTCAAAACAGGAGAGGCATTCAACACATCGGCTGGCGTCACCGCATAACCAATTCACCAGCTTAACTTCTCAGCGCGTCAGCATCTGACGTATTGAGGCGTCCCTGCCGTGGACGTGGGTCAGGTCATTCCGCTTTAACGGCTGCAGCTTTTTAAAGACTGCGCACAAAACATAGGAAGACCTTGCCTGCGGAGACCCATCATGCGGCGGCTTTATGCCGACCGCGAAGACAACCCTGCTCCCGGCATACGAACACCCTCGCGCGACACGCCGCATTGAGAAAAACAAGCACAAGGTTGATTAACGTGTCGACGCACTGCCCGACGCGATCAGCCTTCCCATGCTAGCCACGCTTGACTGGAGGGATGCGATTATACAACCGTTACAAGTCCACCGCGTCTCTTGCTCAAGCCTGGCGACCTTCTCCTTGAGCCGTTCCGTTTTGGCGGCCAGTATCTCGGTCGGTTCCTGACGGTCGGCGGTATCGAGCTGCGAGAGATACCGTGTAACGCTCTCCTCGATCTGCTGCAGTCGGCGCTCCAGCTTGGCCTTGGTGAAGCTGCGATCGCGGTTGTTCACCGCCTTAAACTTGCTGCCGTCGATGGCGACGCTCCCGCCGGCCAGAAGGCTCATCTGGCGGCACAGAAGGACGAAGCGGCTGCAAACCCCTTGGATCGCAGCGCCATTGTCACGACGGAAGTCCGCGATCGTCTTGTGATCTGGCACCAGCCGACCAACCAACCACATAAGTTCGACGTTGCGATCGGCCTCAGGTTCCAGGCGACGGCTCGACTGCACCCGGTTCAGATATCCGTAAATGTAGAGCTTGAGCAGCATCGAGGGATGATAGGATGGACGCCCCGTCGCCGCAGGCTCCACGCCGTCAAAGCCAGGCTCTCCAAGATCCAGCGCATCAACAAACGCATCGACCACGCGAACCGGATTATCTTCCCCGATCCAGTCATCTACACACGGTGGGAATAATGTCGTCTGGCTGCGACCAGCACCAGCAATGGAGCGACCCATATGACCCTCCAAACCGTCAGAGCATCATACCATAATTATCGCCTTTTCACACAGGCTGGGTCGGCTGCCGACGGAATGCCAAGAGGTACACACCTCGACGGCGAAAATTGGTCGCTGAGTGATCATTAGGGTCGCTGTGGGCTCAAACGGGCGCTGAAACGTTAACTGAATGGGGCAGATTTTTCCAAACGCCGCCATGACGATCGCCGCCGTCGACCGCCTCGTCCATCATGCCACCATTCTCGAGTTCAACGCCGGGAGCTATCGCCGCCGGACCGCCGCCAAAAACGCCGAGCTCATGCCGTAATTGTCGCTGATTATGTCGCAGGGTAATTGTCGTCGACAGTTGCCGTCGCGCCAGCATCGCGTCATGCTATTCTCATGTTCGAACCCAACGACATCATCATCCAAGCCGATATCCATATTGTCGATATCCAGCCTGTCATCAGCCGCCGGTTCGAGCTCCCTGGCACCCTCAACCTGGCTCAACTCCATGAGGTAATACAGGCCTCATTCGAATGGACCGACAGCCACCTTCATCAGTTTGATATTGGTGGCCTGACCTACGGTGCACCCGAGTTCGATGAAGGTGATTGGTCCGATCGGCGGACCTTTGAAGCGAGCGATGTACGTCTGTGCGATTTCGCCGCTTATGGCCCCGCGCCGATAATGATCTTCTACGAATATGATTTCGGAGACAGCTGGGTGCACGCCATCGAACTAACCCGCAAAACCAAGGAACCAGGCGTCAAATACCCGCGATGTATCGCTGGATCCCGCCGCGCTCCGCCCGAAGACGTTGGAGGGCCTTCGGGCTATTTCGACTTCCTCGAAGCTTGGCACGATACGCGCCATGACGAACATAAAGATGTGCGCCGATGGGCCGGACGGTCTTTCCACCCTGAACGCTTCGACCTCGACGCCAACAACAAGGCCATCACCAAGGCAATCCGACGCTCAAAAGGTAGCTATCGCTTCCGCTTCGAACCCTGAATTTACGGGCATCTCATTTGTCGTCAACCGGCTATCGAATTTGTCGTTGCACAGACAATCCCGCACCCGGCGATTGCAGTCAGCTTGGCCTTGTCGTTTCGACCGCCGAGCCGGTCAACGGCAACGGTAACGATGTCGCGCTTGATGCCGCGCATCGCCGCATCCGCGTCGGCGCCGCTGCCTGTCGCGGTGTCCGCTTCGACGCCCGCCACAAGGTGCGTCAGGCAGGCGGCGGCGGCGGTGTTGCCAATGCCCGTCTCGCCTGCGATCAGCAGCCGATGACCAGCATCAATGGCGACCTGGGCTTCTGCCGCGCCTAGCGCCCGGACCATGTCGAACTGCTCTACGGTCATCGCCGGAGCCTGGCTGAGGTCCGCCGTCCCGGGGGCAACGGCTTGCGGAATGAAATGACCGGGCCAGGGCTTGCGCGGGGACTGGATCATCCCCGCATCGACCACCCGCACATCGACGTCGTGCGCGTTGGCCAGCGCGGTACTGCTCGCCTTGCCACTCAGGATCAGCTCGACCATCGCCGTTGTTACCGACGAGGGCCGGGGCGTCACCCCTTGAGCAATGTTCCGTGGTCGGTAGCAAACAGGATAACGCGGCGTGGCCGGGTGGCCGGGGTAAGCGACTGGCCTGCCACCTCCAGTTCCACCGCCAGCGCTTCCAATTGCCCAAGGCTTCCCATCGGCTTGGCCAAGGCATCAAGCTTAGCCTGAACGTCACAGCGAGTGATCATCAGCGTTCCAGCCGTGTTGTTGCCGAAGGTAACCGGTTCTGCCAGCCATGCCGAACCAGTTCCGGCATGTCGGTCTCGCGTTCTGGATAGCCCAGGCACAGCAGCGCGATAAAGCGCCAGTGTACAGGCACATCCAGCAGTGCGTTGATGCCGTGCGGATCGATGATCGACACCCAGCCCAGGCCAATTCCGTTCGCGCGGGCAGCCAGCCATACGGTGTGCACCGCCGTCACCACCGACCAGCACAAAGTCTCGGGCATCGTAACGCGGCCAAGCCCCTGGCCAGCTTCGCCCTGCTCATCGCAGAACACCGCGACGATCTCGGGCGCTTCGCGCAGGCCGTGGAATTTCAGGCCGTCGTACAGCGCCTTGCGCTCCCCTGAATACTGCTCGCCAGCAGCGCGTTTGTGCGCATCGACCTGAACCGCCAGCGCCTCGCGCCGTTCGGGCGAGAGGATGCGCACGAATCGCCAGGGCTGGGCATTGCCCACCGACGGGCCGCGGCATGCGGCTTCGATCAGCGTGTCGAGCAATCCTTCAGGCAAGGCGCGTGTCTGAAAGTGCCGCACATCCCGCCGCCATGCCAGCAGGTTGTCAAGTTCGTCGCGGAAGGCCGGGCCCGAAAGTCGGCTCAGTCATGGCTATGCCGCGCAATGGCAAGCAAGCGATCAATATCGACATAGTCTTCGAGCGAGGCAGCCAGCGAATCGAGCGCCTGATCGACGCGATGTTGCTGCGCGACGCCATCGCCCTGCGCGCCTAGCCGCGCGAGCCACGCACCGCGCTGGGCAGGGTGATCGAACAGCCGGTGGATATAGCATCCAGCGATCCGGCCGTCGGGGCTGATCGCGCCATCATGTTCTCCGCTGTCCAACCGCAGCAACGGCTGAACCTGAGGGAGCGCGCGGGTCTGGCCGACATGGATTTCATAGCCTGTAAACGGCTGATCATCGCGCAGGCTGGTGCCGGTCACATCGACCATGCGCTTGTCCGCGGTCAGCCGGGTGGTGACGGGCAGATATCCCAATCCCGCCACGGTTTCCGGCGCGCCTTCCACGCCATCGGGGTCTTCGATCGCCTGCCCCAGCATCTGGTATCCGCCGCAGATGCCCAGCAGCGCACCTCCGCGCCGGACATGTGCGGCGATATCGATATCCCAGCCCTGCGCGCGCAGGAATGCAAGGTCGGTGATCGTCGCCTTGGTCCCCGGCAAAATGATCAGCGCCGCATCGCCGGGCAGGGGCTGGCCCGGCGGCACCATCGTCAGCCGCACGCCCGGTTCGTGCGCTAGCGGATCGAAATCATCGACATTGGCTATCCGTGACAGCATTGGTACTGCAATGGTGATCGCGCCATCGGTGGCGGCTGCCGCATCCAGTACCACCGCGTCTTCGGCCGGCAGCTGCCGGGCGGCCGCGAGCCATGGGATGACGCCAAGTCCCGACCAGCCGGTGCGCTGTTCGATCTGCGCATAACCATCGTCGAACAGCCGCACATCACCGCGAAACTTGTTGATCACGAACCCGTGGATCATCGCGGCGTCGGCCTCGTCGATCACCGCCTTGGTGCCGACGATTGATGCGATCACGCCGCCCCGGTCGATATCGCCGACCAGCACCACCGGAACCCCTGCCGCGCGGGCAAAGCCCATATTGGCGATGTCGCCGGCGCGCAGGTTGATCTCCGCCGGGCTGCCTGCACCTTCGACGATGACCATATCCGCTCCGGCTCGCAGCCGGTCCCAGGATTGCATCACCGCCGACAGCAGCTCGCCCTTGTGGTGCTGATAATCCGCTGCGCCCAGTGTGCCGATGACCTTACCGTGCACCACCACCTGCGCGCCGGTGTCTGACTGCGGCTTGATCAGCACCGGGTTCATGTCGATGCTGGGTACGGCGCGGGACGCCATGGCTTGCAAGGCCTGCGCCCGGCCGATCTCGCCGCCTTGCGCCACCGCCGCGTTGTTCGACATATTCTGCGGCTTGAACGGAACGACCTTCAGCCCACGATTGGCGAGCAACCGGCACAAGCCCGCGACCAGCACCGATTTGCCGACGTCCGAGCCTGTTCCCTGCAACATCACAGCAGCCATGCAAGCGCTCCTAAACTGGCCCACATCAAAAGGCACGCCCGGCGATAGACCCACAACGCGCGCTGCAGATCGGCAGCATGAGGCGCAGAACCATCGCCCAGCCAGGCGCGGTGAGCCGGTTCGCCGTCATAGCACACTGGCCCACCCAGTTTGCGCCGTAAAACGCCCGCCATCGCAGCCTCCGGCCAGCCGCCATTAGGTGAAGCATGAAATGGGGCATCGCGCAGCATGATGCGCCAACCGCCCCATCCTGCAGGGCAAATGAGCAGCCCGGATATCCGCGCTGGAATGAAGTTCACGACGTCATCGGTGCGCGCCGCTGCCCAGCCGAAATGGAGATAATGCGTATCGCGGTGCCCGATCATCGAATCAGCGGTGTTCACGGCCTTGCAGATCATCAGGTCCGGCAGCCCGGCGACAAGAAACCAGAATGCGGGCGCGACCACGCCATCGCAAAAGCTTTCCGCCTGACTCTCGGTGGCGGCGACCGCGATGCCACTTTCCTCCAGCGCGTCGGTATAGCGGCCCACTATCCGGGCGACCGCGATGCGCGCCGCCCCGACGTCTCCCTGCATCAGGGGCCTCGAGACGGCACGGACATGATCGTCGAGGCTGCGCTGCGCCATGCCCGTGGTTGCGACCGCGACAATCAGCACCAGCGCGATACTGCCGTCCCGCCAATGCCAAATCGGGTCTGGCTGATACTCCAAATCGCCGCCAACTCGAGGATGTGGCGCGTGCGCCAGGCAGCGTCGGCCGCTGCTCTGCGGGTTACCGAGTTCGCCATCATCCGCTTGGCGCTCATCAGGGCAGCGGCCCCGATCATCGAAAGCGCTGGTCGCGTCCGCATCACGCTTGCCAGCGGGGCCCGGACGCCGCCCTCTTCAGCCATGCCATCCTATCGTGGCGCACCGCCAGTCCGTAGCAGACGCGGCCACGCCGCCATTCAAACGCTTACCCAGCCACGTCAAACTCTGCAAAATTGCATCGCTCCCGTTACCACGGAAGACGGTGCTTCGCGAACGCGCACAACGTCGAATGAAGCTGTCGCAGCCCCCATCAGCGGCTCGATGAATAGGACAGGCAATATCGTCCTGACGGCAAACTTTACTTCACTGTAAAGTTAGGCCCTTCTCTCCAGAAGAGAAGGGCCCATAGCGGATCAGCCGTTCAGCTTGTCTTTGAGTGCCTTGGCTGGCGTGAAGCCGAGCTTCTTCGACGCAGCAATGCTGATCGTTTCGCCGGTTGCTGGGTTGCGGCCATCGCGCGCAGCACTGTGCTTGACCTTGAACTTGCCAAAGCCTGGAACCGAGACCTCCTCATCCTTACCGGCCGCATCCGCAATTTTTGCGAACAGCCCGTCGATGACCTTCTTCACATCGGACTTGGCAAGCCCTTCATCGGTAGCGATCGAAGCGATGATATCGGTCACGGTCATAGGTCATAGTCCCGCTGTGATAAGGAGGGGCTTGAATGCCCAATCCGTCGGCGTCTGTCGAGAGGGGGAGCCAAGGGAGAATTTACGACAAACAACCTGTCGCCCTGCCGAGCGCCGATGAAAATATGTTTTACCGAGCATGATCCGTCCGCAATTCCGGGTCGCAAGATGATCGTGCGGAACGAATGCGAGGCTTTGTCCGATTTTCGGACTTGTTCCGATAGCTTCGCGTGGCAGAGGCTGCGATCCGTGAGGCAGGCCAAGCGACCCGTTGCCGGGAGGCTGTACATCTCACGGAGGAAGCAATGTCCGCGCTGGCCCTCATGTTTCGCCTCACGCGAATGATGGTCGACAAGCGCTTGGGCGTCCGTGACGCAGTCTTTATCGGAATGGCAGGGGAGGGGATCGGTATCCTCCTCCTTGTTGCGGGCCCTCTGCTGCTCAAGCATCTCGTCGATCGCCTCTCCCAGCCATTGCCACTGTCAGCGCCGCTGGTTGTCGCCGTGATCCTCTTTGCACTTACGGCCGCTGCCGCCGGCTTGGTCGCTGCTTTGCGTCATCACAGCACGACCCGCATCGTCGAGGCGATTGCCGGCGACCTGGCGCTGCAGCTTCTTGCCGCTCGCCTTCCCATCATGGCGAGGCACTCTGACGCCATGGGGGGGAGGATGCTCGGGCAGATCGAACGACTGCCGTTCAGCCTCCATCTCTTGATCGACGGCCTGTTATGGCAGGCCGTTCCCCTCATGGTTCAGATGGCGGTGGCCTTCTGCGTGATCCTGGCGGTCGTTCCCTGGATTTATGCGGTACTGATCGGCCTCCTACTCGCAGGCTATTGCTTCATCACCATGGTAGGGGCCGAGCGCTACCAGCATCAGGCTGTGACAGCGAATGAGCGGTCTGAAAGCCTGACGGCATGTATCGCCGATCTTCTGCGCAATGCTCCGCGCGTCATATTCAATGGCAATATGGACGCCGAGCTTGCGCGCGCAGCCCTGGTCGCCGGCGAGCGAGCAAAGGAGGCCGGCCGCGGCACCCGGTCCCTTGTCTCGATGGCGGCCGTGCAATGCAGCGCCGTGACGCTGGGCCTCGTCCTCCTTCTTGGTCTCGCAGTCCGTGACGTGCTGGCTTTCCGGCTGACAGTAGGGGACCTCATTTTGTTGCAGGCTTACATATTACGCCTTGTTCTGCCGCTTGGCGGCTTTGGCTTCCTGCTGAGGCAGGCGGGACGTGCCGTCGCGCAGATCCGCGAAACAATGGCCTTGATCGATGGTCATGCGCGATCGCCTTCATGCCCAGACCCACTGCCCGATGGTCCCGCGCGGGTCCAGCTTGGCGGCATCAGCTTTGCTTTTGACGGTATCAGGTACGTTGTTCGTGATGTCAGCGCCACTATCGAAGCTGGAAGCCTTACTGTCCTGGTTGGCGCTAACGGCTCGGGCAAATCGACTCTTGCTCGCCTCATCGCGGGATTGCTGGATCCTTTGGCAGGCAGCGTGGATGTCAACGGCATCATCCTTGCAGACGTGCCGCGCGAACACCGGCACCGGCATATCCTCTATATCCCGCAGCATATTGGGCTGTTTGCGCGTTCGCTTGGCGAAAATGGCCTCTATCCCCCGGCAGCATCAGAAGCGCAGCGCCTGCAGCGACGGCTCCAGGCGCTGCACTTTTACCCAGATGACCGTATGCCCGAACTCGACATGCCGGTCGGAGAGGGCGGTCACGGACTGTCTGGCGGCCAGGTTCAAAAGCTCGAACTCGCGCGGCTAGCGAGCGCGGCGGTGCCGGTCCTCATCCTCGACGAGGCGACCTCAGCGCTCGATCCGCAGAGCGAGACTGCTGCGATCAAGACATTGCGGCGCGAGCGTGCCCAGAGCACGATCATTCTTGTGACCCATCGTCGGCATATTGCCCGTATGGCCGACCACGTTCTCTTCCTCGTTGATGGCGCGCTACGTTGTGCAGGGACAGATGAGGCCTTGGCGCAGCGAGCCGATTATCGGAATTTCTGGCATCGAGCCAAAGGTGCCTGAACTCTCTTCGGGGATGATTGACAGGGGAATGCGAAAAGGCAAAGAATTAGGCCATGCACCATGGCTGTCCATCGGACGGCCCGCTTGCTCCGCGAGACGGCTTCGTCTCCAGGCACGGCACCGATCAATGCAATGGAACCGGCACGTCCCGGATTCCATATTTGTGTCCGGGCCTATTTTCGTATGTCGTTTTCACAGCATCGCCGCGCAGTCTGCCGCGCGCCTGGCAGTTCACCATATGCCACGCAGTGATGGCGGGAAGGCCAGCGCCGAGGGAGCGCAGCAAACACGCAGACGCATTCTCGAGCGGCTTTTCCGGTCCGAGGCACCTGGTCTTGCGCGTTTCGTTCGAAGTCGGATCGGGCGGACTGAAGATGTCCACGACCTTGTACAGGAGGCCTTCGTCAGTCTGGCTGCCGCGCGCCCGCAGATCCTGCTCGAGCGGCCGGAAGCCTATCTGCAACGGGTCACACGTAATCTCGTGTTCGAGCGCTTCCGCCGCGGCGCGCGGCCAGGACAACTGGTGCAAGCAGATCTGGACGAGGCGCTAGGCGTGGCCGTTCCCCCCGAACAGGAATGGGCTCTGGAGGCCGATGACGCGACCAGTCGCTATGTAACCGTGCTTGATACGCTTGGCCCCCAAACCCGCGAGATATTCCTCCTCCACAGGGTGGACGGACTGACCTACGGCGAAATTGCCGATCGGGTGAACCTCTCGATCAAGTCGGTCGAATATCATATGGGTCGCGCCCTGGCGCGGCTCCATCAGGCATTTTACGGGTCATGAGCAAAAAATCCACAGCGCAGCCGGGAGAGCCGGCACCCAACCCGTTGCTTGACGAGGCGATCAGCTGGTGCCTGCGCATGCACGGCGAGGATGCGGACCAGCACAGGGCCGCCTTCGAAGCCTGGCTCTCCCTCGGGGGCGTCCACCGTCAGGTCTATAGCGAGGTGAGCGAACTCTATGGTTTTGGCGAGAAGCTGCGCGGGGTCGATCTTGACCGCACCGCTGACCAAACGCAGGAACCAAGGCATGCATTTCACGGGCCCCGATGGAAGGGGCCTGCTCTGACGGCGGCACTCGCCATCTTCATGGGCATTGGTGTTTTCTACTTTGAGGGAAAGCGGGAGGCAGCTCCAGACCGACTGGCAAGACGTGCGCTCGGCGCGCCAGGGCAACTGCAGACGGCGCTGGGCGAGATTCGAACGATCCGGCTCGATGACGGGTCGATGGTGACGCTTGACACGGACAGCCTGGTCACCGTCGAGCCGGGGCGCTCGAACAGGCGGCTGCGCCTCGAGCGCGGCCGTATCCGCCTGGCCGTTGCAACAGCTTCCAGACCGTTCGTGGTCGCAGCTGGCGCGGGGACGATCACCACGCTTGGCTCCCTGTTCGACATTGGCTTGTCGCGCTATCAGGAGGTTGACATGTCATTTTTGCGGGGCACGGCTGAGCTTCGGACCGCAGGCAAATGGTCGGCTTTGAGACCCTCTAATGCTACCCGGGTCGCCAAAGGCTATCGCGCTAGCTACGGCCCGGATGGGCGAACGGCTATTGCGAAGATGGCGAGGGACGAGCTTGCGGCCACCGACTGGCCAAGCGGGCTCATGTCTTTTGACGGCGTGCCGCTGGCGCAGGTGTTGGGCCATGCCAACCGCTATGGCGTGGTGAAGATCATCCTCGCCGATCCCGCGCTTGGCCAGCGGCGTTTCTACGGCACGGTGCGCCTCAACGACACCCGTCGGCTCGCGGCCGTCATTGCGCACGCCTTATCCCTGCAGCTGCTCGAAGAGGGCGGGACGATCCGTTTGTCCCCGACATAAAAATCTTTCGTCCGGTTTAGGGTAGGGCCGGACTTTCACAATGTCCCCGTCAGAGCCCGCCAACACCGGGCCTGCCACAACTGGGGGACATTCCATGCATAACGCCCGTCATTGGGTGGCAAGCAGCCTGCTTGCCATCGCGGTCGCTCATACCCTTCCAAAGGCATCCGCGCGCGACGAGGTCAGCGCCCCTGTCATGATCGATTTGCCAGCGCAGCCGCTTACCAAGACATTGCTGGCGATCGGGACACTGACAGGAAGGCAGATCATTTTCCCAGGAGAAGCGATGGCTGGCCTGTCCGCGCCTGGGATTGAGGGGCGTCTCACCGCACCGCAGGCACTGGCTCGTGCCTTGATGGGGACGGGTTTTAAGGTCGAAATGGGTTCGGACGCCATTTACATTCGCCTTCCCTCCGGGGCTGCCGGGGGACAGGGAGCCGAGCAAAGGGGCGAAGCCATTGTCGTGACAGGATCGCGCATAAGGGGCGTGGCATCAGCGTCGCAGGTCTACAGCTATGAGACCGCACAGGCGCGAGACCAGGGGATCACAGACATGCGCGGTCTCGCAGCCGCAATCCCGCAGAATTTCACCGGTGGTCAAAGCCCAGGGGTCGGCAACGGTGCCGAGGCATCGGGAAGCAGAAACACGGATTCCTCAACCGCGCTCAACCTGCGCGGGCTTGGACCCGGCTCCACATTGACGCTGCTCAACGGTCACCGGCTCGCCTATAATCTCAGCAATCAGTCGGTGGATTTCTCCAGCATCCCTTTCGCGGCGGTAGAACGGGTCGAAATCATGCCTGATGGTGCGTCCGCGCTCTATGGTTCCGATGCGATCGGCGGCGTTGCGAACATCGTGCTCAAAAAGGATCTTCGCGGCGTAACGGCCAACGCCGTGCTGGGCGCGGCGACGGACGGAGGCTATTCCACCCAGAATTACAATATCGCCGCCGGCACGCGCTGGCGATCCGGCGGCGTGCTGCTGACGGGCAATTATGACCGCAACACGGAGATTGTGGCGGGGGACCGCAGCTTCGCTTCCGGCGTGAACGAACATCTCACCCTGTATCCCAAGATCGAAAGCTACGCCGTCGTCGGCAGTGGCCATCAGGATGTTGGCGAAAATCTGGTCCTCGCGCTCGATGCCCTCTATGCACACCGGGACGCCGTGCGCGCCAGCCCCTACACCAATAACGCGCCGGTCGAGGTGTCGGGGATCGTCTTTTCGACGTCCAGCTGGAATTTGAGTGTCGCGCCCTCAGCGACGCTTCGCATGAGCGATTGGCAATTCTCGTTAGTCGGCATCTATGGGCGTAGTCATCTCAGGAGCCGCTCGCACATTTTCCCCAGCTATTTCAGCAGCGCGGTACTGGAAAATGAGACGATCGGAAGCGAAATCGCGGGCGATGGGCCACTGGTCGCCATTCCTGGCGGCGACATCCGCCTCGCTTTTGGAGGCGGCTATCGGCGGGACGCCTTCATCTCGCGTGCGGCGAGCAATCCGATTGATGCACATCAGGAGAATATATTCGGCTATGCCGAACTCAGCATCCCACTGTCTTCGCCAGACCAGGAGATCCCTGGCTTCTATCGCACCTCGCTTTCAGCGGCCGTTCGTTATGAGGACTATCCCGGCATCGGAAGGCTCGCGACGCCAAAGCTGGGTTTCGTCTGGTCACCCAATGCGGATGTCGACTTCAAACTGAGCTGGGGCCGCTCTTTCAAGTCGCCGACCCTCTATCAGCGGCTCAATCCCGTTACCGTCTATCTGTTTCCCGGAAACCTCTACGGCGAGCGGCCGGGCGCTCCAGCGGGTCAGACGATATTGGCCGTCTATGGCGGCAATAGCGAACTGAAACCCGAAAAGGCGGACAACCTTTCCGCGAGCCTCGTCTTCCATCCAAGTCGGATACCTGGTCTCGATCTCTCGCTCAGCTATTTCAGGGTCAACTACCGGAATAGAATCGTCGACCCGATCTCGTCGCTGAACCGCGTGCTGATCGATCCGGTGTTTGGAAACCTTGTCCAATTCTCACCCACGCCCCAAGAGATAGCCGCGACGATCGCCATGGCACCGCTGGGCCTTGAAAATCAGACCGGATCCGGTGCTCCGTTCGACCCTGCAAGCGTCTACGCCACTATCGATGGTCGTTCGCAGAATGTAGCGAAGGACCAGATTTCAGGCGTCGATCTTAGCTTGAGCTATCGCTTCGATGCCGGAAGCCTGGGAACGCTCTCCCTCTTTAGCAACGCAACTTATCTGCGCTCCAGCCGCATCCTCATCGCGGGGATGCCGAAGATCGACCTTGCAGGCACCATTTTCAATCCTCCCCATTTCAAGCTGCGCGGCGGTGTGGGCTGGTCGCGCGACAGCCTGCTCGTGAATGCCGTGATCAACTATATCGGAGGCGTGAACGATAATCGGCGCGTTGACACCGTCGAACTCAAGGGCATGGCCAGCGTCGATCTGTCGGTCAAATATCATGTTGATGTCGCAGGTGGCGTCGATGTGCAGGTGAGCGCTCTCAACATCCTCAATGCCAAGCCTGATATCATCCGGAACTCGGGCAACTATATGCCAGTCGACAGCACCAACTACCCTACCATCGGCCGCTACATGAGCCTCTCGCTCACCAAGAGCTTCTGACGGTGCTGGCTCTTATGGCTGTCGCCGCGCTCGCCCTGTCCCAAGCGGCACCGCCGCCGCAGGCAGATCGATGCACAGAACGTCTGCACTGGCGTTCGGCTGCAGGCTCGACGCGACCTTCCGATATCGATGTCCTAGTGGAACTGCGCGATATCGGCGGACAGGCGGATGTCGAAGCGCCCTTCACCGTCTCGCCCGATGGAAGGAAGATCGCTCTGACTCTACGACGCGCAGACGCAGGACGGAATGACTTTTGCCAGGGCATTGTGATCCTCGATATCCGGTCCGGGGAGGTTAGTGCGCCCATCCTCATAGGAGGCGGCGTTGCGCTTAATCGTTACGATCTTCCCAAAATTCCCGATTTTTCAGGCGGGGTCCTAGCTGCCGTCATACCGCGCTGGTCACCTGATGGAACATGGCTGGCCTATACCGAGCGGCGCGATGGCATCGTTCAGATCATGCGGGTGGCAGTGGCCGGTGGAGAGCCTCTGCAGGTGACGCACTCGCCGGTGGACGTTCGGGATTTTTCCTGGAGCAAGGACGGCAAGGAGATCGAATATGCCACGCGGCCGGATGACCCATCCGCCGCTCAGGCTGTGATTGAAGAAGGAAAGGACGGCTATCGCTTTGACGGGCGTTGGATGCCCGAATGGCGCTTCTCGCCTTTCCCCAGGCCAACGGCGACCAGGCGCTTTGCCGTAGCGCTATCTTCAGGGGCCATAAGGGCGGCCGATGCTGCCACTGCGGGAAGCGTCGGACCAGGAAGCGCGATCAATGCGTCAGGCTTCGAGGCGCGCATCGCTTTTCGGACCACGGGTCTTATCAACGGGCCGAAATTTATCACGGCGTCTAGGAAGGGTGGCGAACGACTCGAATGCCGTGACGCCGCTTGCGCCAAGGCGCGCCAGCTCTGGTGGCGCGATGAGCGCAGACTGTTGTTTTCCAGCGAAACCGGACCTGCCGACAGCCTGACCGAGATTGTAAGTTGGGACCTCACCACGAACAAGAGGCGCCGCCTGCTCCTGACATCTGATCGCGTGGATGGCTGTCGGCCCTCCGCGGAAGGTCTGGTTTGCGCTGTAGAAAGCTCGACGGTTCCGCGTCGGTTGATGGCTATCGACTATGACACGGGCGCCGAGCGAGAGCTGCTCGACCCAAATCCCGAGTGGCGGGCGATCGCGCTGGGCGAGGTTCGTCGTCTCCACTGGAAAAACGATATCGGCCTCGAAAGCTTTGGCGATCTTGTCCTTCCACCGGGCGTGACCAAGGCGGCTGGCTTGCCGCTCGTCGTCGTGGGCTATCAGTCGCGCGGCTTTCTGCGCGGAGGCACGGGCGACCTATTCCCCATATTCCCTTTGGCCGCCAGAGGGTTTGCCGTGCTCGTCTACACGCGCCCTGCGTTTTTTGGCTATTTGAAGCCAGTGGAGACTCAAGCCGAGGCCGATCGCCGGGGCTTTGAAGGATGGGCGGACAAGAAGAGCGGCGCCTCCTCGATCCTGGCCGCAATTGCGATGCTGGAGAAGGAGGGTGTCGTTGATCCGAACCGCATCGGTCTTACCGGCTTTAGCGACGGCGTCGACAAGGCGACCTATCTGCTCATCCATCATAATGTCTTTCGCGCAGTCGCCATGGCCGGCTGCTGCAGCGATCCTTTAATGGTAAACGCCTCAATTGGCCCCTATCTCGCGAAAGTCGCCACGGCGGCAGGCTTTCCCGCCTATAAGGACCGCAACAGCGAGCGCGTTCGCGAATATTCCCTTGCGGCCAATGCTGCCCATGTCGACACGCCGATCCTGATCCAGTCGGCCGACCGCGAATATATGCATTCACTCGAGGTCGAGGCCGCATTTCGGCAGGAGGGCAAGCCGCTCAGCCTATATGTGTTTCCAGACGAATATCATATATTCTGGCAACCCGCGCATCGCAGGGCTGCCTATGCCCGCAATATCGATTGGTTCGAATATCATCTGCTTGCAGACGGCAAAGGTCCGCTGCCGCGCTCGCTTGCTCCGCTGGTGCAGCCGTAACAGGCGAGCTATCCGCGCTGATAGCGGCACCAGATTTCCGCATCGACAAGCTCTAACAGGCGCAGATAGTCCAGGTCTCGAACGGGAGGTTCGCGCTCGCAATAGCGTCTAACGGCGTCTGCATCGAGAATCTGTTTTTCGACGAGCATACCCTCGATGAGGAACGCCTTCAGGTCGTGGCGGTAGGTCTCGAAATAGCGGGCATGCATCTGGAGCGGCGACCCCTTGCTCCGTCGTTCTGCGATTTCGGGCGGGAGGGTGGACGCGGCCTGGCGGGCGATGGACCTGTCGATGCCGCCGTCACACCACATCCAGCTGGGGATGCTCAGACACGCCTCAACGATCGGTGCCAGGAGAAGGGGAGACAGGCCGACCGTCGATGCTGATCGCGGAAAGCGCTCGAGATAATTATGCGCCCTGATGATCACGGCGATATGGGCTGTCGATCCGCGAAGCGCATCGCAAGGCGCATCCAGCCAGGGATGGAGCTTTTGGGGAGCGGTCCGCTCCGCGACCGCGGCGGTGAGAAAGACCGGCTCGCGCGGCCAGGCATAGGCGTTCACTGGTTGAAACCGCGTGCGCAGCGTTCTTGCGACATGGCGTGCAAGATCCATATAGGAGGCCGATGTGATCCGTCTGAGGTCGGCAAGCATCTGCCAGACGCCAGCCAGAGAGGGACGAGCCTGGAGCAGATCGCCAAGCGCATAGGGCGGTGCCATGCCGCAAAAACTATTGTCTCCCCCAAATCCGCCCAAGAC
Organism: Sphingobium psychrophilum; assembly: GCF_012927105.1. Lineage (GTDB taxonomy): Bacteria > Pseudomonadota > Alphaproteobacteria > Sphingomonadales > Sphingomonadaceae > Sphingobium > Sphingobium psychrophilum. The sequence goes on along the minus strand of NZ_JABBFV010000017.1, from coordinate 40,851 downwards.
GGCGCCATGCCCGCCTAGATAGCTCTGATCGAGCAGCCTTGCGTTGATCAGCCCAGCGATCGTTCGATAGGTCGGCCGCGGCAGAAACATGTCAGACCGGCAACTGGTCGGAAAATCTGGCGCTCGATAAGGGACCGCTGTCAACGGTGCTTCGCATGTCCTGGCGACGATCGCGGCGAAGGCGCGTTCATCTCCATATGGATCGCCGTCGGTGTAGAATGTAAGAAGCCGCGCGTCCTTCGTGAACTGCGCTATCTGTGTGGCAACGATGGAGGAATCGAGGCCGCCCGAGACCGTGATGAGAGGGTGTGAATATCTGGCCGCAAGCGCCTGATGCACAAGGGTGAATGCGCTTTCGAGACGGTCGATCGCTTCCTCCACCGTCTCCACCGGTGACATTGCAGGATCCCAAGGAGTCCATGCGGCTTTCGTCTCGATCCCCTGCGCTGTGACGGTCATTTCTTCACCAGCGAGCAGTTCGTAGACCCCGGTCAGCCCCGTTCGGGCCGTGAAATGGTTGATGAACAGAAGCTCTTCGGCAACTTCCGTCCAGTCGATGTCCAGGAGACGTCGATCATAGAGGCGCAGCAGATCGACATCGGAGGCGACTATCCAGCCACCCTCATGTCGTCGATAATAGCAGGGCAGTTGTCCGGATGGATCGCGAACAAGGCTGACCTGTCCAGGCTCTGTGGCGTGGATGGCGACAAAAGCACCCCAGTGTCGGGCCAGAAGAGCTTTGGCCGGGTCATTCGTGTCGGACTCATCCGCCGTCGTCATTTCTCTTGGGAAGGCAAGGCCCAGGACGACATAGTCTCCTTCCGCTGGCTTTGAGACCTCGATCGGTCCGCTCACATGCAGGGAAAGTCCTTGTGCTTCCAGGACAGGGCGGAAGCCCGAAGGCGCCTTTTGGGGGATCGTTCCGACAGATTCTCTGTCCATCGCCATATCGATGAAGCAGATATAGCGGCCGCCCATATCAAACCGCCAGTATCGGCGAGAAGCTGCGCGCAGTCTCGAGATCGTCATTGACCAGCAGCCCGTCGAGCTGGACCCAGCAATGGGCCGAAAAAGGGGCCGTTCGCACGCCAATGACCAACGTTGCAGGAATGTCCCGGTCGAGCATGGCCATCATGAGGGCTGTCGAAATCGAGAGGCAGCGATCGTCAGTCGGGAAAAAGGGGCCAGTGCGTGCGAATGCCTGCGCCACCAGTCCCGCTTTGACCTGATCAGTGCGCGATTTTTTGAGGTTCCGTTTTCTTGCTTCCAGGCGGCCGATCACCCGATCGAGAGGCGCGATGCGGAGCCAGGCAATGGCATAGGCGCGCAAAAGAAGGGCGCGCGCAAAAAGCGCCCCCCCGGCTGACTGTTGTTGGCATGGGAGTTTGCCCTCCACCGCCTGGGGCCTGTCGGTCCTGGAATCGGCTTGAGGCGAACCCGGCTGCAGGCCAGCAGGGCCGAGCAGGTCGGCAAGTGCTGCCAGATCAGCGGCATTCTGCTCCCCAGCCGCCACGACACGCAGGAAGCTTCCATGCAAGACTCGTGGGACAGCAAAATAGCGGTCCTGTTCGAGGTCGAGAAGGATGATATCATCCTGGCAGATGGCGTGAACCAGGCCGGGCCGTAATTGCATGGACATGGAGAGCCTCCCCCTAGCCGGACGCGCGCGGACGCGCGTCCGGTGCCGATCACTCGGCGTTGAGGCCCATCTGGAAAATGCGCTGGGACGAGGGATCGTCCTGCGGTCCATTATTGTTGAGGCCCTTGGTCACGATCGTCGCCGCGCCGAGGTCGATGAGCTGGTGGCTGTCCTGATCCTTCTTCGTCATGTCATGCTCCTTGGTTGTACCGCCGAATCGCGGTTTCCAGAGCATCGCGCCAGAAGCGATTTTGATAAAATGGAGATGATCCGAAAGTCGGACAATGTTCCGCGAATATTTCGCAAATATCATGTGGTATCAGTAGTTTTTGGAACATAGCTGATATTTGATGGAAGCCGTTTGAGGGGAAGGGTGAGCGGCTTGCATATAGATTTTTGCAGGCGCTTTCCCATGACTATCAGTTCTCTTGGCCTCGCCGCGGCGAGGCTCGTCCATCGGCTTGGCGGCAAGTGGCAGACGCACGGCGCGATGTGTCACTGCCCCGCGCATGACGACAGGATCCCAAGCCTCTCGGTCCGTGTCGGCCACAGCAGCCTCCTGTTCAAATGCTTTGCAGGATGCGACACGCTCGATGTCCTGCGGGCGATCAGGCGCCTTGACTTGCGCGTGCCCGTGGGAAGGTCCGCGGCCTTTGACATGGCGCGCGCGATCGCGCCAAGGACGGGCGAGCTTGCCCGGTCGCTCTGGAACTGCGGCCACGGACTCGCCGACACGCCCGGCGACATCTATCTGCGCGCGCGGGGCATCGATGCCTGCTCGCAGGCGCTGCGCTGGCATCCACGAACGCCATTGGGCCGCGGCAGGGATGTGCAGTTTCGGCCAGCGCTCCTGGCGGGGATCGAGGCGCAAGAGAGGATCGTTGCGGTACAACGGCTCTTCCTGGAGCGCGATGGCCGCGCGCTCGCACATGATCTCAGCCGACCAAAACGGACCCTGGGCCGTCCCCTCTGCGGCGCTGTCCGCCTGTGCGAAGCAGGGCCGCGCCTCGGACTTGCCGAGGGTATAGAGAGCGCCCAGTCCGCGTCGATCCTTCTTGGGCTCCCCGTTTGGGCCGTCCTTGGCGCAGAGCGGCTTCATCAGATTCGCGTGCCCCCGGCGGTGGAGGAGATACTGCTTCTCCCCGACTATGATGCTGCAGGCCAGAGAGCCGAACGCCTGGCCCGTGCAACCTATCTTTCCCAGGGCTTCGCAGTCGAGACCCTATGGCCCTGGCGCGGCCATAACGACTGGAACGACGTGCTGCGGGAAGGGGGGAGGGAGAAAGTGAGCCGGGCGCGGATAGCGGTCTGACAGGCAGGCGGCTGCGCGTTCACGGAGAAACAGGATGACGACACCCTCCATCGCTTATGTGCTCGCGCGCGACTGCTTCAAATCGCCCGACAATGTGCGCACGCACAGCGACCCCTCGGCCGATGCCGAGCTCAAAGCCAATATCGCCGCCAGCGGCTTCCTGCTGGAAAATCTGATCGGCGTGCGTGTGAGCCGCGGCGCGCGCAAGGGGCAGGTCGAGATCTATGGCGGCGGCCGCCGACTCGAGGCCACCCGCGCCAATATCGACGAGGGCGCGCTCCATCCCGACTTCATGGTCCCCGCCCTTATCGCGAAAAATGCGAGGGACGCGATCGAGATGAGCCTTGCTGAAAATTTCTACCAGCTGCCGATGAATCCGGCGGACGAGTGCTGCGCCTTCCGGATGATCATCGAGCGCGAGAAGAAGTCGACCGCCGAGGTCGCAAAGCGCTTTGGTAAGACCGAAACCTTCGTGCTTGGGCGCCTGCGGCTCGCCAATCTGGCCGATCCCGTCTTTGCCGCCCTGCGCGCGCTCGAGATCACGATCGACGTCGCCAAGGCCTATGGGAGCACGGCGGACAAGGAACGGCAGGCCCGGGTCTTCGAGCAGGTGCAGGCGAGCTATCATCGCAACAATCCAAACGAGATTCGTCGGCTACTCGCCACAGGTTCATTCTGCGGCGCCGATCCCAAGGCGATGCTGGTCGGGCGCGACGCCTATATTGCGGCCGGCGGACGGATCGAGGAGGATCTGTTCACCGATGCCGGCAGCGAGATCTGGCGCGACGGCGAGATCGTCGAGAGACTAGCGCAAGAGGCGCTCGAGACAGCCGCGCAGGCGATCCGGGCGCGCGAAGGCTTTGCCGAGGTGCGCGTCGTTCCAGCAACGATGATCCCCTACAGCATGACCTATCAATTGCCGCGTGCGATTGAACCCGAGCCCGGTCCGCTCAGCCCCGATGCCGCCGAGCGACAGGTCGAGATCGAGGCCGAACTCGCGACGATCGAGGAAGCAGCGCAAGGTGCTGATGACTATTCGCCAGAGCAGGTCGAGCGCATCGAGGCGCTCCATGCCGAGCTCGTCGCCATGATGCCCAAGGAGGCCGCCCTGACGCCTGCCCAAAAGGCCGGTGCCATCGCCTTTGTGATGATCGATGCGGACGGTAAGCCCCGGCTACACGACAGTTTCTATGCGCTCGAGGACCTGTCCGCCGAAGACGACGGTCTCGATGATGACGATATGACGGACGAGGGCGGTGAGGATGACGCTGGCGGGCGCGATCCCGGTGCGTGGTACGAGGAAGGCGAGGCCGATGGGGCCATAGCCTATAGCGGGCGGCTCCGCGATGAGCTTGCGATGATGAAGACCGAACTGCTTGCGCTGCACGTCGCCAACGATCCCCAATTCGCGCTCGATCTCGCCATCTTCATCATGGTCGACAAGGCGCTCGGTACCGGCTGGACGGGCATGCCAAGCGAACTTTCCGCCCGGGCCGCGACAGCGCGGGTCCATGGCTATGAAAGCGACACCGCGGCCGCCAGGGGTTGGACGCAATTCGAGCAGGGGCTCGAACGGGCATGGCATGATCATGACACGATTGAGGCGCGCTACGACGCCTTCTGCGCGCTCGATGATGCGGCGCGCGCCGCCTGGCTCGGCTGGGCGGTCGCCCGCACGATCAATGCGGTTCCCGACGGCCACAGCGGCAGCAGCTTCCTCACCCATCTGGGTGCCAAGCTTGGTATCGACGCGGTGCGCTGGTGGCGGCCGACCGCGCGCAACTTCTTCGATCGGCTGACCAAGCCGATGATCCTTGGCCTATTCGAGTTGATCGGCGGCCTTGCCCTCAAGAGCCGCTATGCCAGCTCGCGCAAGTTCGATCTCGCCGTCTCGGCCGAGAAGCTCTTCGCAGGAGACGTCATCGCGGACGCCGACGTCAAGGCGCGTGCCTTGTCCTGGCTTCCGGACGAGATGCGGTTCGGACCGGACGCGGGGCCGCCCAGCGACGATGCACTGACAGGTGGGTTCGATGACGAGGGTGCCCGGGAGCCTGAAGCGGCGGCGCAATCGGGCGATGACGCCGCTTCGCCAGCAATACCGCAGGCGGCCTGAGCATCGAGACGAACCAGGGACCGCGCGCCGTCGCGGTCCCCGGCTTTTCTTAGCCCTCAGCAGCGGTGACGTCCGCTCAAACCATCGCCGGGAGGAAGGGGGGGAGAGCGTCAGGCGAGGGCGCCTGCGTCCTCTGTCCCCATTTCGGAGAAGATCATGACCCTGCCTCTATCCGCTGCGCCCATTGACGTGCCTTGTTCCGATCCCATGGCCCCGGCGCTTTTTGCGGCCGCCCGAATCCTCGCCGAGCGGCTCGGCCAGGGCGGCGCGATCAGCCGCAAGGCCCTATCCAGCCTGATGCGTGCGCATGTCGGCGGTTCGGACGCCTGCGGCGACTGGTCGATGCGCGACGCCTATGATGCGCTCGAGATCGCCCAGGTCCTGCGCGTGCTCGACGTGGGGAGCAGCCTTGTCGCATGGGACGACCCGGCAAGCGCGTTCGCCGCTCGTGCGGCGCTTGGCCATCAGCTTCCGACCCAGCGCTATCGGTCCGAGCGACAGATCGACCTCCAGCAATTCTCGACCCCGCTTGGCCTCGCCTGGCTCGTCGCCTGCGCCGCAGGGATCGAGCCCACCGATCTTGTCCTTGAACCCTCGGCCGGAACGGGCATGCTCGCGGTCCATGCCAAGGCTTGCGGCGCACGGATGCTCGTCAACGAGCGGGACCCACGCCGCGCAGCCCTGCTTTCGCTCGCCTTTGGGCAGCCCGTCACGCAGCATGACGGCGAGCATATCGATGCGCTGCTTGGCCAAGGCGGGCGTCCGAACCTCATCCTCATCAACCCGCCCTTCGCGCGGTCGCAAAGCCGGGGCCAAGACCCCCATGCCGGCGCGCGTCATCTTCACGCGGCCCTCGAGTGCCTAGCGCCCGGTGGGCGCTGCGTCGCGATCATGCCGCCCGGCTTTGCAAGGAACGGGTCGGGCGCCAAAGGCTATGGAACCGTTGCAGAGCGCGTGCCACCCAGATGGGAATGCACGATCGACGGCCAGACCTTTGCGGCCCACGGAACCTCGATTTCGGTACGGATCATTCTGTTCGACAAGGGTTGGCACGGCAGTGCCCTGCGGCACCATGTAGACAGCCTTGGCGAGGCCGAGGCGCTGCTCGCGACAATCCCTTCGCGACTGAGTGGTCCTGGAGCGACGGTATCGCCGCTGTTGCCGAGGCCCGGCGTGCCGGCCCTGCCACGCGGCTCGGGCGGCGTTTTTGCAGGGCTTAGCGCCACGCGGCCGATCGCACCTACCGCAGCGGTTGATGACGGCGGCGAGCCTGTGCTTCTATCCTACGACATCATCGAAGAGGCGCCCGCGGCGCAGGAACCGATCGGCATCTATGTCCCCTGGCAAATGAAGCGCATGCGCATTCCTGGCGCTGCGCCGCATCCCGATCGCCTTGTCGAGTCGATGGCGATGTCGTCGATACTGCCGCCCGTTCCAAGCTACCGGCCGATGCTTCCGCCGCGCGCGGTCGGGACCCTGTCGGACGCGCAGCTCGAGACCGTCATCTATGCAGGCCAGGCCTTCGAGCGCGATTTGCCCGGGCGCTTTGCGCCCAATGAAGCTGGCACGCTGCTGCACGCCCATGCCGAGGGCGCGACCTACCGCGCGGGCTTCATGGTCGGCGACGGGACCGGCGTCGGCAAGGGACGGCAGATTGCAGCCTGTATCATGGACCAGTGGTGCAGGGGTCGGCGGCGCGCGGTCTGGATATCGAAGAGTGCGAGCCTCCTTGAAGATGCGCGGCGCGACTGGACCGCGCTTGGCGGCCTCGCGATCGACATCCAGCCGCTTGATGCCACGCCGATCAGCCGCCGTCTTAAAATGGAGAGCGGCATCCTCTTTCTCACCTATGCGACGCTGCGATCGCAGCGCGACGATCGTCAGTCGCGGCTCCAGCAGATCCTCGCTTGGCTGGGAACCGATTTCGAAGGCGTCATCGCCTTCGACGAGGCCCATGAGATGGCGAACGCGGCGGGGACGCAGACGATATTCGGGGGGCAGAAGGGCTCCGAACAGGGGCTCGCGGGCGTGCGCCTCCAGAACCTCCAGCCGCGCGCGCGGATCCTCTACAACAGCGCGACCGGCGCCACCGATCCGGCCAATCTCTGCTACGCCGCACGGCTTGGTCTCTGGGGCAATGCTGCGTTCCCAACGCGCGAGGCGTTCATGGCTGCGATCAGCGACGGCGGGATCGCGGCGATGGAGATTGTCGCGCGCGATCTCAAAGCCATGGGCTTCTATACAGCGCGTGCGCTGACCTTCGAGGGCGTCGAATATGATCCGCTCGAGCATCGCCTGACGAGCGAGCAGATCGAGATCTATGACGCCTATGCGGACGCCTGGGCGCTCATCCACCGCAATCTCGATGAGGCGCTCAAGGCCACCGCGATCACCGACCGCATGACCGGCAAGTCTCTGAACGCGCAGGCCAAGGGCGCTGCGCTGTCACGCTTTGAAAGCGCGAAACAGCGTTTCTTCGCCCAGCTCCTCATCGCGATGAAGCTGCCGACGCTAATCGAAGCGGTCGAGTCCGATATGGCAAGCGGCCGACAGGCGGTGATGCAGCTGGTGACCACCGCCCAGGCCATGCTCGACCGGCATCTGGCCAGCCTGTCGGCACAGGAGCGCGCCCATCTCGATATCGAGCTCAGCCCGCGCGAGCTCATGGTTCACTATGTGCAGGCCGCCTTTCCGACCCGGCAGATGAAGATATTCCAGGATCCGTCCGGGGAGGCCCGCTCCGAGCCGATGACGGATGCGGCCGGCAATGCGGTTCATTCCCCCACTGCGCAGCGGGCCCGCGACGATCTTGTCGAGCAGCTGTGCGCCATGCCCGCCATTCCCGGCGCGCTCGATGCCCTTATCGCGCATTTTGGTCCCGACCAGATCGCCGAGGTCACCGGTCGGTCCCGCCGGATCCTGCGCGATGGTAAGGGCCGACAAAGGCTCGAGCGCCGCACGCCAGCCAGCAATATCGCTGAAACCAACGCCTTCATGGCAGGCCTAAAGCCCGGCCTCATCTTCTCCGATGCAGGCGGGACGGGACGAAGCTATCATGCCGACCGAAGCTGCGGCTCGGCGCACAAGCGGCGGGTCCATTACCTCCTTGAGCCGGGCTGGCGCGCCGCTGCTGCGATCCAGGGACTTGGACGCACGAACCGGACCAACCAGGTGACGGCGCCCATCTTCCGGCCAGTGACGACCGACTGCAGGGGCGAGCGGCGCTTTATCAGTACGATCGCCCGGCGGCTCGACAGTCTGGGGGCGCTCACGCGCGGACAGCGACAGACCGGGGGCCAGAATCTTTTCGATCCGATGGATAATCTTGAAAGCGACTATGCGCGCGACGCGCTCCTGCAATGGTATTCGCTGCTGTATCGCGGCAAGCTCAAGAGCACGACCCTCGAGCGCTTCGTCGAAATGACGGGATTGAAGCTGCTGTCCGACGAGGGTGGCGGCCTGCTTGACGACCTGCCGCCAATCCAGCGCTGGCTCAACCGCCTGCTGGCGTTGCGGATCGGGACCCAGAACGCCATCTTCGAGGAATATATGGCGCTCATCCAGGCGCGCATCGATGCGGCGCGCGAGCGCGGCACCCTTGATGTCGGCGTCGAGACCATCATCGTCGAGAAGATCGTGTCGGTCGAAAAGCTGCTTCTGCGCCGCGATCCTGGTACCGGGGCTGAGACCTGGCTTTCCCGCCTCGAACTCCATCGCCGGCGCCGACTGACCTTGCTGGCCGATGTCCAGGCACGCTGGGAGACGTCGCAGCGTGTGGCGTATCTTCGCAATGCGCGGTCCGGGCGGGTGGCGCTGCGGGTCCCATCCTGGTCGATCCTCGACAATGAGGGCGAGGAGATATGCGTCTGGGAGCTGGTGCGACCCGGGAATGCCGAACGCGTGCGCGACGACCGGCTTGCCGAGACCGCATGGGAACCGGTCGGGCGGAGTGAGTTTGCAGCCGCCTGGGCCGTTGAAGTCGCAGAACTGGGCAGCCGCATCGACGTCGAATCAATCAATATCGCTACCGGTCTTCTTCTCCCGGTCTGGAACCGGCTGCCCGACGATGATCTACGCGTCTGGCGGATCGCGGATGCTGAAGGCAAGTCGGTTCTGGGCCGCATCATCTCGCCAGCAGGCCTTGCCAAGCTGGCCTCGGCCTTTGGCATCGACATGGCGCTCGCTTTGTCGCCTGGCGAACTGATCGCGGGTGCGCGAGGGGCGCATGGTGTTCCCATCCCCTGGCTCTCGGGCGCGCGTCTGGCACGGGTGCATGTGAATGATGCGATCCGCCTCGAGATCAAGGACTATCCCGCGGCGCAACTCTCCGCGCTCAAGGCGCTCGGCTGCTTTACCGAGATCATTCAATATCGCACCCGTCTGTTCGTGCCAGCGAACCGCGCTGCAGAGGTGCTGGGCAGCATGCAGGCAGCGCTGGACGAAGGGCCAGCCAGCGCGGCAGCCTGACCGCCCAATCGTTGCGGGCTGCCCGCACTGATCGTCGCACGACCGTGCAGGCAAAGGCCTCATCGCCAATCGCAGGAGAGCTGTATGAACGACCCCAGCATCGAGCAGTGGCGCGCGCTGCTCCTCTTTCGCCAGCGCCATGGCCGGACCTGGAAATCGGCGCTTAGCCTGCACTGGATGAACGGGACCGACGAAAATGATCCCTTGGGCGCTGCGTTGCGCATGGTGCGCAACCAGTTCGGGCCGAGCTGGCTCCACGCGCTGCGGCCCAAGGCGTTTGCAGAGGCCGAGCAGCGTATCGCCTTGCTCGACCGGTTGCCGGTGATGTGCGCGACCTATCATGGAGAGACGGGCGATCCCATCATCCTCAAACGCGGCGAGAGCGGTCACTGGCGGATGCCGGGCGATATGACAGTGGAGCAATTCAACGCCGCCTTCTTGCCTACACCCGGCCAGATTGCCGCGATGGAAGCCGGATCGGTCTTGGGGTGGGACATGCCTTCCGCGGATCCGGCGAATGACGACGCTGCCGGGCGACTGAAGTGCAAGTCCTGAAAAGCTGCGCCGCCTGTGCAACGCAATGCCGCCGTCTGCCTGGGCATTGTTGAATTTGTTCATCAAGCCTGTTATAGAAAACAAGTTCAACGAGGAGGATCGGGATGACCCGCGCTGTTGCCAAATCGGGTGTCGATATCGATCAGATCCTGCGCGATCGGATTTTGGCAAGCACCGACCGAATCATCAAGATGATGCCGCTCGCAGCCAAGACGGCTGCGGCAAGCAGCGTCGATATCGCCTCGCTCGTCTTCAATATTGCAAGGAGCATCCCGGCGGTCGAAGCCGGTGATCCGGGTGAGGCTGAGGATATCACCAATGCCATCGCCTTCAAGCGGCGGATGATCGAGGGGGCCGGCGGCGCGTTCGATGCCGAGGCTGTCCGCCGGCTCCTTGGCCACAAGACCGTGCAGGCGGTCTACAAGGCTGCGCGCGAGCATCGGCTCCTGATGGTCGATGACAATGGATCCAAGCTCTTTCCGGCCTGCCAGTTCGACGGCAATGCGGTTCGCCCAGCCATAGGGCGCATTCTCGCCGCGTCCGCCGATCATGGCGGCTGGGCGGTGCTCCAGTTCCTGGTCTGTGGTGACGAGGCCCTGGGCGATGCGCGGCCGCTCGACCTCCTGGCCGGAAGCGAGGCCGATATCGCGCGGCTTGTGCGCGCGGCGCAGGCGCGCGCGGACTGACCATGGCCGGCTCGACCATGCCGCCGGTTTCGCGCATCGCGGCAGGCCAGCGTCTCTTCCGCGTCCATGCTCTTTCCCGCGGCGCGCACTGGTATGGGCGCAAGGATGCGCAATGGCGCTGGGACGATCCGGACCGGCGCTATGGTGTGCTCTATCTCGGCAAAAGCCTTGTCGGACCCTTTGCCGAGATGATCCTGCGTACGCCAGCCGAGCGCGACATTCTCTGGGAGGTCATAGCGAGCAAGCGCTTTTCCACGTTCATGACCACGCGCGCGCTTCGGCTAGCACGCGTCCATGGTCCAGGTCTCGCCTGGTTCCGGACCACATCTGCCACCGTCTCCGCAGACTTTGATCCGGCCTTGCCGGGAACGCCCTATGAGGCGACCCAGCGTATCTCGGCGATGGCCCATGCCTTTGGCGGGCTCGACGGCATTCAATATCGCTCGCGCCTGGATTCCGACGCGCTTTGCGTCGCGCTGTTCGACCGCGCCGATGATGCGATCAGGCTCGAGACGGAAGGGTGCAGGCTTGAGAAAGACTGGGTGCGCGCGATCCTGCGGCCGCGCGGCTATCGCCTGATCGAGAGCTAAGAGGCGGTATCGGGGTGGGGAGGAAGGGGGAGTGCTGACGTTGGGCTCGCAAGGAAGCGGGTCCAATCTGTCAGCAGGAGACCTCCATGACCGCATTTGTCTCGCTCGACCGGCCCGCCACCGGGGGCTTCAAGGTTGATATCAGCCGCGGCCACAATATCGGCCGCGTCTCGTCCGAATGGTTCAACCGTCCCGACGACGAGCGTTTCCTCTCGCTTGAGACGCTCTACGATCGCGTCCGTGCCCGCGCGGACATCGCCTCGACCCGCATCGTCGAGAGCCGCGCCATTCGCGTCCAGGCGCACAGCGACAACCCCGAGCGTCTGGCGCTTGTCTCGCCAGGCTCGCCGGCCCCGGTTGCGCCCACCCACTGGTCCTTCGGCCAGCTCTGCAGCCTGGTCGGCGCGCCGGCAGGCTATCTGCGCGACCTTCCCGCCGCCCTTGCCGGCATCAATCTCCAGCATGGCCTCATCGCCCATAGGGGTGAGCATGTGAAGCTGCTCGAGACCAGCGATGGCAGGACGGAACTGCGCGCCGTCACCGGTCCCGACTATGGCCGCATCTGGGATCATGAGCTGGTCGAGGCCGTCATGCGCTTTGCCGGAAACGGCACGGGCGACACGCGCTGGAAGGTGCCCGGCATCCTCGACTGGGGCAGCATGGTCTACAACCCCCATGTCGATATCAGCGCCGAGACGACGACCCTTTATGCTTCGGACCGCGACGTCTTCCTCTTCCTCGTCGACGACACCCACCCGATCGAGGCGGGCAAGCTGCCCAATGGCGATCCCGATCTCTATTTTCGGGGCTTTTACTGCTGGAACAGCGAGGTCGGTGCCAAGTCGCTGGGGATCGCAACCTTCTATCTCCGGGCTGTCTGCATGAACCGCAATCTGTGGGGTGTCGAGAATTTCGAGGAGATCAGCATCCGCCATTCGAAATTCGCCGCGAACCGGTTCGCCGCCCAGGCAGCGCCCGCTCTCACGCAGTTCGCAGACTCTTCGCCCGGCGATTTCATCCAGGGCATCCGCGCCGCTCGGGACCGAATCGTCGCGCGCAAGGACGAGGACCGCGAGAGCTTCCTGCGGACCCAGGGGTTTTCGAAGGGCGACACGGCAAGGATCATCGCCCAGGTCCTGGACGAAGAAGGCCACCCGCCCGCCAGCGTCTATGATTTCGTGCAGGGGATCACCGCGCTCGCCCGCACGCGCGCCAACCAGGATTCCCGTCTCGAACTGGAAGGCAAGGCGAAGCGGCTCCTCCAGAAGGTCAACTGAAACAGCGGTACCCGAGCCCGGTGTCCGGGCGCCAGCGCATCTCAGACAACCCTAACATCAGGAGAATGGCGATGACCCATCAGCTGCACCAGCATCCGTGCGCCTATATCGTATCGATCCGGTTTGAGACCGACGGCATTAATTTCGCGCAGGAGCGTTACCGGATCGAGGCATCCGACCCTTGTGAGGCCGCGCGCCTAGGCCGGGCCCGGGCGCGCGACAGCGTCTATCATGATGAGCGCATTCCTGGCCTTCGCCTTGTCGCGCAGGTTGAGGAAGGGGGCCGCACGAGCCGGATGACGATCCCGATCATGATCCAGGCGGGACGCCTGCGGCGCCGGCTTCAGGTGCCCCGGGGCGTAGCGGAAGACGGCGATCTTCGCGGGCCTTGTGCAGGATGAGCGGGATGCCCAGATTTACCTATTCGCGCTGGCGCCATGGCGGCTGATATGTCCACGGCATCCTCTATCCTGGCGGCGCTATCGGCTGCGTGTCGCGCAACTATGCCGATCGACGCTGGCGCATCGTCTGTGACCCGCGTCCGTTCAAACTGCGCCCGACCTTCAGGAGAAGGGGCGATGCGGCGCTTGCCGAATGGCGTCTGGCGGCTGCCGAACGCCAGTCCGGCGCCGGGTTCTGCACGGACTGAGGTGGCGCGACCTTGGTAAAGGGGAGGGGGCGATAGTGGGGCGCCGCAGGCTATGGCGCCTTTCGGTTGCCTGGGAGCTTGTCCATGGAACTTGTCACCCCTGAAATTACGCAAATGCTGCTGGAGAATGGCGCGCGGCTCGTGCGCGAGCCGGATTTCGATCCCTGTCCTGTCGTGAAGTTCTTTACGCCGGACGCGGCATGTACCTGGCTCATCGCCTGGGCCGAGGCTGACGGGCAAGATCTCATGCTTTGGGGGCTTTGCGATCTGGGCCTTGGCTATCCCGAACTCGGGCCTGTCCTCCTCTCCGAGCTGCTGGCAGTGCGCGGACATATTGGACTGGGCGTCGAGCGCGACCCCAGTTTTTGCGCGCGCAAGCCGCTCAGCGACTATTGCGCGCAGGCGATCATCGCCGGGGCGATCCGCACATGAGGCGGGAAGCTGCCAATGACGAGGGCGCGCCGGACCTCTTGTGCAACGCTGCGCATAGTGCGCCCTTCGCGCATGCGGCCCGGGCCCGGCTCGCCTCCTTCCCTCACGCCTATGCGGTTGCGGTCCGTTTGCGCGAGAGCAGCGGCGACAGGCAATATGTGATCCGCACCGCCTGTCCCCTCCAGCCGGTGCGGGTGAGCGTCTCGCCGCCAGCTATGCATGAAGTGCTGATGGCGCTTGTGGTCTGAGCAATGGGGTTGGCTTAATCGCCGGTTTTCAGCCCTGCAGCCTCGAGCGCGTCCCAAAATCGCGTGACAAATTTCTCTGCCCTTCGCGCCGACATCACCGCCAGAGCGTCTATGGGCGTGAGGTGGGTCGTTTGCATGAGCCGCGGCGGCAACAGCCTGCGGTTGAATGCACGGGTCTGAATATGTTGGGCGGCGGCCCTGGCAGCGCCCATGAATGCGCGCAGCTGTTCCGCGCGACCAAGCTCGCCGGCGACCTCGAACACCAGGTTGGGGAAGATGAGAGCCCGGGCGATGCCGGCGATCTGGCTGGAATTGAGCAACAGCTCGGCCATGACCATCGCGGCATGGGTCTGGTCGAGCGTCTCGCTCGTCAGCAGGCGGGCATAGTCGCGCAGGCGGTCATTGGCCGTCCACGCGCTGTCCTGCAGTTCACCTATGACATCGGCGGCGTTGAACTGGACGAAGGCATGATTGGCATCGAAGAGGGCACCTATGATCTGCCGATATTCTGGATGGGTGATCGCCTGCAAACTCAGCGCCACCTGGGCCAGCGGCTGCGTCCAGCAGACCTGTGCGCCGGCCGCCTGCGCGATGACCCGCAAGCCCAGATCATCGGTCAGGAGCGCGCGTCTGGGCGCCAGGGCCGCGATCAGGCTGTCATGATAGGCTGGGTCGAGGTCGGCAATCAGTTCGGCGACACCCTCAGGCAGGGCCTGATCGGATTCGGCGGCCACGAGCGGAAGGCTTTGGGCGAGATCGAGCGCGGACCTGGCGTCGGCGAGCTGCTGCGCAGCAGCCTCTGGCGTCATCTCGATAAAGAAATATCGCTCGCCATCATAGCCGAACGTGCCCGTTTTGCGGCCGCGACGGCCTTCGCGTTCCTCGACCAGCTGCCGCAGCGAATCGATGGTGGACTGAACGATGGCGAGGCGATTGGAGAGCTTGGCGATCACCGCGCTAAGACCCATGCGCGCCCAGGCATAGACGCACAGTGGGTCTACCACCGCGATGCCAGCCTGTGCTCCCGCCCGTCCGGTCGCGAACTCGTCTTCCACGCCCATCGCGACTTTGAGACCAAGGCCGTTCTTCTGCCTGAAATTCTCCCAAATTTCGAAAATATCCGCCCCGCTCAGCCGCGCGAACATGGGGATCGGGATCAAGCCGTCGCGATAAAGGGTCTCGAGCTGCTGCCCCTTATCGGCCCGGTTTCGGGCCATGGCGAACATCTCCTCGAACCGGTCATCGCCCTTGCTCTCGTCGATCGTGAACGAGCCGAACGCAGGATTGTCGGGGAAGAGGGTGGGAAACTGCCGCATGGTCCGGCGAAAGGCGAACAGGGAGGGGGTCTGGATCTCGGCCACCCGATAGCTTTGCGGTCCGACTCCCAGCTTTGTAAACGCGATGCTGTCGCCCACTCGCAGTCCCAGCAGCCTTTTTGCAAATGGCTCGTCGGGGGAGAGCTCGTCCCGTTCCACAGCCGGGGCCGGCCCCGTCTCGATGATTCTGTGCAGTTCCTCACCCGTCGCGTCATTGATCAGGACGACGCCCGCGCCGGCTTGGATCAGCTGGGGCGCCGCCATCGTCACACTGCTGGCGCGGCCGCCCACGATCAGGCCCAGGGCGTAAGCAAGGTGGATCCTTGGATGCCCATAGCCGGTTCGCAAGGCACGATAGCCCAGCGACAGCGCCTTGGTTGCATTACTCAGATAGCGGTCGACCAGCTGCGCGAGGGCGATGAGCTCGATCGGCGTACCCTCGATATCTTCAGATACCCGGTCCAGCCAATCGCGCATCTCGTCGGAGCGGCCGAGGCGAACGAGAAGCTGGATCCAGATGAGCCTGTTGCGCAGCACGTCATGCTGCTGGAGCGCGCTCTCCAACAGCTTGAGCGCCGGTTTCAACAGCCCGGCGCTTTCGTAAATGGCGACGCCGACAGGAAGATAGCCATCCGAGGCGCGTTGCGCAGGTGGGAGCGTTTCGAACAGCCTGCGTGCCTCTTGCCCGCCGGTCCGCAAGGTTGAGCGCCTGGAGCCGGCGTCGCAGCGCGTAATTATCCTGCCCTCCGTGCACGGCCGCATAAAGATCCGCGGCCATGCCATAATGGCCCTGCGCATAAAGGGTCTCGGCCGCGTGCATGCGCTCGCGCAGGCTCAGGTCACCCTGCGCAAGACTGCTGATTTCGCTTGCCAGCTTTGCGCGCAGGGGATCCTCCGCCTCAAGGGCATCGTACAGCACGGATCGCACGACGATCGATCCTGGTCGTTTCGCAATGGCGTCGGTAATGAGCGCCGCGGCATCGGCGCTGCCCAGCATAGCGGCATGGACCTGCATCGCCTCGACGAGCTCGGCCCGTTCGGCCATCGCGGGCTGCCCGACATCGGCCGACTGCATCCGCCCGGCCCAGAGGACCGCGCCGGCGCCATCCTTCAACTGAAGCGCGGCGTGGGTCCTCAACAAGAAAGCGTCGAAGGTCAGCGCGTCCTGCGGCAGCGCATCGAGCGTGGCCGCGACTGCGCGCCAGTCGTCATTGGCTGCAGATCGGCGAGCCGCGAATATAGCGAGCGGCTCATAATGGGGAAAAGCGCCAAGCGCTTCATCGAGAATCTGATCGGCCTCCGCCTCGCGCCCGACGATGCCGAGCAGGCTGATAAGGTTCGCCGAAATATGCCGCCCCTGAAAGCTGGAATCCTGGTCTAGAAGCTTCCTCCATGCTGTCTTGAGGAGCCCGATCGCGCGTTCCACGTCTGCGTGGAGATGGGCAGGCACATCATGGGTGATCCCCAGCCCGTCGAGCGCGGAGAGCGGCTGGACCAGCGCTTCTCCCAGCGTCGCCAGGGCGCGCCAGTCCTCCGGCGCGATTGCAAGAGCCGCCCGCGCATGGGCAAGGTGGCGATCGGCATCGCCAATTTCACCCGACCGCAGCGCCAGACGAAGCTGGATGTCGAGCGTGTCGACAAGCGCGGGTGGGAGCGCGGTTTCGATCTGCGCTATGGGCCGATCGAGCGGCATCGTGTCGATCCAGATGCCTGCATTGCGGACCGACGTCCGGTCGTCCTCGAAAACGGCGCTGGCGATCGGCTCGGCCTCCTCGCGCTTGCCCTCCAGGAGAAGCGCCATCGCCCTGGTTGCCCTGGCGTTGGAGAAATCCGGATGCGCCTCGAAGGCTGCATGGAACAGTGCGATCGCATGGTCTTCCTCGCCCAGCGCATAATGGGCGTTTCCGAGGCTTGCGAGGAGGCGATAGCGCGCGAGCGGACTGGCGGTTGCGTCATGGTCTGCCTGTATCCGCTCAAGCGCCCGGATGGCGGCACGCGGCGATCCGTCGCTGATGAGCTTGCCGATCTCCATGACCTGCGCGGCGAGGGGATCGTCAGGGCTGGTCGCTTCCCGGGATTGCGTGAGCATCCGCGTAGCCCTGCGTATCAGCATGTCCATTTGTGCGAAGCCCGCGGCATTCTGCTCGGCACCAGCGGCGATCTGGCCGATCACGTCGACGGGCGCGAGATCCCGATAATATTTGAGCAGCACTTCCTGATCGTCGGCGACAAAGCTGCGCAGCGTCGTCCAGCCCGTGACCCTGACCTCGAACAGGCCAAGTCTGGCATGAGCTTGGCTAATCTCACGCGCGATTCCCTGGATCGCCTGGTCATTGGGCGCGGTGGTCGCCAGGATGAAGACGTCGAGCGGCGGCTGGAACGTCCGCGCCTTTGCAACCTCGTCCCGCAGCTCGGTTGCCGTGACCGCCGCGCGCAGGTCGCCATCCTTCCCCTTGCACTGGACACCGGTATATTTCTGCTCGACCCTGTCGGTGCCATAGACATCGACGCCTGCCTGCGGCTGCCCCTGGCGCCCATGCAACTCGGCATCGTTGGTCTTCCACAATCTTCGATAGACGTCGAAGGCCAGATTCTCAAAATCCTGCCAGTTTTTAGGCCCTGGCAATTCTCGCGATATGACGGACATCGGCCGAGCCTATATGTTCGCGCTTTGATCTGGAAGCGCGGATTGCCGTCGCATGCCTCAGCAATGCGGAAAGGGCGTGGCGAACAGGCCATGTGCTGGCGTGGGAGAAGGGCAATGGGTGGCGGCTGCCCGCTGCGCGGGCACCGCGGCTCTTATCTCCGCTGCGCTCCGACCGAGCTCCGGCTTCGCCGGATCTCGGCCCTGCCGGGTTGCGATCCGCTGCCGGAAAGGCAGGGCGCGGGCGAGAAAGGAGAGATGAGTCAGCGCGGGCGTGCGAACGGCTTTGGGTGCGTCGGCGCTTGCATCGAGGTCGGCCTCCCGTGCGCTGCGCGCCGGCGCTGGCGCGCGTGGGCGGCGATCGTCCTGACTGTATCGCGTTCATGGCCGCTCGAACTGCCTGCAAAATAGCTTGTGACCGGCGGTATTTACTGGAGGCCAAGACCGTCCTGTCGATGCGGCAGCGTGTCTGGAACGGGCTGAGCGCAGGAGAGTGGAGGGGGCCTTTGGCGGGTGTCGTTTCGGATTGGCCGAGCGACATAGTGTCGAAGGAAAGTCTTATGAACATCGGTGAATTCAAGATCGTCAACGGCCGCATCATCGGCTGGATCGCCACGCGTACGATCGACCTCCCCAAGCTTGGTCTCCGCAAGGTCGACAGCGCCCACGCCATGGCGCCCGTCTTCGAGATACTAGCGCTCAATGTCGGCAACCGCTGGGTGCAGATCGGCGCGCTCTGGGAGGCGGTCGCCAAGAACACGACCGGCGAACTGTTCCTCCAGGGATCGATCGACGATCCGAGCCTGGGTGAGCCGCTCCCGATCGCGCTCTTTGGCAATGAGGAGGAAGGCTATCGCGTCGCCTGGCGGCGCAAGCAGCCGCGCGATGCCTTCGGTCCGAGCCGGAGCGCGGACAGCGGCCGTGACTATGCGCCGCGGGGCGAGGGCGGCTTTGGCGGCAGCACCGCGGGCGATGACGGCGGCCTGATGGAGGCGGGCACCTCCCTCGATCAGGAAATCCCGTTCGCCTGATGGCGTGTCCCCGGGGAGGCCCAGCCCTCCCCGGGGCCTTTCTTCTCATGCCCATGGAGCATCGTCATGACCAGTATCGCAGCGCAGAGCGTGCACCGCTTCGCTGACTTGAGCCAGCTATATTCAGAGATGACCGCCAGCCCCGAGTTCCAGGCCGTGTTCGGAGAGCCGCTTGGCCTCACCGTCTCCGGGCCGGGCGAAGCGCCCGCCGAACTCGACATGCCCGAACCGCTCGCGGTCCAGGCCGATTGCGGGGGCGTCATTGCCTGTCTGTTTGATCTTCTTGGCGACACCCGGCTCGAAGCGCTCGCGCCCGAGATCGCCTGGGGGTTCGTCAACTCCTTCCACTTTGTTGCCAGCAAGCTCGAGCGGCGCGAAGACGGCCTTGCGCGGGAACTGGGCGACCTTGCCCGTTCCTATGATCCAAGCGAGGTCTATGCGCGCGAGCTCGAGGAAAAGCAGCTGCTGTGCCAGACCGTGGCCGAGCAGCGCGCCGCAGTCGAGACGATGCGCGATTTCGCTGCGGAAACCTATCGCGCGCTCTCGGGCTGGCCCTGGTCACCGTCCCGTGGCAGCAAGCCCACGGCGCGCGGCGCAAGCCAGATCGACGCGCTCGATTTCCTGCGCGCCCGGCAGCTTGCGGCCCGTGAACGGCACATGCCCCAGGGCCCCATCGTGGTCTTTTCAGGACCCGCGCTCTGGCATGATTTCCAGCAGATCTGGGACAGGCTCGATGCAATCCACGCGCGCGTGCCGAACATGACGCTCGTCACGACAGGGCAGCGCAAGGGAGCTGACGCGATCGCCGCGGCCTGGGCAGCGCGGCCCGAAAAGCGGGTTCCGCTAGTGACCTACGGGCTCTACGGCACTGGTTCCAAGGTCGCCTTTGCGCGCAACCGCAAGCTGGTCGATCTCGCGCCCGTCGAGGCGCTCCTGTGCGAGGGATCGGGGCTTCAGGCCAATCTCTACCAGCTCCTGCGCGAGGCGGGCGTCCCGATCCACGCCTTCAGGCGCGAGGGCCAGGCACCCGACATAAAGCTGCGCCGGCGCAACGCGGCATAAGGAGGCGGATATGGCTATTCCCGAAGGATATAGGCGCAATTTCGAGACCCTGCTCCGCGCGGCGGAGCATGGCGATCTGGCGCTGCTCGAATGCAGGGACGCTGCAACAGGTGTCCCGCGCTATGTGATCTGTGCGGTCGGACGAGAGGAGAGGGATTATGTGATGACGCCCTTCGGGCATCTTCACGACGGCAATCCCTACAATGCCTATGTACCGCCCGCCTGAGCCGCCCCCAAGCAGGCCTCCAGACCCGCGCAAAGCGCCGCTTGAATTTGGAAAGCATCTTGTCGTCAGCACCGCTCATGTGAGCCTTGCAACCTCGCAGCTTCTGGCGAACTGGGCCAGTCTGCCGGTCGAACTCCAGCCCCTCACGGTGGCCGCCACCTGGTATGGATGGTTCGTCTCGACCTTTGTGGTCGAGGGCGATGATGCTGCGCGCATACCGCCAGAGCTTGCCGAGGTTCAGCGGTTCGCCCGGTCGCTGGACTGTGCCTACATCCTGTTCGACTGCGATGCTGACGAGGTGGACGGGTTGCAGAGCTTCAACTGGTAAGCTCGGCCATTCTCTGGGACGACAGGAGAAGACCAGAGGTGCCCGGGGGCGAGCGCGGTGCCCTCCACATTACCCTGCGGGGGGCATCGAGCCCCCCGCAGGGTAGCTCTTCCTCTCTCTCAAGACGTCCGATTGTGGCACGGGACCGCGTCGGCCTCAAGGACGGCGGGGCCCCACCATTTTCCCTGGCGGAGCGGACGTCGGCGTTTCCTTCCTTGCTCCGCGGCCGCCAGAGAAAATCGTTGCCCCCACCGCCGCGGAGCGGCCGCTTCGCGGTCCTTGACCCCGCCGCTCGGAGCCCGTGCAGGGGGACAAACCTCTTCAGAAAAAGGAGGTTTTCATGACGACCGATACCACCACCGCCGCCCGCTTTGCCGATATCGCCGGGTTCTTCGCCGAGGAGACGAGGCAAGCATCAGACCGCTTCGCCGCCGCCTTTGCCCAAACCGCCGACGCGGTGCGGCTGGGGAGCAGCGACGAGGCTATCACAGCCGACATGCCTGACCCGCTGGCGATGCAACTTGGGGTCGAGTTGATGGTGACGACGCTGTTCGATCTGCTGCGGGACACGCGGCTCGAAGCCCTGTCCGAACGGCTCGCCTGGGGTTTGGTGCACAGCTTCCACAGGCTCGCCGATCAGCTGGATGGCGAGGCCGACAGGGCCGCGCGACAGGTGGGCCAGCTCATCCGCGAAAGCGACGGCGGCGAGATTGCCACGGCCAATCTGGAGGAGGCGCAGGCGCTCTGCCACGGACTCGACGAGGCGCGCGAGGCTATCGCCTGCATGCGCGACCATGGCGCCGATCTCTTCCGGGTCGAGACCGGACGGCCCTGGTCGGCACCACGCGGCACGCTGGTCTCGAGCAAACGCACCGCTTCGGTGATCGCCGCCACCGACTTCCTGGCCGCACGCCGCAACAGGCGCAACGAAGCGCTGGCGCCGCAAGGTCCGGTTGTCATATTCTCCGGGGGACAGCAATGGGAGGATCACGCCCAGCTCTGGGAGCGGCTCGACCAGATCAAGGCACGGGTCCCCTCGATGCTTCTTGCGACGACGGCCCAGGCCAAGGGCTGCGACGCGATCGCCGCTGCGTGGGCCGCGAGCCGGAAGGTGAAGCTCATCGCCTTCACGCTCAATCACCGGCTGGGACAGCGGGCCGGGTTCGCGCGCAACGAGGCGCTGCTACGGTTGAAGCCGGTCGAAGCGATCGTCTGCGAGGGATCGGGAATACAGTCGAACCTCGCGCGGATGGTGCGGGAGGCTGGGGTGCCGGCGCATTTCTTCACGTTGGCAGGCCAGCAACGCCGGGCGGGTTGACGAACGGGGCAGTGGCGCTGGTGGAAGGGTTCGGCCCTCCGCCAGCGCCCTTTTTTTGTGCCTGGGGAGAGTATCGCCGGGCTCAGGGAGCCGGCCTGCTGTCGGCCCCGTCGCCCGGCGATGCGGCGCTTGGAGGAAGCGCCGGCCTCCTGCGCGCGGCTCCGCCGTGCTCGTCGCTGGGACGCCGTTCCGGCGACGTCTGGGTTGTGGCGGCGGTGATAGGCAACGCCTTGAGGGCAGTGATAGCGGCCGCGCCGCCGACCCGGATTGCATGCGTGAGCAGGTCCCTGAACTCGCGCTCGCTCAACTGTTCGACGGCAATCTGAGATATGTGCGCGGCATATTGGGCGCGAAGGGATTGCCGCACGGTGTCGGCTTCCTCGTCGAGTTTGCGGCGATCGGCTTCGATCTTCGCGAGCCGTTCGCGATCGGTCATTTTGGGCATGATGTTTATCCTTCAGCTGAAGGTCTGCCCGCCGCGCTCCACTATTCACATCGGGAGGACATCTGCAATGCGATTTTGGGGCCGGCTGGCGCCGGCGAAGAAAAAGAGCCCCCTGCCGGGGGCAGCCCGCCCTTCCCTGGACGCGGCTGCGCAGCGCGCAAGGCGCTGCGAAGAAAAGACGCACGGCTCGTGGCCGTTTGTAATGCACCGTACGCACGGGTGCTGCGGGCGCGAATCGCCAGCCTTTCTGAGGTTTTTCATAAATTTCCAGTATAACGAATGGTGGCACAGCTGGGTGCCACCGGCACGCTCTGGCTGACCCCACGGGTCCGCGTCCAGCCAAGCGCCTGATCTTCCTTGGCAACCTTTGGCTGCCGTAGAGATGACGCATATTGTCTTGAGATCAGGGCGAAATAGCTTTATTTACGGACGTGCTTCATCACCCCGATCAGGCGTCGAACAGGAGTTCGGCGTGTGGCAAGGGTTACCATCAGATTCAAAGACGCGCTCTATGAGCGTCTCGTCATCGGCGCACGTGCCGCCGATACCAGCGTTGCCGACTATGTTCGCGGCATTCTCGATCGCTATGAAGGCATGGACGCGGGCGGCTATCATGGCCGTTTCGACGAACTGCATGCGACGAACATCCAGGTGTTCGCGATCCTTGCTGCCTATGTGAGCGCCCGTCATCCCGACCTCCTGGCCCGCGGTACGGCCGACGCCCGCAAACTCCTCCTGGAGCGGGGCCTGATCGATCCCGTGGAGGTACGCTCATGAGCATCTTCCGCAACGACACGCTCGGTTCCTGGACAAGAGGCGGACAGGCCATCGTCCATAATGTGCGCATGACGACCCAGGTGTTTATTCAGACCGTGGCGGCAGGGATCGTCCTGTGGGTCGGCGGCACGCTCTGGTATGTTCTGGAGAAAGCGAACGACTATCAGCGCTATGTCGCGTTCAAGATCGTTGAGGCGACCCTTAAAAGTGACGTGCCTGGTGGAGCGCCGCTCCTGTTCAGGGGACCGGAGGGGCCGGAATATTGGACCAACTCCGATACGCTGCTGGAGTCTGGCGTCGCCAAGCAGGCGCTTCGGGCGATGGAGCATCATCTCCTTGTCGGGGCGGCGCTGGTCGGCTGCTTCTCGCTTCTCATGCTATTTTGGGCATGGTTCTATTTTACCAGGACTGGGCGTGGGCTTGGATCCAACCAGTTCCTTCGCGGTGCCCGTTTCGGGACCCCTCGACAGCTACGGCGCCTGCTTTGGCGAAGCCGAAAGGGTAGCTTTGCAATCGGCGGCGTGCAGGTTCCTGACGCGTTCGAGCCCGAACATATTCTGATTTGCGGCGCGCCCGGGACGGGCAAGACCAACATCATCGTCAAGATGCTGGCCGGTATCCGCAAGCAGGGCCGCAGGGCGATCGTCTATGACGCCGCCGGAACGTTCGTTGAGAAATTCTACAAGCCCGGGCACGACATTCTGCTGAACCCGCTTGATGCCAGGGCCGACAGCTGGTCGCCCTGGGTCGATGTGCCGCGCGACTATCATTATGACCAAATCGCCGAGTCGACCATTCCCGACAAGTCCGGCGATCCCTTTTGGGCGAAGGCCGCCAGAGGCACGCTCGTCGCTGTCTTCCGGAAACTCGCGCGCGACAATCGCATGCTCGTTTCGGTGTTGCTCGATACGATCCTGCGTTCCCCCTTGAAGGACCTCGCGACCTTTGCAGAGGGGACCGATGCTGCCGCTTTCATATCGACGGAGGGCGATCGGACGTCGGCCGGCATCCGCGCCGAGCTGGCGTCGGTCATGCGCAGTTTCTCCTATCTCGACGACACGCTCGACGGCTTCTCGATCCGCGACTGGGTCGCCAACGAGGAGGACGACAGCTGGCTCTTCATCACTGTGAAGGCCGATCAGTTGCCCTCGCTTCGACCGCTGATCACGGTCTGGCTCGACATCGCCATCAGCGCGATCATGAGCCTCACGCCCGATCGCGCCCGGCGTCTTTATTGCGTGATCGACGAACTGCCGACCCTTCAGAAGCTGCCTTCGCTCTCGGACTTTCTCGCCCGCGCCCGCAAATATGGTGGCTGCGGCATATTGGGGTTTCAGAGCTACCCGCAGCTCGAGGCGACCTACGGCATTCAGGATGCAGCCGCGATCACCGGATATTGCTCGACATGGGTCGCACTGCGGGCGAACGACACGCCAACCGCCAAGCATGTCTCGGAAAATCTGGGACAGGTCGAACAGGTCGAAGCCAATGAAGGCATGTCCTACGGCGTGAACGATATGCGCGACGGGGTAAACCTCTCGCGTATGCAGGTGACCCGCCCGCTCGTTATGCACACGGAGGTGACCAATCTTCCCAACCTGACCGGCTTCCTTCGCTTTGGTCGCGACCTTCCGGTTGCCCGCTTCAAGGACAGTTACAACCGATCTCTTACCTGCTTTCCGGCGTTCGAGGAGCGGACCGCACCCGCCGTGCGATTGTCCCCAGTCTTGGCGGCCCAAGAGCGGGACGTCCCCAAAGACCCGAAGCGGAAGCTGCGACCTTCCAGCAAAGCCGTCGCGTCGCCCGAACTTCCTCTCGATGCCGAGATACCGCTGCGCGCAGATGTTCCGCCTGCATCTGAACCAGGGGCCGCACCGCAGGAACATCTGCCATCCACATCGGGACCGGAGCTGTTGGGGCGTTCCTCCGGCTTTGGCCTCACCCAGCATGGCCGAAGGGGCGGCATGCGTAGCGCGTCGAGGCCGGCATGATGCATCCCAGACGTCTGACCGGCACGGCCGGCAACATAGCGCGCTATTATGCGATCGGCGATTATTACACCAAGGGAGGGACGGAAGGTTCCCAATGGGGCGGCGGCCTTGCAGAGGAGCTTGGGCTTTCCGGCGAGGTCGATCCGAAGACCTTCGAGAGTCTCCTTCGCGGTGCGGTTGCGGGCCAGCAACTGGGCCGACACCGCGAGGGTGGGATTGAGCATCACCCGGGTTGGGACTTCGCTCTGAGCGCGCCAAAATCTGTATCGGTGATGGCCCTTGCGGTAGGGGATGCGCGGATCGCCGATGCCCACGAACAGGCGGTCAGCGTCGCCCTCTCCTGGCTTGAGGAGCAGGCGCAACTTCGTCGGCGAGAGGATGGCCGCGTGCTGCACGAAACGACCGGTCGGCTCCTGTGGGCGCGGTTTACCGAAAATGCGAGCCGGGAGCTCGATCCGCATCTCCATACCCATGTGGTGGTCCTCAACATGACCAACCGGGCGCGCGATGCTCCCATGGCGAGCCTGGAAACGCGGGCCATGTATAGCGAGCAGATGAGCGCGGGGCAGATCTACCGCAACGAGCTGGCGCAGGGCCTGCGAGCGCTCGGCTACGAAATCGCCGCCGACCCCCGCCGGGGCCTGTTCGAGATCCGGGGCGTACGCCCGCAGTTGATCGCGGACATGTCGCAGCGTGCCGAACAGATCGATGCCCATGCGCGTGAGCACGGCCTGGAAGGACAGGCCGCGCGGCGAAAGTCTTTCTATGCGACACGTGGCCCAAAGGAGAAGATCGGCCTTGAGACGCTGCATCTCCAGTGGCGAACGCGGCTGGGCGAACATGCGCCCGCGCTCGACAGCCTGCGGGCGGAAGCGGAAAAGGGTGGCGAACGCATCTTCCCTCTCGCACCTGCAGAAGCGGCACGCGCAGCCCTGTTCGGCCTTCGACAGACCGAAGGCCGAGAGGCGGTCAATCCGCTTGGCCGGTTGATCACAAGGGCTCTTGCGCCTCATGTCGGCGAGGTCCGCTTTGGCGACGTTCGCCCGCTCCTCGAAGGGCATGAGGCGGGCCGCAAATTGCTCGCGACCCGGGAGCAGACCGGCGATCAGATCCTGAACCGCGGACGGACGACGCGCCGCTCGGTCCGCTTCGAGCAGGCCCTGGCGCAGCATCTCGCTCTCTCGATCGAAGATGGCCAACCAATCGCATCTTCCGATCGCCTGCTCGGCGTGCTCGAATCGGCCGGATTGTCGCCCCTGCAGGAGCGAGCGCTCGTGAACCTGGCGTTGAGCCGCGACCGGGTCACAGGCCTTCACGGCGTAGCGGGTGCGGGTAAATCGATGCTGATCGCCACACTGCATCGGGGTGCCGAGCCGGGGGCAACGCTCCATGCCCTGGCGCCCACCTCATCAGCTGCGGCGAACCTTGGCGACACGGCCGGCATCAAATCCCGGACCGTTGCGAGCCTTCTTGCCGAGGGCGGCTATGGCCTGTCTGGGCGCGACGTCCTGGTGCTGGACGAAGCGGGGCAGCTCGGTAACCGACAGGCGCTGCGGGTTCTGGAGATCAGCCGCAGAACTGGCGCCCGGCTCATCCTCCTGGGTGACAACAAACAGACCGGCGCCATCGAGCAGGGCAAAGCCTTCTGGTTGATGCAGCAGCTCGGCATGCCAACGGCGCAGCTCACCGAATCGCGGCGTCAGGAAACGGCGCGGATGAAAGATGCCGTCACAAGAGCACGGGCGGGCGACTATGCTGGCTCGCTCGAACAGCTCGACAAAGTAGTGTCTGGCGGAGACGCGGAATCGCTCGCTAAGGGCTTGGTGGCCGAGTGGACGCGCCTGCGGCCAGAGACCCGAGCCAGCACCAACATCCTCGTTCTGGACAATGCGACCAGGCTGATCGTCAATACGCAGGTACGCGAGACGTTGCAGCGTGAGGGGGTGGTGGCTGCGCAGGATGCCCGGCTCAATATCCTTTCGCCTGCCGGCCTCACCGAGCAGGAGAAGCATCTCGCCCGCTTCTACACATCCGGTCAGGTTGTCACATTCAGTCGCGATCAGGCCGAGGCCGGGCTCGCCCGCGACACCGAATATCGGGTGCTGGTCATCGTGCGCGATGAGCGCGGCCGACCGCAGGTCCGTCTCGTCGATGAACAGGGTCGCATCGTTCGCTGGGATCCGCGGCTCACCAAGGGAGGACAGGTCAACATCTTCGTCTCCGAAACGCGAAGCCTTGCCCAAGGCGATCGCATTCAATGGCGGCTTGTCTCCCATGAACTGGGCATCAAGAACGCCCAACGCGGTACGGTCGAAGCACTCGATGGAAGTTTGGCCACCATCCGGTGGGACAAAGGTGATCGCGCCCAAACGATCGATCTCTCGCGGCACAAGAGTTGGGACCATGGTTACGCCGAAACAATCTATGCGGCGCAGTCCAGAACCTATGCGCGGGTCTATGTTCTGGCCCCGCTCGGGTCACCACTGGTTACCGGCCAGAACTATTATACGGCAATCACCCGTGCGCGGCTGGGCGTCAAATTGTGGACCCAGGACAAGGACAGGCTCGTTGAAAAACTCGAGCGGTCGTCTGGCGAGAAGACCTCTGCGCTGGAAGGACTGGGCCGGATCGATCGCGACAGGGCGGACCGGTTCACTGAACGGGAACCGGCGCGGATCGAGGAGATGCGACGGGCGCAACAGCAAGAGCGACGGCAGAATAGCGATCGCTTGCTGAGCGCGAGGCTGCACAGGCGAGCGAGCGGCAGGAGAGGGCTTGGGGTTCGGCTCGCCACAAACGCCAGAAGCCTGGCGGAGGCGCTGGACCGGCACCTTAACAGCTTGCTGGATCGCACGGGGCCTGCCGAACGGCAAGCGGATCGCAGCGAGGCCAAGCTGCCTCAGGGAGGTCGTCATGGGATCGATCGCTAGAAACTGGCTCAACTCTGCGGGCCTGCTGTTTACGATTTTAGCTACCGTCGCGCCCGCCCATTCACGATCCCACTTTCCCGACGAAGCCGTCCGGATTGGCGCTTGCATCAAATCAGCATCGCGAGGCGCTCTGTGGCTTGAACGCACTTTGTGGGCCCTGCGCGATCAGGAGGGCGGCTGGATCGGAGCCGCGGTGTCAAACACCAATGGAACGCATGATCTGGGACCACTACAGATCAATAGCTGGTGGGTGCCCAGGATTGCCAAAGCGATCGGGCGCGATGATGCGCAGGTTCGTATCTGGTTGCAATTCGATGCCTGTTTCAATGTCGAGGCGGCGCGCTGGATATTCTTGTCGGGGCTGACGGTCACCGGCAATTACTGGAAGGCCGTCGGCATCTATCATAGCCCGATCGACTGGCGGCAGCGCCGTTATGCGCTTAGTGTGTCAGAGCATCTGCGTCGACGTTTCGGCGAGCATAGTTTTGCACGGCAGGCCTCAAAGATCCAGCAAGTGCCGTGACGCAACGGGGCATCTGCGGGGTGTCGAGTGGAGGAAGCTCTTTTCTCCGACGCAAATTAGGGTATCTTGAAAGAGCTTCATCACGCGCCGGGTTCGATTCGGGAACATCGGTGCATGCAATATTCTCACGACAGCCCTGGCGCGGCCGGCGGTGCCCCAGATGCCGCTCCGGCTCGCATCCTGAGCCTTCAGGAAGCCGCCGTTTTTCTGGGAATTCACGCAAATACGCTGCGCAGTTACGCGAAAGCCGGGGTCGTTCCTGGCGCGAAATTCGGTCGTGACTGGCGCTTTCTGGAAGCGGACCTTGTCGCCTCCCTGCGCGCTCGATATTCTGGGCATGCGCGGATGCAGTCGAGTGCCGACGAAAGGCAGGCAACATGGCACTCTACAAGCGTGCAAGCACCTATTATGTCAAATGCACAGCACCTGACGGAACGACAGTTAGACGCTCTACTGGAACCTCCGATAGGAAAAAGGCCGAGGAATATCACGACAAGCTGAAGGCCCAGCTGTGGGATCTTGCCAGGTTGAAGCAGAAGCCGAAGCGCACATGGGACGAGGCGGCTTTGCGGTGGCTGAAGGAAATGACGCACAAGAAGTCCTATAGGGACGATGTGAGCCGGATCCGATGGTTTACCAAGCACCTGCGTGGCAAGACAATGGAACAGGTGAGCAGGGACATGATCGACGCGATCATCACCCGACACCATGCCCGATCGAGCAATCGCACGAAGGATCTCTATGTGGCGCTTATCCGCGCCATCTTCCGGAAGGCGCAGCGCGAGTGGGAATGGGTCGATCAGATACCGGCGTTCAAGACCTATGAGAAGAGCGGCAAGGTCAGGGTGAGATGCCTTACCCACGATCAGGCCAGGGCACTCATGGATAAGCTACCTGCTCATCAGCGCGAGGTTGTCCGGTTCGCTTTGTCGACGGGCCTTCGCCAGGGAAACATACTCAACCTGACCTGGGACCGGGTCGATATGAACCGGGCCATAGCGACGATTGAGCATGGAGATACGAAGAATGGTGCAGCGCTCGGTGTGCCGCTCAACGCGATCGCTCTTGGCGTTCTGGGACGGCAGCAAGGCAAGCATGATACCTATGTGTTTACCTATCGCGGCAATCCGCTGCGGTGCGCGAACAACAGGGCCTGGCGCGCCGCCTTGAAGGCCTGCGGGATCGAGAATTTCCGCTGGCACGATCTGCGGCACACCTGGGCCAGCTGGCTTCGGCAGAATGACGTGCCCACCTGGGTGCTTCAGGAGCTCGGTGGCTGGAAGTCAGAATCGATGGTACGGCGCTACGCCCACATGTCGGTGAAGCATCTGGCACCCTATGCTGACCAGCTGATTTTTCCGGACACATCCGGGAAGATCGAAAAGCCTAGAGAAAGCGTGACCGACACTGGACACAAAAATGGACACAGTCAGAGCCGTCCGCGGCTCTATCTTGTCTCAAATGAATGATAAGTTGTTGAAAAATATGGTGGACGCACTTGGGCTCGAACCAAGGACCCGCTGATTAAGAGTCAGCTGCTCTACCAACTGAGCTATGCGTCCATTCCGGTGCGGGACGCGCTCCGGTGTGGGCGGGCTGTTAGCAGCCGCCTGGCTGTTTGCAAACCATAAATCGCCCATATGCCGGAAATTTTACGGTTGAAGCGCCCTAAGCCCAGTTTCCCGTCCCAGTGCGACGCTTGCCCGCGCGGTCGATGGCCATGATGATGCCAACGCACAGCATTACCGTCAGCATCGAAGAACCGCCATAGGACATGAAGGGCAGGGGTATGCCGACCACCGGGGCCAGCCCCATCACCATCATCAGGTTGATCGCGACGTAGAAAAAGATGGTGGTGGTGAGCCCAGCCGCGGCGAGCCGCGCGAACTTGTCCTGCGTGCGCATCGCCACCCGGATGCCCCAGCGGAACAGCAGCATGAAAGCGAGGATCAGCAGCGCGCCGCCCAGCAATCCCCATTCCTCCGCCATGGTAGCGAAGACGAAGTCGGTATGGCCTTCGGGCAGATAGTCGAGATGGCTCTGCGTGCCTTGCAGAAACCCCTTGCCCCAGAAGCCGCCCGATCCGATCGCGATCTTCGACTGGCTGATATGATAGCCCGCGCCCAGCGGATCGCTTTCCGGGTCCATGAAGATAAGCACGCGGTTCTGCTGATATTCGTGCAGGAAACTGAAGGCGATCGGGATGGCGCAGGCACCGACGATTCCGGTGCCGATGAACAGTCGCAACGGCAGGCCAGCGAGAAACATGACGGTCACGCCGCCGGCCGCAATCATCGTCGCCGTGCCAAGGTCCGGCTGGATCAACACCAGTGCCCAAGGCACCCCGATCAGCACCAGCGCCGGCCAGATCGCATTCCAGCGCCGGATTTCGCCTACCGGCAGCATCGCATAGAAGCGGGCTACCGTGAGGACGATGATCGGCTTCATAAATTCGGACGGCTGGAGCTGCATGAAGCCCAGATTGATCCAGCGCTGGCTACCCCCCGCAACGCCGCCGATCAGTTCCACCAGGAACAGCGCGGCCAGAACCGCGCCATAGGCGGGGAAGGCGAAGCGAGCGAAGACCTCCACCGGAATGCGGCTGAGCGTCAGCGCCATCGCCGAAAATATGCAGAAGCGCACCGCTTGCATGGCCGCCCAGGGAAATATGTTTCCGCTCGCCGCGCTGTAGAGCACGATCGTTCCGAAGCCGGCGATCGCCAGCAACAGCGCAAGGATGCGCCAGGGAAATTCGGTCAGCGGTTGCGGAATGATGCTCATGGCGCGTCGGTCATATTGGCGCCGGGCGGGGGCGGAACATCATTGTCGCTCTCATCACGCGCGGGCGGCGGCGGGGCCGGGGAGGGCGTCGCTGCATTGCTGGCATTGTCAGCTGCATTATCCGAAGGCGGTGCAACCTCGCCCTTTTCTATCGCCTTGGCGAGGCGGAACGCGGCCATTTCACGCGCCTGTCGTTCCGAGGGCGTGCCGCCCCAACCCTTTTCCAGCGTTTCCAGCTTCTCCATCGCCTTGGCCGGGTCGAACAGATAGGACAAGGTATCGCTGGCGATCATTGGCGCATCTTCGTTGCGGATCATATGACCGCCATGTTCGATGATGCAGGCGATCGCGTAACGCGGATTGTCGAATGGAGCGAAGCCCTGAAACAACGCATGGTCGCGCAATTTGAAAGCCAGCGAACTATTGCCGCGCACGCCCCCGGCGCGTTCCGCCATGGTAATGCGCCGGACCTGTGCGGTGCCGGTCTTGCCCGCGATCATGACGCCGGGGATGGAACTGCGTGCCGCGCCGCCGGTGCCGCCGCCATTGACCACGGCGTTCATGGCGTCGCGGATGACGACCAGATGCTCTTCGGTCGCGCCGACCGTCGCGGGTTCGGGCCGCCTGGCGTTATGGATGAAATTGGGCATCAATTGCTTGCCGGTCGCCAGGCGCGCTGCCATCACCGCCATTTGCAGCGGGTTGATCAGCATATAGCCCTGGCCGATGGTGGCGTTCACCGTGTCGTAAACCTGCCATTTCTGGTCATATTTCTTTTCCTTCCACGCCGGGTCCGGCACCGTGCCATAGCTTTGGCTGGGGAAGGGCAGGTCGAATTTCTGGCCCATGCCGACACGGCGCGCCATGCTGGCGATCCGGTCCATGCCGATGCGCTGCGCCATCTGGTAGAAATAGATGTCGCAACTTTGGGCGATCGCGCCGCGCATGTTGAGCGAGCCATGGCCGCGGCGCTTGTGGCAATGGAACAGCGTGTTGCCGACCCGGATCGCGCCGCCGCAACTGACCGTCTCCTGCGGGCCAATGCCGGCCTCCAGCAGCGCCAATGCGACCATCGGCTTGACCGTCGAGCCGGGCGGATAAAGGCCCTGAAGCGTCTTGTTGCGCAGCGGGACATGATCGTCCTTCGACAGCATTTCATATTCCAGATGGCTGATGCCGTCGGAAAAACTATTGGGGTCGAAGCTGGGCATCGACGCGAGGGCCAGAACATCGCCATTTTGGCAGTCAATCACCACCACCGACCCGCTTTGCGTGGCAAGGCGGCGGCCGGCATATTCCTGAAGCCCTGCGTCGATGGTCAGCTTGATCGAGTTGCCCGGTGTATCCTGGCGCGTCGTCAGTTCCCGCACGATCTTGCCGCGCGCCGTCACCTCGACCCGCTTGGCGCCGGCCTTGCCTGTTAGATGCCGGTCGAACGCCTTTTCCAGCCCGTCCTTGCCCAGCTTGAAACCGGGCGTGATCAGCAGTGGATCTTTGTTCGCCTTATAATCTTCTGCCGTCGCCGCGCCGACATAGCCAAGCAGATGGCCCACCGTGGCACCGGCCGGATAATGGCGCGAAAAGCCCTGGCTGGGCGCCACACCCGGCAGGTCGGGCAGGCGTACGCTGATGGCGGCATATTGGTCGTAGGTCAGCTTGTCGGCAACCTGCACCGGCTGAAAACCGGCGGATTTTTCCAGGTCGTCGCGGATGCGATCGACATCGTCCGGTTGCAGATTAAGCAACTGCGCCAGATGCCGGATGGTCGCGTCGGCATCCACGATACGCTGCGGGATCAAGTCGACGCGGAAATCGGTGCGGTTATTGGCCAGCGGCCGGCCGTTGCGATCCACGATCCAGCCCCGTCGCGGCGGAATCAGCGTCAGGTTGACGCGATTGCTTTCGGACAGGAGGCTGTATTTCTCATTTTCCGCCACGCTGATCCAGGCCATCCGCCCGACCAGCAAGGCGCCGATCGCACCCTGAATGCCGCCGACCACCATTGCGCGCCGGGTGAAGGTGAAGGATTGGGCCGCTTCTGTGATGATCTTGCGCTTGGGGGTGAGGAATTTCATGCCATCACACGCCAGCGGTCGATCCGCGCACATTGCCGGACGACGAAGGGAAACAGCAATATCGTCCAGACTATCTGTGGGGCGACCAGCAAGAAGCGCACATTACCTCCACCGGTGATCCTTGCGAAGAACAAGCCACCGGCGATGCAGAAGATAATGGCGAGCGCCGCGATTAGCCAGTCCTGACGATAGCTGCGCCAAACCATGCGATGCTCGATCATGTCGATGCCGATCAACGCCACGGTCCACAGGAACATCCCCGACCCGATGGGCTGACCGCTCATCATGTCGTCGAACAGGCCGAGCGGCAGGCCGATCCATGTGCGCCAAAGGTCCGGCCGCAGCAGCCGCCATGACAGCAGCACGAGCAGGCCGAAGGGCGGCATG
This sequence comes from Sphingobium psychrophilum, assembly GCF_012927105.1. Lineage (GTDB taxonomy): Bacteria > Pseudomonadota > Alphaproteobacteria > Sphingomonadales > Sphingomonadaceae > Sphingobium > Sphingobium psychrophilum. The sequence goes on along the minus strand of NZ_JABBFV010000017.1, from coordinate 7,049 downwards.
ACAGGGGATTGCGCGATGACCGGCAGCGCCGTCAGGCACGAGCCCAGCATGACGGTAAAGACCGGCGTACCGGCCAGGCGAAAGCGCGACGGATGCCGTCCCAGCCGTGGCACATGGTTTAGATGCCGGTCGATCATGGCGTGACGGCGTTGTCGGCCGCGCCCTCTTCGGACACCGGTGGCGCAGCGGGGCCGGGGCGGGTGACGGCTTGTTCGAAAGCGCGTTCGACCACGACGGCATCGACCCTGGCGGGGTTCGCGAGCGGTACGGCATAGGCGATCTCGCCCTGCGCGCGGACAACGACTGCGACAGGTATATTGGGCTGATAGACGCCGCCGATCCCCGACGTCACCAGCAGGTCGCCGGGCCTGAACGGGTTGCGTCCAGCCGTCAGCGCGCGGATTTCCACCGATCCATCGCCAAGGCCCGTGGAGATGGCCGGGATATTGTCGTTCGCGCGGCGCACCGGCACGATGTTGGCGGTATCGGTCAGCAGCAGCACGTCCGAACTGTTGGGCGTGACGATGTGGATACGGCCGATCAAGCCTTCGGGCGCCCGCACTGGCATGCCGGGGCGCACGCCTTGCCAGCGTCCGGCATTGAGACGCGCGAAGCGTCGCGCGCTGCTTGCGGAGGAGGCTATCAGGCGCGCCGTCAAAACCTGACTGGCGTCAGCATCGACCAGCTTGAGCAGCTTTTTCAGGCGCAGATTTTCCTGGGCGACACCCTTGGCTTCTATGATGCGGTTACGGTCTGCCTCTACCTGTCGGCGCAGCGCGACATTCTGCGTCCCGGCGCGCCAATAGGCGGCCAGAATCTCGTCTACCGAACTCACTCCGCTCACCATGCCCTTGAGCGCCATGGAGACGGGGCGACCGATCTCTGCCGTCCCAATGCGGATCGCAGAGAAACCGGTGGGATCGAAGATCGCGACTACGACCAGCAACAGGCCTATGGCTGCACCGGTAACCGCCACGACATAGCTGGCGAACAGGCTATATTGCGCCTTCCGGTTGATACCGGGGCGTCGGCTGGGTGGCCGCGCCATTTAATCGTCCTTCTCGATCAGGCGGTTTGCAGCACGCCCCGGAAGATCGGATCTTCCATCGCGCGGCCCGTGCCGATGGCGACACAGGTCAACGGGTCTTCGGCGATGGTTACCGGCAGGCCGGTTTCGTCGCGCAGTTCGTCATCCAGCCCCTTGAGCAACGCCCCGCCGCCGGTCAGGACGATGCCCTGGTCAACGATATCGGCGGCCAGTTCGGGCGCGGTGTTTTCCAGCGCGATGCGGACACCTTCGACGATGGTGCTGATCGGTTCCGCCAGCGCATCGGCGATCTGGCCCTGGTTGATCGAGATTTCCTTGGGAACCCCGTTTACCAGATCGCGGCCCTTGATGTGGATCGTCTCGCCCACGCCGTCTTCGGGCGGCTGGGCGACACCATATTGCTTCTTGATCCGCTCTGCCGTGGCTTCGCCAATCAGCAGATTGTGATGGCGACGAACGAACGACACGATCGCTTCGTCCATCTTGTCGCCGCCGACGCGGACCGAGGTGGTGTAGGCCAGGCCACGGAGCGAAAGCACGGCGACTTCGGTCGTACCGCCGCCAATGTCCACCACCATCGATCCGATCGGTTCGGTAACCGGCATGTCGGCACCGATCGCGGCGGCCATCGGCTCTTCGATCAGGAACACCTGGCTGGCGCCGGCATTGCTGGCGGCGTCGCGGATCGCGCGGCGCTCGACACTGGTCGAACCGGACGGCACGCAGATCACGATTTCAGGCGCGCGCCAGGGGCTGTGCTTGCCGCCATGAACCTTGGTGATGAAATGTTTGATCATCTGTTCGGCGACGTCGATGTCGGCGATCACCCCGTCGCGCAGCGGGCGGATGGCTTCGATCGAATCCGGAGTCTTGCCCATCATCAGCTTGGCGTCCACGCCGACCGCCTTCACCCGCTTGACGCCGTTGATCGTCTCGACGGCCACCACCGAAGGCTCATTGAGCACGATGCCGCGACCGCGCACATAGACCACCGTGTTGGCGGTGCCCAGGTCAATGGCCATATCCTGCGAGGTGAATTTGAAGAGACGCGAAAAGATCGACATGCCTTATCCTGTATCGCCCGCCGTCCCCGCGACGCGATTGGGGTGCCGGTCGGAAAGCTGTTCTGCTGTTGCCGTCCACCTTGTCTTTCTTGCGCCTTGCAGTGCAAAAAATATGAGGTTCGCGGCTCGCGGAAAGCGCTCGATTGGGCTAGTCCCTAATCAATGTCAATACGCCGTCTGCCCGAACATCTGGTCAATCGTATCGCTGCCGGTGAAGTGGTCGAAAGACCCGCCAGCGCGCTCAAGGAAATTGTCGAAAACGCTTTGGACGCGGGGGCGACTCGCATCGCCATTCGCCTGTCCAATGGCGGGCTAGACCGGATCGAGGTCAGCGACGATGGTTGCGGCATGGATTCGGCCGATATGGCGCTGGCGCTGGAACGCCATGCCACGTCAAAGCTGCCCGACGATGCCATTGAAAATGTAGCCACATTGGGTTTCCGGGGGGAGGCGCTGCCCTCGATCGCCAGCGTTGCGCGCCTGTCGATCGACAGTCGGCCGCGCGGGGCCGATGGGTGGAACCGCACGGTCGATAACGGACAACTGGTGGTGGAAGGGCCAGCCGCCCTGCCGCCGGGCACGCGGGTCATCGTGGAGCAGCTGTTCGGCAAGGTGCCGGCGCGGCGCAAGTTCCTGCGCTCGCCCAAGGCCGAATATGCCGCTTGCCTCGACATTGTCCGTCGTCTCGCAATGGCACATCCGGCCGTCGCTTTTTCGGTGGAACATGACGGTCGTCGAGTGTTGGGCGTGCAGGCCGACGAGGCGCGGGAGGAGCGGGTCGCTGCGCTGACTGACCGGGCGTTGGCGGAAAACCATGTCATCGTGTCCCTGGAACGCGAAGGCATCCGCCTGTCAGGCGTCGCATCCATCCCGACCTACAATCGCGGCGTGGGTGATCATCAATATTTGTTCGTCAATGGGCGGCCGGTGAAGGACCGGCTGCTGATCGGGGCATTGCGCGGTGCCTATGCCGACATGCTGGCGCGCGACCGGCATCCGGTCGTCGCGCTGTTCCTCGACGTGCCGCCGCTGGAAGTCGATGTAAATGTCCATCCCGCCAAGACTGAGGTGCGCTTTCGCGATCCCGCGCTGATCCGCGGCATGATCGTGTCCGGCCTGCGCCGCGCCCTGGATGCGGAGGGGTTTCGTGCGGTGCAACATGCAGACTCTTCCGCCTTGTCGGCCTGGAAGCCCGAACCGGTGTCGCCCACCTCCATCGGGGCGATGCCGATCTTCGAGGCGGCGGCGCTCTCACCGGGGAGCTACAACCAGTTCGCGCCATCCTCCTTCGCCGATCGTCGCACGTCCTTCATCACGCCGCCACCCCAGGCGCGCGCCGAACCGGCGGCCGCACCGGCGCCGGAAGGCAACAGCTTTCCGCTGGGCGTGGCGCGCGGTCAGGTAGCGCGCACCTACATCGTGGCGGAAGCGGAGGACGGCCTGGTCATCGTCGACCAACATGCCGCGCATGAGCGGCTGACGCTGGAGCGGATGCGCCACGCGATGGAGGGGCAGGGCGTCGCCTCCCAGGCGCTGCTGCTGCCAGAAGTTGTCGAACTGGACGAACCGGCCTGCGACCGGCTGGAGGCGCGGATCGCTGAGCTCAAGGATTTTGGTCTGGACCTGGAGCGGTTCGGCCCGTCTGCCATGCTGGTCCGATCGGTCCCGGCGATGCTGGGGCAATCGGATGTACAGGGTTTGGTGACGGACCTGGCCGACGATCTGGCAGCCTATGACAGCGCGTTGTCGCTTAAGGAACGGCTCGATCTGGTAGCCGCGACCATGGCCTGCCACGGATCGGTGCGCGCGGGGCGGGTGCTCAGCGTGGCGGAAATGAACGCCCTGCTGCGCGAGATGGAAGTCACGCCGCGGTCGGGCCAGTGCAACCATGGGCGGCCAACTTGGGTGAAGCTGGGCCATGGCGACATAGAGAAGCTATTTGGGAGGAAATGAGCCGATGATGATCCTAGCCACCTTGTTGCTGGCTGCCGCCGATCCCGTCTGCGCTGTGCCGGCGGTGCTGAACGAACCCTGGACTAGTTGGACCCAGAGCGGGCAGGCGAAGGCCGGCGTGTTGGCGCAGGGCGCGCCTGCGTTGATCCTGGGCAAGCCGCTGACCGCCACGCTGACCCCGGCTGCGCAGGTCCAGTTTCCCGTTGCGCCGGGCAAAGGGGCGAAGGATGGCTATGGCGGGCTGTTTAGCCTGTCGCTCAAGCAGGCGGCGCGAGTCGGTATCGCGCTGTCTGGGCCAGCCTGGGTGGATGTGGTGACGGGCGACGTATCGCTCGGCTCGGTCGAGCATGGCCATGGGCCGGATTGTTCGGATATCCGCAAGATCGTCTGGTTCGACCTGCCTGCCGGGCGGCATCTGGTCCAGATTGCGGGATCGAAGGCGGCTTCTGTCCGCGTGATGGCGGCGGATGCGCAGGCGAACCAGCCCGCGCATTGAACCCTAAACCCGTTCGGGCTGAGCCTGTCGAAGCCCTGCACTTCTTTCGTTGAGAAAGGACGGCCCTTCGACAGGCTCAGGGCGAACGGATGGTGGGAATATCATAATCAAACGGGCCGCGTGCGCCACATGGCGATCGGGATCATGGTCAGGACGGGCTTGTCGTCCTGGTTTAAGATCGCCACTTTGCTGCGGACGATGCCCATTTCCGGGCGGCTTTGCGACGCTTTCTTGTCGATCACTTCGCTGCGCCCATGCAGCGTGTCGCCGGGGCGGAGAGGACGTAGCCAGCGCAGTTCGTCCACGCCCATCGCGCCCAGGCTGGCGGCCTGGCGACCGGGCTGGCGCTGCATTTCCGCGACGAACATCTTCATGAACAGGGCGGTGGTGTGCCATCCGCTGGCGGACAGCGTGCCGAAATGCGTCTGCGCCGCTGCTTCGTCGGACAGATGGAAGGGCTGGGGGTCGAACTCGGCGGCGAAGGCGACCGTCTCTTCGCGCGAGACGGTCAGCGGGCCGAAGTCGAAGCCGTCGCCGATCGCGATATCCTCGAAATAGACAATTTCTTCCATCGCCATCGGTCTCCTACTGCAACCGATGGCGATGTAGAGCGCGTTTCCGTTTACGTCAATGTCAGGCGATGTTGATCGACGGCCTGCCATGTGGCACGGTCAGCGTTGCGCGGGTGCTGATCGCGCCGCCGGGCGTCGATACCTGGTCCATCACCCGCATCCTTGTGGTCCAAGCTTCAGGGGTCACTTCGCACACGAGATAGCCGCGCTGGTCGTTAATGAACTTCAGTTCCGGGTTGTTGCGCAACATCACATCGCTGCCGGTGCGCAGGTCCGATCCATCGCCACCCGACGAGATGGACGTGGAGACGAACTCGACCGCCACCGTCTTGTCGCCATCGTTCAGCAGGCCTGCGAAATTCTGATGCTCGTCCCCGGTCAGTACGACCACATTGTCCAGCCCGCGCATCTTGGCCAGCAGTCGCTCGCGCGGCTTGGCATAGGCAGCCCAGCTATCGATATTGTAGATTTTCTGCTTTTCGTCGGCATAACGCCGCCGGTCGAGCGACATCATCATCACCTGCTGCGCCACGCAGTTCCAACGGGTGTGCCCGCGCGTCAGGTTGCGCACGAGCCAGCTTTCCTCTTCCGCCGAAATGACCTGCGCCTTGTTGCTGTCGATGTCGGTGCAATAGGGCTTAAACCCGTCGTCGCAGGGCTGGTCGGTGCGGAAGGACCGGGTGTCCAGGAAGTCGATCGACAGAAGATCGCCGAAGCGCGCTTCGCGATAGGCGTTGGTGATGATCCCGTCGCGGGGCAGCATCGCTGCGCGGACCGGCATATATTCATACCAGGCCTGCAATCCCGCCTGGCGGCGCAGGCGGAATATCTCGTTCGGGGCCAGCCCCTTGCCGGAGATATCGCCTACCCAATTATTCTCAATTTCATGGTCGTCGAAGGTCGGAAACCATGTATGCTTCGCGCGCGCCGCCTGCAGGTCGTAGTCGCTCAGATATTGGGCGTAGCGCAGGCGATAGTCGGCCAGATCGAAACAGTCCTGGCCGATATGGTGACGGACCTGATCGACAGGCAGACCATCCTTGTCATAGTCCGGTGCGCGCTGCTGATATTCGTAGATGAAGTCGCCATAATGATAGACGAAGGCCAAATCGTCTTCGCGCGCCAGATGGCGGAAAGCGGTGAACAGGCCGTCCTCGTAATTCTGGCAGCCCGCAACACCGAATTTCAGTGCGGTCGGGCTAGACGAGGCCAGCGGCAGCGTGCGCGCGCGGCCTTGCGACGACCGGTCGCTCCCCAGGAAAAAGCGATACCAATAAGGCCGGTCGGGTTGCAGTCCGGCGACCTCGACATGGACGCTGTGACCCAATTCCGGCCGCGCTTGCGCTTCGCCGCTGGCGACGATGGTCTTGAACCGATCGTCGCTGGCGACCTCCCATTTTACCGGCAGCGGGACCATCGGCATCCCGCCATGGGGGTCGAAAGGCTTGGGCGCCAATTTGGTCCAGATGACAAAGCCGTCCGACGCCGGATCGCCCGACGTCACACCGAGGGAAAAGGGATAGCCGGCGAACCAACTCTGCGCCTTCAGGATGGCGGGCGTCCCGATGGCAGGCACTATGGTGGCGGCGGTCAGGAACTGGCGGCGGTTGAACATGGACGAGCGACCCTTGGATTTGGCTGTTTTACAAATATGTCTTAGAGCCTGTTTGGAAAAGCGCGAACGGGCGCTTTTCAAGTCCGGTTCCGGCCCGCTCCCTCGGCCAACCACCCGACAAGATGATACTGGATCGGGTGGTTGGCCGAGGGAGCGGGCCGGAACCGGCTTTTCCAAACAGATGGGGTGGTTGCCGCCCTCCCCAGACGGCATCGCAATGTGCCAAGATAGTGGTGTTGAAAGGCCACTGAGCGGAAAGGACGGCAACCGTGACAAAGGATATGATGATCGGGGTTGATTT
>NZ_JABBFV010000016.1 GCF_012927105.1 Sphingobium psychrophilum | reverse complement strand
GTGGTATCGGTCCACATTGTTGATCTCCGGAAGTTTGTTGCAAAACCCCTGAATCAACGACTGCGGCAAGCGTCAAGCTAACCCGCTGATACCACTCAACTTAGTTTCGGATCGGGCTCTCAGTATCTCCGAATGGCAGGCCAAACTTCGCGATCATTGCTTGCAACTGACGATCGTTTCCGTCGCCATCGGCATTGTCGTTCTTCAACCCTACCGCTTCGGTCGAGGGCCATAAGGCGAAGCGCTGGCGCGCACCCGTTGTCCGGACCGTCGCTCCATTGCGGAGAGCCATGAAGTAAAACCAGATATCGTCAGCCGCAGGGCACAATGTTTGGTACAACTCTGACTTGAGCACGTCTTCCGAAAAAATGCCGGGAGAGTAGAGGACACCTCCTATTCCCGTTGGGAAGAGTTGATTTGATTTCATCGCGATGGAAATGAATTTCTCCCATTGTCGATAAGGAATTACCTCGCCTTTGTCGTCGATTGTCATCCTGTGAGCGCGGTGGCAGATAATCTCTCGGTCGTTGCCGCTATAGGCTGCAAGTAGGGTTTCCATCCAGTCCTCCTGGTAGAGGACATCATCATCAGCAATGACAAAATACATGTTGGGATATAGGGAAAGGGCATGAACCAATTTGTCAAAGGAGCGGCGGTTCACGCATTCCCGTATCTCGAGGCCGTACCGCTGCAGTTCCCTTACCGCCAATGGCAGCTGATCCATATCCTCCGTTGCGATCCACAGTATGGTCCGGGCCGGCGCGACAGACTGAGCCAGCAGAGACTGGAGCGTCAGATGCAACGTTGGAAATCGCGGAGGATATGAGGTCAGCGTCAAAATGACTTTTGAAGAAAAGGCTGTTCTTACCGCGACCTTTTGCCGTTTGCGCGACCAGCGGATCGCCAGCAAGCTGCGCAATGCGCCATACTTCAGATGAGGCCGGATCTTATGCCACATTGCCGCAGGCCTTTTGCAAAGCGGGGGTTTTCGCGCCTTTGTAGCTCCTTACTTGTTTCGAAAGGTTGCAATCCACCAGCCCAGCAAAGGAGCCAATAATGCCCAGGATATCCATTTCAGCGGCGGTTGCGGCCATGGGGTTACTCGCCACGGTGTCGCTTTCGAACTCCACCGCGGGACCTCTAAACGAAAGGCGGGGCGAGACGATACTAACACAAAACGGCACCAAATACCGACTTCTTGGGAGCATGAGCGATTTCAAGTATGTGGTATCAGATTGTAGCATCATAGACACATTTACCATTTCACCCGGCAATGGCGGCGGCACACTGGACGCGGCACACAGTAATGAAAGAATAGAACTTATTACATTGGATCCTATCATTAGGAAATCCAAAGAGGTTATTATGGTATCAAAGGATTACAACATTTCCTACTCAATGTTTATTCCAGCGGGACAAAAAATAACGTCTTCATTCACGATCGTAGGGCAGGTTCACGCCGTAGAGGATCGAGACGACATTGCAGCCATGCCACCCATTATGGCCTTTGTCCTTAAGCAGAAAGAATCTGGTAAATATGTCTGGCAGATGCATATCCGATCGGATTCCAAAAAAATCTCGCGCGCATTTCCCAAAGCAAAGATGATATGGGAAAAAACTATCGAAGGAGGAAAATGGTACAAGATTCAACTGACGTTGAGAACAAGCCCCAGAGGAAAAGCATATGTTCGGCTTTATGTTAATGATGTCAAAGAATTGGAAAAAACAAATGCCCCGATTGGATATAATAACGACAATCCATCGGCATATTGGCAGTTCGGCATTTACAGAAGATCCTCCAGTATTCCGTTCTCAGTATCTTATGCTAATATGATGCAGGGCCCAGAAATTTCCAATCCTAGCGCCATATGTAGTTGATGATCCGAAATACTCGGTTCAGCCATTTCTGTTTCATTTCTCCTCACGCCTGATAATATTCCCGATACCATTGCACGAACTTGGCGACGCCCTCGCGCACGCCGGGCATAGCCCGTCAGCGATTTAAGCAGGCTCGCATCCGCCCATGTTGTTGGTACATCACCTGCTTGCATCAGCATCAGATTGCGTACCGCTTTGCGACCAGTCGCATCCTCAATCGCCGCAATAAAGTCGGTCAACTGCACTGCATCGCTATTGCCGATATTCACCACCCGCCACGGCGCGACCGGTGAAAGGCTGTCACCCTCGGGAACCCCTTCGCCCGGATCCGGCCGCACAGGCGGTGTATCGATCAGCAGACGGATTGCCTCGACCAGATCTTCCACATAGGTAAAGTCTCTCCTCATGTCGCCATGATTATACACGTCGATCGGGCAGCCTTCTAGGATCGCTTTAGTAAATTTGAACAGCGCCATGTCCGGCCGGCCCTGAGGTCCGTACACTGTAAAGAAGCGAAACATCGTCACCGGTACGTCGAACAGATGCGCATAGCTGTGCGCCATGTTTTCGCCCGCCTTCTTGGCAGCGGCATAGAAAGACATCTGGTGATCGGCCTTGTCGATCTCACGATAGGGCATCTGCGTATTCGCGCCGAACGCCGAGGAGGTCGAGGCGAGCAACACATGTGCCGGAGGATAAGCTCTCGCCGCTTCCAGCAGTTCGAACGTGCCCACGATATTGCTTTCCAAATAAGCTCGCGGATTGTCGATTGAGTAACAAGAATAGGGGAAATCCCAGACAATATAGATAGTTAGCGTGATGGAATCATGTATTCTCCGACAGGCGGCTTTGCGCCATTTGTCGCCACCCGATTGGATTTTTGATACGCTTGGAAGCGGACGGTCCTGAACATTCCTTTCAGTGCAGCTGCCGACCACTCCCGCGCAGCGGGTTCGTCCAAGTCCCAATTGATGACACGCCGTCGGTAGAGTCAGGAAGGTGACCGGCACAATTCCGTTGCAAGCCTCGTACTGCTCTGGTGCAGTATCATGCTTCCTGACTTGGCGAGGCCGACGCCTTCCCGGGTTAACGTCAACTAGATTTAATTGACCGATATAGCAGTCACAAATGGATTTTGTGCCTGACCTCGCGGTCATTCCGTTGATTATTAATTCTCTGCATTGTATGGACCGTTACGGCGGTCTTAAAGCTACTTAATGACCGCGATAACAAGCATTGAGGCCAGCATGAAGACGCATACCCGCACCTATTCTCGCGTGACGCGCGAAGCGCTGACCATGATGGGGGGACTCATTCGCCTTGCGCGCAAACAGCGCAAGATGTCGGAAGCTGACCTTTCAGCCCGGATCGGCATCGCGCGCAGCACGCTACAACTCATCGAGAAGGGCCATCCCAAAGTTGAAATCGGGCTGGTATTTGAGGCCGCGACTCTAGCAGGCGTGCCGTTATTCGTTGACGAACCTTCACGTCTCGCTCCCGAGATTTCGAGGGTCAACGACAAGCTGGCACTCCTCCCACAGGCGGTGCGGCGTCCGCGCTCGGAAGTGAAAGATGACTTCTGATCGCCCTCGGCCTGTGACTACATTTGCCGCTCAAGGTCTCATCCCGCCAGCCACCGAAGCATTCGTGTGGATATGGCTACCGGGGGCTCTTGAACCCATCATCGCCGGGCGGATCGAGTTGAACGGGGATATTTATACCTTCAACTATGGTCGTTCTTATCTTGAACGTGCCAACGCTATGCCAATCTATGCGCCGGAGTTGCCTCTCCAGCGTGGCAGGATCATCCCGCAAACCCCGCTGGATATGGCCGGCTGCTTGCGAGATGGCGCTCCGGACGCATGGGGGCGTCGAGTCATCATCAATCGCCTAACCGGCATTCGCAGCAACGCAGCGCACAATATCGAGTTCGACGAACTGACCTACATGCTCAATTCGGGCTCTGACCGCATTGGCGCGCTCGATTTCCAGACGTCAGCCGATCGGTATCAGCCTCGTGAGCAGGAAAATGCGGCGCTTGAGGAACTGCTGGAAGCAGCCGAACGGGTTGAGAGGGGCGAGCCCATCCCCCACGCTCTCGACAAGGCGCTGTTCCACGGGAGTTCCATCGGCGGCGCACGTCCCAAAGCCTTGATCCAGGACGGCGAGGACAAGTTCATCGCCAAATTCTCGGCGACAAACGATACCATGGCCGTCGTGAAGGCCGAGTTTGTTGCCATGCGCCTGGCGGCAGGGGTAGGGCTGGACGTCGCGCCGGTCCGTCTGGCGAGGGCAAGTGGCAAGGACGTCCTGCTCGTTCGCCGCTTCGACCGCGAATGGAACGGTACTGGCTGGACACGCCGCGCAATGGTCTCTGCCCTGACCATGTTCGGGCTGGGGGAAATGCAGGCACGCTATGCCAGCTATGTCGATCTGGCCGAAATGGTGCGCACGCGTTTCACCGATCCGCAAGCAACGCTGCGCGAACTGTTCGGGCGGCTGGTCTTCAACGTTCTGACGGGCAACACCGATGACCATGCCCGCAACCATGCTGCTTTCTGGGATGGCGCCAACCTCACGCTGACAAAGGCATACGACATATGCCCACAGCCACGTAACGGCCGGGAGGCCAATCAGGCGATGCTGGTGAATGGCGAGGATAAGCGTAGCCTTGTGGAAAGCTGCCGATTGTCGGCGTCAAACTTCCTGTTGAGTGACCGGGATGCCCGCGATCTGATCAACCATCAGGTCACTTCGATCACCCAATTATGGGACGGCATTTGCGACGAAGCCGAGTTGAGTACGGTAGATCGCGGATATCTATGGCGACGTCAGTTCCTCAATGACTATGCTTTCGAAGGCTATACCGATGGCGCGCCGCAGCTTTGAGCGCAGGTCGCGGCAGACATGGAAAAGCCAATATCCGTAAAAGCCGGTATCCGCGCAAGCGCATGGGCCACGATCAACTACTCATAAAGCGTAGTGCGACCCCGTTGATACAGTAGCGCAGCCCGGTTGGCTTGGGCCCGTCCTTCAAGACGTGGCCCATATGTCCAGCGCAGCGCGCACAATGCACTTCCGTCCGCGTCATGAAGAGATTGTGATCGGTTTCCGTCGCCACTGCGCGACCAAGGTGGTGGTAAAAGCTCGGCCATCCAGTTCCCACTGTCGAACTTGATAGCGGACGCCAAAAGCGGCAGCGCGCAGCCGGCACAGGCGAACCGGCCCTTGCGATGCTCGTCGTTGAGCTGAGCCTATGAGGTTGACCGGATTCTGGCCGATCGTCCTTCTATTCGCGCTTGTGGCAGCGGTCAGCATGGCCGAAATGGCGCATGCCTCACCCGGGGACTGGTTCGCAATGCGGCTGGGAGATACCCGGAAGAAATGTCGCTGGCTGGTGCTGATGCTGTCGGCGGCGCCGATTTTCGGTCTCATTGCTGCATCTCAACGTCGTCTTGGTAGGCCTGTCTGGTGAGACATCGCTGGACGCGACGGGGAGCGACCATTATCTCATCAAGGATGCGATAAGGCAGAGCATCGCGGTGCTGACGGCTGAGTGGATCGATTGACCGGCACTACGCCGCTGAAAGAGCCGCCTCCCGGATATGGAATCGTAAGAGAGCCGCCGACGGCTTAGCGGTCGCCCATCTCGAGGGACCGATGTACGTTGGTCATGAAAGCCTTGATCCGGAGAAGGCCGAAGAAATCGAGCATCAGTGGTAGAGCTATCTGCAGCATTCTGGCTGCATCTTCTTCACTGATCGCGCCATCCGACCCGCTGAAAAATATCGACGCCTCATGCCGGGCGACCAGCTCCGCTGCCTCACGATAGAAGCTGATATTTTCCGGAGGGAAGCCCTGTTCCTCGACAAATCCCGCCTCCCGTATCTTTCCCCATATTTCCACAAGTCGCGCATCTGTAAGGCTCAGGCTGCAACCGCTCTCGGTCGGCAAAAGCGTCAGCATCCCCATCGCCTCGAATGCACGGGCATCGCGTTCGGCGCGGGGATAGCGCTCGCTAAGGCTTTGCAGCGACACTGATGTCGGTTGCTCCAGTCCGAAAGAGCGTGACAGCAGAGCCTCCAGATGGCTGTAAGCCGATGCGGGGCCGGGGCGTTCGAGCGCTTCGCCCGACAAAACGGATTTGATCTCTTTAAGCGTCATCCGGGACGCGTGCTGTAGATGCCTGATAGTCGCAATTCCGCTGACATGCCCCTCGTCATACTCCGCCGCGTTTCGCGCGGGACGCAGGGGTTCGGGCAGCAGTCCTTCACGGATCATGATCCGTATAACCTCCCGATCCACACCGGTCCGCTCTTCGAGTTCGCGCATCTTCATGATGCCTAACTACGCGCGTGACCGCGCTCAGCGCAAATGTTTCGAATCAACGCCAGCGTTGAAAGTTCTTGCATGACAATTTTCGTGCGTGTAACGTACACGCACGGCTCGGGAACGGCTGGGCGCGTTGAGATAAGGAGAGCGATCTTGGCTACGATGCCTGAGCATGTCCCTGAAACGATGTCGCGCGCCCGCGCGCGCCGCCCGGACCATATTCCCGAGCAATATGTCCATGAAATCGACATGTACGCGCTCGAAGGCATAGAGCAGGGCTATCATGAAGCCTGGAAGAACATTCCCAGACCAGACATGCCCGACCTGATCTGGACGCCTTTCACTGGCGGACACTGGATTGCGACGAACGGCGATACCGTCCGCGAGATCTACAGCGATCCAACCCGCTTCTCGAGCGAGGTGATCTTCCTGCCCAAGGAAGCCGGCGAGAAGTATGAAATGGTCCCGACGCGCATGGACCCGCCCGAGCACACCCCGTATCGCAAGGCGCTCGACAAAGGACTGAGCCTTGCCCAGATTCGCAAGGTGGAATCGAAGGTTCGGGAGGTCGCGGTTGATCTCATCGACAGTTTCGTCGGTCGGGGCGAATGCGATTTTTCGGCAGAATATGCGAATGTCTTTCCCGTACGGGTCTTCATGGCCCTTGCCGATCTGCCTGAAAGCGACGTCCCGACGCTCAGCCGCTTTGCCAAGATGATGACGCGCCCGGAGGGCAACACGCCCGAGGAAATGGCGAAACATCTGGAGGAAGGGAACAAGGGCTTCTTCGCTTATGTCGAGCCCATCATTCAGGCACGGCGGGGCAAGGAGGGCGAGGATCTCATCACCGTCATGGTGAATGCCGAGATAAACGGGGAACGGATCACCCACGACAAAGCGCTTGGCCTCATCTCCCTGCTCCTTCTCGGCGGACTCGATACGGTGGTGAATTTCCTCAGCTTCATGATGATCCATCTCGCCAAAAACCCGCAGGTTGTCGAAGAGCTGAGAGCCGATCCACTCAAGCTGATGCGCAGCGCCGAAGAGATGTTCCGCCGCTTTCCGGTGGTGTCCGAGGCGCGCATGGTCGCAAAAGACCAGGAGTTTCGCGGCATCGATCTCAAGCGGGGCGACATGATCCTGCTTCCTACCGCGCTGCATGGACTCGACGAGACGCTGAATGACGATCCCTGGCGCGTCAATTTGGAGCGCCGCGGCATCTCGCACAGCACCTTTGGCGGTGGCCCGCACCGTTGCGCAGGCCTGCATCTGGCACGCATGGAAGTCATCGTAACGATCGAGGAATGGCTCAAACGTATTCCCAGCTTCGCCATGAAACAGGGGGCACAGCCCATCTATCATTCCGGCATTGTCGCTGCCGTCGATAATGTTCCGCTGATCTGGTCGGAGCGCTGAATTGATGCCTATTATCAATGTGGTGACGCGAACAGGTGAAGCGCGCCTTGTTGATGCCGCCGAAGGCATCAGCGTGATGGAAGCAATCAGGGATGCAGGAATCGATGAGTTGCTGGCACTATGCGGCGGCTGCTGCTCCTGCGCGACCTGCCACGTCTATATCCGGGAAGAATTCGAGCACAGGCTGACCGCGCGCTCGGATGACGAGAATGATCTGCTCGACAGTTCCGATCACCGGAATGCGCGTTCGCGCCTTGCCTGCCAGCTTATCGTGAACGCAGATATGAAAGGTCTGGAGTTGACGATCGCGCCTGAAGACTGACGTCCCGCATTTGAACGATGCAAGCTACGGAGCGCGCCCTGCGGTTGCGCTCCGTAGTCATTCCGACAGTTGCGGCGGACTGCTTGTTTCACGCCTGCCATCGCTGCGGACGCGCTTGGGGGGTGCCAACGAGCCGCCTTCACCCAGGGGATTAATATCAAGCCTGCGACTGGACCAGCCGCATGGCGGGCTCGACGAGCGGCCGCTTCGACACCACCTTCAGGCCAAAACCTTCTAACGCGGTCATCTTCGTCGGACTGGAAGTGAGAAGGATCATATCGCCCACCCCCAGATCGAGCAGCATCTGCGCGCCGATCCCGTAGTCGCGATAGCCGTGCGTATCCGAATAAGCCTTGCGATTGCCTTTGATCCGCTCGGAAAGCGACGAGGGATTGGGATCGGATACGAAGACGGCCACGGCTGGGCCGTCATAGTCCGAAAGGGCGCTCAAAGCAGTTGGCACATAATTGCGGTGCGCCTCGCGCCATCCCAGCACATCGGCTGTCAGGTCGAGTTGATGCACGCGCACCAGTGTTGGCTTATCCTTCTTGGGCGAGCCGCGAACCAGCGCAATATGCTCGGCACCGTCGATCTTGTTGCGATAGACAATGACTCGAAAATCGCCGTGCCAGCTTTCGAAGGGCGCCTCTGCCACCCGTTCGATCAGCGTCTCAAGACGCCGACGATAGGCAATGAGGTCGGAGATCGTCCCGACCTTCATCTTATGCTCACTGGCGAAGCGCAGGAGATCGGGCAAACGACTCATCGTTCCGTCGTCATTCATGACCTCGCAAATGACACCGGCGGGCGTGAGGCCGGCAAGTCGTGAGATATCAACTGCCGCCTCGGTGTGTCCGGCGCGCACCAGGACGCCACCGTCGCGCGCCGTAAGAGGGAAAACATGTCCCGGCGAGACGATGTCGATCGCTTGTTTGGACGGGTCCACCGCGACCGCGATGGTGTGGGCACGGTCATGTGCCGATATGCCCGTGGAAACCCCTTCTCGGGCTTCGATCGAAACCGTGAATGCGGTTCCATGTCCGCTTTCGTTGCGGGTCGCCATCGGGCGCAGGTCGAGTTGCTTGGCGCGCTCGTTCGTGATCGCCAGGCAGATCAGGCCGCGGGCATGGGTCGCCATGAAGGTGATGATCCGCGGCGTCGCAAACTGGGCGGGAATGATGATGTCGCCCTCATTCTCGCGATCCGGCGCGTCCACAAGGATGTAAGGAAGGCCATTGCGCGCATCCTCGATAATCTCTTCGATCGGCGCAATTTCACCATAATGGGTCATTGGAAAAAGCCTTTGAAATATGCGGTAACAGATGGTGGAAGGGGCGCAGCGACGACGCTGTCGGTGAAGTCGCGAACATAGCCGACGACGCTCGTCGCCGTTTCGAAATGCGCCGGCGAATAGCTGTGACACGCATCCCGCATCGCTGGTGCTGCGCTGAGAGGAACAGGCGGCGAGAGATCGACTAGGTGGCGCCGTCCGCGCGCGACGAAGACCCCCCGCTGGAGCATGATCGCCAGATCGAGATCCTCACCGCTGAATTGTTCGCGCGCCCAGGACATAAAGCCTTTCATCAGCGGCCGTCCGGCCAAATGGCCTGGCTCGACCACGTGATGATCTTTAACATACCACCGGTGAACCACGATTCCATCCCGTTCGACCGCAATCCAGACCGGCGCGCCCGCTTCGTCTGGTATCTCGATCAGGACTTCGCGCTTGAGCGACACTTGGCCGGTCGCGCTCCTGAAGGCCCAATGCGCCATGTCCATCAGATGGGTGCAGTTGAGAATGGGAGGCAGGCGCTCGTGAAACGCGCTCATGTCCTCGTCGATCGCAAGGCCGATCAGCTTGTTGAGCGCGAGGGTTGCCGTTCCGCAACTTGTCGCGGGTCCACGCGCCACACAGGCTTCGACATTGGATATTCGCCCTGAAAAGTGGTGTAGCAGCAGCCACATCGAATGATGGGTATCATCGAGCGTCAGGAGTATCCTTCCGGGCACGCGAAATGTCCGGACCAGCCGTCGAAAACAGCCGTTCCCGTAATCCGGGTTGATAGGGACATGGCTCAGACTCATTTATTCCTCTCCGGATTCCATTCTATATGAATGCCGAAGTTCGTCAACGCCGACGTTGACGTTGATGAGGTAGCTTGCCTCTTGCGCGCGTTGCGTGCAAGTTTAGGTGCATGAACGACAAGAGCAGCAATATTTCGAAACGTCGACGGACGGCGCGTGCAAAGGACAGTGCCGACTATGTGGCAAAACGTGCGGAGGTGCTCGGAGCGGCCGCTACGCTATTCAAGCAGCAGGGTTTTCACTCGACGCGGCTGGTCGATGTCGCCCGCGAGGCAGGGCTCGATCGGGCGACGATCTATTATTATGCCGGCAGCAAGGAAGAGCTGCTTCAGGACATCGTCGGTGGCGTGCTCGACACCGCAATCGCCGCAGCCCAAGAGCTAGGCGCTGATGTTACACTTACCGGCATGCAGAGGCTGCACCAGATCTTCGTGATCCTGATGACGAGCTACGAGGAAAATTATCCAGCGACTTTCGTGTATATCCAGGAGCAGATGCACCAGGTCGGCGTTCAGGAAACCGAATGGGCGAAGGCAATCCTAAAGCGCACGCGTCTGTTCGACCGGATGCTGATCGACTTTATCAAGGAAGGCATAGAAGAGGGCGATCTGCGATCCGACATCCCGCCTCGGCTCCACGAGAATGCCCTGTTCGGCATGTTGAACTGGACCCATCGCTGGTTCGTGCCCGGTGGCGGCCTGACTGGCCGTCAGGTCGCCGAGACATTCTGGTCGATCTACACCGGGGGAGCGCTGACCGATTCGGGCCGGAAGAAAATATGTACTTCGGATCCCGTACTCAGCGTGGTGAACGGCTGACGTCGCCCTGGGCGCAGGCTTGCGCCTGCGGTCCGAATATCTCCAGCATATGCTGCGTGTCGGAATATTCGCGTACGCTCACTATTCGGTCTTCGTCGATCTCGAACCTGAAATGATAGGCGTTGGCATATTCCCGCCCATCGCGCAGCTTTGCGTGGGATAGCGCTTCTGCCGCCACCTGCTGACCTTCGCTGATCATGTCGAATGGCGTGATCGTGAGTGCGCCGTCGGCATAAAGCGGTTTCACGCGCCGCAGCAAATTTCCAAGCGTGGCTTTGTCGATCGTGCCGGACATACCGTCCAGACTTCCCAATACCCACCATGTGGCATCCTCGGCGAGATGGTCGAGAATAACCTCGACATCGCCCGAGGAAAAGCTCGCCAGAAAAGATGCGGCAAGGGTTTTCGGTTCCCTCACGATGCCGGCTCTGCGAGTCGCTGCCTTAATGCGCGTTTGTCGATCTTCGTAGCCGACATCGGCCAATCCGACCCGGTCAGGAAGATGATCGCGCGCGGCACCTTATAACTCGCGATCCTGCCTTTGCAGTGCGCAATGAGCCCCTCTTCGTCAATCTCATGTCCTGGATGAATTTCAACGAATGCAACAGGCACTTCATCGAGCCGCATATCCGGGCGACCGACGACTTCAGCTGTCTTGACCGCCGGGTGCGTGCAAAGAAAAGCTTCGATTTCGATGGCGGCGACATTCTCTCCACCGACCTTGAGCATATCCTTGTAGCGTCCGCCAAAGACGAGGCTACCGCCAGGCAATCTTGTATAGAGATCGCCGGTTTTCAGCCATCCGTCGGTGGTTAGAGCCTCTGCGGTTTTCTCAGGCGCAGCCCAATAGCCTTCCATCACATTGTAGCCGCGCACCCAAATCTCGCCCAGCGTGCCATCGGGAAGATCGGCGCCGGTTTCGGGATCGACGATACGGATCTCAATGCCGGGACTGGCCTTTCCGTTAGTCGTCGAACGCGAGACAGGATCTTCGTCCGGCTCGCACAACGCAAAGACGCCTGCCGTCTCGGTCATGCCGCAGCCCTGTATAACCTCGCAGTCGGGCAGGATGGCCTGGACCGCATCGACCTGCGCGGGCGGCGCAATGATGCACAGATAGCGCATGCTGGCGAGCTTTGTAGGATCGAAACTTGGATGTCCAAGAAGACCCTGCATGATCGCAGGAAACCACGGCCAGGTCAGGGTCACCTTTTCATCGTACATGAGCTGCAGCGCTCGCCCCGCTTCGAAGTGCCCATCCGTCAGGAACGTGCCCGCGACGCCGAGCGATCCGACGAACGGCGCGAAGGTACCGATATGGAACAGCGGCCCGGCGCCCCAGACGACGTCGTGCCCCGGTGCTTTCAACCTGTAGCGTGCCCGCTCCACAGGACCGCGCGTGACCGCTTCGTGACTAAGAACGCATCCCTTGGGGTTCGCGGTCGTGCCCGATGTGTAGATGATGAGAGCCGCATCTCGCACTCGGACCTGTCTCCGCCTCGTCTCGATAACCGACGGATCGATATGATCGGCCAGCGCCTCGAACGTCGCAACATCCATGACCCCTTGGCCGCCACTCCCGCGCACAAGAACGATATGCTCCAAATGGAGGGCTGGCTCACCTTCGAGACCGCTTGCCAGCACAGCCGGAAAATCGACAGGATCGTCCGAATGGCGGCTCGTCAGGATCGCGACAAGGTCAGCGTTGCGGATGATGTATCCCAATTCCGTTGCCTTGTGCCGCGCATTCAATGGCACGGCGACGCAGCCGAGCAAGGCGACGCCCAGAATCGCCTCGGCAAACTCTACGCAATTAGGAATCAGCAAGCCGACATGTTCACCACGACGGACCCCTAGCGCTGTCAGAGAGCGCGCAACCTGGATGGCGCCGTCACGTAGTTGCGAATATGTCGCGCGCTGGTTGGGCAGCACCAGAGCGTCACGCCCCGGCGCGTCGGCTGCCGCGCGAAAAACCAGGTCACCCAAGGTTGAGACTTCGGTCGTGATCGGACGATCCATCATGTTCCTCTCCGCTCCTGGCCGTGCCGCTTCGCACAGCATCATCGAGCCAGATGCACTTATGCGGAAAAATATCGGCACTCGTCAACACGAGAGTTGACAAGGCTGCCGAAAGGGGATTGGATTAGGGGGTCGACACAGGATCAACCCTAAGAGCGGGGGAGCATTAAAGCTCCTTTGGGGATGGAGAGGTATGAAGTTTCATCTTATGCAGACCGGCGTCGTCGGTCGCCGTCATGAAATCGAACAGGGGATGGCCGGCCAGCGGCCGGAGCTCTACCAGCGCTTTCTAGAAGAGGTTAAGGGCTATGTGCAGCTCGCCGATGAACTGGGTTTCTACGGCTATTGCCAGCCTGAGCATCACCTTCAGATCGAAGGCTTCGAGGCCAATAATCACCCCGGTATGTTCAGCCTCTTCGTCGGCCAGCATAGCAAGCGGATGAAGGCGGGCATCATGGGATACACCATGACCACGCACAATCCGGTCCGCGTCGCCGAGGAGATCGCGACTCTCGATCATATGCTCCAGGGCCGCCTCTATTGCGGCTTTACACGCGGCTATCACGCCCGCTGGGTCGATGCCTATGGTATCAAGGAGGGCGTAAGCGCCACGACGCCCGACAATGTGAAGGCGCGCGACGAGCAGGATGCCCGTAACCGCTCATTGTTCGAAGAGGGCGTCCGGGTCGTGAAGAAGGCATGGACCAACGACGTCTTCAGCCACAAGGGCGACAATTGGCAATTCCCGCCAGAGGGCGGATCGGCCGGCCATCCCGCCTATGCGAAATATGGCAAGGGCCAGGACGAAAATGGCCGGGTGCAGCAGATCGGCATCGCCCCCCTGCCCTACCAGCGTCCCCACCCTCCGATCTACGGCGGCTTTGCAGCGTCCGGCCGAACGATCGATTTCTGGGCCGAAGAAGGCGGGAAGCTGATCGTCCTGTCCGACAATATCGATTTCTGCGAGCAGTTGAATAATCGCTATATCGCGACAGCCGCCAAGAACGGCCGCGAAGTCACGAACACAGACGCATCGGCCTGGGGCGGGTTTCTCATGCTCACCGATGACAAGGATCACGCCGCCAAGCTTATGGAGGAGCATATGTGGTTCTGGGACGAGTGGTTCATCCCGCTCGGCCAGCGTCCACCCAATGTCCTGATAGGCTCGGCCGACGAGATCGCCGACAAGATCGGCCGTGCTCATGATCGGCTTGGCTTCGACGAACTGTTCCTGATGTTCGGGCAGGGTCATCTGGAGCCCGAGGCCAATCAGGAAGAACTGGAGAAATTCATCAGCAAGGTCGCGCCGCGCTTCTCGACCAAGGATGCCGAAGGCACGTT
Organism: Sphingobium psychrophilum; assembly: GCF_012927105.1. Lineage (GTDB taxonomy): Bacteria > Pseudomonadota > Alphaproteobacteria > Sphingomonadales > Sphingomonadaceae > Sphingobium > Sphingobium psychrophilum. The sequence continues at coordinate 98,028 of NZ_JABBFV010000016.1, read as the reverse complement.
CGTCTAAGCCCGGTTAAGCGCACTCAAAAGATTAGGAGAGAGAAATGGCAATGCAGTGCGGCATCTTCATGACCCCGTATAATCCGCCGAGCCGGACGCCGCGGCAGGTGTTCGACTGGGCGGTCGATATAGCCCGGATCGCCGACGAGGCGGGCTATGCCGACTATATGATCGGCGAACATTATACCCTGGGCTGGGAGAATATCCCCATGCCCGAAGCCATCATCGCGGCCTGCGCCCAGACCACCAAGCAGATCCGCTTCGCACCGATGGCGCACCTGCTGCCCTATCACGACCCCGCCACGCTCGCGATTCGCATCGGCTGGCTGAGCCAGGTGATGGAAGGCCGCTACTTCCTGGGCGTGGCGCCGGGCGGCCACCATACCGACGCCATTCTCCATGGTTTCGAGAGCATCAGCGAACTGCCGCCGATGCAACTGGAAGCCCTTCACCTGATCGAGCGTATCTGGGAAGGGAAGCCTTTCCTGGAGAAGGGCAAATATTTCAAGGCAGGCTTCCCAGGCGCGGACACGATGCCGGAATATAACGTCATCATTGCCGACAACAGCCCCTATGGCGGCCGGGACAAGCTGGAAATCGCAGTCACGGGCCTGTCGCAAAACTCCTCTTCCATGCGCTTCGCCGGTGAGCGGGACTATTCGCCGATCTCTTTCTTCGGTGGCACACCGCAAATGAAGGCGCATTGGGATACCTGGGCGACCGCGATGGAATCCAAAGGACGCACGCCCGATCGCAAGCGGTACCGGGTCTGCCGCGATATCTTCATCGCCGACACCGATGCGGAGGCAAAGCGCCGGTTCCTTGCCAGCGGCCTCGCCCAGACATGGAAACACTATCTCAAGGAGATTTACGTCAAATTCGGCCTGTTCAACGGAATCATCCAGGATTCCGGCAAGGATCTGACGCCGGATGATATCGATGAGGATTTCCTGGCCGAACATGTCGTGTTGTGCGGCTCACCGGAAACCGCGATCGAAAAGCTCGAGGCGCTCGCTGACAAAGTCGGCGGCTGGGGACAACTCGTCTACAATCAGCATGATAGTATCGACGATCCCAAACCTTGGGAAGAATCGCTGCGCCGTTTCGCGTCGGAAGTCGCCCCTAAGGTGCGGATGCCTGGCATCGACTGAGTTCGAGGCATCCGATCGCTTATACGGATCGGTTCCCCTGCCCGCTCTTGCCTTCTGCGCAAGGCAAGAGCGGGCAGGGGATCGGACCAAGATGCTGGCTAGAATTCCAGCGTCGCATTGCTTCTGACGCATCCGGCGTAGCAGCCCCTGAGGAGAAAGAAGATGGCAACAGGCCGCGCCACCGTATTGGTGGAACCCAATCGACTGGAAACCTGGGACGTGCCGATCGTCGAGCCCGAACGGGGTGGCGCGTTGGTGCGGATCGTCCTGGGCGGCGTGTGCGGCAGCGACGTACACATCACCAACGGACAGGCCGGCGTCATGCCCTTTCCCATCATATTGGGCCATGAAGGCATCGGGCGGATCGAGAAGCTGGGGGGTTTCGACACCGACTATGCTGGTGTGCCCGTGAAGCCGGGCGACCTTGTCTACTGGTCGCCGATAGCTGCCTGCCATCGTTGCCATAGTTGTAACGTCCTCGACGAGACGCCCTGCGAAAACTCGCGCTTCTTCGAGGATGCTAGCAAGCCCAATTGGGGCAGCTATGCCGACTTCGCGTGGCTGCCAAACGGTCTTGCCTTCTTCAAGCTGCCCGACGGCGCAGACCCGCTCGCGATCGCGGCGCTGGGTTGCGCCCTGCCAACAGTCCTGCGCGGCTTCGACCGCTGCGGACCCGTCCGTCTCGGCGAAACAGTCGTTGTGCAGGGTGCCGGCCCGGTGGGCCTGTCGGCCGTTCTCGTTGCCAGGCAGGCTGGTGCCAGGGACGTGATCGTCATCGACGGTGTCGACAGCAAGTTAGAAGTTGCGCGGAGTCTTGGCGCCACCGCGACTGTCTCGCTGTCGGATTCGCCTGAAGAACGGCGTCGGCAAATATACGACATTGCAGGTCCATCCGGGCCGTCACTTGTCGTCGAGGCTGCGGGTTTCCTGCCGGCTTTCCCCGAAGGCGTGGACCTGACCGGCATCCATGGTCGTTACGTCATTCTGGGCCTGTGGGGCGCGATCGGCACACAGCCGATCTCACCGCGCGACATGACGACCAAGAATATCACCATTGCCGGGGCGACCTTTCCCAAACCCAAACATTATCACGGCGCAATGCACCTGGCTGCTCAGTTGCAGGACAAGGTGCCGCTCGCTGCGCTGGTGACGCATCGCTACGCCATTGAGGATGCCGACAAGGCCCTGGAGGCCGTCCACCAGGGCAAGGTCATCAAGGCAGTCATCGACCCGGAACTCTCGCCAGCGAGCAAAGGAAGAGAACATGGGTAACAGCGTCGCCGGTAAGAGTTGCATCGTCACGGGCGCTGGCAGCGGAATGGGACGCGCGTGCGCAATCGAGATGGCGCGGCAGGGCGGCAAGGTTTTCGCCGTCGATATCAACGCGGAGGCGGTCGAGGAAACCGTGGCGCAAATCACTGCCGAGGGGTTCGTTGCCGCTGCCCATTTATGCGACCTGCGCGATCCGGGCCAGATCAAGGCGATGACGGCGAAGGCGGCGGAACTGTTCGACGGCATTGATGTGCTGCACAATAATGCAGCGGTACATGAGACGGACCTGACCCCGCAGACCTCGATCGAGGACTTGCCCGACGATGTGTGGGACAAGGTCTATGAGATCAACTTGCGCGCCGTCTGGCTGGCGATTAAATATGCAGCGCCCTATCTCAAAGCGTCGAAACGTGGCCCAGCGATCGTCAACGTCGCATCGACAGGATCCTTCGTGTCCTATCCGCAGGCAGGCGCCTATTGCGCCACGAAGGGCGGCGTCTTGATGCTGACCAAGGCTGCGGCAGTCGATCTCGCCAAATATGGCATCCGCTGCAATTGCTATTGCCCCGGCGCGATCGACACGCCGATGGTCCAGAAATATTATGAGGCCGCACCCGACAAAGACCTCATTCTTTCGGTGATGACCGGTGCGCATCTCATCCCGCGGCTCGGTCGGCCCGAAGAGATCGCCAAGCTCGCATGCTTCCTGGCGTCGGACGATTCCAGCTTCATCACGGGGGCTGCCTATGTGATCGACGGTGGCACGCTGGCCTGGCGTGGCGTCAACGCCTGAACCTTAACGCGGCGTGGCGGCATTCCGGTCATCGGGTCGGAATGCCGCTTTTGCTTCATGCGACACCGATATGCGACGGAGCGCCTGCCGCAAGTTCGAGACAGTCTTTGATCGCGGCGCGGCTCGCACCCATTTTGATGGCGTTCGCCAGATGCAGCTTGAAGCCGGGCATGAACCGGTGCGAGGGCATCGCATCGCTCGCCATGGCGAGCAATTCCTTCGTCCGCGCGGACACGGTCCGTGTTTGCCACGGCACGGCGCAGAAATCGAAAAAGGCTTCGAACTGAGCCGGAGACAATTTGAGCATGGAACGCAGAAAGCCGGGCAGTTCATCTTCCATGCGATGCCAGAAAGGATCGTTTCCGACCCGATCGTCCCATATCTGCTGTTCCTGCTGAGTAAATACGATAACGCCGTCGGCATCGGCCAAGCCGGCCGCTTCTGTGATGAGGCTAGACGTCAGCATCAGCGAGTGAACACCCAGGCCCGCTATCACAGAGACGATCTCCTGTATCTGCTGCGGTGACGCGCCAAGCGCCAGAGCCTCGGCGATCGCATGCCGACTGGCATCCTTGTTCAGCGACGGAAGCGCACAGGCCAGACCGAGCTGAATCAGCGCGCGATCGACGGCGATGAGCGCGTCCCCATCACCCACATCCGCTGCCTCGGCCAGCGCATAAAACTCTTCAATCCCCACTCCCGACGTCGGCGTCATCATTTATTCTCCGCTTCTTCAACTCTGGTGTTGACGACCGAATATGCTTGTGTCAACTCTGGCGTTGACGATGGTAGGGCCGGATGAGTCCTCCACGTAAACTGGTCCTAACACGGCCATGGGAGAGGGAGGATAGCTTGACCCAAGCATTTACCAAGCGATTGCGCCGCATGAGTCTTCTGGCATCGACGGCACTTGTCGCCACCACAATGCCTGCCGGAATGGCAAGCGCGCAGGAGGCCGGTCAGGCCACTAGTTCGGCTCCGCGCGGTGGCGCGGCGGACATCGTAGTTACCGCCCAGAAGCGCGAGCAGCGCCTGAACGATGTCGGGTTGGCCGTCACGGCAATCGGCGGCGAAGCGCTTCAGAATCGCCAGATTTCAAGCCTGACGGACATTGCCTCGGCCGTTCCTGGCCTGGTGTTTTCCAACAGTGCGTCCAACACGCCGGTCTATACATTGCGCGGTGTTGGCTTCAACGATACGACGCTGGGTTCCTATCCCGACGTCAGTGTCTATCTGGACGAGGCGCCGCTTCCATTCCCAGTGATGACCAAGCTTGTCGGCTTCGACCTGGATCGCCTCGAAGTGCTCAAAGGGCCGCAGGGCACCTTGTTCGGCAACAATGCAACCGGCGGCGCGATCAACTTCATCGCTGCCAAGCCGACCAAGACATTCGAAGCCGGCGGCACTCTCAGCTATGGCCGCTTCAACGCCATCGACGGCGAAGCCTATGTGAGCGGACCGATTTCCGAAACGTTGGGTGTGCGCATTTCGGGCAAGGCATCGCATTCGGACGACTGGCAGAAGAGCTACACCACCGACGCGAAGACCGGCGGCAGCGAAAATTATGCCGGCCGCATCATTCTCGCTTGGGAACCGACCGATCGCCTTCGGGTCAACCTCAACGTCAACGGATGGCTCGAGAAGGGCAAGCCGCCAGCATTGCAGTTGATCGGCATCCGCAATCCAGGCCCTGGCAACCCGGTTACAAACTATCCGCTGGCACCGCAAAATGCGCGATCGGCCGATTTCTCGACGAATATCGATCCCTATCTCGACAATAGCATGTGGCAGGCGATCGGCCGGATCGACTATGACCTGACGGACGATCTGTCGGTGACCTCGCTGACATCCTATGTCGACTATAAGCAGAACATGGCGTTCGATGGTGACGGCACTACGCTCAACAATGCGGATTTCCGTTTCTTCGGCGGCGGCATCAAGAGCTTTTCACAGGAACTGCGCATCGCCAATGGCGGCGGCGGTCCCTTCCGTTACATCGTGGGCCTGAACTATTCCGACGATCGTGCGAAAGACAGTTCGGAACTGGACTATCGCGATTCCACGATCAACACCGGCACCGCAGCATTCGGCGGTATCTTCCGGTCGGGCTTCCGCGCCAACCAGAATATGAAGAACTACGCAGCCTTCGCCAACGCGGAATATGACGTCGGCAATCTGACCTTCAAGGGTGGTGTCCGCTACACCAAGTCGAAACGCGAGGCGGACAGTTGCTTTTTCGGCATTGCGGCGGAAGGCTCGAACGTGCCGTTCGCGCCGCTCTATACCTTCTTTGCCAATCTGCTCCGTTCGCAAAATGGCCTTCCGCCCATCACCGTGACGCCGGAACAGACCTTGGGCTGCCTGACTATCGACAATACCGGCTTGTTGGGCGAATCCCCCACATTCCTGCCCGGCCAGTTCGTGGGCAAGCTGAACGAGGACAACGTGTCCTGGCGCGCGGGTATCGATTACAAGCCGCGTCCGGGCATCCTGCTCTATGCGAACGTCGCCAAGGGCTACAAGGCGGGTAGCTTCCCGTCGGTCGCAGCCTCTACGACCCAGCAGAGCCAGCCAGTGCGTCAGGAGTCTCTGCAATCCTATGAAGCGGGCTTCAAACTATCGCTGATCGACCGGACGCTCCAGGCCAACGGCGCGATCTTCTATTATGACTATCGCAACCGCCAGATCCGATCGAAGCTGCTCGATCCCAATTTCGGTCCGCTCGACGTTCTGGTGAACGTGCCAAAGTCGAACGTGAAGGGTCTCGAACTGGAACTGACGGCCAATCCCGCAGACTGGTTCACCGCCTATGCCAACTTCACCTATCTCGATGCCAAGGTGAAGCGTTATACCGGTCTCAACCCGGAGACGCTAGCAGTCGGACAAAATTTCGACGGTGCCGCACTGCCCTACACGCCAAAATATCAGATCGGCACGGGTTTCAGCGTCGATTTCCCGCTCAATGACAACGTCAACGGTTTTGGCGGAGCCGACCTCAACTATCGTAGCCAGACCAATGCGTTCATCGGTGCATCCAACCTGTTCGAAATCAAGGACTATGGCACGCTCGATCTGCGCGCAGGCATCAAGTCTCAGGATGACCGCTGGTCGTTCCAAGTCTGGGGCAAGAACGTGACCAACAGCTACTATTGGGACAACGTCGCCTTTTTCTTCGACACTGTGACGCGCTGGCCGGCCCGCCCGGCGACCTATGGCGCAACCTTGAGCGTCAAGTTCCGCTGACGCTTACTCTCCCGCTCGGCGAAGGGGCGAGCGGGAGAGACTTCTGCCCCCAAAGGAGAATGATCAAAGATGACAGACAGCCAGATCTCGCAGCTTTTGGAGCAGCAGGCGATCGAACGGATGATGTTCCAATATTCCTACTATCTCGACATGAACGATCCGGTGAACATGGCGACGCTCTTCGTGGATGACTGTGAGGTCAGCTACGCCCCCAATTTCGGCGCGGTCGGCATCGAAGCGTATAAGAAGACGCTCGACGGTATCGGCACCTTCTTCAAGGGCACCAGCCACCATAATTCCAATGCTGTCGTCGACTTTATCAGCGAGACCGAAGCGGATGTCCGCTCCATCGTTCTGGCCGTCCATCGCTACACCAAGGACCGTCCCGACGGCATTCTCTACGGCCAGTATTTCGATCGCGTCGTCAAGGTCGACGGGCAGTGGAAGTTCAAGCGCCGCGAGCTGCGCACGACCATGACCACCGATTATCACGTCAAGGCTTCCAATCCCATCGGTCGGCTGGAGTAATCGCTCCATGCCTCCCTATGAAGCCATCAGGATAGAGCATGAGAAGGCGTTGAGCTGGATCGTGCTCGATCGACCCGAGGCCGCCAACGCCTTATCTCCGCAATTGCTCGACGAGTTCGGCCATGCGCTTGAAACGCTCAAGCATGAGGGCGGTCCGGTCATCGCCATCCGGGGCGAAGGTCGGGGCTTCTGTTCGGGCATCGATTTGGGAGGTTATGGCGGTGGCGACAATGGCCCGGCCGATCCCATGGCCGACCGTGACCGTCTCGAAGCCAATGTCGCGCGCTGGTTGCAGATGTGGGACCATCCAAAGCCCGTCATCGCGGCGGTCCATGGCTATTGCATGGCCGCCGCCGCGCAGATGTGCGTGTTCACCGACATCACCGTGGTCGCCGACAATGTGAAGATCGGCGAACCGACCATTCCTATCGGTGGCGGCTTCATCGCCCCGGCCTGGGTTTCGCTCGTCGGGCACAAGCGGGCGAAGGAATTCGCCTTCGTGCCGGGCAACTGGATCGATGGTCCTACGGCCGTCCAATGGGGCTGGGCCAATCACTGCGTACCGGCCGACGACCTCATCGCCTGCGTGCGCTCGCTTGCGCAGCGCATTGCGCTCACGCCGCCTGAAGTGCTCAGGCTGAAGAAGCTTTCGATCAATCGTGCGGCCGAAGCCCAGGGCTTCCGTCAGGCGCTGTCAGGCATCGCCGAAATCGACGCGCTACTGCACCTCGCCCCCGCCGTCCTCGAGATACGCGCCCGCATGAAAGACAAGGGTCTCAAGGCGGTCATCCAGGAATATAAGGTCGCGCCGACGAGCCCGCTGGTCGCGCCAAAGGAGTCATGAATGTCTGACATCATATTTACGAAAGACGGTCACACCGCGCATGTGAAGCTCAATCGTCCGCAAGGCCTCAACGCGATCACGCAGGAAATGGACGACCTGCTGCTCGCGGCCTGGACCGACATCAATGTCGACCCCGATATCTGGAGCGTCATTCTTTCGGCTGAAGGCGAGAAAGGCTTTTGCATTGGCGCGGACGTTTCCGGCGGCGCCGAACGCAAGACGCGCATGGCGCTGGCTGGTGGCCTGACCGGCATCGGCGGCCCGCTCGTAAAACTCAAGAAGCCGCTCATTGCTGCGGTTCAGGGTTTCTGCGTCGGCGGCGGTTTCGAACTTGCCATGTGCGCCGACATCATCGTTGCCGCCGACACCGCCCAGTTCGGCCTGCCCGAAACCAAGGTCGGTATCATCGGCGAATGCGGCGTCGTCCATCGGGCCGTGCGTCAGCTTCCCCATCACATCGCGATGGCCATGATCCTGACCGGCGATCGCATCAAAGCGGAAGCAGCAGAGCGCTATGGGCTCGTAAACGAGGTCGTGCCCTATGCCGATCTTGCGGCCACGGCCCAGAAATGGGCGGACAAGATCAATGGCGCTTCGCCGCTGGCCAACCAGGCTGCGAAGGTCGCCGCTCTTGATCGGCTCGGCTACCCACTCGAGGTCGCCCTCATGACGAAGTTCGAGGAAATCGAGCAATATGCCGCAAGCGCGGACAAGCGCGAAGGCGAACAGGCCGCCGGCGAACGGCGCAAGCCGGTCTGGACCGGACGCTGATAGCACCAAGGAGGAGCCAGGAAATGAGTGATCATGTCTATCGGATAATCGAGATCGTCGGCTCCTCCACGTCAAGCGTGGACGACGCGATCAAGACCGCCATCGCCCGCGCCAGCGAGACACTGCATGGCCTGCGGTGGTTCGAGCTGGTCCAGACCCGCGGACATATCGAAGACGGTCAGATCCAGCATTTCCAAGTCACATTGAAGGTCGGCTTTGTCGTCGATCCTGCGAACGGTTCCGGCTGAACGCCAGACTGAAAGAGGCGCCCCGTGCTATCTTCCCCGCAAGTCCTTTCCATCGATCCGAAATGGTATCGTCAGGTTCTCGGGCAATATCCGACTGGGGTCTGCGTTATCAGCGCAACGGCAGCCGATGGCGTGCCGGTGTCGATGGTCGTGGGTTCCTTCACGTCGGTCTCACTGAACCCAGCGCTTGTCGCCTTCTTTCCGGATCGCGGATCGAGCAGTTGGGCCAAGCTGCGCGACTGCGAGCATTTTTGCGTGAATATCCTGGGCGCACAGCAGGAGCCTGTCTGTCGCCAACTGGCGTCCAAGGACCCCGAAAAATTTGCCGGGGTGCCCCACCGGATTTCAGAGCGGGGCTGTCCCGTGCTTGAGGATGTGGTCGCCTGGATCGAATGCCGACGCCACGCGATCACCGATGCAGGTGACCATGAGATGGTCACAGGCGAAATTGTCGCGCTCGACATTGCTGGCGGGGGCCTTCCGCTTCTCTTCTTTCAGGGTGGTTACGGCCAGTTCGCCCCTGGCGCGCTCGTCGCGAGCGAAGCGCCGGGCCTGTCACTTGCCCAGCTTCGGCAGGTGGATCGGGCGCGGGCCGAACTGGAGCGCCTTGCCGCCGAAACCGGTGGACGCTGCATCGCCACCGTCCGGGCCGGGGAGGAGCTGATCGTGGCGGCCAGTGCCGGACAGGGCAATCTGCCGGGCATCGCAACGCTCGTCGGGCAGAGATTGCCGTTCCGCCTGCCGACCGGGTCGGTGTTCGCAGCTTGGCTCTCCGATCAGGAAGCCGGCACCTGGCTTGGCCGCCACGATGCTAAGGTTCGCGAAGCTGCTGCCACCGTCCTTGCCACAGTGCGCGAGCGCGGCTTTTCGGTCGGCCTAATAAGTGAAGCCCAGCGCATCTTCTCTGCCCAGCTGGCCGCCACAGGTGACGATGAGATCGCGGTCGAGGCGCTGGAGGAACTGATTTCGGACCTGACCTATGATCCTGCCGAATGGACCGATGCGACCAAGGGACAGGCGCGGGTCGTCTCGGTGCCGGTTTTCGGCGCTGACGGTGCCATCGCCATGGCGCTGACCCTCTATGGTTTCCCCAAGCCGCCAGAAGGTGGCATCGATATCTATATCGCGCATCTGATCGATGCAGCCACCCGCGTTGGCGCAGGTCTCGGAGCCCGCGCGCAATAGATCATGAACCTGCCGGGCGAGAGCCGCCTTGCGCATTCAACTTTCAAGGAGACACCGATGGACATGCGCGATGTCGCAGCAATCGTTACGGGAGGCGCATCGGGCCTGGGTGGTGCGACAGCCTCCATGCTTGCCGCGCACGGCGCGCGGGTCGCGATCTTCGATGTCAACGAAGAGCAGGGGAACAAGAAGGCCCAGGAACTGGGCGGCGCGTTCTTCCGGGTCGATGTCGCCGATGCGCAGAGCGTGAAGGATGGGCTGGAAGCCGCAGCACAGGCGCACGGCACGGCGCGCATCCTGGTGAACTGCGCAGGCGTCGCGCCTGCGATCAAGACGGTCGGCCGCGAGAATGTGCCGCATCCGCTCGATAGCTTCCGCCGCGCCGTCGAAATCAATCTCATCGGGAGCTTCAACGTCATCGCCCAGTTCGCCGCTCTTCTGGCCGCTGCTGAGCCTGTCGGCGAGGAACGTGGGGTCATCGTCAACACCGCAAGTGTCGCTGCCTATGACGGGCAGATGGGCCAGGCGGCCTACGCCGCATCCAAGGGCGGCGTCGTGGGCATGACGCTGCCGGTCGCGCGCGATCTGGCGCAGCACAAGATCCGGGTCATGACGGTCGCACCGGGCATCTTCCTGACGCCTATGCTGATGGGATTGCCCCAGCCGGCGCAGGATTCGCTTAGGCAACAGGTTCCCCACCCCAGCCGCTTGGGGCACCCGGAAGAATATGCTCAACTGGTGGAAGCCATCATCGGCAACCCCATGCTCAATGGCGAAGTCATCAGGCTCGACGGCGCGATCAGAATGGCGCCGCGATAGAAGGAGAGAGAAATGGACCTGGAGCAACGCATTCGCCGGCTGGAGGATCGCAATGCGATCTCTGATCTCGTCGTCTCCTATTTCCTGGCGTCCGACGATGACGATTCCGACGGCGTGGCAGCCAGCTTCACCCCCGACGCCACATTCAGTTCGTCGGGCGTTCTCAATGCGACCGGTCGCGATGCCATCGTCGAATTCATAAAGACGGCCCGTTCCTATATGGGGCTGACGGTGCACACCCCCCATTATGTCCAGTGCCGGTTCGAGTCCGACGATCGGGCTACCGGCCTTGTCGGCGCGCATCTGGAACTGGTTGTCGGTGGCACCAGCGTCGTCGGTGCCGTCCGTTATGTCGACAGCTATGTCCGGGACGGCGAGGTCTGGCGTTTCGCCTCGCGCGACATGCGCGCGGTTCATATCGCGCCGTGGGATGAGGTCGGCGCGGCGTTCGCCTCGACGACACCAGTGCGCTGGCCGGGAGCCGAAGCTGCAACCTCGGATTTCCCGCGCAAATCCTAAAGTGTAGCGCAGGTGTGCCAGTCCGCTGGACTTGGCACGCCGGCTCGCATCAGGGCATGACGATTGTCGCCGTCGTCCCGCCGTCAGGCGCTGCCCAGATTTCATCCAGAAACGCACGCATGGCATTCCAGGAGCGACGATCGGCGACGGGATCGTAGCGAAGCCAGTCGGGAAGGCCGCGCTCATGCGCCCTGGGATTGGTGAAGCTGTGGCGGACCCCGCCATAGACATGCATCTCCCAGCGGACCTTAGCTTCCCGCATCGTCTGCTCGAAAAGCAGCCGCTGTTCTGCGTCGATGGAGGGATCGTCCGCACCCAGCAGCAGCAGGATTGCTGCCTTGATGTTCGGCGCATCCTGTGGCGCAGTCAGCGCCAGACCGCTGTGAAAGCCCACGACTGCTCCGATATCGCGGCCCGTAAGAGCCAGTTCGAGGGCCATCGTACCGCCAAAGCAGAAGCCGATCGCCCCGACCTTCGCCGGATCGACCTCCGGTTGCGCAAGCAGCGCGTCATAGGCTGGCACCACGCGGCCGCGGACGCAGGCACTGCTTTTCTGCAAGGGTTCGAGCTTCTGTAGAACCTCCTCAAGTCCGCCCAGTTCGCGCGCCTCGCCATGGAGATCGCAGGCCAGCGCGACATACCCAAACTCGGATGCGATCCGTTCGGCGCGCAGGATGGCCTGGTCGCTTAGACCATAGCCCTCGGGAAAGACGAGGACGCCAGGGCGAGGCCCTGCGTCAGCGGGTATGGCGAGATGTCCGCGCATCGACAGACCGTCCGCCGCATAGTTCACCGCCCGTACGCTGATCGCGCGCGCATCCGGGGGCGACGGGCCGGTCCGCAAGATGCCCTCGAGCGCCGATGCTGTGTCGGGATAGAGCTTCTTCATTCAGCGCCTCCGACACGCTCCACGACCATGGCGATGCCCTGCCCGCCGCCAATGCACATGGTGATGAGACCGTACCGCCCGCCGATCCGCTCAAGCTCGTAGATCGCCTTGACGGTCAGAATCGCGCCGGTCGCACCGACCGGGTGGCCGAGCGCTACCCCCGAGCCGTTGGGATTGACCTTCTCCGGATCGAACCCCAGCACCTTGGCAACGGCGCAAGCCTGAGCTGCAAAGGCTTCGTTGGATTCGATGACGTCGATCTGTTCAAGCGCGACGCCCGCCCGTTCGAGCGCTATGGGGACCGCCTTGACGGGACCGATGCCCATCCGGTCGGGTTGCACACCGGCATGGCCCCAGCTGATGATCCGCGCGAGCGGCTTGAGTCCATCGCGATCGACGGCCGCCTGCGACGCCAGGACGATCGCGGCCGCGCCGTCGTTGATCCCCGAGGCATTGCCGGCCGTCACAGTGCCGTCCTTCTTGAACACCGGCTTCAGACCCGACAGGCCGGCGACCGACACGTCGGCACGGACATGTTCGTCGGTATCGAACAGCTTGGTGCCCTTCCGATCCTTGACCTCGATCGGCAGAATCTGGGAGGCGAAGCGCCCCTCCTGCTGCGCCCGCGCCGCCCGGCTATGGCTTAAGGCTGCGAGTGCGTCCTGTTCTTCGCGCGAAATGCCATGGTCGGACGCGACATTCTCGGCCGTGATCCCCATATGCATGCCCTCGAAAGGGTCGCTCAGCACTGCGAGCAGCGCATCGACCATCTTGATGTCGCCCATCTTCTGGCCAAATCGAGCCGCAGAGACGATATGGGGAGAGCGCGTCATGGATTCCGCGCCACCTGCGACAGCGACGGCACATTCATCGAGCGCGATCATCTGCGCGGCTGATATGATCGCCTGCAGGCCCGATCCGCATAACCGGTTGAGCGTAAGAGCAGGGGCATCGATCGGGATGCCGGCCTCAACCCCCGCCACACGGGCGAGATAGGCATCCTTGGGCTCGCTGGGAATAACATTGCCCATGACCACATGCCCGATCTGGTCGGCGGCGATCCCTGCGCGCGCAATGGCTTCGGCAATGACGGCAGCACCAAGCTTGGCCGGAGGGAAATCGCGCAGGCTTCCCCCGAAGTCGCCGATGGCCGTGCGAACGCCGGAGAGGATATAGACTGGTTTCATGGCTTCCTCATCTATTTGGGTAAGATTGTTAGGTGCGCGAACTGTCGTTTTGTAGCGGAAGTCGACAAGGATGCCGTGCTCGCCCGACCTTGCATCCATTTCGCGCGTTTCATCGTTGTCCGGCAAAGACGACCGATGCAAACCTGCGGCGAACGGTCTATGCGAGTTCGAAGCCCGCATAGTCGGAATAGGCCACTTCCTCGCAACGCTTGCGATATTCGGGGCCGCCGCCGACATAGACGAGGGTACGCCGTACGATGCTGCCATCCGGCTTCGTCGTCGTCTTGACCCACCATGCATTGGCGTCGGCCATGAGCGTCCTTGCAAAATCGGCATAGACGGCCTCGGTCCATTGCGCTTCTGCGGCTTCGCTGGCTTCCGAGAAGGTCAGATCGCGATCCCGCATATAGGTGATCATGCGGGTGACCCACTCGCCCTGCAGGCCGCCGCACACGCCTACATTGCAGAAAGCCGATCCATTGTGCGGGCCGACCAGCGTGAAGAAATTGGGAAAGCCGCGCGCCTGGAGTCCCAGGAACGTCGAAGGTCCGTCGGCCCAGGCATCCTTGAGGCGCTGACCGTTCTTGCCCGTGATGTCTATGCGATCGAGCGAGCCGGTGACGGCGTCGAATCCTGTTGCGAAGATTATAACGTCGAGATCATAGACGCCGTCCGCAGTCACTATCCCGTCGGATGTGAAATGCTGGATCGGCGCGTCCTTGATATCGACCAGATGGACATTGGCCTGGTTATAGGCTTCATAATAGTTGGTTTCCATCGGCACCCGCTTCGCACCGAACGGGTGGTCCGTCGGAATCAGTTTCTCCGCGACCGCCGGGTCGGTCACACGCTGGCGGATTTTCTTCGCGATGAAATCGGCGAGGAATTTGTTCGACTCCTTGTTCAGCAGGAGATCGCGAAAGCCGCTGAGCCAGATGCCATAGCCTGGCTGATTATAGAGCTGCTCGAAAAATGCCTCGCGCTCCGGCTCCGAAACCTCGGTGCCTTTGCGCGTATCGCGATGATAGGGAAACGCCGTCGGCGTCGATTTTACATATTCCAGGATCGTGGGATAGCGCTTGCGGATGAGATCCATCTCGTCCTTTTCGATCGGCATGTTGCCGAGCGGCGTACACCAGTTCGGCGTGCGCTGGAAAACATAGAGATCCTTGGCTGTCTGCGCGGCGATCGGAATGATCTGCACGCCGGTCGCGCCGGTGCCGATGACGCCCACGCGCTTGCCCGTGAAATCGATCGACTGAGGATTGCCCTGTTCGTCGGTCGGCCAGCGGGACGTGTGAAAGGCCTCTCCCTTGAAGTCCTCGATCCCCGCATAGTCCGGCATCCGCGAGGCGGATAGCGGGCCGGTCGCCGATATCAGGAAGCGACAGGTCAGCTGCTCGCCGCTGTCCAGGCCGACCTTCCAGACATTGGCGAGGTCGTCATAATGGGCGGACTCAACCTTGGTGCGGAACCTGTAGTGGCGACGGACATCCATTTTGTCGGCGGCGTACTTGGCATAGCGCAGCATCTCGGGCTGCCCGGCGAAGGTTTCGCTCCATTCCCATTCGGGAATGATGCCGCTCAGCGCGAAATAGCCATAGGTGTAGCTTTCGGTATCGAGCCGGCAGCCGGGATAGCGGTTCCAGTACCAAGTTCCGCCGACATCCTCGCCCGCCTCGATGCCCAGAACCCGCATGCCTTCCCGGCCGAGAAGATAGGTCTGGTTCATGCCGGTGACACCCGCACCGATGACGATCGCATCATAATCCGGCTTTGTCTCAACTCCACTCACGACACATCTCTCCTTGGAACGATCTTTCCTACTGTCAACGCTCGCGTTGACGATCTGTCAAGGATATTTGGATTGGCGGCCGTCTCCGACGTTGAAAATGCCCAATTTCGCCCGTTGTTATGATAGCGAAATAATCATCGCGTTGCTCGATTTCGGATCGATGGCGTGCATGGACAGGCAGCGCATGGCCATGCAGATGCGTTCGGTAGGGTTGGAAAGCGAAGATTCGCAGAGCGGGTTGGAGCTCAAATCGACCTGATCCGAGCACGGACTTTCTCGTTCGTCCCGCGGCGCGTGAACGCTCGTAAGCGCGCCAATGCGATACAGCGTATCGACGTATTTTAGGAAACGATGCCCCCGGGATGACCAGTCCCGCTCTACGCCGTTGCGTGACGGCTACTGCATCTAGCCTCTGCGGGTCTGGTCCATTCGGTAACGATCTCTGGCGCAGGCTTGGTCGTAAGCAACCGTCCTGCGGACGCAACGCTGGCGCGAGGTGGCGTCTTGAGCTGACGCTCCGGCCAATTTTTTTGAAAATTTTCCGTCGGACACGAGGCCGCTTTTCTAACAACGCGGGGTAGATGCGATTTTACCCCACCCCCCACCGGGGCACCCCCTCATGTGATCAGGCAGAAACGGCAAGGCCCCCCTCCCCGACGGGAGCGAACAGCAAAGCGCGCCAGTGGAGACCCGGGTGGGGATTTCAAAGCTGTCGAGTGGGGATGTGGTGGGGCGTTTTTCTGCGGGGTCCGCCAGATGGCGCTTAAACCCTTGAAAAACTTGGAGCGGGCGAAGGGATTCGAACCCTCGACCCCAACCTTGGCAAGAAGACCGACTGGCTTTTCCTGAGCGCGGCTGACTTGTATTGAGTACGCAAATCCAGCGATATAGCTCAACTCATCTTTTCCGAAGCGCGATCACATAGCCTAAAATGGGCTTGCGTCTGGTGACAATATGGTGACAAAATGCTCGGCAAGAGATTTTGTCACCAAATGGGGGAAATTCATGCCCACGGTCAAACTAACCAAACGCAGCGTAGATGGGCTGCTCCCTCCCGCCAAAGGGCAAGCCGTGCTCTGGGATACGGAAGTCCGGGGCTTCGGCGCACGCATCCTGCCTTCGGGTACAAAGACCTTTATCCTGCAATATCGGAATCCAGAGGGCATCCAGCGCCGAATCAATATTGGCCGATATGGCATACTGACGGTTGATCAGGCTCGCGATCAGGCGAAGCTGCACCTCGCTTCTGTTATCCAAGGCGAAGATCCCGCCGACGAGAATCGCCGGGCACGCAAAGGTATGACGGTCGCTGAGATGTGCGATTGGTATCTGATCGAGGCGCGTGCTGGGAACATCCTTGGAAGGCTGAACCGGCCGATTAAGGCGTCCTCGCTTGATATGGATGAAAGCCGGATCAAGACGCACATCATCCCCCTTCTCGGCAAGCGCGTGGTCGCGCAGTTGAGCATCGCCGATGTCGAGCAGATGCAATCCGACGTGAAAAATGGGAAAACGGCCAAAGCTCGCACTGGTGGACGTGGCGGAAAGGCGACCGGCGGAGCTGGTGTCGCCTCGCGGTGCCTTGGCACAATTCAGGCAATCATCGGCCACGCCAAGCACAAGGGATTGCTGGCCAACCATCCCACCCAAGGCGCCAAGAAACTGGCTAGCAAGAAGCGAACCCGGCGATTGAGTGTTGCCGAGATCGAGATGCTCGGGAAGGCGATTGCCTATGCCGAGCAAAATCATGAGAATCCTGTTGCGCTGGGCGTCCTACAAACGCTCCTTCTGACCGGTTATCGCCGGGAAGAGGCGCAAGCCATGCAGAGTGCCTGGGTCAATGCTACGGGCGGATTTGTCAGTTTCCCTGACACCAAGGGCGGCGCGCAGGTCCGCGCAATTGGGCCCGCAGCGCTCAAAGTAATCCAGAGTCAGGCGGAAATCGTCGGAAACCCTCACGTATTCCCGTCTGAAGCTGGGTCCGGCCCCTACACCGCTGTAAGCTCCTGTCTGGACCGCGTCTGCAAACTCGCCGGGATCTCGGGGGTCACACCCCACACACTGCGGCATACGTTCGGGAGCATCGCGGGCGAACTCGGTTTTTCCGAACTTACGATCCGCGCCATGCTCGGGCACGCCTCCCAGAACGTGACGCAGGATTACATCCATATCGATGAGGCGCTGAAGCTGGCGGTCCAACGGACTTCGGATGAGATCGCTCGGTTGTTGGAGGTCGGAGCGGCGCGACTGCAAACCATGCAGCAAGCCGCGTGACCTTTGCTCTACCGGCCTGGGTCATGCCGAGTGGAATTGTGTCCGCAATCCCACTGTTGAAAATTAACCTCCAAGGTGTATATTGAATGGCGAGAAAGAGAGTCCCGCACCACAATCTCTCCGCCGTGCAGGCGAAGTTTTATGATGTGGCAAGCTTGGAGATCACGCGGACGGCAACGCGTAGCGCTCAAGCCTTGGGCTACTCGCTCGGAGATGTGGTGGCGGTTGTACAGGCCCTTGAACCCGGGGACTTTGTGAAGTCGGAGACGGCTCACAATCCGGTGAACTCGAAGGTTTGGCACGACAGCTACCGAATCCCGTGCGACGGTCTGTATCTCTATCTGAAGTTTGCCGGCGAGACGCTGATCGATGTCGTGCTGACGTCGTTCAAGGAGGTTTGAAGGTGACGCAGACACGGATTCATCCCGAGACCGGCCAGGTCCTCCGCCGCGACGCTCGTTTGCAGACGGTCAGCGTTGGGTCGATGTCGCGCGAGGTCGAGGTGCCGGGCTGGTATCCCGAAGACGATGGTGATTCCATCCATTCGGGGGCGGAGCTGCAAGCTCTGGATCAGGCCTATCTCGAGCTGCGCACGGCTTATGCCGCGCGCGTCAAGGCTGTGCGAAAGAAGCTTGGCCTCACCCAGGAAGAGGCGGGCCGGATTATTGGTGGCGGACGGCGCGCATTCCAGAAGTATGAAAGCGGAGCCACACCGCCCAGCGAAGCCGCAGTGGGCTTGATCGAGATTCTGGACCGCCATCCGGAGGAACTGGAAACCCTCCGCAACCTGCGCAGGCTCGCCTCGCGGGAAAGTGCAAGCGGTCGTCTCCCTTCGACCGGGCAGAAGGGCGTCCATAGTGCCGCAGCCGCAGCCTGACGCCAACGCGGCTCAAGCGTTGCAGCACACATCTCAACGAGATCGAGGCGCGTGAAGGCGACTTCCCGCGGGCAGGAGGTCGCGGTGATGGCGCGCGCTTTGGGGTCACCGATGATCCCCGCGAGCGGGTGCCGCTACTGGCCGGACCGCGCGGAGCCGACCGACACGAGGGACGGATCAGGCTATAATCACGCAATTTCCATTGAAGATCAGAGGTCCAGCTCAACGCCGGTGTGCTGCTCGATCTTCTTCTTGATCAGCCCTTTGGCGAGCGCCTTCAGGAGGTCGAGGCTGAAACCGCCGGCCTGTTTGGCCCCGGCCTTTGTCTCGCGCCAGATGGCGGGGTCGCGGATGGTGTCGAGGAAGTCGTGGCCGGCCCAGGTAATCTGACCGATTTGCCAGACCGCACCGGACAGCTTCGCCTGGATCGTGATGAGACCCGCCTCGCCAAGCAGAGCCAGATGGTATTCGATCAGCTCAGCCTGCTCGCGCGGCATTTTGCCTGCACCATCTTCGCCCAGTATCTCGGCGATCTCCGGAGTCATCAATTCGAACGCCCGCCGACCGTCCTCGATCTCCAGCAGTAGGTTGCGAACCAGATCCATGTCACGTTTCATGGCATGGATCTTAACTACAGACCCACCGGAAGGACAGCGATCTATCAATGCCTTCCGTGCGCGAGGCATGGTCCTGCCGCCATCATCGGCGTTCACGCGCGAACGAGGTGATAGCGTCCATTTTTCCGGGCACCGACAAAGTGCAGAAGATTGCAGGCGCACAGTCCTGCAATATCGCGCCGCGCGGACTTGATGCTCACCCGCCAATGCGCGGCAACATCGCGCGCCCTCGTCGATAAACCGCGCGCGACTCGGTCGAGTATCCAGCGCTGACGCTCATTGAGCCCGTCCGTTATTGGGTCATTTACAGGGCCACTTTCAGGGCCATTTATAGGGTCAGAATTCGGCCAATATCTGCCCGTAGCCATTTCTTCCCGGTGCCCGTGCCCGAAAGACGCTCTGCCTGGCCCTACTATGGCAGCCTCCGACAAGGCTGATTGCTGACTCTCGATGATGCCCAGGACAAACGCCCGGATAACCGGAGACGTCGCAACCAAACGCAAGAAGAAGACCGTGTCTGGCCCATGTTGCGCGGCCATCCAGTGCTTGGCGGATCGCTCGCTGGCATGGGTCAGACGCATCAGTTGCTTTACCGCGCGATGCGTATCGCCATGTTCCTTGCGCAGCAGATTCGCGATGACTTCGGCATAGGCCTGACGGCTGGCGAGTGCGCCTTCCCAAGCTGGCAACTTCCTGCCCTTTTTCGGCAACATCTTCCGGTCCTTTCCCACATATACTGTTGAGAGTGCGGGAATGCCGGAGATGTCCGTGTTTCGCGCTGCAGCGGTTGGCCGACCTGGCCACTGCAGTCCGGATTTCGAAAGGGGCGCGCATTGGCGGGTTGGGATCAAGAGGACGCGCCAAGCGACGCCGAACAGCGGCCCACCGTGCGGGCGGCCGAATATGTTCGGATGTCCACCGATCATCAGAAATACTCGACTGAAAATCAGGCCGACGCGATCCGCCACTATGCGGCGTCTCGGGGCATCGAAATTGTCCGCACCTATGCCGACGACGGCAAAAGCGGCCTGTCGATCGATGGGCGCGCCTCACTGCAGCGACTGATCGCCGACGTCGAATCCGGCGCCGCCGACTTCGAGATGATCCTAGTTTATGATGTCAGCCGCTGGGGCCGTTTCCAGGACGCGGACGAGAGCGCCTACTACGAATACATCTGTCGCCGGTCCGGAATTCAGATCACCTATTGCGCCGAACAGTTCGAGAATGATGGCTCGCCGATGAGCACCATGTTCAAGGGCTTCAAGCGCGCCATGGCTGGCGAATACAGTCGCGAGCTTTCGGTCAAGGTTTTTGCCGGCCAGGGGCGGCTCATCGAGAAAGGCTACCGCCAGGGCGGTCCCGCCGGTTTCGGCCTGCGCCGGACGCTCATTGATGAGCACGGCAACACCAAGGCGGTGCTCGGCCGCGGCGAGCAAAAGAGTCTCCAGACCGACCGCGTCATCCTGACACCCGGACCGCCAGAAGAGATTGGCGTCGTGCACGAGATATACCGGGCTTTCGTTCACGACGGCCAGACCGAACACGAGATCGCCGAGGATCTCAACGCCCGGGGCATCCTCTCCGACCTCGAACGCCCGTGGACACGCGGCACCGTCCACCAGCTTCTGATCAATGAAAAATATGTCGGCGACAATGTCTGGAATCGCCGCTCGTTCAAGCTGAAGAAGAAGCGTGTTCGCAATGCCCCGGACATGTGGATCAGGTCACAGGGCGCATTCGAGGGGATCGTTGAGCGGGAGCTGTTCGAGGCGGCCCATTCGATCATCGCTGCCCGCTCGTTCCGCTTGTCCGACGAGGAAATGCTGGAAGCTCTGCGAGGCCTCTACGCCAGCAAGGGCCTGCTGTCCGGCATCATCATCGACGAATGCGAGGGATTGCCGTCGAGCAGCGCCTTCGGCTCGCGATTTGGCAGTCTCCTGCGCGCTTACAGCTTGGTGGGCTTTTCGCCGGAGCGTGATTACCGCTACGTTGCCATTAACAAGGCGCTGCGCCGCCTGCACCCAGACATCGTCCGGGACATATTGAGTGGCCTTCAGTCCCAGGGGAGCGATGCCTGGCAGGACCTCGCCAGCGACAGCATCTGCGTGAATGGCGAGTTCAGCCTCGCCGTTGTTCTGGTGCGCTGCACACCAACACCCACCGGCCTCCTGCGCTGGAAGATCCGCTTTGACACCAGCCACCTCGCAGACATCACCGTCGTCGTGCGCATGGACATGCACAACCGCGCGCCGTTCGACTACTATCTGTTTCCGAGGATCGACGTCGCAAGCGAACGGCTGCGGCTCGCCGAGGACAACGACCTGCACCTCGACGCCTATCGCTTCGACACGCTCGACTTCTTCTATGACATCACGGCGCCCGTCGCCATTCCGGAGGCTGCCTAATGCCCGTCGTGCGCCCCCAGCAGATCGAGATGATCCCGGTCTCCAAGATTACGGTGCTCAATCCACGCTCGCGCAACAAGCGCCAGCACCGTGAGATCGTGAACAACATCGAGTCGATCGGATTGAAGCGGCCGATCACCGTGAGCCGCCATCAGGGTCCGGGCGGGCCTCGCTATGATCTCGTCTGCGGCGAAGGCCGGCTCGAAGCATTTCAGATGCTGGGCCAGACGGAAATTCCCGCAGTCGTCATCGAGGCGAGCGAGAGCGATTGTCTGGTGATGAGCCTGGTCGAGAACATCGCACGCCGTACGCCGCGCCCGATCGACGTGATGCGCGAAATCGGTGCTTTGCGCGGGCGCGGGTATAATGAAACCCAGATCGGCCACAAAATCGGGGTCAGCAGTTCATGGGTCAGCATGATCGTCTCGCTGCTTGAGCGCGGCGAGGAGCGGCTCGTTGCGGCGGTGGAAACGGGCCTTATCCCGATCAGCCTCGCGATGGAAATCTCCCGCGCGGAATCCGAGGAATCACAGAACCTGCTGCTCGATGCATATGAGACGGGCAAGCTGCGCGGCAAGAAGCTGGCTTCGGTGCGACGGCTGCTCGAGCTGCGGATGCGCGGGCACAACAAGTCCATGCCCGCAGGAAAGCTCGGTCGGCGTTCCGCAAATCGCAAGTTGACCGCGAGCGACCTCATGCAGGTTTACCAGCGGGAATCGGAGAAGCAGCGCCTGCTCATCAAGAAGTCCGATTTCACACAGACCCGGCTGCTGTTCATCGTCGAGGCCATCAAGGATCTCCTGGACGACGAGGGATTTCTGACCCTGCTACGCGCCGAGGCGCTCGAGACGATGCCGCGCGCGCTGGCCATGCGAATTGCAGGTGAGAGCGATGACTGACTGGTCCGAACCCAACACACCAGAATTGGAACCCGGCTTGGATCACCGTGTCCGGCTCGGCTTTGAACGCGAGACCGTCACCGTCGCGCTCGATCAGCTCGTTCCGTTAAAGATACTCCAGCAGGGCGTGCGCGAGAGCAAAAAGTTCGCTCAGATACTCAGTTCGATCAAGGCGATTGGGATTGTCGAGGCTCCCGCTGTCGCGCCGGACCCCAAGAACGCGGGCAAGTATTTCCTGCTCGATGGACATCTACGGGTCGAAGCCCTGCGCCAGCTCGAAATTACGACGGTCGAGTGCCTCGTCGCCAATGACGATGAGACTTACACCTACAACAAGCGCGTCAACCGCCTCCCGCCGGTTCAGGAACATCGGATGATCGTGCGCGCCATCGAGCGCGGGGTGACCGAAGCCGTCATCGCCGATGCGCTCGGTCTCGAAGTGCAGTCGATCCGCGCGCGCTTCCGCCTGCTCGATGGCATCTGCACCGAGGCCGCCGATGCCCTCAAGGATACCAATTGCTCGATGAAGGTTTTCGATCTGCTGCGACGCATGACTGCGCTGCGGCAGATTGAGGCAGCCGACCTGATGATCGGCCAGAACAATTTCTCGTTGATGTTCGCACGCGCGCTGCTCGCGGCGACGACCGAAGAGCAGCTGGTTCCCGCAGGCAAGAAGGCGCGCAAGCCCGACGTGACTGGCCCGACCAGCCAGCAGATCAGCCGCATGGAGCGTGAGCTTGCCGCTCTGCAAACTCAGGTCAAATCGGTCGAGGAAACCTACGGCATCGACAACCTCCATTTGACCTTCGCGCGGGGCTATCTCGGAAAGCTGCTGGCAAACGCGCGCATAGTCCGCTGGCTTTCGGTTCACCGGGCTGAATACCTGACCGAGTTTCAGCGCATTGCCGAGATCGACAGTCTGGGCAGCTTGGCCACGCCCAACGCGGACTGAGAGAATGGGGACCCGGACCCAATAAGCGCGGGGACCATGGGAGACGCCGCACTTAGGGGCGGATCAAGCATGGTGGTGGGGATGGCGGCGAACCCGCATGAAGCCCACCAGGTCGGCCGTCATATGGACCGACCGCGTGCGTGCTTTGCGCGTGCGATGAAGGCGGGCGTGCGTCGAAGAGAGGGACTTCACGCACGCCCGTCACGTCTGTGGAGTTGATTCTTAGCGAAGCTCCAACAGGAGCGTTGGCCCCGCCCGAAGGCGGGGCCGGTGCTATTGCCTCAGCTCGGCGGATTCCAGATGATGACCTTCTTCGAAGGATCATCGCCCGGCGCGTTGGCGATGTTGCCGTAGATCGTGCCGAACTCGGGAGCTGAGAGCGAGACTGAGACATATTCAGCGCCGGTGTTCTGGGAGAAGCGCTTCCAGCCTGCGCCCAGTTCGAAGCCGTTCTTGCGGCTGACAATGCGGTAGTCTGGTTCGCTGTCCTTGGTCTTGCGGTTGTTGGGGATGATGGCGATCGGTGCGGACACAGTCAGCGTTGCGAGGTTGCCTTCGAAGCTGTCGTCGGACTTCACGGTGAGGTTTGCGATGGTAGCCATGTCGTTTCTCCTTGCAGGTCGGGGACCATCCCCGATGGCGCCAAAAGAAGGGGCCGGGAGCCGCCGTCACCGCAGCGCAAGCGAAGGGCGAACCCCGAACGGGGTTGACGGCCCAAGGCGATCCGAGACCCGTAGGCGGGCGACAAGTAGGGGTGGTTTTCGACCCTGTGGAGAATAGGCGAGCAAAGGCAATTGCTGATCTCGTTGACCAACGATGCGAGGTTTTACTTTCGCGCCACTTTCACAAACGTGGCCCGTACTTTCTTCCCCAACGATCGTCATTTATGGCATGCGAATCGTGCCCACATGTAAGTCGGTGCTTCGGGGGGACTTTCGTGAGCTTTTTGGGTTGGGTCGATCATAACGCCGAGCAACAAGACTCAATTCTGCGGGCGCTTGGTGCTGCGAAAGGACACGACGCGCGGGATGAGCTCGGTCTCGGAACCATCCGTGACAGTTTCGCGGACCTGTTCTTCCCCGGGCTGTCTACCATCCAGCAGCGCGTTCGCTATTTTCTGTTCGTCCAATGGTGCTGCGAAATTGCAGCTAGCCAAGGCGATGCCGATCGAATCGTGGCGAGACTACACGACACAGAGGTTCGACTGATCAAGGCCTTATCTCATCTCGGTGAAGGTGCGGGTGTTATCGGTATTCTGAGTCAGGAAGATCTCGAACGGATGCCGAGCGAAATCTATTGGAACGGTCTAATGGTGCTCGGCATGCGCCGCACCAGTGGCAGCCGTCAGAGGTGGGCCCGGCAAGTGGCGGGGAGCCGTGCTTCCGGCCGCTACGAGGCGCTTGAGGAAGAAGGTGTCGTCAGCTCGCACGATCTTGGCTTTGACCCTAGCCGCCCTCCTCCTCCCGATGGATTTTTGCAGCAGGAGGTCGACTTCACATTGCTGGTCGAGGAGGCAGACTTCCTGCGCGCCCGCCTCAAGAACGCTTGCATCGACCAGACCGGAAGGGGGCATGAGTACAATCTGTTCGGGACGTTTAGCCGGTATCGACGCAAGACGCTCGTCCGTGCTGCCTGGGAGCACCCCAAGGTTGCCGAACTGCGTCCAAGCGCCCGCGACCTTCTAATGTTGGGCGCCGCGTTCTCGCGCATCATGCACGGCGCGGTGATCCTCTATAATGTCTGCGTCTCGCGCCTGCTGGAAGGGCGCGAGGATGCCGCCCAAATCCTCGACAACCACCTCGGATCATTCGGCACCTGGGCAGACGCGCTCACGCCAGCTGATGTCGATCTGCTCACCCGCAGGATTTCCGAATTGTCTCTGTTCGGCAGTATGACCCGGCATCGGATCGACGAGAAGGCGATCGCATTCGTGACGCGCTGGACCCGGTATTGCCAGGAACCGAGCAAGATCCTGGGCGACGCGGCAGCGAACCGACTCGTCAGCGATCGCGAAGCCTTTCTGAAGGCGGCCGGAGGCACGTCGCGAATTCGGTCAAAAAAGGCTAGGGAGCGGTGGGGTGGTGAATCGGGGGGAGCCATGGATTATCGATGGTTCACCGCACGCAGTTGCCTCAACGACCTGGCAACCCCGAAAAATGCTTGAGCCACAGGGCCGTCTGTCGATCTACGATATCGTCCGTCCGCCGACGGGGTTTGTACTCGATTGCTTGATTGCGACGACCTACACAACATCCCTTGATACCGTCCTCTCGCTGCCGGCGGCAATGCTTGCGGATATTCCTGGCATCGGGCGGCGAACCGCTGGAGTTTTTACGGCCACCGAGCTTGCTGCACTGCGCAGAGTTTGCGACCGGACGGCGATATTTTGCCAGGGTGCTGCCATCCACCCAGCCTCGGATCTGCCGTCGGCGGTGATCGAGGCAGAGACGATGGTTCACGAGGTCGTCGCCCCCAACAAGGGAGCATTTCACCCTAAGGTCTGGGTGATGCAGTTTAAACATGGCGAGAACCAGCGGACAGCGCTCCGGGTGGTCGTGATGAGCCGCAACATTACCGAAGACCGGTCCTGGGACGCAGGCCTTGTTCTCGACAGCAAGCCCAGCCCTGGCGCTGAAAAACCAAATGACCTTGGCCTGTTGTTGCGCTCGCTTGCCGGGCTCTGCATACGCCCGCTTGATCAAGCGCGGCGCGATCTCTTGACCGAGCTCGCGGCCAAGGTCGAAAGGGCGCGTTGGAAAACACCCGACAAGATCGGTATCCCCACATTCCACCTTACCGGCGATGCGCCGGGTCGGGTATGGGTTCAGCCGCAAAGTGAGCGACTGGCCATCATCTCGCCCTTTCTAAGCACTTCCGCCGTCGCGGCGCTTGCCCGCACGACACGGGCATGCCCGTTCATCCTGTCGCGCCCTGACGCGCTGGCACAATGCTGGCCCCATATCGGCAAAACGTTCGACCGTCACATGGTGCTTACACCGCCAGGCGAACCGGTGGAGGCTCCCCGGCCAACCGGGCTGCACGCCAAGATTTTGTTATGGGAAAACCGGTCGAAAACCCGTCTGGCGATCGGATCGATGAACGCCACAGCAGCAGCGATTGGCGGGCGCAATGTCGAATTCATGGCAAGCTTCGACTGCACTGCAGCGATCGGCGAGGGTGGTATCGATGCCCTGCTCGAGCGACGCGGGCTTGGCATGGCGCTCGAAGACTTCGAACCAGATCCCATGGTCCCACAGGAGGCCAAACCATTCGATGACCGGCCGGCGCGGTCCGCATTGCTCGACGCGAAACTGCATCTCGAATGCGATCAGGCCGAGACCGGATGGACGGTCACCTTGGTCGCAGCGTCGGGAGACGCTCAGATCGACGCGCTTCTTCCAAACCTCCGTTTCCGGCCCGCGACGCTCGCGTCCAGCCGCGGCGCTGCATGCGGTGCCGCGTTGGCAGCCGGAAACTCAGCCAGATTTCCCGGTACACTCGAGCTTGCCGAGATCACCGGGTTCACCGTTTTCGAAGCTGATGGTCCGGATGGGCTAATCGCCTTTGTTCTGAACCTTGAAGTTCGAGGAATCGAGGGCGATGCGCGTCGCAACGCGGCGCTGAAGGCGCTGCTGCCCGATCAGCAGACCTTCTCGCTCTTTCTGCGAATCCTGCTCGGCGATTTCCATTCCCTGGAGACGAGTATTGGCGGTGGTGATGGGGGATCAGCAACGGTCGATTGGCAGGCTGGCGGCCATATGGGCCTACTGGAGATGCTAGTGCGCTGCGCCGCCGATGATCCGGATCGCCTCAAGTCGGTTGAGCAGACGCTCGACGCCCTTGGCGTCGATCAGCTCAGCGAGGTGACGACTCCTGAATTCCGTGACCTCTGGTCGACCGTCCTGGCAATCGCGCGTGACAAGCCGTGACCGGTCCTACCCGTTTTCAGGCAAAAACGATCGCGTATGTCATCAAGCGTTTCTGGGGCGACGCCAAACCAGCGCGGCGGTTTCTGGTCGCCGACGAGGTTGGCCTAGGCAAGACGATCGTTGCACGCGAGGTCATCGCGGAAGCGCTACGGCGCAAGCCCGGTGAGGATATCGACATCGTGTATCTCTGCTCGAGCCAGCCGGTCGCAAGCCAGAACCTAAAACGATTGAAGGTCCATGGCCATGGCAGCGCGACCAAGGCGACCCGCCTTACCCTTTTTGCACTGGAGAAGCGCAAGGGCGTCCGGTATTTCGCGCTTACACCAACAACGTCGTTCAATGTCGCCGGACGTTCAGGCCTCGTGCGCGAGCGCGCGCTGATCTATTTTTGCCTGCGCGGCATGTTCACCGGCGAAGGCGTTCTGAAGATCCTGCAACAGGTCTCCGACCGCACTTGGATCGACCATGTCGAAGCGATCGAAAACCACGACCTCGACCAGACGGTCATCAAAGCCTTTCGGCAGGCTGTTGCCGCCGACGACGCGCTGAAGGCCGAAGTCCGCGCCCTCGGCCGGGAAGCGCTGGTCGAACGGACCGAGCGTCCCGAGGTCAAGGCGTTCAACAAGAAGCGCGACGCGCTGGTTGGGCGATTGCGCAAGGAACTCGCGCTCCAGAGCGCGCAAGCACTGGCTAGCAATGGCTTGATCGTCGTTGATGAATTTCAGCGTTTCGCCTCGCTGTTCGATATTTCATCCATTGAAAAAGACTTTGGCGTTCGCCTTGCCGACCGCCTTCTGACCGAAGCAATTCCGGATCGTCGGGTCCTCCTTTTGTCGGCGACGCCCTATCGCATTTCGGGTGGAGAACTGCGTCCCGACGAGAAGCCCTATGCCGATTTTGTCGCCTTGGTCCGCTTCCTTGCCGGCGACGATACCGCAACCGAGCTCGCTGATGAGCTCGACACCTTTGCGCGCGCCTTGCGCGCCAGGCCGCCAATCCCGGCTGAGGTGATCGGCGCGCGCGATGCGGCGCAGGCGATCCTTCGAAAGATCATGTGCCGGACCGAGCGGACGAGCGCAACAGTCGATGCTAATGCCATGGTGACTGAAGATGTTCGCCCTCTTGCCTCGGACGGCGTCGATCTGGGGGGGGCGATCGCCGCCCGTCGTCTTTCGGTGAAACTTAAGGTTCGCGATCCGGTCGAATATTGGAAATCGGCCCCCTATTTCCTCGATTTCATGCGCGACTATCAATTCCGCGAGGCTGCGGTCGGCGCGGCCGAGAAGGATCGTCGCTTCGTTTCGCAGCAAGCGAGGATCGGCAATCTTCTGCTCGATCAGCCCGGCGTGCGCCGACTCGATCCGATCGTGCCGCCGTCAGCGCGTTTGCGCGACCTGATCAAGAATGCGATCCCTGACAAGGCTGAGCGCTTGTTGTGGGTTCCGCCATCGCTCCCGTATCTCATGCCAAGTCCGCTGTTCGCAGGCGCCTCTCACGATCTCAAACGCCTCATTTTCTCGGAGTGGCGTCTCGCTCCGGACGCGATCGCAGCGCTTACTTCCTATGAGATAGAGCAGCGCCTTGCCGCAGGACTGCGGGCATCGCGCGCAACCGGCAAAAGGCGCGCTGAGCGCGCGCCCGGACAGCGACACAAGCGCTTCGGCGACCTTGGAAACATGCTGCGCCTCGGGCGGGCAAATCAGGCGTCCGACGAGCCAACCCTCTCGATGATCCCCCTCGCGCTATTGCTGTCGGGACCAAGGATGGCGGCGTGGGGCGATCC
The DNA here is from genome assembly GCF_012927105.1 of Sphingobium psychrophilum. GTDB lineage: Bacteria > Pseudomonadota > Alphaproteobacteria > Sphingomonadales > Sphingomonadaceae > Sphingobium > Sphingobium psychrophilum. The sequence goes on along the minus strand of NZ_JABBFV010000016.1, from coordinate 69,048 downwards.
TCTTCCCGCAGCCATTGCCGCGGGAACGCCGGTTGACGCGACAGCTTTTGCGAAGCTCGTTGGGCGCCAAATCAGGGCCGCGCTCAAGAAGATTCTACCAGCCAAAACCGAGGGTCGCGTTGATGATCGCTGGTATTGGGCGGCTCCGCTCCTGCTGGAGGGCGAGCCCGGCATCAGGCAGTGGTTGGGCCTGGCCGATCCATTTCTGGCCAGCAAGGAAGTCGCGTCGGTCGATCTGGAGCGGGTCACGGACGCGATCTCTTCAATCTTGGATGACCCTGATCAGCTCGGGCGACAACCCAAAAACCTGGTCGCGGTCCTGTCGAGACTGGCTGTTACCGGCCCTGGCAATTGCGCCTATCGCGCCTTGTCGCGCACCGCTGCGGGCCCGGTTTCTGAAGCCCAGCTTCGCCAATCCGCCTTTCACGTCGCAAGAGGGTTTCAGAGCCTTTTCAATCAGGGAGAAGCCGCGGCGGCGGTCCAGCTGGAATATCCGGGTACGAAACGCGTCTATTGGGATCAGGTGCTCGATTATTGCCTCTTTGGAAACCTGCAGGCACTGCTGGATGAGCAGCTGCATTTCGAGACTGACGGGTTGGCGATGTTCGAAGGCACGCCAGAGGAAAAGCTCGTGATGGCAGCAAACCTTGTCCACGCTTCGCTGACCCTGCGCCGTGCATCGATCGACGTGCGCGGCCTGGAGCGCCGCCGTCGGCGCGATGCCACCACGAGCACGGATTTCATTCGCCTTCGTTGCCGCCATGCGGTGCGCTTTGCCGAGATCAAGGAGGCGGACGGCGCGGTGAGCCGGCTCGACGCGGTGCGGGCCGCATTCAATTCTCCTTTCAGGCCGTTTGTTCTTGCTTCCACGGCCGTCGGCCAGGAGGGCTTGGATTTTCATCCCTGGTGTCATGCGGTCGTGCACTGGAACCTGCCGCGGTCGCCCGTCGAACTCGAGCAGCGCGAAGGTCGCGTCCATCGGTACAAGGGACATGCTGTACGGCTTAACGTCGCGAGGTTTCTCGGTCTCGCCGGCCTGGCGCTTGTGGCTGAGCCATCGTCGGCGGAGGTGGGTGCGCCGGTTGATACTGATCCCTGGAAGCGGCTCTTCGCCATTGCGGCGCGACACGATGTGGACAACGATCTCTCGCCCTGCTGGCTGTTCGAGCAAGGAGAAAATCCCACAAAGATACGGCGGATTGTACCCTATCTGAACCATAGCCGGGAGGCGGAGGGCTGGCCAAAGCTTCGCGCGAGATTGGCTACGTACCGGCTGGTTATCGGCCTGCCGAGACAGGAAGATCTGCTCGACGCAATCGAACGCAATGGCATCACTGCTGAACAGGCGTCCGACTGGAAAATCGACCTCCGACCCCCTCCCTTGCCAGGGTGATCACGATCATATTTCAGCTTCGGTAGTTCGGCACCTCGTCCGGTAGCGGCGGCGGCATTGCTATTGCAACAAGTGTGATGGATTGAAGGGATAAAACCATCATCGACGTTCTCTGAAGTCCCACAGCGGGATACCCATCTTGCGCGCCTTGTCGGCAAGATTGTCCTGAATGCCAGTGCCCGAAAATACGACCAGACCTACGGGTATGGCTTCGAGCATACGATCGTTGCGCTTGAACGGAGCGGCCTTCTTGTGTCGGTTCCAGTCGGGACGGAAGGCGACTTGCGGCACGCGGCGCGTGTCGGCCCAGCAGGCAGCAGCGCGTTCGGCACCCGTTGGTGTGGCACCATGCAACAGGACCATGTCGGCATGACGCGCATGAACCCGGTCGAGGACATCCCAGATGGCCGAGTGATCGTTGCAATCGGGGCCACCGGTGAAGGCAATACGGGTGCCTTCGGGCAATAGCACACGGGCATTTTCTCTGGCGCGTTTGTCGAGAAAGTCGCGGCTGTCGATGATGGCTGAGGTCATGGCCTTGCGGTTGACGCGGGATCCGGTGCGGGGCGTCCAGGCCTTGCGTGCGTGAATGCGGAATTGATCGGCGGCGGCTTCGCGGAAGAATTCCATCGTATCGCGGCGTTCGATGAGTGAGATTCCCTCGGCGATCTGGCGCTCAAGTTCGACCGAGCGCACTTCGCTGCCATCCTGTTCGCGTTGAAGGCGTTTTTGCGCCTGTTCATTGTCGTCGAGATCGCGTTCGACCCGCTCGCCGGCACGGTGGAAGATGTTGACGACGTTCCAGAGCAGGTCTTCGAGATCGGGTTCAATGCGGGTGTCGATCAAAGCTGAGACAAGCCCGTCGAACATGTCGGCGACCGCGCCACCGGCAAGGCGGGCATCGGGGAGCGGCCTGCCATCAGGTTCGTCTTCGAAGGGCCGATATCCGTAGAGTTGCATTTCCTGAAGGAGATAGGCGGTTGAGCCGAGTTCGGGGGTGGTGTCTTCAAGGGGAAGATCTGGGGCGCTTGCCATGATGGTCTCCGTGTCCTGAGCCGCGCCTCTCGCGGCCTTCGTGGCGACGACCAGCGGCGGCGGGCACGGGTCTGCACCGCGCGGAAACGCGCGGCCGGAGCGTCAGCGGAGGATGGCGAAGCAAGGCTATTTTGTTTCGCGATGCAAAGGGGCGCAGCCCCGGCGGAAAATAGCCGCAGCGTAGCCATTGCGGTGCCCGTGTCCGCTGCCGCAGACGCCCCCTCCCGAAGGCCGAGGGCGTGGCGACCTTCAAGGACCGGGAGAGGTGGCCTTGCGCCCCACTTCTCCGGACAATCCCCCGCTTACCGGCCAGCTTTGCTCATCCTTTGAGAAACTGCACGGCATCGGCGGCGCTGAGCTGCACCCGAATGGCCGCCGCCAACCGCTCGTGGCCATAGGCTGTAAGGTCGCTGTTGAAATCGTCGAGACGGGGTTCAAGCGGCATGACCGCAATGCCCAACGGGTCGCAACGCTCGGCCAAGGTCGATAATGCCGCCGCCCCGGCGGGATCATCATCGCGCGCGACATAGAGGCAGCGCAGCGCGGCAGGGAACTGGATGGCAGCGAGATGGGCGGCCGACAATCCGGCGATCATGGGCATGGATGGCATCACCTGTCGCAGCGACAGCAGGGTTTCGAGGCCTTCACCGGCTAACATGACACCGTCCGCTTTGCCGAACCGGACGCCCGAGCCGAGCAAGTGCCCCATGGCGCGTCGTGGATATGCGACAGCGGCTTTGTCGTGGGATTGCGGATCAAGCCATGTGCGGTGAACCCCCGTGATAGTGCCCTCATTGTCGGTGACCGCAGCGATCATGGCGGGCCATGCCTCCCGCGCACCAGGGACATCATCTTCAGCAGGCCGATAGTAGCAGCGCGGATGGAAACGCAGATGATCTATGCCGGACAGATCGGTGATCGACCGGCGACCAAGATAACGGGATGCGATGCTGTTCGTGATCGGCTTTGAGGCGGCCCATAGGCGCCGGGCCGCTTCTGGTGTGCCGGTCGGCGCCTTGCGTATGGTCGGGTTTCGGGGCTTGATCTCATCAGGCGGCGGCAGACTCAGGAATTGGCGGGCTTCGTCGAGCGTTTCGCGCATGGTCTGGTGGGCACAGCTTGCGGCGATGATGTCGAGAAGATCGCCATGGTCGCCGCTTTGCGCGTCTGTCCATTTGCCTGCGCCTCCCCGGCTCTCGGTTGTTGCAGACAATCGGACGTAGAGACTGCGACCCGGCGAATTGTGAACATCGCCGACCAGCCAGTAGCGGCCTTCCCGGCGACCATTGGACAGGTAACGGCGGCAAACCGCCTCGGCTGAGGCGGCAAGGCGGCGGGCGATATCGGTGGCGGGACTATCCATGCGGGGCTCCTTCAGGCGGCTTTTCGTGCCGCAATCCGCTGGATCGGAAACCGGTCCAGCAGCTTGGCGAGCACATCCACCCCGACAGCCCCTGTCGGTATGTAGAGCTTGAGTTTCCACGAGACGATCTCGGAGATCAAGCCCATTGCCTTCAATCGCTCGATACCAAGATCGTTGAAGCCGGTCAGTTCGATCCGCCAGTCATTCATGGCGCGGACGCGAGCGAGTGTCTGATCTTCGGCCAGATGCAATTTGGCATCTCCGGCGCACAGCATCGCCCAAGCATCGGCAGGCACGACGGACGCCGTGTCTTGCTCAATCACCGTGGCGACCCAGGCGGGCGAAACCTTGCGGCCGATGACGCGCTCGCCAGCATCGGTTTGCAGGCGGTAGACGCGGGTCGATTCATTGGGGAGCCGCCGCCAGATCGGCAGCAGCAGGCCTGAAACCATGTGCAGGGTCGAGGTTTCGAACTCGGGCAAGTCGGCAAGTTCGGCCTGCCAGACTTCGGTGAACCGTTCACGGTCCACCGGCTCCCAATGACTGGTCGCGAACGCCTCGGCGAGAATATTGGTCGCCTCCAAGGGGCGGACGAGGCGGATGCGCGGGTGAATGCCGCCATCATCGTCGATCAGACTGCGCGCGCGCAATTTGACTGCCGCGCGCCCGGAGCGGGTGTTGATCACGAGTTCGGCGTCGCGATCCACTGCCATGGCCAGCGCCCTCTCGAGCACAACCGGCTCGATCCGGTCTTTGCGTTCGATGGTCAGGAGGTGGGTCACCGCTCCGGTGCCGGGATGGGTGTAGATGGTCTTGCGGTCGGAGACCGAGAAGCTTTCGGCACGCAGGGTTTCGAGGCCCATTTCATAAGTGCCGCTGGCGATTGCGCCTTCGACCCGGGCCGTCAGCAGGCCCTCGAAGGCCTCGAACAGGATGTTCTGCATGGAAATGGTGAGCGCCAGCATCCGGTTGAGGAAGGTCGTGATGGGAGGAAGCTCGTCCTTGAGCCCGCCGTCACTGTCGAGCAGCGACAGGCCGGTGGCGGTTTCAAATTGCCCCAGCGAACAGCCATCAACATTGCCGCGCACAAGCAATTGGTAAAGCTGACGCAAGGCATCGCGGGCATAGAAGGATTCCAGATTGTCGCTGGCGCTGAACATGTTCTGGCCGCCGGTTTGCCGCTGGCCGCGCGTGATCGCCCCTAGACTGTCGAGCCTTCGGGCGATCGTCGAGATGAAGCGCTTCTGCGCCTTCACGTCGGTCGATACCGGGCGGAACAGCGGTGGCTGCTTCTGATTGGTGCGGTTGGTGCGGCCAAAGCCCTGAATGGCGGTGTCGGCCTTCCAGCCCGCTTCGAGCAGGTAGTGGACGCGGCGGCGCTGGTTTTTCACGCCCAGGTCGGCATGATAGGATCGCCCCGTCCCGCCAGCCTCGGAGAAGACGAGGATGTGCTTCTTGTCATCCATGAATGCATGGGTTTCAGCAATATTGGCTGAAGCAGGCCGGTTTTCGACGGCGAAGCGCACCGAACCATCGCTGTTGGCGCGGGGCACAATGCGACGGGAACGTCCGGTCACCTCGGCAACCGCATCGCTCCCGAAATGCTGGACAATCTGGTCAAGCGCGCCGGGCACCGGCGGCAAAGCCGCAAGCCGCTCGAGCATCGCATCACGGGCTCGGCAGGCTTCGCGATTGAGGATGGGGTTGCCGTCGGCATCAAAAGCAGGCCGTGAGGCGAGATTGCCCTCGCTGTCGGTGAACGGCTCATAGAGCTGCACAGGAAAACTGTGCGCGAGATAGTCGAGCACATATTCACGTGGCGTGATGTCCACGGAAACGTCATCCCATTCGTCGTTCGGGATTTCGGCAAGGCGGCGTTCCTGCAGGGCTTCGCCCGTCGATACGATTTGCACGACACAGGCGTGACCGGCCTCAAGATCGCGCTGCATCGCCTGAATGGTACTTGGCGTCTGCATTGCGGTGATCAGGTGATTGAAGAAACGTTGCTTGGCGCTTTCGAACGCTGATCGCGCTGCCGATCGGGCCTGTGCGTTCAAGGTCCCATGGGATGCACTGGTGACGCCCGATGCTTCGAGCGCCGCATCGAGATGGGCGTGAATGATCTGAAATGCCCCGGCATAGGAATCGTAAATCCGCACTTGCTCAGGGGTCAGTTGGTGCTCGAGCAGGTCATATTCGACACCGTCGAATGACAATGAACGGGCAGCATAAAGGCCAAGCGCCTTTAGATCGCGGGCCAGCACCTCCATAGCTGCGACGCCGCCATCCTCAATCGCGGCCACGAAGTCAGCGCGTGAGGCGAAAGGGAAGTCTTCGCCGCCCCACAGGCCGAGCCGCTGTGCGTAGGCGAGGTTCTGCACCGTCGTGGCACCGGTGGCCGAGACATAGACGATGCGGGCCTTGGGCAGGGCATGTTGCAATCGCAGGCCCGCCCGTCCCTGCTGCGAGGCTGAGACATCGCCGCGCGCGCCCTTGCCGCCTGCGGCATTGGCCATGGCGTGCGCCTCGTCAAAGATGATGACACCGTCAAAGTCACGGCCAAGCCATTCGACGATCTGCTGGACCCTGCTCGCCTTGCCGCCCCGCTCCTGCGAACGCAGGGTCGCATAGGTCGTGAACAAGATGCCTTCCGTCAGCTTGATGGGTGAACCCTGCCGGTAGCGTGATAAGGGCGTCACCAGCAGTCGTTCCTGACCCAATGCCGACCAGTCGCGCTGAGCATCCTCAAGCAGGCGGTCCGATACCGAAACCCAGAGCGAACGGCGGCGGCCTTTGAGCCAGTTGTCGAGAATAATGCCTGCGACCTGACGGCCTTTGCCCGCGCCCGTGCCGTCACCCAGAAACCAGCCCCGGCGAAAGCGGATGGCTGCGTCGTTTTCTTCAGCCGCCGCCGAGACGAGATCCCATGTCTCGTCAACGGTCCAGGCCCCTGCCAGATGCCCGGAATGGGCCTCGCCAGCGTAGATTACGGATTCCAGCTGCGCGTCGGACAACACGCCGTCATCCAACAGGTGCTCGGGCAAGTGCGGGCGATAGGTTGGTTTTGGCGGGGCCACCGAGGCCATCGACGCCGATTGAACCAGCGGCGTCGGGTGCGGCAATGCGCCGGGAATGATGACCGATTGAAGTCCATATCGTTCGTAGATGCTGTCACCGAGCTGCCCCTCGGGCGGAGCCCAGTCAGCAGTCGAATAGCTGAGTTCCGGCGCATCGGCATCGACCAAGGGATTGATCGGGGCAGTCCGAGCCACCGCGCGGTTCACGGGCGACGGCGAAGAAGCGCAATGCAGTCCTGCACCGGGCATTGGGGCCATCGGTCCGCGCGGCGGCACCTGCGCTTCGACCCATTTGAGCAAGGTCGCGGTATCAGGAGCGGTTCCTGCGCTCGGAACGAAGGTCGTGGGATCGGAAGCGGGCAGCTTGTCGATCACCGTCAATCGGGTGTCGATCGTCGTGCCGTGCTTGCGATAAACCTTGCCGTCGATGGCGGCTGTAAAGACCACACGTCCGGCCCCCTGCAACCGGATGAAAGCATCGCGCCATGCTGGAGCATCCGGAGAACAGCCAGCGCCGGTAATGACCACCAGCCGGCCCCCCTGTTCGAGCCGGGCTAGGGCGGAAGCGATGTGGCGAAACGCAGCGTCCTTCATCGTCCGCTCAACATGCGCGACTGCCGAAAACGGCGGGTTCATCAGGATGACGCTCGGGTGTGCCGAAATGGGCAAACGATCGTCAATCGACGCGGCGTCATATCCGCTGACGGCCACGCTTGAGAACAAGTGCGACAGCAGCGCTGCCCGGCCTTCAGCGAGTTCATTCAGCACGAGTTGTGCACCGGCCAGTTCGGCCTGAATCGCCAACATGCCTGTGCCCGCAGACGGTTCGAGCACAGTTTCGCCTGCGCCAATCGAAGCAGCGACAACGGCCACGAAAGACAGGCCAGCAGGCGTCGAATATTGTTGCAAGGCCTGGCTGGCTTCAGAGCGCCGGGTGTGGGTCGGCAAGAGAGCCGAAACTCGTTCGATCAGCGCAAGGGAGCGAGATCGAGGGCCACCGCGTGACAAGATTGCCGGGCCAAAACGGCGCAGGAAAAGGATTTGTGCAACCTCACAGGCATCATAGGCACTCTTCCAATCCCATGCGCCTTCAGCATCGGTGCCGCCAAAGGCTGCCGTCATTGCCTCGCGCAACCAGGCGGATTCAACGGGCCGCCCGATTTCGAGCAGGGGTAGAAGCGAGGTTACTGCGGTCAGCAGCGCACGCGCACGCGCGTCAAATGCGCAATGCGTGGCGAGCGGCGCAGCGCCAAGCGCTGCGTCCGTAAGGATGTGGGCCATTAGTGGGATCTCCGGGAGAGCAGAAAGGGCGGATCACGCCCGGACACTCTCTCTCAAACCCGGGCGGTTCGCCCGCTCCCGGCTAGCCTCTCACTCGATTACAGCCTGATGCATATTGGTCAGTTAATTGGAATGAGCCGATCCGCCATTACTCCGGGATGAGTTTTTTGATCTCAAGCTCAGCGGAAACAGGCATATTCTCGCGCTCAAGCCTGCGAACCTCAGCCACAATCTTCTTGGCGCGCTCAACCTTGTCTTTTCGCCATTGCGTATCGGTTGGCGTTGCCAATTTTTCGAATGTTTCAAGCAGGTAGTCACGCTGGGTGCTGATGTAGAAATATGATTGATCGACAATCCATTTTTCCAGCGAGTATGAATCAAAGACATAGCCGTTCTGGGCATTCCAAAACTTCACGAGCCTGATGGTCGGCTTGATGAGGTGGTGATTAGCAGTGTTCTTTTCGGTCAGCTTGCCATTGAAATCATTAGGGTTTGTATTTTGCCACGCGCTTGTTCCATCTGGAATCTGGTAGCCTCCCCACATGTTGGCAAGTGCGGGCACAAGGTCAAATTTGATGTGGTTGAGTTCCAGCACGATGGTCGGTGAGGACTGCTTGATGTCTGACGATGAGTAATAGGCATCGACGAAGGCCCGAAGGCGGTTGAGGTAGGTTTGAGGGGTATAGCCCCCTTCGGCAAACACCACCATGTAATCAATATCGGAATGACCATCCATGCTGCGAGGCAAAATCGTACCGCGCGTAGAAGAACCAAAACGAAAATGGCTGTTTAGTTTGGAACCAAAATATGAATTGAGGCGCGTTTGCAAGGTAGCAACCGAACGGTTTATTGAATCCTGTTCGCCGGTCGAAAGGATTGCGTTGCTGGCACGATTGGTGAGGTAACTGTTGACTGTCATAGGATTATTTATCGACTGCATGAGTGGATTCGCCAGCATCGATCCCGTCTCGGGCGACCTTGAAATCCTTGGTTGAAAACTGTGGACTGGCTTGGTTCAATTCGTTTCTGCGCTTGGTGAACTCATCCAAGCCGTCAATCGCCGACTGGTCGTCACAGACGTTTTCAAGCCGAATCTGCCGGAATACGCGCGCATCATTTCTGAGCGAGAGATATTGATCGCCGGAACTCTTGTGCGATGCGGCACGTTCAAACGGCTTCAAGAATGTCGATAGTGCGGTCAAGACGGCAACCACCGATGCAATCGCGCCACCGATTTCGGGGTAGTCCTTAAAAAAGGCCAAGCCCGCGATGCTACTTAAAATGACCGACGGGATTCCCAGCCAATAATGAAATCGGCTCCACCGCTCGTGAGCGTTGAAGTGAGATTTGCCGGAATGGATGCAATCCTCTTCGATCCGCTCAAGTTCGAGGCGGATTGCATCCTTCGGGGTGGGCACGGGGGTTGGGTTAGACATGCGATAATTGTATCACGAATTGGGGCTGTCGCGCCCATCGGGTTCTTTGGCGACGCCCTTGAACGGCGATCCGCCATTCTTGACGCTCATAAACTCGCCAGTGCGCTCGTTGCGCTTCTGGTAGTTGCCATCGGGGCGCTCAAATTGGGTACGGGCTGTAACTGCGCCGCGACGAAAGTTGTTGCCGGTATTCTTGGCCATAAATGCTCCTGTGATCTTAGTTGAACGTGTAACGCTTCCAAGGGATGGCGTTGGTCGGCACCCCAGAAAGAAAATTGGCAATGTCGCGGCGACCGAAATATGTCGGCACCCCGCGAGAATCCTGAGACATCAGGACAATCGGCATTCCCGGAAAGCAGCGACTAAAACTCTGCATTGCCGACGACGCTTCATGCCGATTGTCAGTGACATGACGCTTGACCACCACGACCGCGAAGGTCTGGCCTTGTTCCTTAATGACAGCACCTTCGAGCTGCATGGCAGTTCCTTTCCGCTTGGACTCGAGCACGATGCCCTTGCCTCGATTCGCTATATGACGGGATTTGGAAATGGCGTCAACGCAAACATACGCTATGTCAATCACACAAACATATGTTTGTGTGATTGACATAGCTGGCGTATTGGTCCAAAGGCACGGCCATGAACGAGTGGTCAATCTATTCGGCGTTGGGAGAAGCTGTGGCGATAAGGCGTAAAGCCATTGGCCTCACACAAGCACAAGTTGCTGTGAAGGTGGGCATTTCCCGCGCCTCAATCGCTAATATTGAGTCCGGCCGACAGAAGGTTTTGCTGCATCAAGTGTATCTGTTTGCGGAAGCCCTGAAGCTGCCGTCGATCATGCAACTTTTGCCCAAGTCGCTAGTGCGTGGCGAAAACGATATGGTTGTCCCCATTTCGCGCAGTGACATTTCAGAGCGTCAAAAGGCTCAAGTGAGCGATGCGCTGATGGGCATGTTTGGCAACGGCACAACGCTTGCTGCTTCGGACGATTCCTAGTGACCAGCCCAGCTCAAATTGCTCGTGACCACGCGCAGCGTATCCTGACAGAATACGCTGTGACGGCGCTACCGGTGCCAGTCGAGAAAATTGCAAAAAGTCTCGGCATAGCCGTGCGCTTTTCGCCGCTCGATCAGGAGCTTTCGGGCATGGCGCTCATCAAAGACGGCGTGTCAGTGATCGGGGTCAATGCGCTCCACCATCCCAATCGCCAACGGTTCACCATCGCCCATGAACTGGGGCACCACATCATGCACCGCGAACTGATTGATGGCACGGTGCATGTAGACAAAGGCTTTACGCTCTGGCGCGGCGAGTTGGCGACTCAAGGGACTGACCGGGTTGAGGTACAGGCTAATGCGTTTGCCTCGGAACTCCTGATGCCAAAGCAATTTATCAGTCAAATCGAAGGAATTGAAAGCCTAGATATTGACGATGAGGTTGGTATGAAGGCGCTCGCCAAGCGTTTTCGTGTGAGCGTGACAGCGTTGCAAAATAGACTCTCCTCATACATCTAGCTGACTGCGGAGGGGCGCATGGGGTTTGTCTTTTACGATACTGAGACGACTGGCATTGACACCTCCTTCGATCAGATTTTGCAATTTGCGGCAATCAGGACCGACGAAGACCTGAACATCCTGGAACGCTTTGAGGTACGTTCTCGGCTCCTGCCGTTCATTGTTCCAGCTCCAGGCGCACTTCGTGTCACCAAAATGACTATCGATCGGCTGCACGATCCCGCCACGCCATCGCACTACGAGATGGTCAGAGCCGTTCGCAGCAAGCTGACCGAATGGTCGCCGGCCATTTTTCTTGGCTACAACAGTCTGCGGTTTGACGAAGAGCTCATGCGCCAAGCCTTCTACCAAACTCTGCACAATCCATATCTGACCAATCGCGACGGTAATTGCCGGGGTGACGTGTTGCCCCTCGTTCAAGCCTGTACTGAATTTGAACCAGATTGTGTGACTGTTCCCTATGGTGGCAACGGCAAGCCAGTTTTCAAGCTCGACCAACTCGCACCCGCTAACGGCTTTGCTCATGACAATGCCCATGATGCATTGTCGGATGTAGAGGCTACGATTCACATGTGCCGCCTTGTTCGGGACGGCGCTGGCGATCTGTGGAATCGTTTTTTGCGGTTCACGCAAAGAGCCGCGGCCGCCGAGTTTTTGGATGAAGATGAGCCATTCCTCCTGACGGAATTCTACTTCAACCGTCCCAAGCATATGCCGGTATTGCGGATTGGTCAGGACAGCGAACAGTCCAATGTTTCGGTCTGTTTCGACCTGGCACACGATCTCGATAAGTTTCGCAATCTGACCGATGCTCAGTTGCAAAGTCTCGTAGTCAGCTCACCAAAGCCGCTTCGCAAAATCAAAGCCAACGCCGCGCCGACCATGACGCCGCTAGAGGATGTGCCCGACCACCTATTCGGTGATCTGACGCAGGATGACATTGCGGTTCGGGCTAGTGATCTTCGCAGCGACGACGCACTCAAAACCCGCTTGCTGGCCGCGTATGAGGCTACCAAAACTGTGTATGGGCCCAACGAACACGTTGAAAAGCAAATCTATGAGGGGTTTGCAGGAAATGCAGATGAGCAGCTGATGACCCAATTTCATGCGATGCCGTGGGAACACCGCCATACGCTGGCCAGTCAATTTCAAAATCCCAAGTTTGGCTTCTTGGCCAAGCGTCTCATTTTTGCCCACGATCCAAACTGTTTGCCCCTCGTCTGCCAACAAGAAATCTCTGCGCATATCTATTCGCGGATCGCCGCTCCGGATGACAGCGGGGTCAAGTGGACGACATTGACGAAAGCCCGGTCAGAATGTGAAAAGCTCATGGCAAGCGCAGCGGCCGCAGATCTTTCGCTGCTTCAAGGTTACCATGATTATCTGACCGCTAAAGTGGCTGCTTTGGCATAGTTTTTTCCGAGTAGGCGCGGTCAGGAATGGTGTCTGAAGATTGTGTCACTCTGACATTCCAGCCAATCGACAACCCGATAGGATGCTGGAGGACCGTACCATCTCAGGGTGCGCCGAAGGATTGATAACGAACCCGTGCCGTCCAGCGGCATATTCACCAGCTGGCACAAGAAATCGTCGCGTTTCGTGGTTTTTCCGACCCCCTCCGGCGGTGGCCAGCGCCTCAACCATGCCAGGATGATCGGATGATCGAACGGCAGAAATGACCACCCAGTCCTTTGCGTGGCGGCGGGCAAACTGCTGGCGGTCGCGGGTGAAAGATTCTGCCGCTGACAACTCGCGGCCATGGAGAGCCTCCCAAGCATCAGGATACCAATCTCGCAACGACCTGTCTGCCGTTGCCTGTTCGCGGTAGGTGAACAGGTCCGGGTAACCTGCTGCGACGAGCGCCCATTCGGCGTCTTCTTCATACCAGCCGCCAGATAGTCGCAACGCGGGATCCATCCCCGCATTGCGTGCTCGGTCGAGCTTGAAGCCGCCATGACCGGCAGTGGAATGAAAGGCGATCCCCTCAGCGTAGATGGTCGCCGATTGAGACATGCCCCAAGGCGTGGAAATGCGCAGGATCGTATCGACGCGACCGAGCGCGTTGCGCTGGCGGACATGCAGCGCGATGTCGGCAATATGGGCGCGGAAGGAGACTTCATCAGCCGCGGCGCCTTCGGCGCAATAAACATCTGACCGGGACCATTCGCCAATCGGTCGGTTGAGCTTCCAGCCGGACACGATCGAGAAGCCTTCCTTGAGCGGAATGGCGATATAGGCGAGCCCATCGACCCGTGCAGCCATAAGGCCGTCGCTGGTCGTGCCATGTTCGACGATGATGTCGCTCATGCCGCCCTCCTGAGTTCAGAGGACAGAACGGCCAGATCAGCGTCGGTCACAATCTCGGCGCGCATCCCTGAATAGGGATTGTCGCGCATCCATGCTTCTGCCGATGCCATGTCAGCTGCGAGGTGGCGCAATTCGTCCTTATCCCGAAACGTGGTCAGGACGCGCACTTGCCCCGGTTTCGGCGTGTCGATGATCTCGAAATTGAGCGGGTTTTCGACGCTGTAGGCGCGTCGCACGGTCATGACGATGACGCCCTGACTGCCGTAGGTCGCCAGATGGAGCATGAAATGCGCAGGCGAACGGTAGTTGTCGGTAACCTGGCCGGGGTAGCGTTCAACGAGCCGACCGGTGCCGTTGTCGTTGTTCCAAGCGGCAAGCTTTCGGCGAAAACGCTCGGGCGGGCGCGGCTCGCCGTTCGAATAGCGGATGAGGCTGCCCAAGGGGGCGGTGTCGTAGATGTATTGCGCTGACATTTTCAGGTCTCCTTGAAACGCGAAAGCCCGGCTCAACGGCCGGGCTTCGCGGGGTGATTGGATAGGAAATTTCAGGTGGAGGGCGGTGGCTCGCCCAAACGCCCGAGTACCTCTTCGATGTAGGACGCGGTGGACATCGAATGGACGTCGTCAGCCGTTATGACGGTCGCCATCCCGCCAAAGCCGTCGGGCCGCATCTTCGTGCAGGTCCACGCTGCGATGATCTGCACGTGGTCAAGGTCAGGCGATCGCCGGACAATGTCCTGGAAGATCAGGTCATAGCCGATCATCGAGAAATCGAGCTCGAACTCGTCTTCGCCAAGATCACCCTTGGCGATTTCCGCACGCACCACGTCAGCGATGCGACCGACCATGCCATTATCCTGACCGAGCAATTCGACCAGTTCAGCGGTCGCGATCCAAGCCGTGTCGGCGACATTATCGCTGGCGAAAAAGTAGACCGCTTGGTCATTGCCTTCATGCTCGAACTGTTCGCACAGTAAACGGCGTTCGAGCGGGGTCATCGCGGCGACTGGTATGTCCGGTTGCACGACCGTTGGTGAATGATAGTCAGCCATGGCGTCCTCCCCAGCAGGGCACGGGAGCACTGGATTTCGGCATTTGAGGTCTCCTCAAAAAGAGGCGGCCCGGCGTGGTGGCCGGGCCTGAGTGACGGAAAAACAGTCGGGATGTTGAACCCGCGCGGTTCGGATCATTCGGCAGCGATCGCGTAAGCCGCCTCGTCATCATCAAGGAACGCGGGTAATTTGAGCCCTTCACGATCAACGTCAGGCACAGCGCCATGACCACCGTCGGCGTCGGGCGTCCGCAGCGGCTCGGGAAGCCAGTGGACATCTTCCAGCAGCCGTTCCGCTTCGCGGGCCATGTCGCCCTTTTTCAGGTGATCGATCATGCCAGCGAACTGCTCCCCGCGCGCTTCGGTCACATCGGCAAGAATGCGCGGTTTGGTCACGCTGCGGAAATAACCATCGACTGTGGGCTTCCAGCCTGCCGCCACGACATCAAGACCAACGGCATGCGCCAGGACATGGCTGTGAGCGATGCGGCGTGCAACGCTGTGCGTCGACACCCGGCCATTGTCGTATTTGGGGACGATCTCGGCCTGCGCGTTCACCGCCAGCGATGTGCAATGGGCAAACAGACTGGCCTGCTCATCGGCGTCGAAGGCCAGAAGCGCGTCCCAAAGTTCCTTGTCGGACTCCGGCAGTCGATCCTCCCAGCGCTTCATGCGCTCGGCGATGGCCCGCGCGGGAGCACTGTCGCGCAGACCTGCAGGTGGATTGGCAAAGGACACCCGGTTGAGCGACAGTTGCAGACAGCTCTCGCGGCTGTAGCTGTAGAAGGTGTCGAGCACGAGCGCGTGCAGCACCGTCGCGAAGGCTGTGGCGGGGCTTTGGGCAAAGGCATCCTGCAACGCAAGCGTGCGCCAGGCGGTCAGGTCGGCAACCAGCCGGTCGGGCAACGGCTTGAGGATGTCATCGTCGGAATCTTCTTCATCAGTTCCGGTAGGCGCCGAACCGCTGGCGTTTGGTGCGGTCCCACGGTGGTTTGCGCCAGGTATTGGCTCGCCCGAAACGGGATCGACCCCGGAGCCATCGTCTTCGCCGCCCACTTCCACCACCGGTTCGTCTTCGGCTCGGACGTAGCCCCGCTCAATGCAAAGCGAACCATCCGCCTCGATGGTCACAAAGGCACCGGCGATTGCCATTTCGGCAGGATCGAAAATCATGGGCCGGTCGACCAGCTGGCCGATTTCCGTTTCAAGCCCTTCGATCCGCGCATAGACGTCCTGCGGCACGTTGGGGTCGTCGGCCCATTCGGTCTCGATCTGCTCGATTTCAGCCTGAAGCGCCGTGAGTCTTGCCTGCTCAGCCTCAGTCATGGGTAATTCTGCGCCAACGATCTCACGGTGTCCGTTGGTCGCATTCCATGGCAGGTCGACGGCAGTCGCCACCCATTTCCAGCCTTCAGTGCCAATGCGGTTGCCCTCGGCGGCAAGTTTCGCGTCGACCAAGCGGTCGAGCAGTGCGGGATCGGTGAGCCAGCCACCGTCATCGTGCTCGAACAGGTCGCGCATCACGCCGCCACCTGCCGCGACATAGGCATCGACGGTCACGAACAGCACCCGCTTGTCGGCAACCCGGACGCTGTTTTCCGTCAGGCGCTGGCGGATGTAGGCGGCGGATTTGTTGAAGCTGTGGGTGAGCATTTCCCATACCTGCTCCTGGCGCTCATGATCTTCAGACACGGTGAACGCCATCAACTGGTCCAGCGACATGCCGTCTTCGGCATAGATGTCGTGGAGTTTGGGCGAGACCGACGCCAGTTTGAGACGCTGGCGGACGACAGCGGGCGTGGTCATGAAATGCGCGGCGATGTCTTCGGCGGCGCTACCCTTGTCGACCATGGCCTGCATGGCCCGGAACTGGTCGAGCGGATGCAACTGCTCCCGGTGCGCGTTTTCGGCATAGCTGTCTTCTTCCGCCGAGACGTCATTGTCCGCCGCCTTGACGATGCAGGGAATGGGAGCAGTACGCGCCAGGCGCTTCTGTTTCACCAAATGTTCAAGGGCACGGTAGCGTCGGCCACCGGCCGGAACTTCGAAGATGCCGGTCTCCTGACCTTCGGCATCAAGTACCGGGCGCACGTTGAGGCTCTGAAGCAAAGTCCGGCGCGCGATATCCTCAGCAAGTTCGGGGATCGACACGCCGGCCTTCACGCGGCGGACATTGGATTGTGACAGGATCAAATGGTCGAAGGGAATGTCACGCGACGGGCTGAGGGTGATTTTTGCAGGCTGTCTGGCCATTGCAGGTCTCCATGACGGGCCGCCGCGAGACACTCTCTCGGCTTCCAAGCCCGTCACGAAGGCCCTGCCTTCCTCTTCCTCTAGGGTCGCCGCAGGCGGACCAACCCGCGATCTGGCAGGCCGCCATGCTGCCAGATTTCAGCCATCCCCTTCTGGCATGGAGCGTTCCCTCAGCAGCTTTTCAGCACCGAGGATCGAACCCGCCTGCCGGGCTGCCGCGACGTAGGCCGATATGGGCAACGCGGTGTCGAAAAGGATATCCCGCTCGATACCGAGGCCGAACGGCAGGCGCAGCGACTGCAATTCCCACAATGAGAAGCTGCCAAGTTCAGGGCAGCCAAGGCCAAGATCGGCAAGGCCGAACAGGATGCCGTCCTCGTCGAGTTCGGTGGCAAGCCAGGTGGCAGCGCCAAGCGGATTGAAGAAGCGGACAACGGGAACCGGATCAGGCTCTCGTTCGCCTTGTGCCTGCGCATTGCGACGCGCGTGCAGGTTTGCGATCAAGGCCTCGCGGATTTCGGGGGTGAGCAGGTTCATGCCGCCAACCTTCCTTCCAGGTCGAAGCCGTCGACTTCGTCCTCACCAGCGACATCAAGGCCAGTTGATGCGGTTTCACGACAGGCGAGGATAAAATCTGCCGCCTTGGAGGCAGCGCTGGCGGCGCGCAGGATGGCGCGATTGTCTTCCCGGATAATCTGGAGCCAGGAGCCGATGTAATCAGCGTGGCGAACGCTTGGCACAATCCCGAGCGCGGCGCAGACGAAGGCACCCGCCATTTCGGCGATCAATTCTTCGCGGCCATAGTCCTTGGAGCCGAAGCTGCCGGTCTGATCGCGGCCAAGCCGGGAGGCATGGCCAGTCCAATGGCCCAGTTCATGGAAAGCCGTGCGATGCCAGTTGATCGGCTCATGGAAATCGTCGGGCCGCGGCACGGCGACATAGTCATGCGCCGGGCTGTAAAAGGCGGACGGGCCCCCGATGCGGAAGTCAGCGCCCGTCGCGGCGATCAGTTCCTCGGCGTGCGGCAGGATCAGGCCATCCGGGATGGGCGGCGGCGGGAGACAGATATGTTCGGGCAGGCCGTCACACTGGTCGGCCGAGAACACCGTGAAATGCTTGAGGAACGGAATCCCGCCGCTGGTTGCGGTGCCTTCGGTATCCGCTCGGCGACGTTCGCTGCTGGGCACAAAGCGGCGGGTGTAGATGATACCGACCCCGCGCTCGCCGCGACGCACCGAGCCCCCCAAGGCCGCAGCCTGCCGGAACGTCAGGAACGCATGGTTTGAGAAGCCTCGGGACACGACGGCATGCCATAGGGTAAGCACATTGATGCCACTGTATCGACGGGAACTGACAGCATTGTGCGGCATGCCGATGCCGGCACTGGCCGTTCCCCAGGGCTGAACCCATGGGACGCGCCCAGCTTCGAGATCAGCGATGATCCGGTCGGTGATTTGCTGGTAAAGGTTGATTCGCTCAGGGTTTGAGCGGGCAACATGTCGTTGCGGCATGGCAGGTCTCCGCGACGGACCCGCAGCGAGCCTCTCTCGCCGCTCTCAGCCCGTCACGGGGCCAGCCCGTTCTCTTCCTCTCGCGGGGCGTTGCGGGGCGGCAGTCCCGCACGAAGGGGTCTGATGAGACCGAGCGGGTTCAGCAGCAGGGGAAGGCTTTCCCCACATGCGCTGAACCGATTTTATCGAGACATTTTAGGGTGGTTTGTGCCATGTTGGAGGCGGGAGGCCTTCGATTGACCGAATTCACCTTTGTACATGCCGCTGATCTTCACCTCGACAGTCCATTACTTGGATTGGCGGGTAAATCTGCGGAATATGCCGCGCGCGTCGAGGCGGCGTCGCGTGAGGCCTTCGATAACCTGGTGGCCCTTGCGATCGATGAGGGCTGCCGGTTCATGTTGTTGGCCGGTGACATTTTCGATGGCGATCTGCGTAACTTCCAGACGGGTCTTTACTTCATGGAGGGAATGTGCCGGCTGGACGAAGCTGGCATCGCGGTTTTCATGGTCCTTGGAAACCATGATTCCGCCAATCGTTTTGCCGACAAGCTGTCCCTTTCCGGCAATGTCCATGTCTTTCCTAAGACCAAGGCCGCCACACATCGTCTCGATGATGTCGGGGTCGCGATCCATGGGCGGAGCTTCCCCCGCCCGGACGTCTCCGAAGATCTGGCGCGCGAATATCCGGCAGCAACCGAGGCACTGTTCAATATCGGCGTTCTCCATACGGCCTGTGCGGGCAGCGAAGGTCATCACGCCCGCTATGCGCCCTGCACGGCCGAGCAGCTCACCAATCATGGCTATGACTATTGGGCGCTAGGCCACGTCCACGCCCATGCCGTGCTCGGGGAGCACCCGCACATCGTCTATCCCGGCAATCTTCAGGGCCGGCACCCACGAGAGACGGGGCCCAAGGGAGCCGTCCTGGTCAAGGTCAATGACGGCAGAGTCACCAGCCTTGAGCATCGCGCGCTGGATGTGGTGCGCTGGGCATCGATCACAGTTGATGTGTCGGGAACGAGCGAACACCCGGAATTACTGGATCTCATTCGCGGCCATATCGCCCAAGGCGCTGAGCAAGCCGATGGACGGCCCCTTGCCCTGCGCCTGACGGTGACTGGAACTACACCGCTCCATTCCAGATTGATTCTCGAGCGCACCGCTTTCCGGGAGGACGTGGAAACACTGCTGGCAACGCTCTCGGATGACGTGTGGCTCGAAAAGCTGAGGTTGGAAACGGCCCATCCTGAAGCCCCGGACGCCGTCGATCCAACGGTGGCTGGCAAGCTTGATCAGGAAGTGACCCGCCTCAGCCAGGACAGCGCAATTGCGCAAGTTCTCGAAGCGCGGCTTGCAGAGATTCGGACGAAACTGCCCGCTGGCGCACATGCCGATGCCTTCATCGAGCAGATGCGCGCCGAGATACCTGAACGCGCCGCAGCCCTTGCGCGCAGTCTAGTCAGCGAGGCTGGTCATGCGCCTGACTGAACTCAGCCTCGAGAAATATGGCGGCTGCGCCAGCCGCGATCTCACCATTCCGGAAACGGCGGGCCTCACGGTGGTCTACGGTGCCAATGAAGCGGGCAAGAGCACCTGTCTCGAGGCGATCAGCGACTTCCTGTTCTCGATCCCCAAGAATACCCAGCGCGGCAGTTTGTTCGGCTACGATGGCATGCGCATCGGGGCCACGATGCTGATGGCTGATGGCAGCACGGTGACGCTCAAGCGCCGCAAGGGCAATGGCAAGACACTGGCTGACCTGTCCGGAACGGCGCTCGACGACACCGTCCTTGCGCCGGTTCTGGGTGCCATCACACGGGAGCGGTTCGAAACCCTCTTTGGTCTGAACCACGAAACATTGCGCAACGGCGGAGAGCGATTGCTTCATGCCGATGGCGACATCGGGCGTCTGATCGTCGAAGCAGGCGGCGGCTTGCGCACGCTGGTATCTCGCCTCGAAGGTATCGACGGCGAAGCGGACAAGCTCTTCGATACGAGGCGGTCGGTAAATCGTGTTTTCTACCAGCAGCTGACGGCATTCGAGGCGGCCGAGAAGACGGCACGCGGCGCGCAACTGACCCGGGAAACCTTTGAGCAGACGCGCAAGGCATCGCTCGCAGCCGCGGAAAAGCTCGAGGCCCTGCGATCAGAGAGGCGCAGCCTCGGCGCATCGACGTCCCGGCTGGAGCGCGTCCTGCGAGTCGTGCCCTATTTGCGTCAGCTGGCCAACTTTACACTGGATCTGGTCGGCTACGACGATGTCGCCTCCTTCCCGGATGATTTCGCGGCCAAGATGCGGACTGCTCTGGACCAGCGCAACAAGGCTGAAACGCGGCTCGAGGCCGCGATCGAGCGGCGGAATCGCCTGAAGGCACGGCTTGATGCGCTGGTGGTGAACCCGGGTCTCAAAGCCGCCGAACAGCGGGTACGTGATCTGGGCGAACGCGCCCTTCACGTCAGCAAGGCCCGGTCCGATCGTGCCAATCGTCAGCGCGAGATTGATGAGGGCGAAGCTCAACTGGCGGCGCTGCGCCGGATGCTTGGCCTGCCGGCCGATGCAGACCTTGCACCACTGATCCCGGACCCGTCTGCCCTCAATCTTGTGCGCTCGGCTGCCGACGAGATGGTGGAGCGCCGTCCAGGTCTAGCCTCTGCCAGAAAGCGCCTTGGCGAATTGGTGGCTTCGCTTGCGGTGATTGAAGATCGTTTGGAAGCGGCACGCCAGGCAGGGCATAATGCTCCGCCCGAGGCGTCGTCATCGGCCTTTGCCAGCCTTGCGGCCCAGAAGTCGGCGCACCAGGCACGTCAGCAGGCGCTGGATACTGACAGCGCAACATTGAGCGGACGGCTCAAGGCGCTTGGATTCGATACCATCGATGCGCTTGCCACCCTGTCATGCCCCAGCGTTGACGATATTCGCAGTGAGCAGGCCGCGCGCGAGACGTTGACCTCGCAGATCGATGATCAGGCCAAGCTGAAGCGACAGGCCGAGCGCGAGATTTCAGCCGGTGAGGCTGAGATTGGCGCGCTTCAGGCATCCGGGACCATTGCAAGTGATGCCTCTCTTGCCGAGGCACGCAGCCTGCGCGCCGATGCCTGGAGGCCGATAAAGACGGCATATGTCGCGGGACAGCTGCCCGATGACGGCGCTGCTCGCCTTGCCGTTGCTGACGGTCTGGAAACGGCAATCGTGTCTGCAGACGAACTTGCCGATCGCCGCGCCGCAGAGGCAGAACGGGCTGCATCGCTCGCACTCGCGTTGCGGCGCGTCGCGGAGGCAAGGGCTGCGGTCACCGCGGCGGAGGCCGAGACGGCCGCGCTTGTCGCACAAGGCGAAGTGCGGATCGCGCAATGGGGGAACAGTTTTCCGCAAGTTATGGTCAAACACCCGGAACTGGCGTCGCTGCTCCAATTTGGCCAGGCCCGACAATTGGCGCTGGATGAATCAGAACGCTTGCGGAATTTGGCAAATGCACTGGCTTTGGAAGAGGCCCAGCTTGCGCCGGCCGTTGAGCTGCTCGAGCGAATCGAACAGAGCCGCAAGCTCGATACCACATTGTCGTTCGCGGCCCGGGTCAGCGCGGTGCAAAACGCCATTTCCCGGCACGAACAAGCACATGCCGAATATGGCAGGGACACGCGGGACCGGGAGGACTTGGCGCGGCAGCACAAGCTGGTTGAGGCGGAAGTGCAACAATTGTCGGACGCACAGGCCGCCTGGGATGCGGCATGGCCTGCGGCAACAGGTGCGCTGGGGCTCAAACCCGACATTTCGCCGGCAGATGCCAACAGTGCGGTCACCGAATGGGTGGGCGCACGCGGTGTGCTTTCAGCAATAGGGCAGGCCCGCCAGCGGCTAAAGCGCATGGACGACGACGAGACGAGCCTTGCGAAGGATGTCCGCAGCCTCGCGACCGAACTCGCCATCGAGATCGGCGAAGACTGTGTGGTTGCAGCGCAGATGGTGCTGGCCCGATTTACCGACAACGCAACAGCGCAAACGCAATATGACGGGGTACTGCCCGACTTTGAAGAGGCGAAGGTCGAGGCCGACCAGGCGCAAGAGGCCCTTGGCACCGCTCTGGAGGAGCTGGCTACGCTCGCGGCTTCGGCAAAACTTGATGGCAGCGATGATGGGGCCCTTCTGGACGCAGCTTCAGGGTGTGAAGCACGTATGACTTTGTGCAATGAGATCGCTCTGGCGGAACGCACCGCGACGGACGTGGGCGACAAGCTTGATCTCGCTACCTTGCGGGCGGAATGGGATGAACGCGACCTCGATGAGGTTCGCGCGGAACTGTCCGAGCAGACATCGCGTGCTAGCGAGATCGAGAGCGAAATCGAGGCAGCCATTCTCGCCGAGAAGGCGGCAAAGGACGACCTTGCTGCCTATCTGAGCCAGAGCGAGGTCAATCACGCCGTTGCCGAACGCGAAGCGGCGGCAGCGCAGATGCATCTCGCCCTCGAACGCTATCTCGAGCTATCGGTTGCGCGCGAATTGGTGACGTCGGCCATGGCAACGATCCGCGCAGAACAGCAAGATCCGCTCATTGCGCGGGCAGGCGAACTGTTCACGGCAACGACACTCGGTGAATTTGCCGGAATCGAGACCGATATCGATGACAAAGGCCATCCGGTCGTGGTTGGACGGCGAGCCAATGGCGGTATTGCTGCGGTTGCTACCATGAGCGACGGCACCCGCGACCAGCTTTTCCTCGCCTTCCGGCTGGCAAGTCTTGAGAATTATGCCAGCGCGACGGAGCCGCTGCCCTTCATCGCGGACGACATTCTGGTGCATTTCGACGATGAGCGCAGCCGGTCCACGCTCGACCTGCTCGCCGAGTTTGGCAAGACCAACCAGGTCCTGTTGTTCACACACCACCGCAGCGTCCGGGCGCTTGCTGAACCATTGGCGCAGCAAGGCGTCGCCAACATAATTGACTTGGAACGCGGTTCGTAAACGTCGGATCTTTGCCCGTATTGAATCAAAAGAGAAACTTGTTGCGGACAGGCCGCCTTACCCCCTATTGTCGTATCCATCCACTTTTTGGGTGGTTCAAGTAGGTGGGCTAAGGCTGGGAATGGGCGAAGAACGACCAAGTTTGCGATGGGGTGTGGAGCAGAAGCTTCAATTCATCGAATTCCGCCTGTTCTGGGAGGGGCACGTCAATCGAAGCGACCTGATCGAAAAGTTTGGGGTGTCACCCAATCAGGCGTCAGGTGACCTCAATCGCTACATCGCATTGGCAGAGAACAACATGATCTACGACAAGAGTGGAAAGACCTATGTCCGCTCATCGTGTTTCAGCCCGTTGTTCCTGAAGCCAGACTCTACACAATACTTAGCCCAAATCCGTTCAGTTGCTGAAGGCGTCGTCAGCCCAGATGATGCCTGGATCGGCAATTTGCCGGTGTTTGATGCAACTCCGGCGCCCGCCCGCGGGATTGACCCCATCATCCTTCGGTCAATCGTCATTGCGATCAGGCGCGTAGAGGCGATTGAAGTCCGGTATCAGTCAATGTCTGCACAGGATCCAGAGTGGCGTTGGATAGCACCGCACGCATTAGCCTTTGATGGATTTCGCTGGCACGCTCGATCCTGTTGCGAAAAGAGCGGCGAATATCGGGATTTTGTAATCTCGCGCATCTTGGACACTCGTCAGACTCGCGCTCCCCAAAAACAAACAATGTCCGACATCGCCTGGGAGGAAATCGTTGAACTTGCTGTTGGCCCGCATCCTGACCTCAGTGCGCCTCAAAAACGGGCGATCGAGCTGGACTATGGGATGCAGAGCGGTCGGGTTTCGATCCCAGTTCGACGCGCGCTTCTTTATTACGCTTTGAAAAGACTAGGTTTAGACACCGACCCATCGGCGCGAAAACCACAAGACCAACAAATTGTATTGTTAAGTGACCCATATCCATCTCAGGGCGCTAATTCGATGAGCGGAAGGATTCGGTAATGCTGGGGCTGACTCTCAGGGATGAATTTCAGAGCAAGCGCCTTAAAGGGACCGCGATTGAGCTCTCGAATGAAAGCAATACAGGGGCGACCCAAATTGCTGCGCAGGAATTTCTGCGCATTACCTACCCCACTCACGATTTGCTAAAGGGAATTGAGGCAGTTGGACCCGGCCAAGGGCGTCCCGTAGTTGTGATGGGCGAGCGTGGCCTTGGTAAGTCGCACTTGATGGCGGCGCTGTTCCACGCGGTTCACGATCCTGTATCCACAGACGCTTGGCTGAAGACCTGGGCGGTCACCTTAGGCCAGCCTGAGATTGGCCAAATACCTCTGCGGAGCGGAATGCTGGTGATCGGAGAAAGCCTCCACCGCCAGCGCTACAAGTTTCTCTGGGACCTGCTCTTTGAGCAGCACCCGCACGGTGCCTTCATTAGAGGCAAATGGGAGGGCATGGGCGCTGCAAAGACGGACATTCCATCCGATAAGCTAATCTTGGAACTCCTGCGCCACACGCCCTCCATGTTGCTGCTCGATGAGTTCCAGACCTGGTATGACGGACTCACCAACACCAAGCAGTTCCCGTGGAAGAACTGGGCGTTCAATTTCATTCAGATCCTCTCGGAAATCGCCAAGGAGCACCCCGATCTGCTGGCGCTGGTCGTATCGGTGCGAAATGGCGACACCGACGCCTACCAGCAGATCCATCGCGTCAACCCGGTTCAGGTCGACTTCAAGGCTGGTGGCAGTCCAGAGCGTATCCAGCACGATCGCCGCAGGATGCTGTTGCACCGTCTGTTCGAAAACCGTCTGCAAATCAGCCGGGCGGATGTCGAGGCGCTGCTGGGCGTACATATCGCCGAGTATTTCCGCCTTCTCGACGTTCCGTCCTCCGAGCACGATCGAAAGCGCGCCGATTTCATCGAGTCCTGGCCATATGCACCGCACCTCCTGCAGTTGCTGGAAGATCAGGTCCTCGTTGCCACGGACGCGCAGGAAACGCGCGACCTCATCCGCATCCTGGCCAACCTGTTCAAGAGTCGAGGAGAAAAGGCCCCCATTCTAACCGCGGCAGACTTCCGGCTGGATGATGAGAATTCGGGTATTGGCGCGTTGTTAGACTCGGTCGCCAACCAGCAACACCGGACACTCCGCGAGAAAGCGTTGCGGAATCTGACTTCGGTGGTTGAGGCCGTTCCAGGGCATTCCACCAAGGTGCCCCACCTGCCGGAAATCATCGGGGCGCTTTGGCTTCGGTCGATAGCTGTTGGCAATCTTGCGGGCGCTGAGCCTTCGACGCTTCAAGCCGATATCACCCAAGGCACGGCCATCGATGACAATGGTTTCCAAGTCGAGCTGGCAACGGTTATCGAGAACAGTTTCAACATCCACCAAGAAGGCCAGAGGCTCGTCTTCCGTGAGGACGAAAACCCGCAGGCCAAGCTGATGGCGTCGGCGCGCAATGACAAACTCTTCAGCGACGGAGAGGATCTGGCGCAGCTGGCGAAGGAAGTGCGCTATGTAGTCGGCGGCTCCGAAGAGGTCGCAAAGACTTTCAGGGTTATCGCTCTTCCGCGGCAGTGGCTAACCGACCCATGGACGGCCCTAGATGAAGCCGAGCATCCAGACCGTTGGGACGAACGCCTCCCGATTCTTCTGCTCCCAGAGGAGCCTGACAAGATCAACGAGCGCCTCGGCCGGTGGCTCAAGGAGCATCTTCAGAAGCGCCGCAACACCATTCGCTTTCTGTTGCCTCGCGCCGGCTCCTCGAATGCATTTTATGATCGGGACCTTCTGATCCTCGCGCGCGCCGCCATGAAGGCTCAGGAATGGAGTGGCCAAAACCCCGAGTACCGAAAGCTTCAGACCAAGTACCAAGGTGAGCTGAGGGACATCCTGAAAAAGCGGTTCGACCGGTTTGCGGTCCTGCATCGCTGGAATTTCGCCGATCCTGAAAGGTGCGAGTTCAGCGTTGAGGCGCTGCGTGAGCAGGGAGCCAAGATCCCGGAAGCTTTGGAGCAAGCAGTCGTAAACGACCTCTTTGTACCGGAAGATTTCCAGGCGCTTGTTCTGGAGGCGGCGGCCGACAATGCATCGGTCGGCAAACTGCTCAAGGAACTTCAGGAGCCCCGCGCGGGCGGCTTGGACTGCACGCCGTGGCTGGGTGAAACCGCCATGAAAGAGCGGATCGTGCGCATGTGCGCGAGAGGCAAGATTGCGATCAATTTGCGCGGAATGGAGTACCTCCAGTCTCAGCCAGGTGAGGATGAAGATACGGCGTGGCGTCGCCTGCGCCCGAAACTGTCCTTCACTGGGCGTCAGCTTGATGAAGTGTTCCTGCTTCCTCCTTCTGCGGTCCCGTCGACAGGTGGGGCAACGCCGCCAGTGCCAAGTGTGCCAAACCCCGCACCCGGCGGCGGACTGTTTGGTGAGCAACCAACGCCGGGTACTCCCCCTTCGCCCACCTTTACGCCTGTTCCGGGTCCGACCGACGGCACGCCGTCTCCGGGCTCTGGCGGCATCTTCAGCGGCGGCGGTTCGCAGTCTCGCGTGAGACTGTCCAATCCTCCGACGTCTGCACTCAATCTGATCGGCCGACTTGAGGGTTGGGGCATCGGGCCGGCGACGCCGGTCGGCGGGGTCACGCTTGTCGTTTCTGCCGCAACCGGAGCTCAACTCAAGGAACTCCTCCGAAAGCTGCCAGACGGC
Source organism: Sphingobium psychrophilum (assembly GCF_012927105.1). Classification (GTDB taxonomy): domain Bacteria; phylum Pseudomonadota; class Alphaproteobacteria; order Sphingomonadales; family Sphingomonadaceae; genus Sphingobium; species Sphingobium psychrophilum. The sequence continues at coordinate 42,158 of NZ_JABBFV010000016.1, read as the reverse complement.
ATGACCTTTGAGCTCTCCCTGGACAAAGAGGAAGGCTAATGGCTTTGGGTGTTGACGAACTCCGCGAGTTGGCAGGCGCGACATCGGAGGCCGCGTGGCAGTCCATCATTTGCCGCGCGGTCGAAACCTGTTCGGCGCCCCTGTCGGCCGCTACGGCTCCAGGCGAGGTGACTAGGCGTGATCGCGAAATCGGCACGCTTGACCATTTCCTTGCTGCAGGTGGCTGGGATCTTTGGAAGCGTTTTGGTCAGGATGTCGAACGGACGTCAGACCGCTTGGCGCGTTGGTGGGCCGAACCCTACAGCGCCAAGGCCGTACTTATCCTCGACGGTTTGAGCCTCCGCGAACTGCCCTGGCTCCTAGCGGGAGCACAGGAACGCGGCTTTACGCTTCATGAGGTCACGGCCACAGGCTCCGAGCTGCCTAGTGATACAAACTCATTCGCAAGAGGGTTGGGTTTCAACAGCCGAAGTCAGCTCCAAAACAATGGCGGTGGCTCAGCGCATCGGCTGATGCCGACCAAGACCGAATGCATCGACCTGCCTTGGGCCGACTGCGCAAACCTCATTGATGCTTCTCCAAACTGGCTCTTCTGGCACCAATGGCCCGACAGCAAGATCCATGATGGGGCGGGCGCTGGCCAAGGCCTTGATGTCCTGACCCGCGATGTTGCCGAGCAGCTGAACAGCGACGACTTTTGGGCATTCGTCGAGCGCCTGGCGGTCGGCAGACGGCTGATCATCACCTCTGATCACGGTTACGCCGCCACGGGCCTATTTTTCGATGCCGCCGACGAGCAAGCCAACTACCTCAAATCAACGCTGAAGAGTGGACGCAGCATGGCCGGCGAGCTCGACCCGGGCCCGTTTGTTCCGCCCATTGTAATGCAGACCAACGGTCCGAACGGCGCACATCTCTTGGCGGTAGGCCGCTGGAAATGGCGCAGCCAGGGCGGCTACCCAACTTTGGCCCATGGCGGCCTTTCCCTACTCGAAGTGCTCTCGCCCTTCGTCGAACTCTCCAAATAAGGACGCGAGACCATGGCTACCAAGAAGGAATTCATAGCACAGGAAGTCGCCCGCGCGGTCGGTGCAGGCAAGGCCGTCTCCATGGAAACCGTCGATTTCAGCGATCCAAACCGGCCCAAGACCTGCCTTGAGGTGGATTTCCCGATTCTGCCCGTGAACCAGGTCGCCGTGATCGAAGGCAATGCCGGTAAGCCTATCTATCAGATGTCGAAGTGGTGGGCACGGCGGCGGTCCAGCGTGTTCCGTTCCATGCTCATCGCGGCCGCGACCAAGGCTCCCGAAGATCCCTCCCACGCAGCTAAGCTGGTCTGGGACAACTATTACGCCAACCATCAGAAGAAGGGCGCTTTCAAGCATCTGAAGGTCGCCGACATCTTCATGGGTGGCGGCACCACGCTGGTTGAGGGCTCGCGCCTGGGCATGCAGATGTCGGGCAACGACCTGAACCCTGTCGCCTGGTTCGTGGTCAAGCAGGAACTGGCTGATGTTGATCTGGATGAAGTGAAATGCCTGTTGGCCGATATCGAGGCTGAGGTGAAACCGCAGATCATGCCTTTCTACTATTGCGACGGCCCGAACGGCGAGAAAGGCAGATGGACGCATAAGCCGTCGTGCAAAGTGATGGGGGAGGATTTCGATCCGCTAAAGGTAAAGCTCGAAGAGAGGCAGGACTACAGCTACGAAGGACCCGAGATCATCTATACGTTCTGGGCCAAGCATGGCCCTTGCCAGGTGACAGGCTGCGGCCACCGTACTCCGATCATGTCTAATCCGGTGATGGCCATTAAGACGATCTCGGTGAAAAGTTGGAAATTTCAATGCCCTTCGTGCGAGGTCAACTTCGATATCGAAGAGGCTCCTGCACGGATGGCACCGGACGTTCCACTCTACGTCGCTCCAGATGAACCGCCCTATGCCATCCTTTCGGCAGAAGGCAGCGTCGCCTGCCCCGGCTGCGCAACTTCATTTTCGGCGCATGTTCATCCGAAGACGGGTCTCCACGTCGACAGTAGCCGTGGCCAGCTCAGGCTCGGCAAAGGCCAAAATAAGAAGATTGACCTAACCCTCTTGGTTCACCCCGAGTGGCTAGCGGGGAGCCCTCGCGCGGACACGAACGGAGCGATCTTTGGAGGATCCCCCCAAGACGATGCAGCCTCGACTGCCGCGTGGAACACTGAAAGAGCAAGCCATATCCGGTTGCTCGAAGTTCGTGGCGAATTGCCAGACACGGTCACATGTCCCGAGACAGGCGCTTCATTCCAAACTGGAAAAGAAGGCGGGACGGTACCCAAGCGATCAACTTTCACCTGCGGTTCGTGCGGTACGCAACAGGACGTACTGACTGCAATTCGCCCGACTGGGAAAACGGGTCCTTCTGCAGGATATGCCATACAAGCAGTTTCTCCGGGCCGAAATAAGAGTGGAGCAACCTACGGGGGCAGGTATTTCGCGCCCTTTGATGATCAAATCGCCAACCAATACAGCGCTGCCGCAAAAGAATGGGAGTTACGAAAAGACGCTGACCTGGCACCATACTGGCCTCGCAGTGCCGTGCCATTTGGGTTCATGACACACATGAACAATGGGGGGATCGCCAACCATGGATTCACCCACTGGTGGACCATGTTTAACCCTCGTCAAATGCTTGTGCTCACTCAGCTGGTTAAATCCATTGTCGAGACCGGTGATTACAGATGGGCCACTAGGGAATATGTGCTTGGAGCATTCCAGCAATATATTCGAAATCAGAATATGTTTTGCTTTTGGGATATAAGCAGGGACTGCCTTGCTCCTCACATGAGCAACAACAACTACCACCCCAAGAGCAATATGGTTGAGAACAGTGTTTTCAGCGATCTCGGGCGTGGCAATTGGGATTCTTGCTCGAAAATCATAATTGAAGGGCACGAATGGGCTAAGCAACCTTGGGACTCTGTAAGCATAGAAACGCTTTCTAGAAATAATCCTCAGCTATCTGAAAAATTAAGCGGCAAGAGTGAGAAAGTCCTTCCACTTGACCCAGTGCTTGGCGCCACCGTTCTGCAGGCGTCGTCTACAGACCTTGCGAATTACGCCGATGGATCACTCGATCTCGTCATCACCGACCCACCTTTTGGCGGTTTGCTGCACTATTCAGAGCTGGCTGATTTCTTCCATGTCTGGCTTCGTCTGCCAATGAAGGAAAAGTACCCGCAAGCCTTCGAGCCTGAGCACACGCCGAAGGCGATGGAGGCCGTCGCAAACCGGGCACGCGAGCCGGAAGACCCTGATGGCTTCTATCAGCGCATCCTAACCGCATGCTGGGCAGAAGCGCACCGCGCGCTCAAGCCAGGCGGCATGTTGGCATTCACCTTCCACCACAGTGAAGATGCGCCATGGGTGTCGGTCCTCGAATCCTTGTTCGACGCCGGCTTTTACCTTGAGGCAACGTACCCGATCAGGAGTGATGAGACCAAAGGCGAGGGCAGCAAGCCCGGTACTTTCGGTTCCCAGCAGATCGAGTATGACATTATTCACGTCTGTCGCAAACGGACCGAAGAACCCAAGCCAGTCAGTTGGGGCCGGATGCGCCGCGAGGTGCTGGCTGACGTGCGCCAGCTGCAGGGCATGCTAGAGAACCACGCCCGCGCCGGTCTGCCGGCGGCCGACCTGCAGGTTATTCGTCGCGGCAAGGCGCTTGAATACTTCTCGCGCCACTACGGCAAGGTCTACGTCGACGAAGGTCGCCCGATCTCGGTCAAGGACGCGCTGGTCGGTATCAACCAACTGATCGACGAGGACGCGAACAAGACCGCGGAGCCGCCGCCGGTGACGGCGGAACCGATCACTCGGCAGTTCCTGCGCATATTCGACGGAAAGACTGAGCTTGCCCGAGATCAGATGCAGAAGCTGCTCCGTGGCTCCGGCATTGCGCCTGATGAATTTACCAGCCGTGGCTGGGCCAGCGAAGTGAAGAAGGTCTTTCACCTAGCCGATCCCCTGGACTTTGCCCGGGATTGGCAGGGCAAGCACCGGCGGAGGCTGACGGCTGACATCGATCAGGCGTTGGTGCTTGTTGGTGCCTGTTACGACGGCAGTGGGATCAATGCATCCGACACGCTGAAGAACGACAACTTCAAGCCCCACCCAGCGCTGAAAGGTCTGTTGGAGTGGCTGGGCAAACGTGCGCCGAACCAGCCAATGCGCAACGCGTCCTCCAGGGCGCTGTCCATCTACAACGCCTGGGCGGACAGCAACAAAGACGCCGTCGTCCAGATGTCCTTGTTCCTGGAGGACTGATCATGAAGCGATTGCTGGACAGCGTTTGGCAGCGCCGAGGCGTAAGCTGGATTTGGGATGATGAAGCGCTCTACACCGTGGCGCGCCCATCCGAAGTTCTTAGTCTGCGGGAGCTGCTGCAAGCCGGAAGGAACTGGCCAGATGACCTGCCGAGCAACAATGGCAATACCCTCGTTGTCGCCGGTCTAGACGCTTGCATCGATCTCTTGTCTCCAACCGATGCGGAGACATGGCTGGGGGACGACCTCAAGGCGGCGGTGCTGTCGTTTCAGGACGCCTATTCCGGCGAAGCGGCCTTGGTCTTCTGGCTACCATCGGGCCAGCGTCGCTTTCACACCGACATGGCCACAGACGCCGTTCGCTGGCGTTGCGCCGCGCCGCACAGTGATCAGCAGGTCGAGTTCGGGAGACTCATCTGGGGAGAGGCCCGGGACTACCCGCAGGAAATCATTCTTGCCGATGGGGCCAAGCCGTCTGGCTTGTTCCACCTTCGGATCACCTGAGGCGGTCGCATGACAGACCAGCCTCAGTTCGCTCCCGGCGAGAGGATTGCCCACGCCGAGTTCGGCGCCGGCGTCGTCCTAGATGCGCCCCGGGAAGGCTACCTTCGGGCGTTCTTCAGCGTCGGTGAGCGGCGTGTACCCGTTGCCACCATCCAGGGAGAGGCGTCTCGCACCGAGCGGATTCTTCGGTCGGTTGAAGGCACTGATGATCGCGCGCGCAAGGCTTGGCTCTCTTACGAGGCTCATGTCTTGCCGCTGATGGAAAGCGCATCGGCGCTGACGTCTGCTCGCATCGACCTTTTGCCGCACCAGGTGGTCCTCACACATCGTATTGCGACGGCTTCACCCCGCAGGTTTCTAATCGCTGACGAGGTGGGTCTGGGCAAAACGATCGAGACCGCGCTCGTCCTGAGAGAGCTGGCTAGCCGCGGAGAGCTCAACCGCGCGCTCATGGTGGTGCCGGCAGGGCTGGTGAACAATTGGCATCGTGAGCTCAACGATATCTTCAATCTCGATTTTGAAGTTTTCGGGTCTGAAGGCGACATCACAGACCGCAAGACCAACGCATTTGCCAAGCACGATCTGCTGATTGCCAGCATCGACACGCTGAAGCGCCCGAACCGGATAAAGCGCCTTTTGGATGCCCCACGTTGGGATCTGGTGGTGTTCGACGAGGCTCACCACCTGACCGCCTATAGAACGGGCGGGAAGGTCAGAAAGACCGAGAATTACAAACTGGCGGAGGCTCTTAAGGGCCATACCCGTGATCTCCTTCTCCTGTCCGCGACTCCGCATCAGGGCAACCACTTTCAATTTTGGATGCTGATCCAGCTGCTCAATCCGACCCTGTTTAACGGACCAGAGGAGATGGTCGAGCATAGGCATAGACTGAATACAGTCATGTACCGCCGGACCAAGGCAGACGCCTGCAAGCCAGACGGTGAGCCGCTGTTCGCCAGGCGTTGGGTCCACACCGAGTCCTTCCTCATGCAGGAAGAAGAGCGCCGCTTTTACGAGAAGCTGCGTGAGTACCTTGAGGACGGTTTCGATCTGGCCAAGCGCAAGGGAAGCCAGGGGCGAGCCCTGGGCTTCCTGATGGCGATTTTCCAGAAGATCGCCGCTTCGAGCTTCGCCGCCGTCCGTCGGACCCTGAAGCGGCGGTTGCTGATGCTGACGCTCAAGGAAGCCCTTCTCCGCGACCGCGAGCTCGATATCGAGGGTCGCGAGCGCCTGTACGATGAAGCGCGTGAGCTGATCCATCTTGAGTGGAACCTCGGTCGCGATCCGATTGGGCGGAGCGAGGTCGATCGGGTGATGGCCGACCTCAAGTACCGGCTTGCCAGAAAGCTCGACGACGACGCCCTAGAAATGGCCTCAGACCCTTACGGCAGCGAGTTCGCCGCGTCACACGTCGAGGATATCGCCTCGTCCGTCGTGGACCTTCATCTGCCCGAGGAGCGGCTGCGCATCGGCGACCTGCTCGAAGCGTTCCCGCAGCCACGCGAGACCAAGGTCCAGAAGCTGCTGGATGGTTTGGGAACGCTTTGGCGTCAAAATCCTAGCGAGAAAGTCGTCATCTTTGCGACCTATCTCGGCACTGTCGATCTGATCGCCCATGAGATTGAGCAGGTTTATCCTGGCCAAGGCGTTGTCGTGCTGCGCGGTGGGGATCACGGCGCCAAGACAGCCGCGGAGCGCCGCTTCCGGATGAAAGATGGACCCAGGGTTCTGGTCTGCACCGCAGCTGGACGTGAAGGGATCAATCTCCAGTTTGCCCGTATCCTGTTCAATTTTGATCTGCCCTGGAACCCGATGGATATGGAGCAGCGGATCGGGCGCATCCATCGCTACGGCCAGGCACATACTGCGCAGGTCTATAATCTCGTTCTTTCCGACACAATTGAGGGGCGGATATTTCTGCTCTTGGATGACAAGCTCACCGAGATCGCCCGGACACTGGGCAAGGTTGACGATCAGGGCAATGTCGCTGAGGATCTCCGGGCGCAGATTTTGGGCCAGCTTTCCGAACGGTTGAACTACGATCGCGTCTATCAGGAGGCGCTGTCTGACCCCACCCTGCAACGAACCACAGTAGAACTCGAGGCCGCGCTATCCAATGCCAGAGAGGCTCGGGAGGTCGTGTTTGATCTGTTCCAGGACCTCGATGGATTCAGCCTCGACGAGTATCAGCCATTTTCAGACGTCTCGACTGGCATGGAGCGGATCGTCCAGTTCATGTCATCCTCTCTTCCTGACCGACACCAGCGGCTCGCAAAGGTGGATGATCAGACTTACGATCTGACGGTCGTTGATGGGTCGCGCAAGGTGCGTTTCACGCTCGATCGCGATGTCGCCACGAGCCAGGAACGCATCGAATTACTCGGCTTGGACCACCCTTTGGTTCAGGAAGAACTAGGTCGCTGGAGAGGGCTGGCGCCAGACCAACTGGGCCTTTCCGTATCCAGCGATGACATCAGCCCCACACTACTGTCGTTCTGGATTGTTGAGTCCGCAGTCGCGAATGGTGAGCGGCGGACCACAATCCAGACAATTGCGGTGCAGCCGGACGGCACCCGGATGCCTGCGATCGAAAGGCAGTCGACCCAGTATCTGAACGCACCGGTCGCCAAACCCTTCCTGACGGCCGAGGAAAGGCTCGAGCTGTTCAGGAATGTGGTTGAGCCAACTCTGCAACGCGAGCTCAAACACAAGGGGCTGGCGACTGGTGATGGAAGCTATTCTGCCGAGCTAATTGGGTACGTGGAAATTTCGGGCAGATAGAACGCGAGGGTTTCCCACCTGTAGAGTTGGCCCGCCCGTTAGATGGTCCAAACCACGAAAATGAAATGGGGGACGGTATTGCGCCGTCGAATCTATTTTTTGCCCTTGGCGTTGACGCTTTTTAGCCGGATTTGGACATGCCCTGACTCCGTCCTCCGAGATTCGAAGGCACCCGCCTTGTCGACGAGATCGCTGAGCTTGGCCTGACCATAGGTGCGCGGATCGAAATCCGAGGCAAGTTCGGCAAGACGCTGACCCACTCGGCCCAAGGGAACCCAGCCACCGTCATCGTCCAGCTGCGCAATGGCCTTGCGAATAAGCGGGGCGGCCCCGCTTGGGGCTTGTTTGGCTGCCGCAGGACGCAGATCGGCGCGTTCGGGCTCTTCCGAGGTCGGCGCCTCCGGCAGAAGATTTTCCGTGTAGATGAAGCGTCGACAAGCCTGGCGGAAGCTCTCGGGGGTTTTCTGCTCGCCGAAGCCATATACATCGATGCCTTGCTCGCGGATGCGGGCAGCGAGCCCGGTAAAATCACTGTCAGACGATACCAGGCAGAAGGCGTCGAAGCGCCCGGTATGCAACAGGTCCATGGCGTCGATCACGAGCGCAATGTCAGACGCATTCTTGCCGGTGGTGTAGGCGAAATTCTGCTGCGCCCGGATTGCGTGGGGTGAAAGCACCTCTGCCCAGGATTTGAGGCGGGTTCCGGAAAAGTCGCCATAAATCCGGCGCACACTGGCTTCACCGATCTTGGCGATCTCTTCGAACAGACGGGTAGCGATACGGGAGGAGGCATTGTCAGCGTCGATGAGGACAGCAAGACGCGGAGCACGGGGTTCATTCGACATGTCGAATCCTTAACACGCCGCCGTTAAGATTTGTCTCCAAAATAGATCAAACAGATTTGAAGTTAAATTCCGACATCCGCCTGACTGGGCAAGTAAATTTACGGATCGAGATCTGACGTCGATCCAATACCGCGAATTTATATTGCGATTTCAGTCTGATTGCGCCTCAATGCCGGCAAGAAAGAGAATAGGGGAGCGATAGCAGCATGACGATCGAGGTTCGGCAACTCCGCTACGCCGTTCTGACCGCAGACACCCGTAGCTTTTCCCGTGCTGCCACGGCGCTCAACATGAAGCAGGCAACGCTGAGCCTGCGGGTTACGCAACTTGAGGACAAACTCGGCATCAAGTTGTTTACGCGCTCGACGCGGGGAGCTGAGCCGACCGAGATGGGCCAGGTCTTTCTGGAGTCTGCGCGGCGCATCATCACCGACATCGACAATCTGCAGACCACTGCGCGAGCGGTCAGCTACGGTGAACAAGGACGTCTCGCCGTCGGTTACAGCTCCTCGCTGATGGCAGGCAATCTGAAGCAGACCTTCTCCGAGTATCTGACCCGATTTCCTGACGTTCAATTCGATGGCGAGGAAGCCGCCCCTGAAAAGCTGCTGAATGCCCTGCAATCGCGAACCATCGATGTCGCGGTGGCACCGGCCGGGATGGAAGAGAGCGGCATTCTGGCGCGCTCGGTCTGGTCTGACAGGCTGATGGTCGCTTTGCAGTCGGGCCATCGGCTTCTTGAAAATGACCGGATCTACTGGAGCGATCTTCGCCGCGAGGTTTTCGTGGTGCCGGGCGGCGGCATTGGTCCGACTTTGGCCAATCTGCTTGCTGCGCGGCTGACCGGACAGGGTGGGCGGCCGAACATCATCGTGCAGAATACCAGCCTCGAAAGCGTGCTGAGCATTGTGTCGGTCGGCCGCTTCATATCCATCGCAACCGAAGCCTCGCAGGGCGTGATATGGCCGGATCTCCATTTCCGCGATATCCACGATCAGAACGGCACGACACGCCTCGAATTTTCCGTTTATTGGCGCGAAGACAATGACAATCCGGCGCTGCAACGCTTCTTTACCCTGATCAACGAGCGTTACCCGGTCTGAGGTGTCTTCCGCGCTTTGGCAAAAGCCCGATCAGTTGCGATAAACCGCTCAAGCATGGGCGGAATAAGCCGCTCGGTGGTCGGCGCACCTTTGGCATCCCCGCCGTTTACGGCGAGCGCATAAGCCACCAGATCACGGTGAAGTCGGGCAGAGAGCTCCAAGGTCAGCCGCACCGGTTTTTCGTCGGCGAGATCAGCCAGTTTGAGACGGGTCATCGCATTCCTCCTGCAGGCACCGGTTCGAGCACCAGATCGCGCGTCACGATGATGCGCAGCAAAAATCCGGGCCGCACGGTCAGGGTCGGAGGCACGTTCAATTGCCGCTGCACGACCTGCCTGCCAGTCTGGCTTATGGTGTCCTGCGTGCCGAAACGCAGCGCCCGAATGAGATCGCTATCACCGTTCGAGATGAGCTCTGTACCAGCGCCCAGCAATGTCGAAATGAGCGCGGCCTTGAGCATGTTGCCCCAATGATAGTTGGTCTGGTCTTCAAGGCCGGCCATACCGGCAGCATCAGCGCCGGGCAGGCGATCAAGCAGGATCGATTGACCGCCGGGAAGGATGAGGCGGTCCCACGCCAGCAGCACGCGGTTCTGTCCGGCGGCTACGTCGCTGTCATATTCACCGATCAGCCGTGAGCCTTGGGGGATCAGGAGGATCCGGCCGGTGGGGCTGTCATAGACGTTCTGCGTAACCTGCGCCGTGATCTGACCTGGAAGATCGGACCGGATGCCGGTTATGAGCGCTGCCGGTATCACGCTTCCGGCCTGCACAACGTAGGGCGATGCAAGGCGCATGATGCGCTCAGGGCTTTCTGTGCTGCGGTTGCCGCGCTGTCCGAGAAATGCGCGGCGGCTTGACGTGGCTGTTGGTGCCGACGGTTGAGCTGGATCCGCACCTGGTATCGAAGCTGATGGCGCTGGCCCTAGCGCGGTTGCAGATCGACTGTCGGTCGTTCCGGTCTCTCCGGCAAGAAACAGGCGACTGGTCCGGGCGCTGTCACGCTCCTGCGCCGCGCGCTCACGCGCTTGCTCGGCGGCGGCAATCCGCGGATCGGGCTGTCCTGCGGCCGGGGCGGTGCCAATGGGCGGGATCGGGAAATTTTGCCCGCGCTGCTGCGCGGCAACGATCGGGCCGCCGAGATCACCAGGCAGTGCAGGACCTAATTTTGGCACGTCGCCGTAGTTGGCAGGCGCACCGTTGACCGAGTCCGCGCGGTTGCGGCTGTTCGTGTCGTAGAGATTCTCGGCTGGCGCGTGGTTCTTGGGCTGAAGTGCGTAGATCAGCGAACCGCCAATCCCGACGCTGGCGATCACGCCAAGGATTGCCAATGCCTTGCGCGACAAGCGCATGACGCGCGGCGGTTCCCCGCCAAGGCGAAACCCGTCGGGGTTGGCCGGTGCAACCGGGCGCTCGTCGTCAGGCTCGTCGCCTTCGGCATCGACCTCAACGTCTGTTTCAACGTCAGTCTCGACGTCAGCCTCAACAATCCGGTTGGAGACCGGTCGCACGCCATCATCCTGCGGTCTCGTGTTCATGAGCGGCTCCGGCGGCGTGCGCGTTCACGCTCAATGCGAACCTGCTTGGCGCTGCCACCTGCGCCAAGCCGCAGTTCGGCACGCTCAAACAGCCGGTCGACAACCATGTAGCGGCCTTGCACCCGGTAGTTCACCAGCTCAGCTGCCTGGTCCGCGCCGATCACGAACAGCGGCGGCATATCGCCGCTCGCAATGTCGCCCGGAAACTCGATGAACACCTGCCGGCCATCATCGAACACCCGCACTGGTCGCCATCCGGGATGATCGCCCCCGATGCGGTAGCGAAAGTTCAGGCTTGAGAAGTCGATACCCGAGGCCACCGGTGCCGTGCGTTCACGCTCGGCCTCGGCAGTACGCAGGGCGATCAAGGCGTCCTGCGGATAGGTCCAGGAGACTGCGGCCATATAGGTCGAGTTCGTCGCACTGAGTTCGAGATGATAGGTGCGCCGATTGGTATTGATAATGAGGTTGGTGCGAATGTCGGCCCGCGTCGGCTTGACGAGGATGTGAACCCGGCGCGCTGCTCCGGCACCGCTCACCGTGTCGCCGATGATCCAGCGGACCGTATCGCCCGATGCGACCGGCCCCGGTCCAACGAGTTCTTCGCCTTCCTGGAGCATGATGTCGGTAATCTGCCCCGGTGCGGTGTAAATCTGGAACAGGGCTCCATCGGTATAGGCATATTGCTGGATGGCATTGAAATAGCTGGTGCGCTCCGGTTCCACCCGCGCTGCGGCGTTGGCTCTACCAACACGGGTGCGCGGGTCGGCAGGCTCAACGGTCTGCGCCGATGTAGCAGGAATTGGATGGGGCTGAGCGCGCTGTTCGCGCGCCATGGCTTGGGCAGGTATGCAGATCAGTGTTACCGCTGAGAGCATAATCGATGTGCGCAGGGCGCGCGTCGGGCGGATCATTGGCTAAGCTCCTTTGACCAGTTGATGGCGTTGATGAACAGGCCGAGCGGATTCTTGCGCAGGGCATCGGGAGTGCGAGGTGGCTGCACGACGGTGGTCAGGATCGCTGACCACCGCGAAGTCTCGAGAAGGGCGCCATCCTGGTAACGCCGCTCGGTCCAGCCGACGCGAAAGCTGTCGTTCGACGCACGAACGACACTCGACACATCGACCGCGACCTGCACCTTGCCGACTTGGGCGAAGGGATCGTTGTTGCGCGCATAGTCGTTGAGCGCCTGCGCGCCGCGATCGGTGGTGAAGTCGTAAGCCCTGAGCCAGTCTTGCCGCAGCACGATCGGATCGGCGGGAATGGCGCGCACCTGTTCGATGAAGCGAGCAAGGTGGAACGCCATCTGCGGGTCGGTCGGGCGATAATCGACATCGGCAGGCGCGATGGCCTGTGCCTGGCCAAGCTTGTCGACCTCGACCACCCAGGGCGTGATCGTGCCGCGCGCCGATTGCCAGACGAGACCGCCTGCCAGCCCTCCCGAAAGCGCAAGGCAACCGAAGAAGGCGAGCCGCCAGTTTTTCGCCTGCACCCGTGCGGAACCGATGCGGTCGTCCCAGACCTGGGCGGCGCGTTGATAGGGCGTGACGGGCTCGGGACTGGTCCCGTAGCGGATAGAGGGGCGTCGAAACATGTAGGATCCTTTTCGGAAGTTTCAGCTTTTGTCGGAGATGTCGGGGCCAGAGCCGCCGCCGTGGCTGTCGCCGCCCTTGAGGGTATGCGAGGCCATGTTGGCGCCCTGCGTCATCGCCTGACGCCGCTTCATCGCGGTGGCCCATGCAGGAGGGCCATCGTCGGCACCGGTCGCTGCCGCATTGGCGGGCGTCCCGGCCTTGCCAGCGGCATAGTTCGCCTTGAGGCTATCCGCGGCGCGGCGAAGTGGTGACGCCGCGCTGCTTGCGGCTGATTTTGCGACATTGGCGAGACCCGAAGCAGCCGCAGCCCGTCCGGTTTTGCCAGCGGCTCCGGCTGCATAGGCACCCGACGCGCCGCCTGCCGCGCGAGCACCGCCCGTGGCCGCGCCCGCCATGGCCGAGCCGGCGGCACCTGCGGCGAGCTTGGCACCTGAGATGCCGCCCGCAATCGTTGCGCCAGCGGCGATCGCCGTACCTGCTGCCGCGCCTGCGCCAAGCTGCGGTCCGCCCGACACAATGCCGTTGGCGATGCTGGGACCGAAGATACCAAGGCCGAGCAAAGTCAGGGCCGCAAGCGCGATCGCCATGACTTGCTGGATGTCGGGTTCGACCCCGAGTCCGGCATTGATGAACTGCGTGAAGAGGGTCGTGCCAATGCCGGTGATGACGGCAAGCACGAGCACTTTGATGCCGGAGGAAATGATGTGGCCAAGGACGCGCTCGGCCATGAAGGCGGTGCGCCCGAAAAAGGCGAACGGCAGCAGCACAAAGCCGGCGAGCGTCACCAGTTTGAACTCGATGATGGTGACGAAGACCTGGATCGCCAGCACGAAGAAGGCGATGACGACGATCAGCCACGAGATCAGCAAGATCAGGATCTGCACGAAATTGGTGAATAGGCCCACCGGTCCGACAAGGTCGGCGGTGGCATCGAGCAGTGGCTGCCCGGCATCAAGACCGGTTGCGGCCACAACGCCGGGGCGCATGAAATCGCCGATGGCCATGCCGCTGCCACTGGCCTGCAGGCCAAGCCCGGCAAAGCTCTGGAGCATGATGCCAGCGAGGTTCGAGAAGTTGCCAATGATGAAGGCGAAAGTGCCGATGTAGAGCGTCTTCTTAATCAGGCGCTGCAGCACATCCTCATCGGTGCCCCAGGCCCAGAACAAGGCGGCTATAGTCACGTCGATGACAATGAGGGTGGTCGACAGGAAGCCGACCTCGCCGCCGAGCAAGCCGAAGCCGCTGTCGATATATTGGGTGAAGACCGTCAGAAACTGGTCGATGACGCCGGTATCATTCATGGCTGCTGGTCCCTTCCATGGAAAAATCGGCGGCGCTCAGCTTCCCAGACCGCATCGCATCCCGATTCCGGCATGGTGATCGTGCTGCAGCGCTTGAGTTCTGCGGCGTGAGGGTTCGGAGATCCTGTCTCGTCCGCGACATAGGTCGTTGTGTCGTGCCGAGCCGGCGGCCGCGTTGCCGAAACAACCGCGACCGCGATCAGCAATCCGCCAAAAGCGGCGGCTGCCGCCAGCTTGACCGACCGGCTCATGTCAGTTCCGGGTCCGGAAGCGGCGGAAACGCTCACGGCCCTCGGCCTCGGTCGCAGCATTGCGCGCGGCCTCGATCGACTGCGCGCGGCCCTGCGCCGCAATGGCGGCGGTCAGATCGGCCAGTTGCTGGGTTTGCAAAGCCAATAGCTGATTGCCGGCCTGTGCCGCTTGCAAAGCCCCGGTCGCTGATTGGCTAGCGCCGACCAGTGTCGTGATCGAGCTGCGGGTCGCACCCAGATTGCCGACGATCCCGGCCTGCACCTTCATGGCATCTTCGAAGGCGCCGACGCTGTCCTGCCAGCGCGCATTGGCGTTAGCGACCATCTGTGCCTGCCCGCCGGTCAGTGCAGCCCCCTTGTAACGGCCGTTGAACACCTGCTGCACGTCGGTCACGTCATAGGCGATGCGCTGGGCCTGGTTCAGCAACTGGCGGGTCTGGTCGACCTGTTGCTGCAGCGTCTGGATCGTCGAGACCGGCAGACTGGCAAGATTGCGGGCCTCGTTAATGAGGCTGGTCGCCTGATTCTGGATCTGCTGGATCTGGTTGTTGATCTGCTGCAGCGTCCGGGCGGCGGTCAGCACGTTCTGCGCGTAGTTGCTGGGGTCATAGACGATCCCGCCAAACTGGGCCTGCGCCGGCGCGGCGATCATGGTGCCTGAAACCAGCGAAGTGGCGATCGCCGTCGCCATGAGAGCGCGGCGGAGGACGGGTATTTTCATGGGCGGTTTTCCTTGTCCGTTAGTGCGGGCGGCGGGGGCGGAAGCAGCTCGGCCGCCCATTCGAGACTGCGGTTCTGGAGCCAGGCCGCTGCAAAGCCTTCGCGGCCATGGGCGGCGACAAGCTCGGCGATGCGGATCTGATCGGTTTTGGAAGAGGCGGCGCTGAAGGCGAGTGCGACGTCGCCGAGACCCAGCTCGAACAGCCGGTTGCCGCGCCGCGACTGGCAGTAATAGTCACGCTTCGGTGTTGCCCGGCTCAGGATTTCGATCTGGCGATCATTGAGGCCGAACCGCTCATAGACCCGTGCGATCTGCGGTTCGGCTGCGCGCTCGTTGGGCAGAAAGATGCGCGTCGGGCAGCTTTCGATGATGGCAGGCGCAATGGCCGACGTCTCGATGTCGGCAAGGCTCTGGGTCGCGAAGATGACGCTCGCATTCTTCTTGCGCAGCGTCTTCAGCCATTCGCGCAGCTGCGCGGCGAAGGCCGGGCTGTCGAGCACGAGCCAGCCTTCATCGATGATGATCATGGTCGGCGAGCCGTCGAGCCGCCCCTCGATCCGGTGGAACAGATAGGCTAGTACAGCGGCGGCCGATGACGCGCCGATCAGACCTTCGGTTTCGAAAGCCTGTACAGACGCCTCACCCAGACGTTCCTGTTCAGCATCGAGCAGCCGTCCCCATGGACCGCCAATGAGATACGGGGCGAGTGCCTGCTTCAATTCCTGAGATTGCAGCAGGACCGCGAGACCGGTGAGTGTGCGCTCGGCAGGTGGTGCGGAAGCAAGCGACGTCAGGGCCGACCAGAGATGCTCTTTGGCGGCAGGGTCAATCACCATGCCTTCGCCGGCCAGCATCGCCGCCAGCCATTCGGCGGCCCAGGCGCGTTCGCCGGCGTTGTCGATCCGTGCAAGCGGCTGCAGGGCGACGGCAGCGCTGTCGCCTTCCTCGGCATGCAGCGCGCCGCCGAGATCCTGCCAGTCGCCGCCCATGCCGAGCGCGGCAGCGCGGATCGATCCACCAAAATCGAAGGCGAAGATCTGGCTGCCTCTGTAGCGCCGGAACTGCAGTGCCATCAGCGCCAGCAGCACGGATTTGCCTGCGCCGGTCGGGCCGACGATCAGACTGTGTCCGACGTCGCCGACATGAAGGGAAAGGCGGAACGGGGTCGAGCCTTCGGTCTTGCCGTAAAGCAAGGGGGCGTCACCGAAATGCTCGTCCCGTTCCGCTCCCGCCCATACCGCTGACAGGGGGATCAGGTGGGCGAGATTGAGTGTGGAAATGGGCGGCTGCCGGACATTGGCGTAGACATGGCCGGGCAGCGATCCGAGCCATGCCTCGAGCGCATTCATGCCTTCGATCGTGCAGGTGAAGTCGCGGCCCTGGATGACCTTTTCGACCAGCCTGAGCTTCTCCGCCGCCAGCGCCGGGTCGCGGTCCCAGACCGTGACCGTCGCAGTGACATAAGCAATCCCAGCATGATCCGCGCCGAGTTCCTGCAGCGCCATGTCGGCATCAGCCGCCTTGTTCGAGGCGTCCGAATCCATCAGCACCGACTGCTCGTTGGTCATCACCTCCTTGAGGATGGCGGCGACCGATTTGCGCTTGGCGAACCATTGCCGCCGAATCTTCGAGAGCAACTTGGTGGCGTCGGTCTTGTCGAGCATGATTGCCCGTGTCGACCAGCGGTACGGGAAGGCCTGCCGGTTGAGCTCATCAAGCAGCCCGGGAAAGGTCGCCGTCGGAAAACCGGTGATCGTGAGCGTGCGCAAATGATGGGCGCCGAGCATGGGCTCGAGACCGCCGGTCAGCGGTTCATCGGCCAGCAGCGCGTCGAGATAGACCGGCGTTTCGGGCACGCGAACGCGCTGCTTCCTGGTCGATACCGTGCTGTGGAGATAGGTCAGCGTGGCGGCGTCATCGAGCCACGCTGCCTCGGGCATAAATCCCTCAACCAGATGCAACACGCGGTCGGTTCGATCGGCGAAGGATTTGACGAGTTCCTTGGGGTCGACCCCGGTCGACGCCTTGCCTTCGTAGAGCCAACCTTCTGCACGGGCGGCTTCCTCGGGCGGGGGCATCCACAGCAGCGTCAGATAATAGCCGCTTTCGAAATGCGCGCCTTCCTCACGAAACTGTTCGCGGCGCTCCCTGTCGACCAGTGCCGACACAGGATCGGGGAAGCGGGCTTGCGGATAGGCTTGCGCCGCGCTGCGTTGCGCTTCGACGAAAACTGCCCATCCCGAGCCCAGCCGCCGCAGGGCATTGTTGAGCCGGGAGGTGACGGCCACGAGTTCGGCGGGCGTGGCACTGTCGAGATCGGGTCCGCGAAAGCGCGCCGTGCGCTGAAGCGATCCGTCCTTGTTGAGCACCACGCCCGGCCCCACCAGTGCGACCCAGGGGAGGAAGTCTGCGAGACTGGCGGATTTGGTCCGATATTCCTGAAGCGACATCATGGCCGCACCCAGGTCGGATATTTGAGATGGCGGCGCGCGACATCGACAAACTGTGGGTCGCGGCGGGCAGCCCATACCGAAAGCACATGGCCGATTGCCCAGATGGCAAGGCCAGCGAGCCAGAGCCGCAAGCCGAGGCCAATCGCGCCCGCCAGCGTGCCATTGACGATGGCGAGTGCGCGCGGCGCACCGCCGAGCAGGATCGGCTCGGCTAGTGCGCGGTGGACCGGGGCATAGAAGCCGGGGGTGTCGTCTGCCGAGGTCATCAGATCACCGCTCCGCCGCCGAAGCTGAAGAAGCTGAGGAAGAAGCTCGATGCGGCAAAGGCGATGGAGAGGCCGAACACGATCTGGATCAGCCGGCGAAAGCCACCTGATGTATCGCCGAAGGCAAGGCTGAGGCCGGTGACGATGATGATGATCACCGCAACGATCTTGGCGACCGGCCCCTCGATGCTTTCGAGGATCGACTGCAACGGAGCTTCCCATGGCATCGACGAACCGCCGGCATGCGCCGGGGTGCCAGTGGCCACCATTACGAAGGCAGCGGTAGCAGCGAGCGCAACGCGATTGGTGCCGCGCCGGAGGGCATGGATCATAGGGAGTCTCCTTGGGTTTGGGTGGCTGGAATCAGGCGATAGTCACCGGTGACCGCGTCGAGCCCGTCGACGCGGGCCAGTTCGGCGAGACGCCGCCCGGTGCCATCGCGCACCAGCACGGCGATGAGGTTGATAGTCTCGGCGATCAGGGCGCGCGGGACGGTGACGACAGCTTCCTGGATCAGCTGCTCCATCCGCCGCAGGGCACCGATGGCGCTTCCGGCGTGGATCGTCCCGATCCCGCCGGGGTGGCCGGTGCCCCAGGCCTTGAGGAGATCAAGCGCCTCGGCGCCGCGCACTTCGCCAATGGGAATCCGGTCAGGGCGAAGTCGAAGGCTGGAGCGGACCAGATCAGAGAGTGAGGCCACGCCATCCTTGGTCCGCATCGCCACAAGGTTTGGCGCGCGGCATTGGAGCTCGCGGGTGTCTTCGATCAGAACGACCCGGTCGGTGGTCTTGGCGACCTCGGCGAGCAGGGCGTTCGTGAGCGTCGTTTTGCCGGTGCCAGTGCCCCCGGCGACAAGGATGTTCAGCCGCTGTGCAACGCCCGAACGAAGCCTGTCGGCTTCAGCTGCGCACATAATGCCTGCGCTGACATAGTCATCGAGCAGGAACACCGCGACGGCGGGCTTGCGGATGGCAAAGGTGGGAGCCGCCACCACCGGTGGCAGGAGGCCTTCGAACCGTTCTCCGCTTTCCGGCAGCTCCGCTGACACGCGCGGTGCATCGCCGTGAACTTCGGCACCCACATGATGGGCAACCAATCGGATGATGCGCTCACCATCGGCTGCAGTCAGGCGTTCACCGCTGTCGGACAGTCCGATGCCTAACCGGTCGACCCAGAGGCGTCCATCAGGATTGAGCATGATCTCAATGACCTGCGGGTCAGCCAGCCAGGTCGCGATCGATACGCCCATCGCCGTGCGCAGCATGCGTGCGCCGCGTGAACGTGCTTCAATTCGGACTGGCTCAGCGCCCATCGTATACCCCGCTTCAGGAGCGGGACAGGATCGTCCGGCTCGACGGGGACGAGTAAGGGACGCAGAAAAGGGGCTAGTTCAACAAGGATTTAGCGTCGTAGCAGTGAGGGATAGAAAAACAGGGAGTGGCGTAGATGGCCACGTTAGGGCTTTGAACCCTGCTAGATGGTGGGGCAGATATCGCCGCCAAATTATGTTGGCTCGACAAGACAGTCCAACTCACCCAGATTGATGGAATGAGCTCCACACAATCTCCGCTAGTATCAAAGGCGCTAGCATATGCGGCTGCGGCGCACGGAAGCATCGATCATGTACGCAAATACACCGGCGAGCCATACATCCATCACCCTATTGAGGTGATGGAAATCGTCAGTAGTGTTCCCCACACAGAGGATATGCTGGCGGCCGCGCTGTTACATGACACTATCGAGGATACGTCCGTCACGCCGGAAGACATCAATCGCGAGTTCGGCCCAACAATTGCTAAGCTGGTGATGGAACTGACAGATCAGTGCCACGAAGGCAATCGTGCGGCTCGCAAATCTGCGGAGGCTGTGCGGCTTTCTAGTGTTTCGCGTGATGCTCAGACAATCAAGCTGGCTGATTTTATAAGCAACACGCGCTCGATTCTTCGCCATGACCCTGGCTTTGCAAAAGTGTATCTCAGAGAGAAGGCACAGGTGCTGGCAGTGATGACATCAGGCGATGCGTCCCTCTATTCGTTGGCTACCAGCCTAACCGAATGCGCCGAAGCGACAGCCGAGTCGCTGCTCTCCTCCCGAGGAAATTGATAGTGCTGCGTGGCCGTCACGGATGATCCAGAACCATAAACCGGATGGCTGGCCACCATTGTTGCGATTCATGCAAAGCTTGGGATTCGGCAAATAATAGGCGGAGGGGCTAAGGTCCGTTGGGAATTCGGCATCAGTGGGGTTCTGCATTGAAACAAAGCAGTTCGAGGAGTTGCTGACCCGAACGCAGGGTAGCGTGCGCCACCTCGTCGCTCACATTTTCGATGCCTCGAATTGCAATGAACGATGTTGCCAGCGATGCCTTTTTGGGAGTCCAGGCGATGGGTTGGCCCGCAATTATCCAGTCCGGGACGTCCCTCGCGAAAACCGCTGTATCGAGGTATAGGTTAGGGCCGGGAAATCCGGCGGCGCTTCCCGCCTGCTCTGCCTCATAAGCACGGGAGAAGGCGAAATTCGCTTGAAGTTGAGGGATGATATCGAAGACGCGCCTGACCTTACGGGCATCGGCCAGCGCTTTCTGTTTATCGATGCGCCCGGCCACGAGATCTTCGATGATGGCGGTCAGCTCTTTGTCCTGCGCAACGATTGCACGGTTGCTGCCTTTTGCGCGCAGCCCTACTGCGATGACGCCGCGTATGCCTGGACCGCCGCTGCGTCGGTCAGTAGTCGTCGCTTCCTGGTAAAGCGCCCAGCAACGCTCGACGAAACGCCATACCTTGTCACTGCGCACCAATTCGACGTTGCTGTATGCAACAGCTCCGTCATTCATCACGAGCGTGGGAAAGCCGGCGCTGCTATGCTTGGAAACAATACGGTGAAATGCCCGTAGCCGCCTCAACGGCAGCTGTGCCAACGGATGTGCTGGGTCGAACCCAGCCTTATCGATGGCGCCCCCATAACCAAGAAGGTCAAGCCAACAGGCGATCGCGACATAAGACGATGCTGCGCTCTTGGTCCTTTTTCCGGTCACTTCTTGAGCTTCATTTGCGGACGAGCAGCCTCCGCTAAGTCCTTGGCGGTCTTAAAATCGGCTACAAGCTTTTCCAGTTCTGCGAGGTGCGCTTGGAACTCTGCGGGCTTCGGCACGGGCACTGTGTCTGAGGCCGGATTATCGTGGCTATGTGTGTTCGCGCGCGACATACCTTCGTGAAACTGGATCGCTAGCGCGTCGGGCAATGTAACGAAACGCAGCATCTGAGTCTGAACGACGTCGGATCCGCGGCGAACGATATCGCAGAAAATCACCTCCTCGACCACGCGTTCGTAAGTGTCACGCAGGCGACCGTACAGCCCCTTGATCTCATACTCGTAGTCTGCCGGGCTGGTGGCATAGAGTTTGGGCATTGGAGCAAAACGGTTCTTGATGTGGCCGATGCGCTTGGCGACGTTCAGGCCTTTCCAAACCATGCCGGCTGGGTCGATTTTGCCTGCCGCGTCTAGGTCGCTAAACAAGGCCACGGTAACCGGCTCAATGCCACATTCATCGGCGGCTCGGCAGAGCTCATTGAAGAACACCATGTCGTGGGTGAACACCACAACTTGCCGTTTTTGGGCCTCCTCGGCGATGCGATCTGCGACTTTTGCGCTGCGATCGCGATCAAGTGAAGAAACTGGGTCGTCGACTATGATGGGCCCCGACCCCTCAGTTAGCGCGACCTCGGTCAGGAAGCCGGCAAGTGCTAGCGCCCGCTGTTCGCCCTCGCTCAGGATCTGTGAGGTGATCTTCGTCAGAGTCGTCTGCGGATTCACTTCGAATTCGGCATTTGTCTGGCCACTTTTGCGCGCCAGCCCGATCTTGAGATGCTTGATCTCGAAGCGAGCGCGCTCTTCATCAAATTGCTCTACTACAGCGGACGTCAAATGGGCGTCGAGCAACTCATTTGCTCGCTTGGTTATGCCGGTTGTTGCGACCAGAGCCAGAGCCTTCGCATACGCAGCGTCAGTTACCATCAGATCACGGCGCGTGGTCAGCTTCGCAGCATTGGCATTCAGGATTTTGCGATCTTCGAGTTCCGCTTTTTCGGACTCGAGCTTAAGCCGCTCCTCTACATCGCCCGCCTTGATCAGTGCGGCCTTCTCATCTGCCAGCTTACTGGCGAGCGCCTTAACCGCGTCCGCCGTCGACCCAAGCGCGGCAACGTCGTTTTCAGCTTCGCCAGCGAGCCTGGCAGCTGCTTCGGCGCGACGCACCATGACGGATTGGTGGAACGTAACAAGCGTATCCGCCAGAAGGGTGTCGCGCGAGCGGATTTGTTCGATGCGTTCGGCAAAATCATCGGCGGTGAGCTGCTTGAACACTGGGAGCGCCGCGATTGCTTCGACGACCGCCTGCTCTGCTCTGGTAGCCGCTGTGTCGAGGGTATCGTCCATGTAGGCCTGAAATCGGTGCATCCGCGCTGCACCGTCAGGCAAAAGAGGTTGCTGGCAAAGTACGCATTCCGCATCTGAGCCAGCCGTTGGTAAAACTGGAAATGCCTGCCCAGGATAAGCCTCGGCTACGGAATAATCCCGCGCAGCACGCCACAATCTGCGCCAGCTATCACTGCTCACACCATGCAAGGGCTCATCATCGAAGAGCGCGCCGGCAGAGACCTTAGCAGCTTCACGCGCAGAGAGAGCTTTGCCTTTGAGTTCAGTCGCAGCGGCCAATGCCGCATCACTGAGGCTGGTTTCGGCCGTTGTGCATTCGGCTGTGATCGTCTCGACCCAAGTGACGAGGCTGGACATATCGGCCGCAGCGCTCGTGCCTGCCGAAAGGATTCCTGCAACCTCGATCAACCGGGCGTCGTCTGCATCGTCGAATGCCGAGGCCTTTTCGATGGCAGAATCAGTGGTAGATTTATTGACGGCCTGATTGAACTTCTGCGCGGCAGTTGCACGCACTGCAAGGAACGCGATCGTCGTCAACGAAACCTTATCTCCAACTGCCGTCCGTTTCTCGGATTCCAGTACCGCTTTCAAAGCCAAACAAACTGCATTTAGCCGGTGCGGGAGCGCTAGGCCGAACGGCAGATATCGGATCTTGTTTCCACCATCGACGTAGAGTTGGGCCGAAGCCGTGTCGAAGACAGCAACTTGACCAAGTTGAGGAGCGGCAGTCATACCCGGCGTCCAAGCAATCGGAACCTCGCCTGCGCCAGCGTCTATCAAGATATCTGCCGAAAGCGCACCTTTGCCATCGCCATAGACGTCGGCGAGTACCTTCAATGTCGCAGCGTTTTCGATACGAGTTCTGCAGGCCGTCCGCAGGATGCGCACAAAGCCGCTTTTGCCGCTCCCGTTGCGGCCATAAATCACTGTCAGTGCCTTGGGGCAGAATTCGAGCGATGCATTCGAAAGTAGGCGATTGACGCCAACAATATTGGCGATGCCTTTTAGAACGATTGGAGTGTGACTACCCCCGTTGAAATGCTGCTTTGTAAATGGGATCGCGGTCGGCGGCACTTCAGCCAGAGCGAGGCCTGCCTCCTGCTTGATCATGCCGAGCAACTCGGCTTGATCACTGTCACTGAGGTCATCAGCTAAAGCGAGCCGCCTTAAGCAATCCTGGCGCCACGTTGACAGCGTGTTTGACCACGCGACAATATCGTCAATTGGCTCGCTTGCCATCATTCCCCCTGGGCAGCTGTGTTCCGACGGGAACTTAGGATTCTCTGCCACCGCCATCACTCAAAAATAACGCCCGGGAAGAACACCCCAGAACGTCATGGCAGCTACTATAGCCAATGCAATCAAAGGTACGAGATGAAAATCGATAATAAAAATGAATGCAGCCTGCCTATCGAGATTGTCCTGCTTCCGGGAAGCAACGCTACGGGCGAAGAGCAAAAAAGCAGCACCTGCGCGAACCTGAAAAGAAGGCGGGTGCAATTTTCTTAACGCGTTTGACCTTGATCCCGTAGCTAGATTTCGGTGACCTTTGGGTGCCAGCGCTCGACTTCGTCCCGCAGTTTCGGCCCCGCCTCCATCCGCCGTGAAAGAGATTCCACAAATCCATGCCACCTCTTGGCGCCCATCGCTTGCGCCGCCTTCATTGCCGTCTCAGGTAGCGGTGGATTGCTGGTGAGCCAGAAGCGCACGAACAGGCCAATCGCTTCGTTCGTCAATTCCACATGCCATTCTAGCCGGTCTAGTTGCCGCGACAGGCGATCGAGCCGCCTCGCCAGAGCGGCTTCCATCCGCTCATCCTGATCGGACTGCAGCAGGGACATCAACGCCGCTTCCACCACTTCGGTGCGCGAGACGCCGCGGGCATGAGCGCGTTCCTCCAGCAATTTGGCCAGTTCGATATCGAGCCGGAAGGTTTGTTTGCTGTGGGGCTTCTTCCTCACAGGTCGATGCCGTCATCGGGGTCGAGCGATGCATTTCGGGCATTGCGATTCATTGTGCGATCAGCCTCCCGTTTCGCCCTGGCTGCGTCATCCTCGGCAACGTCACGATCAAGATCGAACTCGTTGGCCGGTGGCTTCGGGGCAGGAACGACGTCCTCGTGTTCACCCAATTCTGGTTCTCGCCTGATGCCAGAGTTGGCCGTGTCGTTTTCCGAACCGGTCCCATCGGCGTCTGACGGCACATCCGGCTTTGGCTGAGCAGCTGACGGTTGTTCGGAGCTTTTCGCTTCTGCCTTGGCTGCTTCAGTCGGCAGCGTTGCCGCAATGGGGGCGAGCGCAGACCAGTCGTCCTTTGGCCGTTTTTTCGGGTGCAGCGGTTTGGGGGTTGGCGCAGGCAGAAGACGTGCGCGAAACCGCGGGTCGAGAAAGTATTTTGCCTTTTCCGCGCGGATCGGCGGCGTGCTGGCCACCAGTACAATCTCCTCGTGCTCAGAAAATTGCTGAACTTCGCCGGGCGTCAGCAACGGCCTTGGGGTCTCGGTCCGTGAAACCATGATATGTCCGAGCCATGGTGAGAGCCGATGTCCGGCATAATTCTTCATCGCCCGCATCTGGGTCGCGGTGCCAAGGGCATTCGAGACGCGGCTGGCGGTGTTGTCATCATTGGCCGCGAACGCGACGCGGACATGGCAATTGTCGAGAATGGCGTTGTTTGACCCGTAGGCTTTTTCAATCTGGTTGAGCGACTGCGCGATCAGGAATGCCTTGATCCCGTAGCCTGCAACAAAGGCCAGTGCGCTTTCGAAGAAATCGAGCCGCCCCAGAGCCGGGAATTCGTCGAGCATGAACATCACGCGCTGCCGGCGACCCTTGGCCTTTAGCTCTTCGGTCAAGCGGCGACCGATCTGATTGAGCATCAGGCGCACGAGCGGCTTGGTCCGGCTGATATCGGAAGGAGGAATGACCAAATAGAGCGACACAGGTGCCGCTGAATCGACAAGATCGGTGATGCGCCAGTCCGAGGCTCCGGTGACCTGCGCAATCACAGGGTCGCGGTAGAGGCCGAGGAACGACATGGCCGTCGACAGGACGCCAGACCGCTCATTGTCAGACTTGTTGAGCAGTTCCTGCGCGGCGGCAGCCACGACGGGGTGAACACCGTCTTTGCCGAGGTGCGGGGTCGTCTTCATCCGGTGCAGCGTGGTTTCTATCGAACGGCGCGGATCGGAAAGGAAGCCAGCGACCCCGGCCAGCGACTTGTCCTTTTCGGCATAGAGGACGTGCAGGATGGTGCCAACGAGCAGCGAATGGCTGGTCTTCTCCCAATGCGTGCGTTTTTCCAGTGACCCTTCGGGGTCGATCAAGATGTCGGCGATGTTCTGCGCGTCACGCACCTCCCAATCGCCCTTCCGGACTTCGAGCAGCGGGTTGTAGGGATTGGATGCGGGGTTGGTCGGATCGAACAGCAAGACGCGGCCATACCGGGCGCGAAAGCCCGCCGTCAGATCCCAGTTCTCGCCCTTGATATCGTGGACGATGCAGCTCCCCGGCCAGGCGAGCAGCGACGGGATGACGAGACCAACGCCTTTGCCGGAACGGGTCGGTGCAAAGCAGAGAATATGTTCGGGGCCATTGTGCCGCAGATACCGGTTCTTGTGCGAACCGATCACCACCCCGTCCTGTTTCAGGAGGCCTGCCTGGCGGATTTCCTTGTCGGTCGCCCAGCGCGCGGAACCATAGGTCTCTGACTGCTTCTCCTCCCGCGCGCGCCACACCGACATGGCGATCGCGATGACTATGGCGGCCATGGCACCCGAGACCGCGATAAAAGCGCCGGTCTGGAAGATCTTTGGTGCATAGGCGTCGAACGCAAACCACCACCAGAAGAAGGCGTAGGGCGGGTAGATTGGCCAAGGTCCAAGCCAGAACCAAGGCTGGCCGAGCTCGGGTTGGTACGCAAGGGCGTGGGCCGTCCATTGGGTGGCAGACCAGATGCCAAGCAAGGTGACGCTGATGACGGCGATGACCTGACCCCAGAGAATACGGGTGGCGTTCATTGAAAGTTACTCCTGATGAGGGGGTAAATGAGGGTCACAGG
Organism: Sphingobium psychrophilum; assembly: GCF_012927105.1. Classification (GTDB taxonomy): domain Bacteria; phylum Pseudomonadota; class Alphaproteobacteria; order Sphingomonadales; family Sphingomonadaceae; genus Sphingobium; species Sphingobium psychrophilum. The sequence continues at coordinate 16,002 of NZ_JABBFV010000016.1, read as the reverse complement.
CTGATCCCGCGTCCGCGGCCCAAGGCCCAGTCGACAGAACCGCCCGGCGACATGGTGCCGGTGATGTGCTGGCCGAGGTGCTGATCGAGCGCTGGGCGCCAGGGCACGAGCTGGAAGCCCAGCCCTTCGTCGATCATCGCGAAGCGGCCCGTCGAAAGCGTCACCCGCTCCCGGTAGATGCCGCTGACATAGTCGCCTGGGCCCGACGGTTTGTGCTCAAGTCCCGTGCGCGCGGCGATGGCCTGAGTGGCGGCCGTCAGTTCCTGATTCTTCAGCGTCCCGACGAGATCCTGAGCAAGGATGACCCGCTGGCCCTGCCGGCGGGCAAGACCCTGCGTTTCGAGATGGCTGGCGCGGGCATCCAAGGCGTCGCGCATCTCGCGCCCGAAACCATTGCCCGTTGCCACGGGATCGCGGGCAACAAGTTGGCGATCAAGCCACGTCGCGCCAGGTGCTTTGATCTGTGCCTCTAGGGGTATGTCTGATCGCGTGGCGAGCGACAGCCGGTCATGCCCGTTGGCATCCTCCCATGAGCGCAGTTCGACGATCGATCCGGTTTTGGCATCGCCGGTCATCTCCATGTCATGGAACCGCAGATGGTGCGTGCGGCCATCGACTCCGTCGACGATGGCATAAGCGCTGCCGGTCAACTCGTCGTGGAGGCCACGTTCGACCAGGCGTCCGATAATCGGTTCGCTTGGAACGTCGTGATGCAGGGCCAATGCCGATACATCAAACCGCCCGCCGTCGCGGCCCATGGCATTGTGCATCGTCTTGATGATGTCGTTGCGCACCGAAAGATCGCGCAGTGTGTTTTCGGCACCGGGCTCCAGAGCCCACACCGCAGGCCCTTCGCGCGCCGCCAGCCCCAGCTGTTCCAGCTTGGCGGCGCGGCCCAACAGCAGCCGGCGCATTTCGGGATCGGCGTCGCCGCCTGGACGCAGATCGACAAGGCCTGCGGTATCCTGACCCAAGCGTTCAAGCTGCCGGTCAAGACTGGTCCAGCGCTCGGCATCGACCTCGCGTTCGAGCGCGGTGCGGATGTCCAGCGCGGTGCGCGGCCCCAGTTCGAGCGTCACCCGCTCTTCCGCCCGGAACCGCAGACCTTCGCTGATATAGCCCCGGTCAATGACAAGATCGGTGCGGTCACTGGTAACGCCGCGCACCAGCACATGGATGTGCGGATTGTCGGTGTTCCAATGGTCAACGGCGACCCAGTCCAGTTCGGTGCCCAGATCCTTAGCCGCGTCAGCCATCAATTCGCGGGTGAAGGTGCGCAGGTCTTCCATGTCCCCTGCATCTTCGGGCGAGACGATGAAACGAAAGTGGTGCCGGTCATCTTCGCAACGCCCTGCAAAGGCATCCCGATCAGCCCTGTCGGTCTGGGCATCAAACATCGAGGCATCGCGCCCGTCGCGGGACACGCCGTCACGCTCAAGATACTTGATGTGCTTTGCCAGCGGTGCGGCGCGGTAATGCGCACCTTTATGGCGAGCGATGCGCGCCATGACGGTAACGCGGCGTTGGCCAGGTGTGCGGCGCATCGCGGCAACCGTCCGACGCCCGCGCGCGGCTTTGCCGCTGCCACTGCCGCGTTTCAGACCCGCTCCCCGTGAACCCGCATGGCCCGCCTTGTTGGTGGCACGCTGGACCTGAGCCGCCAGCTTTTGGCTCCGCCGCCCAGAGGCTGCACCGCTGTCCCTGCTTCTTCCCGGCCGCACCCGAAATTCATTGTCGTCGCGGCTCATTTTGAAGGTGCCAGACGATTACGCCGCAGTTTTGCGGGTGATTGGGAAACATCGTATGGCAGGCTTTGCCCGGTGCCATACGAAATTATCGCTCTATAACAACCATATGAGGGCCAGGTGCTGGCACTCCTTTTATCTTGCCCTCCAAAATTGCCCCCTCGCTCAAACACACGTCTCCCCGCCGTCTCTAACCGACACGACGCCCGAAGCGTCAGAGATGCACTCGTGTAACCCATCACGGATTTCGCGGTGAAAGCGAGACGAACAGGGGGTGCGGCGCGGGGTTCGGTAACGGCAAAGAGGCCGACGGCGTCGCAAGCGGACTGCGCTGTGGCTGCACATCGGCAGCACCGTCATTGCTGCTCGCTTCTCCATCGCCGCGCGGTGTGAACAATGTAGCCTGACGCCAGGGATGAGCATTGGCAGGTGGCATGGCAGCAGGCGAAGCGATGCTGGCCATTCCAAGACTTGGCGCGATCTGGGCGACGTAGTTGACGGTTTCTGCCGGAAGACTGCGACGACCGGCAGCATAGTCATCGGCACGGCCTGGCCCCGCATTGTAGGCCGCCAGCATCAAGCTGACATTGCGATACCGATCCCACATGGCGCGCAGATAGGCCGCACCTCCAAGGATGTTCGCACGCACATCGAACGGGTCAGAGCCAAGGCCATGCCGCGCGCTCAGCATCGACCAAGTGCCGGGCATGATCTGCATCAGACCGATGGCTCCTGCGGGTGAAACCGCGCGCGAATTGCCGCGACTTTCCGCCCGCATCACCGCCCATATCCAGAGCTCGGGAATGCCGAAGCGCTGCGACGCCTCTGCTACATGCGGCGCATAGGGATGCGCTGCAAACTGGTCAGGTATCGTCGCAACTGCGGCAACCGGAGAAGTCGCCGCTGCCAAGCCGAGAGCGAAACAAGTGCCGGGAAGGAGAAGGTGAAGGCGCAGCCGAACGGCAATCCGAACTACGGAACACCTGCGACGGCGAAGCGAAGCAACGATCATGGCCTATTTCCGATCGCGATTGGTCGGACGCGACCAGAGCAGGTGATGCTCGTCGTCACGGGACATGGACCGGAGCAGGTTGGCGCGCAGGGGATGGGCAAAGGCCGGGTCGTCGATCTGCACCGCGACAAAGGCACCGGCGCGCTCGCCTGTGCGGTTCCAGCCAGCACCAATTTCAGTGCCGGTTTCGGCATCGCCGAGCAGCACGCGCCAGTCGGGTGCATTGTCGCTGTCGTTCGATGGAGCCGGGACGAGCGTCACGACAACATCGAGCGAGAGGGTCCGGATTTGGCCCGTGAAACTGTCCTGCGCGGAATGGAAGATGCCGATCATCATGGCCTGTGCTCCTGGTTGGTGGTTGGGGAAGCGGCGGACGCACCAAAGCCTCGCCAGCGCAGGGGCTGGTCAGGTGCATCACGGGTAAGGATGGGGTGTGCCGTGCCGATAAGACCGGCTGCGGGCAGAGCGCCGAAATAGCGCCCATCAAGGCTGTCGGGCGCCGGGTTCAACAGGAACAATTCGTCTGTCCGAACGCGGTGACAGCCCTGCCAGCTTGGCAAAGGCCGACCCATTCTGTCGTGCATTTTGGCTATGGCGACATGGTTGCCGTCCACCGAGACGACAGCGCCGGCGCGGCACGCCCTTTGTCCGGGCAGAGCCGCGACATGTTTCATGAGCGGTATGCCGATCGGCAGATAGTGGCGGTCGGCCATCATCCGCGCGGTCGCAGCCGGGGGCACAATGGCGACCAGTTCGCCAAACCTTGGACGTGTGTCGCTCTCGAGGCGATAGAGGCCGACGGGCGCACTGGCGCTCGCGTTCCACATCAGTCGCGGTCGCGGCGACAGCACGGCGACTGCTGAGAACCCGGCGCTGAACAGGCCTGCCCACACTATCGTGGCGCGAACATAGCGGCGGCGGCTCATGCTTCGAGCGCCTTGCGCCGGAGCCAGGCCGCGTGCCGCTCCGCTGTGTAAGCCCTGAACGGCATTCCGGCATTTAGCCGGTTGCCGACGTGGCGCCAGTGATCGGGCGATGCGTCGCACGGATCAACACCTGCGGCTTCGACCGCATCGATGGCCTGCAACACCTGTGCGACCTTGGGCCAGCCCTCGATGTGCAGCAGAATGTCAGCGCCGGGACGGACAAACGGCAACGTCGTGTAGGCCTCGCCCGGTGCCACTGCCGTCACGATGTCGATGCACGAATGGATCGTGCCATAGTCGTTCGAGGTCCAGCGCACGAAAGCGAAGACCGCGCCGGGACGGAAGGCGATGACGCGCGTGCGGCGGTTGATAATCGTGTCAGCCGCAATGCGCCCGAAGCGGATCCATTGTTCGTAGCGCTTCTCGATCCAGGTCACTTCGACCTCGGTCAGGGCGCTGGCTGTCGCTGACCTGATGGCATGCGAGGAGGTGTGCCGCTGCGCAGTTGGCTCGCTCATGGCCGCGCTCCTGCCGCCGCGAACCCGACAAGCTTGACGCGGGCGTTGAGCAGGCCCGTCGCACCGAGATTATCCACAGGCTGCAAAAGGGTTAGCAAGAATCCGAAGGATTCTTTTCTATTAGCATCGTTAGAGGAGCGCCGATTTACCGCAGATTTCTGCGGGTTTCCGCATGGTCCCGGTTTTCGATAGGCCGAGGATCGGGTTTCCGATGGGCCGAGTCCGACGGTTTTTGATAGGCCGAATGTCATGCCAACTTCTCCACAGGGAAACCGACGCGCCGGGCAGCGGCAACGAACGGGTCGACGGGGATGGGTTTGAAGATCAGCCGCTCGCGGCCGAAGCTGTGCTCAAGGCTCAGATGGTAGCCCGGGAGAGACTGCCGCCGGACGATGGTCCGCAGCTCGAATGCGAATTGCTTGAGCGGCGAAAGCGCACCTGATTTGAGATGAAGGTGCGGAACGTCGAAGCTCCAGCCACCGCGCTGGTGTCCACCGTGCTTGCGCACGATACGGTAGAGCCAGCGCTCGACGCCGCCAGTCAGCGCAAAGTAGGCGCGGTCGATCGTCAGGATCAGGCCGCGATCGAGCACACCCGCATAGAACCAGTCGGGCAGTATGAGCTCGATGCCAATGGCGCGGCCACGGTCGTCGAGTGTCTCCCGCCATTCGTTGATCCAGGAGAAGCGGTGGCGTCGGCGCTGGTGTTGCTGGCGGATCGACGTGGCAATGGTCGTCGATTGCAAGCGGTCGAGCGCTGCGCGCAGCCGCTCATAATGGTCCTTGCCAGTCCCGCGCCCGATGAAGGTCAGAATCTCGTGCGGACGGGCGGCGATGTGCCGAGATGTCGGGCGGCCTGCGTCGCGCGCTTCAACGAGCTGACTCGCCGCCCAAATCAGAATGTCGGCATCCCAGATGGTCGCCATGCCGTGTTCGGCCACGGCTTCGACCGAGATCCATGTGGCCCCCATTGCGAAGTCGATCGGTGCGGAGCGCCGCGACTTGGCAAGGCTGAAGAAAGGCCAGGACATCAGATCCTGCGCATCGCGCGCAGCAATATCACCGGGCATTGAGTAGAACAGGTCGAGCTGTTGCTGGGGGCTCACCAAACGCATCAGCGGCGCACCGGGCGTGCAGACAGGCAAATGCCTTGTCCGGGATCGGATGTTGAATTGCGGCGACCATTTTGCGCCCAGGCATCGAGATCGACTATGGCGTAGACAATGCGCCGACCGAGCTTGTGAAAGGCCGGGCCCGTCCCATAGCAACGATGCTTTTCAAGCGTGCGGGCTGAGAGACCCAAATGCACGGCAGCATCGGGCGTCCTGACATAGCGCGGGAATACCGGGACGAAATCTCCATCCATGAAACGTCTCCTGTGAAGTGCCGGACACAAGGGGTTGGCCCGGCGAGCAGGAGGCGAGATTTGAGATTTTCAGGGACTTGGGTGAACGGACATAAGGCGTGGCTGCCGAATGTCCCGATTAGTGGCCGCTCAACAGGGCGAGATAGCCGCCGTCGCGCATAGCGAGCGCCTGTCGCTGCCAGCGAGCAATCCGTTTGCGCTCGCTCGACGTATCCCATTCGGCGGCCGAATATCGTCCGGTATCGCGGGCGATAAGTTCGATGGCCAATTCGCGTGTGGTTGCACCGCCGGACAGCGCATCGAGCAACCGAAGCCATTGGACCAGACGCCAGTGCTCTGACGGACCAGGCGCAAGGCAGAACGGGAGCTTCTTCACATGTCCGAGATGGCAATGCTCATGAAAGTCGCAAACAGCGGCCTTCCGCGTTTCCCAAAATGCGTCGCCCGGAAGAACATAGGCGAGCGGTTCGGTCTCTGTTGTCTCGCCGCAAATATTCAGGCGGTAGCGGCGCTTAGCCGTCGATAGGACGAGATGCCGCCCTTCCTCATCGCGGTGCTGGGCCGCGATATTCATGCTCCCGACAATTTCGGCTTGGCTGCAGCCGTCGCAAGGGAAAGGAGCCGGGCGCAAAAGGATGACGCTGGCCGCGGTAGATGGGTGCCAGATGATCGGGAGATGGTGGGCCGGGAGGTCAGGGTCCGCAGCGAAAGACCAACCCCCAGTGCCGGGCCAGACGACTCAGCGCGAGTGGCGTAGCGTCAACGGCCTCAGCATATTGGTCGCGGTATTCAGGATTGCGGCGCAGGAATTCCTGCGCGAAATCCGTGCGGTCATAGGTTTCATACGCTTTGGCGTAATTCTCCGAACGCCAGTCGGGCGGCTTCTCCATCGCACCTCTCCTATGAGGTTTTTTTGGAGTCGAACGATCATGTCGGAGCTGTGACGAGAGAAGTGCTCGAGTCAGTTCCGGGCTCCCCCGCGGCGAGGCACAATCGATTGCGCCAGATTGGTGCTAAATGCCCAGTTTTATTGGGTTCGCGGGACCATCAGGTGCTTGTAGCCGTGTTCCGTCATCCACTTGGCGCGGGCGAGATGGGTATCATAGACCCTTCGCGCGCGATCCGGCTCACTGGCAGGATCGATGGCGAAGATGATCGAAACCACCTCTTCCCATGATGCCTCGTCCTTTTCGGCATCCAGCAGGCGAAGATACGTGACAAGGTGGCGCTCATCATAAGCGCTCAATCGGTCTGACTGCGGTGGTTCATCGGCAAACTCAGGAGCCGACATGGGTCTCTCCTTGTAGCAAAACCTGATTAGTGACTGCGCCCCTGCAACGCGCGCAGAGAAGCAGGGTGAACTTATCCCCAATCGGGCAGTGCGCTATCCCCAGCACGGGATAACGCTGAGACCGGCCTGCCGGGACAAAACCTTCCCAGAGGCAATGATCTGCCTGTTGTAGTCGAGAAATTGTAAAATTGCTGCTGAGATTCGGTGAACGGCGGTGGGTTTGCGTTCAATGTCCGGCAGGCTTGTCGAAGAAGCGGACCGGTTCGACTGCAAGCTCAGTGGCGAGTCGTTCGATCGTGTCGAGCGTTGGCGAATTTGCTGCGCGTTCAAGTAGACCAACATAGTTACGGTTGAGTCCGGCACGGTGCGCCAATTCCTCCTGCGAAAGCCCACTGGCGTGCCGCAATCGCCTTAAGTTGGTAGCAAAAATCTCCCGAAGCTTCATGCCTCGTGGGTCGGCGTAACCCTAATATACTGCCACCCAATATACTAGGGATTCGTCATCGCCCGGTGTTACCCGAGCGATGACTTGGCTGATTCATTGGTCGTTGCGGCGGCTCGGGCGGTTCCAGACCAGATCGTGACTGCCGTCCTCTGCCTCGAAGAGCTGAGCGAAGATTGCGGCAGTAAAGCTGGGGTCGTCGAGCTTCACCGAGAGGTAAGGCCGGTCATCCTGGGTATGCTTTTTCCAGGCTGCGCCGATTTCGACTTCCCCGATGAGGACCCGGTGGGTGGGGGCATTGCCGCTGGTGTTCTCTTCCGCGACGATCCTGACCGATTTGGCCTGAAGGGCGAGAGTAACGATCTGGCCCCGGAGTTCACCCGAAACCATCTTGAAGTTGCCGATCTTTGCCATGGGTATTTCCTTTCCGTTGGACGGGACCGCGCCAGTGCGGCCTCGATGCGCGGATAAGGGTCAGCCAGTGGCAGGCGCCGCAGCGTCAGCCCGCAGCGTTAGCGAAGGACGGTGTGGCCGGGCTTTCTTGTCTCGCGAGGAACGGCGGAACGCCGGGGGAAGAAAGTTCGGCAAGCACCGTTGCGGCAAGCCTGCCAAGCGAAGCGTCTGGCTGACATGGGCGCGGATCGAAAGAGGCCGTACTGGTCGGTTCTGCCGGGAAGGACGCCAGATGCTGATCGCATGCACTGGCTCGGGTGAACGCTGGCCCTGAACCCTCGGTTCAAAATCGGCCAAGCAAAGGAAGCGACTGGACCGGCGGTATTGGCCACTCGCGCCATCACTCGGCCGACATGGATTGGCCTGTAGAGGCTTGCCCAGCCACGGGAACGGCAAACTGTCAGGTGACGCGCGTATCACGCTCCGACATTGTCACGCTTCGCCATGCCGAGAGGGATGTCGCCATAGCAGCGATGGATCCAAGGATCGCCAGCAGCATGCTGTTGTCCGTTGCCAGTGATCCAAGCGCGTGCGCGGCCTGAAAACCGGCGAATCCCGCAGGTATGGCAAAGAGGAGCGCGATCCCGGCACGGAGCATGGGGGAGCGGATAAAGGCAACGAGGCCCTGCCCAATCAGAAGCGTAGCAATGCCTGCCGCCAGTCCGCCCAGGATTGCTCCGAGATGGCCAACATCATGGCGGAGCAGCAGGAAAGCACAAGTTAGCCCGGCATAGACAGGCAGCGCGTGGCTGGCGAGGCGGAAGAGCAGCGCGAGCACATAAAGGCCAGCAACGGCCCCGAGGATGAGAAAAATGGTCATAAGCGTCCCTTGTCTGGACGCGCTCGCCACCACCACCTCAGCGCAATCTGCGGTGCAAGAATAGCACGGCAGGGCTCAGGCCGAAAAGGCGAAATGTGCCTGAAATTAGCGGTTGAAGGGGTCATATTCGCGAACCACCTGTTCGGGGTCACCGTCAAATTCGTCAGCGGGGATGACGAAGTAGCCCTGATTGGTTTCGATGAGGACGATGACCGTCATCAGCGTCCGGGAGAGGTTCCAGCCAAGCGATTGTGCGGTTGCCAATGGCATGTTGCGGCTCCTGCCTAGGAGCGGGACCACCCCGCTCGACAGTCGCCCCACAGGCCGGGGGCTGGCCGCAATCACCGCAGCAAAGCTGCGGCCGCACGCGCACGCGTAGCGGACCCTTCACGGGTTGATTGAAGGAGGACAGGCTTCGAGCCCAGGGATCAGCGGCTAACGCGAGTGGTTGGTTCTGCGGCGGAGCGAGCGATCCGCCTACCAGTGCCTATGCCAAAGTAGCTCATTCGGGCGGACAGGCTTGAGATCGGCGATCGATACGATCAGTCTAAGCTGAACTTGGGAGAACGCCTGACTAGCCCTGAGTTGGATTTGAATTGGTGACAATGTGGTGACAACGGCGAGCGATTGGAGCCTTGTCACCAAGGCCTCGCGAGCTACGCGAGGTGCAATTAATTAGTTTTCTTGGGGAAAACTGGAGCGGGCGAAGGGATTCGAACCCTCGACCCCAACCTTGGCAAGGTTGTGCTCTACCACTGAGCTACGCCCGCTCGGGCGGCCGGAGGATGTGTCTCTCTCGGCGGGTGGCGGGGAACTAGCAGCGCTTGTCTAAAGGGGCAAGGGGAGAATTGCACAAAAATGAAATTCTCCTTCCCAGGCACAAAAACCCATGTTTCCCCGTATGTTAGATGGATACGGAATATGTCTCGGTCGGGTCGGTGCATCATCTGCCGCGCGAATCACCTCTTGGCCGCGTGCGAAAGGGTGGCTTGGCGCGCGCCGTGCTTCTGCTAGGCTGTCGTGACAAGTTTCTTGCCGCGGCGGGATCATTTGCCCTCGCCCTTCGTAGTCACCAGCAACCAACAGGAGAGACCAGCCATGTCGTCCGATCATTTGACGCGCCGCGGCCTGTTGCAAGGCAGCGCGGCGCTCGCCGCAGCCAGCCCCGTAGCGGCGCAGGCGCAAGCCGCCGCTGTCGCGACACCCAGGCGCAATGGAGGAAGCGCGATGATGCCCGTCGAACTGACCGTCAACGGGCGTGAGGTCCATCTGCAACTCGACCCGCGCACCAGCCTGCTCGATACGCTGCGCGAGCATCTGCACCTGACCGGCACCAAGAAAGGGTGCGACCATGGCCAATGCGGCGCCTGCACCGTGATCGTGGAGGGCCGCCGCATCAACAGCTGCCTGACGCTGGCGGTGATGCATGATGGTGAGAGCATCACGACGATCGAGGGACTGGGCACGCCCGACAAGCTGCACCCGATGCAGAAGGCGTTCATCGTCCATGACGGCTATCAATGCGGCTATTGCACGCCGGGACAGATTTGTTCGGCGGTGGCGGTGCTGGACGAGATCAAGGCGGGCATCCCCAGCCATGCGACGACAGAGCTGAACGATGTGTCGCTGAACGACGCGGAACTGCGCGAGCGGATGAGCGGCAATATCTGCCGCTGCGCCGCCTATCCCAACATCATCGCCGCCATGCGCGATGTCGCTGGGGAGAAGGTGGCATGAAGACCTTCACCTATGAGCGCGCGACGAGCGTGCAGGCCGCAGCGAAAGCAGCAGCGTCGGTGCAGGGCGCGCGCTTCATCGCCGGCGGCACCAACCTGCTCGACCTGATGAAGCTTCAGATCGAGACGCCGACCCACCTGATCGACGTCAACCATCTGGGTCTGGATCGGATCGAGAAAACCGATGGCGGAGGCGTGCGCATCGGCGCGCTGGTGCGCAATACCGATCTGGCGGCCGACAAGAGCGTGCGGCAGGATTATGCGGTGCTGAGCCGCGCGCTGCTGGCCGGCGCATCGGGCCAGTTGCGCAACAAGGCGACGACCGGCGGCAACCTGTTGCAACGCACCCGTTGCACCTATTTCTACGACACGCGCATGCCCTGCAACAAACGCCAGCCGGGCAGCGGCTGCGGCGCGCTACAGGGGATGAACCGCAGTCTGGCGATATTAGGGGTGAGCGACGCCTGCATCGCTCAGCATCCCAGCGACATGGCGGTGGCGATGCGGCTGCTCGACGCGCAGGTCGATACCATGGGTGCAGACGGCGCGGCGCGGGCGATCCCGATCGCGGACTTCCACCTGCTGCCGGGCGACACGCCGCACAGGGAAAGCGCGCTGAGGCCCGGCGAGATCATCACCTCGGTCACTCTGCCCAAGCCGATCGGCGGCACCCATGTCTATCGCAAGGTCCGCGACCGCGCCTCCTACGCCTTCGCTTTGGTGTCGGTGGCGGCCGTGTTCGGCAAGGACGGGACGGCGCGCTTCGCCTTCGGAGGGATCGGCGCGAAACCGTGGCGCACGCAAGAGGCCGACGCTGCAGCCAAGAGCGGCGCTAAGGCCGTGGCGGAGGCAGCGCTGGCCGGCGCACGCACCACCCATCATAACGACTTCAAGAAGACACTGGTCGAACGGACGCTCGCGTCCCTCTATCGCCAGCGGGAGGCACGGGCATGAAGTTCGATACGCCAGCGGGCATCAACCCGATCGACAAGGGCCGGGTGATCGGCATTCCGCACGACCGCATCGACGGCGCGGCCAAGGTGACGGGCAGCGCGCCCTATGCCTATGAACGGCACGACGCCGCGCCCAACGCCGTCTATGGCTGGATCGTGGGGTCCGCCATCGCCAAGGGGCGGATCGCGGCGATGGACCTGCGCGCGGCGGAGGCTGCGCCGGGCGTGCTGGGCATCGTCACCCACGCCAATGCCGGCAAGCTGGGCAAGGGCGCCATGAACACCGCGCCGCTGCTGGGCGGGCCGCAGGTGGACCATTATGAACAGGCGGTGGCGCTGGTCATCGCCGACACGTTCGAAAATGCGCGCGACGCGGCCAAGCTGGTGCGGATCGACTATACGCCGGAGGACGGCAAATATGACCTGGCGGCCGAGAGCCTGAAGGGCGTCATGCCGCCCGACAGTTTCGGCACCCCGGCCGATACGAAGGCGGGCGATTTCGATGGCGGCTTCGCCAAGGCGGCGGTCAGGATCGACCAGCGCTACACCACGCCCGACCATAGCCATGCGATGATGGAGCCGCACGCCACGACGGCGGCCTGGAATGGCAACAAGCTGACGCTGTGGACGTCGAACCAGATGATCGCCTGGGGCGTGGGCGAAGTTGCCAAGACGCTGGGCATCCCCAAGGCAAATGTGCGGCTGGTGTCGCCCTATATCGGCGGCGGCTTCGGGTCGAAGCTGTTCCTGCGCGCCGACGCGGTGCTGGCGGCGCTGGGCGCGAAGCAGGTGGGGCGGCCGGTCAAGGTCGCCATCGCCCGGCACCAGATTCCCAACAACACCACACACCGCCCGGCGACGATCCAGCGCATCCGCATCGGCGCGGACAAGGACGGGGTGATCGACGCGATCGGCCATGAAGTCTGGTCCGGCGATCTGCCCGGCGGCAGCCCGGAAACGGCGGCGCAGCAAACGCGGCTGCTCTATCGCGGGGCCAACCGGATGACGGCGCACCGATTGGTGACGCTGAACCTGCCCGAAGGCAATGCGATGCGCGCGCCGGGCGAGGCCGTGGGCCTGCTGGCGCTGGAAGTGGCGATGGACGAACTGGCGGAGGCGTGCGGCGTCGATCCGGTCGAACTGCGCATCCGCAACGATGTGCAATATGATCCCGAAGCCGGGCCGCAACGCCCCTATTCCAGCCGCAAGCTGGTGGAATGCCTGCGCGCCGGGGCCGATCGCTTCGGCTGGGACAAGCGCAAGGCCAAGCCAGGGCAAGTGCGCGATGGGCGCTGGCTGGTGGGCATGGGCATGGCATCCGCCTTCCGCAACAATCTGGTCGGCAAGTCGGGCGCGCGCATCGGCGTGGACGCGCAGGGCAAGGTCATCGTCGAAACCGACATGACCGACATCGGCACCGGCAGCTACACGATCATCGGCCAGACTGCGGCCGAAATGCTGGGCGTGCCACTGGATCAGGTGATCGTGCGTCTGGGCGACAGCCGTTTCCCCGAATCGGCCGGGTCGGGCGGGCAATGGGGCGCGAACAGCTCGACCGCGGGCGTCTATGCCGCGGCGATGGCGCTGCGCGCGAAACTGGCGGAAAAGGCGGGCTATCCCGTCGATCAGGCGCAGTTCGAGGATGGGCTGGTCAAGCTGAATAATAAGTCCCAGACGCTCGCCGCGCTGGCCGGGCGCGAAGGCATCTGGGCCGAAGACAGCATGGAATATGGCGATCTCGACAAACGCTATGCCCAGGCGACCTTCGGCGCGCATTTCTGCGAAGTGGGCGTCGATATCGACACCGCCGAAGTCCGCGTCCGCCGCATGGGCGGAGCCTTTGCCGCCGGGCGCATCCTCAACCCCAAATCGGCGCGCAGCCAGGTGATCGGCGCGATGACCATGGGCGTGGGTGCCGCGTTGATGGAATCGCTGGAGGTCGATACCCGCTTCGGCTTCTTCGTCAATCACGATATGGCCGAATATGTGGTGCCGGTGCATGCCGACATTCCGCAGCAGGATGTGCTGTTCATAGAGGAACTGGACGACAAAAGCTCGCCGATGAAGGCCAAGGGCGTGGGCGAACTGGGCATATGCGGCGCAGGTGCGGCGGTGGCCAATGCGATCTACAACGCAACCGGTATCCGGCTGCGCGATTATCCGCTGACGATCGACAAGCTGTTGAAAGCGCAGGCGGCATAAGGGCGGCCCGACCCAAGGTATAATGGAGCGCCACGCCGCCGCCCCCTAGCGTCCCGTCCATAAAAGACGGGAGGATAGGCATGAAGGTGATGGCGGCGTTATTGGTGGGTAGCGCGTTGGTCGGCGGCGGATCGGCGTTGGCGCAGGCGCCCGATGCCGGGGACGCTGTGCGCCAGCCGATCATCGTCACCGCGCCAGGCGGTGCGATCGATCTGGACGATGCGCTGACGCTCAGCGCCGCCGACATCGGCCGCAGCGGCAGTCCCGATTTCCTGGGCGCGCTCACCCGCAATTTCGCCGGCGTCACCTTGCAGGATGCGCAGAACAACCCGTGGCAGCCCAATCTGGTCTATCGCGGCTTCGTCGCCTCGCCGCTACAGGGGCAGGCGCAGGGCATCGCCGTCTATCTGGACGGCGCGCGCTTCAACCAGCCCTTCGGCGATACGGTGCAGTTCGACCTGCTGCCCGAAGCCGCAGTCCGGGGCGTCAGCCTGCTCGACAAGAGCGCGGTCTATGGCCTCAATGCGCTGGGCGGCGCGCTGGTCATCGACACGAAGACCGGGCTGAGCGATCCGGGGCTGGAGGCGAGCCTGTCGCTCGGCCGGTTCGGCACGACCGAGGCGAGCATCGCGGGCGGCATGGCACGGGAGGTCGCGGGGGGCGACTGGAGCGCGTTCGGCGCTTTCCAATATACGCGCGACGATGGCTGGCGCGATTATTCGCCCTCCACCCTCTATAATGGCTATGCCGATATCGGTTTCGATACGGCGACCGGCGGCCTGCACCTGAAAATCGTGGGCGCGAATACCGACCTGACCGGCAATGGCGTGTCTCCGGTCGAACTGCTGGCGGCGGATCGCAGCGCGGTCTTCACCTGGCCCGACAACAGCCGCAGCCGCTATGGCCGGGTCAGCCTGCACCCCTGGGTCGCGCTGTCCGACACCACCCGGATCGAAGCCACGCTCTATGCCCAGAAACTGACGCTGCGCTCGGTCAATGGCGACGCTGCCGATATCGAGGGATGCGAGGAAGAGGATGAGGCAGGACTGGTCTGCCTGGAGACCGTTGGGGACGATGACGAGGAAGAGGAACAGGCCGTCCTGACCGACGCCAATGGCAATGCCATCATCGATACGCTGGGCGGCGAGGGCTATGGCGTGCTCAACCGCGGGCGCACGGCGACGCGGGCGATGGGCGCGCTGGTGCAGCTGATCGACAAGCGCGCGATCGGCGCGGGCGAGAATGTCTTTGCGCTCGGCTTCAGCTACGACACCAGCCGCACGCGCTTCGACACCTCGACCGAACTGGGCGCGCTAACCGACGATCGCAGCGTCGAGGGTCTGGGGTCGACCATCGTGCAGGCGGACGGCGCGATCGCGCCGGTCGGCCTGATCGCCCATACCGACTATTGGGGCGTGTTCGTGCAGGACAGGTTGCCGATCACGTCACGCCTGTCGGCCGAGATCGGGCTGCGTTACAATCATGCGCGCATCGTGATGCTGGACCAGATCGGCACCGCGCTGAACGGCCGCCACCGCTTCCAGCGCCTGAACCCCGGCATCGAGTTCGACTATGTCGTTTCCGACGGGCTGACGCTGCGCGGGGGCTATGCGGAAAGCAACCGCGTGCCGACCCCGGCCGAACTGTCCTGCGCCGACGAAAATGCGCCATGCAGCCTGACCAATTTCTTCGTCGCAGATCCGCCGTTGAAGCAGGTCGTCGCCAAAAGCTGGGAAGCAGGCGCGAAGGGTCATGCACAGGCGGGCGGCTTCACGATCGACTGGCTGCTGTCCGCCTGGCGCACCGACAATCGCAACGACATCCAATATGTCGCGTCGGCAATTCGCGGCCGCGCCTATTTCCGCAATATCGGCAGCACGCGGCGGCAGGGCGTGGAGGCGACCCTGCGCGCCAGCCGGGGCGGCTTGCACGCGGGCCTCAGCTACGCCTTCACCGACGCGACCTATCGCGCCCCGCTCAGCCTCTCCAGCCCGGCCAATCCGTCGGCGGACGCTGAGGGGCTTATCGCCGTCGCACGCGGCGACCGGCTGCCCGGCATCCCCCGGCACAGCGCCACGCTGAACCTCGATTATGCGGGGACAGGCTGGTCCGTCGGTGGCGACCTGATCGCGCGGTCCGGCCAGTATCTGGTCGGCGACGAGGGCAATGACGAGGCCAGGCTGGGCGGCTATGCGCTCGTGAACCTGCGCGCGAGCGTGACGTTGATGAAGGGCGTCAGCCTGTTCGGCACGCTGAACAATGCGCTCGGCCGCCGCTATGCGACCTTCGGCACCTTCGGCGAAGTGGACGAGATCGCACTGGAAGAAGCGCCCGGTGCGTCCAACCCCCGCGCTTATGGGCCGGGCGCGCCGCGCCGCTGGCAAGTCGGCGTGAAGGCGCTATTCTGACCATCTATGAGTCTTCTGTGGTTGCCGCCCGTGAGGCAAGAAGTTTTTGAACCGGTGAACAGGTGATCGAGCGCGGTCTTCTGTCAGGCCTTTGATTGCAGCGTTTTCCAGAAGCCGCTGGCCGGTATGGT
>NZ_JABBFV010000015.1 GCF_012927105.1 Sphingobium psychrophilum | reverse complement strand
CGATCAATTCTTTCCGCGTTGCCATGCTCATCTTCCTCATCGTTCCCTCCCGACCGTTGCCGGGAGCATTCTAGATGAGGCAACGGCCTGTCACTCAGGAGCAAAAAGGGTGAGGCAATGCGCGGTGCCGGCATTGCGATAATTGACGCTGGCAGCCAGCGCGACCGCGGATGCATGGAGTTGGCGGCGCAGATGATCGGGCATGGCGGCGCAGGGCGCTTCCTCGATCAGTTTCTGGTAGCGGCGCTGGACCGAACAGTCGCGCTCGCCAAAATGCAGCACCTGGCCCTTGCCGTCGCCCATCAACTGCACCTCGACATGGCGCGCTTCCGGCACGAAGCGTTCCATGAACAGCGTGCCGTCGCCAAAGGCGGCGACCGCCTCCGCGCTGGCCTTGTGGAAGCCGGCTTCCGCATCGTCGCCATTATGGGCGATCACCATACCGCGGCCGCCGCCGCCGGCAGACGCCTTGAGCAAGACCGGATAGCCGATCCGGTCACCCTCCCGCCGGGCGTCCGCGGCGGAGGCAATGCACTCGCTGCCCGGCACAAGCGGCACGCCAGCCGCCCCCGCCATGGCGCGCGCGCGCAGCTTGTCGCCCAGCGCGTCGATGACGTCGGGTTCCGGCCCGACGAAGGCGATGCCATGTTGCGCGCACAGGCGCGGCAGGATGGCGCGTTCGGACAGGAAGCCATAGCCGGGATGCAGGCCGTCGCAGCCGCTTTCCTTGGCGGCGTGGACGATCAGGCGCGGGTCGAGATAGGATTTGGCGGCGGCCGCCGGGCCAAGCACGATCGACCGGTCGGCCAGCCGGGCGGCCGCGCTGTCGCGGTCGGCGTCCGACACGGCCACCACCGTTTCGATATTAAGCGCCTGCGCGGCGCGGACGATGCGGAGCGCGATTTCGCCCCGGTTCGCCACAAAAAGTCGTTTGATCGGCATCAGTCCCTCACCAGCGCAAATAGGGGTTGGCCGCCTTCGACCATCGCGCCGTCTTCGACCAGGACGGCATGGACCGTGCCCGACGCGCCAGCGCGGACGGCGGTGAAGAGTTTCATCACCTCGATCAGGCATAGTTCGTCGCCGGCCTGCACTTTCGATCCGACCTCGACATAGTTGGCGGTGCCCGGCTTGGGCGCGCGATAAAAGGTGCCGAGGTTTGGCGCATTGATGATGACGGCGTCATCCGGCAGCGACGATATGGGCGCGATGGGCGCTGCGATAGGCTTCTGTGTCGCGGCGGGCTGGGCGGCCGGCGCGGACGCCGACGCGGCGACAGTCATGGCCGCCTGCGGACGCGCGGCCGACGCATCGGTCGATACATAGAGTTCGAAATCCGGCTTGCGGATATGCAATTCTCTTATTCCCGACCGCGAAAACTCGTCGAGCAGCTGTTTCAGCGCATCAGGAAAATCATGTCCGGTCATCGGCACCTTCCGAAAAAGAAGAGCGCGGCGACCGGATCGGCCGCCGCGCCCAGCGGGGGAGTTCAATATTTGTAGGAGAGCGACAGGCCATAGACGGTCGGCTTGCCCCGATAACGGATGAGCGTGTCGAGATAGGTCGAAACGGCGGTCACATAGGATTTGTTCGTGATGTTGCGGCCATAAATGCTCGCGCGCCACCGTCCGTCGCTGCTGTTCACGCCTGCCCGCACGTCCAGCAGGGCATAGCCGTCGATCGTGAAGTCGTCGGCCGGCAGCCCTTCATTGTAAAAGGTCGTGTTCTGCTTGCTCTGATAAGTGAGCCCGCCGCCCAGGAAGGCCTCCAGGCTGTCCGACACCGGCACGCTATATTGCGCGTCGACATTGGCGCTGAACTTGGGGGTGTAGGGCAGTTGAGACCCCTTAAAATTGCCGGTATAGCCCGCTGCGTTATAGACGGCGAAACCGTCAGCCGTAGCGGAATAATCCGACTTCACCTTGCTCTTGAGATAGGTGGCGCCGACGCTGAAGCGCAATCCGTCCGTCGGCCGTGCGACCAGTTCGCCCTCCAGACCGAAGACATAGGATTTGGGGACGTTCAGCATCTTTTCCAGCAGACCGAAGATGGTGTCCTGCACGCGGCCACGCACCTGCTTGTTGGAATAGTCGTAATAGAAGGCCGCACCGTTGAATTGCAGCGCGCCATCGGCGAACGGCGCCTTGAAGCCGCCTTCATAGGCGATGACCTTTTCCTGCGTCGCCGGGCTATACTGGTTTGCGCGGGACGCGCCAATCGCCGAAAAGATGCCCGCCTTATACCCTTGGCTGACGGTCGCGTAAATCAGCGTGCCGCCGTCGAACTTATAGTTGGCGCCGATGCGGAAGGAGATATTATCCTCCGACAGCGACTGGTTGACCGGGGTCAACGTCGATGCCGCGGTGCCAAGCAGCAGGTCGCCCGTCGTCGGGAAACACTGGCCCGCCGCGATCGTGATCGGCACGCTGTTGAGGGCGGAACCGAACAGGACGGCCGCGCCGGTGCCCGTCGGATCACTGTAGCAGTAGCTCGCTTCCTGCTTGTTCTTCGTATAGCGGATGCCGCCCTGCACGGTCAGTTGCGGCGTTACCTTATATTCGCCGTTTGCAAACAGGCCGTAGCTGCGCATCCGCGAGTCAAATTCGTTGAGCGTGACCGAGATGAGGTCTGCGTTCGCCGAATAATCGCCGAGATAGAAGAAGTTGTTCTGCGACGTGCGCAGATTATCATAGCTGGCGCCGACGATGCCGTTGAAACTGTCCGTGTCCAGCGACAGGCGCAGTTCCTGGTTGAAGGATCGCACGTCGCCGAACAAAGGCACATCGACGACCTGGGCGGCAGTGCCGTCCAGATCCTGATTATAGTCCAGTTTCTGCTTCGCCAGGGCGGCAATGTAGGTCAGCTTGAGCGTGTCGCTCAGGTCGAGATCGGCGCGACCGGCCAATTGGTAGTAGCTGTTGCGCGAGCGTCCCAGAAAGCCTTGCGTCCACTCTGCGTCCCGCGCCCGGTTGCTGACCGGTGTGCCCAGGAGCGCGCGCGCTCCGGCGGCCTTGGCGGCATCTGCGCCGTTCAGCCGACCGACCGTCACCGACTGGCGTCCGATGAAAGAGGCGTCGTAACCGGCCGATGTCGGGGTAGTGAGATCCGCATAACGCTGGGCATCGACCTGCGCAAAGGGATTGCCCGATGCAGCGGCGGCGGCCTGGTCCGGGTAGAGATTGAGCGTGGTGCCGGCATATTGCGGGGCCAGCGGGTCGGAGCGGTCGCGCGATCCGGTTGCCATCAATTCGATCTTCAACCGCTCGGTCGGCTGAATGTCCAGGGTGAAACGACCCATGAACTTGCGTTGATCGCCATTTTCGTCGTTCGGCCGCGACAGGCTGCGCTGCCAGGCACCGCCCGACACGCCCTTCACCGCCAGGCGGGCGCGCACGCCGTCGGCCAGCGGGCCGCTGACAAAACCGGACAATTCGGCGCGGTTGAACCGTTCATAGGATGCGTCGAACCCGGCGGCGAAATCGTCGGTCGGTTTGCCGACGATATAGTTGATGGCACCGCCGGTGGAGCTTTGCCCGAACAAGGTGCCCTGCGGCCCCTTGAGCACTTCGACCCGCTCGATATCGAGGTCAAGAGCGTCCGACATCACCGGCACGTTGCGCGGAATCTGGTCGGTATAGACCGAAACCGAAGGTGCCGCGCCAAAGGTCGCATCATAAAGGCCGATGCCGCGCAGGGTGAAGACCGGGGTCGAGTAGATCGACTGGGTGAAGGTGAAGCCGGGCACGAGCTTCGCAAGGTCCGCCGGCCCGGAAATGCCGCGATTGGACAATTCCTCCGCCGACGCGGCGGTGATGGTGAGGCCGACGCTGTTCACCGACTGCTCGCGCTTGTTGGCGGTCACGATGATGTCGGCACTGTTGGCGGCGGGTGCCGCGGGTGCCTGCGGTGCGGCCGGGGCCGTCTGGGCCAAAGCCGGCGCCGAAGTCGCCATTAGGGCCAACACGGAAACCCGTGTCGCGAATATCGTCCTGTTCATGTTATCCTCACCTCCCGTCTACGCTTATGCGAGATCCGTTATGCAGGCCGCTTGCCGGGCCTTCTGCTTGTTGCGCCGTCAACCGGCGATCATCGCGCCGTCGACCACATGTTCGGCCCCCGACACGAAACTGGCTTCGTCCGACGCCAGGAAAAGAACGACGTTGGACACTTCCGAAGGCTGGGCCAGGCGGCCGAGCGGGATGGCCGCGGCCGCGCCGCCGCCATGCTCGTCAGTCGCGGCGATCATCATCGGCGTCAAAATATAGCCCGGATGCACCGAATTGGCCCGGATGCCGGCATGGCCGAACTGCGTCGCGATCAGCTTGCTCATGCCGCGCACGGCAAATTTGCTGGCGCAATAGGCCGCGTTCGAGGATTCTTTTGTCCCCAGCATCCCAGCGATCGAGGAGATGTTGACGATTGATCCTCCACCCGCCCCGATCATGCCGGGAACGACCGCCTTCATGCCCAGGAACACGCCCAGCTGGTTGATCGCGCAGACCTGCAAAAACTCGGCCTCCTCGAAATCCAGCAGGCCCTTCACCGGGCCGATGACACCGGCATTGTTAACCAGCACCGTGACCGGACCGAAGTGGCTTTCCGCCGTGGCGACGACATCGGTCCAGTCCTGCGCACGGGCTACGTCGTGGCGCAGGAAGAGCGCAGCGTCGCCCAGTTCCGCGGCCAGCGCCGTTCCACCCGTCTCGTTCACGTCGGTCAGGACGACCTTTGCGCCCTCCTGCACGAACAGCCGCGCATGGGCTTCGCCCATGCCCTGCGCTGCGCCCGTGATGATGGCGACCTTGCCGGCGAGCCTGCCCATGGGTCAGGTCGTTACCGTCTGCTTGGCGTCCGACAATTTGGGCGCGACCTCCTTGACGAGCAGTTCCATCGACCGCTCCCAGGGTTCAGGATTGTCGATATAATCGTGGCTGTAGACCAGCAGCGTGCCGAACGGTCCGCCCAGTTCGCCGAACCAGGCTTCCATTTTCTGCCGCACGGTTTCGACCGATCCGACGATCCAGACATGTTCGGCCAGATAGTCCGCATCCACGTCCGCCGGATCGACCGACGGATCATGCAGCAGGCCCTGGAGGACGCCGAAGCGCTCATAGGTCGGCTTGATATATTCCTTCCAGGCAAGGCCGATCCCGCCCTCGGTAGCCAGCTTGCGCGCTTCCTCGTCGGTGTCGGCGACGATCACGTCGCGCACGACGCGGTGGGCCGACCGGTCGGATTCGCGTCCCGCAGCCTTCATCGTGTCGCGATAGGTTTCGAAATGGCTGCGCAGGAAGGGATTGCCGGCATAGACCGACGCGGGCAGGAAGCCATGCGTGCCGGCAAAGCCGATCGAGGGCGACGGCGCGCTAAGCCCCGTCATCGCCATCTGCATCGTCCCGCCCCAGGGGCGGACGTCGCGCAGCGGCTTGTTGGGATTGGCTTGCGGGAAACCCGCGTTCCAGAACTGCCCTTCAAATTCGAAGGGCTCGCCCTTCCAGACACGCTCCATGATGTCGATCGCTTCGAGCATCATCGCGTGGTTGCCCGACATGTCCTTGATCCCGCGCACGGCGGCGTCGGTCGGATAGGCGCCGGTGGCGACGCCCAGCATATAGCGTCCTTCGAGTATCTGACTGAGCCAGGCGGTCTGGATCGCAAGCGTGGCCGGATGATGATAGGGTAGAAGATGCGCCAGCGGCCCGAACTTGATCTGGCTGGTCTGCAGCGCAGCGGCCGCGATCACCAGTTCGGGGCTGGGAATCCCCTCCCAATTCAGCGTGCCATGCTCACCGACCCAATATTCGCTGAAGCCGATCTTGTCCGCGTGCACCGCCTGACGCAGCGCCCATTCGAACACCTGCCGCGGCGTACGCTCTGGGCGCACGAACGGCGTCTGGAACATCCCAACCTGCATCACTCACCTCTTCTGCGAAATATTATCCTATGGCTGAGGGCAGGCCTCAGCCATGGTCCTTCCATTCGACCAATATGCCGGCCGCATCAAACCGCATCACGCTGCAAAATTTCAGGCGGAAGGCTTCTCCCGCCGCGCCGAAGCCGGGCAGGTCCACGCTGGCCGTCCCGACATACCAGGCTTCACGCACTACGATGTCGCCCGCCACCGTCACCCGTTCGGGCGCTTCGAAATGACGGTCCGGCACATAGCTGCCGGCAAAATCGCGCAGCACCGCGAGCAACGCATCGCGACTGGTCATCACGAATGCCCGGTTAAAATGCGCAAAATCGAGATTGAGCGCGATCATGCGCTCCATCGCGTCGAAATCCTTGGCGTTATAGGCCTGGATCAGCGCCTCTGCCGCGGCGGCGACGTCAACCATACCCATTCTCCCGGCACGCGGAAACACAGGACAAACGGCCTGTAATTCTGGAAAGGCATAGGGAAATAGTGGGGCAACGACCCATCTTCCTCTCCTCCATTCTGCGCCGTCTGGCCCAGCAATCTGTTCTCTTATGCCGATCTAGCTACATCCTGCCCCGCTCGACGTCAATTATAAAATCGACGTTTTATCGGAAAACCTCGTCCAGTTGAAGACTGAGCTTCCGCAAGTGCCCGCTTTCCGCCATTTTAGCCGCGCGCGTCCACTATCCTCCATGGCAATTTTCCCGCACCCGTCAGGCTTTAGGGTTGCAGGTGATGCCAAGCCAAGGCAGTAGAGTGTGACAGAAGCGTGTATTGGGCGGCGCTGGACTTGGAGGGCCTTCGTGGCGACAAAAGAGGTGGTGGGCGAATCGGAGCAGATCGCATCAGACACCGTAAGCGCGTGGGACAGCCTGTTGCAGGAAATCGCCCATCGCCCCAAACGGGCGACGGAGCGCAAGCAGGACCGCGCCAAACGCACCGAGCAGCAGATATTGAATGCCGCGCTGCGGGTGTTCGCGCGCGACGGCATTTCCCGATCGCGGATTGCCGACATCGCGGCAGAGGCCGGCATTTCCACCTCGACGCTCTACGAATATTATAAGAGCAAGGAGGATCTGGCCTATGATGTGCCATTGTCCCACCTTGCCGAATTTTTCGAAAGCTATCATGCGAACGCGGCCAGCCGCACGTCTGCGCGCGAGCGGCTGCTGCTCTATTTGGTGATGTCGGCGGATTATGCGCGCGAACATGCCGAATGGGCGCGGCTGCTTTATCTGGAAATTTGGCCCAGCGTCTTCGTCAGCGATACCGAGCTGCGCCACAGCATCGACGACTTTACCCGCGTCATCCTGTTCCTGGTGAAGGAGGGCGTCGCCGAAGGCTGGGTTTCGCCGGACCGCAATCCTTATGAAACGGTGGCGCTGCTGATCGGCGGCGTGAACCAGCTCATCATCACCTGGCTACTCTATCGCAAGCCCAAGAATCTGACGCGCGCGGGCACCGAAATGGCCGAACGGCTGATCGCGATGCTGGAGAATGAAGTCCGTCGGTAATGCTGAGGGAAGAATAACCTAGCGATCCTCATAGCGCGGCGGGCGATGGTCCAGAAAGGCGCGCACGCCTTCCGCGCCATCGCTGCCGGTGGTCAGTTGCGCGGTGAAGGCTTGCGCATCCAGATAGGCTTCGGTCCAGCTCATGCCCTCCAGCCGGGCGGACGCGACCTTGCGCGCGCGGATCGCAGGCAGGCTCTTGCCCGCAATGCTGCGGGCCAGCGCCATGGCGCGAGGCAGCACCTCGGCGACCGGCAGGACATAGTTGAAAAACCCCGTCGATTCGAGTTCGCGCGCGGTGAAGCGTGCGCCGCTGAACAGCATTTCGCGGATCTTGGCTTCGGGCATATTCACATGTGCAAACAGGCCCGCCCCGCCTGCAACCAAGCCATAATCGATCTCCGGGCAGGCGAAGGCGGCATCTTCGGCCGCGATGCGCATGTCGCACAGCGCCGCCAGGATCATGCCGATGCCGATCGCCGCACCCGATATGGCGGCGATGACCGGCCGGTCGAGCTGGTAGAAGCGCGGCAACTGGGCATTGATGAAGTCATAGCGCGCCTTGCGCCCCGCGACGTCGATGCCGTCGAAATCATGCAGGTCGGCGCCGCCGCACCAGGCGCGCGCGCCCGGCGGCGCGGCCAGCACAATCGCCCTGATATCCTCGCTTGCCGCGACATGATCCGTGATGGCGCCGATGGCCTCATAGACGTCGATCGACACCGCATTGACCGGCGGCCGGTCAAACAGGATGAGCGCCACGCCATCGTCCATGACGTCCATAGTGAAGGCACCGAATGTCGCGCGGCGCAGGACAGGTGCGGTCATCGTATCGAATGTCCTTATTAGTGAGCGGGATCAAACATCCCATTCCAAGGTGAACGGCTTCACGCTGCCGACGATGCCGTTGGAAAAGCGCAGCGGTTCGTCCTTCGCCAACCGAAATTCGGGGATGCGGGCGAACCATTCGCGCAGCACGGTCTTCATTTCCATCCGCGCCAGATGCGCGCCGGGGCAGGTGTGCGATCCCTTGCCGAAGGTGGAATGTTTGCGCGCGGTCCGGCCGAGGCGGAATGCGAGCGGATCGTCGTTCATCGCATCGTCCAGTGCGACGACGACGGTCGGGGCCATCACCATCTCGCCCGCCTTCAGCTCCACGCCCTCGAAAGCGACATCACGCTTCACCTCACGCGAGGAGGAGACGACCGGGAACCGACGGAAAAATTCGAGGAGCGCGTCGTCGATCCGCGACGAATCAGCGGCGATCGCCCGGCGCAGATCATGGTCGCGGGCGAGATAGGAGAAGGTGAAGCCTAGCATGTTGACGACGGTGTCGAGGCCACCGACCAGCACCTGGATACAGATATTCTGCGCCTCCAGATCGGTCAACGGCCGGCCGCCGACCTGGCCGTTCACCATGCGGCTGATCATGTCCTGCCCGTCCGCGCCGCGCCGCGCCGTGATGACGGGGGTCAGATAGTCGCGAAACAGCTGCGAGACTTGCGGATAGGTGAGCGATCCGTCGGGCCGGGTGAACTGATCGGCCAGATGCTTGAGCTTGGGCAGGTCCGCCAGCGGCAGGTCCACGATCTGCATGAAGATGCGGACGGGCAGTTGCTCGGCAAATTCCTCCACGAAATGGCATTGCCCCTTCGCCCGGAATCCCTCGATCAGGCTGACCGTCAGGTCAACGATGCTGTCCTCGATTGGCTTGAGCGGCTTTGGCCCCAGATTTTCGTTAAGCAGATTGCGAAAGGGCCGATGTTCGGGCGGATCGAGCGACAGCGGGATAAGGCGATAGGCCTCCCCTGCCGTATCCTTGGGCACCAGCACCGTGCGGTTGGAAAAGCGATCGGAATCCGACATCACCACATCGGAAATATCCGCCCGCAACGCGACCCAATGTCCCCCATTATGCGGGGTCCACATCAGCGGATAGGGCACTTCGCCCATCAGCGCGTGCCAGCTGGCGTGAAAATCGCTACCTTCTGGAACATCACGATATATGTCGAAGTCGAAGACGCGATCATCGGGCACATTGTCGGGCTGTTGCGCCAACACCGTCGCCGTGGCGGTCATGTCCGAAGCCATATCTCTCTCCTTTAGGCGGGCGCTGTGGCACCCTGCATCGGCCGGCACCTTATCCACCACGGCCAATAATTAAAAGATTTTTCGTCGGATTTTGGATGGGATATTACTGTAAAATCTGGCATCACAGAATTATTAGGATAACTTTACGATAAATAATCGGTTTTGGAGAGAGCGATGATGCGATTGAGGGACAAGGTGGC
Source organism: Sphingobium psychrophilum (assembly GCF_012927105.1). Lineage (GTDB taxonomy): Bacteria > Pseudomonadota > Alphaproteobacteria > Sphingomonadales > Sphingomonadaceae > Sphingobium > Sphingobium psychrophilum. The sequence continues at coordinate 107,803 of NZ_JABBFV010000015.1, read as the reverse complement.
GATCATCACCGGCGCGGCGCAAGGCATGGGCGCGGCCCATGCCCGCCGCTTCGTGGCCGAGGGTGCCAGGACGCTGTTTACCGATATCAACGAAGCCGCCGGCGCAGCCCTGGCCGAGGAACTGGGCGACAATGCGCTGTTCGTGCAGCAGGACGTGACGAGCGAAGCGGACTGGCGGACTGTCGTAGAAACGGCCGAACGGCATTTCGGCCCGGTCAGCGCGCTCGTCAACAATGCCGGCATCATCGGCCCCGTCGCCAAGGCGGCCGACTTGTCCGAAGCCGATTTCCTGAAGGTGTGCGCGATCAACCAGACGTCCGTCTTCCTGGGCATCAAATATGTGGTTCCGTCGATGATTCGCGCGGGCGGCGGCGCCATCGTCAACATCTCCTCCATTTCCGGCATCGTCGCCATCTACGGCACGCCCAATGTCGCCTATGCCGCCAGCAAATTCGCGGTGCGCGGCATCACCAAACAGGCCGCGATCGAATATGGCGAACATGGCATCCGCGTGAACTCCGTCCATCCAGGCTATATCCGCACGCCAATGATGACGCAGGCGCTGGACGACGATCAGATCAGGATCGCCAGCGGATCGGTGCCAATCAAGCGCGTGGGCGAAGTGGAGGATGTGTCGAACCTGGTCGTCTTCCTGGCGTCGGACGAGGCCAGTTTCATCACCGGCACCGAATATATCATCGATGGCGGGCTGACCGCCCTTTGACGGGCGGCGCGTCCCTGGCCGAATGGCGGCACAACTGGCATCTGGTGCTGCTGACCGTCATCGGCATTACCTGCGTGCCGACGACGCTTCCGGTCTATACGATCGGCCTGTTCGTCACGCCGCTACAGGCCGATTTCGGATGGAGCCGGGGCGCGATCCAGGGTGCGATATTGTGCAGTACCGGCCTGGGCCTGGCCGGCGGGCCGATCGCGGGATGGCTGGTGCAGCGGATTGGCCTCAAGCGGGCGATCCTGTCCGGCCTGATCGGCATGGGGTGCGCGCTCGCACTGGCGGCGACGATCAGCGGGTCGTTATGGCATCTCTACCTCGCCTATGCGCTGATCGCCCTGATCGGTGCCGGGACCAGCGCGGTGACATGGAGTTGCCTGATCGCAGAGCGATTCTCGGCGAGCCGCGGGTTGGCGCTCGGCATCGCCCTGTCGGGCAGCGGCCTGTCGGCTGCGCTGATGCCGCGCCTGGTGATGCTGGGCATGGAATGGGGCGGATGGCGGACCGCCTATCTGTTGCTGGCGGGCTTTGCGCTGTTGATCATCCTGCCGCTCTGCGCGTGGGTGTTGCCGCGAGAGGGCCAGTATGCGTCGGGTGGCACCGCTGCCCCGCTCCCCGCCCGATCCGGCATGCCGCTCGGTGCTGTATTGCGCGATCGTCGTTTCTGGCTGATCGGGGCCAGCACGGCGGCCATCTATCTGGCGGTCGGCGGCCTCATTCCCAATCTCGTCCCCGCCCTCGGCGACCGGGGCCTGCCGCTGGCGGAGGCCGTGACGATCATGGGGATATTGGGCGGCGCCATTATTGCGGGAAGGATCATCGTCGGCCTGCTGATCGACCATGTCTGGGCACCGCTCATCGCGACGATCATTCTGCTGCCGGCTGCGGGCGCTTGCCTGCTGATGACGAGCGATGCCGGCTTTGCCGCCTATGCGGTCGCCGCCGCGCTGCTGGGCGCGGCGACCGGCATGGAGTTCGACATGCTGGGCTTTCTGGTGGCGCGCTATTTCGGCCTCGCCGATTTCGCGCGCATCTATGGCAGGCTTTACATGTTCGTCGCGGCAGCTGCAGGTACGGCGCCCTTGGCCTATGGCGCGCTGTACGACCATCTGCGCAGCTACGATATCGCCTTCACCCTTTCCGCGTTGCTGCTGGCGGTCGGCGCGGCAGGGCTGCTCGCGCTTGGCCGCTATCCTGTCGATCCCGCCGAAGTGAAAGCGGTCTGATCGCGGCGACGCCGACGGATTCAAACCGAAATTTCTTCGTGAATATTCCCAAGATCGCCAATATTCTGCATGGAACTTAAGGAGGTCGTGGCCTATTCTGCTTCCCGCCCCACACGGCTTCATCATGGAGATCATAGTGCCAGCAAAAGACGTGATTACGGCCCAGCCGTCGGCGGTGCCGGAGTCCGACAATGGCTGGGATAGCTTGTTGCAGGAAATATCGCACCGGCCCAAGCGCGCTACCGAGCGTAAGCAGGACCGCAGCAAGCGGACGGAGCAGCAGATATTGACCGGCGCGTTGCGCGTCTTTGCGCGCGACGGCATTTCGCGATCCCGCATCGCCGACATCGCAGCGGAAGCCGGCATTTCCGCCTCGACCCTCTACGAATATTATAAGAGCAAGGAGGATCTGGCCTATGACCTGCCGCTGTCCCACCTCGCCGAATTTTTCGAAGGCTATCATGTGGCGGCCGCTAACAAGACGACCCGCGAGCGGATGCTGCTCTACCTCGTCATGTCCGCCGACTATGCGCGCGAACATGCCGAATGGGCGCGCCTTTTCTATCTGGAAATCTGGCCCAGCGTATTCGTGACCGACACGGACCTGCGCCATAGCATCAACGACTTTACGCGCGTCCTGCTGTTCCTGGTCAATGAAGCGATCGCGGAAGGTTGGATCGCGCGGGATCGCAATATTCACGAAACCGCCGCGCTGCTGACCGGCGGCATCAACCAGATCATCATCACCTGGCTCCTCTATCGCAAGCCCAGGAATCTGACCAAGGCGGGCACCGAGATGGCCGAACGACTGATCGCGGTGCTGGAGATGGAGGCGCGCGCGGCCCGGTGAGAGACGCCACGGCGGCTGAACCTGGCGGTCAGGCCTTGGCGAAATGCCCGCGCACGAACCGGCCGATCTGGTCCAGCGATCGATCTGCTTCTGGCAGGAATGGGAAGAGCGTCCAGATATGCACCATGCCTTGCGCCAGCACGAGTTCGACTTCGCCGCCCTCTTCCCGCACGCCCGCAGCCAGCCGCACGGCGTCATCGCGCAGCGCTTCGGCATCGCTGGCCGTCAGGAACAGCGGCGGCAAACCATGATGCTGGCCCCAGACGGGAGACGCCAGAGGATGGCTGCGTGGATCGCGATCCTCGATATAGACCTTGCCCATTTCCACGATCATCACGCGGTTGATCAAGGGATCGATGCCATCCAGGGTGACAGACGACTCCCCGTCCCCCGCCAGATCAAGCAGCGGCGATATCGCGACCCCCGCCAGCGGCAGCGGCAGGCCCGCGTCCCGCACCGCCATCAGGACCGCGATCGCCAATCCTCCACCAGCAGAGTCGCCACTCACGATCAGCCGATCAGCGCCGTGATGGTCGAGCATGGCGCGATAGGCGGTCATCGCATCGTCCACGGCGGCCGGATAGACATGGTCGGGCGCCAGCCGGTAATCGGGCACGACCACCGGCGTGGCGCAGACGCGCGATAGCCGCTCCGCGAAATTGCGATAGGCCCTCGCGCTGCCCATGACATAGCCGCCGCTGTGGAAATGCAATACGGCACGGCCATCGGCATCGCCAACGCCGACCGCCGTCACCTTAAGCGCGGCGACCCCGTTCAGGTCGATCGCCTCGATACGGGCGTCGTCTGCGACGGGGAAGGTCGCGCAAAGCGCTTCGAACCCGTCGCGCCACGCACCGATCGGCGCCGTTGGTTCGGGCGTCGCCGCCCGAAACAGATCGATTGCATGCCGGTGTGCGGCGCTGGTAGACAGGGTGACCATGACGCGCGTCAGGCCGCGGCCGTCGCGTAATCCCGCGCCATCGCCTTGGCATCCGCGATGACCTTGTCTCCAAATAGCTGGAGCGACACCATCGCCTCATCACGGCTCATCCCGCCGTAGAAAAAGCAGCCGGCCAGGCTGATTTCCGGCCCAAGGACGCGGAGGCGTTCTTCGACGCGGGCCAGCACCTGCGCTGGTGTGCCCACGCCCACCTGTGCATCGACATAGGCCTTGGCTGCTGCCTCGACACCCATTTCGCGCAGCGCGGCGGCCCCTTCGGCATAGGATTGATAGGCGGATGACTTGGCAAAATGGTCGCCGGTCATCTCGTAATGGCGAACCACGGTCTGATAATAATTGCCCGCATAGATATAGGCCAGTTCGCGCGCCTCGTCGGCATCCTCGCGGATCAGATAGAAGTCATCCATGATGATATGCGGCTGTCGATTGGGATGATGAGCGCGGAAAGCGTCGCGATATTCGTTCAGCAGCGGCAGCATGCCGTCCAGCGGCTTGGTGACGAAGGTCAGCAGGCGACCGCCGATTTCGCCGGCGGTGCGGGAGGATTCGGGCGACATGCCGACGGCGCAGAAACTGTCCGCCATCGACGCGCGCGGAGCGGGATGCACCGGGGTCGGGGTCTGCGGATAATATTTGCCGGTACCCTCGATCACGCCGCTGCGCAGCGCGCTCAACACCATTTCAAGCGCCTCGTCGAACCGCTCGCGCGACTCGTCCATGGGGATGCCCATATGGCTATATTCCATCTTGGCGAGGCCGCGGCCGAAACCGGCGATGCAACGGCCGCCGCTCAGATGGTCGAGGAACGCCAGCTTTTCGACCACGCGCAGCGGGTCGTTCCATGGCAGGATCACCGCGCCCAGACAGAGTTTGAGCGTCGTCGTCTTCGCCGCGAGATAGCTGAGCGGCAGGAAATTGTCGGGACAGGCCGAATAGTCGATATCGAAATGATGTTCAGGGGAGCAGCAGATATCGAAGCCCAGCCCCTCCACCTTTTCCATCAGCGACAATTCGTCCTGTACGAACTGAAGCGGGCTGCGGATGTTACCGGGGTTCTGCCAAACAGGCGTGTAGATAATGTCCATGAACCTCTCCCTTGCTTTCGCCGGACGGATGCGTGAGCCGCCATGTCGTTCATTTCAATAACCGATATAATATCGGATTTATAGCTTCCGCCAATTCTGTTCAAGCGCGCGCTTGGTGCGACTGGGCGCAAAAAATGGCGCCGCTCCCAACATGGAAACGGCGCCAGTCGCCCCCTTTATTTGATCTTGAACGACATGGTCACGCCATAGGTGGCTGGCATGCCCGCCAGACGGCCGGCGGAGGCGCTCGCCGGCACGACTGCGGCGATATAATATTTGTTGAAGACATTCTTGCCCCACAGCATGACCTTCCAGGCGCCACCGGGCGCCTCATAGCCAAGCCGTGCATCCACGGTCGCATAGCCCGGAATCTTGTAGACCAGCCCGATCGGCGCCTGCTTGCGGAATTCGGCAGGATTGTCGGGCCATACGATCCGGCTGCCGCCGAGCGCGGCGTCCTGGGAGCTGCGGAAATTGGTCGATACCCCAACGAAGGGACCGCCATCGCCCGGTGTGTGATAATCGATCGATGCCGTACCTGACCATTCTGGCGTGTAGGGCAGCGCATCGCCGAAGGCGCCGAAATCATCGACTTCGCCAATGATGTTGTAATCGCGCGGCGAAACCGGCCCCTTCTGCAACTTGGAGTTCAGATAGGTGATTCCCCCCGACAGCGTCAGCCCGGCAGCCGGACGGATCGTGACATCCGCTTCGCCGCCATAGATGCGCGACTTGGGGATATTGATCAGGATATCGAGCACACCGAAGAGCGGATCGAGCAGCTTGCCGCGGATCTGCTTGTTCCGGTAGTCATAATAGAAGCCGGCTGCGTTGAACTGCACCGCACGATCGAACAGCTGAGCCTTCAAGCCTGCTTCATAGGCCGTCACGGATTCCTGCACGACCGGTTGCAGGCCGACATAACCCGACGCAGCGAGCGCCGGGAAGCTGCCCGCCTTGTAGCCGCGCGAGACGTTGGCATAGAGCAGCGTCGTGTCGGTCACCTTATAGTCGACGCCGACGCGCCAGGACACATTGTCCTCCTTCAAAGTCTTGCGGAAGGGTTCGCCCGGCACATTATTGTCATTGAGCGTATAGCAGCCCTCTGGCCCGATCGGCGTGAACGGTGCGGTGCCGAGCAAACCGCCCAGGAAATTGAACAGGTCGTTCACGTAACCGTTCGCGTCGGTGAAGCCACAATTATAGGCCTGGTTCTTCGACTGGGTATAGCGCACGCCACCCTTGAGCGTCAGTTGCGAGCTGATATCAAATTCGAGATTACCGAACGCGGCATAGTTGGTGATTTTCTGCTTCATCAAGTCACCGCTGAAATTGATGAACATCAAGCCGGCATTGTTGGTGTCGTTGTCATAATAGCGCAGATGCTGAAGCTCGCTTGTCGTACTGCGCTCATAATTGCCGCCAATGATATAACGCAGCGCCGACGTGCTGGCGTTGGCGATTCGCAATTCCTGATTGAACGACGTCAACTTGCCGTCCGACTTTTGAAGGTCGAAACCGACCGCGGCCACGCCCTCGCCATCCGTACGCTGATTTTGCTTGAAATGGTCATAAGTGGTGATCGACGTCAGCGTCATGTCGTCGGTCAGGTCATAATCCGCACGGACCGAAGCCTGAATGAAGGTGCGCTTCGACTTGGGCGAGAAATCGGCCAGTTCGTCCGTTGGCGTGCCGGCCGGGCCGCCATAGGGATCGACCGAAAAATGGGTCCAGTCGGCGACGCGCGCATTGCCATAGGCGAAGGGCTGGTTGGCGTAGATCGGCTTTACATTGGTAAAGTCGGTCGGGCTCATCGCCACATATTGGATCGCCTGCGGATCAGACGTGTCGCGCGACCCGTTCAGGTTGAAGGCCAGCTTCAGCCGCTCCGACGCCTGCCAGTCCAGCAGGATTCGGCCGGCGATATAATCCTGCGATCCGTTGGTGTCGGTCGGGCGCGTGAGGCTATATTGCCAGTCGTTGAGATGATGCGCCGTCATGGCGATGCGGCCGTTCAGATTATCCGTCAACGGCCCGCTGATATAGGCGTTGCCATCGATCTGGTTGAAACGACCATAGGTGATGTCGCCGCCGGCTTCGAATGTATCGGTCGGCTTGGCGGCAATATAGTTGATCGCGCCGCCGGTCGCGTTCTGGCCGAACAAGGTGCCCTGTGGCCCCTTGAGCACTTCGATCCGCTCCAGATCGAAGGCGGCATGTGACGCCATGACCGGGAAAGGCAGCGGCGCCTGGTCGATATAGACCGACACGGCCGGATAGACGCCCAGCGAGCTTTCGTTGAAGCCGACACCACGCAGCGTGAAGATGGGCGTGTTGGTGACCGACGGCGTGAAGGTCAGGCCCGGAACGGCGGACGCAACGTCGGAAAGGGAAACGATCTTGCGTTCCTGCAACTGGTCCGCGCTGATGGCGGTGATGGTCAAACCGACCTTGTTGATATTTTCCTGCCGCTTGTTCGCGGTCACGATGATATCCGCATATTGCGAGGGTTGTGCGGTTGAATCCTGTGCTTCTTGAGCCTGCGCAGCGGTTCCCATAACCAGCCCCGCAACACCCGACAATAAAAGCGCCTTTGCAGCGTTCATTTCGGCATCCTCCCATTTTCTTCGCTTTTTACGAAGCCGAATTAGTATCGGGTTTTAGGCAGCATTCTGTCAACCGAAATGATATATGGTCCTACCAATATAATAATTGGATACATTTCAATATCTTAAATGAGAGATTATGCATGAAATTGCCATTTGTGACAGCCAGTGCGATAAATCCGATACATGGTCGGTGAATGACTTGCATTGCCGAACGACCATCCCTGGATGATGCAGCCTTCTACCGGTAACGGACGAAGGCGATGCTGGCCGTCACGATCCTCTGCAAATCCTCCGTTTTCTATCGGAAAATACACTAAAGAACTTCTGCGCGGATGCACCCAAGCCGTTCAATGCGCAAGGCTTTTGATCTCGCGCGTTCATCCTGAGATCGAATGATGGGACGTTTTTAGGCGCTGCCGTGCCGCGGCTGCATCCTGGACCAAGAAGCTGCTTCAATCCGAATTATTTTCGGTTATCATCGAGTCGCAGAGAATATGTGCGAAAAATCGGCACGATAGAGAGAGGACGAACATGCCCCAGGACTTGCCCGGCCCGGTTCCGGCGACGCGCGACCGATGCGATGACGTTCGCCCGTCCCGCCTCGCCGTCCGCATTGTCTCGGGCCTGCTTGCGCCGGTCGCTCTTATACTGACGGTCGGCGGCGGCCAACTCGTTCTGCTGGGCGGCTCGCCCTATTATCTGGTTGCGGGCCTGCTGATCATAGCTGCGGCCATATTGTTATGGCGCGGCGACCGGCGAGGTGCCGGGATCTATGGCGCAATGCTGGCGGTGACGCTGGTCTGGGCGCTCTGGGAAACCGGTGGTGACCTCTGGGCGCTGGCGCCCCGCCTTATCGGCCCGGCCGCCGTCGGGCTGTTGCTGTTGTTGCCGCCCGTCCGCCGGGGTTATGGCGCGCCGCCGATCCATGGCGGCTGGTTCATCGGCGGCGGCGTGCTGATCGTCCTGCTGTTCACCAGCGGTGCCTGGCTGTCCCAACCGGTCGCGACCGACAATGCCGCCGCCTGGCCTGCCGCGGCCCCGGCCAGCGGATGGCGGCAATGGGGCAATGGCGCGGGCGGGGATCGCTTCGCCACCGCTACGCAGATCACACCCGCCAATGTCGCCCGGCTGGAACCCGCATGGTCGTTCGAGACGGGCGCAAAGCCGCGCCCCGGCGGCGCCGGCGCATTGGCGTTCGAGGCGACGCCGATCAAGATCGGCAATCGGCTGTTCCTATGCTCGCCGCACAACGTCATCTTCGCGCTCGACGCGACGACCGGCGGCCAACTCTGGCGGTTCGATCCGCAGACCATGGATATGGGCCATGCCTTCGCGAACTGTCGCGGCGTCGCCTATCATGCCTTTTCCGACCCCGCCGCGCCCTGCGGCGAGCGAATCTACAGCGCGACGATCGACGCCCGCTTGATTGCGATCGACGCCCGCACCGGCGCGCGTTGCCGCGATTTCGGGCGCGACGGCGAAGTGTCGTTGACCGACGGGATCGGCAACTATTCTTCGGTGCTCTATTATGTGACCTCGACGCCGGTCGTGTCCGGCAATGTCGTGGTCACCGGTTCCTATGGGCTGGACGGGCAAAAGATGGACCAGCCCTCCGGCGTCGTGCGCGGCTATGACCTCGCCAGCGGCAAGTCGGTCTGGGCATTCGACCCCGCCGACCCCGAACGCGGGACGCCACAGGCGCGCTATGCGCCGGGCACCCCCAATATGTGGAGCGTGGCGAGCAGCGACGAGAAACTGGGCCTGATCTACCTGCCCTTTGGGGTCGCCACGCCGGATTTCTTCGGCGGACGTCGTTCGCCCGGCGCGGAGCGTTTTTCCAACGCGATCGTCGCCGTCGACAACCGCACCGGGCGGCCGCGCTGGACATTCCAGACGGTGCATCACGACCTGTGGGACTATGACGTCGCGTCGCAGCCGGTGTTGACCGACATTCGCGTCGGCAACCGCATGGTTCCTGCGCTAGTCAGCATCAGCAAGACAGGCCAGAGCTTCATACTCGACCGCGCCACCGGCCAACCGCTGTCGCCAGTCGTGGAAAAGCCGGTGCCACAGGGCGCGGCGCTGGGCGATTGGACCGCACCGACGCAGCCCTTCTCCGTCAAAATGCCAGTCTTTGGCGCGCCACCGCTCACCGAAGCGACGATGTGGGGCTTGACCCCGATCGACCAGCTCTGGTGCCGCATCGCCTTCCGTAAGCTACGCTATGACGGCGTTTTCACCCCGCCGCGGCAGGATTGGTCTATCCAATATCCGGGGTCGGCCGGCGGGGTGAACTGGGGCAGCGTATCGATCGACCGGCAACGGCGGATCATGATCGTCAACAGCACCAACATGCCCACGCTTAATCGCTTGATCAGCGCGCAGGAAGTGCGGGCGCTTGGCCTCGCGCCGATGGGGACGCCGGGGCAGACGCCGTCGCTGGAACGCTTCCGCCTGGGCGTGCCGCAGACCGGCGCGCCTTATGGTGCGCAGAACCATATGTTCCTCTCGCCGCTGGGCGTGCCGTGCATCCAGCCGCCCTTCGGCACATTGAGCGCCGTCGATCTGGACAGCCGCACGCTGTTGTGGAGTCGGCCGATCGGCATGGCCGACAGCATGGGGCCGGTGGGTATCCCGTCCCACCTGCCCTTCACCATCGGGCTGCCGACGCTGGGGGGATCGATCACCACGGCCAGCGGCCTGACCTTCATCGCCTCGACGCCGGACCAGCGGCTCCGCGCGATCGAGACGGCGACGGGGCGGCTATTGTGGCAGACCAGATTGCCCGCCAGCGCCAATGCGACGCCGATGACCTATGTGGGGAAGGACGGGCGGCAATATCTGGTGATCGCGGCGGGCGGTAGCGCCGCATTGGCCAGCAACGCGCGCAATGTTCTGGTCGCCTATGCCCTGCCGCAGGTCAGCCGACGCTGACCTGCGGCAGCATGGCATTTAACGGGCGAGCAAGCCGCCATCCACGGGCAGGCTGATCCCGTTGACGAACGGACAAAGGTCGGAGAGCAGCCAGCGTGCCGCCTGCGCCACGTCGTCCGGCTGGCCGAAGCGGCCGACCGAATGGCGCACCAGCAGCGGTTCCAGCGCCGCGGCGAACCACGCATCGTTGAACAGCCGCTCTTGCGTCATGGGCGTCAGGATCAGGCCCGGCAACACCGCGTTGACGCGCACCTGCGTATCGCCATATTCGCACGACGCCGCGCGGGTCAGGCCGGTCACGCCCGCCTTGGACGTGGCATATTCCGCCATGTTAGGCGATGCCGCCACCGCAGCGCCGGACGCGGTGTTGACGATGGCGCCGCCGCCCGACTGGCGCATCTGCGCAATCTCATGCTTCATGCACAGGAACACGCCGTTCAGGTTGATATCGATCACCCGGCGCCATTCAGCAAAGCTCAGGTCCGGCACGATCTTGCTGGCGAATTCGATGCCGGCATTGTTGAACGCCCCGTCCAGTCGGCCGAAACGCGCCACCGTCGCTGCGACCATGGCGGCGACCGAATCGTCGTCGGCGACGTCGCACGCGACGAAGGCTGCTTCCCCGCCCGTAGCGCAGATGGCTTCGGCCGCCGCTGCGCCCGCATCGACGCTCCGGTCTGCGATCATGACGCGGGCGCCGTCGCGCGCGAACAGATCCGCCGCGGAACGGCCAATCCCGGAAGCGCCGCCGGTGACGATGATAATTTTGTCCTTCAGCATATCTGTCCTCTCCTTGCCTTCCGCGCCCGTCTTGCATGACGGAATCGCAAATAAATTATCGAATTTTATCGATATACGTTGGGAATACTCCCCATTTATCGAGGCTATCTATTGCATTTTTACTGACGCCGTCAAATTTTTCCGAATATATGTCGGATTGACAAGGGGTGGATTGATCGTCAAAAGAAATCACCCAGAAGACATGCGCCCGGCCTGCCGGAGCGGGGAGAGGACAGCCAGATATGCACCATTATGGCAAGGCCCATCTGTGGCCGTCGTTCCCCCGGCGAGCCGACCGCCGCCTGCTTCCCGTGATCGCCTGATACCAGGTAGCAATAGTGGGCAGCGCCTTTTCGCGCACGCCCGATGCTGGTCCCAATAGTGGAGAGAGATATGCAATTTTTCGAGGACAGGATGCGGTTCGGGATTTTCATGGGCCCCTATCACAAGCCCGGCCTGAACCCGCTCGTGTCCTTCCAGCAGGACATGCAGACGATCATCAACCTCGATGAACTGGGCTTTGACGAGGCGTGGATCGGCGAACATCATTCCGGCGGCATCGAAACGATCGGCAGCCCCGAACTGTTCATCGCTGCGGCGGCCGAGCGGACCAAGCGCATCAAGCTGGGCACCGGCGCGATCACCCTGCCCTATCACAACCCTTTATGGGTCGCCGACCGGATCGTACAGCTCGACTATCAGACGCGCGGCCGGATGATGTTCGGCGTCGCGCCGGGCCAACTGGTGCAGGACGCGCAGATGATGGGCCTGCACCCCTCGCAAAACCGACAGCGGTTGCAGGAAGCGCTGGAGGTCATCATCCCGCTGTTCAAGGGCGAGCGGGTGACGCGCAAGACCGACTGGTTCGACCTTCAGGACGCGCGGCTGCAAATGCTGCCCTATTCCAATTTCGACATGGCCACGGTCAGCGTCCTGTCCCCGTCCGGCCCGCTGCTCGCCGGGCGCCACGGCATGGGGATGCTGTCGGTCGCGGCCACCGACCCGGACGGGATCGAAAAGTTGCTAGGCCATTGGCAGATCATGGAGCAGGAAGCCGCCAGCCATGGCCAGCCCAAGCCGTTGCGCAAGGATTGGCGCCTGATGGGGCCGATGCACCTGGCTGAAACCATGGAGCAGGCCAAGGAAGATGTCCGCTACGGCCTGTCTATGCTGGAGGATTATCGCGCCCACATCAACCCGGCGCCCGACATCGATTGGTGGGACATCGACAAGATAGTGGACATGCTGAACGAGAGCGGCGCGGCCGTCATCGGCACGCCGGAGATGGCGCGCGCGCAGATCAACCGCCTGATCGAAAAGTCCGGCGGCTTCGGCACCTATCTGCTGATGGGCGTCGATTGGGCGCGTTATCCCGCGACGGTGCGCAGCCACCAGTTGTTCGCCGAGGAGGTCATGCCCTATTTCAACGGCCTGGGCGATCCGCTGCGCAAAAGCTTCGAGGAGGTCATGGCGACGGGCTATGCCGGGGCGCAGCTGACTGCCGCAGCGCAAGCCTCCATGATCGAGAAATATAAGCGCGGATCGGTCTAAACGACGGCGCGGCGCAGACCAAATTGAGATGCTGGCCGCACGATCGGCACGGCACGCAGGAGAGGATGAGCGACATGCCGATAGCCTATAGCGACGACGAAACCATGGTGCTGGAGTTTCTGGACCATTGGGAAGGCGGTAACATCGACGTTCTGCTCGGCTATTTCGCGGAAGGTGCCAGCTATATCGACATGCCCCTGCCGCCGCGCCACGGAAAGGACCAGATCCGCATGTATCTGGATAACGTATTTTCCGCCTTTGCGGTGCGGATCGAAACGCTCAACATCGCGTCGCGCGACTCTGTCATCTTCACCGAACGGGTGGATTATCTGCAATCCAATGCCGACCCGTCCGTCGTCGTCCCGCTGCCGGTCACCGGCGTCATGGAAGTGCGCGATGGCAAGATCGTCGCCTGGCGCGACTATCTGGACCTGCGCACGGCGGAGGAAGGGCTGGGCATCACCATAAGGCCGATCCAAAACGCCTAAGGGCGGCGTTCATCACAAATGGGAGGATATTCATGGGAGAATTGACCGGCGCGGCCCTGGGGCTGTTTCTGGCCGCCACGCTGTTCCAGCTAGTCGGCGCTTCACTGTTGCCAATGACGCGCGGCATGACGGCTCCCTGGCCTAGCGCCGCCGTCTTTGCCTGCTATGCGGTCGGCCTGGTCTGCATGGCGCGGCTGGTCGTGTCAGGCGTTAACCTCAGCCTGCTGATTCCGATCATCACCCTGGCCATCATCGTCGGATCGGTGATTGTCGGCATCAGCGTCTATGGCGACAGCCCTTCCCCCACCAAGCTCGCCTGGCTGGGCGGCGCGATCTTTTGCATGGGCGTTTCCTTCAGATATTAGGGCCGTCGCCCGGCCGGTCCGCGACGTCCGACAGGAATTCCAGCAGCGCCGCCGTCACTTCGGCCGGGCGTTCGGCCGGCGTCCAGTGCCCGCAACCCGGCAGCATACGCTCCATCCGCAGATCGGGACAAAGCGTGCGCTGCGTTTCCAGCCCACGGTCGAACATCAGCAGCACGATCTCCCGGTCACCGCACAGGAAGCCGGTGGGTTGCCTGATCGTCTGGTCGCCATAGGCGCGGGCCTGCGCTTCATTCGCGTCCCAGTTCCTATACCAGCACAGCGATCCATAAAAGCCGCTGCGCGCAAAGGGTTCGGCATGGGCGTCCAGTTCCGCGTCGCTCATGAAGGATAATGGCCCTGGCGGCGGCGTCATGAGGCCGGGCAATAGCGGTGCGTCCAGAGGACGGGGCTTCAACCATTCCCCGAAGGGTGCATCGCCAGACAGGGCATGGAATATCCGTTTCAGACTATCCCTGGCGTCGCGCCCCAGCTCCTGCTCGGCCGGCCCGATCGGCTCGAAATAGCGCATGTAATAAAAGCGGTCGGGATAGGCGGAGTCGAACCATTCATGCGCGCTCACCGGGCTGGGCAGGCGATGCGGCACACCCAGGGAGAAGACGGCGCGAACCCGATCGGGAAAGCGCTGCGCCGTGCGCCACGCCACCGGCGATCCCCAGTCATGGCCGACGGAGACCCACGTCCGTTCGCCCAGCGCATCGGCGATGGCGGCGATGTCATCGGCGGCATGATCGATGCTGTAGACGTGCGGGTCTTCCGGGGCGGATGATGCGCCATAGCCGCGCATGTCGGGAACCGCGACGCGATATCCCGCGTACGCCAGCGGACCGATCTGGTGACGATAGCCCAGCCCCAGGTCTGGCCAGCCATGGATCAGGATGACGAGCGGCCCGCTCCCCGCGACGGTCACGAACAGAGTGGCATCGCCCGAACGAACGAATATGCGCTGCGTACTGGTCATGGCAGGATCCTCCCCATTTATGCGGCCAGCATAGCTAGAGCTTGCATTTCATGCGAGATAACATCGATCTTGATTCGGATTATTAGCGATAAGTAGCAGGTCTTCCCTTCCCCAAGCGCCGGGCCATGACTGGCCTGCGCCATATTGCCGATGTAGCTTGCTGGCTCTTTATCTGAATTTCCCCTGAAAGTCGCACGCCACCTCGCCGAACGCACGGTCAAAAAGGCACTTGTCTTTTTTCCATTATTTCCCGACAATGATTCGGATAATAGCGACAGCAATACGCATTTCGGAAGGGAGGGGATATTGACCCAGCAGTTCGAGGGTAAAGTCGCGCTTGTGACCGGCGGCGCTTCCGGCATCGGCGCCGCCTTCGCCCGTACCATCGTGCGCGATGGCGGCCGGATCGCGATCGCCGATCTCAACGAGGATATGGGGCTGGCGCTGGTCGCCGAGTTGGGCACCGACAAGGCCAGCTTCACCCGCACCGACGTATCGCAGCAGGATGATGTCATCGCCTTTGTCGACGGTGCCGCAGCGCATTTCGGGCGGATCGACATATTGTTCAACAATGCCGGCATCGGTGGCATGGGCACCACGCTGGACCTGGACGCCGCGACGTTCCGGCGGGTGATAGAGGTCGATCTATTTTCGGTCTTCTACGGTTGCAAGGCCGCGCTGCCGCACATGTTGCGCAACGGATCGGGGGCGATCGTCAACAATGCCTCCATCGCCGGGATGCTGGGCGATTTCGGCATGACCGCCTACAACACGGCCAAGGGCGGCGTGGTCAACTATACCCGCGCGCTGGCGATGGACATGGCCAAATCGGGCATCCGCGTGAACGCCGTCTGCCCCGGTTGCGTCGATACGCCCCTGTTTGCGGGGCTGAAGGCCGCGCAAAGCGTATTCGACAATTTCATCCGCGCCGTCCCGATGGCGCGGATCGGCCAGGCCGAGGAAATCGCCGAAGTCGTCGCCTTTCTGGCGTCGGACAAGGCGTCCTATATGACCGGCACAGTGATCCCGGTCGATGGCGGCATCACCGCAACATCCGGCTTCCCCGACCTCGCGCCCTTCATGGAGATATTGCAGAAGTGCTTCAACGCATGACGGCGGTGACGGCCGTTTCGGGGCAATCGATCCGTCCATGATCTGGCTAACCCGCCTTCTCGCCGCGCTGCTGCTGCTCGTCGGGCTGATCGTGGCCGCGGGCGGGGCGTATCTGATTTGGCTGGGCGGATCGCCTTATTATCTGCCGGGCGGTATCGCCGTGGCGCTGAGCGGTTACTGGCTATGGCGCGGCGACCGCCGGGCGGGCTGGCTCTATGCGCTGTTCCTGGCCATCACGATCGTCTGGGCGCTATGCGAAGTCGGTTTGGGCGGCTGGCAGCTGACCGCCCGGATCGTCGGCCCGGCGCTGTTCGGCCTCCCCTTTCTGTTGCCCTTCATCCGCCGCCGGGTGGGCAAAGGTGCGGTTGCGGCGGGGCTGGCCAGCCTTGTAGGTTTCCTGTTGATCCTGGGCTGCGCGCTCCAGTCGCCCATGGAGATCGCGGCCCTGTCCGGCCGGAGCGGCACCCCAGTCGCCATCCCCGGCGATCCCGGTCTATGGCCCAGTTGGGGCCGCGACGACGCCGGCACCCGCTTTTCGCCGCTGACGCAGATCACGCCGACTAATGTCGAGACGCTGCAACTGGCCTGGACCTTCGACACCGGTCACGACCCGATGCGCGCGCCCGTCCCCAGCCCGCTGCAATCCACGCCGCTGATGGTGGACGGCAAGCTGCTGTTCTGCACCCAGACCAATATCGTCTTCGCTCTCGACCCCGAAACGGGCAAGCCGCTCTGGCGGTTCGACCCGAAGGTCGACCCCAAGGGCGGTTCGGCGGTGCGCACCTGTCGCGGCGTCGCCTATCATGATGGCGGCGCAGCAGTGCCCGCCCCATGCCCGCGCCGCGTCATTACCGCAACCTATGGCGCGCAGCTGATCGCGCTCGACAGCGCCACCGGCCGTCCCTGCCCCGGCTTTGGCGAGGGTGGCTTCGTCGATCTCAACCAGGGCATGGGCCGCACCGCGCCCGGCCTCTATTATATCAGTTCGGCGCCGGTGATCATCGGCGACGTTATCGTACTGGGCGGTTGGGTCGCGGACAATGTCAGCACGGACGAACCGTCGGGCGTGGTGCGCGGCTATGACGTCATCACCGGCGCGCTGCGCTGGGCCTGGGACATGGGCAATCCGAACAATGCGCATGGGCCAGCGCCAGGCGAAGCCTATACCCGCTCCACGCCCAATAGCTGGGCGCCGATGAGCGCCGACGCGAAACTGGGCCTGGTGTTCGTTCCAACCGGCAATGCGACGCCCGATCATTTCGGCGCCTATCGATCCGCGCAGAGCGAAAAATATAGCAGTTCCATCGTCGCGCTGGATGCGGCGACCGGCGCGGTGCGCTGGTCGTTCCAGACCGCGCATCACGACCTGTGGGACTATGACGTCGCATCGCAACCGACCCTGATCGACTTGCCCGCCCCCGGCGGCACGATCCCTGCGCTTGTCCAGCCGACCAAACGCGGCGAATTGTTCCTGCTCGACCGTCGCACCGGCAAGCCCTTGGCCGCAGTCCGCGAACGGCCGGCGCCACAGGCAGGGAAAGTGCCCGAAGAACGCCTCTCCCCCACCCAGCCCTTCTCCGTCGGCATGCCTTCGATCGCGGGCGATCGGATCAGCGAGCGCGACATGTGGGGCATCACCCCGATCGACCAGCTGTGGTGCCGCATCCATTTCCGCAAACTGCGCTACGACGGTCCCAACACGCCGCCTGGGCTGACCGAATCCCTGCTCTACCCCAGCCTGGGCGGGGGCATGAACTGGAGCGGAGTGTCCTATGATCCCGAACGGCGGCTGCTGATGGTAAACAGCATCTATTATCCCACGCTGATGCAGCTGGTCCCGCGCGCCGCAGCAGGCGGCGGTGCCGGACCGGGGGCGAGCCATAACGCCACCGATTTCGCCGCGCCCCTGCCCATGGCGGGCACCCCCTATGGCGCGCGTCTGCGCGGCTTCACCAGCCCGCTCGGCACGCTCTGTCTGGCGCCGCCCTATGGTCGCATGACCGCGATCGACATGACGACCCGGAAGATCGCCTGGCAGCGCCCCGTCGGCACCGTGCGCGACAGCGGCCCGTTGGGGCTGGAGGTCGGCCTGCCGATCCGCATGGGGATGCCCGGTTTCGGCGGAACGCTGGTGACGCGCAGCGGCCTCACCTTCTTCGGGGGCGTAAAGGAACGCGCCTTCCGCGCCTTTGCGACGGACACGGGCGAAGAACTGTGGTCGGTGCGGATGCCCGCCAGCGGCAATGCCAATCCGATGACCTATATCGGCCCCCGCAGCGGACGGCAGTTCGTGGTCATCGCCGCCACCGGCCATGTCACGTCGCAATCCTTCCCGCTCGGCCGCACCTTCCACGCCTATGCGCTGCCACAGGAGGCAAAATGACGCAGGACCATCCCGCCGGAGATTTTCGGCACAGCGAATTGCTGCTGGAAACCAGCAGCCAGGACGACCGCTTATGGGTGCCCGCCGCCATGGATGGCGTGTGGATGCGCCCGTTGATGTTCGACACCGTCTCGGGTGCCTGGGCCAATGTCACCCGCATCCGGGCGGAGGGCAAGATCAGCCGCCACGCCCATGCCTGCCCGGTCCAGGCCTATGTCCTGTCGGGCCAGTGGCGGTATCGCGAGCGCGACTGGATCGCCACCGCCGGCCACTATCTGCTGGAACCGGCGGGTGACACGCATACGCTGATCGGGCTGCCCGGCGGATCGGAAACGCTGTTCTGGATCGCCGGGTCGCTGATCGAGCTGGACGATGATGACCGGCCCGTCGGCCAGTCCAACGTCTTCACCCGCATCGAACAAAGCGCCGCCCATTTCGAGAAAGTCGGCCTGGGCCGCGACTATGTCCGCCGTTACATCCGCTAGGAAGAAAAGATCATGCCCCCCGCCCTGACAGATCCGTTGACGCTGCCTTGCGGCACCGTGCTCAAGAACCGCATCGTCAAAGGCGCGATGACGGAAGGCATGGGCACGCCGGACAATCGCGCGACCGACGATCATGCCGCGCTATACGGCCGCTGGGCGCGGGGCGGCGCGGGGCTGCTGCTGACCGGCAACGTCCAGATCGACCGGCGCTTCGTCGAGCGACCCGGCAATGTCGCGATCGACGGCAATGGCGGCCTGGAGCAACTTGCCGCCTATGCCGCGGCCGGGCGCGAGAATGGCGCCCATATCTGGATGCAGATCAACCATCCCGGCCGCCAGGCGGGCACGTCGCCCGACACGTTCGTCGCGCCCTCCGCCATGCCGCTGGTCGGCGGCGCGGGCATGTGCCGCGCGCTGAACGTCGGGGAAATCCACGACATCCAGCGTCGCTTCGTGCATGTCGCGCTCACCGCCCGCGACACCGGCTTTACCGGCGTGCAGGTCCATGCCGCGCATGGCTATCTCCTGTCCCAGTTCCTCAGCCCGCTGACCAACAAGCGCGACGACGATTGGGGGGGTAGCCTGGAAAATCGGGCGCGTCTGCTGCTCGACATCGTCAGCGCCATCCGCGCAGCGACCGGCCCCGACTTCCCGGTTTCGGTCAAGCTCAACAGCGCCGATTTCCAGAAGGGCGGCCTGACCGAGGAAGAATCGATCCAGATCGTCCACTGGCTCTGCGCGGCGGGCATCGACCTGCTGGAGATTTCCGGCGGCAGCTATGAATCGCAGGTCATGGTGGGGCGCGAACAGGACGGCACGCTGCTCAAAAAAGCCTCTACCATCGCGCGCGAAGCCTATTTTCTCGATTTCGCCGCGCGCCTGCGGCCGCATGTCTCCGTCCCCCTCGCGGTCACCGGCGGTTTTCGCAGCCGCGCCGCCATGGCGCAGGCGTTGGAAACGGCCGCGCTCGACGCCGTCGGTATTGCCCGCCCGCTCTGCCTCGACGCCAGCCTCATCGACGCGCTGCTGGAAGGTCGCATCGATCGCCTTCCCTCCCCGGACGATCAGCCGGGGACGGCGGCGCAGGCGACCATAGCCTATTATTTCAACCAGATCCGCCGTCTGGCGACCGGCGACCCGATCGAAACGGACATCGACTGGCAAGCGCAACTGGATCAGCATACCGCTTATGATGCGGCGCTGACCCAACGCTATCTCGCGACTTTCGCGTCATGATGGGCCGCCCGCTTATCGACCTAGACGGTCGCCATATCGCCCTT
This sequence comes from Sphingobium psychrophilum, assembly GCF_012927105.1. Lineage (GTDB taxonomy): Bacteria > Pseudomonadota > Alphaproteobacteria > Sphingomonadales > Sphingomonadaceae > Sphingobium > Sphingobium psychrophilum. The sequence continues at coordinate 87,981 of NZ_JABBFV010000015.1, read as the reverse complement.
GTCGGCGCGGCTGGCGAACTGGGTGCTACCATGACCGCGCTGTTGCTGGATCTCGGCGCGCATGTGCTGGCGATCGACCGTGACGCTGCCGCGCTCGACGCCATGACCGGCCCGCCGCGCCTGCGCACGATCGTCGCCGACGTCGTGGACGAGGCCGCGATGATCCGCGCGTTCGAGACGCTGGAGGCTCCACTCGACGGCTTGGTCAATGGCGCGGGGATAGAGAATGTAGCGACCCCGATCGACGCGCTCGACACCGTGCTGTTCCGCAAGGTGATCGACGTCAACGTGACGGGCGTGTTCCTGGGCATGAAATATGGCGTGCCCCGGATGCGGACGCCCGGCGGATCGATCGTCAACATCGCCAGCACGGCGGGCGTCAAGGGCGCGGCCGGCATGAGCGCCTATGTCGCCAGCAAACATGCCGTCATCGGCCTGACCCGTTGCGCCGCGATCGATTATGGCCCGGTGGGACTGCGCGTCAATGCGCTCTGCCCCGGTCCGCTTGACGGGCGTATGATCGACGCGATCATGGGCAGCAAACCGGGCGCGCCGTCCGACCGCGCCAAGGCGCGCATGGCGGCAATCCCCAGTCGCCGCTTCGGTGCCATGGCGGAGGTCGCGCAGGCCGCCGCCTATCTGCTGTCCGACGCCTCCACTTACGTCAACGGCGCCTGCCATATGGTGGATGGCGGCATATCGGCGATATGATGCGATCGGGAGAAAGCGACGTGCAGAAACTATCCCTACCCACAGGTGCCACCGTCGCGCTGGACGATACCGGCGGCAACGGGGGCAGCGGGGGCACCGCGGTCCTGTTTAGCCACGGCTATATGATGAACCGGTCGATGTTCGCCCCGCAATTGGATCATTTCGCCAGCCGCTGGCGCTGCATCGCCTGGGACGCGCGGGCGCATGGCGACACGATCTGGGAAGGCCCGTTCGACTATTGGGATTCGGCGCGCGACATGCTGGCGATGATGGACGCGCTGGGCCTGGAGAAGGTGATCCATGTCGGCATGAGCCAGGGGGGCCTGGTCGGCATGCGCGCCGCCCTGCTCGCGCCGGAGCGTTTCCATGGTTTGGTGCAACTTTCGACCCAGGCGGGCGAAGCGCCCAAGAGCGACGATGACAGTTTCCCCCGCCACATCGGCGATTGGATCGCCAACGGCCCCGACCCGGAAAAGCTGGCCTTCCTCAGCGGCTTCATTCTTGGGCCTGGGGTCGACCACAGCCACTGGCACGACGCCTGGTCGCGCGTGACGAAGGCGCAGGTGCGCGACGCCACCGGCGCGCTCGCTTCGATCGATCCGCTGTTTTATCGACTGCATGAGGTCACCATGCCCGTCGCGGTCATCCATGGCCTTGCCGACCTTGCCACGTCGCACGAACTGGGGCTGCTGACGGCGCAGGGGGTTCCCGATCCGCGCGTGGTGACGCTGGTGCCGGGCGGGCCGCATGCGGTAAACCTCAGCAATCCGCGGCGGGTGAACCGGGCGATCGAGGACTTCATCCTCGAACTGGCAAGCGAAGATCCAACGATAAGGCAGATAGCATGATCGCAATAGATCTGACGGACAAGGTCGCCCTGGTCACGGGCGGGGCATCGGGTATCGGCAAGGCCTGCGTGGAGGCGCTGCTCTCCGCCGGAGCCAAGGTCGTTATCGCCGACCTTAATGGCCATTCGGCGCGGGCGCTGGCCGCCACGCTCGGCCCGAATGCGGCAGGCACGGCGGCCGACACGGCGGACGAGGCGTCCTGCTTCGCCATGGTGGACTTTGCAAAGGCGCAGTTCGGTGCACTCCATATTGCGGTCAACAATGCCGGCGTCACCAGCACGCACACGCCGATCAGCGAACTGTCTTTCGCAGAATGGCGGCGCGTGGCGTCGGTCAATATGGACGGGGTGTTCCTGAGCCTGAAAGCAGAGATCCCGGCCATGCGCGATGCCGGGGGCGGCGCGGTGGTTAATATCGGATCGGTCATGTCCGCCGTCGCGGCGGCCGGCGCGTCTGCCTATACCACCTGCAAACATGCCATTGTCGGCCTGACCAAGGCGGCCGCGCTGGAGGGCGCACCGATGGGCATCCGTGTCAATGCGGTGGGGCCGGGCTACGTCGAAACGCCGCTGCTCCAGCAGGCGACGCGCGAGAAGATGGGGGAGATTGCGGCCCTGCACGCGCTCGGCCGCATCGCGCAACCGGAGGAGATTGCCGCTGCCGTCTGCTTCCTCGTCTCCCCGCTCGCCAGTTTCATGACCGGCACCTATTATCCCGTCGACGGCGGCTATCTGGCGCGGTGACCGCCAGCCTCGACGGGCAATCCTACAGGGTCACGCCCTGGGGAAGGTCGAGCGCGATGATGGGTATTTTCCGTCGGCAGCGCTGTTGATACTCGATCTGGGCGGGCTGTTCGCGTGTGATATGGTCCCAATAGGACGCCCGCGCATCCCCCGCAATGACGCGGGCCATAGCGGGCGAACCGTTCGCGCCGACCTGAATGCGGCACTCCGCATGGGCCATGAGATTGAGATACCAGACCGGCGGCTCCTCCGTCCCACCACGCGATGCGACGATCAGGATGTCGCCGTTGAACCGATAATATTGCAGCGCCGTACTGCGCCAGGTGCCGCTTTTATGGCCTAGATGATGGAGCAAAAGGCAAGCCACGGGACCACCCGGCGTGCCGATGACCACGGGGTCCCAAAAATGCGCCGTCACCGGATCGGACAAATAGAGTTGCCGGTGCTTTTCCAGCTCATCCTTTACCAGATTAGGCAGATCCTTAAATTCATCCCTCGCCAAATCCTTATCACGGATCGCATCCATTTTTTCCGAATGCATCTGACGCTCCTTGATGAATGAGTGGCACCGGCAAAGGCGGTTCGCACATGAATTTTCGGTTTCGGCGGCTTTCAGTCTCTCCGCAAGCTGAGGTTGAGGCCCGCCGACTTCAGTTCCACGACTGGCATGCTGGCGACCTGCATCAGCTTGCGCATCTGTTCCAGTTCGGGCGAGGATAGCAACGGATAGTCGCGGCGCACTGGTCCCGCCGCGCGCATCTTGTCGATATCCGCCTGCGGCACGGTGGCGCGCAGGATCAGTTCGTCTTCATCCTGCGTGCCATATTGCTTCATCAGTTCAGCCAGGTCCGGGTCGGGCGGGGGATTGTCCACCACTTCCTTCGCCCGCGCGCTGCCCATGATGCGGTCCAGCACATTGGCGTCGATCGGCGCGACCGTATCGCCATAGAAACCGGCGGCATATTGCACGACCTCGTCCGGCACCGTGCCATAGCGCTGGCCGGTGACAATGTTGAGGACGGCCTGGATGCCGACCAGTTGGCTGAACGGCGTCGCCATGCCGGGATAGCCCAGTTCCCGACGCACCGCCGCGACCTCCGCCAGCACGTCGCCGATCCGGTCGGTCATATTGTGCATGGCCAGTTGCGCCTTGAACGTGCCCATCATCCCGCCGGGGATCTGATGCTCGATCGAGAAGATGTCATATTCGGCATATTGATCGACCAGGAAGCCCGCCGCCTTGCCGACGGAGCGGAAATGATCGGCCACCGGCTGGAACAGGCTGGTATCCAGATTATGACTATGCCCCTTCAGCTCGATATTGCGCACCATCGTCTCGGTCGCGGGCACGGACGGGCCGTTCGCCATCGGCTTGCTGGCGGTGTGGAGGACGGACACGCCCAGTTCCACCGCGTCCAGATAGGCTTTGGCGGTCTGGCCCAGGAGATTGTTGGCGTGGAACTCGATCGGCTTGCCATTGGCGGCGGCGACGATGCCGGGCATCAGTGTTTGCAGCCGTTCCTTTTCCAGCACGCCGGCCGTGTCGTAGAGCAGGATGCTGTCCACGTCCGGGCTGGCCGCCAGCACCCGCACCTTTTCCGCATAATAGGCGTCGGTATGGACGGGCGAGAGGGCAAACATGACGGCGGCGGCCACATAGGCGTCGCTTTCCTTGGCGACCTTGGCCAGGCGCAGCATATTGTCGAAGCCGAACAAGACGTCGTAGATCCAGAAGGACCGCACGCCATGCGCGCACAGGCGACGGACCCACAGGTCCATCAACGCGCGCGGGCTGACACTGAAAGTGACGTTGGCATTGGAGCGCAGCCCCGCACGCAGCGGCGTATTGGGCATGGAGGCGACCAGCAGGTCCAACCCTTCCCAGTAATTTTCCTGACAATAGCGCGTCAGCACGTCGAGCATGCCGCCGCCGGTCAGATCGATCGTCTTGAACCCGGTCTTGTCGATCAGCGGCGATACAGGCAGCGCCATGCCAGCGCGCATCCGCAGGCCCCACAGGCTCTGCTGCCCGTCGCGCATCGTTTCGTCCAGAAATTCGATATGAGCCATTCGCTTATACTCTCCCGCGGCCGTCCGGCGCGTCTTTCAGGATGTTTGGGTGCAGACCTAGTCGCACGCGATGTAGAAGAGCGGCTGTCCGCCCTCGACCAGATCGGCGTCGGCCACGGCGACGTGTCTGACGGTTCCAGCGATGCCCGCCTTGACCGATGTAAAGAGCTTCATCACCTCGATCAGACAAAGTTCGGTGCGCGGCTCAACCCGCTGCCCGACCTCCACGAAGGGCGGGGAGCCGGGCTTAGGCGAACGGTAAAAGGTGCCAAGATTGGGCGCTTTCACAGCAGTCCAGGCGGGATCGATCGACCCGGCGCTGGCACCTGCATCGACGGGTTCCGGGGCGACCTTTGGCGCAGCGACAACAGGTGACAAAGCCGCAACCGGCACCAGCGCCTGTTGTGCCCCGCCCAGCGACAATGTCGCCTTGTCCTTCGACAGCAGGAGGCTGATCGCGCCGCTTTCGATCCGCAACTCGGTCCAGCCACCGGCCTTGAACAGGTCAGCCAATATCTCGATGTCACGCAGTAATTGTTCGCTCATCGCGTCCATACCATATGATGAAGGGCCTGATCGTCAGGCCGCCTGGGCTTTGTCGCCGGCGGCCTGCGCCGCCAGCGTCTCCGCCATGATCCGCTCATAATGCCAGACATGATTGCCAAAGCCATGCTCCAGCACCTTGGCCCGGCGTAAAAAGCGGTGCAGCCCCAATTCCCAGGTGAAGCCCATGCCGCCATGGATCTGCACCGTTTCGTTGCAGACATCGCGCGCGACTTCGCCGCAATAAGCCTTGGCCATGGATGCTGAGCGGCTGCGATCGGGGTCATTTTCCGCCGCGGTCCAAAAGGCGTAATAGGCGGCCGAACGCCCCGCCTCGACCGCCACGGCCATGTCGGCGCAGCGATGCTTGATCGACTGGAACGCGCCGATCGGCTGGCCGAACTGCACCCGCGTCTTGGCATAGTCGACCGCCGCATCGAGCATCCTCGCGGCCATGCCCATCGCCATCCCGGCATAGACGATCGCCGCCGCATCCATCAGGCGGGGCACGACATCGCCCGATCCCGCATGGCCGACAAGCGCATCGTCCATCAAAGCAGCACCGTCCAGCGTCACTTCGCACAGTCCGCTCGACGGATCGATGTCGGCATGATGGCGGATCGACACGCCCCGCGCATCGCGGGCGACCAGGACTAGGCCAACACCGCCATCGACGCGCGACAGCACCAGGAGCAGGTCGGCGATATCCGCATCGGGCACCAATATCTTCGATCCAGTCACGCCATTGCCACCCATCACGGTTTGCACCGCATCGGGGTCATAGCCCTGGCCATTTTCCAGCATCGCCAGCGCAATGCGCAACTCGCCCGTGGCGATACGGGGTAACAGCGATGCCTGCTGCGCCGCCGTGCCTTCGCGCACGATGATGTCGGTCGCTATCATGGTGGACGCGGCGATCGGCGGCGCAAGCCCGGCACCCAGCGCCTCGATCGCCAGCGCGACATCGACGAGCGTCAATCCCACGCCGCCATGCGCCTCTGGCACCAGCAAGGCGAAAAGGCCAAGGTCGGCCAGCGCCTGCCAGACCGCAGGATCGCGTGCCTGCGCCGGGTCCGGCCCGGTCAGCGCGGGGAAGTCGGCCAGCAACGCGGCGACCGTATCCCCCAGGCTCTTCTGTTCTTCATTGAAACCGAAATTCATGGCGCCGTCCCCCTAACGCGGCAGGCCGAGCATACGCTCGCCGATGATGTTACGCTGGATTTCCGAAGAGCCGGAATAAATGGTGAAGGCCTTGGATTGGAGGTAGCTCAGTTGGAACCGCCCCCCGCCTGCGCTGAGCGGATCGGGCGCGGCGATCGGCGCCGTCGGCCCCAATATGTCCATCGCCGCCTCATACATATTCTGCGCCGCATGGCTCCAGTAGAGCTTGATGACAGACGCATCCGGTCCCCGGTCGTCGCCGTTCAGATATTTGCTGAAAGTCCGCACCGCATTCAGCCGCATGACCTCGACTTCGGTGACGGACCGCGCCAACTTCTGCCGCACGATCGGGTCTTCGATCAGCATGGCGTCGCCCCGCGGAGTCGCCGCGACCGTGTCGATCAGCTTTTCCAGTTCCTGGCTGAAACGAATCTGGCGGCCCAGCGCATCTTCCGGCCCCCGCTCATAAGCCAACGTCGTCATTGCGATCCGCCAGCCATCGTTGATGTCGCCGACGATATTGTCCACCGGCACCTCGACATCATCGAAGAAGGTTTCGTTAAATTCGCACTCGCCCGATATCTGCCGCAGCGGGCGGATCGATATGCCGGGGCTCTTCATGTCGATCAGCAGGAAGCTGAGGCCCTTATGCTTGGGCGCGTCGGGGTCCGTGCGCACTAGCGCGAAGCACCATTGCGAATATTGCGCGAAGCTGGTCCAGATCTTCTGGCCGTTGACGATGAATGTGTCGCCCCGCCGCTCGGCCCGCGTGCGCACCGACGCCAGATCGGACCCGGCGTTCGGCTCCGAAAACCCTTGGCACCACACATCTTCCGACGACAGGATGCGGGGCAGGAAATATTGCTTCTGCGCCTCGGTCCCGTGGCGCAGAATGGTCGACCCGGCCAGGTTATGGCCGATGATGTTCAGCCCCTCAGGCGCGCCAACCCGCGCCATCTCCTCGGCAAAGATCGCGCGTTCGACCAGCGTGGCGCCCCGCCCGCCATATTCGACCGGCCAGTTGATCCCGCTCCAGCCGCCCGCATGCAGCTTTTTCTCCCAGGCGAGGCGGAACATCGCCCGTTCGTCCTCATCCTCCGGTTCGAACACCGTCTCGCCCCAGCCCGGCGGCAGAGCGTCGGCCAGCCAGGCGCGCAGGTCTGTGCGAAACCCCTCTTCCTGCGGGCTGTAGCTGAAATCCATGATTTTACCCTCTTGCTGCGGCCGCGGCGAAATCGGGGGCGCGCTTTTCACGGAATGCCTGCACGCCCTCCTCATATTCCGGGGTCAGATAGGCGACGGTCTGGGCAAAGCTTTCATATTCCAGCATCTGATCGAGCGTGGAATTGCTGGCCTTGTTTAGCAGCGTCTTTGTCATGCCGATCGCGGTCGGCGATCCGGCGGTGATCTTCGCCGCGATGGCGCGGGCGCGCTCCAGCAGTGCGTCATGCGGCACCACATGGTTGACGATGCCAAGGTCCGCCGCCTCCTGCGCCGACACCTTGCGCGCGGTGTAGCAAAGCTCCTTGGCCTTGTTGATGCCGATCACCCGGCCGAGCAAATAGAGGCCGCCCAGGTCCGGAACCAGTCCGACGCGGGCGAAGGCCTGGATGAAGCTGGCATTCTCGCTCGCCACGATGAAGTCGCAGGCAAGCGCAATGTTGAACCCAGCGCCGGCGGCCGCGCCATTCACGGCGGCGATCACCGGCTTTTCGATGCGGAACAACGGCTCCAATATATCCTTCAATATCCAGCGATGCCGCGCACGGCGTTGCAGCGGCGTCATATCGTCCTTGCGCGCCTTAAGGTCCGCGCCGGCGCAGAAACCACGCCCGGCACCGGTCAGGATTATGCAGCTGACGTCACGATCGGCAGCGACCTTGCCCAGTAGATCCTGCAATTCCTGATACAGTTCATCGGTCGTCGCGTTCATCGCGTCGGGCCGGTTCAGCGTGATCGTCGCGATCCGGTCACTGACGTCGTAGAGCAATGTATTATAGGCCATGGACCATCCTCATGCGGAAGCGGCAGGCTCAGGCGGTTCATGCGCCAGGTCGCCGTCGGTGGAATCGGGGATCGCAAACCATTCGTCGGGAATGTTGCGTGGGATACGGAAATCGTGGGCGGGGATGACGATGTCGCTATTGTCCTGCACGCGGCGCATCGCCCGCTGCCAGTCGCGCTCGCTCTCGCTGCGGATGTTCCCGGTCAGATAGGCACCGGTCAGCGACCTTTGAGGGTGGCTGGTGGCGCGCGCGTCGGCCGGGAACCAGTAGCGATAATGGTCGCCCAGGTCGGACACGATCGCCGCCTTGCCCTTCGCGGTGTCCACGATAACAACCTGCATCCCCTCGGTATGACTGGGGACGGACAGCAGGCGGATACCGGGAAACAGCTGATGGTCGCCGTCCAGCAGCATCAATTGTGCGGGCCGCTTGCGCGCCATCAGATTGTCGAGTGTCGATTTCCAGTAGAAGACCCGTTGCGAGGGCACCGGATCGACCCCCGCCAGCAACTCGGCCCGCTGTACGACGACACAAGCGTCGGGAAACAGGTCGAGATTGTCGGCATGGTCGAAATGCATATGGGTCAGGACGACATGGCTGATATCGGCCGGCGTCAGCCCTTCCCCGGCGAGCGCCGCGACCAGCGCCGGATGACCGCCGCCTGTGCCCTGCACCCGCAGCCGCTTATGGATGGTCGGGATGTCGGCCATCCCGCTATCCACCAGAATATTGCGGCCATCCCCCCGGACCAGCCAGCAATGCACCGGATCGCGCATGACCGACCCGCCATGCGGCAGATACAGCTCGCCCAGCCGGAGGGAGGTAATGCGATAGTGGCTCACCCTTCGATAACCTCGAAGCGTTCAATGTCGGACACCCGGCCCTGGCGCTCGCCCTGCGTCCATACGGCGCGGACGCGGGTGCCCGGCTTGATCCTCTCCTTGGCCTCTTCCAGGCTGTCGATCTCAATCACGTGGATCATGCGGGTCGATGCGCCGTCCAGCACGATCTCCGCATAGACATAGGGCACCTTGCGGGTCTGGCCATAGACTTCCATGTTGATGATGGAACAGCCCCGGATGGTCCCGGTGTCGGCGCACGCCTTCCACGTACCGGTGCGGCCGTGGGTGACATCATCAATCTCGCGCGGCGGCAGCAACGCGATGTCGCTGCCGGGCGATCGCACGCCCATGAAGCGGCCATTTTCGCGGATTTCATCGAACATGCGGCCATAATAGGGGCCATAGGCATGTTCATAGTCGAGCTTCATCGCATAGGGGATGACGCCCAGCGGCTCTTCCATCGTCTCCAGCGGCTTGACCGTGCCGACCGGCGCGTCGGGCGCGATCCGGAAGCCCTTGATAGCCAGCACCGACTGTTCGACGCTGTCGTCCCATTCCGCCTCAACCCGCTGACCGATCGCAATATCGTCCAGTTCGGCCAGGATGCGGTGCGCGAAGTCATTGTCGCAACCATCCAGGCGGATGAAGCCGATGACGTGGCCATCGACGCGGGTGAAGGCCGTCAACACGCCAGTCTGTGGCGCTTCGACAAAGGCTTCAGGTTCCTCGCCATTGGTGGAAGAGAAATCCTGCGCAGGTGCGACGACCTGCCCCGACGCGAAGCGCGACGCGACGATCCGACGGTTTTTGACTTCCGCCAGGAAAATGCCCGCCGCCCGGCCGGGCGTCAGCGTGTAGGGCAGGTTGATCTCGCTGTGGAAAGTCGGCAGGTCGATCGGATAGCTATCCGGTGCGGAAAACATCGTGTCTCTCCTTATGCGCTCAGAACGGCGCAACCGCGCAGATTGGCCCAACCGCCGCCCGATTGGACGAGGGCGGTCTTGGCGTCCTTGATCTGGTGAGTTTCATTCCTGCCCATGACCTGCGTCGCCGCCTCGATCAGGCGAATGACGCCGACCGCGCCGATGGGATTTGCCCCCATGCAGCCGCCCGACGGGTTCACCGGAATGTCGCCATCCAGTTGGGTCGCGCCGGACGCGATCAGGTCGGCCGCCTGTCCCGGTGGGCATAGCCCCAGGCTTTCATAATAGTTCAGCTCGAAGCAGCTATAGGGCTCCTGCACCTCCACCACGTCGAACTGGCGGCGCGGATTGGTGATGCCGGCGGCGCGATAGACCTGGCGGCTGGCGATCGCCAGCGGTTCGGACAGCATCAGCGACCGTTCGGGCGCATTGTCCGCTTCGCAGCAATAGGCCATGCCCCTGATCCAGGCGGGACGGCTGGTCGAATGATGCGCCATCTTCTCCGAAGATAGAACGATCGCGGCGGCGCCGTCCGAAATGGGCGGAACGTCGAGCAGCTTGATCGGCCAGCAGAGCGGCTTGGAATTGAGGACGTCCTCGACCGACACTTCCTTCTTCACATGCGCATAGGGGTTGGCGATCGCATTCTTGCGGTTCTTGGCCGCGACCATGGCCGCCGCTTCCTCTGTATGGCCGAGCACATCCATGCGCGCGCGCCAGTAAGCGGCGGAAAAGCCCATGATGCCGACCGCAAACTCACGGCCCCAGAAGGGATCGTAGAGGGTGGAGATCGAATATTGCAGCTGCCCTTCGGACAGCTTGTCATAGGCGACGACCAAAGTGCGTTCGGAAAAGCCGCCCGCGACCTGATAATAACCGGCCAGCGCTCCGGCGAAGCCCGCGCCGCCGCCGCTGGTCAGGCGGACCACCGACTTGCCCTGTGCGCCAATCGCATCGACCACCCATTTTTCCGGCTGATTCACCGCGGCGAACAAGACCGGGCCGGTGGCGACGACGACGGTGTCGATATCCTCCATGCTCAGCTTGGCGTCCGCGAGCGCGCGGTCCACCGCTTCGCGCACAAGTCCCGCCTGGCTGACATCGGTCCGGCGACGGGCATGATGGGTCTGTCCGACCCCTACTATTCCAACATGACGGCCCATGATCAAACCTCGAGAGTGAAGACGCAGTTGTTCTGCATGCCGACGCCGCCGGCGCCGTGGACGATGGCGCGGCTGGGAGCGCCGCCGCTGGACGTTTCAGGCTGGCTCAGTTGCCGACTGGCTTCCGCCAGTCGGACGAGGCCGGTCGCCATGATCGGATCAGCCGGCAGGGCGCCGCCCGAACGGTTGATCGCGACCTTCCCATCGCGTGTGGCCGACAGGCCCTTGCCCGCTGCCGCCAGACCCAGAGCCTCGATCGCCAGCAATTCGCCGATGACCGACGACCCGCTGATTTCGGCAATGTCCGCATCCGCCGACGTCCAGCCGGCATTGCGGTAGGCCATGGCGGCGGCCGTGGCGGCGGATGACAGCCGGCCGGCTTCCCGCGCGGCGACGCTGTGGGTGTCCATCGACGTGCCCATGCCGGTAATGAAGGCCGGATTGCGGCTGACCCGCCGGGCGATGTCTTCCCGCGCGATCAGCACGGCCACGGCACCATCGACCGGCCGGGCGAACATCAGTTCGGTTAGCGGCGCGGCGCCTTCCTTTGCGGCCAGAACAGCATCGGCATCGGGCAGCGCGTCGATCGACACCTTACCAGACGCCGCGGCGGCGGCCCAGCGGTCTGCGACCAGATCGGCCAGGTCGCGACTCGAAAGGCCGCTGTCGGCCAGATAACGCTGCGCCATGATGCCGTTGGCGGCACGCTGGCCGAAGCCGACCGGGCGCTGATAGAAAGGCTCCACCTGCGCGTTCCAGTAAAGATCGACATTGGATTCCGACGGCTTGGAATAGGCAACGATCAGGCCGACCGAGGACGAGCCAGCGCGGATCTTGTTCACGCCATAGAGCGCCGCCCAAAGGCCGTCTTCCTCGACGCGCGCCTCTTCTTTGTGATGCGCGCCGAGCGCGCCGAGGAATCCACAGTTGGAAATGGACCGGCCGTCGAGCACGTCGCTGCCGGAATCGATGATGAAGTCCACATCATCGATCGTCAGGCCTGAACCCTTGAATACCGACGTGACCACCGAAGAGATCAGATCGATATGCTGGGCATTGTTCCAGGCAGGTCGAAATTCTGTCTGGGCGGTCGCAACGACCCCCACCTTGCTTAGTGCCATCAGTGCATTCCTCATCCCAGCACCATTCCCATGCTTGAAGCGGTGAGCGGCGTTGTAGCCTTGGTTATGCCGCCCTCCACGCCCTAGTCAAGATAAATCGACGATTAGTCGGATTTTGATGAAGGGATTGGAAATGGCCTATTCCCCAGCGAAATTGGCGATTATGAGGGTGGAATAAGGAGATTGCTTTTTGCTTTTATCCGAAACATTATCGGGCAAAGCAGAATGGAGAGGCAGGATATGGGTTTGGACGTAACGGGCCGTTATCGCTATCCGGCGCCGAATCCGGCATGGCTGGCCCGCGCCCGCGAAGAAGCTATCGATGCCCACCTGCCGATCATCGACCCGCATCATCACCTGTGGGTGGAAGCGGGCGTCCCCTATTTGCTCGAAGAATTGCTGGCCGACCTGGGCGAAGGCCACCGGATCGATGCGACCGTCTTCGTCCAGGCGCATTATGCCTATCGCGCCGGGGGGCCGGCCCACCTCGCGCCGGTGGGCGAGACTGAAGCGATCGCCGCGATCGCCGCAGAAGCGGCGCGACGCGGCGCGGCCACCGCAGTCGCCGCGGGCATCGTCGCCCATGCCGACCTGATGCTGGGCGATGCAGTGGAGGACGTGCTGGCCGCCCATGCGGACGCCGCCGATGGTCGGCTGCGCGGCATCCGCCATTCCGTCTCCCGCGACGAGTTGTTTCCCGACGGCATCGTGCTGCGCCCCGCTCCCACCGGGATGCTGGCCGACCCGGCCTATCGCGCCGGACTCGCGCGGGTGCAGGCGGCGGGCCTCGTCTATGACGCGATGCTTTATCACCGGCAGATCCCCGAACTGACCGCGCTGGCGCGTGCCATGCCCGACCTGCCCATCATCCTCGACCATATCGGCTGCATCATCGGCGTCGGCCCCTATGAAGGGCGCGCGGAGGAGAATTTCCAGCGCTGGTCGCAGGACATGGCCGACCTTGCCCGCTGCCCTAATGTGCGGGTCAAGATCGGCGGCTTCGGTATGATCATCTGCGGCGCGCTATGGCACGAGCGCGACATGCCGCCCTCCTCGATCGAACTGGCCGACGCATGGCGTCCCTATGTCGAACGCTGCATCGACGTGTTCGGCGCGGACCGCTGTATGTTCGAAAGCAATTTTCCGGTCGACAAGGCTATGTATTCCTACGGCACGCTCTGGAACGCCTTCAAACGGCTGACCGTCGGCGCCAGCGACACGGAAAAGCACGCCCTGTTCGCCGGCACGGCGACCGCCAGCTACGGCCTCTCCCTGCCCGCCTTGGCCGAGGCGACGCATGGCTAATCGCGCCACCCACCTATTTCACCTCGCCGCCGAGTCGCCCGACCGGGCGGCACTGGTCTTCGCGGGCGCAACGCACAGCTTCGCCCGGCTGGCGCAGGATGCGCAGGCCATGGCCGGCGGCCTCGCCGCGCTGGGTATCGGCCATGGCGACCATGTCGGCTTGCTGTTGCGCGCTTCGCCCGACTTCATTCTGGTGCAACAGGCGCTGTTCGCGCTCGGCGCGGTCGTAACGCCCATCAACACACTCTATCGGGCGGGCGAAATCCGCCATGCCGTCACTTGTTGCGCGATCGGCCATATCGTCACCACCCGCGATATCGTCGACGCGCTGGACGCGGATATGGGCTGCCCGCTGATCCTGCTAGACGCACCGGCGGATGGCGCGAACAGCCGGTCGCTGCCGCGCGCGATCGACCACGCTGCGCCCCTGCCCGCGCCCGTCCCGCTCCAGCCGGAGGACATGGCCATGCTCCTTCTCACCAGCGCCACGACGGGCAAGGCGAAGGGCGTCATGCTGTCGGCCGCCAATCTCGCCGCCAATTATGACAGCACGCCGGGCTGGCTGGGGCTGAACGACGATAGCGTCATCCTGTGCGCCCTGCCGCTCTACAACACCTTCGGCCTTAACCAGTGCATCAATGCTATGCTGGTGACCGGCTGCACGCTGGTCCTGCACGCGCGCTTCGACGCGGCCGCCTGTATCCACGCCATCGCGGCGCATCGCTGCACTTTCCTGCCTGCCGTACCGACGATGCTCCAGAAGATTCTCGATCATCCGTCCGCCAGCCGCGATTCGCTCGGCTCTTTGCGGACCATCATGACTGGCGGCGCGCCGGTGCCGTCCGCGCTGCTGCGACGGCTGCTGACCGTCGCGCCGGACGTCCGGTTGCTCACCGGCTATGGCCTCACCGAAGCCACCGCGCTCGTTACCCTGACGCAGGTCCGCCTCGGCGATAATGGCGCGATGGAGCGAGAACGCACCATCGGCCGCGTACTGAACGGCATGGACCTGGCCATCGTTGACGATGACGGTGCGCCTTGTGCCCCCGGCGTCAATGGCGAGATCGTCGTGCGCGGGCCGAACCTCATGGCGGGCTATTATCGCGCACCGCTCGACAGTGCGATGGCGCTGCGCGACGGCTGGCTGCGGACCGGCGACATCGGCCATCTGGACGCGGACGGATATGCCTATATCGTCGATCGCAAGAAGGATGTCATCATCCGCGGCGGCCAGAATATCTACCCCGCCGACATCGAAGAAATTCTCTACCAGGTGTCCGGCGTGGCGGAAGCGGCCGTGATCGCACGCGAGGACGCGATGCTGGGCGAAGTCCCGATCGCCTTCGTGGCGTTCCAACCCGGCCGCCACCCGACACCCGATCAGATGCTGGCGCATTGCCGCTCCCACCTCGCCGCCTACAAGATCCCCGCGACGATCACCGTGCTGGACGAACTGCCCAAGGGACCGACTGGTAAGATCCTGCGCCGCGCGCTGCGTCCCCAGTCGGTCGTCGGCTGATCCATGATCGCACCCCATTCCGCCTTCATCGACATCCGCGGATCGCGCCGCCATGTCCTGACATGGGGCGATCCTGCGGCGGCCCCGGTGCTGATGGTGCATGGCCTGCTGGATCATGCCCATAATTGGGACTGGATCGCCAGCGCCCTGGCTGACCGCCATCATGTCGTCGCCATCGACCTGCGCGGCCATGGCGACAGCGACTGGACCGGGCGCGGCTCCTACGCCTTGTCCAACCATGTGATAGACTTGGCCGATTGTGTCCATACGCTTGGCCTCGATCGTCTCCATCTCGTCGGCCATTCGATGGGCGGCCATATCGCCCTGCGCTTCGCGGCGACCTTCCCCGAACAGGTGCGATCTCTGTGCAGCATCGAGGGAGTCGAATTGCCGATCATGCGCGATCAGGCGAAGGCGCCCAAACCCTACCCCGTCCGCCTGCGCCAATGGATCGACGGCCAGCGCCGCGACCGGCAGCGCACGCCGCGTATCTACGCCAATGTCGCAGAGGCCGCAGCCCGCATGGCGCAGCATAATCCGGGTGTGGACGCAGAAACCATCGCCCATCTCGCCCAACATGGCGTCACCCGAACCGCCGATGGCGGCTGGCGCTGGAAATATGACGACGCCTGCCGCAATCGCGCGCCGGAAGATGCCCATGGCGTCGACCTGAACGAGATATTGGCGGCCATCGCCTGCCCCACCCTGCTGGCCTATGGCGGGGACAGCTGGATTCCCGAACCCGCGGCCGACCGGCTCGCCCGCATCGCCGACCACCGGCTGGTCCGCTTTCCGGGTGCCAGCCACTGGCTGCACCATCAGTCGCGCGCCGCCTTCCTGGCCGCGCTCACCGATTTCTTCGAAACCGTCCGCTGAAAAGAGAATATCCATGCGCGAAGCTGCCATCGTCTCCACCGCCCGCACTCCCGTCGCCAAGGCGATGCGCGGCGCCTTTAACGATACCGACGCCCCGGCGCTGGCCGGCCATGCCGTCAACGCGGCCATCGCCCGCGCCGGCATCGATCCAGCCCGGATCGAGGACGTCATTTTCGGCGCGGGATCGCAATGGGGCGATCAGGGCTTCAATATCGGCCGCACCACCGTCTTCGCCGCCGGCCTGCCCGATACGATTCCGGGCGCCTCGGTCGACCGCAAATGCGCTGGCGGCCTCACCGCGCTCGCCTTCGCCGCACGCGGCATCATCGCGGGCGACATGGATGTCGCGGTCGCTGGCGGCGTCGAATCGATCAGCCACACGCGCGACTATGCCCCCACCCATCGCGCCCGCCCTGCCGCCGTGCTGGACCGCAAGCCCCACGCCTATATGGCGATGATCGAAACGGCGGAGATCGTCGCCGAGCGCTATGGCATCAGCCGCGAGGCACAGGACGAGATTGCCGCCATCAGCCATCAGCGCGCCGCCGCCGCTGTCGCGGCCGGCCGCTTCACGGACGAGATCGCACCGATCACCGTCACCAAGAATATCGTGGAAAAGGATGGCAGCATATCGGGCACCGAGACGCTGACGCTCTCGGTCGATGAAGGCATCCGCGCCGGTACCACGGCGGAGGGACTGGCCCGGCTGAAGCCGGTCTGGCGCGATGGCCAGATCGTCAAGGAAGGCAAGTTCGTGACCGCCGGCAACGCCAGCCAGCTGTCCGACGGCGCTTCCGCCCAGATAGTGATGGATCACGCGACGGCGAAAGCGGAGGGGCGCGAGATACTCGGCCTTTATCGCGGCTTCCAGTCGGCCGGCTGCCCGCCCGAAGAAATGGGCATCGGCCCGATCTTCGCCATTCCCAAGCTGCTGGATCGCGCCGGCCTGAAGGTCGAGGATATCGGTCTGTGGGAAATCAACGAAGCCTTCGCCAGTCAATATCTCTATTGCCGCGATTTTCTGGGTATCGATCCCGAAAAGATCAACGTCAATGGCGGCGGCATCGCGCTCGGCCATCCCTTTGGCATGACCGGCAGCCGCATCGCGGGCCATGCGCTGATCGAGGCGCGGCGGCGCGGGGTGCGCTGGGCGGTCGTGTCCATGTGCGTGGCGGGCGGCATGGGGTCGGCCGGCCTGTTCGAGATTCCGGGCTGAGGCGTATGAAGATGAACCAGATGCGCTTCGACGACGACGTCGTCATCATCACTGGCGCCGGCCGGGGTCTGGGCCGCGAACATGCGTTGGCGTTTGCGGCGCGCGGCGCGGCGGTCGTGGTCAACGACATCGGTGTCGAACCTGATGGCCTGGGCGGATCGGCACAGGTCGCGCAGTCGGTGGTGGACGAAATCGTCGCCGCCGGCGGCCGGGCGGTCGCCAACGGTCATAGCGTCACCACGGCGGACGGGGCGGCCGCCGTGGTGCAGACTGCGCTCGACGCCTTCGGCACGGTCAGCATATTGGTCAATAATGCCGGCATCATCGACTTCGCAACGCTGGAGCATATCGGCGACGACAGCTGGCGGCGGATGATCGCCGTGACGCTGGACGGCACCTTCCAGATGTCGAAGGCGGTCTGGCCGCATTTCGTCGCCCGGCGCCACGGCCGCATCGTCAACACCACGTCGAATGCAGGCTTCGCGGGCAATGCGCAGCTCGTCCATTATGGCGCGGCGAAGCTCGGCGTAGCGGGCTTCACCAAAGCGCTGGCGAACGAGGTCGGCGACAGCGGCATCGCCGTCAACGCTATCGCGCCCATGGCGGTCACCCGCATGAACCGCGACGCCTTTTTTGGCGGGGCCGATTCCGGCAGCGACGATTGGCAGGCGGATATTCGCGCGGGCAAGGTGCCGATGGGACCGCCCGCCATCGTTTCGCCGACCGTTCTATGGCTCGCCCATCGCTCCACCATGCTGAACGGCGACATTTTCAGCGTATCGTCGGGCAAGGTCGCCCGTGTCGGCTTCGTCGTGGGCGAAGGCTATTTCAATCCCGACCATGGACCGGAGGATTTGCGCGACAATGTCGATACCCTCCGCTCGCTCGACGGGGCGCTTGATCCGCGCAGCACGCTGGACGAACTTCTCCTCATCCCGAAATTGTTCGGCGTTTCCGCTGCGAACGGCGCGTCATGACTGATCCATCGAACGATGCGTTCGTCCTGCCCGGCTGGGCGCACAAGGCCGGGATGCTCCCACTGGGCGAGGCGCGTGGCGATGAAGGACCGGACGGGGCCGGGGATAGGCAAGTGATTTGCGAGCGCATCGCGCGCTATTGCTGGGCCTATGACGAGCGGCGCACGGAAGCCCTGTCCGACTGTTTCACTCAGGATGCTGTGTGGGAAGGCAATGTGCTGGGGCGCATTCCGATCGGGCCTTTTGTCGGCCGCGATCGGGTGGTGCGCTGGCTGACCGAATTCTGGCCCCACCAGCATGACCAGCGCCGCCACATGATCCTCAACACTATCGTCGAACGGCAGACACGGGAAAAGGCGACGACGCTCAGCTATCTGCTTTTGATGTCGTCGGACGGCCGGGCGGCGAAGCTGGAAACGACCGGCTTCTACCGCACCGACTATCGGCTGGAAGATGGCGTGTGGCGCATCGAGCGGCTGATCGCTGGCTTCGATGCGCCCTTCTGGCCGGGTGACATCGATCGGATGAGCGAACGGGGCCGCGCCCGACATGGCGTCGCCACCCGCTCCGGCCAACAGGATGACGCCGCCGCCCCGCTCGAACGTCCCTAGAAGGACGTGATGACGCTTCGCGCGATCGCGCCGCCCTTCAATTCCTTATAAGCGTCGTTGATGTCGGCCAGGTTGATCTCGCGCGAAATCAGGTCGTCCAGATTGAGCTTACCCTCCAGATACATCCGGGCATACATCGGGATGTCATGCTTGATATTGGACGACCCCATATAGACGCCCCGCAGGTCGACCTGATTGGTCAGCAGGTCGACCGTGACATTGACGTCGATCGTACTGGTTGGCGCATGTACCCCGATCAGATAGGCGCCACCGCCCTTTCGGACCATCTTGATCGCCTGTTCCGACGTCGCCTTGATACCCACCACCTCGAATGCGTGATCGACGCCACCCTCGATAAGCGCCTGCACCGCGGCTACGCTGTCCCCTGCGGATGCGTCGATGAAGTCGGTAGCACCGAACTTGCGCGCCAACGCCTCTTTCTTCGGCTGCATGTCGATCGCGACGATCCGCGCCGCGCCCGCCAGTTGCGCCCCGGAAATCACGTTCAGCCCGACCCCGCCAATGCCGATCACCGCAACCGTGTCGCCCGGCCGCACAGAGGCGGTGTTGATCGCCGCGCCGGCGCCGGTAATCGTCCCGCACCCCAGCAAGGATGCCTGGGCAAAAGGCAGTTCCTTGGGCACCTTGGCAAGCTGGTTTTCATGCACCAGCGCACGCTCCGCAAAGGCACCCGTGCCGAACACTTGCGCCACCCCCTCGCCATTGCGGGTCAGGCGATGCGCATGGTCAGGATCGTCGCGCAGCGTCTCTTCAGGATGGGTGCATTGATAGGTTCGCCCACCGATGCAGGCGCGACAATGGCCGCAAAACTGGATCAAAGATCCAACGACATGGTCGCCCACCACGAATTCGCGCACTTCCGGGCCAATCGCCAGGACGACGCCCGCCAGTTCATGCCCCAGAACGGCGGGCAGCGGCACGCCGAAATCCTGCTCGGCGAAATGCAGGTCGGAATGGCAGAGGCCTGACGCCTTCACCTCCACCAGCACCTCGCGGCCGCGCGGCGCGTCGATGTCGATCTCCTCGATCTGGAATGTGCCGTCGAGGCTGTTGAGAATGGCGGCCTTCATGATGTTCTCCAAGGTTGCAAAAAGTCGGAATGTCAGGCGGTCATGAGGGTGAGGACGTCACGCATATCCTCCACCTCCTCCATGGCGCGGCACAGCGCGACCAGCTGGTCCAGCTTCCCCTGCGGCAGCGCGACGGCGGCGAAGGGCGCGCAGCGACGCAGCTTCTCGGCCAGATCGTCCCAGTCCATGGGATTGCGGCTATGGCCCTTCACATAAGGCGTGACATGGGTGAAGCGCCGTCCGTCCGTCAGCATGATCTTGACGGAAAACCCCTCAAACTGGTCGGCATGATCGGGGTCGGCGATGATGTGGACGCGCTGCATCACTGCGCGCCGTTCCTCGTCCATAATCCGGTCGATATGCAAATCTTGCAGGAAAAAGCCGCCGGTGATCGCCGCCGTCGCGATCGTATAGGGGGCACTGAACATCGCTTCAGGAACGCTGCGCGGGTTCCATTTCGCCGCCGCCGGCTCGAATGTCATGCGCGCGCTGTTGCTGCCGATGCAATCGATCCGGTCGATGTCGCGCCAGTCCAGCCCTTCGCCCTGCATGATGGCGACCGTGCTGGCGATGAAGCTGTGGGTGAATTTGCACGCGGAATAGGGCTTCATCGATAACCCTTCGGCCAGTTGCCAGCGGATGCCCAAATCCTCGGTCAGCAATTCGGGGCGCACATCGTCCCAGGCGACATGCCGCAAAATGCCGCTTGGCACGCCCTGAAATATGCCGCGCGGTGCCGTCACGCCGCGCCGCGTCAGCAGCGCCGCCTTGACCGCCGTGTCGCCCGCAAAGCTGTGCTGCACGCGGGCCATCTGCGTGCCTTCGGAATATTTATTATATTCCGACATACCATGGACCGTATAGGCCATGCCCATCGCATTCCATATCTCGTCGGCGTTCAGGCCCAGGATGCGCGCAACCGATGCGGCGGCGCAGAGCGGCCCGTTCCATTCGCCCGGCATACCCCAGGTCGTGTGATAACGCACCAGATTGAGCGCCGCGCTGGCGCGCACGCCCACTTCCGCGCCGGTGACATAGGCGGTCAGGAAATCGCGGCCGCTGACCGGCCTATCGGCGATCCCAAGCACGGATAGCATGGCTGGCACATTCCATTCGGTGACATGGCCGCCCGTCTCATGCACGTCGCCCATGTCGATGGCGCGGGCCATCACGCCGTTGGCGAAAGCCGCCATGGGCGCCGGCACCCTATGCCCATGGATCAGCACGGTCGCCTGCGGCGCCCCGCCCCATTCCGCCACCTGATCGGCGATGGCGGGGCTGATCTCCCAGCCCGACCCTGCGATCGTCACCGCCAGCGTGTCGAGGATCGCCCGCTTGGCGAGATCGATCACGCCAGCCGGCAGGTCCGCGTAGCGCGTATCCGCGACCATGTGCGCCAGCGCGCCGGCGGGATCATGCTCGGGCAGAACGGGATTTTCGTGCTTCATGCTGTCATCATCGCCGCGATACTCGGCAGTTCCTGCCGATCGGGGTCCAGACCGGTGGCCGCAAACCATGTGCGTTCGCGCAACGCCTGCTTCTCGCCATAGTCCAGCACCGCTTCCCAGACGGCTGGCGCCAGCGCCACCTTGCCATCTTCGCCTAGGATGATGCGGTCGATCAGGCCGCCCAACGCGACGATGGCATGTTCGACCGCTGCCAAACCCTGGCCTTCCACCGCCTTGGCCGATGCGATCGCCTGCGCCAGTTCTTCGGCATAGCCTGGATCAACCGAGGGCAGCATCTGTTCCGCCAGAGCGATCATGGCGTGGAAAGAGCCAGCCTCGAACGCCGCCGCCCATCGCCATTGCTGGGCGATCATCTGCAAATGACCGATGCACAGATTGACCTGATCCTTGGCGAGCCGCTCGCGCCCGGTCAGGGCGGGCAGGACCACCTGCTCCAGCGCCTTGACGATATTCGCGATGCGCAGGTCGATGCTCGGCAGCATGGGTCAGCCCTTCCGAATGAGTTGGACGATATGGCTCAGGAAAACAGCGCCGGCAGAGCCAAGCCAGGTCAGAACGACTTCCTGGTGATTGTTGCTGGCGACGGACGCACGCATCGCCTGGCCCAGATCCATGACCGCGCATTTATAGGCGTTGAGAACCTCGTAATAATGCAGCCTCGCCGGGTCGATCGCATTGCCCGACGCCGCCTGATATTGCGCGATGAAATCGTTGCGCGGCAACAGCCCGCTGACCAGGAAGACGCCGTCCGCGCCCCAGGCCCCGAACAGCTTCTGCATGGTCCAGGCGATATCCTCATGGAAATCGCCGATATGGGCGAGTTCCCAGTCGAGGACGGCGGTAAATTGCCCGCTCGATTCCTCAAACATGAAATTGCCCATGCGCAGGTCGCCATGCACCAGCATCGGCCGGTCGCACACCGGCGCATTCTCCCGCAACCAGCGTTCGGCCAACGTCACGACCGGCACCGGTTCCACCAGGCAGTCCCACCACACCTGCGACCACCAGTTGACCTGCCAGATCGCCGCCTGGTTGCTGTTCGCGCGTGGCGCGTCGAAAAATTCCAGATGCGCACGCGCCCAGTCGAAGCGATGGGTGGTGGCGAGCGCGTCGATATATTGCGGTGCCAGCTGGTCGATCAGGGCGCCCAGCTGCCCGCCCATACCCGACACGCCCTGCCCGCCTCCGTCGCTCGGCTGGGTAACGCCGCTGACGAAGCCCAATATGACCGCGGGCTGGCCCAGCAAGTCGCCATCGGCATCGAACCAACGCACTGGCGCGACAGGCATATGGTCACCCATGATCGCCTGGATCTCGCCCTCCCGCCCACGGCATGTCTGGGCGATCGCTTCCAGCGGGTCCATGCGCAGCACCAGCCGCTCGCCCCCGCCATCCGCCCGATGGACCAGGGTGAAGGCGAACTGCTCCTTCGAAGCGCCGCCGGACATGCGCTCCACATCGGTTATGGCTATGTCTTCCAGACCCTTCGCCACGAAGAAACGGGTCAGCATGTCCGTCACTTGACCGTCCGACTTGGGCCTGTAGGGGCCGGTATCGCGCAGGCGTACCGTGCGTTCCAGAACATGGCGGATGCGCGGCTCCATCTCCGAGCGGTCCCACACGTCCACATCATCGCAGGTCGCCAGAAGCGGACTATCGTCCATCACGGAATCCTTCACCATGCGAAGCGCCGGACATAGGGTCTGGCGAATTGGAGATAGTCCCGGTTCCAGCAAAATTCGCACCAGCCGGTGCCGGCTTCGCCGTCAATGGTGGCGGTCACTACGGCTTCGTTCAGCAGCACGATAGGATCGAGGTCGAGGGAATATTTGGCGAAGGCCTTGCAATCGATAAATACCGATCGCCCCTGCATATCAGTGACGGTGACCTGGAAACGGTCCTGCATCATGTCTTCGTCATATTCGATGGCATAGTCGATGGAGGCAACATGGTTCATCACACCGTCCTTGAACAGATAACCCCGTGTCTCCACCTGGCCGAAGGACATCATTTCGAAAAAGTGCACCGATACCTTCTTCGTGGTGGCGTGAAACCATTTATAGTGCTGGTTAAGACCCCAGACGCGCGGTCCCCAACTGTGATCACGGATCATGAAGTCGTTGAGTGGATAATCCTTACCATCCACACGCAGATTGCCGCGGATGACGCCATGCTGTTCGGTGCGATCGTCGCCATAATAAGGCGGGTTGCCCTTAGGATGCATGCTGAAAGCATAGGGCGGATGGATCGCGGTCCACTGTCCTTCGAACTGAACGCGGTCGCCCGCCCAGCCCAGATCAATGGTCTTGAACGGCTCGCGTACCGCCATCAGCAGTGGGCCAAAACGCCAGTCGTCAAAGTCCATGTCGTCGGACACGACCTGCTCGACTTCCTCCTCGATCGGCGCGTCGAGCGCTGGCCCGAACAGGTGCAGCCGGCCTTTGGCATGGCCGTTGGCGCGCACCGTGGGATAATAGAAGCCTGCAATGCCATATTGCGGCAGGACGAACTGGTGTGTCGCGGACTCCCGGCCATCCTCCGCCATCTTGTGTCGAAAGGCGTTCTTCACGGGATAGTCCGCAACCTGCTTGGTCATGTCGGGCATTCCTCAGATCTCCTCTTTCATGCGTGCGATGCGGCATCGATCATTTCGGCGATATCGGGCAGTTCACCCTGATCGGGGTCAAGGCTATTGGCTTTGAACCATGTCCGTTCGCGCCGGGCATGACGCAGCGCATAATCGAGGATCGCGTCGATCGACGACTGCGGCAGCGGCGTATGCGCCTCCCCCACCAGGATCACCGCATCGACGGCATGGCCCAGCGCGATATTGGCCTGCTCCAGCGCGGTGACGCTCTCGCGGTCGCATCCCTGCGCCGCCGTCAGAGCCTCCGCCAGCCTGTGGCCGAGCGCAGCCGGCGCAGCAGGGATCAAGTCGAGGGCAAGCCCGGCCAGGGCATCCAGAGATATCTGCTCGTAGCGCAAGGCCGCCTTCCACTGATCACCCAGCATGCGCAGATGGCCGGCCACCAGCATGGCCTGGTCGCGCGCCAGACGCTGGTCGCGCGGCAACGCGGGCAGGATGACCTGTTCAAGCGCCTTCACCATGTTCGCGATGCGCAGATCGATATTGGGCAGCATGATTCAGGTCTCCCGGATCAGCGTGACGAGTTGTTCGAGGAACACGGCCCCCGCCGAACCAAGCCATGTCAGGATGATGTCCTGATGATTGTTGCTCTCGGTCGCAGCGCGCATCGCCTGGCCCAGGTCGATCACCGCGCATTTATAAGCGTTGAGAACCTCATAATAGCGCAGCTTGGCCGGATCGATCCGGTTACCCGATGCCGCCTCATAGCCACTGAGGAATGCGTCGCGCGGGATCAGGCCGCAGACCAGGAAGATGCCGTCATCGGTCCATGTCCCGAACAGGCGTTGGGTCGCCCAGGCGATATCTTCGTGAAAGTCCCCAATATGCGCAAGTTCCCAGTCCAGCACGGCGGTAAATTTGCCGCTAGGTTCCTCAAACATGAAATTGCCCAGCCGCAAATCGCTGTGGCACATGACGGGCGCGTCGCAGACCGGCGCATTTTCACGTAGCCAACGTTCGGCATAGGTCACCATCGCGACAGGTTGCACCACCCCGTCCCACCAGACCTGCGACCACCAGTTGACCTGCCAGATCGCCGCCTGCCGCGTACCCGGATCGGGCGCCGCGAAATAGGAGAGATCTGCGGTGCGCCAGTCGAACCGATGCACCTTTGCCAGTGCATCAATGAACTGCGGGGCCAGCTTGTCCGCCCAGTCGTCATAGCGCGTGCCAATCCCCGATACGCCATGGCCGCTGCCCTGGCTGGGTTCTGTGACGCCCTGGACGAAGCCCAGGATGATCGCTGGCTGGCCGATGATGTCGCCATCTGCATCGATGCTGCGCACCGACGCCACCGGCAATATGTCGGCGAAGGCACGGTGCACCTGCGCCTCACGCCCGCGGCAGGTTTGCGAAATGGCTTCCAGCGGGTCCATGCGCAGCACCAGCCGCTCGCCCCGTTGATCCGCGCCGTGCCGCAGCAGAAAGGCGAACTGTTCCTTCGACGCGCCGCCGGCCATGCGTGACACATCGGATATGGCCACATCCGCCAGTCCTTCGGCGGCAAAATAGCGGGTCAGCATGGCGATGACCTCTTCGTCGGTCTTCGCTGCATAGGGGCCTTTCACCCGGTCCCGCACGGTCCGGTCCAATATCTCCCGAATGCGCGGCTCCATGTCGTCGCGATTCCAGATGTCGATCCTGTCAATCGGTGGCGCGTCGATGATATCGCTCATGTCAATTGCCATTGCCTTCCCAGGGGAAGCGGAAACCGCCTTCACCCATGCCATAGCCAATCGTCCCGTCGCTCAGACGATATTCCATCATCTGTTCGACCATCACGAAACTGTCGAAGGGGAATTGCCAGCGGAACAACGGCTTGGCGGTAAATTCCCACAAGCGATCATCCTCGTCCCACACCTTCCAATGGACATGGCGGAAGCCCATTTCGTCGGCTTCATAATCGATGACTTCTTCGACCCGACCGATATGATGCCAACGCTTCCCGTCGTGCAGGATTTTCTGATAGCCCTCGCCCTGTTCGGTGATGGCGTGGACCGCCACGCAGGACATGCCATTGTCGAAGATCGGCCATGCCAGCCGATAATGCTGAACCCCCGCCCAGTTGCGCGGACCGCAGCTGACGTCGCGAAAACCCGCGTCCTTGATCGCGATGGTCTGTCCAGTGCGCAGGCGCACCGTGCCGGTGACGTCGCACGCGCCCTCCAGATGGATATAGGCCAGTTCCCGCGCGATCGCATCGTCCTGATTGCCCGGAACGATGCTGTCGCCCATCGCAAAGCGCTGATCCCAGCTGAGGTCGACGCCAAAATCCTCGGTATCGATGGTAATCCGGCACGTCTGTAACGGCCGCACCGCCTCAAGGCGCACACCCGCGACGGTCACCCCACCGTCGGGACGATCCTGGGTGTAGGGAAGGTTCATGTTGACGCGGGTGAACAGCGGCTTTCCGTCCATGAAGAAGATCGCGAAGCCATTGGTTTCGCCGACATTCTCCATGAAACCGAAGCGGATGAAGCCGCCCAGTTTCGCCTGCCGGTCATAGAAGTTGAAATAGTAGCTCTGGTTCCATTTGGGGATGGCCGGATTGGGAATATGGCGCTCGCAATTTTCGGTCATGTAGGCTGTGGTGAGTGCCGTCATGCGCATCCTTTCCATTGCCATCTTCCCTCCTCGATTCTTGTTTTTATTGGCCTCAATCGTCCAGCAGCGCCGTCACCGTCTTCGTTTCGGTATAGTGCAACACACCCTCTTCACCGACTTCGCGCCCCCAGCCGGATTCCTTCACGCCGCCAAAGGGCGCGGACGGATCGTTCATGCCGTGGGTATTGATCCACACCGTCCCGGCTTGCAGCTTGCGCGCGGTCAGGTGAGCGCGCGACAGGTCGCGGGTCCAGATATTGGCGGCCAGGCCATAACGGGTATCGTTGGCTTGCCGGATTACATCGTCCACATCGTCGAACGGGGTCGCCACCAGCACCGGGCCGAAAATCTCCTCCCGCACGATGCTGGCGTCGGCATCGGGATTGGCGAAGATGGTCGGTTCGACGAAATAGCCGTCCCGGTCCCCCGTCCCGCCGCCGGTGACAAGGTCCGCGCCGCTCGCCTTGCCCTGTGCGATGAAGTCCAGCACGCGGCCCTGCTGCACCTTCGACACCAACGGCCCCAGCATCGTGTCGGGATCGCGGCCATGGCCGAGCTTGAAGCTCTTGGCCACCTGCGCGACGCCATCCACGACCTTGTCGAATACCGAGCGTTCGACATAGAGGCGTGAGGCGGCAAGGCATACCTGCCCGCTGTTGAAGAAGATGGCGAGCGCCGCACCGATCGCCGCCTTGTCGAGATCGGCGTCGGCGAAGATCAGCGAGGGCGACTTGCCACCCAGTTCCAGCGTCACGCGCTTCAGATCCTTTGCCGCGGTCTGGACGATCTGCTTTCCAACACGGGTCGATCCAGTGAAGGCGATCTTGTCGATACCGGGATGTTCGACCAGCGCCTGCCCCGCTTCATGGCCATAGCCGGTGACGATGTTCAGCACGCCTTCGGGCAACCCCGCCTCCAGCGCCAGTTCGGCGAGGCGCAGCGCAGTCAACGGCGTGACTTCCGAGGGTTTGAGGACGATGGTGCAGCCCGCCGCCAGCGCCGACGCGATCTTCCACGCCGCCATGGCCAGCGGATAATTCCACGGCACGATCTGGCCGACGACGCCGATCGGTTCGCGCACCGAATAGCTGTGATATTGGCGGCCATCCCCCGAAATCGGGTTCACCTGACCATAGATTTTCGACGCCCAGCCGGCCATGTAGCGGAAAATATCGACGGCAGCAGGTACATCCACCGCCAGCGCATGATGCACTGCCTTGCCATTGTCATAGCTTTCCAGCAGCGCGAGTTCCTGGGCATTATCCTCAATCTTGCGCGCGATCGCCTCAATGATCTTGCCGCGGTCGAGCGGCCGCATCCGCGCCCATGCGGCGGACTCGAACGCGGCGCGCGCCTTGGTCACGGCCCGGTCCACATCCGCTGCGCTGCCCGCCGGAACGCTGGCGAACACCTGTCCCGTCGCCGGGTCTTCCACATCGATGGTGCGACCGTCTCCGGCCCCGTCCCACGACCCGCCGATCAGCATCTTTTGCGGCGGCAGACGGACTTCGTGGCCAGCCTCGCCATGGAGAGCGGCGGCAATGGTAGCGGAAGCATTCATACAGGATCTCCGAAAGGGGAAAGGCAGAGCCGCAGCCGCCATTGCAGACGCGACTTCAAAGGGGGGCTCGATATGGGCTCATGGACTGGGTCCGGTTGGATGGGGAAGAGGTGCGCGGCATCCGCGTCAACACCGCGTGAAACGGATCGGCAGCGTCTTGTAGCCGCCGACGAAATTGGTTTCGACCATGCGCGGTGTCCCGGCCAGTTCGACTGACTTCAGATGTGGCAGCAACTCCTCGAACAGCACCCGCATCTCCAGCTTGGCGAGATGCTGACCCAGGCACATATGCGGCCCGAAGCCGAAGGCGATGTGCGGGTTGGGCGAACGGGTGATGTCGAAGCGGTCGGGATCGGCGAACACGTCCTCGTCCCGGCAACCGGACGGATAGCACATCATCAGCCGGTCCATTGCCTGGATGGTCTGGCCGCGCAGTACCGTATCGGCGGTCGCGTTGCGCATGAAATGCTTGACCGGACTGGTCCAGCGGATCGCTTCGTCCACCAGGCCGGGAATCAGCCCCGGATCGGCCTTCACCTTCGCCCAGTTTTCCGGGTACAGCATCATGCCGTGCAGGCCGCCCGCCGTGGACGAGGATGTCGTGTCGTGCCCGGCGGTCGCGATCGCGACGTAATAGCCATTGGCTTCGTCGCGCGGGATGGGCAGGCCGTTGACTCGCGAATTGGCGATCAGTGACAGCAGATCGTCTGTCGGTACGTCCTTACGCCTCGCGCTCAGATCGTCGAAATAGCGATAGAAATCCTCCAATGCAGCCGCCCACATCTTGGCGCCCGCCACCGGGTCGGCGACCATTTCGGGCCGCTGTTCCTCTGGATCGTGGACGCCGAAAAATTCCTGCGTCAGCTTCAACATGCGCGGTTCATCCTCGGCCGGCACGCCGAACAGCGTCATGATGACGCGAAGAGGGTAATGCAGCGCGAAGTCGCGCACGAAATCGCATTCACCGTCGAAGCTGAGCAGATGCTCGACCGACTTCTTCGCCAGCGCCCGAATCTGTTCCTCCAGCTTGCCGATCTTGCCCGGAAGGAACCAGTTGGACGTCACCGATCGATAGGCCGCATGTTCAGGCGGGTCCATGAAGGTAAGCGAGGAGATGATACGCAGTGACCCGTCATTGATGTCCCGCGTGAAAGCGTCGGACGCCTGGTCGTTCAGGATCGGGTTATGGTCGGCATTATGGTATAGCTTGCCGTTGCGCTCGACTTCCTTGATGTCGGCATGTTTGGTGACGATCCAGATCGGATCGAAACCGGGAACTTGTGCGACGCCCAGCGGCATATTCTCGCGCAGCCACTTGAACGCGCCATAAATGACGGCATCGTCGGCATAGGACTTGGGCGAGAGCACGATCTTCGCGACATCGTCAGGGATGAACGGACGAATGTCCGATGCCGATGCGATCATTCCTGGTCCTCTCCGTTAGCCGCATCATCATCTTCGTATATTTTTGCGTATTATCGATACGTAACTACATGCTGGCAGCAGCGTCAATCGGTAAATACGTCATTATCTTTTTGTCGCATTTTTCGATAAAACATCGTGTTTTTGGGAATTATGGCAATCATTTTCGTCATAACTGTCCCGAAAACTGAATGAATGACCACAACTTTAATAGGCGATGGGTTTCATCGGCGTCGGCCCGCTGCATGGATTAGACCAGGGTGATCGCGCCAATCACCGGTCACACTATCGATACCATGTCTATCGGCAGGCTATCGGCAAAACACGAAGGCCAGAACTGCGAGATTGCCCGGAGACTTGTCCGATTGCGCAAACACAAAAAAGGCGACGCCGGAGCGTCGCCCTTATCTGGTGCGTACTGACACTTGTTAACTGCCAGACCGCGATCTCTGAGTGACGACGATGACCGATTGCAACGACTTGGTCAAGGCCTGCTGCGACCGGTGACTCATTTCGGTCGCGATTAAACTTGACCAAAATGAAAGAGCCTGCCCCATTTAAACTCTTGTATCGGATGAGGGAAAGCGGGTGGAAAAGAAAAGCCGAATCTGGCGCCTGGGTGCCGACCTTGGCGCAAATTCGTTAGGTTGGGCAGCAATCGAATTGCAGAAGATCGATGATCGATACGAGCCGATCGGCATCCTCGCCGCCGGCTCCCGCATTTTCAGTGACGGCCGTGATCCCAAGTCCGGCGCTTCACTTGCTGTGGACCGGCGTGACGCACGAGCGATGCGGCGGAGGCGGGACCGGTTCCAGCAACGGCAAAGGGCACTAATCAAATATCTGATCGCCGACGGGCTGTTTCCGGCCGATGAGGCGGCGCGCAAGGCGATGGCCGCGATCGATCCCTATGCTGTGCGCGCACGCGCGCTGGACGAGGTGTTGACGCTGCCGGAACTGGGCCGCGCGCTCTTCCACCTCAACCAGCGGCGCGGCTTCAAGTCGAACCGCAAGGCCGACCGCAAGGCGGATGACGATCCAGGCAAGATTGTGGAGGGCATCGACCGTACGCGCGAGGCGATCGCCGAGGATGAGCAGGAGGCCGGTGCCGAACCGGGCAGCTGGACCTATGGCAAATGGATGCACATGCGCCGCATCGGAGCCGTGGATGCCAATAAAATCCCGCGCGTTCGTACCCGCTTGGACACCGAAAAGGATGAAGCAGGAAAAGAGCGCGGCTATGACTTCTATCCCGGTCGCGACCTGATGGAGGAAGAGTTCGACGCCATCTGGGGAGCGCAGGCGCCGCATCACCCTGACGTGCTGACCAATGACGCCCATGACCGGCTGCGTGAGATCATCTTTTACCAGCGGCCATTGAAGGCCCCGCAAATCGGCATGTGCACGCTGATCGGGGGCCATCCGCGCTTGCCCAAGGCGCATCCGTTATTCCAGCGCCGCCGCCTTTTGGAGGAACTCAACGCCCTGATGATCGTGCGGCCCGGCGAAGTCGCGCAGCGGCTGACGCGCGAGGAACGCGACACGCTGTTCCTGAAGCTCAAGGACAAGGGCAAGGTAAGTTTCACAAGCTTGCGCAAGACGCTCAAACTGGATCCCGATGCTCGCTTCAACAAGGAAAGCGAGAACCGCACCGACCTGAAAGGGGATGAGGTCGCGGCGGCAATGGGTGCCAAGACGCGCTTCGACAATCGCTGGGTCCA
Source organism: Sphingobium psychrophilum (assembly GCF_012927105.1). GTDB lineage: Bacteria > Pseudomonadota > Alphaproteobacteria > Sphingomonadales > Sphingomonadaceae > Sphingobium > Sphingobium psychrophilum. The sequence goes on along the minus strand of NZ_JABBFV010000015.1, from coordinate 56,831 downwards.
TCTGTCGATCGAAGACCAATGGGATATCATCGCGCGACTGGGAGATGTCGAAAGCGATGCGCAGGATGCCGCTTTTCGCGCATGGCTGGGTGACACCTATGCGCTGACCCCGGAACAGGCCCGCGCCGTCGCCAATGCGCCTTTGCCGCCGGGCTATGGCCGTTTCGGCGAGGTCGCGACCCGGCGGCTGATCGATGCGCTGCGAGATGGCGAAAAGGACGGGCGCGTGCTCGTCTATAGCGACGCCGTGATCGCGGCGGACCTTGGCCATCATAGCGACCGGCGCACCGGCGAAATTTTCGAGGATAAAGAAGGGTGCCCGCAACTCCCTTATTATGGCGTGGCGCTGGAGCGACACATCATGCCGGGCACCGGAGATCCATCCCATTCGGATGAGATGCGGGTCGGTCGCCTGACGAATCCCACCGTCCATATCGGACTCAATCAGCTGCGCCGCATCGTCAACACGCTGATCCGCGCCTATGGTCCGCCCGCCGAAATCGCGATCGAACTGGCGCGCGAACTCAAGCTGACCGACGACGACAAGAAGCGGATTAACAAGGAGAATAATGACAACCGACTGGCCGCCGAAAAGCGGTCGGATAAATTACTTGCCATCGGCAAGTCCGATACCGGCACCAATCGTGCGCTACTCAAATTATGGGAAGAACTCAATCCCGCCAATGTGCTGGACCGACGGTGCATCTATACGGGCACTCAGATTTCGATCGACATGCTGTTTTCAGTCGCGGTCGAGGTGGATCATATCCTGCCCTTCACGGCTACCTTGGACGACAGCAACGGCAACAAGATAGTCTGCATGCGCGAGTCCAATCGGGAGAAATGCAAACGGTCCCCCTATGAGGCGTGGGGCCATACCGCGCGTTGGGAAGAGATCGCCGCTCGCGCTGCGCAATTGCCGCGTAACAAGCGCTGGCGCTTTGAGCCGGACGCGATGGAGAAGTTCAAGGATGAGAGCGGCTTTCAGGCGCGCCATTTGGTTGATACCCAATATCTCGCCCGATTGTCGCGCGAATATTTGGCGACGTTGTACCCCGGAAAGGGCGAGGGCAGCGGCCATATCTGGGTTTCGCCGGGGCGGCTGACCGAGATGGTGCGGCGCAAGCTGGGCCTCAACGGCCTGCTTGGAGATCATAATCTCGGCGCGGATCAGGCCAAAAACCGCAAAGACCATCGCCACCATGCCATCGATGCCGTGGTCGTGGCGATCGTTGATCGCAAGATGCTCAATGAGATTGCGCGCGTATCGGGGCAGGAAGGTGTGGACGGGCGCGAACGGATCGAAATCCCGCCGCCTTGGGACAATTTCCGCGACAGTCTGCGCACCGCCGTCAATGCCATCACCGTCAGCCATCGCACCGACCATGGCACGGCGTCGAAAGCCGGACTGGCCAAAGGCAAGGACGCAACCGCCGGCCGCCTGCACAATGACACCGCCTATGGTTTCACCGGCAAAACCGACGCGAAGGGTAACAGCATCGTCGTGCGCCGCGTGCCACTATCCAGTTTCAAGAAGCTCGCCGACCTGGATCGCATTCGGGACGCCGATCTGAAGGCCGCACTTTACCAGCATCTCGACGGTTTGGAGGGCAAGGCGTTCGAAAAGGCGGTGGCGGCTTTCCCCGATCTGGAATGGCACCCCTTTGGCGGCGTGCGGCGGGTGCGCGTCGTCGAACCGCTGTCCGTCATTCCGATTAAGGACCGAAATGGACGCATCTATAAGGGATATAAGGGCGATTCCAATTATCGGTACGATGTTTGGGAATTGCCGGGAGGCAAATGGGTGAATGAAGTCGTCTCCATGTTCGATGCGCATCAGCCCGGCTGGCAATCTGCGATCCGGGTCGCCAATCCGACCGCGCGCAAGATATTGAGCCTGCACAGGGACGATGTGCTGGCGGTCGAACGAGACGGGGGGGCACGCGAATTGGTTCGGGTAGTGAAATTCTCCGAAAAACAATTCGCCGTCGCGCCGCCCAACGAGGGCGGGGCGCTCAAGGCGCGCGACGCGGACAAGGGTGACCCGTTCAAATATAGCTACCCCTCCCCTAATACGCTCAAGGCATGGCGCGCGCGTCAGGTGCGCATTGATGAAATAGGCCGCGTCCTCGACCCCGGCTTCCCCGCCCGCACGGCTCGCCGCAAAACGCGCAAGAAGGCCTGACCAGAGAGCGGAGGCGAGGCAGATGGACCGGATCGTCGATATCGCCACCGATGGCCGCCACCTTTCCGCCCATCGCGGTTTCATGATCGTGTCGGAGGATCGCGCGGAAGTGGGCCGCGTGCCGCTCGACGATGTCGCGGCCGTCGTCGTTCACGCCCACGGCATCACCTGGTCCACCAACCTGATCGTCGCACTGGCCCAGCGTGGCGCGGTGATGCTGCTCTGCGGCAGCAATCACGCCCCGGTCGCGGTGTGCCTGCCGCTAGACGGGCACCACGCCCAAAATAGCCGGATGCGCGCCCAATGGGAGGCGGGCAAGCCCCTGTCCAAACAATTGTGGCGCCGGATCGTCATCGCCAAGATCCGCTGGCAGGCGGCGGTGCTCGATGCCAACGGCATGTCTTCCTCCGCCTTCGACCTGCTCGCCCGGCGTGTAGGTTCGGGCGACCCCGACAATGTCGAGGCGCAGGCGGCGCGGCGGTACTGGCCGTTGTTGATGGGGGAGGGTTTCCGGCGCGATCGGGATGCGGAAGACATCAACGCGCTCCTCAATTACGGCTATACGGTGTTGCGGTCGCTGTGCGCCCGCGCCGTGGTCGCATCCGGCCTGCACCCGTCGATCGGCGTCCATCATGCCAACCGGACCAATGCCTTCGCCCTGGCCGACGACCTGATCGAACCGTTCCGGCCGCTGGTTGATGCGCTCGCCCTGCGCCTCGTCGCGCGCGGGACCGATACCGTGACGCCGGAAGCCAAGCGCGCCTTTGCCGGACTGATCGCACTCGACCTGCCCGGGGCGGACGGCACGACGACCGTCGCGGGCGCTGCAAACCGGGCCGCGCAAAGCCTCGCGCGCGCGTTCCAGAGCGGGCAGGCAGCCGACATCGTGCTTCCTACACCCCCGTCCGCGCTGGAACTGGCCGGACTCGACTCGCTCTTGTCATGAGCGCGAGCCAGTTGAGTGGATACCGGCTGATGTGGATTTTCGTCATGTTCGACCTGCCGGTGACCACCAAGGAACAGGCCCGCGCGGCCACGAAATTCCGCGAATTTCTGCTGGATGAAGGCTTTGAGAAGAGCCAGTTTTCGGTCTATGCTCGGTTCTGCAACGGCAAGGAACAGTTCGAAACCTATATGCGGCGAGTCGAGTCGAGCCTGCCCGATCGCGGCGACGTCCACATCCTCAGCTTCACGGACCGGCAATATGAAAATATCGTGCGATTCTCAGGACAGCGCCGACGGCGGCAGCGGAAAAACCCGGATCAGCTCGCGCTATTCTAATGATTCGCGCGAATTTTACGATGATGGATCAATAGATATTGCGTTGTTTTCAACGTGATATCCATTGATCCATTATAGCCGCTCAGAGATCGCGGTCCAGCGGCAACAATGCGGACGGCGCGACCAACACGGCCAATATTATAGCCGCTCAGAGATCGCGGTCCAGCGGCAACCCAGCAGATGCCGGATGATCTCCGCCGCGAATTATAGCCGCTCAGAGATCGCGGTCCAGCGGCAACATAGCGGCGCTCGCCTCACGGGGGCGGCCTATTATAGCCGCTCAGAGATCGCGGTCCAGCGGCAACGATTGCGCGATAGGCCCATGGTGCGGCGATATTATAGCCGCTCAGAGATCGCGGTCCAGCGGCAACGATGCAGATTGTAGAGCGTCGCGCCTTTGTATTATAGCCGCTCAGAGATCGCGGTCCAGCGGCAACAAGCGGAGGCCGCTTGACTGCGTTCGATTAATTATAGCCGCTCAGAGATCGCGGTCCAGCGGCAACGGTTGGGAGAGGCTGGACGCGGTGAAGCGCATTATAGCCGCTCAGAGATCGCGGTCCAGCGGCAACATGGCCGCCCTATGGGGCCGCAATCGGAGCATTATAGCCGCTCAGAGATCGCGGTCCAGCGGCAACAGCAAACCAGTCCCGCAGCGTCATTCCTTCATTATAGCCGCTCAGAGATCGCGGTCCAGCGGCAACCCCGCGCCCAACGCCTTCGACAAAAACTCGATTATAGCCGCTCAGAGATCGCGGTCCAGCGGCAACTCACAGCCGCACGGCAGCGGCGTAGGCTCGATTATAGCCGCTCAGAGATCGCGGTCCAGCGGCAACAGCACTGGCGCAGATACGTCCCAGCCCGTTATTATAGCCGCTCAGAGATCGCGGTCCAGCGGCAACTGGCGACGTAACCGGCGAGCGGCTTGGTCTATTATAGCCGCTCAGAGATCGCGGTCCAGCGGCAACCCATCTCGGATGTAGCGAACGGTGCAGTAAATTATAGCCGCTCAGAGATCGCGGTCCAGCGGCAACATCCTGCGCGCACTGACCGACGCCGGATCGATTATAGCCGCTCAGAGATCGCGGTCCAGCGGCAACGAGACCGTGCAGCTATATCAACCGCACCAGATTATAGCCGCTCAGAGATCGCGGTCCAGCGGCAACGCGATTCACAGGGGGATGAGATGAGAACGAATTATAGCCGCTCAGAGATCGCGGTCCAGCGGCAACTGTGTGCAAGCCTCCAAGGGCAAGCGCTGAATTATAGCCGCTCAGAGATCGCGGTCCAGCGGCAACGACTCTGAGCTTGACCTTAAAGCGGCCGACATTATAGCCGCTCAGAGATCGCGGTCCAGCGGCAACCCTGCCCCGTGGCGAACTGGTCAGCCTGTCATTATAGCCGCTCAGAGATCGCGGTCCAGCGGCAACCTGAAAGGCGGCGGGTCGGAGCGCCGCTATATTATAGCCGCTCAGAGATCGCGGTCCAGCGGCAACAGCGTCGCCAGTCCGTCCGCGCTCATGGCGATTATAGCCGCTCAGAGATCGCGGTCCAGCGGCAACCTTCCCACGCTGCAATAACGCCAGCGGCGTATTATAGCCGCTCAGAGATCGCGGTCCAGCGGCAACGACCATGACCGACGCGCAGATATTCGCGCGATTATAGCCGCTCAGAGATCGCGGTCCAGCGGCAACCACGCAGCGTCGGGATCAACTTGCGCCAGGATTATAGCCGCTCAGAGATCGCGGTCCAGCGGCAACACCGACAACTGCGTCATGCGTGCGCCCTTCGACGAAGTCGTAGGCCCATACATGACCTGGATATTCCGACCGCAGGCGGATACAGGATCCGTCGTTGAGCCATAGGCGTCCGCGCTTGGGCTGGCGCAGCGGAACCTTCAGCCCCTCACGTCGCCAGATCCGCTCGACCCGTTTATGGTTCACCGTCCATCCCGCATGGCACAGCAATGCCGTCACCCGGCGGTAGCCATAGCGACCATATTGTTTAGCCAAAGCGATGATATCCTCCGTCAGCGCCTGCTCGTCATCCGCCCCGCGCGGCACCTTGCGCTGCGTCGATCGATGCTGTCCCAGCACCCGGCAGATCCGTCGCTCGGACACCCGAAGCGCTCGTCGCACATCGATGGACGCAGGCCGTAGGCCTGCAGCTTTTTCTGATAGTCATAAGAACAATATTGGCTGCCGCGATCCGAATGGAAAAGGCAGCCCTGGGGAGGCTGGCGCAGGCGCACCGCCATATCCAACGCCCTGATCGCCAGGTCCTTCTTCATCCTGTCACTGACAGCCCAACCCACGACACGTCGGCGCAGTTTATCCTGAGCGCCTGCCGCAGGCGGGCAGTCGAAGGGCAGGTCGAGAATGACGGCAAGATAGAGCCAGCCTTCTGAGGTCCAGATATAGGTGATGTCGCCCGCCCCCTTACGGTTGGGCGCATCGGCGGCGAAGTCGCCGTCCAGCCAGTTCGCTGCGACCCCCAGGCGATGGTGGCTATCGGTCGTGACCTTGTGCTTGCGCATGCGGACTGGCTTGATCCCGTTGATCTTCATCAGGCACCCGACTCGGCGCTCGCCAACATCGAGCCCCACCTCTTTCAACTCCATCGTCATGCCAGGACGACCATAGCTCCCAAGGCTGAGGCAGTATTGCTCCCGGATATGCGCCAGCACTTTCATGTCCGTCCGCTCCCGCCGACTGATCGGCCGCGAGCGCCAGGAACGATAGCCGCGCTCGCTGACAAGCATGACACGGCAGAGCAGTTCAACAGGCCAACGATGCCGCCAGCTATACACGAACGCGAACTTCACGGCCTTTGGCTCGCGAAGAACTGCTTGGCCTTCCTAAGAAACAGTCATGTCAGGCTCATGTGGCAACTCTTGGAGGGAGAAGCCAAAGGTCTTGGCGCGACGCTTGAGATTTCCGATCACCCGACTGCGATAGCGCTCCTCATATTGTGACGCGCCGGGATCATGATACGCCATGCCGTAGCGCAGGCTGTTATAGAACAGCACCGCGATCTTGCGTGCGGTCGCGGTCACTGCCTTGGCTTTTCCGGCGCGTGCAGACAGTCGACGGTAGAAAGCCCCAAGCGCGGTGTCACTTCGGCCAATGGTGGTTGAGGCTGGGCGCAGGAGTGCTGCAGCCCGGCTTGAGGAGCGTCGGGTTTTGGACGACAGCAATTTACCGCCCGATATCTTGTTGCCCGGCGCCAGGCACAACCAGGACGTAAAATGCTTTGAACTGGGCCATGCGGCAAGATCGGTCCCGCACTCGCCAACCAGCTTGAGTGCGAGCGACGGGCCGATTCCGTGGATCTACGTCAGGTCCACGCCCAGCACGCGATAGAGCGCTGACCGGACCTCGAAGTCAGGCGTGTTCACCTGTCGCCTTTTGGTCCGGACTTTTGGGAGGTGGCGAACATCATATCCCTCGTCTATTTCGAGCGCCTTGAGCGCGGCCTCAAGCTTTCGATCACATTCGAGAACTTTGGTTTGGTAGAAGTCGAACAGGGCCAGGGACTGGCCAAGCGCGAAGATATGCTCGTCGCGCCAGTTCCCCGATAATGCCGCACAAATGGTCTCAATAGTCGCGTGGCAGCGGACGTCGCGCATTTGAGCCAGCGTGCTTGGCGTACGTTCCCCGCTCACAACGGCCCTGATTATCCGCATTCCCGTCACGCCGGTAATGTCGGAGACGACATGATGGAGTTGCACATTCATTTCCATCAGCGCCTTCTGCATGTGCTGAATATGGGAGGCAGCATATTCGATCAGCCGCTCGCGCTGCCGCAGATAGGCACGCATGGTCGCCACGCCCGCCTCGGGACGGAAACTCCCCCGCAGCAGCCCGTAGCTATGAAGGCGTTGCAACCATGCAGCGTCGCTGACGTCGGTTTTGCGACCCGGTACATTCTTGGCATATCGCGCATTGACCAGGATCACCTCAAAGCCGTGTCCTTCAAGCACTTCATAGGCCGGAATCCAGTAAACACCGGTCGATTCCATCGCGACAGTCGTGACGCCCTATGTCTTGAACCAGCGGGCCATATCATGGAGATCGCCGGTGAATGTGCCAAACGCTCGTACCGGATTATCATCGGCGTTCGGATTTATGGCCGCCATATGCATGGTCGACCCGATGTCGATGGCAGCGGCGCGTGGATTGACCATAGACAACGCGCCGGATTTCGATCGTTCCATTCCAAGTCCTCCTTCAAAACAGGAGGGTATGGGCGATGCTAAACGTCATCTTCCTAACCGGGATCGCCGCAAAACGGCGTTACCACTTTCAAGTACGCAAACACCCACGGGCCACGTTTTTTAACGGGGTATCATGCCTCCAATAAGCCATCGGCCGCGACCCTCCCGACCGCACCATAGCACGACCCGTTTCTACCGCGCACAGGCGGACTCAGCCGGCGACGGTTTTTTAATATGTCGCGCTCCTCCCGCAGCACACGGTTCTCAAGGCGAAGGCGTTCATTCTCACGCGCCAGATCTGCCTGCGGCGCTGCCACCAGGTCAGATGGCCGATACTGTGACACCCATTTGCCCAGCGTCGACTTCCCTATCCCCAAATCCGATGCAACCCGGTCGCGCGGCAACCCGCTGGTCAGCGCAATCCGCACCGCCTCCTGCTTGAACTCTTCTGTATGCTTGATCATCTCGTCGGTCTCCTGTTGCGAACTCTAATCGCTCAGGTGACCGGCGCAAATCCGTTACAAGTCCACGCGACTCCTTGGATAATTGCTGAAAGGTTGGTGGGAAGGCACCCATGCTCCAATCTCTGCAAAGCGCATGAGAGCAAAATGACAAGAAGGGCCGATCCAAAGAGCCGCCTGCTCCGCCTTCCCAGCAGAACCCGGCCACCGCTTGCAAGCTTGCGCAAATTTCCGCGAAATTGCGCATAACTGCGATTAGTTGCGCATTGACTCTTTTAATTGCGCGATTTATCTTTTGCGCAACTAAGGAAGTGATGTGGCACGACTAATACCCGAAGCCGATCTAGAAGCGATCGAGGCCGCTGTGGCGCAATTGCCGGATGGTGCGTCAGCGGCTCAGATCACCAGCGCCCTCGCTACTCCTGGTGCCCGTCGTACCCTCCAATACCGTCTTCGCGCATTGGTTGACGCGGGTCGGCTACGCCTTACCGGCGACGGGCGTGCAGCCCGCTATCATCTTGCTGATGACATCATCGCCCGGCCTGACCCGGCCGACATCGTCCCGATATCACCTGAAGGCAAAGCTGTCCTTGCCTATGTCCGCCAGCCCGTCGCGATGCGACAACCGGTCGGCTATGACCGCGGCTTCCTGGATCGCTACCGGCCAAAAGAAACCTTCTATCTGACCCAGCAGCAGCGTGATCTTCTGGCTACGATCGGCAAGCCACAGATTGAGGCTGCAGCGGCGGGAACCTACGCGAAGCAGATATTGAACAGGCTGCTTATCGACCTTGCATGGAATTCCAGCCGTCTCGAAGGCAACACATATTCGCTGCTCGATACACGGCGGCTGCTGGATTTCGGGGAAGCCGCCGAGGGGCGCGGACCGCGCGAAACGCAGATGATCCTCAATCATAAGGATGCGATCGAGTTTCTCGTCGCCAACGCCAATGATGTCGGGTTCAATCGCTATACGATACTCAACCTGCATGCGTTATTGGCGAACAATCTGTTAGCTGACCCGACGGCGGTGGGGCGACTGCGCAACATCATCGTAGGGATAGACGGTTCAACTTTCCATCCACTGGAAGGTCCGGGCCTCATCGAGGAGTGCTTCGATCAAATCCTTGCTACAGCCACGGCCATCGACGATCCATTCGAGCAGGCCTTTTTCATGATGGTGCAGCTTCCTTATCTTCAGCCCTTTGACGATGTGAACAAACGCGTATCACGCCTCGCCGCCAATATTCCCATGATCCGGGGGAACCTTGCACCATTGTCATTCACCGAGGTTCCAGGCGACCTTTACACGCGCGCCACGCTTGGCGTCTATGAACGCAACGACATAACATTGCTGCGCGACGTATTCCTTTGGGCCTATCAGCGATCCGCAGCGCGCTACGCCGCCGTCCGTCAATCAATGGGTGAGCCAGACCCCTTCCGCCTGCGCTATCGGGAACAGTTGCGCGATGTCGTTCGGGATGTTGTGCGCGGCACCTTGAGCCGACAGGCAACACGCGCGCATCTGATCACGACGTCCCATGAGTTCATCCCAACAGCCGATCAGGACCAGTTTGCTGAGGTCGCAGAAACGGAGTTGCTGGGCTTGCACGAGGGTAATTTCGCGCGATACCTGGTTCGTCCGTCGGAATTTGCTGCATGGCAACAAATCTGGAACGCAGCCTGATTGCTACGCCTACCTGAATGGCTTGCATTGGGACTTAACCGACTGACCGCTTCCGGGTCTCACGCGGACACATCGGACCATCAAACCGCTCGCCTGAGGCCGCTATTGGCCGCGTGAATCCAATCACCAATTAGATTGCGCTCAATGCGTCGGATACCGGATAGCCCCAGTCATGATATTTACGCACGATGATGCGGATGAAGCCTATAATTTCCGGCGAGAAGTCGCCGATCCGATGGCTCATAATGATCGGCGATGTGGCGAATTCCACCAGATCGACGTAGCGCACGTCGTCAGGCCGCGAGCGTCGCACCGACTCCGGGATGACCGCAATTCCCTCCTCCGCCGCGACCAGGCCGAGCGCGATCTGCAGTTCGCGCGCCTCGTAAGTCGCATGCGGCTCCAGGCCATTGTCGTGGAACAACGACAGAACATCGTCGGCGTAGCTGGGACGCGGTTGGCTGGGGTAGATGATCAGCTTCTCCTCGGCCAGCCGGCATAGCTTTACCGGCGCGCCGTCGCGGCCGATCGGGCTGCTGAGCGGCACCGCCGCGATGAGTTGTTCGTTGCGCAATATGGTCCGCCGAACGGCATTATCCTCGAACCGTACCCGCCCAAAACCGATGTCGATCCGCCCGTCCTTCAACGCGGCGATCTGTTCCAGGGTCACGCTTTCCATCAGCGTCAGTTCGACATCCGGATACTCCGCGCGATAGTCGCGGATAAGCGCGGGCAGACGAGCGTAGATGGTCGATGCCACGAAGCCGATACGCAGCCGACGCCGCTCGGTGGCGACTGCTGACCGCATCATGCCGCGCATATCCTCCATCCGCTGCAATATCTGCATCGCCTGGATGTGGAAAAGCTGGCCGATGGGCGTCAACGCCAGCGGCCGGACATTGCGGTCGATCAGTTCGGCACCGACTTCGGCCTCCAACTGTTGAATCGACCGGCTGAGCGGCGGCTGCGCCATGTTAAGCCGCTCGGCCGCTTTGTTGAAGTTCCTCTCGGCCGCTACCGCCACGAAGTAACGCAGTTGACGCAAATCCACGCCGATACCCTGTAAGTATGATCCCTAGACCCCATTGATCTTTGTGGAATTGATCGGACGAGCATAGCTAAGGCTTAACGATAGGGAAAGCGAGGATGTGTTGAAAGCGATGACTGCCATTTCCGAGATCGATACCCTGATCGTCGATCTGCCAACGATCCGGCCGCATGTGCTGGCGATGGCGACGATGCATAGTCAGGCAATCGTACTCGTGCGTATCCGCGATGCCGACGGCGTCGAGGGGCTGGGCGAGGGCACGACCATCGGTGGCATGAGTTATTGCGAGGAAAGCCCTGAGACGATCAAGCTGGCCATCGACCAATATATCGCGCCGATCATCAAGGCCTGCGGCTCGGTGAGCGTGCAGCAGGCGATGCGTACCGTCAATCTCAGCGTCGCGGGCTGCCACATTGCCAAATGCGCGGTGGAGACCGCCTTGCTCGACATCGCTGGCAAGCGGCTAGGCGTGCCAGTGTCCGAACTGATCGGCGGCGGCCGTGTGCGTGATCGCCTGGCGGTGGCCTGGACGCTGGCGAGCGGCGAGACTGGTCGCGATATCGAGGAGGCTGAGCGCGTTCTCGACCTGCGCCGCCACAACATCTTCAAGCTCAAGATCGGCAAGCGGTCCGTGCGCGACGACGTCGCCCATGTCGCGGCGATCAGGCGGGCCGTGGGGGATCGCGCCAGCGTGCGCGTCGATGTCAACCAGCACTGGGACGAAGCGCAGACGGACCTGGGCATGAAACTGCTGGAGGATGTCGGCTGTGACCTAGTCGAACAGCCAGTGGCCAAGGGCAACCTGGCCGCCATGGTTCGGCTGTCGGCCAAGCATGTGATCCCGTTGATGGCGGACGAGGCGTTGCATGGCCCGGCCGACGCCTTCGCGATCGCCGCTGCCGGGGGCGCTCGCGTCTTCGCGGTAAAGATTGCGCAATCCGGCGGGCTGATGCCTGCCTATCATGTCGCCGCCATCGCCGAAGCCGCCGGCGTCGGCCTCTATGGCGGCACGATGCTGGAAGCAGGCGTGGGCACCGCGGCGTCGGCGCATCTGTGCGCCAGCATGCCTTCGCTTGCCTGGGGCACCGAGCTGTTCGGCTCGCTGCTGGTCAAGGAAGACATACTCGCCGAGCCGCTGCGTTACAGCGATTTCCAGCTGGAAGTGCCGAAGGGGCCGGGCCTGGGCATTGCGCTCGATGAGGACCGGGTAGCGTTTTACCGCCGTGATCGCGTGACACCGCGCCTGCATGCCGTTGCTGAAGGAGTGTGATCCATGTTGTTCATGGTGGAAATGGACGTGAATATCCCGCTGGGCTTCGATCCGGAAGAAGCAGCACAGCTGAAGGCGGCGGAGAAGGCTCGCTTTCAGGAGCTGCAACAGGCGGGCACCTGGCGGCATATCTGGCGGGTGGTTGGCCAGTACGCCAATGTCAGCATCTTCGACGTGCCCTCAAATACAGAGCTGCACGACATACTCATGAGCCTGCCGCTCTATCCCTTCATGACCATGCACGTGACCGCGCTCTGCCGGCATCCATCGTCGCTGCACGACGACGACCGTTAAAACTGAACTTACGAGGAGAGGAAAAATGGACGCGACTTTCGTAACGACGCCCGAAATTCAGACGCTGCTCGATCGCGTCGCCGGCGTGGATTCCAAAGACGGCGACAAGCGCATGAAGGCGATCATGCGCGATCTCGTTGAAGCGATGATGACCGTCATCGCACGTTATGACGTCAGCGAGGATGAGGTGTGGGGTGCCGTCACCTATATCCAGGGCGCTGCCGCCGCGGGTGAACTCGGCCTGCTGATGCCGGGGGTTGGCCTCGAACATTTTCTCGACCTGTTCATGGACGCCAAAGACGCAGAACAGGGCAAGCTGGGCGGTACGCCGCGCACCATTGAGGGGCCGCTCTATGTCGAGGGCGCGCCGATCGTGGAAAGCGGCGCGAACCTGACCGTCGATGCCGACGACACCGACACGCTCTATATGACCGGCCGCCTGATCGGGCCGGACGGCGAGGCCGTGACCGATGGGTTGGTTCATGTGTGGCACGCCGATTCGCGCGGCTTTTATTCGCATTTCGACCCGACCCACGAGCAAACGCCGTTCAACAACCGTCGTCGGCTGAAGATCGCGCCGGACGGCTCCTATGCCTTCCAGTCGAAGATGCCGAGCGGCTATTCCGTGCCCCCTGGTGGCGCGTCTGACAGGCTGATGAAACTGCTGGGTCGCCACGGCAACCGCCCTGCGCATGTCCACTTCTTCATCGAAGCGCCGGGCTACTGCCAACTGACCACGCAGATCAACTTCGGCGATGACCCCTTCGCCGCTGACGATTTCGCCTTCGCCACCCGCGAAGGGCTGCTGCCCATTCCCAACCGACAGGGCGACAGCGCGCACATCGCCTTCGATTTCCACCTGCAACGAGCCGACGCAGCCGACGAAGAGGCCTTCTCGACCCGCAAGCGTCTCGCGGTCGAGCCCACCGAGCCGGTCAAAGAAACCGCCTGAGAAAAAGGAGAGAGGATCATGGTTACGCCGATGACATCCATCCGTGAGCGTGTTGAAACGGCCGTTGTCGACGACAGGGAGGCGGGCATCTTCCGCTGCCGCCGCGACGTCTTCACCGACCCCGCGCTGTTCGAACTGGAGATGAAATATATCTTCGAAAGCAACTGGGTCTATCTGGCCCATGAAAGCCAGGTTGAAAAGAAGAACGACTATTTCACGACCTGGATCGGTCGGACGCCGGTGATCCTCAACCGCGCGAAGGATGGTGGCCTCAACGGTGTGGTCAATGCCTGTGCGCATCGCGGTGCCAAGCTGTGCCGGCGCAAGCGCGGCACCCAGCCGCTCTATGTCTGCCCGTTCCACGGCTGGAGCTTCAAGACGGACGGGTCGTTGCTGCGTGCCAAGGATGCGAGCATCGGTGCCTATCCCGACAGCTTCGACCATGACGGGTCGCATGACCTGACGCGCATCCGCGTCGAAAGCTATCGTGGCTTCATCTTCGGCTCGATCAATCACGACGTGCTGCCGCTGGAAGAGCATCTGGGCGAGACGAAGGTCATCATCGACCAGATGGTCGATCAGGCACCTGAGGGCCTGGAAGTGCTCGTCGGCAGCTCCAGCTACACCTTCCACGGCAACTGGAAGATGCAGATGGAGAATGGTTGCGACGGCTATCATGTCAGTTCCGTCCACGAAAACTATCAGTCTACCATGGGCCGCCGCGCCGAGGGCGGTACCAAGGCGGTAGACGCGAACGGCTGGTCGAAGGCACCGGCAAGCGGCGTCTATGGCTTCGATCACGGCCATATCCTGCTCTGGACGCAGGTGCTCAATCCCGAAGTCCGTCCGGTCTGGAATCTGAAGGAGCAATTGTCCGATCGCTTGGGCGCCGACAGGGCGAAGTTCATCCTGGAGCAGACGCGCAATCTGGCGCTCTATCCCAATGTGTTCTTGATGGATCAGTTCTCGACGCAGATCAGAGTGGTGCGACCGATCGACACGAACACGACCGAGGTCACCATCTACTGCTACGCCCCCAAGGGCGAGAGCGCCGAGGATCGCGCCCACCGCATCCGGCAATATGAGGATTTCTTCAACGTCACCGGCATGGGCACGCCCGACGACCTGGAGGAATTTCGCAGTTGCCAGTCGGCTTATGAGGGCGCGGGCGAATTGTGGAACGACCTCAGCCGGGGCGCGACCCGCTGGATCGACGGTCCGGACGGCAATGCGAAGGCGATGGGTATGACCCCGCTGCTGTCGAGCGAACGCAGCGAGGACGAGGGTCTGTTCGTGCGCCAGCACGAATTCTGGGCGAAGATCATCTTCGACGGCCTTACCAAGGACGAAGCGGCTGCCCAGCCGATGCTGGAGGCAGCGGAATGAGCCAGGTCCTTGAAATGGCGCGCATGGCGCTGTCCCATGCCGACATCTGCGCCTTCCTCTATCGGGAGGCGCGACTGCTGGACGATCGCGAATTTGACGCATGGCTGGAATGCTATGATGAGGCTTGCGAATATTGGATGCCGGCCTGGACGGACGATGACGACCTGACCACCGATCCGCACAGCCAGATCTCGCTGATCTATTATGGCAACCGAAAAGGGCTTGAAGATCGGGTCTATCGCCTCAACACGGAGCGTTCGTCGGCCAGCACGCCGGAAGCGCGGACATCGCACTTCATCGCCAATGTCGAAATAGTAGAGAGCCGGGAGGGGCAGGTCGATCTGCGCTACAACTGGCATACGCTCAGCCATCGTTATCAGATGACGCAGCAATTCTTCGGCACCAATTTTGTCACGCTCAATATAAGTGGTGAGGTGCCCCGTATCCTCAAGAAGAAGATCGTGCTGAAGGATGATTACATCCACCAGGTCATTGACGTCTATCATATCTGAGGGAGCCGGTGGTGATATTTCGGGAGAGGTTTGCCAACAAGGTCATGATCGTGACCGGCGCGGCGCAGGGTATTGGTCGCGGCGTCGCCCTGCGCGCGGCGGCAGAGGGTGCCCAGGTACTGCTCGTCGACCGGGCCGCGTTCGTGCATGAGGTTGCGGCGGAGGGCGGGGCCGATTGCGCGGGCTTCACCTGCGACCTCGAAACCTACGAAGGCGCGGCCGCTGCAATGGCGGCGGCCGTCGCGCGCTTTGGCCGCATCGATATCCTGATCAACAATGTCGGCGGCGCCATCCGCATGAGGCCGTTCGATCAGTTTCAGCCCGACCAGATCGAGGCTGAGATTCGGCGCAGCCTGATGCCCACGCTCTGGTGCTGCCACGCGGTGCTGCCGGAAATGCTGGGGCGGGGGACAGGGACGATCGTCAACGTCTCGTCCAACGCCACGCGCGGTATCCGCCGGTTGCCCTATTCGGCGGCCAAGGGCGGCGTCAACGCGCTGACCATGAGCCTGGCGATGGAATATGGCGATGCGGGCATCCGCGTCGTTGCCACCGCGCCCGGCGGCACCCAGGCGCCTGCCCGCCGTGTAGCGCGCAACGAGGAAGGCGACAGCGTACAGGAACAGGCGTGGATGGCGGAGGCGGTCGAACAGGTGACGACCTCCACCTTCGTCAAGCGCTATGGCACGCTCGACGAACAGATCGCCCCGATCCTGTTTCTGGCCTCGGACGAGGCCGCCTACATCACCGGTTCGGTGCTGCCCGTGGCGGGCGGCGATCTGGGCTGAAGGAGATCCCATGAAAAGCAAGATATACGACAGCCCTCGGGTCGCACTGGACGGCTTGTTGTATGATGGCATGACGATCATGTCGGGCGGGTTCGGTCTGTCGGGCAATCCCGAGAGCCTGATCCCGGAAATTCGCGACAGCGGCGTGCGTGATCTGACCGTCATTTCCAACAATGCGGGAGCGGACGGCTTTGGCCTGTGGATTTTGTTGGAAAGCCGACAGATCGGCAAGATGATCTCCTCCTATGTCGGCGAGAATAAGCTGTTCGAAAGCCAGTATCTCTTAGGCGAACTCGAACTGGAGCTGAACCCGCAGGGCACACTGGCCGAACGCATTCGCGCCGGTGGTGCCGGCATCCCGGCCTTCTACACCAAGACCGGCGTGGGTACGGTGGTGGCTGAAGGCAAGCCGGTCGAGACGTTCGAGGGCGAGGAGTATGTCCGCGAAACGTGGTTGCGCGCTGACCTTTCCATCATCAAGGCATGGCGTGCCGATCCGGCAGGCAACCTCATGTTCCGCAAGACCGCGCGTAATTTCAATCCCAACATGGCGACGGCCGCCAAGGTAACTGTGGTTGAGGTCGAGGAGATCGTGCCCGAAGGGACGTTCGAGCCTGACTGCATCCAAACGCCGGGCATATATGTCGATCGCATCATACTCTCCACCATCAACGAGAAGCGGATCGAGAAGCTGACCACAAGGTCGAGGGAGATCATGGCATGAGCTGGACTCGTGATGAAATGGCGGCCCGCGCAGCGCAGGAACTGCAGGACGGCTATTATGTGAACCTTGGCATCGGCATCCCGACGCTGGTGGCGAACCATGTGCCCGCCGGCGTCAACGTGACGCTGCAAAGCGAGAACGGCATGCTCGGCATCGGCCCCTTTCCTTATGTGGGCGAGGCTGACCCCGATCTCATCAACGCGGGCAAGCAGACCATCACCGCGCTACCAACTTCCAGCTTCTTCTCGTCCGCCGACAGTTTCGCGATGATCCGCGGCGGGCATATCGATATGGCGGTGCTGGGTGCGATGGAAGTGTCCGCCAATGGCGACCTCGCCAACTGGACGATCCCCGGCAAAATGGTGAAGGGTATGGGCGGGGCCATGGACCTGGTTGCGGGCGTCAAGCGCGTGGTCGTGGTGATGGACCATATGTCCAGGAATGGCGATCCCAAGATCCTGCCCGAATGCAGCCTGCCGCTGACCGGCAAGCGTTGCGTCGACCTGATTATCACGGACCTTGCTGTCATCGCTGTCGATCGCAAGGGCGGCGGCCTCACGCTGATCGAGACTGCGCCCAGCGTCGCTATCGAGGATGTCGTCGCTAGGACCGGGGCATTGCTTGACCTTAGTTCTCTGACGGCGGCTGCCTGATGCCCTTTGCCCGATCGCACGGCGCCGATATCTACTGGAAGGTCGAGGGCAGGACGGATAGCCCTGCGCTGGTGCTGCTGAACAGCATCGGCACCGACATGGACCTGTGGGACGCAGCGCTGCCGATGCTGCGCGAGCGCTTCTGTCTGCTTCGCATCGACGCACGCGGCCATGGCGCGTCGGACGCCCCGACGGGCGATTACAGCCTGTCGATGCTGGCTGACGATGTCGCGACGACGATGGACGCGGCCGGTATCGCACGGGCGGCCGTCGCTGGCGTCTCGCTGGGCGGCATGGTCGCGATGGAGCTGGCACTACAGGCGCCGCAGCGGGTAACCGCACTTGCTCTCGTCTGCACCTCTGCCACCATGGACAGCGCGTCCTGGGATGCGCGAATCGCAAAGATCAGGGGCGAGGGGATGGCGTCGATCGCCGATCTCGTCATGGGGCGCTTCCTGTCGCCGGTTTTTTGCGCGCAGCATCCGGCGACCGCCGCGACAGTGTTGCGCGGGCTGCTGATGATGGCACCAGCGGGCTATGCCGGCTGCGGCGCGGCGATCCGAGACATGGCGCTGGTAGACCGGCTGGGCGCGATGCCGGTGCCGGTGCCGACGCTGGTCGTCACCGGCATCCGTGACACGTCAACTCCGTTCGAGGGCCATGGCGAGCATCTGTTGAGCGCTATTCCGAATGCGAAGCATGTCGGGATCGAAGCGGCCCATCTCGCGCCGATCGAGGCACCCCATGCCGTTTCGACCGCACTCATTGATTTTTTCTCCAATTGAGGGTTCCCAACGTGGCCGAAGCGTTCATTTGCGATGCAATCCGCACGCCCATTGGCAAGCTCAACGGCGCGCTGTCCACCATTCGCGCCGACGATCTGGCCGCCATCCCGATCCGTGCGCTGGCGGAGCGTAACCCCGGCGTGGACTGGGGCGCGGTGGACGATACGGTGCTGGGCTGTGCGAACCAGTCGGGCGAGGATAATCGCAACGTCGCGCGCATGGCCGTGCTGCTGGCCGGGCTGCCGCAGACCGTGCCGGGCACCACCGTCAACCGCCTGTGCGCGTCCGGTCTCAACGCCGTGGGCATAGCGGCGCAGGCGATCCGCAGCGGCGACGCCGCATTGATGATCGCAGGCGGTGTCGAGAGCATGACGCGCGCGCCCTAAGTGCTGGGCAAGGCCGGTGCCGCCTTTGGCCGCGATTAGAAGATCGAGGATACGACGCTTGGCTGGCGCTTCATCAATACCGCTATGAAAGCCGCCTATGGGGTCGACACCATGCCCCAGACTGGCGAGAATGTCGCTGCGGAATGGCAGGTATTGCGCGCGCAGCAGGATGCCTTTGCGCTGGCGAGCCAGGACAAGGCGGATGCAGCCATCGCCGGCGGTCGCATGGCATCCGAGATCGTCCCCGTTGCCATCCCGCAGCGCAAGGGCGATCCCATCATTTTCGCGGACGACGAACATCCCCGCGCAACCAGCCTGGAGGCGCTGAGCAAGCTCAAGCCCGTGGTTCGCGCCGACGGTACCGTGACCGCGGGTAACGCATCGGGCCTGAACGACGGGGCCGCCGCGATGCTGATTGCATCGGAATTGGCGGCGGCGCGCCATGGCCTGACGCCCCGTGCCCGTGTTCTGGGCATGGCAGCCGCCGGCGTCGCGCCACGGATCATGGGCGTCGGCCCGGTTGAAGCGGCGCGCAAGGTCAGCCGACTGACGGGCATTGCGCTAGACCGGGTAGACATCATCGAACTGAACGAAGCCTTCGCGTCTCAGGCCATCGCGACCCTGCGCGATCTTGATATCGATCCCGCAGATCCACGTGTGAACCCTAATGGCGGTGCCATCGCCTTTGGTCATCCGCTTGGCATGTCCGGCGCGCGCATCGCCATGACGGCGGTGGAGCAGTTGCACCGCACTCGTGGTCGTTATGCGCTCGTGTTCCTGTGCATCGGCGTGGGGCAGGGACTCGCGGTGATGCTCGAACGGGTCTGAGCGGCGTCGCCTTCCCTCTCGTCGACCCGCTCATGGGGCATCCGGATATTCCGGATGCCCCTTTTTGCTGTCAGAATCGGAACGTCAGATAGGATGTCGCATAGAACAGGTCGCGGCCGGGCCGAAACTTCTCGGCAACGTCGCCATAGATGGTGTAGAAACCGATCAGCATCCACGGATTGAGTTGATAGCGCCCCGCCGCCGTCGCTCGCTTGCCGAAGAAACGGCTGTCGGTCTCATCGCCCCGGCGCAGCACCGCGCCGCCCAGGCTGTAGACGCCGTCATGGGTCGAAGTGCGCCACAGTGCAGCAACCGAGAAGTCTAGGTTCAGCTTTGGTGTCGGCATCATGCTCAACTGCGGCTGGACGATGGTCAGGTTATGCGGTCCCAGATCGCCATTATACGTCAACGGCTTGGGAAAGAGCGGCGCGTAAGTGCCGATCTTGTTGTCGTTGCCGTCCTTGTCGCCCGACCCTACATCGATACGCAGGCCAACCTTGGGCTTCCACCCGCCGGACCAGCCATGTGCGACCGTGCCGGTCACATAATAGGCGTCGATGTCCAGATTGCCGAAATCGCCCCATTGCCGGACGCCTTCCAGATCGAAGGTCCAGGCATTCGCCCTCGCGGCATAACGCAACGACAGGGTCTTGCGTTGGTCGCGGGTGGCAGGCTCGCTGTAGAAGGCGAGGGCAGCGCGGTCGCTCGCGACGAACAACGCCTCGGCACGGCCGGTATGCGTGCCCGAACCGAAGCTGCGCGCGACATGCCCGCCGGTCAGGTCGAAATCATGGTTGGTCGCGTCGTCCCATGTCCCCAGCTTCTCCAGCACGGAATGGCCGGTCAGGAAACCCGCCTCCCACTTGCCGGCTGTGCCCATAACCCGCAGCAGGTCGAGCGAGCGCCGCGTGTTCGCGCCCTCGCGCATGTCGAACACGGTGTTGTTGCCAAAGCCCATTTCCTGCCGGCCAAGCCGCGCCACGATCTTCGCCTTGCCGATCGGCACGCGCGCCTCGACAAAGGCCTGGTTGAAGTCGAACCGGCCTTCCTCGATCGGCGCCACGGAAGCGAGATCACCCATCTGCATATCGGCCTCAAGGGTACGATGAACGCCCTTTTTCTCAAGGATCTCGCCGACAAGACACGGCGGGGCCTGCGCGGGCGGGTCGAGAAAGGCAAGTCGGGCGGTGGTAACAGCTATGGCTATGACGTCGTCAAACGGCTCGATGACAACGGCGACCTGATCCGCGGCGACCGCTCCATCAATGACGCACAGGCAAGCGTGATCCAGCGCATCTTGCGCGACTATGTCGCTGGCAAATCGGCCAGGCGGATAGCAACCGAATGGCAGGCGGCCAAAGAACGGCAAAAATCCTGCCAGATCGTGCGATCGGATAGTTCTACCATGCAATTATGGGAACGCCGGCGCCAGAAATATCTCCTGTCCGGCGTGCTGCAATGCAGTTGCTGCGGCGGTGCCCACACGATTGGACCCGACCCTGTTCGCAGAATTTTGTGACGAGTTCACCAGTGAGATGAACCGCATGAGGGGGGACGCTGGCGCTGCTATCGCGGCGGCGCGGGCAGAGATTGTCAAAATTGACCGTGATCTCGACATGCTGGTGAACCTGATTCTGCGGGGCGGTGCCGCAGACAAGATCAACGCCAAGATGGTTGGATTGGAAGCGCACAAGAAGGAACTTGAACGAGGCCTCGCGCAGGCCCAGGAGCCTCCTCCCCTGCTCCATCCCAACATGGCGCACCATTATCGGGCGCAGCTTGATAATCTCTATCGAGCGCTGGAACATGACGACGAGAATAAGCGGTTCGAGGCGGCTGAGGTCATTCGTTCGCTCATCGACGCGATCATCTTGCTGCCTGAAGGTGGCGAACTGAAGATCGACGTGCGCGGCGATCTCGCAGGCATCCTCTCGATCGCCGTAGAACGCAAAAAACCCGCCTCAAGGGCGGGGTCTTCGAAGGCTGCGACCCCCGGTGGGGTATCGCAATTTCAGATGGTTGCGGGAGGGCGATACGACCGAAGCCGACATCCAATATCCTCACGTATATGATCGAAGTTCCATATTTTCAATATTATTCAAAGTTTTACATCACTGTGAACACTTACTCCACAGACCGTTCCGCGGCCCGCGCACGGTCCCCCATCGATGCATGCTGTGTTTGCTTGTGACGGCTACGCGATTGATAAGTTTCGATCCGCCCTTTTCGCCAAAAGAAACTTGGCGGTCCAAATTATCAAGCGATTGACCCATAGACATTGTCGTGACGCCTCGCCGGTAGATTTCCATTCACTCAAATCCCCTTGGGCGAAAGGTGCCGGGAATTCGAACATCTACATTGTTCCGAAATGTGATGTCGTCACCATACAGGGCACACTCCTAAACAATTTAACATACCTATTATTATCAAACCGCAATCGCCGCGCTAGATGGAGATGTCATCCCCGCCGTTGATGGCGCGTGACTTGGATAATTTTGAGCTCATCGGTAACTAATATCGCTCGAACGCGAGAAAGTGGTGCCGCGTTTGACAATCCTTGGATCAACCTCCACATTGAAACGATGAGCACCGTCAATCTTTTGCAGCGTGTCCGCACGCACGCGGGTCAACTCCTGACCGGCAAATAGCCCCGGACTCCCTTGCGGCTTCCCGCTCGAGTTCGGGGTCGCTACCTTTCACACACATACATACGAGTGCGGCGCAAGCATTTGCGCGCCCGTCACATGAAAGTATCATATCATGACCCGCCCCGCGGCGCGCCCCCCAATACATCTTTTGGACAGCGAAGCTGACCGCCTCTCCGACCTGGCTATGAGCATTGAAGACCGCCAGCCGGAGGTCAGTGCTTTGCTCCTGTCCGAGATTGAACGCGCCAAAATTCATCGTCCAGGAAAGCTGCCAACCGGGATTGTGACGATGCTTTCGACGGTCGAATTCGTCGATGAAGGGAGCGACACGCGCCGAACCCTCAAGCTGGTATTTCCGCCTGACGCAGACATCGAAGCCGGACGAATATCGATACTGACGCTCGTGGGTGCAGGCCTGATCGGATTGGCAGAAGGTCAATCGATTCTCTGGCCGGATCGCGAACATCACGAGCGACGGCTTCGGATCGTCAAGGTGACCCGGGACGGCGAACTGCCGTGACGGCCGATCGCGAATATCGAGCAGCCTGATAGTGCTAAAACTCAGTGATGCGCGATCGAGCCCTGCCCGACTTCAGACCATCATAGCGCCAAGACCCTTCGCGACGCAGCGAAGGGGTTCGTCGGCGACGTGCGTTCGCAGGCCTGTCGCCTGCGTTATAGCATGCTGAAGAATCTTCACTGAGGCACTGCCACCGCTGAGGTAGATCCCGCGATCATGAATATCGCGGGATAGCTCTGGCGGTGTCTCGTTCAAAGCGTCTCGAACAACGTCTACGATAAGAGCCGCATGGCGGTCGATAACGCCGATTAATTCTTGCGCGCTGACACAAAAAGTAGCGGGGCCTCCCGACAAAACGTTATGGCCTTTCAATTCCAGATCCGACGTATTGGATTGATCGTCAAAGAGTCGCTCAGAGATCTCCAGCTTTACGCGTTCGGCTGTTTCTTGCCCGATCAGAAACTTATGCCTGGAATGAAGATGATCGATGATAGCCTGGTTTAGGGCATGCCCGCCGATACGCACCGACCGTTGAACGCAAAGTGCACCAAGTGAGAGCACGCCGACTTCCGTCGTCCCGGCGCCACATTCTATGAGCATCGAACCTTCCGGCTCTTCCACGGGTAGTCCCGCCCCGAACGCTGCTGCGAGCGGCTCGGGCACCAGTTCAACAACGCGGACACCGGCATCGTTGGCGGTTGTTACCAAGGCGGTTCTCTCGGCATGTGTCGCATCGGCGGGCACTCCGATGATCGCGCGCGGTGATCGGAGTCGACGGCGACCGATGCTTGCATGGATCGCATGGCGCAACATTTCGCGGCCAGCTTCGATGTCGTTCAACACCCCACGGGCCAAGGGACGCGCTATGCGAAGCGGCCCCGACGTTCGACCGACCATGCGAGTGACGGCTTCACCAACAGCGAGCAACTTCGGTTCCCAGGTCTCATCGCTGAAGCAGCAAAGCGAGGGTTCTTCGAACACGATTCCAGAACCGCGCACATAGATCCGCGTGTTCGCTGTTCCAAAATCGATCGCAAGGTCGGCAGCACCTCTTTTGAGGGCTGCATGCTGTGTCGTTGTCATAAGGACGCGCTAGCAGAATCTAGCTGGTTTGTATTCCTCGTGGGCATCGCGTGCGTTAACACCACGGTAGCCCGACATGCTGCCAGCGTTCAGGTCGGTTCGCTCAGCTTGTTGTGGTGCCGCCTTTCCTTAACGATAGAAACTTCACCCTCTCAGTCTTGCTATTTATATCGTAACGCGATATATAATGAGAAGCAGAAATGGAGGGGATTGCGGTCGAGCGAGTCACCGGAATCGGTGGCGAACTGACCCGTCCACATTCGATGAACATGCTTGATATCGCTTTCGAAGCAATCACGGCAGTCTTGGGCGGTCTAGCAGCCGCACTGGTGCTTACATGGCTGGGCTGGACTGCCTTCAAGGTCGTCCGCCATCCCGAATGGGGGCCGCCAGCCATGCTGGTTTTGCTCGTGGCAGTTTCTGGTGGTGCCCTCAGATCGAGCGACTTCCTGCGCATGGTGGTTCTGTTTAGCGCAATCGCGGGCATGCTCGTTTGGGCCGAAGGCGGCGACTGGCGCGAACGCCACAAATCAAAAGGACGAAACGCGAGTCCCGATGCACACCCTTCGTCTGAGAGTGGCGCATTACCATCCACGCGGGGAGCCAAATTCCTGGATCGAAATCACCTGAAAGGATGACGTAATGCCACGTACCTTGGCCATCTATCCTGCGATCGTGGCATGCATCAACGAAACGCGCTTGCCGGAGCGACAGGAGATCGAACTGGTTGCCGCTCGCGTGTGGAATGAGACCCGGGACGCAAAGACGCGGCGGTCGTCGATGCTTGTCCCCGGATCAGCGGAGCACAGGAAAGTCCTTCGAGTTGCCGTAGTAGCGCTCGGTGTCAGAGGCGAAACTGCCATCACGAAAATGCTCGAACGACTGAACGACAGGCACACAAAGCTTTAGGGAACCGAATTCGCGGGGGAGCTTAAAACAAAGGACCGATATTGTGACAACCACCGGCCTAGGACGTGTTGACAAAGAGGATTCCCAAATCGCGTAGGTTCTGATTCAAGGTGGCTTTTGGGGAGGCCGTCTTGATCCGTGGTTTGATGAGCGATGAGGAATGGACCTGTCTTGAACCGTTCGTGATTGAGCGCGGTGCGCGCAGCGGTCGGCGTCCACGAGATCACCGCCTTGTTCTGGATGGGATTTTCTGGATTGCGCGGACGGGTGTTGCCTGGCGCGACCTGCATGAGCATTTCGGCAAGTGGTCGTCGGTTTACCGCCAGTTTCGGCGCTGGACGCTGTCGGGCTTATGGGAGCTTCTGCTCGAAGCCTTCAACGAAAGCGGGGGCGGCAACCCCAGCCTGCAAATGATCGACAGCACAATAATCCGGGCACATCATTGTTCAGCCGGCGCTAAAGGGGGACTCCGCGTCAGGGTCTTGGCCGCTCAAAAGGTGGCTTTACGACCAAGATCCATCTCCGCATCAATGCGCTGGGCCTGCCCATAGCGGTGGCGCTGACTGGCGGAGAAGTCAGCGACTTCAAAGGCTATCTGCCGATCATGGATGCCGATGGGCCAGCGCCCAAGGTGCTGCTCGCCGACAAGGGCTATGATGCTGACTTCATTCGCGAAGATATGGAAAAGCGCGGCGGTAGCGCAATGATCCCGACAAAGCGGAACCGGCTCATCCAATTGCCCGTCGATGCCGCAATCTATGCCCTGCGCAACATGGTCGAGCGCTGCTTCAACAAACTCAAGAATGCCCGAAGGCTGGCAACCCGCTACGATAAAACCGCCGACAGCTACCTCGGCTTCATCCACATCGTCTCAATCCGCCTGTGGACACGTCAATTTGTCAACGCCTCCTAATCGTTGCGGCGGTAGCTGCTCTCGTCGTGCTCGGGTACATTGGTTGGATAACGCGACGCGCGAAGACAGGATCAGGCGCTGCTGCACCCCGTCAAAGACAGGGCTGATGCATTTTGTCGATCTCATGGCCGCGAACAACCGCCGTGTGCAGTTTTCTCATTGCTTTGACGGTGTTGACCATCCTCCCCCGAGGGCCAAAAAAAGCGCAATCTGATCGCGATTGATATCGGTCTGCGCGGCTGTAACGGCTTGCTCGGCAATGATCCGACTGCGCTGGGCATCCAGCGCAACCAGACCTCCCAGCTTGCCACCCCGCCGCAAAGCGGCCGTTCGCTCGGAAACCTGTACCGCGCCATCGCGTGCCGCTTTCAAATCTTCCAGTCGCACAAGATCGGCCGCATAGTTGTTCAGTGCGCTTTCCACCTCCCGCAAGGCGCTCAGCACCGTGCCGTCAAAGGCCGCGAGATTAGCGCGTGTCTGCGCCTCGCTCTGCGAAATTCGCGCCCGAATTGCGCTTCGGTGGATGTTCCAGCTGATCAATGGGCCAATGCCAAACCGATTGGTCAACGACGATAGCAGGTCTGTCGCAGCGCCGGTGGAGCCAAGCGAAGCCCCGAGTTTGATGTCGGGATAGAGCGCGGCCGTTGCTATACCGATCCGTGCCGTCGCCGCAGCCAATCGGCGTTCGGCCGCGCGAACATCGGGTCGTCGCTTGAGCAGCCCCTGTCCGTCCCCAACCGGCATCAGCGAGCGCAGCACCAACGGCGCGTGACATCCTAGCAGGCCGTGATCGAATTCTGCAGGCACCCGTCCCATCAACGTCGCAATGCGGAATACAGCGTTCCGCTGGCCTGCTTCCATGCGGGGCAAGCGCGCCCTGGTGTTTGCCAGCAGGCTTAGCTGGCGATCCTGCTCGAACTTCGGCGCACGGCCATGCGCAATCATAAGGCGGGTGAGGCGCAGGTCTTCGTCCAGTACAGCAATTAGCTGGCGAAGGTCCGCGATCTCGTGCCCGGCGTTGCAGACATCGGCATAGGCCTGCGCTGTCTGGGCCGCGACGTTGATCCGGACCAGATCGCGGGCGGCAACCGCGGCTTCGTCCTCGGCGGTGGCTGCCTCGACACCGCGCCGGATCCCGCCAAACAGGTCAAGGTCGTAACTGATCGAAAGCCCGCCATTGTAGATCTGATGTTCCGGCGGTTGGACATGTTGCATGACCGCTTCTGCTGAAGGCTGCGCCCAGCTCGTCTCCAGATTTGCGGTGCCTCCGACCTCTCGACCGGTTCGTGCCTCGGCGAGCAGCGCGTCACTGCGCTGAAGATTGGCTTCGGCAACCCGCAGGTCGGTGTTGGCGATGAGCGCTTGTTCGATCAAACGGTTCAAAACCTGGTCGTCGAATAGCTTCCACCATTGATCGGGTAGCGGATCGTTAGTGGTCCCCTGCCCGCCGGATATAAACGCGCCCTGCCCTTTTGGCGCGTTGACGAGGGCCTCGTCCGGCATCCGATAATTCGGGCCAACGGTTGCGCAGGCGGACAGGCAGAAGAGCGCGAGCGGCGCCAGCAGCCGGCGAAGGTTCACCATGGCAGGCTCCGGCGAACGGGCACATCGACAGCGCGGGCATGAACGATCACGGTCGCCGTTTGGCCCGGGATCAGCCGGACATTACTGGGCACTTTGTCGATTTTGATTCGCACAGGAATGCGCTGCGCCAATCTGACCCAGGTGAAGGACGGGTTGACGTTGGCAAGTTGTGCTTCCCCCCCGGCGCGTTCCCGATCTTCGACCCCGGCGGCGATGCTTTCGACATGACCGGTGATTTCGTCAGCGACGCCCATCAGGTAAACGCTCGCGGGATCGCCGAGATGGATAGCGGGCAATTTCGTTTCCTCGAAATACCCCTCCACCCGCAGCGACTGGCCATAGACAAGCGCGACCGCTGGCTTTCCGGCGTTCAGGTAGACGCCAGGCTGTAGCGTCATGTTCGACACCGTCCCGTCGACGGGCGCACGTACATAGGTACGATCCAGATTGAGCCGCGCCAGATTGCGCGCGGCAATGGCCTGATCCAGTCCAGTCCTAAGGGCATCGACCCGCGCCCGCCCCTGCTCGATCACCTCGGCCGCCAGCAACTCGGTCATCGAACGATTGCGACGATCCTCCCGCGCGGCCTGCGCCAGGCTCACCCGCTGGGTCGCCAGGTTCGCGTCAGCCTGATCGAGTGCCAGCTGATAGCGTGGGCGGTCGATGACCAGCAGGATCTGGCCCTTGCGCACGACCTCATCGTCACGGATGCGCACTTCGGTGACAAGCCCACTGACATCAGCGGCGACCGGCACGAGATCGGCCCGAACCTTGCCGTCACGCGTCAGCGGTTCAACCTGGTAGCGCATCCACAAGGCGTAGATTGCCGCGAGCACGATGCAGATCACCAGCGCGGTGACCGCTGTGCGCAGAAGGGAACGACGATGGATCATATCAGGATACCAGAGCACGGGAGAGGAAGTTGTCGGCAAGGAAGGTCAGAGCCCACCAAAGCGTCGCGAACAGCGCCAGCTCGAGAACGCCCGGGTGCCAAAGCAATTGGGAGAAAGGGAGGCGCTGCAGCAGATTGCGAAGACAATAAGCAAGGGTTCCCGCTACAACCGCCCAGACGAGCGCGGCTGGCATATAGATGCCAAAGAGATGCAGTTCCTCGATCATCGCGCGCGCGCACTCTCGAAAGGCAGCGCTGCCGGGAACAGGTTGCACCGCATACCGACGAGCGCCAGCAGCGCTTGATGGCGTGGCGCAAGCTGCGCGCTCGCAAGCATATCGTCGATTGCTGCATCGATCGCTTCAAGCAAAGACACCGGGGGTGACACGGCTTCACCGGCTTGTCGGCGCGCGCGAAATAAGGAGGATGTCTCAGACAGCACCATGCCGAGGGCGTGACGGACGTCATGGGGCACGGCGACCAGCGCGCGCCGGATCGGGATGATGTTCCGGCCGATACGCAGGTCGGCAAGACCATCGGTCTCGTGTAGCGCATCGCCGGCGGGCGCAACCGCCATGCGCGCCGCGATCTGTCCCAGCCGATCGACTGCCAGGCCCGTCCAGCGTTCGGCTTCGAACGGTCTGCGAATGTTAGCGAGTTGCTCGAGATCAGCCCAATTTCCCCGTACGATCCGGCGCGCCGTCCACAGCACATTGGTCGAACGAAACAACTTGGTCACGGCGAGCGTGGTCACGACACCCCCCACCTGGGCAAGCCCGGTGTTGATGAACACGGCAAAGTCCGCCTGAAAGCGCGCCAGAAAACCAAGGCCGACGATGAAACAGGAAAACATCGGTAAAGCCCGTGCGGACCGCGGCGGGTCGGCTTGGATATACCCCATCCAGAGCAGCGCTGGCGCAAGAGTGACGATCAGCATTCCGTAGCCATCGACACGCGGCAAGATCGCAAACAGGTAGAGCGCCGCCAGAGGGAATGTCATCAGCGTCGCGCCAAGGTAACGGCCAATCACGGGCGCCGGGTCGTCCTGCACCGCGAACGAGCAGGTGATTAACGCGGCAAAGGCAGCCGTGGCCGATCCATTGGGCCAGGCCAGAAGAATCCACACTGCGCAATAGAGCGCGATCGCCGTGGCTGTTGCGAGCCCAGCAAGCGCCGCGACGCTATGGTCCCGCGCAAGCGGGTAGCTTTCGCTAACCGTTTCCGGCGTGACAGGCTGTGGCCCTTCGGGCGCACCCCCAATTTGCTGGACGAGCCGGCGGCTGTCATCCAGCGCTTCCAGAAACTCAGCCACGCGCTCGCAGACGCTGACGACCAAAAGCCCCTCCCAGTCGGCTGTTTGTTCATGAAGAGCTGCCAGGGATCGACACCGATCAACAAGCGCACGCTCAACAGCGCCAGGCGTGTCGATCACGCCCCCAAGCCAGAGGATGACGTCGTCAATCAGCGCCTCAAGCGGGGCGTCGAGCGGCGAAAGCTCCCGCAGAAGGTCGAGCCGGTTTGCTGCAGCCGATGCCAGTGGCAGCACCGTTGCCAGACGTTCTTGCAGGCTCAGAACCAACCGTCGCGTTGCTGGCGCCGCGCGTTGATCAAACGGAAGGTGGATGGCGATCATGCCAAGTTCGGTCACGTCGGCGGCAAGGGTCCGACGATGCTCATATTCCAGCGCCGTATGGCGGCTTCCAAGCGCCTCGGCGGTCCAGCGGGACGCATGCGCGAGAAACGCTTCCGCCTTGCTGCGGATGACCGGGGTGGCGCTCCATGGCTGGAGCAGGGCGTGCGCGATCGAAACGCACACGATGGCCACCGTCATTTCCTCGACCCGGGATATGGTTGTGGTGAAGATATTACCCGGGTCGTCGAGATAAGGGAAACTGATCACGGCTGAGCTGAACGCTGCCATCTGGAACAGGAAGGCACGCGGCGTACGGTCGAGAACGGCAAGATAGATGCAAAAGCCTGTCCAGGCCGCCAGGCATAATATCAGAAGCTCGGGCGAATTCTGCAGGTTCGGAACTAGCGCGACCGTAACCACAGCACCCGTCACTATACCGCCGAGACGATAGAAGATCTTGGGCCTGAAGGCCCCTGCCATAGGTTGCGCGGTGACGTAGACGGTGAGAAGTGCCCACCATGGGCGCGGCAAGCTTGCGGAAAAGGCGATCGCAAGCGTAGCCGCTGCAGCAATATAACTGCTGAAGGAAAAGAGAAACTTCTGAGAGTCGATCGCGAAGAAGGGCTGCGCTGCGCCCGCGCTAGTCTGTACTGGCATGAAGATGGCTATCGCGTCGCTGTACAGACCGACGGCAAAAGCGACGGTCATTGTGAGAACATCGTCCGAAGACGAGCGCCTATTGCCTCACGGAAGCCGGTCTCCGAAGTTCAAAATATTTATGGCATAGCGCAAATATATTGCGGTACGTCTCCACGCGCATTTGGGGTGAACATCACCAGCGACCTCAGCGGAGGTGGGAAAGCGTGAACAGGAGGGTTATCGCGACACCAAAAGCAAGGATCATCACTCCAGAAATGCGCATTGCATAGCGGGCGGGATCCTCATCGGTCAGCGGTTAAGCGAGCCGGCGCATGGCATTCATGGCGCAGCACTGACCACCATCGGCGCACCAGATTCTGGCGGAACGCCAGATGGAATCCCAGAACGATCAGAATTAGCCCCAGTAGATCGATGAGTATGACAGCTGTGGGCATGGCTCGCCTCCTTTCGCCTAGTGGTCGAATTCGGCGGTGAGTCGTCGCTTCAACATGCGGACAACCCAAGATCGAGCCCTGCGATCAAATCCCTTTCATCTTCCAGGCCAACCGACAGACGCAGCAGGCCATCGCTGATGCCAGCGATGCGGCGGGCCTCATCACCCATATCTGCATGGGTCATCGTCGCAGGGTGTGCGACGAGGCTTTCGACGCCTCCGAGCGATTCCGCCAGCGTGAACATACGAACATGCGATATAAAGCGACGGACCGCCTCGACACCACCGACAAGCTCGAAGCTGAGCATCGCGCCATAGCCTCTTTGCTGACGGCGGGCGATCGTGTGGCCTGGATGGGATTTGAGACCCGGGTAATGCACCCGCGCCACTGCAGCATGATGCTCGAGATGATTGGCGATCACGGTTGCGGTCAGTTGCTGCCGTTCGATGCGAGGAAACAGCGTACGCAAGCCGCGTAAGGTGAGCCAGGCGTCAAAGGGCGCGCCGATGGAGCCGACGACATTCGCCCATTTACGCAGCACCTCGACCTGTGCGGGATCAGCCGCGATGATCGCGCCACCGATAACGTCGGAGTGGCCATTCAGATATTTGGTCGTGGAATGAATGACGTAATCGGCACCGAGCGTCAGCGGTCGCTGCAGCGCGGGCGAAAGGAAGGTGTTGTCGACAGCAACCGCGGCACCGGCACTTTTGGCCTTGGCGGCGATCGCCGCTATATCGACGATCCGCATGAGGGGGTTGCTCGGGGTTTCGATCAGAACGAGGGCCGGCACGTCCTCAAGCGCGGCATCGAGTGCCCTGTCATTCGACTGATCGACGAAGACGACCTGAAACTGGCGGCGTTCGGCGCGCGCATTCAACAGGCGATAGGTGCCGCCGTAGCAATCGTGAGGCGCGAGGACGAGATCATCGGGGCCAAATTGACCAAGAAGAAGATCGATCGCGGCCATCCCGCTCGAGGTAATGACGGCCCCCGCGCCACCCTCAAGCTTTGCAAGTGCGTCGGCGAGCAGATCGCGGCTAGGATTGCCGGATCGGCCATAATCATGAGCACGCGGTTGGTCATAGCCTTCGAACGTATAGGTGCTGGACATGTAGAGCGGCGGCGTTACCGCGCCGAAGGCCGTATCGCTCGCGACTCCATGCGAGGCAGCGATTGTTTCCAGAGCAGGGCGCCCCGGGGAAAGATTCTCAGTCATTGCGCTGGCGCCCTTCGCTCACTTCGCGGCGGGACACTCCCGAGCGAGACACCTTTGTCCCAGGATCTGGATGTGCCCTGGAGAGTCGGTTTTCGTCATTATCTGCACAACCTCAACATTGTGGCCCCCGCGCGCTCCGGTCTGCCAAAGCAGAATCCTCTCCGGGCGCGTTTATTGGGGGGCAATTCGTATGCGAACAGGTTGACGGTAACATGAGCATAAGACAAACGAGTATTATTGCCAGTTAATAGCAATATTTTTGTGGATTTACCTGCGTGGAGCCACCCTAACCGAATTTGGCCAATAGATCCGCAAGGAGAGGTTTCAGCCGACGGATCTCCTCGCAATGGGTCGCAGATAAAGCAGCGAGCATCGTTTCCGCCTTAGGTGTGAGCCGAAGCATTGCCCGACGGCGGTCGACGCTTGCCTCGTGCCGGGTAACCAGCTCAAGCGCCTCCAGTCGATCAACCAGTCCGGTTGCGCTATGCGGCTTGAGGATAAGCCGCTCGGCGATAATGCCGACGGTCACCTCGGCCGGAGACGCCGCGCGGATTGCCAATAAGGCCTGATGCTGTTGGGGCGTGAGACCAACATTCGTCGCATTCGCCTCGCTGAATGCCTGGAAACGACGCAACGCATGGCGAAAGTCGGCCAGCGCAATGTAATCCTCATCCGTCAACGCAACGCTATTTGTCATGCAACCCCATCTCACCCATTGAATTATATCGCACTGCGATATAACGGATCGCCCACCCCGTATCAAAGGCGATTCATGACGTCCGCAGCAAAAGCCATATCAGAAACACATCGTCTGGCCGACCATAGCGCGAATTGGCGCATGCTCATGCTCGCCGCCATGGCGCTCGTCGTCGGCACGGGCGGCGCGCTCGGCGCCTGGATCCTGATCCGCCTGATCGCGATCGCTACCAACCTGTTCTGGTTTGGGCGGCTTTCGGCGCAATCGGTGTCTATAACCGATACCACCGTCGGATTGTGGATCATCGCCATTCCGATCATCGGGAGCCTGATCGTCGGGCTGATGGCCCGCTATGGCTCCGATAAAATTCGTGGGCATGGTATCCCCGAGGCGATCGAGACGATCTTGTATGGCGAGAGCCGGTTGTCGCTCAAGGTCGCGATCCTGAAGCCGCTTTCGTCTGCGGTATCGATCGGCAGCGGCGGCCCCTTCGGCGCGGAAGGACCGATCATCATGACCGGCGGCGCGATCGGATCGCTGTTCGCGCAATGCTTTCATCTGAGCGCGGCCGAGCGCAAGACATTGCTCGTGGCCGGCGCCGCAGCCGGGATGACGGCGATCTTTGGTACGCCGCTCGCCGCGATTCTGCTGGCGATCGAGGTGCTGCTCTTCGAATGGAAACCCCGCAGCTTCGTGCCGGTCGTGGTCGGTGTTATAGTTGCGTTTGCATGGCGCCCCTGGCTGATTGGCAGCGGCGCCATGTTTCCGTTTGTCGCGCTCACCCCGACGGGCCTTTGGCCAATCGCGGCGGCGGCGGGCGTTGGTATTGTCGTGGGACTCGAGGCGGCCCTGCTCTCGACATCCCTCTACCGCGTCGAGGATCTGTTTCACCGACTGCCAGTTCACTGGATGTGGTGGCCGGCAATCGGCGCCATCGTGGTTGGTTTCGGCGGCCTGATCGATGCCCATGTGCTGGGCGCAGGTTATCAGAGCATCCAGGCCTTGCTGGACGGGTCGCTGACAACGCGGGTCGTCGTTGCGCTGCTCGTCGTCAAGGCGGTCGTCTGGCTCGTAGCACTGGGTTCGGGGACATCGGGCGGTGTGCTGGCGCCGTTGCTGATTTTGGGCGGCGCGGCCGGGTGTCTGCTCGGACATCTCCTGCCAGGTGGCCCCGGCTTCTGGGCCATGATCGGCATGGCAGGCATCATGAGTGGTGCCATGCGGGCGCCCATTACCGGCGCCCTTTTTGCCGCTGAACTCACGGGCCATTTCGACGCTCTGCCGCTTACCGTCACGGCGGCAGCCTGCGCATATGCCGTCAGCGTCCTGTTGATGCGTCGATCGATCCTGACCGAAAAAATTGCGCGGCGGGGTCGCCACATTCTCCAGGAATACAGCGTTGATCCACTGGACCTCGTGCAAGCCGCTCAATTGATGACACGCGATCCCGCCACGCTTCCGGGTACAATGACGATCGCTACGGCCGCAACCTTCTTTGCCGATGGTGCGGATCATCGTAGCTATCCCGTTGTCGATGACGATAATGCGCTGCTTGGCCTCGTCTCCCGAACGGATGCCTTGCGGTGGCAGGTTGGCGAGCATCCCGCCGATACCAGCCTTGCCGAAACGCTCTCCGACGCATCGCTTCTTGTCGCCTACCCCGCGACGCCGATCGGCGTGGTGGCCGACCTCATGGTCGATTCCGGGGTCGGCCGGATACCGATCGTCGAACCGGGCAGCCGCCGCGTCGTCGGCATTCTTTCCCGCCAGGATCTGTTGAAGGCACGCAGCGCGCATCGCCAATCGGAAACCGGTCGTGCCCGTTTTGTCAGTCCGTCGAGCAAAGCGCCAGAAACTGCACTGTAGAACGGCATAGAAGCCTCTCGGGAATCAGTGCTTATCAAGTTCGCGACGGATCGAGATTTGTGCGACCCGCGCGCCTTCGCCGTGCAGCGCCGTCGTCCAGACGATGTCCGCAGCGTAATAATCATCGATAGTGGTCCTCTGGGAGTAGACGCACTCGATCACTTCAGGATTACGGCGTTGCAGCTGGCAGCGCGCACCAGCACGCACCAGCACGCACCAATATCGCTTGGGCATCCGGTAGCGGCATGCCGATCGGTAGGGCGGCGGCGACAGCAGCTTGCGCTGCCGGCAATTGGTCCGTTTGGCCAAAAGCTGTCTCAATGTCCGCGAACCGCAAAGTCGGAGCGGCCGGATGCTCAGGGGTGCCAGCATATACTGCGGAGGTAGCCAAGCCGACAACCAGAACTGGTAGCCACTGCGGCGATATAAGCCACGAGCGCACGGTCTAGGCGCTGGCCAAGGCAGGCGTGCGCGACATGATCGCTTCATCGACTGCCTCGTTTATCAGAATGGCGAGCTTCGCGCCAGCAAAGCGGGCGCTCGGAAGATGCCACACTCTGCCAACGACGTAGGCCTTGCGGTCGATCTCGACCTCTTCACCGCACGAAGGCAGGGCGTCAAAATGCATTGCGCCCTTGTCTTTGGCGGTACCGACGTCAACGCCGTGATAGACGGTGATGAGCATTTCTCTTTCTCCAGAAGGGGGATGATGATCAAAATGACGGAATGAGAATAATCACCTTGACGGTGACATCCCCTTGAGCCGCGCGTGCATGCGCAAGCACGCGGCGGATATCGCCAGCGGTTCCAGAACATGCCTCGCCGAAACTGCATCGTCGCTGCCGGGCCCGTAGATCCAGATGCGATCGGGCAGATCCGCATCGCGTTCCATCCAGTGGCCCGGTGGAACGAGGGTCGCCGCCGCTGCCTTCTCGCCGGAATATCGTAGCGCGCGAACGCGGCTACCGTCGCCATAGCGCCAAACCGCTATCTCAAGTTCTTCCAGATCCACCAGTCCGGGAAATACCGTTCGGGCAATTCGACCGTCCAGTTCCCGGCTGGCCGCGCTTGTCGCCTCGCAAAGGTGGGCGAGATCCCGGCATTCTCGGGCCAGGTTCGAGGTTCCTGCAGCACAGAGCGTCTGATCGCTCACAATATATTCTCGTCATCATCATCGTCGCGGACATGAGCCTTACCCACGGGGATGCGCGAGACTGGCTCGCAAACACTTTGCAGGAGGCCGTCGCCGATAGCGTAGATAAGCCCATGTACCGTCAGGTCGTGACCATCTCGCCATGCTTGCTCGACCACAGCATTGGCGCAGACCTGCTCAACCTGGGCGATGACGTTGAGCTCGCACAGTCGATCCTCGCGTGCCTGCTCATCCGGTAAAGCATGAAGCGCAGTGCGATGTTGCCAGTATAGGGCTCTGACGGGTGCAAGCCACGAACCGATTGCGTCGTTCGCAACGGCATTTCGAGCCGCGCGAATGCCCCCGCAGCCATAATGCCCCACCACCAGAACATGCCGGACGCGGAGCACATTGACGGCAAACAAAAGAGCGGCGTTGAAATTGGTATCGCTGGCCGGCACGAGATTGGCGATGTTGCGGTGGACGAACATTTCGCCTGGATCGAGATCGACAATCTCGGTTGCTGGAACGCGACTATCTGAACAACCCACCCAGAAATATCGCGGGCTCTGTTGACCGACGAGGCGTGCGAAAAAGCGAGGGTCGCTTTGGGTCTTCCGGCCCGCCCATTGCCGGTTTCGTTCAAGCAAATCGGCGATATCATCATTGCCGGCTTGTACGACTGATTCAGGCTGCAGCGGGTTGCTCACCGGCCGAACCTCCCTCGAGATCGACGATCCGCAAATATGGTTTGAGCGTCGCGTAGCCTTGTGGGAATTGTCGCGAGGCTTCCTCGTCCGACAGTTTCGGAGAGACGATGACTGGGTCGCCAGGCTTCCAATTCACAGGCGTCGCGACGCTGCGTCGGTCGGTCAATTGCAGGCTGTCGATCGTCCGCAGAATCTCGACGAAATTGCGCCCCGTGCTTGGCGGATATGTGAGGATGAGGCGGACTTTTTTTAGCGGATCAATGACGAGGACGGACCGCACGGTGACGGTCGGATCGCTCATCGGATGGATCATGCCATAGAGCTGCGCGACCGTTTGATCGTTGTCAGCGAGCATCGGGAAGTTGACCTGCTGCCCTTAAGTAGACTCGATATCGGCCTCCCAGATGCGGTGCGCTTCGACAGGATCGATCGAGAGGCCGATAACCTTGACATCTCGCCTGTCCCACTCCGACTTGAGCCGACCAACCTCGGCCAACTCGGTCGTGCAAACCGGCGTAAAGTCCTTGGGATGACTGAAGAGAACGCCCCACGAGTCTCCAAGCCATTCATGGAAACGAATGCGTCCTTCGGTGCTGTTCTGATCAAAATCAGGCG
This sequence comes from Sphingobium psychrophilum, assembly GCF_012927105.1. GTDB lineage: Bacteria > Pseudomonadota > Alphaproteobacteria > Sphingomonadales > Sphingomonadaceae > Sphingobium > Sphingobium psychrophilum. The sequence continues at coordinate 19,863 of NZ_JABBFV010000015.1, read as the reverse complement.
CTAATTGTCCGAGCTGAATACTCATGCTCATTCCTCATTTTTGCTTGGCTCCTTATCCGCGCGCAATACGCCTCCAACAAACGAATGTTATTGGTTGTTTGCAGCGATATTTTTCCGGAAAAAAAACCGAGGCGCTTATTGGGTCTGGTCGACCCGAGCCGCACCCGCCCCGTCGAGATTGCGCGAAACGAAATCCCAGTTGACCACTTTAGACAGCAGTTCTTGTGCAAATTTTGGTCGTGCGTTGCGGTAATCGATATAATAGGCGTGTTCCCAGACATCGATGGTCAGCAACGGCGTCATGCCGTGCACGATCGGCGTATCGGCATCGTGAAGCGATGTGATCCTGAGCTTGTCTCCTTCGAGTATCAGCCAGGCCCAGCCGCTCGCGAAGTGACCGACAGCCTCAGCCGCCAGTTTTTGAATTAAATTTTGATGCGAACCAAAGTCGCTCTCGATCATCTTCAAGAGCTTCTCCGACGGCTTGGTCGAGTCCATGGGTGCGAGGCATTGCCAGAAGAAACTGTGATTCCAGACTTGGGCTGCATTGTTGAACAGCGGCTTGTCACCACCTTCTTTCACAAACGCCGCAATATCGATGATCGTTTTACCCGCCAGACCCTTTTCGTCGATCCAACCATTGACCTTATCGACATAGGCTTTGTGATGTTTGCCATGATGATAGTCAAAGCTTTCAGCCGAGAGCACAGGTTCAAGAGCGGACCGATCGAAGGGAAGTGGGGGAAGCGTAAATGGCATGACAGTTAACTCCATGGATGATGCCCAATATGTGGCGATGCCGGCATGCTGCTTCCACGCTCTGTCGGATCACGCATTTTACCGTCGATCGCGAGGGGCTTCGTCACCGTCCGGTCATCGCGTAGGTGCGTGCTGTGAGGTTTTGCCTTGGGCCGTTTCGCGCCGGCGACAGGAAGGTCTGTCATTTGACCGATTGGTGGAAGCAACGAGCGCTTTAAGGGCGGCACGGCATCTTGTTGGCTTGTAGGTCGGCGGAAAAGAGCCCTGGCGCCATCGTCGGCGAGGAAAAACGCCGCGACCGGGACCGCGATCACGATCGCCAATGTAATCGTATCCGCACTGACGATTTCGCTCGCGCAAAGCCAGTATATGAGCTGCCCTCCTGCAGCGCACGCGACCGTTAAAAGGATCGGCCACCAGCGGCGAAAAGGGCGCGACGACGGAGCAGGCCGGATCGGTCCGGGATATTTCATGGTGGCGTGCCTCCTTGCCGACCCCTCGTTCCTCCTGCTATTGTCATCATGCAAATGAATATAATTGTTATTTAACCAGAAAATGAGTGCTGGATGGATATCGGAGTTGCGCGGACATTTCTGGAAGTTGTGAAAACGGGCACGTTTGTGAACGCGGCTGCCAATCTCAATCTCACCCAGACAGCGGTGAGTGCCCGAATCCGCGTGCTCGAAGAGCAGCTCGATCGGCCGGTCTTCATCCGTAACAAATCAGGCGCGAAGCTTACCCCGGCCGGGGAGCAATTCTTGCGATTTGCGACTACCCTTGTGCAAGTGTGGGAGCGCGCGCGCAGGTCGGTCGCATTGCCTCCCGGGCGCGAGAGCGTGGTGACCATCGGCGCTGAGCTCAGCTTGTGGAGCCCATTGCTACGTCACTGGCTGTTGTGGATGCGCCGCGAATGTCCTGAGTTCGCGGTAAGCACGCAGATCGATAGCGCGGGAAGTCTCATGGAGCAGGTCCAGGATGGCTCTCTCGATGTCGCGATCCTCTATGGCGCACCACGCCGCCCCGGTGTGATTGCAGAACTGCTTTTCGAAGAAAAACTGGTGTTGGTGCGCACCACGCCTACCGATCGGGTGCTAGGCGCTGAAGATCATGTCCTTATCGACTGGGGCGAAGAATTCGCTGCGAGCTATCAGGCGGCGTATCCCGATCAACCCAATTCCGTCGTTGCAATCAGCTACGGTCCGCTGGCCCTCGACTATATCCTCGCCACCGGTGGAACCGGTTACTTCCGCAAAGGCTTCGTACGGTCCTATCTCGAGGAAGGCCGGCTCGCGCTGGTGCCCGATAGTCCCGAGTTCTCTTATTCTGCCTATGCCGTGCATTCCACCAAGGCCGACGAAGGCGTCATGGCGCGCATTAGAACCGGTTTGCGGGCCGCTGCGGCTATTGCGTCATGAACGACGAGCCTGCCTCCCCTGTATGTTATGCATCCCAAGGCGATGACATCTACATGGGCTATGGTGGCCGTGACGAGATCGCTGCCGCGCTCAATGTCTTGCTAGAGGCCGAGCGCGCAGGGGCGCGTGTTACCCTCGAAAGCGCAAACGACGCCCGTCATCCGCCGACGAAGCATCTGATAAAGGCGGTCTATGAGGATGAAGCAAAGTGGTGCGGGATGCTGTCTGCCCAGATCAAGCGTATTGGGGTGATCCCATCTACGCATTGTGGCGCATTCTATGACAAGGCCATGGCCATCGCCGATTCACATGAACGACTCGCGTTCCTCAATCGCGGCCAGGCCTGGGTGGTGCGCAAGCTAGAAGAGCTGCTTCCACGCGTGCGCGACGATATTCTGCATGCTGCTCTGAGCGAGATGAGGGCCAGCCATGTCGAGAATATCCAGCGCACGGAAGAGTGCATCGCCGAGACGAAAACCTGAGCCGGGCCCATGGCTATCCCACCCCCAGTCCGGATCAAACGCGTCTATGCTCCTCCCGCTGAAAGCGATGGTAGCCGGATCCTTGTCGACCGGCTCTGGCCCCGCGGTCTGGGACGAGACACGGCAGCTTTAACGTCGTGGTGCAAGAGTATCGCCCCGAGTACTGAACTGCGCAAATGGTTTGGTCATGATCCGCAGCGTTGGGCTGAATTCAACCGCCGCTATTGCCAGGAGCTGGATGCCAACGGCGCTGCGGTCACTGAACTGGCGTCACTGCTCGATCGGGGGCCCGGCATTCTGCTGTACGCAGCCCATGACGAGCAACACAATCACGCGATCGTCCTTGCAGACTATATGGCAAAGCATCGCTGAACCGGCTTGGCGGTTCGCAATGGCCACAACACCCCATTTTAACCGGTCTGGGGCAAATCCCGATTCCTTGCGGCGCTAAATAGCATCCCAAGTTCTGCCGGTTTTGTGATGAGATCTGCCAGCGTGTAACCGTCCAGCACGTTTAGAAACGCGGCCAGCGCCTGCCGCAAAGCGCCCGTCAGCCCGCAAGCCGGGGCGATGATGCACTCACCGCAATCGACCAGGTCGAAACCATCCTCGGTGTGCCGTATGACCGCGCCCACTTTGATTTCCACTGCAGGCCTGGCGAGCTTGATGCCGCCAAAGCGGCCCCGTGCACTGGCCAGATAGCCCGCGTTCACCAGATCGTTGACCACTTTCATCAGGTGATTCTGCGAGATGTCATAGGCGCGCGATATCTCGGCGATGGAGCACAACGCATCGGGCCGCGCGCCCAGGTAAATGAGCACCCGCAGGGCATAGTCCGTGTAGCGCGTAAGCCGCATGCAATCTCCTTGCATTCATATATGCATTTCTCTTGCATCTTTCAAAGCCGCCTTATAGATGCATTCTCGATACATGAATTGGAGTCGGTCGATGGACGACGGGAATGAGATCACGGAGGAAGGCCTCAAGCGGCTTGTCTCCCTGTTCTACGAGCGCGTCCGCGAAGACGAATCGCTGGGTCCGATCTTCAACGATGCGATCGAAAACTGGCCCGAACATCTCGACAAGCTGGTTACCTTCTGGTCGTCGGTGATGCTGACCACTGGCCGCTACAAGGGCAACCCCGTGGCCGCGCATCTCAAGCACCGGACGCGCATAAGTCCCGAGCTGTTCCAGCGCTGGCTGGCGCTTTGGAACAGCACCACGGCCGAGGTGTTGGAGCCCGGTGCAGCCGCTGCGCTGCAGAGCAAGGCCGCGCGGATCGCAGAAAGCCTGCAACTGGCGCTCTTCTTCAAGCTCGATACAAAAACCAAACCAGACCGCGCGGCGGCCTGACCGTCAAGGAATCCGTCATGCCAACCGCTCCCTTTGTTGACCTTAGCGTCCACTGCAAACCGCGCGGTCCGTCCGATCGCATCGCGCTGGCCTTCACCAAGATACTGCGGTTCACGGCCGACACATTCTTCGCCAAGCGCTACGGCCACCGTGCCATCGTGCTTGAGACTGTAGCGGCGGTGCCGGGCATGGTCGGCGCAACGCTGACGCACCTGCGTTGCCTGCGGCGCATGTGCGATGACAAGGGCTGGATCCGCACCTTGATGGAGGAAGCGGAGAACGAACGGATGCACCTGATGACCTTCATCGAGGTGGCCAAGCCGACGATGTTCGAGCGGCTCGTGATTCTGGCCGTTCAGTGGGTCTTCTACCTCGCCTTCTTCACGCTCTACCTGGTCAGCGCCAAGACCGCACACCGCGTGGTCGGATATTTCGAGGAAGAGGCGGTGATCAGCTACACGCTCTATCTCGCCGAACTTGACGAGGGCCGTTCCCCCAATGGCCCGGCGCCAGCAATCGCGCGGCATTATTGGAAGCTTGGAGACGATGCGACCTTGCGCGACGTGGTGCTCCTGGTCCGCGCCGATGAGGCACATCACCGCGATATCAATCATAGCTTTGCAAACGAACTAGCCGGATTGCCGGTCAACCATGCGGCGGTGGCGCCCTATCCGGACCACGCCGACGACATTCGGTTGGCAGCCTGACATGGCCGAACCCTATCGCTCAACCCCGGTGTTCGACGAGACCAGCCTCCCTGCGGCGCTGCGCGCGCGACACACGACCAAGGCCGGGGTCTGGGGCATGGTTCGCGTGCTCGAAGGCACAGTGAAACTGACCTATCTCGAGCCGACTTCCGAACTTCTGCTTGATCCCGACACCCCGGGACCATTGCTTCCCGAACAGCCCCATTTTGTCGAACCAATCGGCGCGATGAAGATGCGGGTCGATTTCTACAGTGAACCGCCGGGCGGCTAACCCCGCCCGCCCCAGCCTACCCCATTATCACGACAGGAGACGTTGATGTCACAGACACTCAGCGAGCGCACGATCGCGCTCGTCAAAGCCACGGTTCCCGCACTCGAAGCCCATGGTCTCGATATTGTCCATGAGATGTACGCGCGGATGTTCGAAAATCCCGAGATTCGCGACCTGTTCAACCAGTCGCACCATGGTGACGCGGGGTCACAGCCACGAGCCTTGACCGCCGCGATCCTCGCTTATGCGGCGAACATCGAGAATCTGGGCGCTCTTGCCCCAGCGGTCGAGCGGATTGCGCAAAAGCATGTCGGTCTGCAGATCCTGCCCGAACATTATCCCCATGTCGGTGAAGCGCTGCTCGGTGCCATCAAGGCCGTGCTCGGCGATGCCGCCACCGAAGAGATTCTCGCTGCCTGGGGCGAAGCCTATTGGTTCCTGGCCCATATCCTGATTGCACGCGAAGAGCGGCTTTACAAGGAGCACAGCACGGCCGACGGCGGTTGGGCGGGCTGGCGCACGTTCGCGGTCGACGAGGTCCGTCCCGAGAGCAGCGTCATCACCTCGTTCATCCTGCGCCCCACCGATGGGCGTCCGGTTATTCGCCACAAGCCCGGTCAATATCTGACCTTCTGGCTCGAGATTCCCGGGCATCCTCCGGTCAAACGCAATTATAGCATTTCACAAGCAGCCAATGGCGAGACCTATCGTATCTCGGTCAAACGCGAGCAGATGGGTCTCGCCTCGGGCTGGCTGCACGACCAGGCGAAGCCCGGCACCGTGCTCAAGGTGGCCGCGCCCGCAGGCGAGTTCTTCCTGACGGACAATCCCGAACGCCCGGTCGTGCTGATGTCCGGCGGAGTCGGCCTGACCCCGATGGTGGCAATGCTCGAAGCCATAGCGCAACAGCATCCTGACCTTCCCGTCCAATATCTTCATGGAACACTGGATGGCTCGACCCACGCACTGGCCAATGACGTCCACGCGCTCGCAACCGGTCACCCGAACATCCGCGTCACGAATTTCTACCAGACACCACGGGCAGAAGACGTTGCGGGCCGGGACTATGACCATGATGGCTTGATCGACGAGCCGTGGCTCACGGCCCATACGCCGATCGAAGAAGCAGACTATTACCTATGCGGCCCGCGACCGTTCCTGCGCGCGTTCGTCGCCACCTTGTCGCTCGCTGGCGTCGCATCGGACAGAATTCATTATGAGTTCTTCGGCCCCGCCGACGAACTACTCGCCGCCTGAAGGGACCGACCGACATGGATGACCTCACCATCGCGCGCATGATCCATATCCTGGCCGTCATTTGCTGGATCGGCGGGGTTGCGTTTGCAACCACCGTGGTCATCCCGTCGGTCAAAGCCCTGCCGTCATCGGAGCGGCTGACTGCCTTTCACCGCATTGAAAGCCGGTTCGCGCCGCAAGCGCGCATCTGGCTTCTCTTCGCGGGCGCAAGCGGCCTGTGGATGATCCAGCGCGGAGGAATGTGGGATCGCTTCGGTGATCTCCATTTCTGGTGGATGCACGCCATGCTATGCGTGTGGTCGATCTTCTTTGTGGTGCTGTTTATCGTTGAACCGCTGATCTTGCGTCGCCGGTTCGAGGTTTGGGCGGCAAGATCTCCGGATGGAGCGTTCAGGCTGCTCCACCGCGCGCATGTCCTTCTACTTGGTCTCAGCCTGGTTACCGTAATCGGTGCGGTTGCCGGAAGCCGCGGGTTTTCGCCACTTTAGATAGCCGATGAAGGAGTCCGACCGTTGTGCCTGATACCGAAAACAGATCGATAGATCCTGAACGCATCGAGGCGGTCGCGCACGCCGTCCATGCGCTTTGCCACGGACGATCCGATGTATCGCTAGCGGCGCATGTGGCGGCGGCGGTCGCCCAGCATTTTGCAGGCACCGCACCGATGACGGATTCTATTCTCGCGCAACGCGCTGCGCTGGAAACGGCCGTAACAAAGAGGGTGGAGCAGCTACAAGAGAGCCAAGCCGAGTCCGACGCAATCGACGAGGCATCGCGGGAATCCTTTCCTGCCAGCGACCCGCCCGCATGGATTTCAGGCCGACATTGACCGCTTCAGACAACGGTAGAAAGATAATTGATCATGGCACTTCATCACGCGCAGCACGGCGAGATCGTACATCTCTCAGGCTTGGGTGTGGGCGGAGATGATGCCCACACGACCGCCCTCGTCAAAACCGAGGCCTTCGAGGCGATCCACCTCCTCGTGCACGCTGGCGCCGTAATCCCGCCGCACCACGTTGCCGGGCAAGCGACGCTCCACTGCCTGCGTGGCAGAGTGCATGTATTGCTCGGAGACGCGAAGGCCATCCTGGAGATCGGCGACTGGATGTATCTCGATCGCGGCGAGGAGCATGGCATCGAAGGCATTGAAGATGGAGCCTTGCTGCTCACGATATTGTTCGAGCACCCAACTGTCTCAACCGTAAGCTGAGCGCATGCGAACTGCGATCATCATCAGCCGTTTTCGGCTGTTCTTTATGAGAGGCACCTTCCACTCTCCGCGCTGCCCTGCCTTCAACCGCCAATGGCGGGGCGTCTATCAGTCTACGGTCAGCTGGGCCCATTTCGGATGTTGAACGTGTGCCGGACCGTTCAACTCTTTCTAACCCTTCGGTTTCGCCAGGAGACGCGCAATGGACGAAGCCGCCCAACCCAAATTTGATCCTGAAGTCAGCCCCTTGTCGAAATGGTGGCTGCGATCGGTCCTGATGGTGATGATCCTTGGCTTTGTGGGGCTTCTGGCGATCACCATGCTCTCCTACCGGAACGCGCCACCCATCCCCGATACCGTGATTGATGCTCACGGAGAGACCCTGTTCACAGGTGATCAGATCCGCTCGGGACAGGCCATATTTCTGCGCTATGGCTTGATGGACAATGGCACGATCTGGGGACATGGGGCCTATCTTGGCCCTGATTTTTCAGCCGAAACGCTGCATCAGATTGGTGAGAGCCTAGCCACCTCCCTGGCACAACAACAATTCGCCAAGGCTTTGAACGCACTTACCCCTATCGAGACAGGGTCGATCCGCGGTCAGGTCGTCGTCACGCTGAAAACCAATCGTTTCGATCCTGCCAGCAACACTCTTCGCCTGACTGCGCCGGAGGCTATTGCCTACCGCGCGCAGACAGCCCGCTGGACATCCTATTTCATCAACCCAGCGCGCAACGGCGGTCTCGCGCCCAAGCTCATCACCGATCCGGCAGAATTGCGCGACTTGACTGCGTTTTTCTGCTGGACGGCCTGGGCGTCGGTCACCGATCGGCCTGGGGCGGATTATTCCTATACCAACAATTTTCCCTATGATCCCGGCGTTGGCAATGTCGCTCCGGCCGGGGCGCTCCTCTGGAGCACGCTTAGTCTGATCGCCCTGCTCGGCGGCATCGCGGCAGTACTGCTTGCATTCGGCAAATTCGATTATCTGGGCTGGATTACGCGGGGCCATAGCGCCACGCCGCAGGTGATCCCGGGACAGGCAAGCCCCGGCCAGCGCGCCCTCGTCAAATTCTTCGTTGTCGTTTCCTTGCTGTTTCTGATGCAGACGCTCGTAGGTGCTGCGGTTGCGCATTATCGCGCCGATCCAGGAAGTTTCTACGGCTTCCAGCTTGAGACTATCTTTCCGAGCAACCTGATGCGCATCTGGCACTTGCAGACCGCAATCTTCTGGATCGCAACGGCCTATGTAGCCGCCGCGCTGTTTTTGGGCCGCTCGCTGCGCGCCGACGAACCCCGCTGGCTGCCCGCAGCCATCCATCTTCTGTTCGCGGCTTTCGCCATCGTCATCGGCGCCAGTCTCCTTGGCGAATGGGCGGGCATCTCCGGGTGGCTTGGCGACTGGTGGTTCCTGTTCGGAAACCAGGGCTGGGAATATCTCGAGATCGGCCGCTTCTGGCAGTATCTGCTCGTTGTGGGACTATTGGCGTGGTTCGCGCTGCTCTGGTGGATTGCGCGGCCCAGCCAGGTCTCCAACGTCCATGCACGGCCGATCGCCCGGATGTTTCTGTTCGGCGCGCTGGCCATCCCCGTCTTCTACGTTCCCGCCCTCTTTTTTGGCGCCAAGACCAACTTTACCGTGGTCGATACCTGGCGCTTCTGGATCATCCATCTGTGGGTTGAAGGATTCTTCGAATTCTTCGCAACCACCGTAGTCGCGCTGATGTTGTTCCAATTGGGCCTCACGGGCCGGAACACAGCGCTGCGGGTAATTTATCTCGACGCGATCCTCTATTTCCTCGGCGGGCTGATGGGGACGGGGCATCACTGGTATTTTTCAGGACAGACCCAGATCAACATGGCGGCATCAGCGCTTTTCTCCGCGCTGGAGGTCGTGCCTCTGACATTGCTGACGCTCGACGCATGGGATTTTGTCCGCACGACGCGCAGCGAAACCGACAAAAGTGGCGTCGCCTCGGCGCTACCCCACAAATGGACGTTTTATTTCCTCATGGCCGTGGGATTCTGGAATTTCCTCGGCGCCGGAGTCTTCGGATTCATGATTAATCTGCCGATCGTGAGCTATTATGAGGTTGGAACCATCCTGACGCCCAATCATGGCCATGCCGCTATGATGGGCGTCTTCGGCATGCTCGCCCTTGCCCTGATGGTGTTTGTGCTACGCCAGACGACTGACGTCGCGCGCTGGCCGAGCATCGAGAGATACGTCCGCATCGGGTTCTGGGGGAGCAACATCGGGCTCGCCTTGATGGTAATCCTGAGCTTGTTCCCTGCCGGAGTTTTGCAGGTATGGGATGTGCTGCAACATGGCTATTGGCACGCACGAAGCATCGCTTACACTGGCAGCAATATCGCGCGGCAGCTCGAATGGATGCGCTTACCCGCCGATCTGATATTCATCATTTTTGGCGCCATTCCACTGATGATCGCTGCGCTGAAGGCCTATTGGGGGCTCTACATCAGGCCGCTCGATTCTCTTCAGATTAAGCTGCCCCCTCCACACTGACAGTCACTCCATTTGCCGAGTGTCGGATTGGTTCTCGTGGAGCAGCCAATTCTGCTATCCAGCCAGCTGCTGAGCGCGCAGGCATCAATCAGACCTTACGGAGCAAATAATGCGGACCGCTCTGTGGGGAAGCCCGCCCAGGACCTTGAGAATGGCCTATGTGCTCTCGAGAACGCTATCAGAGTCGCCTTGTCGCGGTCAGAGCGACCGTCCGCCATCGACCGAGATAGATGCACCAGTGACGAACGCACCAAGGTCGGTGCTCATCCAGAGCACGGCGTCGGCGATCTCCTCCGGCTTGCCCAGTCGGCCAAACGCCGCGAGGTCGATCGCCAGTCCGTTGATCTGCAGCGCGATGCGCTGATCGCGACAGGGGCGTAGATGAGCGGTACGTGTATTCGGCCAGTTCGCCGCGATGAAGCCCCTCGCCGCCAAATAGATAATTACTCGCGGCCCTTGACCCTGACACGATGTCAAACCCTAGATAGGGGGCGTCGATAAGGAGAACGGGAATGTCCGAGCCAAAATCCACGGCACATGACAGCCAAAATCATGTCTGCTGCGCGGGTCACGCGAAGAATGCGGTCGATCCCGCGGGTTCTCAGCAAGCCGTCGATCCTGTTTGCGGGATGACCGTCGATCCGGCGACGACTCAGCATCACGCCGAACATGACAGCACGGCCTATCATTTCTGCAGTGCCGGCTGCCGCGCCAAGTTCGTTACCGACCCGGCACGCTATCTTTCGAAGGGCGGGCAATCGCAGCCGGAAGTGTCTACGACCGCGATCTGGACCTGTCCGATGCATCCCGAAATCCGTCGGCCGGGACCAGGAGCCTGTCCGATCTGCGGCATGGCGCTCGAACCCGAGGTCGCGACGGCCGAGGCCGGACTCAGTCCCGAACTCGTCGATATGACGCGGCGCTTCTGGATCGCTCTGGCGCTCACTGTGCCCGTGTTCCTGCTCGAGATGGGCGGGCATCTGTTCCCGGCACTGCACCACCTCGTCTCCGAGCGGATATCGGGCTGGATCCAGTTCGCGCTGGCGACCCCCGTTGTGATCTGGGCGGGCTGGCCGTTTTTTGAGCGCGGCTGGGCATCGCTCCAGACGCGAAACCTCAACATGTTTGCGCTGATCGCGATGGGAACAGGGGTCGCCTGGGCTTATAGCGTGGTGGCAACGCTCGCACCCGGCATATTCCCTGCGGCGTTCCGCATGATGGACGGTACGGTCGCGATCTATTTCGAGGCCGCTGCGGTCATCACCGTCCTTGTGCTTCTCGGACAGGTTTTGGAATTGCGCGCCCGCGAGCGCACCTCGGGTGCGATCAAGGCGCTCCTCAATCTCGCGCCGAAGACCGCCCGCCGGATCATGGCAGACGGTGGCGACGAGGAAGTCGCGGTCGACCTGATCGCCGTGGGCGACAGACTGCGCATTCGCCCCGGCGAAAAGGTGCCCGTGGATGCCGTGGTTGAGGATGGCCGCTCTTCGATCGACGAGTCGATGGTCACAGGCGAATCCATGCCGGTGACGAAAACTGTCGATGCTCATGTGGTCGCGGGAACGATGAACCAGACCGGATCGCTCATCGTGCGGGCCGACAAGGTTGGCCGCGATACTATGCTGGCGCGGATCGTCCAGATGGTGGCGGACGCGCAGCGTTCGCGCGCGCCGATCCAGCGCATGGCCGACAAGGTCGCGGGCTGGTTTGTCCCGGCGGTGCTCGGCGTCGCGCTGCTCTCGTTCGCAATATGGGCGATATGGGGTCCGGAGCCGCGACTGGCGCATGGCCTTGTAGCCGCTGTCGCGGTGCTGATCATCGCCTGCCCCTGCGCCCTGGGCCTCGCGACGCCGATGTCGATCATGGTCGGTATCGGCCGGGGTGCGGGCCTTGGCGTCCTGATCAAGAATGCCGAGGCGCTGGAGCGTATGGAGAAGGTCGATACGATCGTCGTCGACAAGACCGGCACGCTGACCGAAGGGCGACCTTCGGTGACAAGCATCGTGGCGATGGATGGCTTTTCGGAGCACGATCTTCTTCGTCTTGCGGCGAGCGTCGAGCGGGCGTCGGAGCATCCCCTGGCGCTCGCGATCGTTGCGGCCGCGAAGGATCGTGGCATCCCAGTTCCCGAGGTCTCCGACTTCGACTCGCCCACGGGCAAGGGCGCGGTCGGCACCGTGGACGGCAAGCGCATCTTTCTGGGCGGCGCGGCCTATCTCCAAGAGAGTGGCATCGACGTGTCGCCAGCGGCAGCAAGGGCCGATGAGTTGCGGGCGGACGGGGCGACGGCGATTTTTGCCGCCATTGACGGCCGGGTCGCCGGGATCCTGGCCATTGCCGATCCGATCAAGACGACTACGGCGAAGGCGCTGGTCGCCTTGCGGAAGGAGGGCGTGCGCGTGGTCATGCTGACGGGCGACAACCGGACGACCGCCGAGGCGGTGGCCCGGAAACTCGGCATCGACGCGGTTGAAGCAGAGGTGCTGCCCGAACAAAAGAGCGCCGTCGTCCTGCGCCTGCAACGTGAAGGCCATGTCGTCGCCATGGCCGGCGATGGGGTGAACGACGCGCCGGCGCTGGCGGCAGCGGACGTCGGCATTGCCATGGGCTCGGGCACCGATGTTGCCATTGAAAGCGCCGGAATAACGCTACTCAAGGGCGATCTCAATGGCATCGTGCGGGCGCGACGGCTGAGCGAGGCGACGATGGCCAACATCCGCCAGAACCTGTTCTTCGCCTTCATCTACAATGCGGCTGGCGTCCCCATTGCCGCCGGGCTTCTATACCCAGTCTTCGGCATCGTTCTGTCGCCAGTGATCGCCGCTGCCGCGATGGCCCTGTCATCGGTCAGCGTCGTCACCAACGCGCTGCGTCTCAATCGGGTAAAGCTGTGAACATCGGCGGCGCGGCGGCGGCGAGCGGGGTCTCGCAGCGGATGATCCGCCACTACGAGAAGATCGGGCTTATCCCGTCGCCACCGCGACGTGACAGCGGATATCGTGACTATTCGGAAGCGGACATACATCGCCTGCAGTTTATCGCGAATGCCCGGGATCTGGGATTTCCGATCGAGGAAATCCGCGTGTTGCTCGATCTCTGGTCCGATCGCGATCGCGCCAGCGCCGAGGTCAAGGCGCTGGCGGAATCGCGCGCCGCAGACCTCGGTCGGAAGGCCGATGCGCTCAACGCCATGCGCGGAGCATTGCTAGACTTGGCGAAAGACTGCCACGGCAATGATCGACCAGAATGTCCGATACTCACGCGTTTGGCTTCCTGACGCTCCAGCTCGTCGAGAAGCGTGCCAATCAGCATGGGGCCAGTCGCTCCGATCGGATGACCGAGCGCGCATGCGGGACCACCGATAGCAAGCTCGAAGATCCAATGTCGTCGCCTAAAATAGGGTAAGCATAGGCAAGGCGTCGGCAGCGTGGTAGGTTGATTTATCACCCGACCTCCTCTGCAGGCGTCCTGTGACAGAGGGATCATCGTGCCTTCGCCTGCAAGTGCAAGGCCGGACAATGACGTTTGCCGATTCCCTCAACATCGCAACGGGCTGACCGGAGTGCCGACAACACTTCCTGTGCGGAACCTCGAAGAGGCGAATCTGCTCGCTCATGCGATTGTGAACACGATCCCCGAGCCCTTTCTCGTCCTCGACGCCGATCTACGGGTGCTTGAGGCAAGCCGCTCCTTCTACGAGATTTTCAAGGTTGCGCCTGGGCAGACGCAGGGCTGCCTGCTCTATGCTCTTGGCCATGGGCAATGGGACATTCCCGCGCTGCGGTTGCTGCTCGAGACGATATTGCCTGAACGAGTAGCAATGGACGGGTTTGAGGTCGATCACGATTTTCCGGTGATTGGCCACCGCATCATGCTGCTTAACGCCCGCAAAGTCCTGTACGACGAGAGCGATACCATGGCGATTCTTCTCGCTTTTCGCGACGTGACCGAACGGCGCGCGATCGAACAGGAGAAGGAAGCCCTGCTTAAACGCTCGGAAGAATTGCGGCGGCAGAACGAGGTTTTGCTGCAGGAGATGAAGCACCGCGTCGCCAACAGCCTTCAGATCATCGCCAGCATTTTGATGCTGAAGGCGCGGGCGGTTTCCTCCGACGAGACGCGTTTCCATCTCCAGGATGCGCACCAACGGGTAATGTCGGTCGCGGCTGTGCAGCAGCATCTCGACATGTCCGATGGCATCGACCAGATCGAGGTCGGCAACTATCTCCAAAAGCTATGTACCGGTCTTGGCACGTCGATGATCGGCGACAGCCAGCCCGTAACGATAACCGTGAGCTCCGACACCGGCATGATCCCGTCAGCGAAGGCAGTGAGCCTAGGGTTGATCGTCACCGAGCTCGTGATCAATGCGCTCAAATATGCCTTTCCCATTCATCACCCCGAAGCAACGATCGATGTGCGCTATGCGATCGATCAGGACGATTGGACGATGATCGTTTCGGACAATGGTGTCGGCAAAGATGCCGACAAGCCGCCGAAGGCCGATGGTGGCCTCGGCACCACGATCGTGGCGGCGCTCGCTAAGCAGTTGGATGCCAAAGTCACGATGACGACCAGCCCGGCAGGATTCAGCGTTACTGTCGCACGCGCAGCGGCAGCGACACCGCTGCTGCAGGGGGCTTAACCGCGATGCGTAAGGAGCCGTTGCCAACGCCTTTACCCGCGTTTCGTTTTCTCGCCCCCGGTGCCTTCTCGCCGAAGCGGAACGGTCGGCAGTGGAGCGAGTTGCGCATGCCGCGCTGCCTTCTTTCACCCTTCTGGGACGATTCGGGATCTCGGGCGTGCAGCGACCCAATCCGAACTTGTTCCCGGCGCTGATTCCTTGTTCACCGTGGCCTAGGCGCTACGCCACGCGCCACCCTGATGGGCGCAAAGCACTGAGATGCGCGGGTTGAACTACTTGTCGTCTTAACGATGGTCACCCGATCTTCGCCATTAGCCGCCCGGCGGCGCCGTGCTCCGCAGCCAAATTCCGGTTATAGGAAAGCGGCATACGAGGAGATTTCCACCGCAGTGCGTCCATGATGCCGGCAAGATCCTCGCCGCTCGTAAACAGATCCTGATTGAGCCCGACCCGCGTCGAATGCGCGCTGATCCCCTTGAGCAGCCGAGCAAGATCGTCCGCCGTCAGATCCGCGAGCGCACCGGCATCGAAGGCCCGCTGGATCATCGCTCGATAGACCTGTCCGACCGACGCAGGGTGAAGCGCCCCCTCCCCGACATCGTACTCGACCCGCGCTGGCACCGCCCGCTTTGACAGAGCCTTGCGCAGATCCCAGGTCTCACGCCCGGAGATGCTGTCAATCGACCGGCCCCGCACTGCCGCCTTGGCTTTGTAGCGCCGCACGTTCACGCGCCGAAACACCGCCCCCTTCTCGATCCCGGCCGCCTCCAGCCAGGCTGCGATCGCCCGCACCGTTCGGGGGCTGAGGTAGGCGGTTGCCCCCTCCCCGTCCTGATCGCCTTTGCTGCGCGGGATGCTCAACAGCCGCGCCTCGGCATCGATCGCCTCAATGACATGCTCGACCTGAATCGCCACGAGTTCCGAGGCGCGAAGCCCGGTATCGTAACCGGCCGACAGCAGCGCGCGATCGCGCAGGCCCGGAAGATCGTCCGCGCAGCTTTCGAGCAGCGCCCGCACATTCAGGCCGCGGGGCTCATCGCGCTCGACATTGCGCACCGGCCCCTTGAACCGCAGCGGCCGGGCCTGCTTCTGTGCCGTTCCAAGCCGGCGACGGATCGCCTGCAGTCGGAGCTTCACCAGCGACGCCGGCGTCGGATCCTTGAGATCGAGCAGCAGGTGGATCCTGGCGATCGACGCCTTGTAGCGGCCAAGCGAGGCCGGCTTGCTGCCCTTCTCCGCGCGGGCGTCAAGATAGTCCGCCACGGTCTCCGGAGTTGCTGGGAGCGATATGCGGTTGTGACGCCGGCACCAGAGATCGAACGCCTCAAGGTCGGACTTGAGCGCGCGGATGCTGTGGGGCGAAGACGCTGCCTGATATGCGGCGATCAGCGCTTCGTTAACGACGATGGGCTCGCCGGCGCGCATCTTCACGATTGCCCAGGAAAGATCGTCGGCCGACGCCGTCGGCGCTGGCACGGCTTCCCCCGTCAATAGGGCGTTGTCGTCGAGGTGTGAGGGCTGATCCATCGGAGCGATGTGTAGCGCACCGTATAAAGAGCCGTCAAATATGGACCTGTGATAACTGTAATTATCACGTCTTCTATCAATGCTCTTTCTGGACGTTAATAAATATAGTTGGAAATCGCACATTACCGGAACAATGAAAGTCGAACTCCGCTATGCCCCTTTCAAGCAGTCGTCCTAAAATCGTCATTTGGAATGCTCCGCGTGTATAATATACCTGTAAATGCCAGGTAATTTAATGAATTTACAAATTCCTCTTAATTGAACGATCAATGCCGGGACTAACCACCTAGCGATTACCCATTAGCGCCGAGATGCTTCGTGCGTATCGAATTTGCCGCCAGCGCGTCGGGCTGTGATAGATGCCAACTGCTTTCCAGAAATCACCGGTATCACGAAGCGCTGAGAGAAATATCCAGCGAGCTACATTCACATTGAAGCATGCATCATCCCGCAACCATGTCCTCACTTCGCTCTCGTTGCGCGCGATCAAACGAGCAATCCGAGGCACCCACCAACTGTTTACCTGCATCGGTCCAAGATCATGCGTGCCGTTCTCATTGCGTACTTCCGCGCCGATCCAACCACCTTCCTGCCTTCGCAAGGCCATAAGCGTCTGCTGCAGCCAGATCCGTCCGGATGATGCTTTCTCAACACACGCTGCGATTATGGCGTCATGATTATTCGACTTCGGCACAACATCGTGGCTCTTCGACCACGCCGGGTTCGTCACGGCAACGATCAGGACCACTGGCATGACGATCCGACGGACGACGAACGACCTTCTACTCAGGGCGCTAATAACGCCCAGCGCCACCAAAGAGGCAAGACCAGAACGTTTCGCACTCAACGCGAGTGTCCGCGATAAGGCTTGTCGTCTCTGGCGCGATCGGGCTGCTGCGTGGGTTGGTCCTTTTCACCAGACCGCTCCTTGGCCAGCACCCGCTGCACAAGTGCTGTCAGCGCATCAGTTGCCGAACGGGCCACGTCAGCGATACTGCCGCGACGAATAGGCATCTGCGGTTCTAATGTCGCGTCCCGGCGTTCCGCGTCAGTCTTGGCCCGGGCGACCCGGAGGCGATCGCCATGACGGGTGCGAATCGCCTCTGCATGGCTAAGGTCAAGCCGACCCAGCCCTTCGAGCGCCGATCTTTTTTCGCCCGTTCGGCGGACGAGCCTGTCGGCGAGCCTCTCCGGGTCCTCCGTCCAAAGTTTCACGCCGAACCGCGCGCGGGTGATGGCGGTGTAATAATTCTGGCCGTTGACGAGCGGCGAGTTTACTGGGGCCAGTATATAGGCGCGGGCGTAGGTTTTGGATTGCGAAGAATATACGGTCTCGGCATAGCCATGATCCCAAGTCTTGAAGCGGGTCAAATCGACGGATTGGACGTCCTTGGCCCGATCCCACCTGATGCTCGCGATCGGACCATCGAGCTGAATGACTGTCCCGCGCTCCGCATTCTTACGCCCAAGGTCCTTGGTCGCCAGGCGCCACTGAATTCGATCGCCGACCGCGACGCCTCGCTCCTCGGCGTTAAAGACGTTGATCTGAGCGGCACGCGTCAGTCGCGGATCCCATCGTATCGTGTGGCCAAGCTCGTCCACAAGACGAACGACCTGTCTGCCATTCTCTTCCCGGCCGAGCCCAGCGACGCGATACTCGGCCTTCCGTGCGATACCCTGGCGCGCTTCATCGCGGCTAAACATGACGACCTGGCCTCTGGAATAGAAGCGAGCCATGCGTCGTTCCTCAGAAGACAAAGGCGAAGGCGTTAGAACCTGCAGCGTCATATCCTGAGCGGCGATCACGCCCTCCCTCCGAAGGGTAGAACGGATCTGATCGTTCACGATGATCCTGCTGGCATTGTCGAGAACCAGAATGTTCGTATTATCCCGGTTTTCACGTTTGAGCCGCGTCCATTCAGATACGAGATCGCGCGCCAAGCCATCTGGACCGCTGCCGCTCACGACCTTGTCGAGGCTGTCGATTGACCCGGCATAGTCTCCCTCTCGGGCCAGCGCGACCGCATGCCGCATGAGACGCGTTTGCTGCCGCATCGACTCGGTGAGTTCTGCTTTCGGAAGTCCTAGCCGCTGCAATAACCAGAACGCCTTGCCCTGTTCGATCGCGCCGGTCTGACGATTGTCACCAAGCAGAAGGAGCCTTACGCCGGTGTCGCGGCTGATTTCTAGAAGGCGAAGCGCTTGCCGATTCCCAAGTTGGCCGGCTTCATCTATGACGAGCACATCGCGACTATCGATACCGTGTCCACCGCCGGCGATGAGGCTCGCTACGGTGCGCGACTCTATTCCCGCCATGTCTCCCAGATTTGCCGCAGCGGAGGATGTGGGCGCTAGGGCAAGCATCCGAATGTCAGGATCAACGGCTTCGGCCATCGCTCGAACGAGGGTCGATTTGCCAGCTCCGGCAACGCCGTGAACGCCGATTAGCCGATCGCGCGAGCCCGCAAGTTGAGCCAAGGCCTGCTCCTGAGCGGGGGTTAGCCCCGAGGTTTCGAGTGCCGCCAGTAGTCGGTCGCTTGACGCGAGGCGCGGGGCATCATCCATGGCAAGCGCCAGATGCCGGGCTAGGGCAAGCTCCAGCCGCGCCGTCTTGCGACTGGTCCTGCCCCTCGCGAGAAGCCCGTCGCCCGTCTGCTCTCGCGTTACCAGCAGCTTTGAGCGCGCTTCATGTTCGACGATAACCCGGAAAGAATGCAGTCTGCTTGCTGCAGTCCTAGTTTCGATAAGATCGCCTCGACGCTGGAAGCCGAACCGGTGACTGCATATAGGCGCCGATCCGTGATCGAGGCCTTGAGATGGGCGACAAAGTCTGGGCTTGTGTCGATCGCGACCAACTTGGCATCCGGCGCAAGACGGTCGAGAATAGCACGCGTGAACGCGCCGGCACCCGGTCCATATTCTACGAAGGTACGGATAGCCCTCCAGTCGAGTGGAGCAAGCATGGTGCGGACCATCCAGCGGCTGGCCGGAAAGCCCGAGCCCACCATAGCTGGATGTTTGAAAAACATTCGCATCGACAAGGCGAAAGCCGATCCGTCCCCCTGCCCCCTCACCTCTCCGACTTCTTCGAACAAAGACGCCATATCGTACCCCTCATTTTCTTGCTCGTAGACCCAGCTTTTGTGCATCCCTGCGTTCGACATACGACTTCAGGGTTGCTGGCATTTGTTCAATGTTTACGCCGCTTTTTCAGGCAATTTATCAAATGCAAGCTGACGCTTGATCGAAGACTAATCGCAAGTCCTTTCGACCGGACGAAGCGGGATGGCAGCGCGAGCCGGCCCGTAAGGAGAGAGGGAAGGGTGGAGAAGGTGGTTCGGCCACTTTTTCGGGAATTCTCCATGCCCTACGCCCTAGCCCAACATCACCCTGAAGCAGAACTGCAGCTTGCCAGGCTCGCGAAGCGTCTAGGCGGGAAATCTGACGGCGTGAGCGCCATGTGCCTATGTCCGGCGCATGATGACCGCAGACCCAGCCTGTCCATCAGGGTCGGTGACAAGTGCCTGCTCTTCAAATGTTTTGCCGGCTGCGACACGCTTGATGTGCTGCGTGCCATTCGCTCCCGGCGGTGAAAAGCTTCGACACGTTCGACTTCACGGCCATTCCAGGCCTCAACAAAATGCTCGTGCTGGAGCTGGCACGCTGCGAATACATCCTGCGGCGGGAAAATATCATCGCGCTGG
>NZ_JABBFV010000014.1 GCF_012927105.1 Sphingobium psychrophilum | reverse complement strand
CAAAGTCGTCCCGCAGTCCAATCGCTGCACCCATGGCCATGCCCTCCAATCGGCGCCCATAGATTCAGAAATTTGCCGCTTTGGGAATCCCCTACATGAGTCAGCATCATGGAAGGTTGGTATAAGCCGCATCATAATCCGCTTGCGTGCTGATGTTCGACGGAACTGTCAGGGATGCCGCCAGATAGTAGATGCTCGTTATAACTAGAGCCGCCCCAAGGCTTGGCCAAACACTTGGCATCAGATCACGCAACTCGTAAGCCTGCCCCCAGAATGACGTCACATCGCAAAGCACAAAAATACCGAGCAGAGGCACCAACGCGCCAATTTCGAGCCGATTGCGTTCTCGGAGCAATTTGGCGAGGCCAGATAGAACTTCTACAAGGGCGAGGCCGAGCACAAGACCCGCCAAATTGAAGACTACCTCAAATATGCTCATTGCGCCCCCGCTCCATCGTCATGACTGCGGTGTATAAGCACCACGGTTGACAAAGGCGAAGCATTGCTGGCGGCCACGTCCGCTGATTCAGGAAATCCGGCCGTCTCCTATCCCCCTTTGGCGACGCTGACGATGCCGATCATTCGCACGCTGTGTAAAAAGGCTGCCATGTCAAGCGGTCGGCCTGAACTGACGTCACCGGCCTACCCCCCACAGCGAGCCCGGCTGCAACAACCCTTCACGCAGCGCCAACCCGCCCTGCCGGTCCTCCGCCAGCAGCAGCGCGCCGTCCAGGTCGATCCAGTCCGCCCCCTGCGCCACCAGAGCGGCGGGCGCGATGCCCAGCGACGTGCCGAGCATACAGCCGACCATGATGCGAAAACCGCGCGCCCGCGCGTCCTTCGCCAGCGCCAGCGCCTCGGTCAGCCCGCCTGCCTTGTCCAGCTTGATATTGACCGCATCGAAATCGCCCAGCCGGTCGAGATCGGCGCGGGTGTGGCAGCTTTCGTCGGCGCACAGCGGCAACGGCGCACGCACACCGGCAAGACGCGCTTCCTGCCCATGGATCACCGGCTGCTCCACCATCTCGACCCCCAGCATAGCCAGCGCCGCCGCCTCCGCCGCAATGTCCATGGCGTGCCAGCTTTCATTGGCGTCAACGATCAGCCGCGCGCTGGGCGCACCGGCCCGCACCGCCGCGATGCGCGCCCGGTCGCCCTCCCCGGTCAGCTTGCATTTGAGCAGCGCAAAGCCCCGCGCCGCCGCCGCCCTTGCATCCGCCTCCATCCTGGCCGGTTCGCCCAGGCTGATGGTGAAGGCGCTTGGCAAGGGCGCGGGCGCATCCAGGCCGGCCAGTTGCCACACCGGCGCGCCGGCCTGCTTGGCCTCCAGATCCCACAGCGCGCAGTCCAGCGCGTTGCGCGCCGCGCCGCGCGGCATATGGGTCAACAAAGCCGCCCGCTCCAGCGGCCCGGCATAGGCCTGCAACGCCGCGACGCAGCCCTCCGCGCTCTCGCCCTCATAATAGATGGCCGTCCCCTCGCCGCGCCCTTCGTGCATACCGTCGCTCACGGTGCAGACGATGACATCGACATGGGTCTTGGCCCCGCGGCTGATGACGAAGGCGCCCGCCACCGGCCACCGTTCGACTGTCGCGGAAATTATACGGGTCATCGGCCTTCCCTGCGTCATCCATTGACGATCTGTGACGCTGTCATATGCGCGAAACAGGATGAGCGGCATAGTCCGGCGATCCCATAAGGAGCATGTTTTTACAGTGACATCCCGTGACCTCACCGGCCTTCTCCCCCTGACCGAAGCGGGCCATGGAGACAGCGACATGGCCCGCCGCCTGTCGGACATGGTGTGGCGCATCGGTTTCGGTGCGATCGGCTGGCCCTGGCTGCTCGCCAGCCTGTCGGGCGGTCGCCCGGCAGACAAGCGGGCGCTGCTGGACGAATTGGGATTGCCGCATGACGCGCTGCCGCATCTGGGCAGTTGGAAGGCCGATGTCGGCTTCCTGCGCCATATCGTGCGCGAAATCGCCCGGCTGCGCCCTGTGCATGTGGTGGAACTGGGGGCGGGCGCCTCCTCCCTCATCTCCGCCCGCGCGCTGCAATTACATGGCGGCGGGCGGCTGCACAGTTTCGACCAGCATGGCGGCTTTGTCGATGCGACCCGCCAATGGCTCGCCGACCACGCGCTCGATGTGGATATCCGCCACGCGCCCTTGACCCATGAGAGCGCCGACTGGCCGGGCCGCTGGTACGCGATCGACACGCTGCCCGATCAAATCGACCTCATCATCATAGACGGTCCGCCCTGGAGCGTTCACCCGCTGGTGCGCGGCGCGGCCGACAGCCTGTTCGCGCGCCTGTCGCCCGACGGCGTGGTCCTGCTGGACGATGCCGCCCGCCCCGGCGAACGGCTGGTGGCGCGGCGCTGGCGGCAACGCTGGCCGCATATCGATTTCCGCCTGGTCAAGGACGGGGCCAAGGGGACGCTGGTCGGCCGCCGCCGCGACACCCGCCTGCCGGTCGCCAATGACCATGACGCCAGCCGTAGCTGGCGTCATGTCGGGCGCGCGGCCGTCATCGCCGCGCTGCTCGCCACTGGCTGGATCGCCCGCGGGGCACTGGGCGAGTTCCCCCAGACCGCCCAGGCCAGCACTTTCCTTGACGAAGCCGCCGCCTCCCGCCGCGCTGGCCTGCTGCGCCAGACCATGGCCTCCCAGGTAGAGAGCGCGACGTTTGACGCGCGGGAGATCGAACGCTCCACCGGCATCATCCTGCCCGCTTTGCCTACAGGCTGGCGCGTGACCGATGTCCAGCTCTTCCCGACCACCGACAGCCCGGCCATCGCCATGTCGCTGCTGACGCCGCAGGGCGAGGCGCTCTCCCTCTTTGCTGATCGCGCGGAAACCCCGGCGGAGGGCACGCCGCTGATCGCCCGACAGCAGGGCGAGGTCGTCGCTTACTGGGAAGCCGGCGCGATGGCCTATGCCCTGACCGGCAAGGCCGACACCCGTCGCGTGATGCAATGGGCGGGGGCGATTGCGGGCGATAGCTGAAGCGCGTGCCAGGCGACGCATGGTAGCGTCTTCAGCCGCGCAATTTTCTCGGCGTAAAGCGATTTCAGGGCGGTCGGATATTTCCTATCCCGTGAAATCGCTCTAAGCGCCGCATCTATGGAGGATGCCCCGCAACCCACCGCCCGCGCCGACGCGCGCCCCGCCCTTGGCAGCCTGGCGATGCTGTGGGGTTTCGCCCGTCGCTATCCGGGCCGCATCGCCGGCGCGCTCGCGGCGCTGATCGTTTCGTCAGCGGCGACGCTGGGCATCCCCAGCGGCTTCCGGCTGGTCATCGACAAGGGGTTCATGGGCGGCGGCGACATCAGCCGTTGGTTCGAATATCTCCTGCTGATCGTCATCATTCTGGCGATCGCCAGCGCGCTGCGCTTCTATTTCGTGTCCTGGCTGGGCGAGCGTGTCGTTGCCGATATCCGCAGCGCCACCCAGGCCAATTTGCTGCGCCAGGCCCCTCGCTTCTTCGAGGAAAACCGGCCGTCCGAAATCGCGTCCCGCATGACCGCCGACACTGCGATCGTCGAACAGGTGGTCGGATCGACCGTGTCGGTCGCGCTACGCAACCTCGTCACCGGCATTGGCGGGCTGATCTACCTTTTCGCGCTCGCGCCCAAGCTTGCGGCGATGCTGTTGCTCGGCATTCCGGTCATCCTGCTGGTGCTGATCGGCCTTGGCCGCCGGGTCCGCGGCCTGTCGCGCGCCAGCCAGGACCGGCTGGCTGATATTGGCAGCGTCACCAGCGAAGTGCTGGGCGCAATGAAGATCGTCCAGGCCTTCGGGCAGGAAGGGCGAGAGGCCGCTCGTTTTGACGCGACCGTTGAAAGCGGCTTCGCCACCGCGCGGCGACGAATCGGCCTGCGCGCGATCATGACCGCGGTGGTGATCGGGCTGGTCTTCGGATCGATCACCGCCGTCATGTGGCAGGGCGCGCTCGACGTCGCCGCCGGCCGCCTGTCGGGCGGCAGCATCGCCGCCTTCGTCCTGACCGGCGGGCTGGTCGCCGGGGCGTTCGGATCGCTGTCCGAAAGCTGGGGCGACCTGCTCCGTGGGGCGGGCGCGGCCAGCCGCCTGCATGAACTGATGATCGCCAAACCTGACATCCTGCCCCCGGCGCATCCGACCCTGCTGCCCAGCGGCGATCAGGGCGCGCATCTGCTTTTCGAGGATGTGCATTTCCACTATCCGACCCGCCCCGATCAGGCGGCGCTGCGTGGTGTCTCCTTCGCTGTCGCGCCGGGCGAGACGGTCGCCGTCGTCGGTCCATCCGGCGCGGGCAAATCGACTCTCATCCAGCTCGCGCTGCGCTTCTACGATCCGGCTTCGGGCACCATTCGACTGAACGGCGTCGCCTTGCCCGACGCCGATCCCGCCGCGCTGCGCGCCATGATGGCGATCGTGCCGCAGGACAGCGTGATCTTTGCCGCATCGGCGCGTGACAATCTGCGCTACGGCCGCTGGGACGCCACCGACGAACAGATCTGGGAGGCCGCCCGCGCCGCCAATGCCGAAGCGTTTTTGCGCGCGCTGCCACAGGGGCTGGACAGCCAGATGGGCGAAGGCGGGGCGCGCCTGTCCGGCGGCCAGCGCCAGCGCCTGTCGATCGCCCGCGCCCTGCTGCGCGACGCGCCGATCCTGCTGCTGGATGAGGCCACCTCTGCGCTCGACGCCGAATCCGAACGGTTGGTGCAGGATGCGCTCGGTCGGCTGATGCAGGGGCGCACGACCATCGTCATTGCCCATCGGCTGG
Organism: Sphingobium psychrophilum; assembly: GCF_012927105.1. Taxonomy (GTDB): domain Bacteria; phylum Pseudomonadota; class Alphaproteobacteria; order Sphingomonadales; family Sphingomonadaceae; genus Sphingobium; species Sphingobium psychrophilum. Next base: position 115,413 of record NZ_JABBFV010000014.1, on the reverse strand, counting down.
CGACGGTGCGCGCCGCGGATCGCATCCTCGTGATGGATGAGGGGCATATTGTCGAGCAGGGCAATCATGCCGCGCTGGTTGCCCAGAACGGCCTTTACGCGAGACTGGCCAGTCTGCAGTTCCAAGATGGTCCTGTAGCCTGAGTGCGGCGACGAAAGCCGGGCGGTTAGTTCAGGCGGACGATATGGTCGAGGATCGCAGGGTGAAGCGGCCGTTCGAAGGCGCAGCCTGATTCCGGACCACGAGTCCACAGCACGCGGGCGCGCCGTCCTTCGAATCCCGGCAGCATCACCCAAAGGTCGCTGCCGACGGTCAGCTTCATGAAGCTTTGCAAGCGAAATCCGGTGATCGATACGTCAGTGATCCGGCTGGTGAACCAGGTTTCCCCCGGCCGCCGGACCTTGACCCCGATCTGCACATGGCGCCGTTCGGCCGCCCGCGCCTTGCGGTCATATTCTGATTTACGTTCCGCGCCCATGATCGATACCGGATTACCTCTGACGCACCATCGGCGATCGGGGTAAGCAAAGGGTTAAGCCGCCCCGTCCTGGCTGCCGTAAAAGTCGCCGGATCGATTTTATTTCGACCAGACCGCCACCTGCTACCCTCGACGGATCGCTTTGGCTGTCCCTTGTCGGAGCATGGCGCGAAGCTGCCCGCCGCTCTTCCTCGCGCCCACCCGACCGGCCGCCGCCTTGCGTCGGCAACAGGCAAAAAAGGGCCGCCCGAAGGCGACCCTTGAATAGCTGCAATCATCTGATGCCTGGTCCAGCATGGCCGATCCGCGAAACCGGGAAGTCTTGCGCGGATGGACGCTGCGGGATGTCAGCGGTCAGAAATTGCCATATTGCTCGTTGCCGACGAAGCCAAGCTTGGTCACGCCGGCACGCTTAATCTCCGCCAGCACTTCATCAACGGTCACATAGCGGGTCTGCGCATTCGGCTGGAACTGCAGTTCCGGCTCCACAGGCAGACGCAGCGACTGCTGCAAATACTGACGCAGGGTCAGCAGATCGATCGCCGAACCATTCCAGGTGATGATCCCGGCAGGGTCGATGGCGACCTTGTTCTTGACCGGGTCAATCACGCTGTCAGTCGGCGGCGCGTTCTGCGGCAGGTCGATCTTGACCGCGTGGGTCTGGATCGGAATGGTGATGATGAACATGATGAGGAGAACGAGCATGACGTCGATCAACGGCGTCGTGTTCATTTCCATCATCGGTTCGCCATCATCGGAACCCATGCTCATGGACATAGCGAAATCTCCTTAATCAGCCGGTCAGAGGCGGGTCGTCGTCGAGCCGGGTTCCGGCTCGGAGATGAAGCCCACCTTGGGGAAACCAGCGCGCTGCATCGTGTAGATGGTGCCACCGATGCAGCGATAGGGGGTATTGATGTCGCCGCGGATATGCACTTCGGGCATATCCTCGGGCGTCATATTCTCAACGCCGCCTAATTTCTTGATGTCCGCTTCCAGCTTAGCGACCGCGCGATCCAGCAACTCGCTGGAGTTGACCGGCGCCATGCCCCAGAAAACGGCACAACTGCCATCGGAGGCTTGCGTAACGGAAAGCAACACATTTTCCGGCTTCGTCGTGGTCGGCTCGAAAGCCACCTTGGGAAGCTGGAGATCGACCGACTGGACGACGACCGGAACCGCGATGAGAAAGATGATGAGCAACACCAGCATGACGTCGACGAGCGGCGTCGTGTTGATGTCGGACAAGGGCTTGTCGTCACCGCCGCCGGGGCCAACACTCATTGCCATTGATACAATCCTAACCTTGATGTCGATGGCGCCCCGTTAAGCGAGGCCCACGTCCGGCGGGGAAACCGGGCGGTCGCAGCCGCCACCCGGTCCCCGAACCGGAATATTAAGGCAATCAGGCCTTGGTCGGCGCGACAGCAGGCTTGGCAACCGGAGCTGCCGGTGCCGGACCAACGGAAGGCTTCACCGCGCCGTCGGAAACCAGATAGGCCAGCAGATCGACGGTGAAACCGTTGAGCTGTTCGGCGATGTTCTTGTTACGACGCTGCAGGAAGTTGTAAGCGAGCACCGCAGGAACGGCGACGGCCAGACCCAGCGCGGTCATGATCAGTGCTTCACCGACCGGGCCGGCAACGGCGTCGATCGAAGCCTGACCGGCAGCGCCGATCTTGATGAGCGCGCGGTAGATGCCGATAACCGTACCGAACAGACCGATGAACGGCGAGGTCGAACCGACGGTCGCGAGGAAGGCGAGGCCGCCACCGAGCGACGAGTTGATGCCGGCTTCCGAACGGGCAAGCGAGCCGTGCAGCCAGTCATGCGCTTCGACCGGATCCTTCAGCTTGCCATGCTCTTCCTGAGCCTTGATGCCGTCATCGACGATCTGCTTATAGGCCGAGTTCTTTTCCAGCTTGGCCGACGCTTCCTTCAGCGAACCGGCGCGCCAGAAGGTCGCACGGACCTTCTTGCCCTGGTTGATCACCTTCTGCTGTTCGATCAGCTTGGTGAACAGAATGTAGAAAGTGCCGACCGACATGCCGCACAAGATGATGAAAACAGTCCAGGCAATGACACCGCCCTGTTCCAGGGCTTCCACAAGACCGTAGGGGTTTTCCGGCTTTGGAGCCGCAGCTGCGAGATACATCAACATGTTCAAGACTTCCCTCTCAATGAGATCAAGCTAGGGACAGGCGGCGCCGGGCGCACGCCTTCCCGATCAGGATTATTCCGGCAGACGCCAGGTGATACGCCCATTGTACGTGTCGGGCATTTCCGCACCATCAGACCCCTTGGCCGGCTTGAAGCGCGCACGCTTCGGCAGCAGGCGGCAGGTCGCCTCGTCGAGGTCGGCATGGCCGGTCGAAGAGGTGATGGTGCAGTTGGTCACACGACCATCCGCGCCGATTTCCAACCGGAAGCCAGCCGTACCCGAACGCTCTTCACGCTGCGCGCGGCTCGGATAGTCCGCATCGCTTAGCCATGAACCAGGCTGACTACGCGGCGAAGCGCGGGTCGCAGCCTGAGGCGGGGGCGGCGGTGCAGCCGGAGGCGGCGGCGGTGCGGCGACCGGAACCGGATTGAACACCGGCGGGGGTGTCCGAACGACGGTCATGGTCGGCGCTGGCGCCGGGGTCTGCACGATCGGCGGGGGCGCGACAACCGGCGGCGGCTCGATCGGCTGATCTGGCGGCGGCGGTGGCGGCTCCTCGTCCGGTGGTGGCGGTTCCTCCTTCACGTCGATCACGTTCAGCTGTTCTGCCGCCTTTTTGACATATTTCATGCCAAGACCGGTGACGAAGGCATAGCCAAGAACAGCGTGAATCAGGGCGACGATGACGATCGAGACAGTCCGACTCGATCCTTGCGAGTGGTCAGCATAGGCCATTCGGCAACGACACTCCTTAACTCATCTTACCAGTGGTTTATACAAAATCAGCCAAAAACGACCCCAGCCGATCGGGCTGCCCCGGTCGCCTTTGGCCCCTGTCCGTTCATTTGCTACCGCGCAAACTCCTATCGCGACGCATCGTGGCACGCAAACGCTTTATCGATATGTTCATTTGCGGTTACCATTTCATATCGGAATGACTTGCCTGTGACATCCTTGCCACTGGCCCAAAACATAGGACGAAGCTGACGATGAAATCCGCCACCCGCCTGATCCGCCTGGGATTGTCCTGCCTCATTTTCGCCGCACCTTCCGCGGTTTTCCCGGCCTTTGCTCAAAACGGAAAGCTGGTAACGCAACCATCATCCGCTCGCCCCGGCCTGTCTTATGCCGACATTGTGGACCTGGCGGACAAAGCGCCGCTAGTGGCCAATGTGCGTATTCGCAACATCATCGATTTGAAGGCGGAGCAGGCCGGTTCGGTGCCGGCAGGCCATAAAAGGCTGTATGTCGAGGCCGATGTGACGGGGCTGATTCGCGGCGAAGCGGGAATCGCCCCCCTTGTAACTTATCTCTACGACGCCCCCCTCGACGCGCGCGGCAAGATGGCCAAGCTCAAAAAGGCGCAGCTCATTCTCTTTGCGCGTCCGGGCGGGCGGCCTGGCGAAATCCAGTTGATCGCGCCCGACGCGCAAATTCCCGCCACCCCGGCTGAGATTGACCGGGTCAAGGCGGTGCTGTCCGCTCTGGTCGCGCCCAACACGCCGCCGCGGATTCTGGGCCTGGGCGACGCATTCCATGTCGCGGGCACGGTCGCGGGCGAAGGCGAAACGCAGATTTTCCTGCGCACCGAAAATGGCGATCCGGTATCCCTGTCGGTTCTCCGCCGGCCGGGCCAGGCACCCCGTTGGGCGGTCGCGCTTGGCGAGATCATGGACGAGGCCGCGCGCGCGCCGGAGCCGGGCACCCTGCTCTGGTATAGGCTGGCCTGCACATTGCCCGCCACCCTGCCCGCCCGCACTGTGCGCACCCTGTCGGTTCAGGATGCAGAGGCCGCGCGCGCAGACTATGGCGTTGTGATCGCCGCGCTCGGCCCATGCGGACGAACGCGCGCCGTGTCCTGATTCGCAGGAGGCATAAGCGACGCCGCGCTTTTCCTTGGACAGTTTCGCGCGGGCGGCTATCAGCGCCGCGTTCATCAGCTGCACAAGGAAGATACGCCGCCATGACCAATCTGCACCGCCATGCCCCGCTGCGCGTCGCGCTTGTCGGCCTCGGCACGGTGGGCGGCGGGGTGATTCGGCTGCTCAACACCAATGGCGATCTGATTGCGCGCCGCGCCGGCTGCCCGATCCAGATCGTCGCCATCTCCGCGCGCGATCGGAACAAGGATCGTGGCGTCGATCTGTCCCCCTATGAATGGGTGGACGACATGACGACGCTCGCCACGCGCGACGATGTCGATGTCGTGGTCGAACTGATCGGCGGCGCGGATGGCCCCGCCCTCACCCTGGCGCGCCAGTGCCTGACATTGGGCAAGCCCTTTGTCACCGCCAACAAGGCGATGCTGGCGCATCATGGCCTGGACCTCGCCCGGCTCGCAGAAACGGGCGGCACCGCGCTGAAATATGAAGCCGCAGTCGCAGGCGGCATCCCGGTCATAAAGGGGATGCGCGAAGGCGCCGCCGCCAACGAGATCAGCCGTGTCTATGGCATCCTCAACGGCACCTGCAATTACATCCTGACCACGATGGAGAAGGAAGGCCGGGGCTTCGACGAGGTGCTGAAGGAAGCCCAGGATCTGGGCTATGCGGAGGCCGATCCCAGCTTCGACATCGACGGCGTCGACGCCGCGCACAAACTGACCATCCTCGCCAGCCTAGCCTTCGGCACCGAACTGGATTTCGATGCGGTCGCGACCACCGGCATCCGCCACGTCATCGCCGCCGACATCGCCGAAGCCGCCGCACTGGGCTTTCGCATCCGCCTGGTCGGCATGGCGCAAAACGGCGCAGATGGCCTGTTCCAGCGTGTCCACCCGATGCTGGTGCCGCTCGATCATCCGCTGGCCCATGTCGATGGATCGCTGAACGCTGTGGTGGCGGAGGGCAATTTCGTCGGCCGCCTCTTCTTCCAGGGCCGGGGCGCGGGCGACGGCCCGACCGCTTCCGCCGTCGTGGCCGACCTGATCGACGTCGCCCGTGACGAATATGGCGACGCCTTCGCCATGCCAGTCGCCGCCCTGACGCCGCAAAACACCGCCGATGCCGGCGCACGCATCGGCCGCAGCTATCTGCGCTTCAAGGTACAGGATCGCCCCGGCGTGCTGGCCGAAATCGCCGCCGCCACCCGCGACGCGGGCGTATCGATCGAAAGCATGATCCAGCGCGGGGCCAACCAGGCCGACGGCGTGCTGGTCGCCATCGTCACCCATGCCGGCGAAGAACGCTGCGTGCGCGAGACTCTGGAGCGGCTGGCCGGGTCCGACAGCCTGCTCGACACGCCGATCGTCATGCATATTCTCGATTGATGGCCTAATGCTGCCCGGCACCCTGGATGCGTTCGGGCGGCGGTGGCGACAGGTCGGCATCGGGATCGACGATCGCCCGCACGCCCTTCGCCAGCACCCCTATCGCCTGGAACACCGGCAAGCCCCCGGTGCAGCCGGTGCCCTGTCCCCCGACCACGCCACAACTGCCCTGCCGCACGGCGACGGCCGACGCCCGCGGCGCTTCTCCCCGCAACGGGGCGGCCGCTTCATCGCTGGCGCGGGGCAGGGGCAGCCGCTCACGTGCATTACGCTGCGCCTGCGTGCCACACACCACGATCGCGTCGCCGCTGCGGTCGCATGGCCGGACGACCTGCGTCTTGGCGCGGTAGGCGGCCATAAGTGCATCGTCGCCCACCGCCTGCGCGTGGGCGGACGATGCCATCGCCAGCGGGGCGAGAAGAAAGTACCGCGTCATGATGCCAGAAAAGCAGCCAATCATGGCCGCATCATGTCGCGGCTGATCGTTGCGAAATGGGCCATGCCGCCAGCCGTCCTGCCTCGACAAGAACGGGCCAGGCGCCTATCGGATCGATCGATAAAAATAGGCAGGGGAAGATGATGGTGCAGGCAAGTTCGACTCTGGCCAGTTCTACCCTGGATCGCGTCCTGGTGCTCGAAATGGTCCGCGTCACCGAAGCGGCGGCGATCGCCGCATCGAAGCTGATCGGCCGCGGCGACGAGAAAGCGGCCGACGCCGCCGCCGTGGAGGCGATGCGCCTTGCCTTCAACGACCTTTACATGGACGGCACCGTCGTCATCGGCGAAGGCGAGCGGGACGAAGCGCCGATGCTTTATATCGGCGAGAAGGTGGGCAATGCGATCGGCACCGGGCCGCGGATCGACATCGCGCTTGATCCGTTGGAAGGCACCACCATCACCGCCAAGGCTGGCCCCAACGCGCTGGCCGTGCTGGCCATTTCGGAAGAAGGCGGCCTGCTGAACGCGCCCGACGTCTATATGGAAAAGCTGGCGATCGGCCCCGGCTATCCCGACGGCACGATCGACCTGAAGCGTTCCGCACGGGAGAATGTCGAATCGGTCGCCCGCGCCAAGGGCGTCGATCCGCACGAAATCATCGTCTGTGTGCTCGACCGCCCCCGCCACGAAAAACTGATCGGCGAGTTGCGCGCGATCGGTTGCGGCATCATGCTGATCCCCGACGGCGACGTCGCAGGCGTGATCGCCACCACCGACCCGGAAACCACGATCGATATCTATATGGGGTCGGGCGGCGCGCCCGAAGGCGTGCTGGCCTGCGCCGCGCTGCGCTGCGTCGGCGGCCAGTTCAAGGGCAAGCTGCTGTTCCGCAACGAGGATGAGAAGGGGCGCGCCCGCAAATGGGGCATCACCGATCTCGACAAAATCTATGACCTCAATGAACTGGCGAAGGGCGACTGCATCTTCGCCGCGACCGGCGTGACCGACGGATCGCTGTTGGACGGGGTCAAGCGCCTGCCCGGCGGCAAGCTGACCACCGAGAGCGTGGTGATGCGCGCCAGCACCGGCACGGTGCGTTGGGTGAAGGGCGAACATCGGATCGACAATAAAAATCGCTGAACGGACAAGGGAGCCACTCGGCCCCCTAGCGTCGTAAGTTGCAGCCGATTCTAGCGGCCGGCGCGATGGTTGAGGTCATGGCCCAGCGCTAGTATGCCGACGCCGATCAACGTGTAGACGCCTTCCTGCAGGCCATGGTCCATGGTGAGCGCTCCGGCCATCACCCCCAGCCCCAGCGATCCGATCGCCGCGGGCATCATATAGCCATGGACCAGCGCGCCATGGCCCAGCGCCACAGCGCCCAGCAGGATCGCCAGCACCAGCCCGGCTTCATGGAATATGGGGCTGTCGAACATGCCCCCCGCCGATGCCAGCAGGCCCAATATCACCGCCGTCGCAAAGCAATGGGCGACGCACAGTCCCGACAGCGCGATCGCGATACGATCGATCCGGCCGCTCAACAGGGCATGGCGCAAGGTCAACTTCATGGTCGCGATTACATAGGCCAAGCGACCGTAAGTTACAACATAACATCGCGATTTTTCCGCAGCGTCCCGCCGCGCTTCAGGCCGCCAGGCGCAGGCAATTGCGGCCGCTATGCTTGGCGCGGTAAAGCGCCTTGTCCGCCGCCTCCAGCAGCGTCGAACGGTCGGACGCGCCATCGAGCGCGACCAGCCCGGCGCTGAATGTCACGCTGATCGCCAGCGACGCGCCGACGGCGATCGGCTCGTCCAGTATAGCGCGCAGCCGTTCGCACATCATGCTCGACCGGTCGATATCGCTGTCGAGCAACAGGATGGCGAATTCCTCGCCGCCCAACCGGCCGATGCTGTCGCCCGCGCGCAGACCAGGGCGCAACCGTTCGACAAAGGCGCTCAGCACCCGGTCGCCTGCGCCATGGCCATAGCGGTCGTTGACCGACTTGAAATGGTCGATATCGATCAGCAGCAGCGACGATCGGGCACCGATGACGGCACGTTCGATCTCGCGATCCAGCTTGTCCAGAAACGCCCGGCGGCTATCGGCCCCGGTCAGCGAATCGCGCGCGGCGACCTGTTGCAGCGCGCGTTGGCGCGCCTTGTGCCGCGACATGTCGCGGATCATGCTCACCACGCCGCTTGGCAGGCCGCGCTCGTCAATCATGGCGCGGCTCACCATTTCGCACCATTCCAGCCCGTCGGCGGTCACCAGTGGCCGGAATTCGACCTTATGCGCCGTGCCCGGCTGCTCCAGCGCGCGCCGATGGGTCGCGATCACCACGGCCCGATCCTGCGGATCGACCAGATTCGCGGCGGCCTGTCCCAACAGCAATTCGGGCGCGCAGCCGATCTGCTCGGCGGCGGAAAGCGATGCATATTGGATGACGCCATCGATGCTGATGTTGAGCACCACGTCGCCGCTATATTCGGCCATGGCGCGATAGCGGGCCTCGCTCTGCTGCAACATCTGGAACAGCCGCTTGCGCGCCGCCAGCTCCACCGCGACGGGCATGCACAGCAGGAAGCTGAGCGCGAGATAGAATTGGAAAAACTGGATGCGATCGCCGGTCGAACCCTCAACCCAGGTCAGCGGACCGATACCCGCCATGGTGGCGGTGCCGCCGATCGCCGCCAGCAGGATGACCGCCGCCGCCGATCCCATATGGCCGACGCGAAAAGCGATCAGCACCAGCGGCAGGAGCGGCGCGAACAACAAGGGATAGCGCGCCCAGAAGAACACATGGACGGTCGTCAGCGCGAACAGGCCGATCAACAGCACCGCTTCGAGCTTGGCGCGTGTCGATGCCTCATCCATCCACCGCCGGAATTCGCCCTGAAACGCCATGATCAGGATCGGCGCGCAGGTCAGCCCACCCAGGACATGGCCGGTATACCATTGCACGAAAGACGGCCAGAAGAGCACCGGGGTAAGGGTCGATGCCACCAGCGCCGCGGCGAGGCCAGCGACGATATTGGCCACGCCGCACAAGGCGACGACGAACACGATCAGCGGGCGGATGGCGCCGATCAGCAGCCGGTCGATGACGAACCAGCGACACATGACCGCCACGATCAGCGATTCGGCGATATTGATCGCCGCCATGGGCAAGGCGGCCGCAGGGCCCATGCCCACCCATGCGGTCGCGGCCGCGCTGGCGACGCCGCAGGCGATGATCGCGCGGGGCCAACGGGCGGTGGGCGACGTCAGCAGCTGCGCCATCAGGAAAGCGTTGGCGCACCAGATGAACGCCAATCCGCCCTCGAATCGGGACAGCATCAGGGCCAGCGACGACACCACGAAATAGACGCAGCCGGTCACGACCGGTGCGATCCATAAGGAAGGTTGGCGAAGGGCGGTATGCGTCATGTTGGTGGCGATGCTAGGCGTTCATCGTTAATATTTGCTCACGATGGCCGTGCCGCCATGGAGGAAAATAGCCGCTAATCCGTAGCGGCCCCCTGCGCCGCCTGCGCCAGCAGCGCGCGCCACCCCGCAAGCCTTAGCGCCCGTACCGGCGCGGCGAGAGCGGGCGCGAATCGTACCCGCGCCGCCGCCATGCCGACCGCCGCCTCCAGCGAGGGGAACAGGCCGACGCCGACCCCGGCCAGCATGGCCGCGCCGCGCGCCGTCGTCTCCACATCGCACGGCCGTTCGACGGCCAGGTCCAGCATGTCGGCCATGTCCTGCGCGATCCAGTCATTGGCGCTCATCCCGCCATCGATCCGCAGCGACCGCCAAGGCGCGCCATCGGCGGCGAAGGCGGCGGCGAGGTCATGCACCTGATGCGCCATCGATTCGAGCGCGGCCCGGACGATATGCGCCCGGCCGGTGCCATGGGTCAGCCCGACGATCATGCCGGTCGCCTCCGGCCGCCAGTGCGGCGCGCCCAGGCCGGACAGAGCGGGCAGCAGGAAGACGCCGCCATTGTCGGGCACGGAACGGGCGATCGCATCGGTATCGGCGGCGGCCGCGATCAGGCCGATCCGGTCGCGCAGCCACTGGATCAGGCTGCCTGCGACGAAGATCGATCCCTCCAGCGCATAGTGTCGCCGCCCATCCATCTGATACAATATCGTGCCGAGCAGCCGATTGGCGGACGCCGGCACCGCTTCCCCCACCGGGGCCAGCACGAAGGCGCCGGTACCAAGCGTCGCTTTGACAACACCCGGCGCCAGGCATCCCTGCCCGATGGTCGCCGCCTGCTGATCGCCCGCCAGCCCGCAGACCCGGATCGGCGCGCCGAGCCAATCGGGCAATGTCGCGCCGAAATCGCCTGCATTGTCCACGATCTCTGGCAAGGCCGCCTGCGGGACGCCGAACAGGGCGCACAACTCCACGTGCCATCCCGCCCCGTCCAGCGCCATCAACTGCGTCCGGCTGGCATTGCCGGCATCGCTGATGTGCAGCCCGCCGGTCAGCTTCCACACCAGCCAGCTTTCCACCGTGCCGAAAGCCAATGCATCCCCGGCCGCCGCCACGTCGGGGCTATTGTCGATCATCCAACGCATCTTGGTCGCGGAGAAATATGGATCGAGGACGAGGCCGGTGCGCTGCTGGACCAGCGGCTCATGACCGGCTGCGCGCAAGGCCGCGCATTGGTCCGCCGTGCGCCTGTCTTGCCACACGATCGCCCGGCCGATCGGATTGCTCGTCCGCCGGTTCCAGGCGACCACCGTTTCGCGCTGGTTCGCGATGCCGATCGCGGCGATGCGGTCGGCTCCGCCAGCCCGGTCCACCATCTGCCGCGCGCATTGCAGCGTGCGAGTCCAGATTTCCGCCGCGTCATGTTCGACCCAGCCGGGCTGCGGATAATATTGGGTGAGGTCCGCCTGCGCGGTCGCGATCCGCGCGCCGTCAGGGGCATAGAGCATCGCGCGGGTCGATGTCGTGCCCGCGTCCAGCACCAGCAACAGACGCTCGCTCATAGCCTCTCTTCCAGCCAGCGCTCCAGCCGATCGACCTGCCCCTGGTCCAGCCGCAGCCCCAGCTTGCTGCGCCGCCAGAGCATGTCCTGACTGGTCTGCGCCCATTCACGTGTCATCATATGCACCGCCTCCGCTTCGGTCAGGCCATGGCCGAAGTCCAGCCCCAGCGCCGATGCATTGTGGGCCTCCCCCAACCAGACCCGCGCCTGCGTCCCATAGGCGCGTGCGATCCGGTCGACCGCGGTCGGCGCCAGAAAGGGATAGTCACGCCCCAGATCGGCCGTCAGGGCGGCGAGGCCGGTCATCGAAAAGTCGCCACCGGGTAGGGGCGCACCGGCGGTCCAGTCGTCTCCCTGCAAAGCTGGCAGATACGGCTTGAGCAGATCCACCGCCTCGGCCGCCAGATGGCGATAGGTGGTGATCTTGCCGCCAAAGACGCTCAGCAACGCCGGCGCACCATCTTCCCCGTCCAGTTCCAGGCGATAGCCCCGCGTCGCCGCTTCGGGCCTCGCCGATCCGTCGTCGACCAGTGGCCGCACCCCGGCATAGGACCAGACGACATCGGCCGGCGTGATCGATCGCGCGAAATAGCGATTCGCGCCCTCGCACAGATAGGCGATCTCCTCGGCACTCGCGACCACATGGTCCAGCCCGCCGTTATGATCGCGATCCGTCGTACCGATCAGCGTGAAGTCGCGTTCGTAAGGGATGGCGAAGAAGATGCGGCCGTCGGAGAGTTGAAAGAAATAGGCGAAGCCATGGTCGAACAGGCGCGGCACGACGATATGTGATCCACGCACCAGCCGCATATGCCGGTCGGTCGGCCGGTCGGCGCGGTCGAGCAGATCGAGCACGGCCGGCCCGGTGGCGTTCACCACGGCGCGGGCGTAGACAGCCTCTTCGCCGCGCGCCGACTGCGTCATGATCCGCCAATGGCCATCGGCGCGCGTCAGGCGAACGACGGCCGTCCGGGTGCGCACGTCCGCGCCCCGATCGGCGGCATCGCGCGCGTTCAGCACCACCAACCGGGCGTCATCGACCCATGCGTCCGAATAGCAATAGCCCGGCCCGAATCCGGCTTTCAACGCCTCGCCCGCCGGATGGCGACGCAGGTCGATCGCCTGCGTCGCGGGCAACGCGCGACGGCCGCCGATATGATCGTAGAGAAACAGGCCCAGCCGCAGCATCCAGCGCGGTCGCAGCCCTCTGGTCCAAGGCAGGACGAAAAGCATCGGATGAATGATGTGCGGCGCAATGGCCCATAGCCGTTCGCGCTCAGCCAGCGATTCGCGCACCAGGGCGAATTCATAATGCTCCAGATAGCGCAGGCCGCCATGGATCAGCTTGGTGGATGCCGACGACGTGCCGCTGGCAAGGTCGCCCTGTTCCAACAGCAGCACATGCGCGCCGCGCCCAGCGGCGTCGCGGGCGATGCCGCAGCCATTCACCCCGCCGCCAATGACGGCCAGGTCGTATATGTCGGCTCTTGGCGTCGCGCTCACGCCTGCCGGTGTAGGATGGGCAGGCGCGCGAGGGAACCGCGAAAACCATGCCCGGCGACGACGGGCGATGCCGCGCCGCCGCCGGGTCTTCGCCAGTCCCCAGGCGAAGGAGGAGAAGGATGGTTCAGGCCAGGCTGTCGATCAACAGCCCACTGTTCGTGCTGTCGGTGCTGCTCGCCGCGCTGCCGTACAGCGACTGCGACAGGCTGCTGCGCAGATTTTCAAGGAAGGCGATGATCGAATCCCGCTGCTCGGTCGCGCTGGTCGCATCAGTGCTGGTCGTGCTGCTGTCGCTGCTCTCCTCGGTCGATTCCGACGGCGGCGGGCCAGGCGGCGGACCGCGCATCGGGCCGGGGCCGCCGACGCCGCCCATGCCCTCGATGCTCATGCTCTCCTCGCTGCTGGCGTCGGCCGTCGCGGTCGCGCCGCCGGGTCCCTGGGCAAAGAAGCTTTGCAGAGCCGCCGCCTGATCCTCGGTCAGCGTCCCCGCCGACACCTGATCCTCGATCAGCGAGTCGATCCGGTCCTTCATCGCCGACGGATCGAGCCGCGCGCTGCTTTCGGTCGCCGAAGCGGAGAGCGCGGTATCGATCGAATTGAGCGCCGTGTCCAACGCATCGCCATCGACCGCCGACAGCGATCCTGTCTCGATCGCGGCATCGATCTTGCGATCCATCATCGCGCGGGGCGATGGCGGCATAGTCATAGTGTAGCTGTTGATACTGGTCATGATGGAAGTCCCCACTTCGTTTCAGCAGGGACCATCATGCCGGGAAGATCTAAAAAAACCTTGTATTTCAACGACGTAATTTACTGAAATATAAGTGCTACACGGATCAACGACCGGTTAACGCTCGGCCCTGGTCAGGCTTTTTCCAGCGTGCATTGCAACGGATGCTGGTTCTGCCGGGCGAAATCCATCACCTGATTCACCTTCGTCTCGGCGACTTCATAGCTGAAAATGCCGCATACGCCGACGCCGCGCTGGTGGACATGCAGCATCACCCGCGTTGCTTCTTCCATGTCCATGCGGAAGAAGCTTTGCAGCACATGGACGACGAATTCCATCGGGGTATAGTCGTCGTTGAGCATCAGCACCTTGTAGAGCGAAGGCTTTTTGGTGCGGGTGCGCGTCCGGGTGGCGATGCCGACGCTGGGACCGCCCGGACCCTCGCCCTGATCGTCCGGATGCTGGCCGGCCATCGCAACGGGGCCTGCATGGGATGTGGTAAGGCTGTTCATGATGCCCAAGGATATGGCGATTTGCCGCCGCATGGCAAGGGGCCGAAGAGGCCATCCGGCCGGGTGGGACGATATTTCAGCGTTAACGCAAAGGGGCGCCGCTTCCCTGATGGAAGCGACGCCCCTTTGCTATGATAGGAAAAGCGTGGCCGATCAGGCGGCCAGCGACTTCACCTTGTCGGTCACCAGCGTCACGCGAGCGGTCAGCGGCTGGGCGATGTCACCGGCTAGCTTCATCATCGCTTCGCTGCTCTTGGCGGCTTCCTTCGTGAACTCGTCGAAGCTGCTCGAAAACATCTGGCTTTGCAGCTGAAAGAATTCTGTCGGCGTCTTGACGGTCGAGAAGGTCTTGAACGACGCGGTCGCCTTTTCGAAATTCTTGCGGCTGTAATCGACGGCTTCCTGACCCATGGTTTCCATGGCCTTGGCAGCGATCTTGCCGGATTCCACCAGCGCTTCGACATTGCCCTTGGCGATGTCGCTCAGTTCTTCGATCGCCTTGGTCGACTTCTCGACGCCGGCCTTGGCCTTCTCGTTCATGTCGGCATAGGCCGTTTCGAACTTGGCCTTGGTGTCTTCGGCGAACTTCTTACCGGTTTCGATGACGTCGTTCATGGTCTTGGTTCCTTCTGCGGGCAGCGGCTGGGTCGCAATGGTTTCGGCCTTGGTCAGGCTCTCTGTAATTTCGGGTTCGGGCGCGGCGTCCACCGCGGTCGTGGCGGCGGCGACTGCAATCGGATCGACCTTTTCGGTCGGGATCTCGGCAGGCTCGGCCGTTGACGAAGGTGTCGGAGCGGGTGTCGGTGTCGGCGTGGGAGCAGGCGTCGGCACCGGCTCCTTCTGCGGATTGGTATCGATCGGCTTCACCGCCGCCGAAACGGCTTTCCTGGGCGCGGGCTTCTTTGCCGCCGGGCCGCCGATCGCCGCTTCCGCCGCCTTCAGCGCCTCGCTCGCCGACAGGGTCGACGAAGCGGGCTTGGCGCGCGGGCCGCTCTTCGGGGCCTTTGGTGTAACAGCCATGACCATCCTCCGTTTGTTGCAGTGCACAATAAGTGCGTCGGAGACATCTTGCAAGAGTTATTGTGCACTGCAACAAAATTGAAATGGGCGGCTGGACGGCTTTTCGGCACCACTGGCCGAAAAGCCCGGATAAACTCTCTGTTGCGCGCCCTTAGCGCCCCTTTACGTAGCGTCCGGGCGCATCCTCGATCGCCTTAAGGCGGCCCTTGCCCGGTTGCCGGGCGCCCTTTGCGGGCACCATGCGCGAATCGCCCTGCTCGATCCAGGCGCGCCAGTCGGGCCACCAGCTGCCCTTGGTTTCCTTCGCCATCGCCAGGAAATCTGCCAGCGTCGGCTGCGCCTCGTCCGCCACCCAATATTGATATTTGTTCGCGGCGGGCGGATTGATGACCCCAGCGATATGGCCCGACCCGGCCAGCAGGAACCGCACCGGGCCGGACAGATTTTCCGTCAGCTTCCATACGCTTTCCAGCGGGGCGATATGGTCCTCCCGCCCGGCCTGCACATAGGCGGGGGTCTGGATCGCCTTGAGGTCGATCGGCGTCCCGTCCACGCTGATCGCGCCGGGCACGACAAGCAGATTGTCGCGATACAGCCGGGTCAGATAATCCTTGTGCCAGCGCGCCGGCAGGTTGGTCGTGTCGCCATTCCAATAGAGCAGGTCGAAGGGCGGATAATCCTGCCCCAGCAGATAATTGTTGACCACATAGTTCCAGATCAGGTCGCGCCCGCGCAGCAGGTTGAAGGTGACGGCCATATAGCGCCCGTCCATGAAGCCCCCGGCCGACAGCTGGTCCACCAGCTTCATCTGCTCGTCATCGATAAACAGGGTCAGGTCGCCGGCCTGGCTGAAATCCACCTGCGCGGTGAAGAAGGTCGCGCTCGCCACCTTATCCGCCTGCCCCCGCGCCGCGAGCAGCGCCAGCGTCGCGGCCAGCGTCGTGCCCGCAACGCAATAGCCGATGGTGTGGACGCTCTTCACCTTCAGCAGGTCGCGGACCGTATCGATCGCATCGACCTGGCCCTTGAGGATATAATCGTCCCAGACCAGATCCTTCATCGAGGCATCGGCCGACTTCCACGACACGAGGAACACGCTGATCCCCTGGTCCACCGCCCATTTGACGAAGCTCTTTTCCGGCGACAGGTCGAGAATGTAGAAACGGTTGATCCAGGGCGGGAAGATGATGAGCGGGGTTTCCAGCACCTGCGCCGTCGATGGCGCATAATGGATCAATTGATAGAGCGGCGTTTCATGAATGACCTTGCCCGGCGTCGCGGCGATGTTGCGCCCCAGTTCGAACTGCGTGCCGTCGGTGTGGCTCAGCTGCCCCTTCTCCATGTCGGCCAACATGTGCTTGAGGCCCTTGACCAGGTTCTCGCCGCCGCTCTCGATCGTCTTCTGCACGACGGTCGGGTTGGTGAGCGGGAAATTGGCGGGCGAGAGTGCGTCCAGCATCCCGCTGGTGGCGAAACGCAGCTTGGCCTTGGCCTTGGGATCGATGCCATCGACTGCGTCAGCCAAGCGGAGCATATAATCCGAGGTCAACAGATAGCTTTGCCGGATCAGGTCGTAAAAGGGATGCTGCGTCCACGCCGGGTCGGCAAAGCGCCGGTCCTTGCGCGCCGCCGGACTTTCCGCCGGTGCCGGGTCCGGCTGATCGCGCAGCAGTCCGCCCGAATCGAGGAAGCGCTGCCACAGTGCCAGCCCTTCGTCGGCAAAGCCGGTCTGGATGCGCGCCACCATTTCCGGGTCGAACGGCAGCACGCGGCCGGTGGCGCCCGCCGCCTGTTCCAGCATCAACTGCTGGGCGCGGCCGATCACATCGGTCCACTGCTGCATCTGTTGCAATGTCGGCAGGTGTGGCTCCATGACGTCGGCTTTATCCATGGCCACCTTGCTTCTCCTGGTATCGTCGCTTCACGCGGCTTTCGCTGGCGCGTCGCAATCCGGCGAGTTATAGCCAGATTGTGACATGCCAGCGGCACGTCGCGCACTATCCCCTACAGAGAGCTTTCAGGAAAGCCCCAATAATGTCCGAAGAATTCTACCGCATGAAACGCCTGCCGCCCTACGTCATTGCAGAAGTCAATGCGATGCGAGCGGCCGCCCGTGCGGCGGGAGAGGATATTATCGACCTGGGCATGGGCAATCCCGATTTGCCCCCGCCGCCGCACGTCATCGCGAAGCTCATCGAGGTGGCGCAAAAGCCCGACGCCCATGGCTATTCCCAGTCGAAGGGCATTCCCGGCCTTCGCAAGGCGCAGGCCAATTATTATGGCCGCCGCTTCGGCGTCGACGTCGACCCGGAAACCGAAGTCGTTGTGACCATGGGGTCGAAGGAAGGGCTGGCCAGCCTGGCCACCGCGATCACCGCGCCGGGCGATGTCGTGCTGGCCCCCAATCCCAGCTACCCTATCCACATGTTCGGCTTCATCCTGGCGGGCGCCACGATCCGGTCCGTGCCGACGACCGCGGACGAAAATTATTTTCGCGCGCTGGACCGTGCCATGGCCTTCACCGTGCCCCGCCCGTCGATCCTGGTGGTCAACTATCCGTCCAACCCGACGGCCGAAACGGTCGACCTTGCCTTCTACGAACGGCTGGTCGCCTGGGCGAAGGAAAACAAGGTCTGGGTGCTCTCCGATCTCGCCTATTCCGAATTATATTATGACGGCAATCCGACGCCCTCCATCCTGCAAGTGCCAGGTGCCAAGGATATCGCGATCGAATTTACCTCGCTGTCCAAGACCTACAGCATGGCTGGTTGGCGCATGGGCTTTGCGGTCGGCAACAAGAAACTGATCGCGGCGATGACGCGGGTGAAATCCTATCTCGACTACGGCGCGTTCACGCCGATCCAGGCGGCGGCCTGCGCCGCGCTCAACGGGCCGCAGGACATCGTCGAGAAGAACCGCCTGCTCTATCACAAGCGCCGCGACGTGCTGGTCGAAAGCTTTGGCCGCGCCGGCTGGGACATTCCACCGGCGCGCGCGTCGATGTTCTGCTGGGCACCCTTACCCCCCGCGTTGAAGGAGATGGGGTCGCTGGAATTTTCCAAGCAGCTCCTGACCCATGCCAAGGTCGCGGTCGCACCAGGCGTTGGCTATGGCGAGGATGGCGAAGGCTTCGTGCGCATCGCCATGGTCGAGAATGAACAGCGGCTGCGGCAGGCGGCGCGCAACATCAAGCAATATCTCAAGTCGATGGGCGTCAATGCGCCCTCCTCCAAGGGCGTGGCCTGATTGCAGGATGCGGCGTGTTCCCGCGAAGGCGGGAACCCAGTTCAGACGGCAGGACTGGGTTCCCGCCTGCGCGGGAACACACGCTTCGTCTAGACAAGGCACTGATCTTGGCACCATCGCCTTCCGCCATGCTCTTGCCCCGTCTTCTACGATGAAGGATAGCTGCGTCGTGAGAGGTGCCGCCCGATGATCCCCCTGCCCCAGGTCAGCCAGGTCGCGCAGACCATCCAACTGGCGCTCGCGCCGGTCTTCCTGCTGGCGGGCATCGGCGCGTTCCTGAACGTCTGCGTCAGCCGTCTCGCCCGCATCATCGACCGGGCACGCTCGGTGGAGGCGGCGATCCTGTCCTCGCGCGGCAAGGAACATGACCGGATGGTCTCCGAAATCCGCGTGCTCGACCGGCGGATGAGCGTCGTCAACAGCGCCATCTTCCTGTCGGTCGCGTCCGCCTGCGCGGTCTGCCTGGTCGTCATTTTGCTCTTCGCGGGCAATCTGTTCGACGCGCATCTGGGCACGCCGATCGCCGTCCTCTTCAGCCTGGCGATGCTGTTACAAGCCGGCGGGTTCGCCACCTTCATTCAGGAAATCCGGCTGGCGTCGCAGATCATCCACATCCGCAACGAAGTCCTCTATCATAAGGCCGACGCGGAAGAGGCGGATGCGGCGATCGACGCGCTGCCATGACCCGCTTCACCGTCAACGACCGGCCGGTGCAATATCGGATGGACCCGGAAACGCCGCTGCTGTGGGCGCTGCGCGATGCGTCGAACCTGACTGGCACCAAATATGGGTGCGGCACCGGCGATTGCGGCGCGTGCACCGTGGATATCGATGGGGAGGCAGTGCGATCCTGCCAGGTGACGATCGGCAAGACCGAAGGCCGCTTCGTCACGACGATAGAGGCGCTGTCGCCCGATCGCGGCCATCCGCTGCAACAGGCGTTCGCGGCCGACAATGTGTCGCAATGCGGTTACTGCATCCCCGGCATGATCATGGCCGCGTCGGTGCTATTGCGGCGGACCAACGATCCGTCCGACGAGGAGATTGACGGCGCGATCACCAATATCTGCCGCTGCGGCATCTACCCCCGGCTGCGCGGCGCGATCAAGCGGGCCGGCCGGATCATGCGCGGGGAGGATCAGGTGGCGGCCGCGCCCCCGCCGGGCATCACCCCGGAGGATGCGGCGCGCACCGTCCCGGCGCTGGGCCGGCCGACGGCTCAGCCGAAGCGGTAACCCGACACCGACCAGCCCAGGACCGAACTGCGATGGTCACAGGTGGCGGCATCGTCGCCGCCCGCGCCCAGCGCCACCATCAACGGCAAAAGATGCTCCTCGCGCGGATGAGCGAAACGGGCCTGCGGCAAGGCCTCCCAGGCGGCGACGCGGGCCGCGCGGCTCTGCGGATCGGGATCGGTCACCGCGGCGGTCAGGGCATAGTCCCAGGCTGTCGACGGCCCGATCGCCTGCGGCCCGCGCACGCGCAGATTGTGGAAGCTCATGCCCGATCCGACGATCAGCACGCCTTCGTCGCGCAGCGGAGCAAGCGCACGCCCGGCCGCGATATGGGCGGCCGGATCGAGATCATGGCGCAGCGACAGCTGGGCGACGGGAATGTCTGCATCAGGCAGCGCGACCTTCATCGGTACGAAGACGCCATGGTCCCAGCCGCGCGCCGTTTCCTCTGCCGTGGCGAAGCCCGCATCCGCCAGGAGGCTGGCGGCGCGGCGTGCCAGATCGGGCGCACCCGGCGCGTCCCAGCGCAGTGTGTAGGTGTGCGGCGGAAAGCCATAATAGTCGAACAGCAGCGGCGGCCGTTCACCGACATGGACAGTAAAGGCGTCCTCCTCCCAATGGCCCGACACCAGCAGGATCGCGCGCGGCCGTTCGGGCAGCGTGGCAATAACTCCGGCGAGATAATCCTGCATCGGCTGCCACATCGGGTCGCTATGCGCATGGTCGGGATCGGCCGGGTCCATGAAGAAACAGGGACCGCCGCCATGGGGGATGAAAAGGGTGGGCTGTGTAGACATGGCCCATAGATCGGCAAGTGCCGGCCACGCCGCAATCGACGATGCGGAAACTGTCCGTTTCGCTGTCGCCCTTCAACCCGCCGCGTCGACGACCGGCGTCAGCGCCTGCGCCAGCGTCGCGCCGGAATAGGGCTTTTTGAGCAGCGTCACCCCTTTGAACCGCGCCGGCAGTTCCAGCCCGTCGCCATAGCCGGTCGCAAAGATGAAAGGGATGCTACGCTCTGCCAGCATGTCCGCGATAGGCAGGCTGGTTTCATGACCCAGGTTGAAGTCTAGCACCGCCAGATCGACCGGCTGGATCGCGATCGCTTCGCGCGCACGCCCCACGCTGGCGGCGGTCATCACCTCCGCGCCCAGGTCGCGCAGCGCGTCTTCGCCATCCATGGCGATGATCATATTATCCTCGACTAGCAGGACGGTGCGCCCCTTGAGCAGGCCGGGCTCAACCGCCGCGACCAGCTTCGCACGATCACCCCCCACCACATCGGGCAGCACCGACACGACATGGACGGACGGAATGCAGAAATGCGCCTCTATCCCCGCGAGTCGATAGTTGATCTCGGCATGGCCACCCAGATCATAGGGTATCGACCGTTCGATCACCGTCGATCCAAAGCCACGCCGCGTCGGCGCGACCACCGCCGGGCCGCCGCTTTCGGTCCAATCGATCAACAGGCTGCCATCCTCGTCCACCCGCCAATCGATCGTCACCGACCCATTGTCCGACAGCGCGCCATATTTGGCGGCATTGGTCAGCATTTCGTGGATCACCAGCGCCAGCACGGTGAAACAACCGGGCGTCAGCAGCACATTGGGGCCGGACAGCCGGACCCGGTCGCTGCGTTCGCCCAGATAAGCGCCCGATTCGACCTCGATCAGGTCATAGAGGCGCGCCGGGCTCCAGCGATCGGCCGTGATCTGGTCATGCGCGCGGGCGAGGGCATGGACGCGGCTTTCCAACGTGCCGATAAATTCGTCGACCGATCGCGCGCTGCCGCGCGTCTGCGACAACAGGCCCCGGATCAGCGACAATATGTTGCGGACGCGGTGGTTGAGTTCGGCGATCAGCAATTCCTGCTTCTCGTGCGCCCGTTGCCGTTCGGCATCGGCCGAATCGGACAGGCGCAGGATTACCTCCAGCAGCGCGGTGCGCAGCGCTTCGGCAACGCGCAGTTCGGCCGGGGCGAAGGCAACCGCCGTGCCCTTCACCAGTTGCGACCATTGTTCGAAACTCTTGCGCGGCGTCAGGCGCGGTCCGTTGGGGCCATATTCTATGGCCTTTTCAGGATTGCCTGCCCAGCGCACCGATCGCAACTGTTCAGCCCGGAACAACACGACATAGTCGCGCGGACGGCGCGAAAGTGGGATCGCCAGCAGGCCCGACACGCGATCGGCATAGGCGGCGGCCTCCGGCAAGACCGATGACAGATTGTCGGTCGTATAGACCTGGCTGGCGGCAACACGGTTCATCATCGACACGATCGCGACGAAGGCGGATTCATCGGGAGCAAGGCCCGAAAAGGTCATCTGCCCGTCGATATAGACGCCCACGCCATCGGCGGGGATGGTGTCGAACATGATGTCGCCCAGCCAGCGGGCATTTGACAGCAGGTCGTGATCCTGCGCCACCGCCGACATCAGCCGGTCGGCCACCTGCCGCGCCTTGCCTTCATAGGTGGCGGTTTCGCCGCGCTCGCGGCTTTCCAGCATCATCGAAAAGATCTGGCCGAACAATTCGGCCGCGCTGCGCTGCGCAAAGGTCGGCAGGCGCGGCGCATAATGGTGGCAGGCGAACAGCCCCCACAGCCGACCTTCCACGATGATGGAGATGGAAAGCGATGCGCCCACCCCCATATTGCCGAGATATTCGATATGGATCGGCGACACCGCGCGGGTCAGGCATAGCGACATGTCGAGCGCCGCGCCGGTCGGGTCGAGTTGCGGCACGATGGGGACCGGCGGCGCCTTCACGTCGGCAATGACGCGGAAGATATTGCGCATATACAGCGCACGCGCCTGCGCGGGAATATCGGAGGCGGGATAATGCAGGCCAAAAAAACTGTCGATGCCAGGCTTTAATGCCTCGGCGACCACCTCGCCATCACCGCCATCGGCAAAGCGATAGACCATCACCCGGTCGAAACCGGTCAGCGCCCGCACCTGCCGCGCGCCATCGCGCAGGAAGGCGGTCATGCTGTCGGCCTGCGCCAGCCGGGCGACCATCGAACGGACGGTGCTGCTCGCCTCCATCTCGTCATGCGCCGCCGGTTCCGCCTCGACGACCACGAGCGAGCCGGAGAAATGCACCGCCACGTCGAAGGTCGGACCGCCCGCTATCAAGGGAATCGAAAACAGGCGTTCGACCGAATCGGGGCCGCGCAACAAGGTGATGCGATTGCGCAGCGCATGGATCGCTTCGGCATCGAGCAGGGTGTGGATCGGCTTGCCCAACATGTCGTCGGGCGACAGGCCGATAAATTGCGCGCTGTTGGCCGACACACGCGACACCAGCCAGTCAGCGGTCAGCGCGATCAGGAAGCCGAAGGGCTGGACAGTCCCGAGCACATGGATCGGTTCCCGATCGCAATTGTTAAGGTCGACCGCGAAACGGGGTTCGGGGACTTCACGGTCAACCATGGCCAACCGCCTGACCCGTCGGGCAGCCGGCCTGCGCAAACAGGGCGAAGGCGGCCTGCGCGCCCTGCACGGCGTCGTCCAGCCAGCCTTCGCCGCCTTCCATGGCGGCGCTATCAAGCGCCTGCTGGAAGGCCATCCATTCGCCCTTGCCATGCGCGGCCGACAGATAGGCCTTGGGCAGGCCGGGCGCGACCTGGCGCGACAACATAGCGCCGCCCAGCCGCGATCCTTCCAACGCATAGCGCAGCCCCCAATGGAAGCCGTCGCCGGTGCTGGCCGCCAATGGCAAGGGATCGGGTAGGGGCAGGTCGAGCGCGGCAAGATCCTGCGCCAGCAGCGGCAACCGCGGCGCATCGGGCCGCGCCACGGCTTCCAGGCCGCCCAGCGCCTTGGCGTGCGCCGTCAGGAAAGCACGATAATCGAGAGCCGAATCGAGCGAAAAGCCGGCATAGATCGCGTCCACCACATGATGAGCTTCCATTGTCGCGTCGCGCAGGGCCTGGCGGGTTTTGCCAGCGTCGGAGGTTCTCTTCACTCGACAGTCCTATAGGCAGCACCATGACTGCGCACTGATCTGGATCAGCTTTTCAGCGGGTTTCGGGGGTTCGTCGTCTATGCAACACGTATTAACGGACACTGCTCGCCTAAACATCGCCTGTCCATGCTTGATAGCGGATTCTTTCAAATCGCTGTCTGATGGGTTCAGCATCACGACATCGCGCCTGTCCTAGAGAGGATTTATGAGGGAGCGAAGTGCCCCCGGCCAAAGAAAGTCACGACGATGGTGAGGAAGATGATGCTGGCGGGTCTGATGGCCGCAACGCTGCTGAGCGGTGTCGCCCCGGCCTATGCCCAGAGCAACCAGGACCAGCGCGGCAATCGCGGTGGTGAACGCGCCGGTAGCGTCGAAGGCGGCGCTGCCGTGTCGCGCGGTAACCGCATGAACCAGCCGCGAGGCGCCGACCAGGCGCAACGCTCGCAGCAGCGCACGGCCGAACGGCCGGTGCAGCAGATCGCACCGCCGCGACAGGAAGTGCGCCCCGAGCGCCGGGTTGAACAGCGGCCTGAACAGCGCGCCAATCCGCAATGGCGCGGCGACCAGAACCGCCCCGGCATTCCGGCGCAGCGCGAAGCGCGGCAAGATCGTCGCGACGATCGCCAGCAGAATGGGCAGGATCGCCGCAATGACCAGCGCGAAAACCAGCAAAACTGGCGCAATGACCGCCGCGACGCGCGGCAGGATGGACGCAACGATCGTCGGGACGATCGCCAGGACTGGCGCAACGATCGCCGCGATGACAGGCGCGATGATCGCGGGGACGACAGGCGCGACGATCGCCGCTGGACCGACAATCGAGGCCAGAATGGCGCGAACTGGAATAACGGCCGCCGCTATGACGACCGCACCCGTTGGAGCAACCAGCGGCGCTGGGACAATGGCTGGCGTCAGGACCGGCGCTATGACTGGAACAGCTATCGCAACCGTTATGGCGACCGTTACCGCATGGGCCGTTATTACGCCCCGCGCGGTTGGGACTATGGCTATCGCCGCTTTTCCGTCGGCATCGTCCTTAGCAGCTTGCTCTATTCCAACAGCTACTGGTTGGACGATCCCTATAGCTACCGCCTGCCGCCGGCCTACGGCACGCTGCGCTGGGTCCGCTATTATGACGACGCGATGCTGGTCGACATTCGCGACGGCTATGTCGTCGACGTGATCCACAACTTCTTCTGGTGATGCGGCGGCGGCAGCCACGTTGAGATCAGGCGAACTCCCTCCCTGAAGCGGCCTTCAGGACAACTGACCCCGGTGCGGAAACGCGCCGGGGTCTTTTCATCTAGGGCTACCCTGTGGCAGGACGGGGCCATGACCGACGAACATGATGATGGCGGCATCGCGTCGCTGCTACGCGCCGGGATCGGCGAGGATGTGCGCAAGCGGTTGGGTCGCAACCCGATGGTGCATCGCATCGATGCCCCGCATCTCGAAATCTATGGTCGCCAAGATTTCCTGAACGCGGATGAATGTGCGGGCCTGCGCGCGATGATCGACGCCGACGCCAAGCCTTCCACCCTGTTTTCGGGCAGCGCCAACGCCGACTATCGCACCAGCCATAGCTGCAACCTCGATCCCTGGGATCAGCTGGTGCTGGCGGTGAGCGATCGCATCTGCGCGCTGACCGGCCTGCCCGCCCGCCATGGCGAAACGCTCCAGGGGCAACGCTATGCGCCGGGGCAGGAATATAAGGTCCATTGCGACTATTTCCCGGTCACCGCCAGCTATTGGCCGCAGATGCGCACCAGCGGCGGGCAGCGGACATGGACCGCGATGATCTATCTGTCGCCGGTGGAGGCAGGCGGCGAAACCCATTTCCCGCAATGCGAATTCATGGTGCCGCCGGTCGAGGGGATGATCCTGATCTGGAACAATATGGACCGCGACGGGGCACCCAACCGCTTCAGCCTGCACGCCGCCCGGCCGGTGGAACGTGGCACCAAATATGTCGTCACCAAATGGTTTCGCGAACATCCATGGGGCTGACCCCTGTCTTCTTCGGTTACACTTTGCGACATAAATGACTGAAAACTGACAGCTTCATTCTCGCGCCGTTCAGCCGCGCGGCCGCATAACCCTTTCCTAGGCGAGGGAACCCGATCCTGCCGGACAGGTTCAACCGCCACAGCATATGGGAGAATTTCTATGCGTAAACTCATCATCCTGGGCCTGCTGGCCGCCACCGTCGCACCCAGCGTCGCGTCGGCCCAATCTTACGGCGAAGCCCGCCGCAGCGAACGCAACCTGCGCGAGGAAAAGCGCGACCTGCGCCAGGCCCAGCGCTATGGCGACCGCCGCGACGTGCGCGAACAACGTCAGGACGTTCGCCAGGCCCGCCAGGAAACGCGCGAAGACTGGCGCGACTATCGCCGCAACCACCGCGACGTCTATCGCGGCGGCAACTGGCGCGCGCCCTTCCGCTACAGCCAGTGGAATGCCGGCGCGCAACTCCGCCCGGCCTATTACAACTCGCGCTATTATATCGCTGACACCAACCGCTATCGCCTGCCCCGCCCGGGCGTGAACCAGCGCTGGGTCCGCCACTATAACGACGTGCTGCTGGTCAACGTGCGTACCGGCCGCGTCATAACCGCCCATCGCGCCTTCTTCTGGTAAAACAGGCAAGACCTAGAGAAAATGGCCCCGGACGATGAGTCCGGGGCCATTTTACATTCACCGCCCTAATTGGCCGCGCGGCTCGTTTCCGGGCGCACGCGGCCGATGACGCGCGCAAGGCGCATCACCAGTCCGAAAGGGGGGTGGACCGATGCGCAGAACGCCCCATGATACCGCAATGTTCCCGCGCCATTGACAGGATTTGCGATCAGGCGGCGAGCGCCTGCGCGATCAGCTTGCGACTATTCTCGACGCCATATAGCGCGATGAAACTGCCCATCCGCGGCCCCTGGTCGGCGCCCAGCAGCGTCTGGTAGAGCGCCTTGAACCAATCGCGCAGTTCCGCGAAGCCGAACGCCTCATCCTTGCCGATGGCATAGACGATATTCTGGATGTCTTCGGCCGTTGCGCTTGTCGGCAGCGCCGCCAGTTCCGCATCCAGCCGGCGCAGCGCCGCGGCCTCATGGACATCGGGCGCACGGCGCTGGAGCGTTGGCGCGACGAAATCGCGATGATAGGCCAGCGCATGCCCGA
Organism: Sphingobium psychrophilum; assembly: GCF_012927105.1. Classification (GTDB taxonomy): domain Bacteria; phylum Pseudomonadota; class Alphaproteobacteria; order Sphingomonadales; family Sphingomonadaceae; genus Sphingobium; species Sphingobium psychrophilum. Next base: position 88,698 of record NZ_JABBFV010000014.1, on the reverse strand, counting down.
TCAGGGCGTCCAGTTCCGGATAGGTTTCCGCGCTGGCGCCGGGCACGTAATTTTGCAGATAGGACCACACCTGTTCGCGGCTGGCATCGCCCATCACGCCGACCAAGTTCAGCAGCAGGCCGAAGGTCACCGGCAATTCGCCCTGCGGCAGCTTGCCGTCATGGATATGATGTACCGGGTTGCCCAGCTGCTGTTCGACGGCCTGCTTGGCGTAATTGCCGCGGAACTGCCAATATTCGTCCACCGCACGCGGGATGACGCCCATGTGCAGTTGCTTGGCCTTTTTCGGCTCGCGATAGGCGTAGAAGGCCAGGCTTTCCTGCGGACCATAGGTCAGCCATTGCTCCAGGCTCAGGCCATTGCCCTTGGACTTGGAGATTTTCTCGCCCTTTTCGTCGAGGAACATCTCGTAGTTGAAGCCTTCAGGGGGACGGCCGCCGAGCGCGCGACAAATCTTGGACGACTGGGTCACCGAATCGATCAGATCCTTGCCTGCCATTTCATAATCGACGCCCAGCGCGTACCAGCGCATCGCCCAGTCGACCTTCCACTGCAACTTGGCCGCCCCGCCCAGGATCGATTGTTCGATCGTTTCGCCTTCATCGACGAAACGGACGATCCCGGCTTCGGCGTCGATCACCTCCACCGGCACCTGCAACACGATGCCGCTCTTCATGCTGATCGGGAGGACCGGCGAATAGGTTGCCTGGCGTTCCTTGCGCAGCGTCGGCAGCATGATGTCCATGATCGCCTGATAACGGCGCAGCACCTGCCGCAGCGCGTCGTCGAATGCGCCGGCCTGATATTGCTCGGTCGCGGAGACAAATTCATAGTCGAAGCCGAAACTGTCGAGAAATTCCCGCAACGTCGCATTATTATGATGCGCGAAGCTTTCATATTTCTCGAACGGATCGGGCACCTGCGTCAGCGGCTTGCCCAGATATTCAGCCAACATCGCCTGGTTCGGCACATTGTCGGGCACCTTGCGGAAACCGTCCAGATCGTCGCTGAACGCAACCAGTCGCGTGGGAATATCCGACAGCGAATGGAAGGCATTGCGGACCATGGTGGTGCGCAACACTTCGTTGAAAGTGCCGATATGGGGCAGGCCCGACGGGCCATAGCCGGTTTCGAACAGGATATGCCCCTTGTCCGGCGCGGCGCCCTCTTTCTCATTAAGCTTGTAGCGCTTCAGAAGCTTGCGGGCTTCTTCATAAGGCCAGGCCTTGGATGCGGTCGCGGCGGCACGGATGATGTCGGACATGGTCATGCAATGCCCCCTAAACCCGGACAGGACGAAAGAAAACGGCTATTGGCGGCAAATCCACGTTAAGAATCGTTCTCAATTTAAGATTTCATTAACCTTGCGCGCGGATAATTGCCGTAATTTGGAGGCGATATGCAGATACAGCGCAGCCGCGAACGCATTGCCGTGGACATTCCTATCGTCATCACGACGGTATTGGACAGCCTGGAAGGCGCCATCGTCGATCTGAGCGAAGGCGGCGCGCAGGTGGTGGGCTGCACCCTGCCCGCGCGATCGCAATGTCAGATCGATCTGGACGGCTATATCGTCTTCGGCACGGTCCGCTGGTCCGAAGAGGACCGAATGGGCATCCGTTTCCCCTATGAACTGAGCGACGGCCCGCTGTACGAGCGGCTTGAAATGGCGCGCGCCGCCAGGCGCACGCCGGTCGCTTTCCAGCCGCGTGCCCAGGCCGCATTCGGCACCGCCAGCTTTGGCGGCGGCGGTTTCGGGCGGCGCACGGGCTGAACCGCCCCATATTTCAGGTTTTCCTTTTGTTCCTGCTCGCCTAAGCCTTGGCGGGTGATCGATCCCGCCACCCTGCCCGCGCTCCACGCCAGCCATGGCGGCATCTGGTGGCGCGAAGGCGACCGCACCCAGGCCCTGGCCAAGGGGCAGGCGATCGCGCGCACCGCCGAAACGCCGGTGCTGCTGCTCAATGCCCCGCTCACCGGCCAGCGGCTCGGCTATCCCGAACTCAACGGACTCGACCTACTCGAACTCTGGGCCTTTCTCCATCCATCGCGTTTTCTGGTGCCTACGCCCAAAGGGCTGGCGGAGGCGCTCGGCCTGCCTGCGCCGACCAGCGAATCGGACATACCGGCTTTGTTGCAGCAGGGCGCGGCATTGCTGCTCGGCCGACTCGAATCACCCGACTGGAGCGAGCGGGAGGGCGGCTGGACATCGGCGCAGGCGCTGCACCGGCTGCGCTGGCCCTGGTCGCCGCTCGTCGCGCCGCGCATCGCCCGGCCCAAGGAGGCGGAGCGCTGGCTCTTTTCCAAGCTGCCCGAATGGGAGGAGGCGCAGCCGCGCCCCGCCCCGCGCACCATCAGCCTGAAAGAGGATCAGATATTGGCGCGCCTGGACGCGTTGACCGGCGCGGGCGCTGAACCCCGCCCCGGCCAGCGCGCCTATGCGGCCGCCGCCAGCGCCGCCTTCACACCGCGCAAGCATCGCGACCAGCCCAATATGCTGCTGGCCGAAGCGGGCACCGGAATCGGCAAGACATTGGGCTATCTCGCCCCCGCCTCGCTTTGGGCCAGTGAAGCGCAAGGGACCGTGTGGGTGTCGACCTATACCAAAGCCCTGCAACGCCAGCTCGATCGCGAATCGCTGCGCCTCTTCCCCGATCCGGCGGTCGCGGCGAAGCGGGTGGTGGTGCGCAAGGGGCGGGAAAATTATCTCTGCCTGCTTAATCTGGAAGATGCGTTGCAGGGCGGCTTCACCGGCCGTGCGGCGATCCTTGCGCAGCTGGTCGCGCGCTGGGCCGCCTTCAGCAAGGATGGCGACATGGTCGGTGGCGACCTGCCCGGCTGGCTGCCCACCCTGTTCCGCCGCAACGGCTCCACCGCGCTGACCGATCGGCGCGGCGAGTGCATCTATGCCGGCTGTCCGCACTACCGCAAATGCTTCATCGAGCGGTCGGCGCGGGCGTCAGCGGATGCGGACATCGTCATCGCCAATCATGCGCTGGTGATGATCAATGCAGCGCGCGGGCGCGAAACCGGCCAGCGCCCGCAACGCATCATCTTCGACGAGGGCCATCATCTGTTCGATGCGGCCGATTCCACTTTCTCCGTCGCCCTGTCGGGTCAGGAGGCGATCGAACTGCGCCGCTGGATCATGGGGCCGGAGGGCGGATCGCGCGGTCGGCGGCGCGGGCTGGCCGCGCGCCTGTCCGATCTCGCCAGCTATGACGAGGAAGGCGGCCAGGCGATCCGCGCGGCGGTGGACGCGGCGCAGGCGCTGCCTGCCGACGAATGGCTCAAGCGCGTGGTGGCGGGCGAACCGTTCGGACCGTTGGAAGCGCTGCTCGCCGCCGTGCGCGGCACCGTCTATACCCGCGCGGAAGCGACGGGCGAAGCCGATGCCGGCTATGGGTTGGAAACCGAACTGGCCGAACCCGACGGCGCTTTGGTGGAGGCCGCGCAGGAAGCCGCATTGGCGCTCGACGCCCTCATCAAACCGCTGGTGCGCCTTTCGCGCCGGATGGAGGCGGTGATCGAGGATGCGCCCGACTGGCTGGACGGCGCGGCGCGCGCGCGAGTCGAAGGCGCGATCGCCTCGCTTGGCTGGCGGCGCGACCTGATCGCCGCCTGGCTGGCGCTGCTGGCCCGGATCGGCGGTCCGGCCGACCCCGACTATGTCGACTGGATGACCGTCGATCGGGTCGAGGGACGCGAATATGATATCGGCATCCATCGCCACTGGCTGGACCCGACCCGGCCGCTCGCCGAAACCGTGCTCAAACCCGCGCAGGGCGTGCTGCTGACCTCCGCAACGCTCAAGGGCGGCGGCGACTGGTCCAATGCGGAGGCGCGCAGCGGCGCGATCCACCTGCCCCATGGCGCGGAACGGTTCGAGGCGGCCAGCCCGTTCGACTATCCCGGCCGCGCCGAAGTGCTGATCGTGACCGACATCAAACGCGGCGACATCGCGGCGCTATCGGGGGCTTATGGCCGGTTGATCGAGGCGGCGGGCGGGGGCACTCTGGGGCTGTTCACCGCGATCCGCCGTCTGCGCGCGGTCCATGCCCGCATCGCCGACCGGCTGGCGCGCGCGGGCCTGCCGCTCTACGCCCAGCATGTCGACCCGATGGACACCGGCACGCTGGTCGACATCTTCCGTGACGATCCGCGCGCCTCGCTGCTGGGCACAGATGCGTTGCGGGACGGCGTGGACGTGCCGGGCCATTCGCTGCGGCTGGTGGTGATGGAGGGGGTGCCCTGGTCAAAGCCCACCGTGCTGCACGCAGCGCGGCGGCTGGCTGGCGGGGGCAGCGCCTATGACGACCGGCTGATCCGCGCGCGGCTGGCCCAGGCCTTTGGCCGCCTCATCCGCCGGGCCGAGGACAAGGGCCATTTCGTTATCCTGTCCGCCGCCCTGCCCAGCCGATTGCTTAGCGCCTTCCCGCCCGGAACGCCGATCCGCCGCCTGACGCTGGACGAAGCAATCATCGCCGTCAGCGGCGCGGCGCATCGCGAAACGCTTGGCGAACCCGCCCCATTGGGGCATCAGGGGCGCGAATCCGGCCTGCCCCCGTCAGGGACGCCCGAACAGGAGAGACAATGAAGCGGCTGACCCTGTTGCGCCACGCCAAGTCGGACTGGGACGATCCGGTGGCGCGCGATTTCGACCGCCCCCTCAATCGCCGTGGCGAGAAAGCCGCGATGCTGATGGGCCAGTTCGCCGCCCAGCGGAAGATGCAGTTCGACCTGCTGGTCGCCTCCCCGGCAGCACGGGTCATGCAGACGCTGGAAACCTTTTTCGCGGGCTATGGCCAGACGCTGGACGCGCGCTGGGACCGGCGCATCTACCTCGCCTCCGCGCCGACCCTGTTCGACGTCGTGCGCGACCTGCCCGACAGCGCCGACAGCGCCTTGCTCGCCGGGCATAATCCGGGGCTGGAGGAACTGATTCTCGATCTCGTCCCCGACGACGGCGTCAATCCGCTACGCGAGGATGTGGAGGTCAAATTCCCGACCGCGAGCATTGCCGTGCTCGACCTGCCCATCGAGAGTTGGACCCAGGCGCGCGAGAATATCGCGACCATTGCCAGCTTCACCCGCCCGCGCGACCTCGATCCCGCGCTCGGGCCTGAAACGCGCTGAACATGTTGGTTTTTAGAACCGTTCGTCCTGAGTAGCCATTGAGCGAAGTCGGAGTCGAAGACGACCGAAGGGCAAATGGCGTATCGAAGGATGCAGCGCGGCGTCTGATGCTTCGATACGGGTCTTCGACTTCGCTCAGCCCCTACTCAGCACGAACGGCATGGGTTCAGTCAAAGGTGCTCGCCCTAAACCGCAAACCCATCGGTCGCGCGGATCAGCGCGTCCAATATCCCCGGTTCATTATAGGCGTGCCCCGCGCCCTCGATCATCTCGAAGCGCGCCTGCGGCCAGGCGCGGTGCAGCGCCCAGGCGGTTTCCGCCGGGCAGGCCATGTCGTAGCGGCCCTGCACGATGACGCCGGGAATGTCCGCGAGCTTACCGGCGTCGCGGATCAACTGCCCATCCTCCAGCCAGCCGCCATGAACGAAATAATGATTTTCGATCCGGGCGAAGGCCAGCGCGAAATCGTCCGCATCATGGGTCGCCGATAGCGCCGGATCAGGCAGCAGACGGATAGTCTCCCCCTCCCACACGCTCCACGCCCGCGCCGCCGCGACCTGCGCCGCGCGATCCGTGCCGGTCAGCAGGCGACGATAGGCCGCCACCAGATCGCCGCGCTCAGCCTGTGGGATCGGCGCGACGAACCGCCCCCATTTATCGGGATAGATGCGGCTTGCCCCTTCCTGATAATACCAGTCGATCTCGCTCTGCCGGATCGTGAATATGCCGCGCAGCACCAGTTCGGTGACCCGCTCGACATGCGCCTGCGCATAGGCCAGCGCCAGCGTCGATCCCCAGCTACCGCCGAACACCAGCCATCGCTCCACGCCCATCATCGCGCGCAGCCGCTCGATATCGGCGACCAGATCCCAGGTCGTGTTGGCATTGAGGTCCGCATGGGGCGTAGACTGGCCGCAACCGCGCTGGTCGAACAGCAGCACATCGTATCGCGCCGGGTCGAACAGGCGGCGATGATCGGGCGATATGCCGCCGCCCGGCCCGCCATGCAGGAACACCGCCGGCTTCGCGCCCGGCGTACCTGCCCGTTCCCAATAGACGTGATGGCCCTCGCCGACGTCGAGATGGCCGGAGGCGTAGGGGGCGATCGGGGGATAAAGGGTGCGCATGCCGCCATCCTAGAAAGCGGCGGCGGCGAAGGAAAGCTTTGAACGCAAGGCGCGGGATGACCCCTGAAGGCGATCCGTCCATTCTGCACCCATGGACCTCACCGATCTCGACCGCCATGGCGCAGCGCGCCTGCCCGCCTTGCTTTCCCTCGACCAATGCGCCGCGATCGTCGCGCTGTGGGACGATCCCAGCGCTTTTCGCAAGGAAGTGGTGATGGCGCGCCATGGCTATGGTCGCGGGCGCTATCGCTATTGCGCCTATCCGCTGCCCGATCCGATCGCCGTGCTGCGGGAAAGCCTCTATCCCGCACTGGCGGCTCAGGCCAATCGCTGGGCGACAATGCTGGGGACGGGCGACATCTATCCGGCGCGCCATGCCGATTTCCTGGCCCGCTGCGCGCTGGCCGGGCAGGACAAGCCGACCCCGCTGCTACTGCGCTATGAGGCAGGCGACTGGAACGCGCTGCACCAGGATGTCTATGGTCCGCACATCTTCCCGTTGCAGGTCGCGATCCTGCTGTCGCAACCTGAGCGCGACTTTACCGGCGGCGCCTTTATCTTGACCGAGCAGCGACCGCGGATGCAGTCGCGGCCTGAAGTCGTGCCGCTGGGCCAAGGCGACGCGGTCATCTTCCCGGTGCGCGACCGGCCGGTGACGGGCGCACGCGGCGGCCCGCATCGGGTGCAGATGCGGCACGGCGTCAGCCGCTTGCTGTCGGGGGTGCGCTATACGCTGGGCATCATCTTCCACGACGCTGCCTGAATTTCAGCCTCAGCGCCCGTTCAGGCGACCGGATTACATCTTGCGACAAATATCGCTGGTTGTTGCCAATATCTTGCGACAAGCGGCTGCTAGGCCAGTGATCAGGGCCAGTGATCAGGTTCCGGTTTGTCTGTGGGGGTTTTCGTGCGTTTTTCCGCTTGCCTATTCTGTGTCGCGCTCATGACCGGCGTCGCGCCCGGCGCCCTGATGGCGCAGGAGGAGAAGAAGGCCGCACCCCCCGTCGAAATGGACGAAGGCGAAGAAATCGTCGTCACCGGCCAGCCGCAGCGCGGATCGGTGATCGGCGACGTCCAGCCCGAACAGCAATTGTCCGCCGCCGACGTGCGCGCGCTGGGCGTCACCTCCATATCCGAACTGATCAGCGAATTGTCACCACAGACCAACGGGTCGCCGGTCATCCTGCTGAACGGCAAGCGCATATCCAGCTTTTCCGAAATTCAGGATATTCCGTCCGAAGCGGTGCAGCGGGTCGACATATTGCCCGAACAGGTCGCCCTCTCCTACGGCTATGCGCCGACGCAAAAGGTGGTGAACATCGTCCTGCGCCAGCGCTTCCGCGCCGAAACGGCCGAGGGGCGCGTCGCCACCACGACCCAGGGCGGGCGGGAAAATGGCAAGGTGGAAGCCGGGCTGCTGCGCATCCAGGGCGACAATCGCTTCACCCTGAACCTGCAATATAGCCGCGCCGCCGCCCTGCTGGAAAGCGAGCGAGGCATCACCGCCACCGCACCGGGTCGCCCCTATGCGCTGGCGGGCAATATCGTCGGCACGGGGACCAATGGCGAGATCGATCCGGCGCTGTCCGCGCTGGCGGGGCAGAGCGTCACCGTCGCGAGCGTGCCGGGTAGCGCGGCGGCGGGCGCGCCGACGCTCGGCGATTTTGTCGCAGGCGCGAACGCCACCAGCGTCAGCGACCTGACCCGCTATCGCACACTCAGCCCGGAGACGGAGAATTTTTCCGCCAACGCCACCCTCGCCCGCGCGCTGGGCGGCGTGTCCGCGACGCTCAACGGACGGCTGGAACTGTCCGACAGTGATTCGCTCCAGGGCCTGTCGCAGGGCGCGTTCGATCTGGCGGCAGGCAGCCCCTTTTCGCCCTTCGGTAACGACGTCACCCTCTATCGCTATCTGGCGCAGGGCGGCGCATTGCAGCAGCAGACCAAGGGCACAACCGGCCATGTCGGGCTGACCTTGAGCGGGCGGCTGGGCGGCAGTTGGCAATGGTCGTTCACCGGCAATGGCGACCTGTCGATCACCCGCACCCGTACCGATCGCGGCGTAGATACCGGCGCGATCCAGACGGCGCTGGATGCCGGCGACGCGACCGTCAATCCCTATGGCAGCTTCGCGCCCGACCTGCTGTCCACCCGACTGACCGACCGGGCGCGTGCCGAAAGCCGCGCCGTACAGGGCGACCTTCTGGTCAGCGGCACGCTGTTCGACCTGCCCGCGGGTGACGTGATGACATCAATCCGCCTTGGCGCATCGACCAATGATTTTTCCAGCCGGTCGGTGCGATCGGGCGTCGAAAGCCGCTCGGATTATGACCGGCAGATCGGCAGCGGCCAGATCAGCGTCGACCTGCCGCTGACCAGCCGGTCGCGGGACGTGTTGGGCGCGGTGGGCGACATCGGCGTCAATTTCAACGCCGCGGCGCAACGCTATTCCGACTTCGGCACGCTCTCGACGCTGGGCTATGGCCTGCGCTGGGAGCCGGTCAAGGCGGTGCAGCTGTTGCTCTCCGCCAATCAGGATCGCGCCGCGCCCGCCGGCACGCAGATCACCGATCCGCAGATCGTGACGCCCAACGTGTCGGTGTTCGACTATGCGACCGGGCAGACCGTGTTCGTGTCGCAACTGTCGGGCGGCAACGCGACTCTGCGCGAAAGCGTGCGCGACCAGTTCCGCCTGAGCGCCCGGATCAAGCCGTTCGAAAAGCGCAACCTGACGCTGACCGCGACCTATCTCAACAGCCGCACCAGCAACCCGATCGCCGCCTTCCCCACGCCCACTCCCGCGCTGGAGGCCGCCTATCCGCAGCGCTTCATCCGCGACAGCGACGGCAACCTGCTCCAGATCGACGCGCGGCCGATCAACTTCCTGGCGTCGCAGAGCGAGCAGCTGCGCTGGGGCTTCGACCTGTCGATCCCGATCAAGTCGCATGTGCAAAAGCTGGTGGAGGCGTGGCGCGCATCGGGCGGCAAGCCAGAGGACCGGCCGCCCGAATTGCAGGCGCTGTTCGGCAATCGCGGCCCACGCGCCCCCGGACAGGAAGGCGGAGGCGATCGTCCGCGTGGTGAGGGCAATAATGCCGGTCCCGGCGGCGGCGGCGGCCGGCCGGGCGGTGGCGGCCCCGGCGGCGGTTTTGGCGGGGGTCGTGGCGGCGGTCAGGGCGGCGGGCGTATGACGTTCAGCCTCTATCACACCTGGCATCTGACCGAGAGCATCGCCATCGCGCCGGGCGTGCCGCAACTAGACCTGCTGAACGGCGACGCCACCGGATCGTCGGGCGGCCAGCCCCGGCACGAGATCGAGGCGCGGGTCGGCTATATGAACAATGGCATCGGCGCGCGGCTGGGCGTCGACTGGGAAAGCGGCACCCATGTCGACGGCGCGTTAACCGGAACAGCGGGCGGCAGTTCGCGGCTGAATTTCGGCAGCCTCGCCACCGCGAACCTGCGCCTCTTCGCCAATCTGGGGCAGGTGCAGGGGCTGGAGCGCAAGATCCCCTTCCTGCGTGGCGCGCGGGTTTCGTTCAACATCGACAATATCTTCAACCAGCGCCGGGAGGTCACCGACGCGACCGGGGCGACGCCGCTGCGCTACCAGCCGGGCTATATCGACCCGCTGGGCCGGACCGTGTCGATCAGCTTCCGCAAACTTTTCTTCCCCAATTTCGCGGCGGGCAATCGGCCGCGTAGTTAAATCAGCATTAGGGACATTAAAGTCTTTCGTTCCCCGGCCGTTATGATGGCGTGTAACGGTTCGGGGAGACGATAGTGACAAAGCCCGTCAGGATAGTGGTGGTCGACGATTCGCTCACCATCCGCGCAATGATCGAAACGCTGCTGGAGCGCGACCGGAGGATCGAGGTGGTCGGCATCGCCCGCAATGGCGAGGAGGCGATCGACATGATCCGGCTGGAAAAGCCCGATGTCGTGACGCTGGACATCGCCATGCCGGGCAAGGATGGCCTGGCGATATTGGACGAGATCATGGACATGGAGCCATGCCCGGTCATCATGCTGTCCAGCCTGATGCGCGACGGCGCGCCGATCGTCGCCGAAGCGATGGACCGGGGCGCGGCCGCCTGTTTCAACAAGGCGATGATTGTGCGCGAAGCAACCCGCTTCATCGGCCTGATCCGTAGCCTGGGCCGCGGGATGATCGTGGCGGAGCCGGGCATGGAACCGGTGGCGATCGCCGCCTGATCGCGCACTTCGAGATTGTGAAAACCACAAAGGGGAGGCGCAACATCTGCGCCTACCCTTTGTGGTTTCATCATGCCGGACAGGCCGGCCTGCCAAGGGTGGATTAGCGCGTCGCAGGCTTGGAACTTGCCAATGCCATGGCATTGGCGGACCCGCTCGCCGGCTTGACCGGCGCGTCCTTGCCCGAAATGACATAAGCGCTCAGGGCGGCGACGCCCAGCACCATCGCCATGCCCAGCACCGCGAAATTGCCGACGCCACGACGGCGTGCAGGCTTCTTCTTGTCCTCATCCCAATTGCGCATTGGCCCATCCTTATGCTGACATTGCGTCGAACATAATCGCCGAATAGGTGCGGCGTTCCCGCGCGGCACTGTGACATTTCATTGCCAGAACCGCTATGCGCCTCACCCCGCCATTGACTTGGGCGCATTGCGCAGGGTGCTGATGTCGACCGATCCGGCGAATTCCACGCCCATCCGGTCGTCCTTGGCCCAACGCGCAGTCGCGTTGACGAACTGGTTTTCGGCCAGCTCAATCGCGAACAACGTGCCTTGCGGCACATTCCACAACCCCTCGATCAGCGCGCCGGTGGCGGATATGTTGCGGACGCGGCCGGTGTAGACATGGCCGTCATGATGGATCGCGATGGTGCGCAGCATCGTCTTGCGTTCGGGCCGGCTGGACTGGAAGCCATTGGCGCTGACCGCGGTGCCCATGCTACGCTGGCCCGCCAGCACATCGGCGGCGGGCATGGGTCGGCCGTAGATATAGCCCTGGATATGACTGCACCCAAGCTGGCGGATCAGGGCCAGTTCGTCCTGCGTTTCCGCGCCTTCGGCCGTGGTGTCCATGCCCAGCGCTTCGGCCAGGCTCACGATCGCCTTGATGATCGCGCTGTTGCGGCTGCCCTTGGTCGCGGCACCGCGCACGAAGCTCTGGTCGATCTTGATCTTGTCGAACGGCGCCTTCTTCAGATAGCCGAGCGAGCTGTAGCCTGTACCGAAATCGTCCAGCGCCAACCGGACGCCGATCGCCTTCAACCGCGTGAACATCGCATCGGTGCCATCGTCATCGTTCAGGAAAACGCTTTCGGTGATCTCCAGCTCCAGCCGTTCGGGTGCCAGTTGCGCGCCGGCGAGCGCGTTCATCACCGTGGACGGGAAACCCGGATTGGCGAACTGGCTGGGCGAGACGTTGACGGCGACGCGGATGCCGTCCTGCCATTCGGCCGCATCGCGGCAAGCGGTGTGCATCACCCATTCGCCGATCTGGCCGATCAGCCCGCTATCTTCCGCGATCGGGATGAACAGCGCCGGGGAAATCGGCCCGCGCACCGGATGGTTCCAGCGCAGCAGCGCTTCGTAACCGGTAATCTGCTCGGTTTTGGACGACACTACCGGCTGATAGACCAGATGCAGGCCGTCGGCGGCGAGCGCCCGGCGCAGATCCTCCTCCAGCGCGCGGCGATCCTCCGCATCGGCATGCATGTCCGACGAATAGAAGCGATGGACGCCGCGGCCATTGCCCTTCGCGGCGTAGAGGGCAAGGTCGGCATTGCGGATCAGCGCATCGGCGGTGACGCCGTCCTGCGGGCAGCAGCTGATGCCGATCGACACGCCAATGACGACCGCCGTCCCCTCGATCATATAGGGTTGCGAGATCGACGCGATGATCGCCTGCGCCAACTGAGCCAGCGCGGCCTGATCGTGGCGACCGGGCAGCAATATCTTGAACTCGTCGCCGCCCTGGCGCCCGACCAGCCCCTTGTCGCCGACCACGCGCTGCAACCGCTGGCTGACCTGCCGCAACAGTGTGTCGCCGGCCGGATGGCCCAGCGTGTCGTTGACGATCTTGAACCGGTCGAGGTCCAGCATCATCAGCGCACATTCGCCCTGTTTGCCCCGGCGGTCGGCAACCGCCTGCTCCAGCGAACTGAGCATCTGGATGCGGTTGGCGAGGCCCGTCAGCGAATCGAACTGGGCCAGGCGCGTCACTTCCGCCTGGCTGCGGCGCATTTCGGTCAGGTCGGTGCCTGACCCTCGGAAACCGTGAAACTGGCCATATTCATTGAATACCGGCTGGCCGGAAATCGACCACCACCGTTCTTCCTTGGCCAGCGCGGCGCATACGGCGATGTCGGAAAAGCCGGTGCGGGCGGACAAATGAAAGCCCAGCGTGCGCTCGCCATCGCCCTGCTTCTTGTCGCCGGGGCGGACGATTTCCGTGATCGGCCGTCCGATCAATCCGTCGCCGGGCGCATCCAGCGTCTTGGCCAGCGTATCGGAAATATAGGTCAGGCAGCCCAGCCGATCGGTTTCCCAGAACCAGCCGCGCCCGCTGCGTTCATGTTCCTGCAGCAACCGGTCGGATCGCTGCGCGCGCAGATCCTGGCTATGCCGGTCGATCGCCTGGTCGCGGTCGGCTGTCGCTTGGCGCAGCGTCGCGATGAGCATGACGATAACGCAACTGCACAGCAGGCCGATCTGGACGACACCGGCCTTTTCCGCGACCGACACCAGCAATGCACCCAGGAAATAGCTGATCCCTAACAGTCGCCGGTCGCCGAAAATGCACACCGCCAGCAGCGCCACCGCCAATTCAGGCACCGCCGCCAGGAACAGCGCATCGGTCGCCGCCTTGGCGTCCTGCCCCAGCCACAGGCTGAACGTCAGACCCGACAGGAACACCAGCGGCAGCATCATCCAGTTCTGGATATGCGGCATCCGGCTCTGGAACCAGGACTGGCGCGGCGCAAGCATCAGCGCGCCATCGATGAGCAACATCGCGACCATGAGGCCGATCTGCACGATGTCGTGGGAATAGAAGGGCAATTGCAGCAGCGCGACGACGCAGATCTTGGCGAGCAAGATCAGCGGCCACAGCCGCGCAATGTGGATGAACGCGCCCGAAATCCACGAGGCCGACACTTCGGTCCCACTTTCGGACAGGCCGAGCGCAACCATCAGCGTCATCGGGCGGGACGGATTTTCGGCAAGGGATGCGCGCAACAAGGACATGCGCCCGTTGGTAACGCAAACTCCTTGCCAGAGAATTACTTCCGGCCTGCCATGACGATCCATAATGGTGCAGGCCTAAACCTGCACCAGGAGGAAGGTCAGACCCGCATCGGCATCAGCACATAAAGTGCCGGACTGGCGTCATTTTCACGGATCAGCGTGGGCGCGGCCGCATCGGCCAAATGCAGTTCGACCAGATCGCTGTCGATCTGTCCCAATATGTCGAGCAGATAGCGCGCGTTGAAGCCGATATCGAAGCCCTCGCCCTGGAAAGCGCCGGGTACTTCTTCGGCCGCCGTGCCGTTTTCGGGGCTGGTGACGGAAAGGGTGATCTTGTCCTTCTCCAGGCTCATCTTGACCGCACGGGTCTTTTCGGTGGCGATGGTGGCGACGCGATCGACGCCCTGTTCGAAGCCGCGCGGATCGATCTTGAGCAGTTTGTCGTTCGCGGTGGGAATGACGCGGCTATAATCGGGGAAGGTGCCGTCGATCAGCTTGCTGGTCAGGATCGCGCTGCCCAGGCCGAAGCGGATCTTGCTGGCCGATAGGTTGATCTGCACCGACCCGTCCACCTCGTCGAGCAGCTTGCGCAGTTCGCCGATGCACTTACGCGGGATGATGATGCCGGGCATCCCCTCTGCGCCGTCAGGGCGGGTCACGGTGACGCGGGCCAGGCGATGGCCGTCGGTCGCCGCGGCCTTCAACACCGGCTGGTCGTCGTCAGTGACGTGGAAATAGATGCCGTTCAGATAATAGCGCGTCTCTTCGGTCGAAATGGCAAAGCGCGTCTTGTCGATGATCTGCTTCAATGTTTCGGCCGGCAGTTCGAAGCGGGTCGGCAGGTCGCCTTCCGCGATCACCGGGAAATCGTCGCGCGGCAGGGTGGACAGGTTGAAGCGAGCGCGGCCAGCCTGGATCAGCATCTTGCCCTCGGCCGCCTGGAGCGACACCTGGCTGCCTTCGGGCAGTTTGCGCGCGATGTCGAACAGGGTGTGGGCCGAAATGGTGGTCGCCCCAGCCTGCTCCACCTGCGCCGACACGCTTTCGACGATCTGGAGGTCGAGATCGGTCGCCATCAGCTTGATCGCGCCGTCGGCCGACGCTTCGATCAGCACGTTCGAGAGAATGGGAATGGTATTGCGCCGCTCGACCACCGACTGGACGTGGCTCAGGCTCTTGAGGAGCGTCGCGCGTTCGATAGTGGCCTTCATGTCCCTGTTCTGTCCGTTTCTTTTTAAGCCGATAGCCGGGGATTCGGTCGAATCCCGGCGACAATGATGGATGCTTCTTCATAACCGCTGTGACGGCTTGGGCAAGCGTCGCGTCGCGCTTTCGTAACGGGGCGGGGTTGCAAAAGGGGACGGCATGGGCTTTGCCCGTATCATGCGCCGCTTCCCCGCCCTGCTGATCCTGTCGCTGCTCGCAGGCTCGCCCGCCATGGCCCGCGATTCGCTCGGCATTTTCGAAGGTTGGGGCGCTTTCCGCGATCCCGGCGTGGGGCGAAATGGACCGCGCTGCTACGCCATTGCCCAGCCTGTCGCGCGACGGGGCCAGACGTTCAGGGGCTTTGCGTCGGTCGGCACCTGGCCGCGCCAGCGGGTGCGCGGGCAGCTCCATCTGCGCCTCAGCCGCGCCCGCGCACCGCGCGCGCCGGTCACGCTCACCGTGGGCGAGCGCCGCTTCACGCTGGTCGCGGGGCAAATCGACGCCTGGGCGCCCGACCAGCGCGGCGACGCGCAGATCGTCGCGGCTATGCGATCGGCGAGCAGCATGAGCGTGGCGGGCGTGGGCGCGGACGGGCGTGGCTTTGCCGACAGCTATGCGCTGCGCGGCGCCGCGACGGCGATCGACGCGGCGGCGCTGGGATGCGCGAAACTGCGTTAGGCGGCTGCGCTTCCAAAATCGGCAAAAATCGTCTAAGGGCGCGCCATGCAATCAGCCGCCAGCCCCCTCATGCCGATTCCCGGCCTTATCGACCCTGTGCCCGTGCCGCGCGCGGTGACCCCGCGGGAGGATGGCCGCACCGACCTGATGGGCCTGTCGCGCCCACAGATAAAAGCCGTGCTGGAAGAAGCCGGGCTGGACGTGAAGGCCGCCAAGCTGCGCTCCAAGCAGCTGTTCCACTGGCTCTATCATCGCGGCACCACCGATTTCGATGTCATGACCGACCTCGCCAAGCCGATGCGCGGCTGGATGGCCGACCGCTTCGTCGTCGGCCGGCCGCAGGTGGTCGAAGCGCAGGTATCGACCGATGGCACGCGCAAATGGCTGCTTCGGTCGGACGACGGCCAGGATTATGAGATGGTCTTCATCCCCGATGCGGACCGCGGCACGCTGTGCGTATCCAGCCAGGTCGGCTGCACCCTCAATTGCAGCTTTTGCCACACCGGCACGATGCGGCTCGTGCGCAACCTGACGCCAGGCGAGATCGTGGGGCAGGTCATGCTTGCGCGCGATGCGCTGGGTGAGTGGCCCAAGGGCAATATGGCTGCCTCAAACGACGGCGCGAACGACGTCGATGAGGATGACGACGCCCCGCAATATACGCCCGACGGGCGGATGCTGACCAACATCGTGATGATGGGCATGGGCGAACCGCTCTATAATTTCGACCATGTCCGCGATGCGCTCAAGCTCGTCATGGACGGCGATGGCCTGGCCCTGTCGAAGCGGCGCATCACCCTATCGACATCGGGCGTGGTGCCGATGATGGCGCGCGCGGCCGAAGAGATCGGCGTGAACCTCGCCGTCTCGCTCCATGGCGTGACCAAGGAAGTACGCGACGAACTGGTGCCGCTCAACCGCAAATATGGCATCGAGGAACTGCTCCAGGCCTGCGCCGACTATCCAAAGGCGAACAATGCCCGGCGCATCACCTTCGAATATGTGATGATCCGCGACAAGAATGACAGCGATGACGATGCGCGCGAACTGGTCCGCCTTATCCGCAAATATAAGCTGCCGGCCAAGGTCAATCTGATCCCGTTCAACCCCTGGCCCGGCACCGATTATGAATGTTCGACGCCGGAGCGGATTCGCGCGTTCAGCAGCATCGTGTTCGAAGGCGGCATCAGCGCGCCGGTGCGCACCCCGCGCGGTCGCGACATCATGGCGGCGTGCGGCCAGCTCAAGTCGGCAAGCGAGAAGAAGAGCAAGGCGGAGATGAAGCGCCTCTCTGAAGAGAAGCAAGCCGCGCTCGGATGATCGCGGGACAATAGGCTGCGCCACGGTGCAGGACGAGAAGCCCCGCCAGCGATGGTGGGGCTTTTCTTTTTGGGGGAAGACGATGACAGATGACGAGATCGACGCGCTGGCGCAGGGCTTTTGCGCCTGCACGCTGCCCAAGCAGCGCTGGACCCATGGGGCGCATTTCGCGACTGCCCTGTGGCTGATTCGAACGCGCCCGGATGTGCGGCCTGAACGGGACATGCCCGACATGATCCGCCGCTATAACGAGAGTGTCGGCGGGGTGAACAGCGACAGCAGCGGCTATCACGAAACGATCACCCAGGCCTCGCTGCACATGGCGCGCCGCCTGCTGGCCGGGCTGCCGGACGATGTGACGCCGGCGACCGCCTATGCGGCGCTGATGGCGTCGCCGCTGGGGGACAAGGACTGGCTCTTCACTTACTGGTCGCGCAACGTGCTGATGGCGTCGCCCGCGCGACTGGCATGGGTGGAGCCGGATCTGACGCCCTTGCCCGCATAGAAAAAGGGCGGCCCTTTGCAGGACCGCCCTCTTGCTCGTATCTAATCGCGAAGGATCAGAAACGGAAGCCGATGCCGACCACCGCGGCGTCGCGGCCGCCGATGTTCTGCTCATATTCGGTGCGCTGATATTCAGCCGAGATATAGGTGTTCGGGGTCGCCGCGAACTCCAGGCCGCCACCGTAGCGCACGCCTTCCAGGCCAACGCCGTCGCCGTCGATTTCGAAGCGGGTCGAGGTGTAGCCGACCTTGCCGAAGGCGAGGACGCGCGGAGTCACGACGTAACCGGCGCGCAGCGAAGCGGTGATGTCACGGCTGACATCGAGGTCAGCATCGTTCACCGTGGTGTCGCCCAGGCTGACTTCGACGCCGCCGACGATGTTGGGCGCGAGCGCCAGATCGTAGCCGGCGTTGACGCCGTACGAGAAGCCTTCTTCGCCGCCGATCTTGTCATAACCCAGCGTCACGCCCGCGCGCGGCCCGGTGAAGGGCGCTGCGTCCTGAGCGAAAGCAGGAGCGGAAACAACGGTGGCAGCAGCAAGGGCTGCGAAAATCACAGTCTTCATAAAGTCCTCATTTATTATCTAGTCGCCGTGATTGAGACATTCATCCGGCGTTCAGGTTCGATGCAAAGCAATCATGAACTTATTCTCACGACAACTCCTGCGACTCTTCTCTCCATTATCGGGAGATCAAGAACATGATCTGCATCAGGATCACGTAGCCGCCATCTAGGATCGCAAGATTGAGTTGCAAAGGGGGTCGGACTTTATTTCAATTGATTTCAGGGCTTGTGTTGCAAAAGTGTGACAACGCGCGCGCCGGGCCGGTGGGGCGCGCGCCACAGGCCCCATCGCGACAGCCTGTAACCAAAGCGAGCCATGGACCGGATATTGGACTATCGCGCCAGATGAGATAGGATCATCGTTATGGACAGCCCGACCCCCATGGTAGCTGGCGACGTCAAACGCCACCGCCTGTCCACACGGATTTGGCATTGGGCCAATGCGCTGCTGCTCTACACATTGTTCACAAGCGGCCTTGGCATCTTCAACGCCCATCCCCGCCTCTATTGGGGGCAATATGGCGCGAACCTGGACCGTGCCTGGCTAACGCTGGAGCGCTTTCCCGGCTGGATCACCCTGCCCGGCCATTACAGCCTGGCCCTGTCGCGCCACTGGCATCTGGCCGCCGCGCCGCTCTTCGCCTTCGCCCTGCTCGCTTACATGCTCTGGAGCCTCGCCAACCGGCACATCGCCCGCGACCTCGCCTTTCGTCGCGGCGAACTGGCCCCGCGCCATGTCTGGCAGGATATCAGGAACCATGCCCGGCTGCGCTTCCCCACGGGCCAGGCGGCGCTGCGCTATAATGTGCTTCAAAAGGCGAGCTATATCGGCGTCATCTTCGTCGTGCTGCCGGTCATCATCCTGACCGGCCTCACCATGTCGCCGGGCATGAATGCGGCATGGCCCTGGCTGGTCGACCTGTTCGGCGGACGGCAGTCGGCCCGCTCGATCCATTTCATCGCCGCCTTCGCGCTCGTCGCCTTCTTTCTCGTCCATATCCTCATGGTCGTCCTTGCCGGGCCAATGAACGAAATCCGGTCGATGATTACCGGCCGCTACCGGTTGCCGGAGGATCGGCCATGATCCTGACCCGCCGCCATCTGCTGCTGGGTGCGACCGCGACGCTGGCGGGGTGCGACCGGCTGGCCCGCAACGAAAGTTTTCGCGAGACGCTGTTTTCCGCCGAAAATTTCCACAAATGGGCGCAGCGCGGCCTGATGGCGCCCGACGCACTGGCGCGCGAGTTTCGGCCTGACCAGATTTCTCCCATTTTCCGCGCCAATGGCACCGCCAATCCCAATACGCCCGCCTATAAGGCGTTGTGGCGCAATGGCTTTGCCGACTGGCGGCTACGGGTCACCGGCCTGGTATCGCGCGACCTGTCGCTGTCGTTGTCGCAATTGCGGACGCTGCCCCATCGCGAGCAGATCACCCGCCATGATTGCGTCGAAGGCTGGAGCGCGATCGGCAAATGGCGCGGGGTCCGGCTGAAGACCATCCTCGACGGCGCAGGGCTGCGCAGCGGCGCGCGCTACATCGTCTTCCGCTGCGCCGACGATATGGGCGGCGGGCGGCCCTATTATGAAAGCATCGACCTGGCCGACGCCTTCCATCCCCAGACCATATTGGCGTTCGCCCTTAACGACCGGCCGCTGTCGGTGGCCAATGGCGCGCCGCTGCGGCTGCGGGTGGAACGGCAGCTCGGCTATAAGCAGGCCAAATATCTGATGGGGATCGAGGCGGTCGACAGCCTGGCCGCGATCGGCAAGGGCAAGGGTGGTTTTTGGGAGGACCATGCCGATTATGATTGGTATGCCGGCATTTGACGTCTGCGTAACGACATGGCAAGGTAGCGGAATGAAACTGTTTGAATTGGTTCTCAAGCGGTTGGTTACACGCGGTCGGCTGACCGTTCACTACGCCAACGGCAAAAAAGTCACTGTGGGTCTGCCCGACCCTGCCTTCCCCGACCTCGCGCTGCGCTTCAAGGACGGCCGGGTTCCGCTCGACATCGTCAAGGATCCGCGGCTGGGCATGGCCGAAGCCTGGATCGACGGGCGGGTAACGATCGAGGGCGGCGGCATCATGGAATTTCTGTCCATGATCCGCGCCAACAATCGATGGGAACAGGGCAAGTCGATCGAAACCAAGAACCTGCTCAAGCGCAGCGTCGGCACCGTGCGGCAAAAGCTGTGGCGCGCCAATCACAAGGCGCGGTCCAAGGCCAATGTCGCCCATCATTACGACCTGTCAGGCGCGCTCTACGCCCTCTTCCTCGACCGCGACCGCCAATATAGCTGCGCCTATTATCCCGATGCCGACAACGAGGCCGGGATCAGCCTGGAGCAGGCGCAGGAGGACAAGAAGGCCCATATCGCCGCCAAGCTGCATCTGAAACCGGGCATGAAGGTGCTGGACATAGGCTGCGGCTGGGGCGGCATGGCGCTGTACCTGCACCGCACCTGCGGCGTCGACGTCACGGGCATCACCCTGTCGGAAGAACAGCTCAAAGTCGCGCGCCAGCGGGCCGCCGATGCGGGTGTCGCCGACCATGTCCGGTTCGAACTGATCGATTATCGCGACATGACGGGGCCGTTCGACCGGATCGTGTCGGTGGGCATGTTCGAACATGTCGGCACCGCCCATTTCCGCACCTTCTTCGACACCTGCCGCAACCTGCTTACCCCCGATGGCGTGATGCTGGTCCACACCATCGGCCGCATGGGCGGACCGGGCGTCACCGACGCCTTCACCCAGAAATATATCTTCCCCGGCGGCTACATCCCGGCCCTGTCGGAAATGATCGCGGGCAGCGAAGGCACGCGACTGATGGTGACCGACGTAGAAGTGCTGCGCATCCATTACGGCCTGACTCTGCGCGAATGGTACAGGCGGACCATGGCGCATAAGACGGATATCGTCGCCCTCTATGACGAGCGTTTCTTCCGCCTGTGGACCTTCTACCTAGCCGGGGCGGCTACCGTGTTCGAACATGGCGGCATGGTCAATTTCCAGGTGCAATATAGCCGCGACCGCCGTGCGCTGCCGATTACCCGCGACTATATGCACGAGGCGGAGGCGGCGCTGCGGGGGCGTTGACAAGCCTGAACGATCGCTGACATCTCCATTCGCGGACGGTTCAGTCGGCGCGATGCATTCTCTTCCCCACGCTCCCTCCCGTGACGGGCGGGATCTGTGAGGAGAGAAAAGATGAATCTGTTCTGGAAGGGCGCGGCCGCGTTGAGCCTCGCCATCACCGGCCTTGGCGCAGCAGCGGCCCCGGCCCAGGCGCAATATTATGGCGGTTCCGGCTGGCGCGGCGACCGCGATGGCCGCTGGGACAATCGCCGTTATGACAACAGGCGCTGGGACAATCGCCGCCATTGGCGCGACGACCGGCGCGATTGGCGTGGCCATCGCGGCCATTATCGCGCCGCCTATCGCCACCGCGCCCGTTGCGGGACGCAATGGCGCTACGACCATTATCGCGACCGCGACGTGCGCGTGCGTATCTGCCGCTAAGGCAGGCGGCTATATTTTGCCCGCAACCCGCCCTGATTGAACCTTGGGGCGGGTTGCTGCATTGGGGACGGCATGACCGATCCCATGCCCGTAATTCAAAGCCTGTTGTCGGGCCTTCCCATCCTGCTGCTGCATCTGGGCAGCGCCACGCTGGTCTGGCTGGCGGCGCTGGGCCTTTATATGTGGATCACCCCGCATGACGAATTCGCGCTGATCCGCGGCGGCAATGAAGCCGCCGCGATCTCGCTGGGCGGCGCCGCGATCGGCCTGGCGATGCCCTTGGGCTTCTGCCTTGCCGGATCGGTCAATGTCTGGGACATCGTCATCTGGGGCAGCGTGACGTTGGTGCTGCAACTCGTCGCCTTCCGCCTGGTCGATTTCCTGCTCGGCACCCTATCGGCGCGGATCGAGGCGAATGAACGGTCGGCGGCGATTTTCCTGGCGATGATGAAGGCCGCCGTCGCCTGCCTGACCGCCGCCGCGGTCGCGGGCTGAGGCTATGGCTAAAAGCGGCTGCGGCTGCCTGCCTTTCGCGTTGGGCGGCCTGTTGCTGATCGCCTGGTTCGGGCAGGACGTGGCCGTACCGCCGCTGAAGGTCGAGCAATATGATCCCCGATCGCCGCGTCGGCCGATGCCCGACTGGAGCGACGAGCAGTTTGTAATTGAAGACAATCCCAACGGTCCCGCCGATTCGATGGGCACCGCCTTTGCCGTCGACCGCGACGGTGCCTGGCTGACGGCCCAGCACGTCACCCATGGCTGCGCCCGCGTCGGGCTGGAGGATGGCCGCTATGCCCGGCCGGTGTTGCGCGTGATCGAAAGCCGGGAGGCGGACGCGGCGTTGGTGCCCGACAGCCTGCCCAGCGACGCCGCCCTGCCGCTCTCGCGCCGCATACCGCAACCGGGCACGCCAGGCTATCATATGGGCTTTCCCGCTGGCGAACCGACCCTCGTCATGTCCGAACTGATCGGCGAGGCGAGCGCCCGGCGTGGCCGCAGCGACCTGACCCAGCCGATTCTCGCCTGGGCCGAAAAGGGCCGTATTCCTAGCGGAGACGGCACCTTGTCGGGGATCAGCGGCGGGCCAGTCTTTGCCGAGGATGGCCATGTCGTGGGCGTCAACAGCGCCTCGACCGATCGGCGCGGCCGCATCCTGACCACTGCGCCCGACGCGGTCGCCCGGCTGACGGCGGCAAGCCGCGCGGTGGACGATCGCCCGGTCGCCTATCCCTTCGCCGGCCTTGCCGACGCCGAAAGTCGCTTCACCGCCTGGCTGGACGCGGGCGTCATTCGCCGCATCTTCTGCGACGTCGATGAAAAGCGCGGCGGTTGACGGCCATACATGCCAGACGCTAGGCGAGGCGCAACTTTTCCAGGGAATATGACCATGAGCGACACGCCCCCCGATCATCTGTCCACCAACCCCAAAAGCCCCCATTTCGATATGGAGGTGCTCCAGCGCGGCATCGGCATCCGGTTCAAGGGCCGTGAACGCAAGGATGTGGAGGAATATTCGATTTCCGAGGGCTGGATTCGCGTCGCCGCCGGCAAGAGCCGCGACCGCCACGGCAATCCGCTGACGATCAAGCTGACCGGCGAAGTCGAGGCCTGGTTCGAAAACCCGACCCCAGATGCCGAAGACAAGGGTAACGAAGACAAAACGACCGAGGCCGAATAAGCAAAAAGGGGCGCCGATGAGGGCGCCCCTTTTTGTATCAGTTCATCACCGTCTCGCGCCGCACATCGGCGATGATCGCGCTCAGCGTCCGTTGCGATGGCGCGGCATCGACATATTCGACGACGAAGGGATCGGCCTCCAGCCTTGGCACAGCCCTGCGCCCCTTGGGCACGGGCCTGGCTTGTGCCACCTGGATCGCGCGCGGGTTGGCCATCACCGGCGTCACGCGCCGCTCCCGCAACATCCGCGGCAGCCCCCGTTCGTCCCACATGTCCGAATCGACCTTGGCGAAACGGACGCTCGCACCCAGCATCGGGTCGGGGGTGAAATCGTGCAGCTTCGCCTTGGCCGGATAGATGAAGCCATAGGTCGGGTTGGTCCGCGCGCCCATCTGGCCCGTCGGGCTATGCCACACGCGCACCTGGCTCCAGTCGCCATCTGCCGACACGTCGATCGCCAGCACATCCTCCTCGATCGCGCCGGGGACGGACCAGTTGGCGTGACGGATCAGCACGCGCCGGTCGTCCAACACCTTGCTGATGACCGCGACATGGCCCAACAGCATCGGGCCATTGGGCCGAAAAGCCAGCACCGCACCCTTTTTGGGCTTGGTCCCGCGCTTATACTGACCACCCGCCTGATCCCACCAGGTCAGCGCATCGCCCTTGATCGCCACGCCCGATACGATCCGGGCATAGGGCACACATTGCAGCATCGCCGACGCCCACGAAGGCGCAGCGGTTAGACCGGACAACAGCAGCCATGCCGCAGTCCAGCGTATCGCTCGAAACATCTATGCGATCCCGAAAACAAGAATCGCCCCACCAAGGATGACCCTAGGCCGCCATGGTTTGAGAAGAGGTTAAGCCCGCATCAGGGATGTAGAGGTCTGAAAAAAAGATCGATCCGCGACAGGAGCGGGATCGATCGGGCACCGCGATCAGAAGGCGGCGCGCACCGCAGCGCCACCGGTCGTGTCGGCCGAGGCGATCTGGACGGGCTGGTCGACGCCCTTGGACGGCTGGGCATAGATGAAGCCGCGCGCCGGGTTGGAACGCAGGCCCAGGTCGCGGATCGGGCCGTACCACACCTTGACGTCGGTCCAGTCGTTATTGGCCGACACGTCGATAGCGCGCACATCGCGCTCGATGCCGCCGCGATAGGACCAGTTGGCATGGGTCAGCAGCACTTCTCGACCGCTCACCACCTTGCTGACCATGGCGACATGGCCGACCGGCATAGACCGGCTGGCGGCGAAAGCCAGAACCGCACCGACGCGGGGTTCATGACCGCGGTCGTAACGACCCTCGGCCTGGCCCCACCAGGTATTTGCGTTGCCGTGAATGTCGATGCCGGAAGCCTGCCGGGCGAAGGGTGCGCACTGGAGCGTGCCGGCGATTGCGGGAACAGCGAACAGGGTCGAGAGCGCAAGAATAGAGGCCGCGAAAAACGCGCGAAAACCAACGACCATGTGATTGCGACCCCGACTTATTTTGTAGGCTTGAACCCCGATGTCGGTGTTAGGGCAGACGCCGGACGGATGGACAAGCGCGGGGCGACGAATCGTTTCGTCGGTGCGTTATGTTGCGGAACGAAACACCTGGCCGGCCGTTACGGTCAGTCGGGTTGCATCCTCCAGATCGTTGAAAAGACTGGATTCCGTGCCCGTCATCCACACCTGCCCCCCAGTTTCCCGCAATCGTTGGAATAATGCGCTGCGGCGGGACGGGTCGAGATGCGCCGCAACCTCATCCAGCAGCAGCACGGGTGGCTGGCCGCGTGTCGTGGCTACCAGCGCGGCATGGGCGAGCAGCATCGAGAGCAGCAGCGCTTTTTGCTCGCCAGTCGAACAGAGCGCGGCAGGCTGGCCCTTCGCGATATGGATGACGGACAGGTCGTGGCGATGCGGCCCGGACAGCGTCCGCCCCGCCGCCGCATCGCGCCGCCGCTCGCGCGCCAGCCGATCCGCCAGCGCGTCGTCGCCAGCCTCTCCGCCCTCGATTGCGATCCGCGGCCGGGCGAAGGGCTCGTCGGGCTGATCCGCCAGCATGGCGTTCAGTCGCGCCACCAGATCGGCCCGCGCGCCAGCCAGCGCCGCGCCATGCTCCCCCATCTGCGCCTCCAGCGCCGACAGCCAGGCCGGATCGGCCCGGCGCAGGTCGGCCAGCAGCCGGTTGCGCGCGCGCATCGCCGCGTCATAGCGCGCGCTGTGCATCGCATGGGCCGGATGCAGCGCCAGCGTCAGCCGGTCGAGGAAGCGCCGCCGCCCGCCGGGACTGTCGAGGAACAACCGATCCATCGCCGGGGTAAGCCAGACGATCGCCAGATGATCGGCCAGCGCATTGGCGGAAGAGGCCACGCCGCCGATCCGCACCTGCCGCCGCTCGGGACTGCCCGCCGTGACGCCCGTGCCCAGCACCACGCCGTCCACCTCCGCCGCGACACCGAAACCGCCGCCCCCCTCCTGCCGCGCCATCGCGGACAGCGGCGCGCCACGCAGCCCGCGGCCGGGTGCCAGCATCGACACCGCTTCCAATATATTGGTCTTCCCCGCGCCATTGTCGCCGGTCAGCAGGATGAAATTATGATGGGGCAGGATCAGCGCATCCGCGTGATTGCGGAAATCGCTCAAGGTAAGGCGGCCGATCATCGCGTGGCTGTAGCGGGGAGAAGGCGGAGGGGAAAGGGGCGCGTTGGGGTGACCTATCGCAGCGTCGCCCGACAACTCAACACCGCTTGCGCGTCACCGCCGTCCCGTCATTGACGATGGTCAGCGCCTTGCCGTCCGGCGACGTGCGCAGCGCCAGGGTGCGGGTCCAACTCTGCCCTTCGCCGGTAAAGGCCGCGTCGACCGCGGCGCGGCCGTCCTCGCTTTGCGTTACGCTCTGCACCGTCCCGACGCTTTCGTGGAACAGCAGCCGGTCGGGGGTGACGGTCAATTCCAGATCGGCGCTGCGGTCGCCGCACCGATCCTGCACGCCGGTCCAGTTGCCTTGCATGGCGACGGGGATCAGGCCGGCGGGGGCCGCTTTGGGCGGGGGCGTATCGATCGTCGGCGTGGGTTCGACCGGCGTAATCGCGTTGGCGGCGGGCGGCGCTTCCTGCACATTGGGCAGCGTCTGGTCCAATATGTTGGCGACGACACCGGGCTGGTCGGCGCTGTTGTCCGACGACTGGTTGCAGCCGGCGATCAGCAGCAGGAGGGCAAGGGATGATCTATGCATATTTCAGGAACCGGCCAGCGCGCCGCCGGTTCCCGCACATGACTCGACCCCGTCGCCCATGATAGCGTCGGATCACCACAAAAGAGGGAGTCGATGCCATGCCGGTGCTGGGAATGGGAGGCCTGTTCTTTCGCGCGCGCGATCCCGATGCGCTGGGCGCCTGGTATCGCACGCATTTGAATGTCGGCGGCGGCTGCGTGGTCGATCCGGCCGACACGCCCAATGAATGGATCTGGCAACCGCAGGGCGGGCCGATGGTGTTCGCCCCGTTCAAGGCGGACAGCGACTATTTCGCTGCCGACAAGGCGTTCATGCTGAATTTCCGCGTGTCCGATCTCGATTCCCTTCTGGGCCGCTTGCGCGCATCGGGCGTTGCGATCATCACCAAGCCCGAATGGGACGATCCCGTCCTCGGCCGTTTCGCCCGCATTCATGATCCAGAGGGCAATGCGATCGAATTATGGGAACAGCCCGATCAACGTCCGACCCAAGGAACCGACTCATGAAGCGCCTGTCTCTCCTCCTCGCCGCTGCCGCCGCCCTTAGTTCCAGCGGCGCGATGGCCGCCCTAGCCGTCGGGGCCAAGGCACCCGATTTCACCACGCGCGGCGCGCAGGCGGGCAAGACCTTCACCCTCACCTTGTCGCATCAGTTGAAGCGCGGGCCGGTGGTGCTCTATTTCTTCCCCAAGGCGTTCACGCCGGGCTGTTCGGCCGAAGCCCGCGAGTTCGCGGAGAATATCGACAAGTTCAAGGCGGCGGGCGCGACGGTCATCGGCATGTCGGCAGACCCGGTCGATGATCTCGTCGCCTTCTCGACCAAGGAATGTGCGGGCAAGTTCGCTGTCGCTTCGGCCGGGCCGGCGATCGTGACGGGCTATGACGTGGCGCTCAAGATGCGGCCGGGCATGACCGACCGCACCTCCTATGTCATCGCGCCGTCGGGCCGGGTGGCGTTCGTCCATAGCGAAATGAACTATGCCGAGCATGTGAAGACCACGCTGGCCGCTGTCGAAGCTATGAAGCAGAAATAACATGGCCGGGCTCCTGCGAACACAGGAGCCCGGTTCTTCTCACCGCTTCACATATGTCCCGAACCAGTCGATCGTCGCATCCCACGCGGCCTTGGCGGCTACTTCGTTATAGCTCGGCCGATAATCGGCCATGAAGCCATGGTCGGCGCCTGTATGGACGGTGATGGCGTCAGGCGGGGATTTGCCAGCCTTCACCAACGCGGCGCGCATCGCCTCTACGTCCGCCAGCGGGATACCCTTGTCCAATTCGCCATATTGGCCCAGCACCGGCGCCTTGAGCTTGCCGACCTCCTCGATCGCACTCAGCGTCTGCAACGGCGTCTTGTCCGTCACCAGTCGGCCATAATAAGCGACCCCGGCGTCCAGATCGGCGCTGTGCGCGGCATAGAGCCATACGACCCGCCCGCCCCAGCAGAAGCCGGTGATGCCGCGCCGCTTCGCATCGCCGCCATGCTTGCCCGCCCAGCCATAGGTCGTGTCGATATCGCTCAGCACCTGCGCGTCTGGCGCCTTGGAGACGATGGTGCCGATCAGCTGCTTGAAATCGGAAACCTTGGTCGCGTCGCCATGGCGCGCGAACAGGTCGGGCGCGATGGCATAATAGCCCGCCTTGGCAAAGCGGCGACAGATATCGCGTATCCATTCATGCACGCCGAAAATCTCATGCACCACGACGATGACAGGCGCGGCCTTGCCGCTCGCCGGGCGCGCGACGAAGGCGGGCATGGCGAAGCCGTCGCTGGCGGGAATCGATACAGCCTCTTCCGTCAGCCCTTCGGCGGATGTCTGCACCGCGCTGCTGGCTATGGGGCGGCAGGCGGCGGCGAAACCGGCTGCGAACGCCCCGCCCGCCAATATGTGCCGCCGCTGAAAACCGGTGGTGCCGATCCAGTTGCGATCCTCGGCCAGCCGCTCCACGGATGGGGTGTCATCGTCCTTACGATCGGTGGTCATCGGTGCCTGTCTCCTGTCGATCTTGTTGATGCGGAAGACTAGCTGCCCCGCTCCTGCGCGCAAGACAGGAAGTCGCCATCGGCAACCAGCGGCAGGCCTGTGGTGTCGCGGGCATAGAGATAGACCCAGGCCGTCACCGGCCCATCCGCCGCCTGCACCGTCATGGCGACGCGGCGATATTCATGGGGCTGCGGATGATGGGCGGCGCATTCCTCATAATCGTCCAGCACCGCCAGGATCGCCGCGGGGTCGGCCAGGCCGAAAAGGTCGCCCTGCACCCGGCCCGTCTGCCCCGCCACCAGCCCCGGATAGTCGGCGACCCGGTATAGCACGCCCTCGATCGTGGCCGGACCGACCAGCCGCGCCGACTGCCGCAACCAGCGCGCCATCGGCCCGTCATAGGCGGTGCGCAGCGTGCCGTAGACAAATAAATATGTAGGCTCCACCGCAGTGTCAGGCATATTCCACCAATCTGCGGGAAAATATCCCAACAGCGCGACTATTTGCCAGCCGCGCCACACGCCTCGTCAGCGAACAGCCGCTGATTTCCGCCAAAAATCGAAACTGGCACGGCATCTGCAAATCCTGTTGGCATCAAGGTCGGAATGATCCGGCCACCACATCAGGGAGTATCCACCATGTCCATCGCCAAGATCCAGAACGCCGCTATCGCCCTTGTCGGCGCTTTCATCGTCGCCAGCCTGTTCGTCAGCGCGGCGATCCCGGTGTCGCCGATCGCCTGATCGCGCCCCTTACTCAACACCCATTTCAGCAAAAGGCCAGACAGATGAACAACAGCTTCACCCTCGACCGCAACAATGGCAAGATCATGGGCGTGTGCGCCGGCGTCGCCAACCGCACCGGCCTGGACGTCACGCTGCTCCGCGTCGGACTGGTCCTGCTGACGCTCTGCGCGCTGGGGCCGATCGGCGTCGTGGCCTATCTGCTCGCAGGCTGGCTCGCGGAAGGCTGATGATCGTCCGCCATGAAGGCAGGACATCGCCAAGTCATCATCAAATAAAAAGGCCGCTCCGGTTAAACCAGGAGCGGCCTTTTCGCATCCCGATCCGTCGGGATGTAATGCGCGCGTGACGCGCGATCAGGCATATAGCACCGAATAGAAAGTCAACATCTGAACACCGACCGCAACGGCCAGCACAGCACCCTGAAAGGCCTGCCGCATATTTTGCTCCATCTTTACAAGAATTGCCACCCATCTGGGTGTGAGGTGGCCACTACGCCCGTCATATTCTTGTAACAATCGCAAAGCGCGGCATACCGATTGCACTAAATGCAACAGGCCTGTTACTACAAAGCCACGATCATCGCCTGCGCCGCCGGCGGGTTGCGTTCTTTGGCACCGCTGATGAAGAAGGTGAAGACGTCGCCCTGCCCCGCCGCAGCCTTGGCCCGCTCAGCCCAATCTGCGATCATCGCGGGCGCATAGCCGGTCGGCTCATTCGCCTGCGCCCGCATCAGCCGCATATAGGCAAAGCCGACATCATGGCCGGTGATCGCGGGATAATCGTCATGATCGGCCAGCACCACCGCG
This sequence comes from Sphingobium psychrophilum, assembly GCF_012927105.1. Lineage (GTDB taxonomy): Bacteria > Pseudomonadota > Alphaproteobacteria > Sphingomonadales > Sphingomonadaceae > Sphingobium > Sphingobium psychrophilum. The sequence continues at coordinate 58,964 of NZ_JABBFV010000014.1, read as the reverse complement.
GCCCCGGCGTCGCGGGCCATCGCCAGGAAGGCCGGATTGTCGAAGCTCTCGTTCCGCACTTCCAACGCATGGCGCAGCCGCACCCCATCGACGCTCGATGGCAGCAATTGCAGGAAAGCGCCGAAATCGTCGGGATCGAATTTTTTGGTCGGCGTGAACTGCCACAGGATCGGCCCCAGCCGGTCGCCCAGTTCGGCGATACCCTGATTGGTGAACTTCGCGATCGACTCGCCCGCTTCCGCCAGCAACTTCCGATTGGTGCAATAGCGCGACGCCTTGACCGCGAACTGGAATCCGTCCGGCACCGCCTTCGCCCAGCCTGCAAAGGTCGCGGGCTTCTGGCTGCTATAATAGGTCGCGTTGATCTCGGTCGCGGTCAGATGCGCGCCGACATAGGCCAGCTCATCCTTCTGCCGCAGCCCCGCCGGATAGAAGCTGCCACGCCACGGTTCATAAACCCAGCCGCCAATGCCCACCCTGATCCGTCCAGCCATGCGCCCTCCCCTTCACACGCCATCCTGATCGGAGTGGGCGATCAGAGCCAGTGGAAAACGCCATTGGCCACTATTGCGAACCACTCTTAATTAGGCCGAAACCAAGGAGACGCCCCATGTCGCTCGACCTCATCAAGACCGGCACTTATCTGACATCCACCTGACCGTCGGCTTCACCGTCGCCTATGTCATGACCGGATCACTTGCGCTGGCCGGCGGCATCGCGCTAGTGGAACCGGTGATCAACGCCGTCGCCTTCTTCTTCCACGAACAGGCGTGGAAGAAGGTGCAGGCCCGGCCGCCGCGCGAGGGCGGCAAGCGGTGGGTGCGCGATCAGGCGGTCTTTGCGTAGAGCTGTCTACCTCGTTGTTCGTTTGATGCCGATCAGCCAAGGCTTCACCCCGCGCGTGGGCTTGGCCGTGCCGTCCAGCCGCCGGGCGCGCAAGATGCGGATCGGCTTGACGATCATCTGCCCGCGCATCGGCCCCGAGCCGCAGCAGGTCGGCACCGACAGGATTTTGCGCACCACATCCATGCCTCCGACGACATGGCCGAAGGCGGCATAGCCGATATAGTCGCCGCGCGCGTCCATATTGGGCGTGGCGCCGATGGTGATGAAAAAATTGCCCATCGCCGAATTGGGCCGGTTGGGCCGCGCCATGGAGAGCGTGGCGTCGAGGTGCAGGATGCCGGTCCGGCTCGTCGGCTCATGCACGACAGGCGGCAGCGATCGCCGCGCATCGGTGTCGATCCCACCCTGGATCAGGCCATAATGGGGATCGCTCTTGCGCCGCGCCGCCCGATAGAAGGTGACGCCATCGAAGCGGCCATCATCGACATAGGTCAGGAAATTGGCCGCAGTACGCGGTGCCCGTTTCTGGTCCACCGCGACGATAATCGTGCCGACCGAGGTTTCGATCGCGACGCGGGTAAAACCGAAGGCAGGCCGATTGGCCGGAAGAGCGACAGAGAGGGCGGACCACAGGCCAAGGATTAGGCCAAGGGCGCACAGGACAAAAGGACGCATCGGGCAACATATACTCGGCAAGGACGGCAAGCGCCCAAGGCTAAAGCGGACGCATGCAGGCCGTAACCGCCAGGTCGCGCATTTGTCGATGAGGAGAGGTGAAAAGCGCCTCCGCCAGAGCGGAGGTGGTGATCCCAACGGGATTCGAACCCGTATCGCTGCCGTGAAAGGGCAGTGTCCTAACCGTTAGACGATGGGACCTCATGCAGCGACTGACCAGGCAGCGCTGCGAAGCGAGGGCGCAATTAGGCGGGCACGGCAAAAGGGTCAACCCCCAAAAGGGAAGAAAATGACAATCCTGCTCATTCGGCCCAGGCCGCATCCTCCAGATGCAGTTCGGCGGCCGGACGGCTGCCCCAATCGTCGATCTTGACCTTGCCCGCAACCCACAGCTTGCGGTCGCGCGGCGCGCCCAATATCGCCTGGCCCAGATCGGTTTCGGCCTGGCGAAAGGCGATGGTCTTGATCGACCGGCCATCCTCCCCGCTCATGATCGCACGCAGATGGCCGTTGCCCACCACATCGGCCTTGATGACGCGCATCGGCCCCGCGGCGATCAGCGGGGCGGGCCATCCTGCGCCATAGGGACCGCCCTGTTCGATCGCGGCGACGAAGTCCGGGTTGACCCCGGCGGGCGCCAGCACCGCATCGATCAGCAGCGCCCGGTTGTCGCGCGCATTGGCGACGGCGGCGGACAGGCGATCGTCCAGAAAGTCGGCGAGCGCGTCGATCCGGTCCGCCGCAACCGTCAGCCCCGCCGCCATGGCATGGCCGCCCCCCGCGACCAGCAGGCCGCTATCCTTCGCCGCCATCACCGCCGCGCCCAGGTCCACGCCGGATATCGAGCGGCCCGACCCCTTGCCCACCCCAGCGTCGTCCACCGCAATGACGATGGCGGGGCGACCGGCCTTTTCCTTGATCCGACCCGCGACGATGCCGATGACGCCGGGGTGCCAGCCCTGGCCGGAAATCACCGCCACGGCGCGGTTGCCCTGCGCCGAAAGCAGGGCTTCGGCCTGTTCCTGCACCGTCGATTCGATCGCGCGCCGTTCCTCATTATAATGGTCGAGCTGCGCCGCTATGCTGGCGGCTTCAACCGGGTCTTCCGTCGTCAGCAGCCGCACGCCCAGGTCCGCCTGTCCGACCCGGCCACCGGCGTTGATACGTGGCCCCAGCGCGAAGCCCAGATCATGGCACAGCGGCGCGCGGGTCAGGCGGCTGGCGTCGATCAGTGCGGCCAGGCCGATATTGTGGCGATTGGCCATGACTTTCAGCCCCTGCGCCACGAAAGCGCGGTTGAGGCCCTTCAATTGCGCGACATCCGCCACCGTGCCCAGCGCGACGATATCCAGCAATTCCATCAGCGCCGGTTCGCTGCGGCTGGCGAACCAGCCGCGCGCCCGCAACACCCGCACCAGCGCCGCGCCGAGCAGGAAGGCCACGCCGACAGCAGCCAGATGGCCATGCACCGCCGCGCCCTCATTTTCGTCCAGCCGGTTGGGGTTCACCAGGGCAAAGGCTTCGGGCAACTGGGTCGAACATTTATGATGATCGACCACGACGACATCGACGCCCGTCGCCTTCGCCATGGAAAGGGCCTCGAACGCCTGCGCCCCGCAATCGACGGTGACGATCAGGGTCGCCCCATCCCCCGCCAACCGCACCAGCGCCTCGCCCGACGGGCCATAGCCCTCCATCAGACGGTCGGGGATATAAGGTTTGGCGTGCAGCCCCAAATCGCGCAGCAGCCGGATCAGCAGCGCCGCGCTGGTCGCGCCGTCGACGTCATAATCGCCGAAGATGCGGACATCCTCGCCGCGCTGCACCGCGTCGGCCAGCCGATCGGCGGCGGCGTCCATGTCGCGGAACAGGCTGGGATCGGGCATGAAGGCGCGGATGGTGGGATTGCGATGGGCATCGACCGCATCGCGTGGACAGCCGCGCGCCAGCAGCAATTGCGTCACCAGATCGTCGGGCAGATAGGTGGCGTCGCGCCCATCGGCGCTCCCGCCGCGCCAGCGCCAGGGCTGGCCGGAAATCGATCGGGAGATATTGAGCGCAAATGTCATGCGACCGCTCTAGCCTTCCACGAGTCCCGAGGGAAGCACAGCAAATCATGCCAGACGCGGAACCGACGCAACTTGTTGAGCGTATTGCCTCTTTGCCGCGCGTGTGGAATGCACGATGCGAAGGGGGCATCGCAGGTTCATGACGACACGACAGGCATATCATGTCCGGCGCATAATGGCGGTGGCGCTGATGACAGCCTCGTCCTTGCCGCTGATGGCCCAAGCCCAGACGACGCCCTCACCCGATCCAAGCCTCCCTTATGAGACGACGCAGGATGAAGAGCCGATCCTGCCTGATGACCAGTTCGAGGCGCGGTTGCCCAAGGTCGAAAGCCCGGATCAGACCAACCCCAATGCCCCCCTGCCCTCGATCGACAGCTGGATCGACCAGCAGATGCCGCAGCAATCGGGCGCGCCGGTCGAATTGCCGCCGGCGATCGATCCGGCCGAGCAACAGGAACTGGCCCAGCCGCTGCCGCCACTGGACAGCGTGACCGTGCCGGCCAATGTCGCGTCCAGTGACGATCCCAACGCGAAGCAGCCCGACGTCCGCTATGGCACCTCTATCGAAGGTTTCGGCAAGACAGGCCTGGAAGACGAATTTCGCGCTGAATCCGCCCTGATCGATGGCGACGGCAAGGCCGAAACCGCCGCGATGGTGCAGGCGCGTGCGCAGGAGGATGAGAAGCTGGCGACGCGCCTCTTCTATTCACAGGGCTATTATGACGCGACCGCGCTCGCCAGCCTGGACCAGGCGGGCGACGGCACGCTCAAGGCGGTCATTTCCGTGACGCCGGGCAAGCGATACAAAATCGGCGAGATCGTCATCACCGCGGGACAGACCGTTCCGCCCGGTTTGGTCCGCGACAGCCTGCCGCTCAAGACCGGCGACTATATCGTCGCGACATTGGTGGAAGGCGCAGAGGCCAATGTCGCACTGAAACTGCCCGAAAATGGCTATCCGTTCGCAAAGGTGGGCGAGCGCGACATATTGCTCGATCCCGCGACGGTGACGGGCGACTATACATTGCCGGTGGATACCGGACCGCGCGGCTCGTTCCGCAAGATCACCACCAGCGGCGACAAACAGGCGTTCGGCGCCGACCATATGGAGGTCATCAAGCGCTACAAGCCGGGCGAACTCTATGACAGCCGCAAGGTGGACGACCTGCGCAAGGCGCTGGTGGCGACATCCCTGTTTTCCAGCGTGTCGGTGGAGCCGGTGCAGACCGGTGAGGCTGGGCCGGACGGAACCGAATATGTCGATCTGCATGTGGAGCAGGACGCCGGGCCGCCGCGCACTTTGGCGGGCGAAGCGGGCTATGGCACGGGCCAGGGGTTTCGCGCAGAGGCGACATGGACCCATCGCAACATGTTCCCGCCCGAAGGCGCGCTGATCGCCGGCGTTATCGCAGGCACGCAGGAGCAAGGCGTGTCGGGTACATTCCGCCGGTCCAATGCGGGCAAGCGTGACAAGACCTTCCAGGCCGGGGCGACGCTCAACCACCAGAAGTATGACGCCTATGAAGCGTTCACCGCGGGCCTCAACATCGGCTGGGCACGCCAGTCGACGCCGATTTTCCAGAAACGCTGGACCTACAGCTATGGCGCCGAAATCCTGCTGACCAATGAGCAGGTGGTGATCGACCCGGCGACCGCGGACAAGACGCGGCGCACCTATTTCATCGGCGGCGTGCCGGTGCAGATCGGCTATGACCGGTCGAATGACCTGCTGAACCCGACCAAAGGCTTCCGCGCCAATCTGCGCGCCGAACCGGAAGGGTCGCTACAGGGCAGTTTCTCGCCCTATCTGCGCGCCAGTTTCGACCTGACCGGCTATTATCCGGTGTCGGACAGCCTGGTGATCGCGGGACGGGCCAAGGTCGGCACCATCACAGGGGTCAGCCGCGGCGACGTCGCCCCATCGCGGCGCATTTATGCCGGTGGCGGCGGATCGGTACGCGGCTTCGGCTATCAGGAACTGGGGCCTAAAGACGCCAACGCCGATCCGATCGGCGGCCGGTCCGTCAATGAATTTGCGGTCGAGGGCCGCTATCGCTTCGGCAATTATGGCGTGGTCGCGTTCGTCGATGCCGGTCAGGTCTATGAAAGCTCCATGCCAGAATTTTCTGACATGCGGTACGGCGTGGGCCTGGGCGGCCGCTTCTACACCAATTTCGGCCCCTTCCGCGCGGACATAGCCATGCCGATCAACCGGCAACCCGGCGAATCCAAATTCGCCCTCTATATCGGCATCGGGCAGGCCTTCTGATGGCGCAGGATGACATCATGCCCCCCGCTGACGAAGCAACCCAGACGATCGTCATCCGCGAAAAACGCGCGCTGTGGCAGAAGATTGCGATCGGCGTCATCGGTCTGGTCGTCGCGCTGGTTGTGCTGGCGGGCGGGCTGCTACTCGGCCTCAACACCCAGCCGGGCAAGACATTCCTGATCCAGCAGATCGCCGCGCTGCAAATGGAATCGGGCATGAAGATCGAGGTCGGCCGGATCGACGGATCGATCTACAGCGACATGACGATCCACGACCTGGTGCTGCGCGACCCCAAGGGCGTGTTCGCCGTCAGCCCAAAGGTGCATGTCGTGTGGCGGCCCTTCCGCTACGTCAATAATCATATCTCGGTCAGCCTGCTGGAAACGCCGCTGGTCGTGCTGGCGCGCAGCCCGCAGTTCAACGTCGTCGCCAGCGATCCCAATGCGCCGATCCTGCCCGATCTCGACATCGACGTCGACCGGATGAAGATCGGCAAGTTCATCCTCGCCAAGCCGGTGATCGGCCAGAAGCGCGAGATCGCGATCGACGGCGTCACCCATATCGCCGACGGCCGGGCGATCCTGTCCGCCGACGCGATCGTCGACAGCGGCGACCGGTTGCAGGCGAAACTGGACGCCGTGCCCGACCAGAATCGCCTCGCCATGAGTGGCACGTTGACCGCGCCCAAGGGCGGCGTGATCGCGGCGATGACCGGTCTGACCGACGGCGTCATTGCGACGCTGGACGGCAAGGGGACATGGCAGGCATGGGATGGACGGGTCGTCGCGACCTCACCCAAGGGCGAACTGGCGAACATCGCGCTGTCGGCGCGAGACGGCAATTTCACCGCGAAAGGCCCGGTCCGCCCCGGCCTGGTCTTCGCCGGCACGGTCGATCGCCTGACCGGACCGCAACTGGACGTCGATCTGTTCGCGGGTCTCAACGAACGGCGCGTCAACATTAAAGGCACGTTGCGATCGCCCGCTATGTCAGCCGATGCACAAGGGCTGATCGACCTGGGCACAAGCCGGTTCAGCGCGTTCAAGATCAACGCCGCGCTGCTGACGCCCGGCGCGATCATGGAGAAGGTGAAGGGTCGCGACGTGCGCGCTTCCATCATCCTTGATGGGCCCATGGCGACGCCCTTCATCGATTATGACATCACGGCCAAGAGCCTGGCGTTCGACGCCACCGGCATAGAGAATCTGAAAGCCAGCGGCCGTGCGGTGATCGACACCGATCGTATCCGCATCCCCGTGAGCGCCACCGCAACCCGCGTGACGGGCCTCAATGCCGCAGCGGGCGGCCTGCTCCAGAATCTGCGCGTGAAGGGCGATTTCGCCTATGCCGCGGGCAAACTGATCAGCGACAATCTGAAAATCGACAGCGACAAGGTGGACGCCACCGCCATCGTCCTGGCCGACCTCGACAATGCGCTCTATCGCGGGGCGCTCAAAGGCCGGGTCAACGACTATAAGATCGACGGCGTCGGTATCGTCAACCTCAACACCGATGTCGAACTGATCCCCGGACCCAAGGGCGGCTTTGGCCTAGGCGGACGATTCGGCGTGCGGACGGCGCGTTGGGAAAATGCGTCGGTGCGCGATTTCCTGGGCGGCAATGCCGTCATGTCCGGCCGGATCGGCATGACGCCGGAGGGCAAGTTCACCCTGGCCAGCCTTAAGGGCGCGGCGCCCAATTTCACCATTCATAGCGGCTCCGGCAGCTATGACACGGACGGGCAGGTCGCCTTCGACGCCACGGCCTCCTCCAGACAATATGGCCCGCTCGCGCTGACCGTCCGGGGCACGATGGAGCGACCGCAGGCAGTGTTGCGCGCGGCGCGGCCCAATGTCGGCGTGCAACTGACGGATGTGGTTGCCAAGCTGAACGGCGAAGCGGCCGGCTATCGGCTCGAAGCCACCGGTGGGTCGCCCTATGGTCCCTTCTTCGCCAATGTGTTGATCCGCACCGCACAAGGCCCGCTGACCATCGACGTCACCAAGGCGCGCTTCGCCGGGGTCGATATGAACGGCCGCATCCAGCAGAGCGCCGCCGGCCCCTTTACCGGGCAATTGGCGATGAACGGCTCCGGCATCACCGGCGCGATCCGGCTGGCGGCGGTGGGCAAGGTGCAGGGGGTGGACGTCAACGCCACCGCCAGCAACGCCAAACTGCCGGGAGAGGCCGATGTCGTGATCGGCCGGGCGATCGTCACCGCCTCTATCCTGCTGACCGAACAGCCGCAGATCAAGGCCGACGCGCAGATCGCCAATGCCGCTTATGGCGCCTATGTGGTACGCAAGGCGCGGGCGCGGGTCGATTATCAGGGCGGGCGTGGCCGCGCGCAGCTGGTCGCCGACGGCTCCAGCGGCGTGCCCTTCTCGATCGCGGCCAATGCGGCGTTGCGCCCCAACCTCTATGCCGTGGCGTTGCAGGGCAAGGCGGCGAACATCGATTTCCGTCTGGCGCAGCCGGCCATCATCCGCAGCGAGCCAGGCGGCAATCGCCTGGAACCGGCGACATTGGTGCTGCCGCAGGGCAAGGTCGATCTGGCCGGCCGCTTCGGCGACACGACCACCGCTCAGGCGCGGTTCAAGGATTTCGATCTGGCCATCGCCAATATCGCAGCCCCCGGCCTGGGCATCGGCGGCAAGATGACCGGCACGCTGGACTATGCGCAGAAGGGCAACGCCTTCCCGACCGCGACCACCCGACTGGCGATCAACGATTTCCGCCGGTCCAGCCTGACCGCCGTGTCCGATCCGGTGTCGATGAATGTCGAGGGCAAGCTGTCTTCGGCGGGCGGCGACCTGCGCGGACTGATCCGCAAGGGCAGCAGCACGCTGGGCCGCTTCACCGCCACGCTGGCGCCGCCGGGCGCGGGCGCGAGCTGGGCCGAACAGTTGCAGAACGCGCCGCTGGGCGGCGGCATCCGCTACGCCGGGCCCGCCGATGTGCTCTTTTCCTTCGCAGGACTGGCCGATCAGCAGTTGACCGGCGGCCTCGCCGTGGCGGCAGATTTCAACGGGCGTCTGAACGATCCGCGGCTGAACGGCGTGGTGCGCGCCAACGCACTGACCTATGAAAATGAGACGTTCGGCACGCGCGTCACTCAGATGAAGCTGGATGGCCGGTTCACCAACGACCATCTGGAGATCCGCGATTTCTCCGGCCGGGCGGGCGAGGGCACGGTGCAAGCGTCGGGCAATGTCGGATTGGCGGCGGCCAGCGGTTTCCCGATGGATATCGCGGTCAAGCTCAACCGGGCGCGACTGGCGCGGAGCGAGGCGATCACCAGCGTCGTCAGTGGCACGCTCAACATCAGCAACAGCCCGGCCAATGGCGGCCTGATCAAGGGCGACCTGAACCTGCCGGAAACCCGGTACAAGGTCGCTTGGCAGGGCGGCACCGAGATTAGGCAGCTAGCCGGGGTCCGGCGCAAGGGCGAAGGCGGCGACGCGCTCGACCAGCGACTGGCCGCGCGCAAGGCCGCGGCGGCCAAGCCTGCCGACTGGAAACTGGATATCCGGGTGAAGGCGGACAATGAAATCTATGTCACCGGCATGGGGCTGGATTCCGAATGGAAGACCAACATGCGGGTCACAGGCACGACCACCAATCCGCGCGTCGTCGGCAAAATTGAATCGATCCGTGGCCGTTACAGCTTCTCGGGCCATCAGTTCGACCTGGAGCAGGGCGTCATCACCTTCAACGGGCCGATGTTCAATCCCATCCTGGCGATCAAGGCGCAGACCCGGATCGATACGGTGACCGCGGGCATTCAGGTGACGGGATCGGCGCAGCAGCCCGACATCGCCTTCATCTCTACGCCCACCTTGCCGCAGGATGAAATCCTCTCGCGCATCCTGTTCGGCGACAATGTCGCCAATCTGTCGCCGATGCAGGCAGTGCAACTGGCGGCGGCACTCAACGGCTTGCGCGGCGGCAGCGGCGGATTGAACCCGATGGGCAAGTTGCAGGGCGCGTCGGGCATCGACCGGATCGGCATCGTTGGCGGCGACGATACGACCGGGCGCGGCACATCGCTCGCGGTCGGCCAGCATATCTCCAACAATATCTATGTGGAGGTCATCACCGACTCCAAGGGTTTCACTGCCACCCAGTTGGAGATCGCGCTGTCGAAGACGCTTAGCCTGTTGTCGAAGACCGGCACCAATGCAGGATCATCGGCCAACCTGCGCTATTCGAAGGATTATTGAGGGGCGGAGGCGATGGGCGATGTTCGAGGACAGATCGGCCGTCGCAGCTGATATTGGGTCAACGGCCTGGGTCGCCCAGCCTTGTCCACGCTTCACGTGCGTCGATCCGTTCGCGATCGCTGGCGGGTGTGCAAAAGCGTCGATCGAACCAGAAGGCGCGCTGCGCATCCGGCTTACCTGAGCGGGTGCCCGGATCGCGCACCATGAGTTGCCTAATCTCGTCCAGCGACAGGAGATAACAAGCCGGGCTGTCCGATAGTGCGTGCGCGACGAAGACCCACCATGGCGTCACCAATGCGTCGGGTTGAAGACCCAAGCGCACATCGTTGGGTTTTGCACTGTGCGCCTTGACCTGAATAGGTTGAACGATCCGCTCACATTGCGAAACGGCGTACAGATCCGCCCCTCGGGCGTTGCGGACGGTCAGCATGACATTCCAGCCATGCCGCGACAGTTCGCGCGCGACATGATAAACGCCGGCGTTGCCCGTCAATTGGCGTTCGTTGCTCATACCCGACCAATAGCAGGCATTTCTCTTTCAAATAGATAATCGGCCTTCGACGCTGCGCCCAATCCGACGCATGGATTATGCCGCCGTAACAGTGATCGACTGGGCGTTCATCATCGCGCCGCCGAAGACGGTCATGAACGCGATGTCGGTGGCGTCGCGGCCGACGGCGATGCGGACCATGGTTTCGACCGGCGCGAGGCCAGTCGAATCGACGATGTGCCAGGCGCCGTCGAGCCAGACTTCGACCACCGCATGGAAGTCTGGCGGGTCGAGGCCCAGCGCATAGACCGACACCAGCCGCGCGGGAATGTCGCGCGAGCGGATCAGCGCGGCGGTCAGATGGGCGAAGTCGCGGCACACGCCCTGTTGCGCCACGAACGTATCGGCCGCGGTCGTCGTGATGTCCGAACTGCCCGGCACATAGACGAGATTGTCATGCACCCAATCGACCAGCGCCTGCACCAACGCGCCGCCTTCCAGGTCGGGAAAATGGCTGCTGACGAAGCTGCCGAAACGGTCCGCCTCACAATAGCGGCTGGGCCAGATGAAGGGCAGCACCTCCTCCGGCAGGCTGGGGAGGGGGCTTTTGGCAAGGGTGGCGATGTCGACACGCGCGCGATCGACATCCACCGTGGAGCGGTAGGTGCTGAGCATACGGCCGGTGCCGGTGCGGGTCCAGGTGCGGCGGCCGATACCGCTGCCCCCCATCTTGTTGGTCAACGGCCCGGCATTGTCGATGATGTGCGACTGGGTGACGACCCGCTGGTCGGGCATCCCCGCCGCTTCGACCGCGAGTAGCACGTCGGTCGGTTCGGCGAAATCATAGTCGAGGATCGCTTCGATGGCGACGCGCATGGAGATGGGTTCCGGTGTGAGAGGAGACGGGTCGAATCGGCGCGCCCAAGGCAGCATCGGGGCGCTGCAAGGGGTTAGCAAGGGGTCATAAGCAGCGACCGTTCGGGACGGTCAGAAGGGGACGGGTTTGCGGATCGATATGGCGGCAGACGGGAGGCCTGGGCTGAAAAGCCTGCCTGCGCTTTATGTTCCGCCGCCTGGGCCACGACGAGGCCAAAGACAAGCCATGGGGCGATCGGCTTTGGTGGAGATGCAGAAAGGCGAGTGCACCGCGAGATTGGTTCACCCGCATCGGACGAGCATGGGCGGTTGTCGGCTTAACTTCGCATATTTCCCGCCAATGTCGTTATTTTGTTACGCGGCCTTGATCCTATCGAAAAGTCGGTGGCCATCATGGCCTGCGCATAAGTCACGGTAAAAGGCCCGTCGCGCGGGGACGCGGCGGGCCTTTTCAGAGCGTGATGCGTAAGGCGGGCGAGAGCCGATGAACCGCGCCCCGGCTGATCCGGCCGGGGACTGTTTCGGGGCTTATTCGCCATCATCCTCCGCATCGGGTCCGGTAATCATCTTTTCGGCGACCTCTTCGGTCTTGCCACGGATAGCCTTTTCCAGCTTGTCCGCCAGTTCGGGATGTTCCTTGAGGAACGTCTTGGAATTCTCACGCCCCTGACCGATGCGAATCGAGTCGTAGGAGAACCAGGCACCCGATTTCTCGACGATCCCGGCCTTGACGCCGAGGTCGAGAATCTCGCCGATCTTGGAGATGCCTTCGCCATACATGATGTCGAATTCGACCTGCTTGAAGGGCGGGGCGACCTTGTTCTTGACCACTTTCACGCGGGTCGCGTTGCCGACGATATCGTCGCGATCCTTGATCTGGCCGGTGCGACGGATGTCGAGGCGGACCGAGGCGTAGAATTTGAGCGCGTTGCCGCCGGTCGTGGTTTCCGGGTTGCCGTACATCACGCCGATCTTCATGCGCACCTGGTTGATGAAGATCACCATGCATTTGGAGCGCGAGATCGAGCCAGTCAGCTTGCGCAGCGCCTGGGACATAAGGCGCGCTTGCAGGCCGACATGGCTGTCGCCCATCTCGCCCTCGATTTCCGCACGCGGCACCAGCGCCGCGACCGAGTCGATCACCAATATGTCGATCGCGTTGGAGCGCACCAGCGTATCGACGATCTCCAGCGCCTGTTCGCCAGTGTCGGGCTGCGACACGATCAGTTCGTCAATATCGACGCCCAGCTTCTTGGCATAGCCGGGGTCCAGCGCATGTTCGGCATCCACGAACGCCGCGGTGCCGCCCGCCTTCTGCGCCTCAGCGATGGCGTGGAGCGCCAACGTGGTCTTGCCCGAGCTTTCCGGGCCGTAAATCTCGATGATGCGGCCCTTTGGCAGGCCGCCGATGCCAAGCGCGATGTCGAGGCCGAGCGAGCCACTGGAAATCGCTTCGATCTCCAACTTCTCCCGGCTGCCCAGCTTCATGGCCGAACCCTTGCCGAAGGCGCGGTCGATCTGTGCGAGCGCCGCGTCCAATGCTTTCTGTCTGTCCATTGTCCCGTTCTTCTTGGAATCGATGAGTGAGAGCATTGCGGTCATCGGCCAGTCCTCTGTCAAGCGGAACGCATGGGTTCCGTGCGTCTGGACGATGATGTATCCTGTTTGTTCTTCAAGAACAAGAGGGGAACGGAAATTTCCTATCCGTTCCCCGAACCAAGCTTATTCGCCTAATATCTTGCCCAGGGCGCGTTCGACCGCGCCGATGGTGAAGGGCTTGGCCAGGGTCGGCCGATCGGCATGGCTGGGCGGCAAATCGTCGGCCATGCCGCCGGTCGCGAATATGAAGGGGATGCCCTGTTCAACGAGTATATCCGCCACCGGCCAGCTTTTTTCACCCTGAAGATTGCAGTCCACCAGCGCCGCGTCGAACCCGCCCTCGCGCGCATGGGCGCAAGCTTCGTCGACGGAGGCTGCGACGGCGTGGAGCCGATAACCCAGCGCGTCGAGATAATCCTCAAGCATCATGCCGATCATCGCTTCATCTTCGACAATCAATATGCTCTTGCCGTCCGACATGCTGCGTAATCCCCGTTAATCCTGCCGACTCGCTAACCGATCGCCATCGACTTGCCCAGCATATTCACCTTGATCCGGCGCAAGATCAGGGGGCGGGCGGCCGCATCGCCAGCGCGTCGCGCGCGGCCTCCGCCAGCTGGCTGACCGAGAAGGGCTTGGGCAGGAAAGCGACATTGGCGAGGTCGATCGATTTTCGCAGTTGCTCCTCGGCATAGCCCGACATGAACAGCACCGGCAGGTCGGGATAGGCGCGGCGGGCATGAGCGACCATGGCGGGGCCATCCATATTGGGCATGACGACGTCGGAAATGAGCAGGTCGATCTTTTCCGGGCCGTTCAGCACCTCCAGCCCCTGTTCGCCGTCATTGGCGGTCAGCACCTTATAGCCCTGCCGCGTCAGCGCGCGTTCTGCGACGGCGCGGACCATATCCTCGTCCTCCACCAACAGCACTGTGCCGGTGCCCCAGGTTTCGGGGCGGGGCGCGGGCGCCTTCACCGGCGCGGGCTGCTGGGCGTCGGCACCGGCATAGACCGGCAGGTAGATGACGAAGCTGGCACCGCGGCCCAGTTCGGATTCGGCGAAGATATAGCCGCCCGACTGTTTGACGATGCCATAGACGGTGGAGAGGCCCAGCCCCGTCCCCTTGCCCAGTTCCTTGGTGGTGAAAAAGGGTTCGAAGATCTTCGCAAGAATGTCGGGCGGGATGCCAAGGCCGCTGTCCGACACGCGCAGCGCGGTATAGTCGCCCACCGGCAATATCTGCTGGCGCATTTCGCGCACCTTGATCGCGGGCACGGCGTAGGTCTGGATGTTGACGGTACCGCCTTCAGGCATGGCGTCACGGGCGTTGACCGCCAGATTGACGATCACCTGCTCCAACTGGCCCGGATCGGCGCGGATCGCGCCCAGATTGCGGCCATGGGTCACGTCCAGCTTCACATTTTCGCCGAGCAGCCGTTTCAGCAGGTTGGACACGTCGGCGACGATGTCGGGCAATTGCAATATCTGCGGCCGCAACGTCTGCTGGCGCGAGAAGGCGAGCAGTTGGCGAGTCAGGCCCGCGGCGCGATTGCTGTTCGATTTGATCTGCTGGATATCGTCATAGTCGCTGTCGCCGGGCGTATGGCGCATCAGCATCAGGTCGCAATGGCCGATGATGGCGGTCAGGATATTGTTGAAATCATGCGCGACGCCGCCGGCCAACTGGCCGATCGCCTGCATCTTGGTCGCCTGCGCGACCTGACGCTTGAGCTTGCTCTCCTCGCTATTGTCCTTCAGGCTGAGCAGCACCGCCGCTTCGCCAAGACCCCGCACGCCCGCCAGGCTGAGCGCGATCGGATCGTCGGGGGTGTCGCGCATCCGTACCGCGATATCGCCTGACATTTGCGGTCCCACGGCGAAGCGGCGGACCGCGTCGGCGACCGCTGCCTGATCCTCTCGCACGACCAGATCGCCCGGATAGCTGGGCGTGTCCCCGGACTTCAGCCCTGCGACCCGCGCAAAGGCGTTGTTGAGGAACAGAACGCGCCCGTCGCGGTCGGCCATGGCGAGGCCGAAGGGCAGCAGCGACAACAGGGTTTCGATGTAGGAGAGCGCGGATGTGCCGCCGCCGCCCGCCGGCTCGTCGATCAGCAGCAGCAGCATCGGCCCGTCCTGCATCGACGCCTGCGACCCGTTGGGCTGGGCCGCGCGCTTCAGCGGCACCTGGAGCAGGCGTAGCGGCAGGCCGCCCTGCTCTTCCCGCGCCAGAAACAGCCGCCCCTTGTCGTCTACCCGCATATGGGCGGCGAAATCGCGCCCGACGATATTGGCGTCGATCCGCCCCGCCGCACGCAACAGGAAGGCACCATTAGCGGCGCGGATGCGCCCTTCCCCGCCGATCAGCACCGCCATGATGCCCGCTTCGCCCAGCTGGCGGCCCGCTTCCCCGGTCAGGAAGCGGTTGACGTCATCCAGCGCGCTGGGCTGACGCACGGGCGAGAAGCGCCAGAGCAGATAATCTTCCGACCGGCCGGTGCGTGCGACATCGACGTCGAGGCGCAAGGCACCCTGCGCCACACCCTCGTGCCTGGCCTCGCCATCGCGCCAGGCGGCGCGGGCGGCGGCGGAGAGGGCGTCGTTCAGGGCCGTGTCGGCGGTGACGGCGGGCGGGGTCGGGTAGCCGGGAAACCATTCGCCGAACAGGTCGCTGGCGCAGACCAGCCGCCCGGCGCGATCGGTGACGGCGATCGCCATGCTCGATGCGTCGGCAGCGGCGCGGGCGACGGTCCAATCAGGCGTAGCCTCCCGATCCGACACCAGCGCGGGATAGAGATGGCGATACCAGCTGAGCAGGGCGGCAGCGATCAGGATCGTCGCGGCGAAACCGGCGGCGAGCGGCCAACTGCCCACCGCATAAAGCACGAGCGCGGCGGAGGCCAAGGCGGCGAGGATCAGCAGCGGCAGCGCCAAGCGCGAGCGCGGCTGCATCAGCCAGGCCTCTTCACCTCTTTTCAACCCGACACCTCTGAACCGAACCTGCGAATGACGGCCAGCGTCAGACGCCGGCGGCCTTCTCCAATGCGCCGCTTTGATGGACCTTGCCAATCCTCAATTTACGCGCCTGCCATTTCCGGCCCATGCGGCGGCGCCAGAACCAGTCGGCGATGACATAGCCGATGACGGCGCTGGCGAGCGAGATCAGGAAGAGGCCGAGCAGCATGGCGGGTGCCGCTTCGGACAGGAGCCATGTGGTCCACTGGCTGATCGTGGCATGACCATCGACCAGCGCCATGAAGCCGGTCGCGTCCGCGCTGCGCCCCAGCATCCAGTTGCCCAGCCACACCGACGCCATCAGGATCAGCGGCGTGGTGGCGGGGTTGGAGAGGAAGGTCATCGCCGCGGCCACCGGAATATTGGCGCGGAAGGGCAACGCCAGCAGCGCGGCACCGGCGATCTGCACGCCGGGGATCAGCAGGAAGATGCCGACGAACAGGCCCAGCGCCACGCCGCGCGGCACCGACCGGCGGGTGAAGCGCCACAGCGAGGGTTCCAGCACGCGATGCGCGACCGGGGCCAGGACGCGGCTCTGTTCGAGCGATTCGCGGGTCGGGCAATTGGCATGCCACCAGCGGGTGAGGCGGCTCATCACCCCTTGTCCCGCATGATGCGCTGCTGGTCGCGCTTCCAGTCGCGGTCCTTGATCGTCTCGCGCTTGTCGTGGTTCTGCTTGCCCTTGGCCAGCGCCAGTTCGATCTTGGCGCGGCCAGTGCTGTTGAAATAGATCATCAGCGGCACCAGCGTCATGCCCTTGCGCGACACGGCGCTGTGCATCTTTTCGATCTCGCGTTCGTGCAGCAACAGCTTGCGGGGCCGCTTGGGCTCATGATTTTCGCGGTTGCCATGGCTATATTCGGGGATGTTGCTGTTCACCAGAAACACCTGGTTGCCCTTCACCTCGGCATAGCTTTCGGCGATATTGCCCTCGCCGCCGCGCAACGCCTTCACCTCGGTTCCTTGCAGGGCGATGCCCGCTTCGAACACGTCCTCGATGAAATAATCGAAGCGCGCGCGCCGGTTTTCGGCGACGATCTTCTTCTTGTCGAAGGTTGCGGGACGGGGGCGGGCCATGGTCTTTTCTATGCTTCCGTTCGTGTCTGGCCGGGGCTATGCGCCCCGCGCCCATATCCTATGGCATGCCTGCGCCCGGACTGGACAGGATATGGTGTCGATCGCGCCTTAAACCAGCCCGGCGATTTCCAGCGCACGATCGACCGCCGCCCGGCTCGATTCCGACGGCCAGGTGATCGGCAGGCGGACGTCGCTGGGCATGTCGGCGCGAACGCGCGTGAGCGCATATTTAACCGGGCCGGGTGAAGAATCGCTGAACAAGGCATCGTGCAGGGGATAGAGACGATCCTGCAACGCCAAGGCACCATCCCAATCATGCGCGGCGCAGGCCGCCTGGAAATCGGCGCACAGGCGCGGCGCGACATTGGCGGTGACGCTGATGCACCCCTTGCCGCCCATCGCGTTGAAGCCCAGCGCCGTTTCGTCATTGCCCGACAATTGGCAGAAATCCGGACCGCAGGCCAGGCGCTGCGCGGTGACCCGCCCCAGATTTCCGGTCGCGTCCTTGATCCCGACGATCGACTGATATTCCTCGGCCAGGCGATACATCACCGGCACGCCGATGTCGGTGATGGTGCGGCCCGGCACATTATAAAGGACGATCGGCAGGTCGCAGCGTTCGGCGAGATAGGCGAAATGCTGATAGACGCCATCCTGATTGGGCTTGTTGTAATAGGGCGCGACCACCAGCGCTGCGTTCGCGCCCGCGCCCTGCGCCGCATACATATGTTCCAGCGCGATTCGGGTGTCGTTGGACCCGCACCCGGCGATCACCGGCACGCGCCCTGCGGCCTGATCGACGCAGATGGCGATGACGCGATTATGCTCCTCGACCGTCATCGTGGCGCTTTCGCCGGTAGTGCCGCAGGGGACGAGCGCGCTCGATCCTTCTGCGATCTGCCAGTCGACCAGCGCGCGAAACGCCGCCTCATCGACCGACCCGTCGCGAAACGGGGTCACCAGAGCCGGAATCGAGCCGGAAAACATGATAAAACTCCTTCAATTCTCCGGGCGGCCGGGGCATGATCGGTCAAGCGGCGCGCTATAGCGCGTCATTCAGGGCCTGATAAGGATGCAATTGCGATTATGTCCAGCATGCGCGCCACCACCCATGTCGAAAGTTACCTGATCCGTATGCCCCTTATCGCCCTGTTGCTCATGACCGCCGGCGCCGGCGCGCAGACCGAAACGGTTCAGCGCGTACCGCCCGAATATCCCTCTCAGGGGCCGGTGGTTCAGCCGCTGCCCGCGCAAAGCAGCGGACCCAGCCCCTGGCAACAGGCGCAGGGCCGGATCGGCGTGGCGCAGGACGGCAGCATCGCCAGCACGATCAGCCAGTGGCGCGCCTTGCAATCGAGCGATGGCCTGGGCTTTTCCACCTATGCCAGCTTCATGGTCGCCAATCCCGGCTGGCCGGGCGAGGACCGGATGCGGCGGCTGGCGGAGACGGGGATCAACCCCGACAGCTTCGATCCGAACCAAGTGGCAGGCTTCTTCGCGCGCTTCCCGGCGCGCACAGCGACTGGCCATGCCCGTAACGCCGTGGCGCTGATGCAGCTCGGCCGGATGGACGAAGCGCGAATCGCCGCCCGCAACGCCTGGATCGGCGGATCGCTGAGCGTCACCGACGAGGCGCGGTTGCTGTCGCTGTTCGGCTCCACCCTGACGCCGGCCGATCACGACCAGCGCGCCGACGCGCTGCTGTGGGCCAATGACAGCAATGGCGCGGCGCGGATGATCGCCTATGCCAGCCCGGCGCGACGGCCGGTGTTCCAGGCGCGGATCGCGTTCCGGCGCAAGGCACCCGACGCTGCGATGCTGATGCAGGCGGCCGAGGCCATGGGCGGGAGCGATGCGGGCTTCGTCGCCGACAAAGCGGTGTGGCTGCGCGACAGCGGCAATTGGGTCGCGGCGCGGCAATATCTGGCGAACAGAAGCGCCGTCGCCTACCGCCCGAGCAACGCCGAGAAATTCTACGAAGTCCTGCTGGACCAGGCGCGCGGCGCGGCCAATGACAGCCAGTGGAGCTTCGCCTACGGCATCGCCAGCAAGATCGACGACGCCGTCCCGCCGGGCACCGACATCAGCGCGCAGGCGATCGGCGTGCGCGACGATTATACCAGCCTGGCCTGGCTGGCGGGCAGCACGGCCTTCTACAACCTCAATCGCCCGACCGACGCGGTAACGATGTTCCGCCGCTATGCCGATGCGGCCAAATCGCCCCAGACCAAGTCCAAGGGCTATTATTGGGCCGGGCGCGCCGCGTTGCAGTCCGGCGACGCGGCCACCGCCAACAGCTATTTTGCCCAAGCGGGCGTCTTCCCCGACCAGTTTTACGGGCAGTTGGCGCTGGAGCGGCTGGGTCGGCCCATCCCCGCCCCCGCCACGGTCGAGCGGCCGGTGCCGATTTCGGCGGCCGAGCGCGCGGCCTTCGACAATCGGTCGGTCGTGCGCGCGGTCCAGGCGCTGGGGCAGATGGGCTATTGGGAGGAGCAGAGCAAATTCGCCCGCGCCATCGCCAATAATGCCGACAGCGACACCGATCATTTCCTTGCAGCCGAACTGGCGCAGCGGATCGGCCGCCCCGACATGGGCGTGATGGTCGGCCGCCGCGCCGTGTCGAGTGGCCTGACCGGCTATGGCACCAGCGCTTTCCCGCGCGTGCCGGTGCCATCCGAAGCCCAATATAGCTGGACCATGATCCACGCCATCGCCCGGCAGGAAAGCCAGTTCGACAAGCAGATCGTCAGCCATGCCGGCGCACGCGGACTGATGCAGTTGATGCCCGGCACCGCGCGCGAGCAGGCGGGCAAGATGGGCATGGGCTACGCCCCCGCCTCGCTCAACGATCCCAGCTACAATATCATGCTGGGGTCGGGCTATTTCCAGCGGATGCTGGACTATTATGGCGGCAGCTATCCGCTGGCGGTGGCGGCCTATAATGCCGGTCCGGGCAATGTGAACAAATGGCTGCGCGCCAACGGCGACCCGCGGGTGCCCGGCGCTGACATGCTGCGCTGGATCGAGCAGATCCCGATTTTCGAGACACGCAACTATGTGCAGCGGGTGCTGGAAAATGCCGTGGTCTATGAGGCGATGAACCCGGAGCGGGCGAAGTTCCGCGGCACCAGCGCGGTGCTGAGCCGCTATCTGGGCAAGCAGACGCCGGGATGAAATTGCGCTACGGGGCGGCATGACCGTCCCCTATCCCAACTATATCTCGCCCGAAGGCTTCGCGAAGTTGCGGGCCGAATATGACCATCTGCTGGGCACCGAACGGCCGCGCATCGTGGAGGTGGTCAGTTGGGCCGCGGGCAATGGCGATCGCAGCGAGAATGGCGACTATCTTTATGGCCGCAAGCGGATGCGCGAGATCGATTTCCAGCTCAAGCGCCTGTCGAAGAAGATGAAGGACGCCAAGGTCGTGGATGCGCGCCAGCAACCCGACAAGAACCGGGTCTATTTCGGCGCGACCGTCACCATCGCCGACGAGGACGACAATCATCGCACCGTGACGATCGTCGGCAATGACGAGACGGATGTGGACGCGGGCCGGATCGGCTGGGGATCGCCCATATCGCGCGCGCTGCGCGGGGCGGCGGTGGGCGACCTGCGCCGGGTACTGCTCCTCGCGGGCGAAAAGGAATATGAGGTGATGGCGATCGCTTATCCGGTGTGATTTTGGTTCGCGCAGAGGACGCAGAGATTTTTGAGGGCCGCTGCATCGCTATGGTCAGCCGGAGGCCGCCCCAAAATCTCCGCGGCTCCGCGTGGACTGGGTTGCAGATTGAGACAGCGAGTTGAACAGTTGTGGCGATGTCGTGAATTTGGCGCATTGACGGAAGTAATCGACCTATTCATGACTGTGAAGCACGACTGAAGATCTGTTCCCCGGCGAAGGCCGGGGTCCAGTTCAAGCGTGAGACTGGACCCCGGCCTTCGCCGGGGAACGGCATATGGTCGGTTCAATCAAGGCTGGCGGCGGCGATAAGCCAGTGCCGGAAATCCGCCATCGCCGGACTGTCGGGGCGCGTCATCAGGCGGGTGAGCCAATAGCCGCCCAGATCGACGCAGGCGGCGAAGGGCTGGACCAGCCGACCGGCGCGCAGGTCCGCTTCGAACAGGTCGATATGGGGGCAGGCGCGCGCGAAATCCGCCAGCCGATCGAGCAGCCAGCCGCCTGCGAAGGTGCCGACCACGCCCAGGTTCAGCACCTCGCGGGCATAGCCGCCCTCGATCCGGCCCATTATTGCGCCGATCCGGTCGAGCGCGTCGCCCATCACCGGCAGCAGCGCGCGGCCTTCGTCCGTCAGCATCAGGCCGCGGGGCAGGCGACGGAAGAGCGGCGCGCCCAGCCGCGCCTCCAGCAACGCTACCTGCTGGCTGACCGCACCCTGGCTGACGCAGAGTTCTTGTGCCGCCTTTGTGAAGTTCAGATGGCGCGCCGACGCTTCGAAGGCGCGCAAGGCGTTCAGGGGCAATTGGGCGCGGTCCATGGCTATAGCCATAAGCCTGGCTCATGGCTCCGTCGAGAAATTATGTTTTGTCGTCCGGCACTTTCCCCAACAATCTGCGGCGTCGATGACAAAGGGAGACGATATCATGCGGACATGGACGGCCATCGGTATCAGTGTGGCTGGGATATGCCTGGGCGGTCCGGCCTGGGCGGCGGGTGAGGATGATCCGCTAACGCGGCCGATCGCGCCTGAATCCTCCAAGCGCTGGCTCGCGCCACAGGGGCCGGTGCGGCTCTATGGGAATAGCTATCTGGTTGGCTTTGGCGGGCTGAACGTCGCGCTGATCCGCACCAGCGCGGGACTGATCCTGATCGACGGCGCGGTGCCGCAGGCGGTGCGCGATGTCGAGGCGCATATCGCGGCGCTCGGCTTTTCGATCCGCGACGTGAAGCTGATCCTGTCCACCGAACCGCATTTCGACCATGCAGGCGGCATCGCCGCACTGGCGCGGGACAGCGGCGCGACCGTGATCGCCAGCGCGGCGGGGGCGGCGGTGCTGCGAACGGGCGGCGGCGACCCCGACGACCCGCAGGCGGCGTGGCTGGAGCGTTTCCCCGCCGTCGGCAAGCTGCGCGTGGCGCGCGATGGCGCGGCGATCCGGCTGGGGGACACCATCGTCACCGCCCATGCCACGCCCGGTCATACGCTGGGCAGCATGAGTTGGAACTGGAAAAGTTGCGAGGGCAAGGCCTGCCGGACGATCGTCTTCGGCGCCAGCCTCAATCCGGTCGCGGCCGATGGCTGGCGCTTTGTCGATCCGGCGCATGCGCCCTTCGTGGACGCCTTCCGCACCAGCTTTGCACGGGTGAAGGCGATGCGGTGCGACATGCTGATCCCGTCCCATCCGGCCGACGACCAGGCAGCCAGACTGGCGCGACTGCGCAAGGCGCGCACGCCCAACCCGTTCGTCGATCCGAACGCCTGCCGCGTCTATGCGCAGCGGGCGGAGGCGGCGCTGGCAAAGAAGCTGGCGGAATGAGCCTGCCGTTCGGTTCGGGCGGGTGGAGAAAGCTGTGCCTGGCGTTTCTCGACCCTTCGACGAAGTTCAGGACAGGCTTCGCTCGAAACGAACGGACGTTAAAGTCTTTACGCCCTATTCGTGCGGGCGTAGCGCCTGGTTGAGGCTGTCCAGCACGGCCCCGATCGGCTCAGTCACAGTGACGCTGCGGCCCTCGCTGAAGCGGATGCGTGTGCCGTCGCTGACCTGGGAGACGAAGGTGACCTGCGCGGGGTTGATCGCGGTCTGGGTGCGATCGGTGCCGACGAACATCACGAGCATGGCGTCCTCTCCTTTTTTGTGGCCGCATTTTGACAATGCGGCACCTTTGGAAAGCCAGCCTAGCGCCATTTGGCGCGGACGCCAGTAGGATTATTCAGGCGGCGCGGATGGCCGCGATAAAGCCGCCCGCGCGCTGCTCCAGCCGATGCGCTTCATCCGCCAGTCGATCGGCGACATCGCGCATCCCCCGCGCCGCCAGCACGCTGGCCTGGGCGTTGTCGCTGATCTGGCGCGCGCCGGTGCGGATGTGGGCGCTGGACGATCCCGCCTCCGCTACGCTGTCGGCTATCGTCCGGCTGAAGAGGCTTTGCCGTGCCACGGCTTCGAACACCGCCGCCGACAGCCGGTCGGCGCGGGCCATGGTGGCGTCCATATGGGCGTGGCCGGCCGCCACTTCGCCGATGGCGGCGCGGATATGGTCGATCCGCCCGGCGATGCCGGCCGCCGCGTCGCGGGTCTGCTGGGCGAGCGATTTGACTTCGCGCGCGACCACGGCAAAGCCCTGCCCCGCTTCCCCGGCGCGCGCCGCCTCTATGCCCGCGTTGAGCGCCAGCATGGCGGTGGAGCGGGCGATGCTGTCAATGAGGGCAATGACTTCGCCGATGCCATCCGCCTCGACCCGGAGCGCGGCGCTGCGCTCGACCCCGGATCGGCTGCGCGCCGCCGCCTCCGATATCGCCGCGCCCGCCGCCTGCGCCTCAGCCTCCATCGCCCGGAACAACTGGCTGAGGTCCGCGCCGCCCGACGCCAGGTCGGCCAGCCGCTCGGCCGTCTGCGCCGCAGCGACGGCCATCGCCGCAGAATCGGCCCCGTCGCCCGCGGCCCGCTCCGCCGCCTGCCCCGCCAGCGCCGACAGCCGCTCGGCCATCGCCGCCATGTCGGCGATCATCGTCGCGATATCCTGGCGGAAGGCTGCGCTTTCCTGGGTGATCTGTTCGACCCGTGCGCTTCGCGCCAGCGCCACCCGCGCGTCGCGATCGGCCGCCAGCCGTAGCAGTAGCCCGCCATCGAGCACGCCGCTATAGACGCCGCCGTCGGTGACGATCAGCCCGTCGCAGCCCGCCCCCTGGGCGGCGAACAGGTCGACCAGTATCTCGACGCTGGCGGTGCGATCGACGCTGGCGCAGGGACGGACATGATCGTCCAGCCGCCCGCCGAAACTGGGATTGCGCAGCAGGGCATGGCCGAAGGGGTTGAACAGGATGCGGCGCATGTCGCGCTCGTAAATCGCCCCCACCGGCCGGTCGCGCGCATCAAGCACCGGCAGCAGCCGCAGCCCCGAATCGCGCTGGAACCAGTCGACCGCTTCGCTGAGCGGCTGGCCCAGGCGCACGACCGCCGTCCGGTCAGCCAGGGGCAGATCGGGGACGAGGGACGGGTCGGGCATGGCGATGGGCGCTGCGAACATGGACAGCGGCTTAGACCGCGAATGGTAAATGCGCGGTTAGAATTTCATGACAATTTTGTTACAAGTTATTGTTTTTATTTAGATTTATAGCCGAACGCATCCTGTGCCAGCTTGATCACCGCGGGGTCTGCATCGGGGAAATCCATCGGCACCAGCTTTTCCAGCCGGTCCGCGACATAGGTCAGCGCCGCGATCCGGCCGGCCTTGCGGTGATTATTGTCGATCACCTGCCAGGGCGCGTGCTTGCTGTCGGTTTTCTTGAACATCGCATGCATGGCGTCGAGATAGTCCGCCCGCTTCGCGCGATTGCGATAATCGTCCGCGCCGGTCTTCCACCGCTTCCAGGGCGTATCGAGCCGCTGGGCGAGCTGCTCGTCCTGGGTTTCCTGCGTGATGTGGACGAACAATTTGACGAAATTGGTGCCGTTCTGCGCCAGCTGCTTTTCGAAGGCGTTGATTTCATCATAGCCGCGCCTCCAGTCGGCCTTGCTGCAAAAGCCCTCGACCCGTTCGACCAGCACGCGGCCGTACCAACTGCGGTCGAACAGGCCGATATTGTGGCTGGCGGGCAGGCGCGTCCAGAAACGCCAGAGAAAATGATGGTCGCGTTCTTCGTCCGTCGGCGCGGAAATCGGATGGACCTGATAATAGCGCGGGTCCCAGTCGGCGGTCATCCGCTTGATAATGCCGCCCTTGCCCGCGGCGTCCCAGCCCTCCAGCAGGATGACGCTGCGCTTGCCGTGCAGGATATGCGCGACCTGGATTTTGGCGAGACGCTGCTGGAGGGCAGCCAAGTCGGCGTCGTAATCGCCCTTATATTTCCCGCCCTGTTCGTAATCGGCAAGGTCGATGGTCATGGGGGCGCTTCCTATGCTGTTGCTATGGCAGGCAACGCTTTGGAGCGGGAAAAGTCAAATTTGGCCGCATGATGGTGGCGACAGGAAGACGGAAAAGAGGATTCGCGCAGAGGCGCAGAGAGGACAGAGAAAAATCTCGGCGTCCTCTGTGCCTGTGCGCGAACAATGTCTTCCGACGCTGGTGGAGGATCACCCCTTCGCCTGCGGCTCCACGACGCGGACATGGAGTTCGCGCAGTTGCTTGAATTCGGCGGCGCTGGGGGCGCCCATCAGCAGGTCTTCGGCGCGCTGGTTCATCGGAAACAGCGTGATTTCGCGCAGATTCTGCGCGCCGCACAGCAGCATCACGATGCGGTCGACGCCAGCGGCCATGCCGCCATGGGGCGGCGCGCCGTACTGGAAGGCGCGGTAGAGGCCGCCGAAGCGGTCTTCCACATCCTGTTGGCTGAGGCCCACCAGTTCGAACGCCTTGACCATCAGTTCGGGCGACTGGTTGCGGATCGATCCCGACGCGATCTCGAAGCCGTTGCAGACCATGTCATACTGGTAAGCGTTGATCGTCAGCGGGTCTTGATTGTTGAGCGCGTCGAGGCCACCCTGCGGCATCGAGAAGGGGTTGTGCGCGAAGTCGACCGACTTGGTGTCTTCGTCATATTCGTAGAAGGGGAAGTCCACGATCCAGCACAGGTCGAAGCGATCCTTGTCGATCAGGTCCAGCGTTTCGCCGACGCGGGTGCGGGCCAGGCCCGCCAGCTTGGCCGCCTGCGATTCCTTGCCCGCGGCGAAGAACACGCCGTCATTGGGGCCAAGGCCGAGCGCTGCGATCAGCCTGGCGGTCGCTTCCTCGCCATGGTTCTTGGCGATCGGGCCGCCGGGGACGCCATCCTTGATGTTGATATAGCCCAGGCCCGAATAGCCTTCGCCGCGCGCCCAATTGTTCATTTCGTCGAAGAATTTGCGGCTGCCAGCGCCCGCGCCCGGCGCGGGGATGGCGCGGATCACGCTGCCGCTGTCCACCAGGCTCGCGAAGATGCCGAAGCCCGACCCCACGAAATGGTCGGTGACGTCGGTGATGAGGATCGGATTGCGCAGGTCGGGCTTGTCGCTGCCGTACTTGAGCAGCGCTTCGGCGTGCGGGATGCGCGGGAAGCTGCCCGACGGGGTCACCGGCTTGCCGTCGGCGAATTGTTCGAACACTTGAGCGATCACCGGCTCCATCGTGTTCCAGACGTCTTCCTGGGTGACGAAGCTCATTTCGAGGTCAAGCTGATAGAATTCGCCCGGCAGGCGATCGGCGCGCGGGTCTTCGTCGCGGAAGCAGGGGGCGATCTGGAAATAGCGGTCGAAGCCCGCGACCATCAGCAACTGCTTATATTGCTGCGGCGCCTGCGGCAGGGCGTAGAATTTGCCGGCATGGATGCGGCTGGGCACCAGGAAGTCGCGCGCGCCTTCCGGGCTGGACGCGGTCAGGATCGGCGTGGAATATTCGGTGAAGCCGATCCCTTCCATGCGGCGGCGCATGTCGGAGATGATCCTGGTGCGCTTGACGATGTTGGCGTGCAGCGTTTCGCGGCGCAGGTCGAGGAAGCGATAGCGCAGGCGGATGTCTTCGGGATATTCCTGCTCGCCCGCGACCGGCAGCGGCAATTCGGCGGCGGTCGAGAGGACCGTCACGCTTTCGGCCACGATTTCGATCTCGCCGGTCGCCATGCGCGGGTTGATGGCTTCGGCGGCGCGGGCGACCACCTTGCCCTCGATCGTCACCACGGATTCGAGACGGAGCGATTCCAGCGTGCGCAGCGGATCGCTGTCCGCCTTCGCCACGATCTGGGTAATGCCATAATGATCGCGCAGATCGACGAACAACACGCCGCCATGATCGCGCTTGCGATGCACCCAGCCGGACACCCGCACATCATTGCCGACATCGGCTGTGGTCAGGGCGCCGCAGGTGTGGGTGCGATAGGCGTGCATGGCGTTTGCGTCTTTCAGTCGTGTTTACGGATATGACAAACTGTTGCAGTCCCGCTATGGCCAGTCCTGTCAAACATTGACCAGTCCGCCGGACGCGGGCCAGCCCATAATAAGATCGAAGACCATATGCAAATTCATCCGCTGATTACCGACAGCAAGACGCTTTCCGATTTCTGCGCCCGCATCGCCAAATCGCCCTATATCGCCGTCGATACCGAGTTCATGCGGGAAAACAGCTATTGGCCCGAACTGTGCCTGGTGCAGGTCGCCGACCCCCATGAGGCCGCCGCGATCGATCCCAAGGCGCCGGGCATCGACCTGAAGCCCCTGCTCGACCTGATGTGCGAGAATGAGGATGTGCTGAAGGTCTTCCATGCCGGCGGGCAGGATATCGAGATCGTCCACAATCTGACCGGCAAGACGCCGCACCCGATGTTCGACACACAGATCGCGGCGATGGCGCTGGGGCTTGGCGAGCAGATCGGGTACGGCAATCTGGTCGATGCGTGGATGGGCGTGGTGCTGGACAAGGGCGCGCGCTTTACCGATTGGGCGCGCCGGCCGCTGGACAAGCGGCAGATCGACTATGCGATCGGCGACGTCACCTATCTGATCCAGATATTCCCCAAGATGCTGGAGGAGTTGCGCAAGACCGGGCGCGGTGACTGGCTGGACCAGGAAATGGAGCGGATCAGCGACCCGTCCCATTATGAAAACGACCCGCAGCAGGCGTGGCAGCGTGTGCGAATCGCCAGCAAGAAGGCGGATGTGCTGGGGCGGCTCAAGGCACTGGCCGCCTGGCGCGAGATCGAGGCGCAGGACAAGAACCTGCCGCGCGGGCGGATCGTGAAGGACGAGACGCTGGCCGACATCGCCAGCCACCCGCCGCGCACGCAGGAGGATCTGGCCAAGGTGCGCGGGTTGAGCGCGGCCTGGCGCAGCAATGACATCGGCGCGCGGCTGATGGGCGCGCTGGCCAAGCACCAGCCGCTCGACAAGGACGAGATGCCCGAGCGCGATCCCAAGCGACCGGGGCTGGGCAAGGATGGGGCACTGGTCGCCGACCTGCTCAAGCTGCTGCTCAAAATCCGGTCGCGCGACATCAATGTCGCGTCGCGGCTGATCGCGCGGACGGACGATATCGACGCGCTGGCCGCGGGCGTGCGCGACGGCCTCTCCATATTGGAGGGCTGGCGTTATGAACAATTTGGCCGCGATGCCGTTGATCTGGTCGAAGGGCGCATGGCCTTTGCGGTCAAAAATGGCCGGTTGAAGATGACGCGCACGGAATAGGAGAGCGGCGATGGAGCGGGCTGGGCGGATGGTGATTGCGAGCCTGATGGCTCTGTCCCTGGCCGCCTGCGCCGGGGCGAACGGGCCGGGACAAGGCACCCCGCCCGCCAGCGCCGAAGGACCATGCCGCAATGACGGCCTGGAAAGTTTCGTCGGGCAGAAGGCGAGCGCCGAGGTAGGCGCGGCCTTGCTCAAGGCGTCGGGCGCGAAGACATTGCGCTGGGGCGGGCCGGGCATGGCGATGACGATGGATTTTCGGCCTGATCGGCTGACGGTCAGCTATGACGCGGCGATGGCGATTACGTCCGCGCGGTGCGGGTGAGCAAACCCCGTTCGCTTCGAGCGCAGTCGAGAAGCGGATAGCACAGCGCGAGCGTTTCTCGACTGCGCTCGAAACGAACGGATCGAAAGTTTTTTCTGGAGATGACCGCCACCGCCGACCTTGCCATTCGTCTGCGCCGCGCCGCGTTCAACCGCGCGCTCGCCGACGCGGATTTAGCCGCCATCGGGCCGCTGCTGGCGATGGATGTCGTGATGGTCACGGGCACTGACAGTGCCGTCATTGCCGGGCGCAAGGCGCAAATAATGGCGTGGAAGCGCGAGTTCGCTGCCAAGGCGCGCATGATCTATACCCGGACGCCCGAAAGGATCGTCGCGTCGCCGGTGGAGCCGATCGCGATGGAGCATGGCGTCTGGCAGGGTGTCGTGGATGGCGTTCGCCAAGCGTCCGGCAGTTATAGCGCCAAATGGCGTGAGATAGGCGGCGATTGGGTGATCGAGGCTGAGATCTACGTCACGCTGGGATAGACGTTCCCCGGCGTAGGCCGGGGTCCAGTTCAGAGCGTGGGACTGGACCCCGGCCTGCGCCGGGGAACAGCGACGGTCCTCATCCGGCCGCCCTAAAACTGCCTACCGCTTCCAGCGTGCCCAGATTGCCGTAGGCAGGGCAATGCCGCGTGCTTCTTCCCGCACCGCCAGTTCGCCCGCCTCGACGGTGCCCGGCAGGTCGGCGAACGCCTGGCGCAGCAATTCGCCGATCGCCAGCGCCGACATGCGCACGGCATAGACGGTCAGGAACAGGAACCGGCTGTCCGCGTCAAGCAGCGCGCGGCAATTGGCGATGAGGGCGGGCAGGTCTTCCTCCAGCCGCCAGACTTCGCCATCGGGACCGCGGCCATATTTGGGCGGGTCGAGCAATATGCCGTCATAGCGGCGGTTGCGGCGCACTTCGCGGGCGACGAATTTGGCGGCGTCTTCCACGATCCAGCGAATGGGCTTGTCCGCCATGCCCGACAGGTCGGCATTGGCGCGGGCCTGCGCCACCGATTTCTTCGACGCATCGACATGGACCATGCGCGCGCCGCCCGCCGACAGCGCCAGCGTGCCGACGCCGGTATAGCCGAACAGGTTCATGACCTCAGCGTCCGGCTTGTCGGCATAGGTGGCGCGCAGATCGTCCCAGATCGGCGCCATGTCGGGGAAGAAGCCGAGATGGCGGAAGGGCGTGCAACTCGACCGGAAGGTGACTTCGCGCCAGTGCAGCGGCCAGCCCTCCGCCGGGACCGGCTTTTCATAATACCAGCGACCGCCGCCATCCTCGTCCGATCCGGGGATAAATTCGCCGTCGGCTTTCCAGTCGGTCGTCGCGGGCTTCCACATCGCCTGCGGTTCCGGGCGGATGAAGCGAAAACGGCCATAGCGTTCCAGCTTCCGCCCGTCACCCGAATCGAGCAGGCCGTAATCGGACCAGGGTTCGCCGATCAGGGTTTTCAGTTCCACTTGGCTTACCCGCGCGGCGTCGCGCGTTCGGCGATGTAGGCGGTGACCGCTTCGAACGTGCCGGGCAGCTTCACATAGCTTTCCTCGCGGGCGAACAGGTCGCCCATGCGCGCCGGGAGCGGGGGGCGGGTGCCGGTGGCGCGCTCGACCGCATCACGGAACTTGGCCGGATGGGCGGTCGCCAGCGTGACCACCGGGATGGACGGATCGATGCTGGCTTCGCGCGCCGCCGCCAGCCCGATCGCGCTATGCGGGTCGAGGATCTGGCCAGCGCCGTCATAGGCCCAGCGCATCGCGGTCGTCATGCCGTCGGCATCGACGCGCGCGGAGCTGAACAGATGCGCCGCGCCCTCGCGCTGGGCGTTGGTCAGGCGCATAGCCTTGCTGGTTTCGAAGCCGCGCATCTGGTCGGCCAGCGCCAGACCGTCGCGGCCGCCCGCGTCGAACAGCAGCCGCTCGAAATTGGAGCTGACCTGGATGTCCATGCTGGGGGTGGCGGTCGGCACGACCTGGCCCTGGCTGTAATCGCCATCGGACAGGGCGCGGTGCAGGATGTCGTTGACGTTGGTCGCGACGATCAGCTTGGCGACCGGCAGGCCCATCTTGGCCGCGACATAGCCGGCGAACACGTCCCCGAAATTGCCGGTGGGGACGGAGAAGGCGACTTCGCGTTCCGGCGCGCCCAGGCGCACGGCGGCGTAGAAATAATAGACGATTTGCGCCATCAGCCGCGCCCAGTTGATGCTGTTCACCGCCGACAGGTTGAAGCGGCCCTTGAACGCCGCATCGTTGAACATCGCCTTCACCAGCGCCTGCGCATCGTCGAAACTGCCGTCGATCGCGATATTGTAGACATTGGGGGCCAGCACGGTCGTCATCTGGCGCCGCTGCACGTCCGACACGCGGCCTTCGGGATGGAGCATGAAGATGTCGATCTTCTCACGCCCCGCCACCGCATCGATCGCCGCCGACCCGGTGTCGCCCGACGTCGCGCCGACGATGGTCAGGTGATCGTCGCGGCGCGAGAGGAAGCGTTCGAACAGCTGGCCGAGCAGCTGGAGCGCGACGTCCTTGAAGGCGAGCGTGGGGCCGTGGAACAGTTCGAGCAGCCAGTGCTGATGGTCGAGCTGGACCAGCGGGGTCACGGCCTGATGGCTGAAGCGGCCATAAGCGGCGACGCACAGGTCGCGCAGTTCGTCCTCGCTGAGCGACCCCGCAACGAAGGGCGCCATCACCCGGACGGCGGTTTCGACATAGGAGAGGCCGGCAAGGCCGCGAATCTGATCGGTCGAAAAGGCGGGCCAGCTGGTCGGCAGATACAGGCCGCCGTCGGACGCGAGTCCCGCCAGCGTGACGTCTTCGAAACCGAGCGCGGGCGCGCTTCCCCTGGTGCTTTGATATTGCATAATGGGAAAGCGCGGTAACGACCCGCGCGCTGCGGA
Organism: Sphingobium psychrophilum; assembly: GCF_012927105.1. Classification (GTDB taxonomy): domain Bacteria; phylum Pseudomonadota; class Alphaproteobacteria; order Sphingomonadales; family Sphingomonadaceae; genus Sphingobium; species Sphingobium psychrophilum. The sequence goes on along the minus strand of NZ_JABBFV010000014.1, from coordinate 27,275 downwards.
GCAAGCCTTTAGGAGGGTTTCGGCCCGTTCCGGCGGCGCAGCGCCAATATGTAGATGATGACCGCCACGCCAGCGAAGAAGAACCATTGCACCGCATAAGCCAGATGGTTGTTAGGCACGTCGGCGGCGCTGGGCGGCGCGGCGGCCTTGAGGCCCGGAGGCGCTTCCCGCGCGATCAGCATCGGCCGCAGGGGCGTCACTTTGCCACCGATGCGCGACAGCAGCGCGCGATGGTCCGGTTCCTCCGAAATCCACCCTGATATCTGGCCGCCGGTCCAGTTCGGCTTGTCGTCGGGCTTCTGCCCCACGCCGACCGCCACCAGCGCGCCAGGCCCCTCCGCCCCGGTCGAACATTGCGCAATGTGGCGATAGCCGGTCGTTCCATCCGCCGCGCGCCCCGCCTCTATCTGCCAGCCGATCACGCGCAGGCAATGGACGGAGGAGGGACGGAACAGGATGTCGGGCGCGACGGGCGGCAGGGCCGGGAACGCCACGGCGGGAAGACCCGGATTGGCGGCGGCCAGCGCCAACGCCTGTTCCTTTTCCGCGCGGCGCTGGAACTGCCAGATACCTAGGCCGATCATCGTCAGCACCGCCAGTGCGACGATAATGGTAGGGATGATGGGGATGCGGGCAGGGCGAGGCTGATCGGTCATGACACGTCCTTGATAGCGGTCGAAGAGCCAAAAGAAAACGGCCGGAGCATCGCTCCGGCCGTCTTGTCGTCAGTGACTGACGGTCGTTCAGCCGCCGTGGATCGGCGCGCCCCAGCCGCCCCAGACATAAATGGCGACGAAAAGGAACAGCCACACCACGTCCACGAAATGCCAGTACCAGGCAGCCGCTTCAAAACCGAAATGCTGGCGCGGGGTGAAGTGGCCCTTATAGGCGCGGACCAGGTTGACGGTCAGGAAGATGGTGCCGACCAAAACGTGGAAGCCATGGAAGCCGGTCGCCATGTAGAAGGCCGAGCTATAGGGATTGCCGCCGAAATCGAACGGCGCGTGCATATATTCATAGGCCTGCACGCATGAGAAGACCGCGCCCAGGATGATGGTGCACCACAGACCCTTGATCATGCCGTCGCGGTCACCGTGGATCAGCGCATGGTGCGACCAGGTGATCGTCGTGCCCGAACAGAGCAGGATCAGCGTGTTGAGCAGCGGCAGTTCGAACGCATTCATGACCTCCACGCCCTTGGACGGGAACAGCCCTTCGATCGGCGCGAGCGGGCTGGGGAAGAGCGAGAAGTCGAAAAAGGCCCAGAACCAGCCGACGAAGAACATGACTTCGGACGCGATGAACAGGATCATGCCGTAACGCAGATGCAACTGCACCACCGGCGTATGGTCGCCGGCATGGGCTTCGGTGATCACATTGGCCCACCAACTGTAGAAGGTGAACAGCAGGCCGGCCATGCCGAGCAGGAAGACCCAGCCGCCGCCGGCCGGCAGCGCGTCGGGATGCATCCACATGATCGCGCCAAACGCCATGACCAGCGAAGACATGGAGCCGAAGAGCGGCCAGATGCTGGGCGGAAGGATATGATAATCGTGGTTCTTGGCGCCTGCCATCGTCTCTTCCCTGTTCGCGGTTCGCGTTATCTGATGCTTGCCTTAGCTTGGCTTCTTGTCCTGCTCAACAGGGTAGAAGGTATAGCTCAAGGTAATTTGCTGCGTGTCCTTGTTGTCGCTGTCCTGCAAAATCTTGGGATCGACAAAATAGAGCACCGGCATGCGGACTTCCTGGCCGGGCTGTAGCGTTTGCTGGGTGAAGCAGAAACACTGGATCTTGGTGAAATAGGCGCCCGCCTGGGTCGGCGTGACGTTGAAGCTGGCCGTGCCGGTCACCGGCTTGTCCGACATGTTCTTGGCGATGAAGATCGCCATGTCCTTGCGCCCGATCGTGACCGTATCGGTCCGATGTTCGGGATAGAATTGCCACGGCATGCCGGGCTGGACGTTGGAATCAAAACGGATCGACATGGTGTGGCCGGTCGCCTGCCGCACTTGCACATTGGGGTCAGCGCGCATGGTCGTGCCGCCAAAGCCGGTCTGTTCGCAGAAGATGCGGTAGAGCGGGACCGAGGCGAAGCCCAGCCCCAGCATCGCCAGGCCCACGGTCGCCATGGCAACCAGCGTCCGCAGGTTGCGGCGACCTAGATCGAACGGGGACGGCGGCAGGCTGGCCATCAGTTGCCGCCCATCTTGGCGATGGTGATGCCGTAGAAGAGCAGCACGAGTGCGCCCAGCAGCAGGCCCATCACCAGCGCGCGGGACTTCTGCCGCGCCCGGACCTTCTCATTCTCGTCCGGCGTCATGCGAGCACCCAGCGGTCGACGACCACCGCCCCGAACAGCAGGAAGAGATACAGGATCGAATATTTGAACAAGCGCCGTTCGGGCTGCATCCGCGTTGGATCGCTTTCGCGGCGGCGATAGACCTGGAAGGCGAAGAAGGCGAAGAGAGCGGTGCCCAGCAGCGCGGTGACGCCATAGACGAGGCCGGTCAGTTGCAGCAGCACGGGCGCCATCGCGGCGACCGCCATGATCGCGGTATAGGCCCAGATCTGACGGCGGGTGACGACCTCGCCCGATACGACGGGGAGCATCGGGATGCCGGCGGCGGCGTAATCGGTCTTCACGAACAGAGCGAGCGCCCAGAAATGGGGCGGCGTCCAGAAGAAGATCAGCATGAACAGGGCGACCGGCAGCGCGCTGATGTCGCCCGTCACCGCGGCCCAGCCGATCACCGGGGGGAATGCGCCGGCCGCGCCGCCGATGACGATATTCTGCGCCGTCCGGGGCTTTAGCCAGATGGTGTAAATGAAGACGTAGAAGAGGATCGAGACGGCCAGCACCAGAGCGGCGAGCCAGTTGGTCGCCATGCCCAGCAGGATCACCGAAAAGAAGGAGAGGCCCACGCCGAAATGCAGCGCCGATTGCCGGTCCATGCGGCCCGCGGGCAGCGGGCGGTTGGCGGTGCGCTTCATCTTCGCGTCGATGTCGGCTTCATACCATTGGTTGAGCGCCGCGGCGGCCCCCGCGCCGATGGCGATGCACAATATCGCGGTGAAGGCGAGGATCGGGTGGATATGCCCCGGCGCCACGAGCAGGCCGCACAGGCCTGTGAACACGACCAGCGTCATCACGCGCGGCTTGGTCAGCGCGACGAAATCGCGCCAGTGGGCGGGAAGAAGGGCTTCGTCGAAAGTCACGCTTGTCATGTCATGTTCCGGCTCCGTCGCGATCCATCACGGCGCACGGAGCAAAATGCCACCGGGGCGAACCCGAACGGTCCGCCCCGGCTTTGTCAGTCAATCATGCCATCAATGATGGCCATTGTCGTCGATCACCGGCAGGGTTTCGAACTGGTGATAGGGCGGCGGGCTGGACAAGGTCCATTCCAGCGTCGTCGCGCCTTCGCCCCAGGGATTGCCGACCGCCTTCTTGCCGGCCGCGAGCGACCAGATCAGGTTCACGAAGAAGATCAGCATGCCGACGGCCATGATCTCATATCCATGGCTGGCCAATTCGTTCCACTTTTCGAACGCCGCCGGATAGTCGGGATAGCGACGCGGCATGCCCGACAGGCCCAGGAAGTGCATCGGGAAGAACAGGAGGTTCACGCCGACGAAGAACACCCAGAAGTGCAGATGGCCGAGAAACTCGTTGTACATCTTGCCCGACATTTTCGGGAACCAGTAATAGAAGCCCGCGAACAGGCCGAACACCGCGCCCAGCGACAGGACATAGTGGAAATGCGCGACGACATAATAGGTGTCGTGCAGCACGTCGTCGACGCCGCCATTGGCCAGCACGACGCCGGTGACGCCGCCCACGGTGAAGAGGAAGATGAAGCCCAGCGCCCACATCATCGGCGTTTTATAGGTCATGGAACCGCCCCACATGGTCGCGATCCACGAGAAGATCTTGATGCCCGTGGGGACGGCGATGACCATCGTTGCGGCGGTGAAATACATCTTCACGTTCACCGACATGCCAGTGGTGAACATGTGGTGCGCCCACACGACGAAGCCGACCACGCCGATCGCGACCATGGCATAGGCCATGCCGAGATAGCCGAAGACCGGCTTGCGGCTGAAGGTGGAGATGATCTGGCTGACGATGCCGAAGCCGGGCAAGATCATGATATAGACTTCGGGGTGGCCGAAGAACCAGAAGAGATGCTGGTAGAGTTCAGGATCGCCGCCACCGGCCGCATCGTAGAAGGTGGTGCCGAAGTTACGATCGGTCAGCAACATGGTGATCGCGGCGGCCAGGACCGGGAGGGCCAGCAGCAGCAGGAAGGCGGTGACCAGCACCGACCAGACGAACAGCGGCATCTTGTGCAGGGTCATGCCCGGCGCACGCATGTTGAGGATAGTGGTGATGAAGTTGATCGCGCCCAGGATCGAGCTGGCGCCTGCAAGGTGCAGGCCAAGGATCGCCATGTCGACGGCCGGACCCGCAGATCCGCTGGTCGAGAGCGGCGCATAGACCGTCCAGCCAGTGCCCGCACCATTGCCAGTGCCGCCGGGAACGAAGGTTGAGCCGAGCAGCAGGGCGAAGGCGGGGATGAGCAGCCAGAAGCTGACATTGTTCATCCGTGGGAAGGCCATGTCCGGCGCGCCGATCATGATCGGAACGAACCAGTTGCCGAAACCGCCGATCATCGCCGGCATCACCATGAAGAAGACCATGATGAGGCCGTGGGCGGTGATCAGCACGTTCCACAGGTGATAGGCCTGGTCCATGGTTGCTGCCGGGCCGTCCATCATCATGGCCCATGTGTGTAGATACTGGATGCCCGGATGCGCGAGTTCGGCGCGCATCAGGCCAGAGATACCGCCACCGATGATGCCCGCGACGATCGCGAAGATCAGGTAGAGGGTGCCGATGTCCTTGTGGTTGGTGGACATGAACCAGCGCTGGAAAAAGGCTGGCTTGTGATCGGCGTCGTGATGATCGTGGGCGTGGTCGCCGTAATGATCTGCGGTGATGGTGGTCATGGCGTGTCGGCCTTTACATCAAAGCTTTTCGGCGGGAGCGGCGGCAGGAGCCGCTGCTTGCGCGGTGGCGGCGGCAGCGCCCGCAGGCTTGCCTCCCTGCGAGAGCACCCACTGGTCGAACTGGGCGGGCGGCAGCGCTTCGATCGCGATCGGCATGAAGCCGTGGCGCGCGCCGCACAGTTCCGAACATTGACCGTAATAGACGCCCGGCTTCTCGATGGTGAAGCTCTTTTCATTCAGGCGGCCCGGAACGGCGTCCATCTTCACCCAGAGCGAAGGCACGGCGAAGGAATGGATCACGTCGGCGCCGGTGATGATCAGCTTGATCGGGCGGCCGGCGGGCAGGACCAGACGATTGTCGGGCGCGAGCAGATAGGGCTCGCCATTGGCCTTCGCCTTGTCTTCCGGCAGCATGTTGGAGACAAATTCGGCGATGCCGTTGTCGGGATATTCATAGCCCCAATACCATTGATAGCCGGTCACCTTGACGACGACGGCATCCTTGGGCGCGGGCTTATACTGGTCGGCGAGCAGGCCGATGGAAGGCACCGCGACGACCAGCAGGATCACGACCGGCAGCACGGTCCAGATCACTTCGATCATCGTGTTATGCGCGGTCTTCGACGGGATCGGGTTGGCGCTGCGGCGGAATTTCCACATCGCATAGAGCATCAGGATCAGGACGAAGATGGAGATCGCGAAGATCAGCGGGATCAGCATCACGTCGTGCAGCCAGCGCGCGGTGTGGCCGGTCGAGGTGAACTGTTCCTGCAGGGTATATTCACCCGGCTTGGGCATGCCGATGCCCTCGGTCGGCTTCATCCGCGGCGGCGCAGCCACCGTGGCGGCGGGCGCAGCTTCAGTGGCCGGCGCAGCAGCGTTGGCCGATTCGGCCGGCGCGGCGGCATTGTCCGCAGCCGGTGCGGCAGCGACGGCATTGTCCTGCGCCAGCGCATGTCCGTTCAGCCCAAGCGCTGGCGCAAAGGCCAACAACCCGGCGAGAACGAGCGATTTCACCTTTTTCATAGCGTCTTCTTACCCCGTAACCCCTTGGCGCCGCTGCAACGAAGACGCGCGTCAAGCGCATGATCCTCGTCCGGTCGGTTCTGCCGCGGCTTATAGGCATGGTTTCCCCGTGCCTCAAGCACGCAGGAGCAGATTTTCTTCGCTGTTGCAACGCTCCCCTTGGCCGCCTATTTCGCTGGTCGGCGCACAGGGGCGCAATCATGGCGCGCCACAGGGGCGTCGTGCTGACGGATTGGCGGGCCGCGCGCACAGGCGCGGGACCGCCCGACATGGGTATATGACGGCATGACAGATGAGGAAGTATTGGGGGAATTCCGGGCGGCGGGGGCGCTGCTCGAAGGACATTTCATCCTGTCGTCGGGGCGCCGGAGCGCCAACTACCTGCAATGCGCGCGCGTGTTGATGAACGCCGAACGGGCTGGCAAGCTGGCCCGCGCCACCGTGCAGAAATTACCGCGCGAAGTGCGACAGGAGATTGATCTGGTCGTGTCGCCAGCGATGGGCGGGTTGATCATCGGCCATGAAGTCGGCCGTGCGCTGGACAAGGATGCGGTATTTCTGGAGCGGCCCGAGGGCGTGTTCGAGCTGCGCCGCGGCTTTGCGATCACGCCGGGGCAGAAAGTGCTGATGGTCGAGGACGTCGTCACCACCGGCCTGTCGTCGCGCCAGGCGATCGCCGCGGTGGAGGCGGAAGGCGGCATCGTCGTCGCCGAAGTCGCGCTGGTCGACCGGTCGGCCGGCGAAGTGGACCTGGGCGTCCCCTTCTACCCGCTCGTCTCCATCAATTTCCCGGTCTATGATGAAGATGCGGTGCCGCCCGAACTGGCGGCGATCCCCGCGATCAAGCCCGGCAGCCGGAAGCTATAAGCCTTATGACCACGCCCCTGCGCCTTGGCGTCAATATCGACCATGTGGCGACCATCCGCAACGCGCGGGGGGGCGAGCATCCCGATCCGGTCAAGGCCGCGCTGCTGGCGGTGAAGGCCGGGGCCGACGGCATCACCGCCCATCTGCGGGAAGACAGGCGGCATATTCGCGACGCGGATGTCGCCACGCTGATGGCGGCGCTGACCGTGCCGCTCAACCTGGAGATGGCGGCCACGCAGGAGATGTTGGACATCGCCCTGCGCTACAAGCCGCACGCCGCCTGCATCGTGCCGGAAAAGCGCGAGGAGCGCACGACCGAGGGCGGGCTGGACGCCGCGGGGCAGTTTGACGTGCTGAAACCCGTCGTCGCGGCGCTGGCCGATGCGGGGATTCGCGTCAGCCTGTTCATCGAGGCGGACGCGCTTCAAATCGACGCGGCGATCCGGCTAGGCGCGCCGGTGGTGGAATTGCATACCGGTGCCTATGCCCATTTGACCGGCGAAGCGCGCGCGGCCGAATTGCGCAAAATCACCGACGCGGCGGCGCTGGCGGCCAAGAACGGCATCGAACCCCATGCCGGGCATGGCCTGACCTTCGACAATGTCGCCCCGATCGCCGCCATCCCGCAGGTCGCCGAGCTTAATATCGGCCATTTCCTGATCGGCGAGGCAATCTTCGGCGGGCTGGAAGGCAGCATCCGGGAAATGCGACGGCAGATGGATTTGGCGCGGTGATTCCTCCCCGGCACGGGGAGGGGCACCCGCCGCAGGCTGGTGGAGGGGGCGTGCCGCCTGCCACTCCCTGTCGGGTTCTGCCGCCTGCCCCCTCCACCACCAGCTTCGCTGGCGGTCCCCCTCCCCGTACCGGGGAGGATATATGATCATCGGCCTCGGCTCCGACCTCTGCAATATCGAGCGTATCCAAAACTCGCTCGACCGCTTCGGCCAGCGCTTCGAACGCCGCGTGTTCACCGATGTCGAGCAGGCCAAGGGCAACCGCCGCCCCTTCACCAAGGCCGGAACCCTCGCCAAGCGCTTCGCCGCCAAGGAGGCCTTTTCCAAGGCGGTCGGCACGGGGTTCAAGGCCGGCGTGTTCATGAAGGATATCGGCGTGGTCAACGCCCCGTCCGGCGCGCCGACGCTCAAGCTGACCGGCGGCGCGCTCGCGCGGCTGGAATCGATCGTGCCGGCCGGGCATAAGGCGGCTATTCATTTGACACTCACCGACGATCATCCATGGGCGCAGGCCTTCGTCATCATCGAAGCCCTGCCCCTGTGAGCGACAATGTGAGCAACACTCCCCCTAGCGAAAGCCCGCCCGTGACGGTCATCGACCTGCCCGAAGACACTATCGCCGACATGCAGCCGGAGAGTGACGCGCAGCGATCCCCGGTCAACTGGTGGCAGGAACTCAAAAGCATCGTCCTGCTGATCCTGGCGGTGCTGGCCTTCCACAGCTTCGTCGCCAAGCCCTTCTACATCCCCAGCGAATCGATGATGCCGGTGCTGCTGACCGGCGACCGGCTGGTGGTGAGCAAATTTCCCTATGGCTGGTCCTATGTCTCGCCCAGCTTCCACCCCCTGCCCTTCCTGAAGGGCAGGGTGCTGGGCCGCCTGCCCGACCGCGGCGACATCGTCATCGTGTCGCCGCAAAACCGGCGCGAGGATTATATCAAGCGGGTGATCGGCCTGCCCGGCGACATCATAGAGGTGCGCGGCGGCCAGGTGATACTGAACGGCGTGGCGGTGAAGCAGAAGATGCTGAAACCCCTGCGCCTGCTGGTGGACGGCAACGCCCCCTGCCCGCCGCTGCAATTCCCCGGTGCGCTGGTGACGGGCAAGGACGGACGAGATTATTGCGAACTGCCGGTGCGGCAGGAAATCCTGCCCAATGGCAAGACCTACATCACGATCGACATGGGGCCGAGTGCGCTCGACTGGTATGGGCCGGTGCGGGTGCCCGCCGACCATGTCTTCCTGATGGGCGACAATCGCGACAACAGCGCCGACAGCCGCGCGCCATTGGAGGAAAACGGCCTAGGCGGGCCGGTGCCTTGGGAAGCGATCGGCGGCCGGGCGGAGTTCATCACCTTCAGCCTGGACGGCGATGCGACCTGGAATCCGCTCAGCTGGGTCCATGCGTTGCGCAGCGGCCGGGCCGGGAACAGCCTGCGCCCACAAAGCGTTGCACCCCCGAAATAACTGAAAGGGGCATTGGGTTTTGAGCGACACGCAGGCATTTCATGTCGAAGAACCCGGTCCCAGCGAAGTCCGCAGCCCGCTCGTCCAGCAGGAACTGAAGCGCGCAGGCGTCTGGTTCGCGCTCGCCATAGCGGTGGCGCTGGTCGTGTTGCTGGCGCAGCCGCTGATGCTGGTCATGGGCGCGCTGGTGCTGGCGACGATGATGGACGGCGGCACCCGCCTGCTGGGCCGCATCCTGCCGATATCGCGCGGCTGGCGGCTGACGATCGTGCTGCTGGGCGCGGTCGCGTTCATGGCCTATACCTTCTACCTGACCGGATCGAGCCTGGCGGCGCAGGCGCAGGCGATGCGCACCATCGTCGAGGCGCAGGTGATGCGGATCGGCGGCTGGATGCAGCAACTGGGCATCAGCGCGACGCCATCCGACCTAAAAGGCCTGGCGGGCCAGGCGATGAGTTCGATGGGCCGGGTGACCGCCGCGGTCGGCACCGCGGTAGGCGCGATCACCAGCGGCGTCATGATGCTGGTGCTGGCGATCTTCATCGCGGTCGAACCCAAATTATATGAGCGCGGCGTCGCCTGGATGCTGCCGATCGAAAAGCGCGCCCATTTCTATCGCGTCGCCGACAAGATGGGCTGGACGCTGCGCCGGTTGATGTTCGGGCGGCTGATCGGCATGGCGGTGGAGGGTGTGGGCACATGGCTGCTGCTATGGGCCGGCGGCGTGCCGATGGCGGGGCTGCTCGGCATATTGACCGGCCTGTTCGCCTTCCTGCCCAATATCGGGTCGATCATATCGGGCGTGCTCATCATCCTGGTCGGCTTTTCGGGCGGGACCGATACCGGCCTCTATGCCTTTGGCGTCTATATGGTGGTGCAGATCATCGACGGTTACCTGATCGTGCCGATGGTGGCGAAGCGCGCCACCGACCTGGCCCCGGCGCTGGTGCTGGCGGCGCAGATATTGTTCGGCGCGCTGTTCGGCATCATGGGGCTGTTCCTGGCCGATCCGATCGTGGCAATGATCAAAGTCTATCTGGAGGAACGGTCCAAGGCGATGAAGGCGCAGAATCCAGCGCTGGTCGTACCGACGCCTGCGGCCTGAGGACGCAGGGAACGGGATGGCCTGTTTCGCGGTTGGGATTATGATAGGCTCATAAAATTAGAGAGGATGCCATCATGACCGTTCCGTTGGACAAACAGAAGAAGCTGCATTTCGACCTGAGCAATGTCGGCCTGCGCGCTCATGCGACCGCGGCGGGGCTGCTGCAACTGTGCCAGGAATTGCGCCGCGCCGGGGTGCTGGACGAACCCGCGATCGAACGGATCAAGGACGCGATCGCGTGCGACATCGAAGTATCGGCATCCCGATCGGTCGCCACGGCCGCCTATCGCCGCGACATCAAGGCGCGACTCGACAAGCTGTTCGCCGGGGAAGAGAAGGTCGGCAGCGCCGATGTGCTCGCCTTTGGTATCATGCCTGACGACGATACGGTCTGTCAGGGCCACGCCTGATCCGTGCGAATATGGGGCCGCAGTAATCGGCCCTTTTATTCCGCCGCCAGCAGCGCTTCGGCGCTTTGCAGGTTGACCGACACCAGCCGACTGACGCCGCGTTCGACCATGGTGACGCCGAACAGGCGGTGCATCCGCGCCATGCTGACGGCATTGTGCGTGACGATCAGATAGCGGGTGTTGGTCTGCGCCACCATCGCGTCGAGCAGGTCGCAGAATCGTTCGACGTTGGCGTCGTCCAGCGGCGCATCGACTTCGTCCAGCACGCAAATCGGCGCGGGGTTGGTCAGGAACAGGCCGAAGATCAGCGCCACGGCGGTCAGCGCCTGTTCCCCGCCGGACAACAGGGTCAGCGCCGCCAGCTTCTTGCCCGGCGGCTGGGCCATGATCTCCAGCCCGGCCTCCAGCGGATCGTCGCTGTCGATCAGTTCCAGATGCGCCTGGCCGCCGTTGAAGAGGGTGGTGAATAGGCGACGGAAATGGCCGTCCACCGCTTCGAACGCGGCGAGCAGGCGCTGCCGCCCCTCGCGGTTCAGACTGCCGATCGAACCGCGCAGGCGATGGATCGCCTGGGTCAGTTCCTCGCTTTCGGCGCGGCTCTTCGCCTGGGCAGCCTCCATCTCCTCCAGTTCTTGGCGCGCGACCAGATTGACCGGGCCGATCCGTTCGCGTTCGGCGTGGAAACGGTCATGATCGGCCAATTCGGTCTGGGCCAGTCGCACGTCGGCGCTGGCGAAACCCAGTTTTTCGGGCAACACCGGCGGCGGACATTCGAACCGCTCGCCTGACAGGCGGTTGGTTTCGACCCGCCTTTCGTCGGCCGCTTCGGCGCGGGCGACCGCGGTGGCGCGGGCTTCGCGGGCGGCGGCGAGCGCTTCCCCCGCCTGGGCGGCGCGGCCTTCGGCGGTGCGCAGCGCGGCTTCCGCCGCCACTTCGGCGCGACGGGCCTGGTCGGCGGCGTCGGTCAACGCCGATCCCCGATCGCTGAGCGCGGCGATCGCGTCGGCCAGTAATTCGGGCCGCGTTTCGATCGCGCCACGCTCCGCCCCAATCTCTTCGGCGCGGGCGACCATGGCGGCGATGCGCTTGGCTGCTTCGCCGGCGCGGGCGCGCCAGCCCTTGATCTCCGCATCAGCCGCCGCCTGCCGCTCGCGATCGCTGGACAGAGCGCGGTCGCCGAGCGCCTGATCGGCGTGCAACTGGCTGACGGCAGCGCGGGCCTTGTCGCTGGCCTGCGACAGCGCGGCGACCAGCGCGCGCGTCTCTGCGCCGTCGGGCACGGCGGCGCGGGCGGCCTGCGCTTTCTCATGCTCGCCCTGCGCGGCGGCGCGGTCGCGCTGCGCCTCACCCAGTCGTTCCTCTATCCCTTCGCGCCGCCCGGCGAGCCGTTCGAGCGCAGTCGTCGCCTCGTCTGCGGCGCGGAGCGCGGCGCGCAGGCGTTGGTCGGCTTGGGACAGGGCGGTGCGGCCCTGGGCCAGCGCCTGGGCGGCGGCCTGTTCGCCCGCCTTGGCCGCATCCTGCGCGGCGGCGGCGTTGTCGACATCGGTCTGGAGCGCGGGGCGGACCGCGGCGATCGCGTCCAGCCGGTTGAGGCGGATCAGCCGTTCGGCCGCCGCCGCGCCGCCTTCCAGCGCGATATAGCCGTCCCAGCGGCGCAACTGGCCGTCACGGGTGACGAGACGCTGGCCGACGGCGAGGGGCTGACCCGCATCCTGGTCCGTCACCGCGATCTGCGCCAGACGGCGCGCCAGTTCGGCGGGTGCGGTGACATGGGCGGACAAGGGCGTGGCCCCGGCGGGCAGCGCGGGATCGCCCGGCAGCGCATCGGCCCCGGCCCAACGGCGTTTGCCGTCCGCGCCGACGGGTGCCTCCAGATCGTCGCCCAGCGCGGCGGCGAGCGCGCGTTCATAGCCGGGCGCGGCCTTCAACTGGTCGAGCGCGCGGGATCGGTTGCCTGCGCCGCTATCGACCGCGCGTTTGAGCGCCGAAGCCTCGCTGTCGAGCGCGGCCAAAGCAGCGCGCGCGGAGGACAGGGCGGCCTCCGCGGTGGCGCGCGCCTCGGCTGCGGATTGGCGATCGGCGTCGGCGGTCTGGATCGTCGCTTCGGCGGCGTCGCGATCGGCCTTCGCCCGGTCCTGATCGGCCAGTGCCGCCGTGCGTTGCGCCTCCAGCGGGGTGGCGTCCGGCAAAGCAGCGGCTTCGGCTGCGAGCCGCGCCACCTCCCGCTCCGCCCGGTCGAGGCGGGTGCGCGCGGCGGCCAGTGCCGCTTCGGCGACGCGCAATTCGGCCTGTTCGGCCGCCTGGGTCGCCATCGCCCGCGCCAGATCCAGTTCGGCGTCGCGCGCGGCGGCCTCTGCGGCGGCAATGCGGGCGGCGAAGGCCGGGCGCAGCTTGTCCGTCTCGGCGATGCGCGCCTTCAGCGTTGCCATCTCGGCCGTCAGCCGGGCGATCGCATCGGCGGCGTCGTTGGCGAGCGTGCCTTCGCGCGCGCGATCTTCCTCCAGCCGGGACGCCTGCTGGGCCAGGTCGGCGAGGCGGCGAACCACCGCCTCGCGCTCGGTGCGCAGCGCAGCGAGGCGATGGCCCGCCTCATTGGCGTCGTCGCGCGCGCTCTGGGCGGCGGCGCGGCGATCGGCCAGAGCAGCTATGGCGGCCTGGGCATAAGCGGCGGCGGCCAACTGCCCCTCCTGCGCGGCGGACACGGCGGCGTCCGCCTGCTTCGCTTCGGCGCGAGCGGCCTCTGCGCTGGCGTTCGCTTCGCGCCAGCGAGCGAAGAGGGTGCGGCCTTCGGCGACGCGGATCTGGTCGGACAGGCGGATATAGCGTTCGGCAGCGCGGGCCTGCCGCCGCAGCGCATTGGCGCGCGCATCCATGTCGAGCAGGATTTCGTCGAGCCGGGCGAGATTGGCCTCCGCAGCGCGCAATTTCTGTTCGGCATCCTTGCGCCGGACATGGAGGCCGGCGATGCCCGCCGCTTCCTCCAGCATGGCGCGCCGTTCCTGCGGGCGGGCGGCGATGACGGCGGCGATGCGGCCCTGGCTGACCAGCGCGGGGCTGTGCGGCCCCGTCGCGGCGTCGGCGAAAACCAGCGACACATCCTTGGCGCGCACGTCGCGGCCATTGGCGCGATAGGCGCTGCCCGCGCCCCGCTCGATCCGGCGGGTAACCTCCAGTTCGCCGTCCGCGCCGACTTCGACGGCGTTGAAGAGTTCGCCCTGTTCCTGAATGGTCAGGAGCGAGACTTCGGCAAAGTCGCGCTGCGGGCGGGTGGCGGTGCCGGCGAAGATCACATCTTCCATTCCGCCGCCGCGCATGGATTTGGCGCTCGATTCGCCCATGACCCAGCGAATCGCTTCGAGCAGGTTGGACTTGCCGCAGCCATTGGGGCCGACGATGCCGGTCAGGCCCGGTTCGATCCGCAGTTCCGTCGCGTCGACGAAGCTTTTGAAGCCGGAGAGTTTGAGGCGCTTTATCTGCATGGCGTCATGCCGGAGCAGCGCGCCGCCCCGGCTGTCCTAAGCGTCGATGTCAGCCCCCGCTGGTCCAATCAGAGGCCCGCTTCCTTGAGCTTGGGCTGGAGCGAAGCCCAGTTGGCGACATTGTCGACCAGCACGCCGTTGATCAGGAAGCTGGGCGTGCCCTGGATCTGATATTGGCTGTTGGCCGCCTCCACGCCCTTGGCCAGCCGTTCGGCCGCGCCCGTGTCGGCCAGGCATTGCTTGGCCTGATCGGCGGCAATGCCGCGCTGCTGGGCATATTCGACCAGGCCGGCAATCTGCGCGATCGCGCCGGGGCGCTGCGCCGGGGGCAGCTTTTCGACGCCCTGGAAGGCGGTTTCGTTACCCTGCACCTTTTCGAACATCGCCGCCTGGTTGGCGAAGAACTGCTCCGAAAGTGGATAATAAATGTCCTTGCCGCCACATTGCGCCAGCAGCGCGGTGGTGAGGTCGATCGGATCGCGGACATAGGTGCGGAATTCGAAGCTCATCTTGCCGGTATCGACGATCTTCTTGATCTCCTCCGACGCTTCGGCGGTGAAATCCTTGCAATGGCTACAGGTGTAGGAGCCATATTCGACCAGTTTGATCTTGGCCGACGGATTGCCCATCAGATAATAGCCTTCGGGCGTCTGGGCGACGGTTTGCGACCAGCTGGTCCCGGCCGGGGCGGCGACGGCGGCGACGGGATCGCCGCTGGGCTTGGCGCCTTCCTCGCTTTTGCCGCAGGCGGCGAGGGTCAGGCTGAGCGCGATGAGGGCAAGAGCGGAAACGGCTTTCACGACGGGCAAGGCTCCGATGACTGGCGGTATGAAGGGGGTTTTAGATCAGCGCGCGGCGGGGGGCAATGCGGCCTGGAGAATGGACCAGGTCGATCCCTTGACCAACGTGCCGTTGACGATAAAGCCGGGCGTGCCGCCGATCTTCACCTTGTTCCAGGCGTCGTCGGTCATGGCCAGGATCTGTTTCATCGCCGCGGGGTTGGCGACGCAGGCGTCGAGTTGGGCATCAGTGAAGCCGCGCTTGGTCATGAGCGTGTAAAGGCCGGTCTTCCGCCCGATGTCGCGCATTGCCGCCGTCTGGTCCGCGGGCTTTTGCGTCGTCGCCGCGTCATAGGCCTCGATCTGCGGCATCCAGGCGGTCTGGTTTGCGAACAATGCCTCATGATTGCCCATGAAGCGGGCCGGGCCGCCGCAGCGGGCGAGCAGGGCGGCGGTCAGGTCATATCGGTCGCGCACGGCGTTGCGGACTTCGACGCTGACCTTGCCGCCCTTCACATAGTCGCTTTTGAGCGGAGCGCTCGCCGCGCTCACGAAATCAGCGCAATGCGAACAGGTGTAGCTGACATATTCGACCAGCTTGGTCGGCGCGTTGGGATTGCCCATCGCATGACCACCGATCGGTGAGAGCACGACCCGGTTCACCCAGTTGGCGGCAGGCGCGGCGACCAGCGCGGCGGGAACGGCAAGCAAGGCAAGCGGCAGGAGCAGTTTCTTCATCGGGGGCGTCCGTAATATGGCTTGGCTGAACCGGGGCGGAATGGCGTCGTTTCCTTGGCGCGATTTCCAAGTCAATCGCTCAGTTGATCTTCGGCAATCCGCTGCTGTTGGCAAGCCCCTGCGCCAGCGATTCGAGCACGGCGCGCAGTTCGGGATCGCCAATGTCGCGCAGCGAATCGCCCAGCTCGACCGGAATGGGCTTTAGGTTGCGCGGCGGCGGGCGGCGTTCGGCCGCGACCGGCCTGATGTCGCCCTGCCGGATCGCGACCTTTGTCACGGCGGCATAGCCGAAGAAGCGGTTCACCCGTTCGACGATATCGGGCAGCATATGCTGCACCATCGGGCCATGGCCGCTCATGACCGTCAACTGGAGCGTACCGCCGGCCTTTTGCCCCACCGGGAAGCGGATCGATTCGGGCGCAGAAATGCCCGCATAATGGGCGCCGACAATCTCCGCCCAGCGGGTGACGATGCTGGACTGGACGAAGCCGAACTTGCGGAAAGCGGCGCGGCCGATGTCGGGCATCAGGTCCGCGATGGCGCGCGGCGCGCCCACACGCGGCCTTTCTTCGGCTGGCAATTTGCGACTCTTATATTTCGGGGGGGCCGGGCGTTCCGTCATGGCCCGCTTAATGGCATAGGGTCGCCATGCGCGTCGAGGGTAGAGCCACAAAAATCGCAAGCGACCTGCTTGCCCATTATGACGTCCATGCCCGGCGACTGCCGTGGCGCGCGCCGCCGGGCAGCAATGCCGCCGATCCATACCGGGTGTGGCTGTCCGAAGTGATGCTGCAACAGACCACGGTCGCGGCGGTCGGCCCCTATTATGCCAAATTCCTGGCGCGCTGGCCCACGGTTGCGGATCTGGCCGCGAGCGCAGACGCGGACCTGATGGCCGCCTGGGCGGGCCTTGGCTATTATGCCCGCGCCCGTAACCTGCTGGCCTGCGCGCGGGCGGTGGCGCAAGATCATGGCGGCGTGTTTCCCGATACGGAGGACGGGCTGCGCGCATTGCCAGGCGTCGGCGCCTATACCGCCGCGGCGGTCGCGGCGATCGCCTTTGGACAGCGCGCGGTGGTGGTGGACGCCAATGTCGAACGGGTGGTGGCGCGGCTGTTTGCGATAGCGACGCCCCTGCCCGCCGCCCGACCAGTCATCCGCGCCGCCGCCGACAGCATCACGCCGGACGCGCGCGCCGGGGATTTCGCGCAGGCGATGATGGACTTAGGCGCGACCATCTGCACGTCGCGCAATCCCGCCTGCGGCATTTGTCCGCTGCGGCAGGATTGCGCCGCCGTCCTGACCGCCGATCCCGCCGCTTACCCGGTCAAGGCGGCCAAGAAGGCGCGACCGCATCGCACCGGCCATGGCTGGTGGATCGAGCGCGACGGCCATGTCTGGCTGGTGCGCCGCCCGGACAAGGGATTGCTGGGCGGGATGCGGGCGCTGCCCAGTTCCGACTGGGGCGATGCGCCCGACCCAACGCCGCCGGTAGCCGCCCGCTGGACGACGATCGAGACAGATGTGGCGCATGTCTTCACCCATTTCTCTCTGGCGCTGCGCGTCCACCATGCCCATGTGGGACCGGATGTAACGCCGGAGGACGAAGGCGAATGGTGGCCGATCGACCGGATCGGCGAGGCGGGGTTGCCGACATTGTTCGCGCGGGCGGCGGACGCGGTGAGGAAAGAAAGGCAGGCAGATGCACGGAACTGATCCAGCGAAGAAACCGGTGCCGGGTTTCGTCGGGAGCAATCTCGACCGGGTAGACCATATCCGCACCAACCCTGCCTTGCTGGCCGAGACGTTTGCCGATCCGGCCGCGCGCCTGCTCGTGCTGGACGGGCTGGAGCCGGTGGAGGTGGACGGCCATCTGCTGCTGGAGCCGCTGGAGCCACATGCGCGGGTCGAGGATCATCTGCTGCTGGGCATCGATCCGGACAAGCGGCCGATCTTCGCCCGATTGGTCGCGGACCTTGGCCCCAATCTGGTCCCCACGCCGCGCAGCCGGGCGATCGCCGGGCTGGTCCCGACCGAAGAGGTCGCCCTCTACGGCACGGCGCGCAGCCTGGTCCACTGGCATGCGCGCCATCGCCATTGTTCGGTCTGCGGCGGGACGACTCAGCCTGCCAAGGCGGGCTGGTCGCGCAAGTGCGACGCCTGCGCCGCCGAGCATTTCCCGCGCACCGACCCGGTCGTCATCATGCTGGCCGAACATCGTGGGCGCATCCTGCTGGGTCGCCAACATGCCTGGCCGCAGGGGCGTTATTCCGCGCTGGCGGGTTTCGTCGAACCGGGCGAGACGATCGAGGAAGCGGTGGCCCGCGAATTGTTCGAGGAAGCGGGCGTGCGAGTGCATAAGGTCCGCTATGTGATGAGCCAGCCCTGGCCCTTCCCCTCCTCGCTGATGATCGCCTGTGTCGGCGAGGCGCTGGACGACGCTCTGACGCTCGATCCGAACGAGATAGAGGACGCCTTCTGGTGCGATGCGGATCAGGTCCGCGCGGCCATGGCGGGCGATCCCGATGCCCCCTTCCTGGCCCCGCCGACGATGGCGGTCGCCTGGCACCTGCTCGACCATTGGCTGGCGGGCGTTGCCCCATCAGGCGCAAGCGCGTAAGGCCGATGCCCTTCCCTTCTTGAATTTCAGGACCATTTTCCCTCCATGCTCAGCCTAGAAGAAGCCCAGTCGCGCGCGCAGGATCTGGTCAGCGCCGCGCGCAAGGCCGGCGCGGACGCCGCCGACGCCATCTATGCCTGTAATGCATCGACCAACGTGTCCGTGCGCCTCGGCGCGCTGGAAGATGTCGAGCGGTCCGAGGGCGAGGAAATCGGCCTGCGCGTCTTCATCGGCCAGCGGTCCGCCAGCATTTCCGCGTCGGACATGAACCCTGTGACGCTCTCCACGCTGGTCGATCGCGCTATCGCCATGGCGCGCGAAGCGCCCGAAGACCCCTATGCCGGGCTGGCGCCGGAGGATCGGCTGCTCAAGAAGCGCCCACCCGCGCTCGACCTGACCGATGAGGAGGAGCCGGAACCCGCGGCATTGCGCGAACGCGCGCTGATGGCGGAGGAAGCGGCGCGCAGCGTGCCAGGCATCACCAACAGCGAAGGCGGCGGCGCGGCGAACGGCCGCAGCCAGGTCGCGCTGGCGACCAGCCATGGCTTTGCCGGCGCCTATGCCGGGACCAGCCATTCGACCTGGGCCAGCGTGCTGGCGGGGACAGGCGCGGACATGCAGCGCGACCATGCCAGCCATAGCGTGCGCCATCTGGAGGATCTGGACGATGCCGAAGCGGTCGGCACCCGCGCGGGCCAGCGGGCGGTGGCGCGGCTCAATCCGGTCAAGGTCGAAAGTGGCGTGATGCCGGTGATCTTCGATCCCCGGATCGGCTCCAGCCTGCTCGGCCATCTGATCGGCGGCATGGTGGGACCGGCGATCGCGCGCCGGTCGAGCTTCCTGCTGGACTCGCTGGGCGAGGCCTTGTTCGAGGCGGGCGTCAATATCATCGACGATCCGTTGCTGCCGCGCGGGATGCGATCGCGCCCGTTCGACGGCGAAGGCCTGCCGGTGGCGCGCCGGGCGCTGATCGACAAGGGCGTGCTGACCGGATGGCTGATGGACAGTGCGTCGGCGCGGCAACTGGGGCTGGAACCGACCGGCCATGCCAGCCGCGGCGGCAGCGGCGCGCCGGGCGCGAGCATCACCAATGTCCATATGGAGGCCGGCACGATATCGCCCGGCGACCTGATGGCGGATGTGAAGCGCGGCCTGTACGTCACCGAACTGATCGGCATGGGCGTCAATGGCGTCACCGGCGACTATAGCCGGGGCGCGGCGGGCTTCCTGATCGAAAATGGGGCTGTGGCCCATGCCGTGTCGGAAATCACCATCGCCAGCAATTTGAAGGCCATGTTCCGGGCGCTGACGCCCGCAAGCGACCTGCACTTCCGCTACGCCATGAACGTGCCGACCATCCGCATCGACGGGATGACCGTTGCCGGGGGCTGAGGCCCATCTGCGCGCGGTCATATCCGCCGTGGCGGATGCGGCCGACCATGCGCTGACACTGTGGGCGGGCGGGGAAACCCGCGTGCGCCAGTGGGAAAAGGTGCCGGGCCATCCGGTGTGCGAAGCCGACCTGGCGGTCGACGCGATGCTGCGCGCGCGGCTGGCGGCGATCGACCCGGACGCGGGCTGGCTGTCGGAGGAGACGGCCGATACCGTGCATCGGCTGGGCGTGCCGCGGGTATGGGTGGTCGATCCGATCGACGGCACACGCGACTATCTGCGCGGGCGGCCGGGATGGTCGGTATCGGTCGCACTGGTCGAGGATGGCGCGGTCAAGATCGGCATATTGGCGGCGCCCGCGCGCAATGAAACATGGGTGGCCCGGCTGGGCCAGGGCGCGACCCGCAATGGCCAGACCCTGCGTGCAGGAAGCCGGACCCTGCTGCCGGGCGCGCGGGTGCCCGCCGATCAATTGCCGCGCATGGATCGTGATCTGGTGACGGTGGACAAGCCCAACAGCATCGCGCTGCGCATGGCGATGGTCGCCGCCGACGAAGCCGATCTGGTTGCCACCGTGCGATGGGGCAATGAATGGGACGTCGCCGCCGCCGCATTGATCGTGCAGGAGGCGGGCGGCGCGGTCACCGACGCGCTGGGCGATCCGCTGCGCTTCAACCGGCCGCAGCCCACCGCCTTCGGCCTGCTCTGCGCCGCGCCCGGCATCCATGCCGCCGCGGTCGAACGGCTGGCGCCCCGCGCGCGGGAGATATTGGGCCAGCCGCGGGGCTGAAGCAGCGCGCGCTAGGCCGTGTGGACGAATTTGACTAGCGGCGAAGCCGACGATTGACCTGCATTTTTCGGCTGTTTTCTCGCATCTGAGGCCGACGCGCTTGAAGCGTTCGAGGCAGCCGAAGCCCTGCTCGATACGCCCGCGCGCCTTGTAGAGGGTCTTGGCCACGCTCCCCGCCTACGATCGCCAGATTATGTTTTTCTTCCGTCAACACACCTCAATAGCGTGATCGGTCAGGATCGTTCCGCAGGCTGCCTGATCCAAAAAGCCTTCGGCGGCGAGAGACACCCGTTCACTATTCGGTCGCAGGGGGACGGGTCTTGTGCTGTGCAAGGGTAGACACCAGTTGGCGCACGCTCTCGCGCAAGCTGTCGACGTCGTCGGGTCGGTAGCCATTGGCCATGGTCTCGGGCACATGAAGCGCCCGTTCCCGCAGCACCTTTCCCTCGGCCGTCAATGTCACCAACACACGGCGCTCGTCGGCGGGATCGCGCGCGCGCGTCACGAACCCCGCCGCTTCCATGCGCTTGAGCAAAGGGGTCAGCGTACCGCTGTCCAGATACAGGCGCGCGCCAAGTTCCCCCACCGACTGCACCTGATGTTCCCACAGCACCAGCATTACCAGATATTGTGGATAGGTCAGGCCGAGCTTGGCCAGGACCGGCCCATAAAGCCGGTTGAGCAGGTTCGTGGCGGCGTAGAGCGGGAAACACACCTGCCGGTCGAGCAACAGCGGATCGTCTTCGCCTGCCTGCGTCGCCACGACCTTGCTCATCGGGTCGTGACGGTCAGCGCAACGTCAACATTGCCGCGGACCGCGTTGGAGTAGGGGCAAACCGCGTGCGCGGCCTTGACGATCTCTTCCGCCTTCGCTTGGTCGAGCCCGGTGATCGCGACGTCAAGCTTCACCGCCAGCTTGAAGCCGCCGTCGCCGTTGGGCAGCATGCTGACTTCTCCGATCACTTCGATATCCTCGTCACGCACCTTGTCGGCCTGGCCACGGGTGACATGGATCACCGCGTTCTCGAAACAGGCCGCATATCCGGCCGCGAACAGCTGCTCTGGATTTGTCGCACCCCCTTTGCCGCCCAGCTCCTTGGGCAGCGCGAGGGATAGATCGAGGATGCCGTCCTCGCTCCGGACGGTGCCGCTGCGGCCGCCGACGGCGGTTACCCTAGTGGTATAAAGATGGCTCATGGTCATGCTCCTCAAATGCAAAAACACACATATGCTCTTAGCAATTAAATTGCAAGCAATCTAATTGCTAAGAGCGCTTACCAATCATGCCTATCGAAGGCTATGCATTCGCATCCAGGCCAAAGGCGGATCATGTCTCCGATCGAACGCCTCCCTTCGCGCCGAGGCGCGCGCTCCGGATTCCCGTCGGCAGCACAAGGCTGACAGAAGCATGCGAAAGCGCGCAATGGGAGGTGGTGCCGCGTGATTTTGTCAGGCCTCCTGCGCGTTTTGATAGCGCGGTTGGCCTTTTACGGGAGAGAGTATTTGACAATCGGACGATTTTGTCCGCTTAAGAGCCGGTGAATATCCGGATAGATGCACAGCGCCACCGTCAGGCTCTCTTGAAAGCTGCGCGGGAGGTCTTTCTTTTGCATGGCATCACCGCGCCTCTGGAACTCGTGATCGCGCGGTCAGGTCTTGGCCGCGCCACGTTGTACAGACATTTCCCGGACCGCGCTTCGCTCGCTCTGGCAATGGGATCGCAGAGCCTCGATGGCCTCGCCCTGTTGGCGGAAACCGAGAATGGTAGCGCCTCCCTGCAAGACCTGTTCGAGCATCTGGTCCGGTCCCATACCGCCAACCCATTTTTGGCTGACGTATGGCGGGTCGCTTCGTCACGGGCGGACGAGGCCCGCCGACTCATCGATCGGTTTTGCGCGCTATTTGAAGCACCGATCAGCCAGGCGATCGCGGATGGGACATGCCGGCCTGATCTCAAGTCGTCGGATATGTTCCTGGTCGTGGCCATGCTGGGCACCTCCATCAGGGAGCCGGACAGCGAAGCGCGGCAGCGGATGGTTGAACGGATGAGGGAACTGATTGGGGAGGGTCTATGGCCGCGCCCGCTGTCGTGAACGCGCCGTTGGAGCCCATTCCCAACTGGACCGACGACGAAAAGCCGTCGATGCCAGGATCGCCTTCGACGCCAAAGCATAGTAGCCCGATCCGTGCGGCTTATATCGCGATCGCGTTCCTGCTGGGGATAACCGGTGGTCTGGGCAACGCCCTCGTCAGCGCCAATCTGCAGAACATACAAGGCTCTCTCGGGCTGACACCGGTAGAGGCCGCCTGGCTTCCGGCCGCCTATTTGATGGTCAACATCTCGACCAGCTTGATCCTGTTCAAGTTCCGCCAGCAATTCGGCCTGCGCCTGTTCGCCGAGATCGGCTTGCCACTGTACGTGGCCGCAACCATCCTGCACCTGTTCGCAGATAGCTATGCGACAGCGTTGTTGGCTCGCGCAGTAAGCGGCTTTGCGGGTGCGACAATCAGTACGCTCGCGATATTCTACACGTTGCAGGCGTTTCCCAAAGCCAGGCTCGGTCAGGGGCTGGTGGTTGGGTTGGGCATTTCACAATTGGCGACACCTTTAGCCTGGCTCCTCTCGCCCGCGTTGCTTGATCTGGGCGAATGGCGGACCCTGTACATGTTCGAGTCGGGGCTGGCACTTTGCTGTCTGGCCGCGGTGGTTTCGCTCAAGCTGCCGCCCGGTATCCGCATCAAGGTATTCGAAGGACGCGACTTCCTGACCTTTGTCCTGCTTGCGCCTGCTCTTGCATTGATCGTCGCGGTGCTGGCGCAGGGCCGGACGCAATGGTGGACGGCGCAGCCCTGGATGGCCGGTGCCCTGATCGCCGCCGTCGTGCTGCTGGTCGCCGCGGTCCTCGTAGAGCATCACCGCGCCAGTCCGTTGATCCAGACGCGCTGGCTGGGGACGGCGTCCACGATCCGCTTTGCGATCGGTGCGATGGGAATCCGCTTCCTCCTTTCTGAGCAGACCTATGGCGCAACAGGCCTGTTGCGGACGCTCGGAATGGGTCCTGATCAGCTACAGCCGCTGTATGCCGTCATGTTGCTCGGGTTGGTGGTCGGGATCGGCACCAGCGCTCTGACCTTCAACCAAAAGGCGGTGATCCCGCAAATCCTGTCATCCGTGGCGCTGATCGCGATCGGCAGCTTCGTCGACTGGAATGCCACCAGCCTTACCCGCCCGCACGACATGTTCCTCAGCCAGTTCCTGATATCCACTGCCGCCGGGCTTTTCATGGGGCCGCTTCTGCTCGTCGGCGTCATGAGTGCGCTCAAGAACGGACCGAACTATATCGTGAGCTTCGCCGTGCTGTTCGGCGTGAGCCAGTCCATCGGCGGCCTGGCCGGCCCCGCGATCTTCGGCACCTTCCAGCAATTTCGCGAGCATGAATATTCGGTCACGATCAACGCCGGTGTCGATCCCACCAACCCGATCGTAGCGCAACGTCTCCAGATCCAGGGCCAGGTCTATGGCAGGGTCATGTCGGACCCAGTGCTGCGCCAGGCTCAGGGCACTGCCCTGCTCGCACAGACATCGACACGCGAGGCGAATGTCCGGGCTTTCAACGACGTGTTCCTTCTGAATGGTATTCTGGCCCTGCTCCTGTTGAGTTGGTCCCTGTTCCACGTCCTTCGTATCGCCATTCAGGCGAAGGCCAATCCCCCCGCCTCCGCCGGTCCATCGACCGGTGCGGCGGCCCCGATCTGAAAGAACCCTGATGGCAGACACGCCGATCATCCGTCCAGAGAAAGACGAGCCCCAAGAACAGGCTTCCACATTGGTGGATGCGAGCGGCCAACCGTTGAATGCGGACGCGGCAACCGCAGGAACTGAGCCGCCCAAGACCATCAAGCCACGACGCTTTACCGTCCTCATCATGGCCGGCGTCGCGCTGATCGGGGTGCTCCTGATCCTCGCGGCATGGCGGATATGGCCGTTCACGAGCACCGTCGTTGTCACCGAGAACAGCTATGTCCGCGGTCAGATCACGGTCATGGCACCGCAAGTGAACGGCTATGTCGCAGAGGTGCTGGTGCGCGACTTTCAGCATGTGAAGGAAGGCCAGCCGCTGCTGCGGATCGATGACCGCATCTATCGCCAACAACTCGAACAGGCAGAGGGCCAGCTCGATGCGGCCGAGGCCAACCTCGCCAATGCCGTGCAGACGGTCGCGCAGAACCTGGCCGACATCGAAGCCCGTCGCGCGGACCTCTATGCCGCCGAGGCCGAACGCGATCGGGCCCGATCCGACGAGGAGCGCGTCAACGATCTGGCCATGCGCGGATCGGTATCGCTGCGCGAGCGCGACCAGATCCGCGCGACCGCGCGATCGGGCGCCGCCAACGTCCTGAAGGCGCGTGCCGCCATTCGCATTGCCGAGGAGACGGTGAAAGCAACGCGCGTGTCGCGGCTCGGCCTCGAAGCACAGGTAAAAACCGCCAAGGCGCAGCGCGACCTCGCCCGGATCAACCTGGCCAACACGGTCATTTATGCTCCCAAGGCCGGGCAACTGAGCGAGGCAAGCGTGCGCCAGGGCCAGTATGTCTCGGCAGGATCGCAGCTACTGTTCCTGGTCCCCGAAAGCCTCTGGGTCGTCGCCAACTACAAGGAGACGCAGACCCGTGCGATCCGACCCGGTCAGATCGCCACTTTCAGGGTGGACGCACTGGGCGACGAGCGGCTTACTGGCCATGTCGAGGGTTTTGCGCCCGCGACGGGATCGGAGTTCAGCGTGCTCAGACCCGATAATGCCAGCGGCAATTTCACCAAGGTCGTGCAGCGTATCCCGCTGCGGATCACGATCGATCCCGGCCAGCCGCTCGCGAAGCGGTTGCGTCCCGGCATGTCCGTCGTCACTCGGGTCGAAACGGCGGGTGCTTCCGGCGTAGGCAGTGCCCGATGAGCGGTGCGCGTCAGACCGCCGCAGCGCTGGTCGTCCTCACGCTCGCAGGTTGCATGCCTGCCGATGTGCCTCCGCCCGCTTCGGCCGCGATCACCGCGCCAGTTGCATGGCGCGACGGCGCGACGGGGAGTGCCACCATCGATCCGCACTGGTGGGATGCGTTCAATGATCCCAAGCTGACAGGGTTGATCGAACGCGCGCTCGCCCGCAATACCGACGTGTTATCGGCAGCCGCACGGGTGCAGGAGGCGCAGGCGACAATCCGGCTCGCCCGCTCGGCGGCGCTGCCCACGCTCGATGCCGTCGGTGGCGGGCAGCGTCAGCGCACACTCGGCGGGACGGGGGCGGCCGCGGCGAGCACTGCCTTGCAACCCGAGGTTCAGCTCAATTGGCAGGTCGATCTCTTCGGCCGCCTCTCACGGCTCACGGACGCCGCGCGGCTTCGCTACGTCGCAAGCCAGGCGGATCGCGACGCGGCTGCCCTCGCCGTTTCCGCCGAGGTAGCACAGGCCTATATCGGCCTGCTCGCGCTCGATGCCCAACTGCTCGTATCGGAGCAGACTGTCACGTCGCGCGCCGAAGCTCTGAGGCTTGCCGCCGATCAGGCGCGGGTCGGCTACACCTCGCAATTCGAACTCACTCAGGCCGAGTCCGAATATGAGGCAGTCCAGCAGTCCATCCCGCAACTCCGGTTTGCGATCCAGGCCCAGGAAAATGCGTTGAGCCGGCTGACGGGGGATCTGCCGGGCGCCATAGTCCGGGGACGGAACCTTCGTGATTTCTCGTTGCCGGCAGTGCCGGTCACGCTGCCTTCGGATCTGCTGCGTCGTCGGCCCGACATCGCCAGTGCGGAACTCGCCGTCGCAGCCGGCGATGCGACACTGGCATCGGACCGCGCCGCCTTCCTGCCACAGGTCGCCATCTCGGCCGCTCTCGGGCAACTCTTCGTCAACGCACTCGATTATGATCCGGTCACGGTCTGGAGCCTTGGCGGCAGCGTGCTCGCACCGATATTCGCGGCGGCCGGCTGACTGCCCAGGTCGATGCGACCGCCGCGCAGCGCGACCAGGCCGCGTTCGCCTATCGCGGCACTGTGCTTGCCGCTTTCGCCGAGGTCGAGACCGCGATGACCGGGATCACGCGCTATGCCGAGCAGATCGAGCGGCTTCACAATCGACTGACCATTCTGCAACATTCGGTGGCACTAGCTACCGATCGATATCAGGGCGGCTACGCCTCATATCTCGAGCAACTCGACGCTCAACGCAACCTCTACGCAACCGAACTCGACGCCATCTCTGTGATCGTGTCCCACAGCGTGGTGTAGGTTCGCTGGGATAGCCACAGCGACTTCCGGCTAAGCCGGATTGATCATGCTGCCATGGCAGGCAACGTGATGATGGGATTATCGCTTAAACCTGAGACGCTCTCAAGTGTCATGTAACGGCAGCGTTGGACGGCCCATTCGTCGTTCTGTTCCAGAAGGATAGCGCCGACGAGACGGGTAATCGCCTCTTCGTTGGGGAAGATGCCGACGACATCAGTACGCCGTTTGATCTCGCCATTGAGGCGCTCGATTGGATTGTTGCTATGCAGCTTGGTACGGTGCTGGGCGGGGAACGTCATATAGGCCAGCACATCTTCCTCGGCATTGTCCATGAGAGCAGCCAGCTTGGGTACGGTGGAACGTAGTTGATCGGCGACACTGCGCCACTGGGCCTTTGCGGCTTCGGGCGTTTCCTGTGCGAAGGCGGTGGCGATGAATGCTGATACGACCCGGCGACCGCTCTTGCCGGCATGGGCCAGCGCATTGCGCATAAAATGAACCCGGCATCGCTGCCAGGTGGCGCTGAACACTTTGGCGACGGAAGCTTTTATGCCTTCGTGGGAATCGGAGATCACCAGC